>JBMFOK010000001.1:0-533450 GCA_049969655.1 Bryobacteraceae bacterium
CAACAAGCGCATAGAGGCAAGTGATCGAACGCTATTGCGTCTTCTTCGACTCCCGCGGCCGAATCTCATCAGCGTCTACCTGACGCACGTGGCCCAGGAGTTCGGCAAGCCGGTCGCCCGCGGGCCGGCAAGCCCTGTGGGTGAAACCGCCGCGGGGTACCGGGAGACGTGAAAAACCCCTGAACGCGGTCAAAGAGTGGCTAGTGGGCTGGCTGCCGACCTAGGGCGGTTGTTGCCACGCCGGGAGTTACGGAGAAAGGGACCGAGTTTCTGTCTCCCTGGCAGTCTACCTCGCGCGCGGTTTCGCCTTGCGCAGGTCTCTACAAGCTACTGAAAGTAAATGGTCGGGGCGGCAGGATTTGAACCTGCGACCCCCTGCGCCCAAGGCAGGTGCGCTACCAGGCTGCGCCACGCCCCGACCGTGCGTGCTTCTTCAATTCTAAAACACCGGTTCACGCCGCGCCTTGCACGGGGGGCGTCGGCGCCGTCGAGCCTTGATGCACGAGACGGCGCGCTCTGGCCCTCCCCCCTCCGGCGCTGAAACTGGTCACGACACGGTCAGACACGGTTCTGTGCGGCATGGTATATTGAAAGTGTCCGCGGAGTGCGGGGACGTAGTTCAGTTGGTTAGAACGCCGGCCTGTCACGTCGGAGGTCGCGGGTTCGAGCCCCGTCGTCCCCGCCATTTTCATATCCGCTGACTTCTCCACTCACTCCCCGCCGGTCCTGCCGCTCCTGCTGCGGATGCCCGTCGATTTACAGGTGCGGTGTCGGACGTTCCGCGCCAGTCAGGCCGAGTCCCGGCCAGTTCGGGTCCGCCTCCGGATTTGGTTGAGGCAGCCGCGCGCCAGCCTGCCGCAGCCAGGTGTGAAGCGCCAGGCGCAATCTGCGTGCAAGGGCCGGCTGGTGCTGGGCGAGGTTCCGCTGCTCGCCGGGATCATTGCGGAGATTGTACAGTTCGCGGCGTCCTCCGGCGTAAAACTCGATCAGTTTCCAGTCACCGTCGCGAACCGCGCTGGCGGGTTCGCCGCCCTGATTCGAGTAATGCGGATAGTGCCAAAACAGGGCCCGGGGCGGCAGCGGCCGGCCTTCGAGCGCCGGCAGCAGGCTCACGCCATCCACGCCACGCGCACGCAGCCCGGCGGCCTCGCATAGAGTCGGACAGAGGTCGATGCTGGCCACCGGCGTCTCGATCGAGATTCCGCCGCGTGCGACTCCCGGCCAGCGGACGATCAGCGGCACGCGGATGCCGCCCTCATAGACATGCCCCTTGCCGGCGCGCAGCGGGGAGTTGTCCGTGACGCGCTCCGTGGACCTGCCCTCAAAGCAGAGCCCGCCGTTGTCGCTGGTGAGGATGACCAGCGTGTTGCCGGCCAGACCGTTTCGTTCCAGCGCCGCCATCACGCGGCCCACGCTATCGTCGAACGTCTCCACCATGGCGGCGTAGACCGGATGGTAGCGGCCCTGCGCGCGGACACGGTGTTTTTCGACAAGCGCCTCCGGCGCGCCCAGCGGAATGTGCACGGTGAAGTGGGCCAGCAGCAGAAAAAACGGATTCTGGCGGTTTTGTTCGATAAACGCAATTGCCGCGTCCGTCAGCTTTTCGGTGAGGAAATCGCCTTCGCCCCCTTTCAGCCCGGGAAGGTCGAACGGCCCGAAGTAAGGCCGGGGCCCAGGCGGCGGGCTTCCGCTGGCGGTACCGCCGATGTTGACGTCGAATCCCTGGTCGGTGGGCAGAAAGCCCGGGCCGCCCAGGTGCCATTTGCCGATGCTCGCTGAGCGATAGCCGAGCGGGCGGAGCCGCTCGGGGATCGTCATCTCTTCGAGCGCCAGTTGCCGGGGCACCTCCGGTGTGATGAGCGGCCCGCGCTCGGGCCAGCGGCGGCCGGGGATCCAGTCCGTCACGCCCGTGCGGGCCGGATATTTCCCGGTCAGGATGCTGGCACGCGTCGGCGAGCAGACGGGCGCGGCCGCGTAGCTCTGTGTGAAGCGGACGCCCTCGGCGGCCAGGCGGTCGATGTGCGGGGTGGAAAAATACGGGTTCCCATAACAGGCCAGGTCGCGCCAGCCGAGATCGTCGGCAAGGATCAAGACGATGTTCGGCCGCGGCCGCCGCGGCGCGCCCACGAGCGCGCTGCCTGCGGCGCCGAGAAACTCGCGTCGGCCCATCATGGCTTCACTTTACCGCGCGCCCACGGACGCGGCGTTCACAGTGTGGCTAGCGTCTCCAGGTCCACGTTGCCACCGCTGAGCACGATGCCCACGCGGCAGAACGAGCCGGGGAGCTTGCCAGCAAGCACTGCCGCCGCGCCGACGGCGCCGCTCGGCTCCACCACGAGTTTCATTCTGGTGAGGATGAACTTTGCCGCCTCGCGGATCTCCTCTTCGCTCACCAGGAGCACGCCGTCCACCAGCCTCTGGATGATGGGGAAGTTCCACTGCCCCGGCTTCGTAGTCCGAAGACCATCGGCGATGGTGGCCGGCGGAACGATCTCCACCGGCTCGCCCCGCTGGAGCGACAGCCAGTAATCGTTGGCGATTTCCGGCTCGACGCCGAAGACGCGAATGTCCGGCTTCAGCGATTTGGCGGCGATGGCGCAGCCGGCCAGCAGGCCGCCGCCGCCCAGGCAGACGACGAGCGCGTCCAGGTCCGGCTGCTGCTCCAGCAGCTCGAGCGCGCATGTCCCTTGCCCGGCGATGATCCAGGGGTGATCGAATGGCGGGACCAGCGTGGCGCCGGTCTCGGCGGCGATCCGCCGCCCGATCTCCTCGCGCGACTCCCGCAGCCGGTCATACAGGACGATGCGCGCGCCCTGGGCGGCCGTGGCCTCAACCTTCGAGCGGGGCGCGTCCTGCGGCATCACCAGCGTGGCGGCGATGCCCGCGTGACGCGCGGCGATGGCCACCGCCTGCGCGTGGTTGCCGGACGAATACGCCACCACGCCGCGCCGGCGCTCCGGTTCCGGTATCGAAAAGATGAAATTCGCCGCGCCGCGGATCTTGAAAGCTCCGCCTTTTTGCAGGTTTTCGCACTTGAAGAACGCCTGAATTCCCGCTTTTTCGTCGAAACTGCGCGAACGCCATACCGGCGTGCGCTGCGCAAGCGGCGCAATGCGTTCCGCCGCCTGGCGGATCGTATCCAGGGTGATTTCTTCCATCAATAGCCAGCTTTCTTGTCAACCACGTTCCGCAGCGGCTCGCCGCGCGTGAAGCGGTCAAAGTTCTCCACGAAGAGCTGCATGGCCTCGTCGAGCCAGGTAGGCGTATTGTCGGCGCAGTGCGGGCTGAGCAGCACGTTGTCCATGGCCCACAGGGGATGATCCGGCGGCAGCGGCTCTTCGTTGTAGACGTCCAGAACGGCGCCGCGGATGCGGCGCTCGCGCAGGGCCTCGAGCAGCGCCCGCTCGTCGACCACCGGGCCGCGGCCCACGTTGATCAGCACAGCGCCGGGTTTCATCCGCCGGAACTCTGCCTCGCCGACGAGGCCGCGCGTCTGGTCGGTAAGCGGAGCGCTCACCAGGATGTAGTCGCTCTGTTCGATGATCTCGTCGAACTCCTCCCGGGGGGAGAGCCGTCCCACGCCAACCACCTTCATCCCGAAGGCCGCCGCCAGCGCCGCCGCAGCGCGCCCGATGGAACCGTGGCCAATGATGCCAAGGCGCTTCCCATAGAGCTCTTCCACCATGAATTTCTCCCAGCGCCGCTCGTGCTGCTGGCGCCGCATCCGGCAGATGTCCTTGGCAAACCAGAGCATGCCGGCAATGACGAACTCGGCCAGCGAGCGCGCGAACACGCCGCGCCCGTTGGTCAGCATCACCGGGCTTTCCAGCAGGGCAGGGAAGAGAAGTCCGTCCAGCCCCGCCCAGAGCACGTGAACCCACTCCAGCCGCGGGGCCATCAGGAACACCTGTTCAAACAGCTCGCGCGGCGCCGCCCCCACCAGCATCACATCGGCTTCGGGCGCCAGGTTCTGAAAAGCTTCCGGGGCGAGTCCCGCGGCGATGCGCGTACTGGGAGGCAGCCGTTCCAGCCACCGTAGATGGGGGGCGGCCGGATCGTTCAGCACAAGCAGCGTGTGGCTTTTCATGTCTTGCTATTCAGGATAAACCGGCGGCGCGCCCGTGTTGCCGCGGCGGCCGCGGTACGGGAAACTGAAGACGTGAGCGAGTTCTGCACCTGTGGCGCGAAGCTCGTGGAGGATGCCCTGTTTTGCCACCGCTGCGGGCGGCCCGTGCGCGAGCTGGTGCCGAGGGAGCCGGATGAGCCCGCGCCGCAACAGGAGTCCGACGCGGCGCCCGCGGCTCCGCCCGCCGGCGAGGGTCCGGCGCCAGAGCCCGAAAGCGTCTCCTTCCAGAGCGGCGCCGCCGTGCGCGTGGCGTTTCTGGTGGCGGTGCTGGTTCAATTGGCCTCCACGCTGAGCGCGCTTGCCGGAGCTTCCATCCTCATGCCGCTGCTGCTGCTTGGCGGGGGCTTCTATGCGGCGGTGCTATACATGCGGAGGACGGGCTCGCCGCTCACCATCATCGAGGGTGCCCGCGTGGGATGGATCACCGGCATTTTCACTTTCGTGATCGCCACGGTGTTCTTCACCGCCGGCATGGCCGCACTCACCGCCAGCGGCGACCTCGGCCGGGCGTGGGAGGAGAGTCTTCAGAAAATGAATCTCTCCTCGGACGCCATTGAGAAGTTCCGAAAGATGATTTCCGACCCGAAAACTTTTGCATTTACGCTGATTGCCGGACTGATTTTTCAGTTCTTTTTCCTGACCATTTTCTGCTCCCTTGGCGGGATGCTCGGCGCGCGGCTGCGCAGTGGCCGCCATCTGTCCTAGCGGTTGTCCTGGATCCTCTTCACGATCCCCACGCCGGTGAAGATGACCGCCATCGCCAGCGCCTCCCGCCAGCCGAAAGGCTCGCGGTAGAAGACCCAGCCGAGGATCACCGCCACCACCGGATTCACATAGTTGTAGAGCGAGACGACGGCCACGGGCAGCCGCTCCAGCGCAACGACGTAGCTCGAGTAGCCGACGATGGATCCGAAGGTGACCAGGTAGAGGAGGGCAGCGAGTCCGCGGGGAGAAAAGTGGATCTCACCCGGAAACAGCAGTGCCAGCGGAACAAAAGCCAGTCCTGCGGCCAGTTGTTGGACGCCTCCGGCGACGATCGGATGCGCTTTCGCCGGCAGGCGCTTCTGGAGCAGCGAGCCCAGCGACCAGCTTGCGCAGCCGGCCTGAAGCACCAGCGCTCCCTGGATCATGGCCGCGCCGGTGGCGCCGCCCGCCAGGACGCCTGGCCCCACCAGCAGCCCCACGCCCAGCAGCCCGATCAGCATGCCGGCCAGCGTCGGCCCGTGCAGCGGCTCGCGCGGCGGCAGCAGCGCATTCAGGCCTACCATCCAGAAAGGACTCACTGTAATGATGAGCGCCGCCATGCCGCTGGGGATCCAGGTCTCGGCCAGCACCAACGCGCCATTGCCCAGGCCGAGAATCACCACGCCGTAGAGCGCCGTCAGCGCCAGTTCGCGTCCGCGCGGCAGCTCCGCGCCCAGCGCCGTCGCCCCGAGCAGAAGGATGCTGCCAGAAAGCAGGAACCGCACCGCCACCAGCGTCATCGGCGGCCACATTTCGAGAGCCATCCGGATGCCGAGGTAGGTGGTGCCCCAGAAAAAGCAGACCGAAATCAGCGCCACATAAGCCCAGAATTGCGGAGAGCGCCTCAAAACGACAGATTAGCACCGCCCCGCCGGTTCACGATAAAATGACGCGTTGATCCTCACGCTGACAGCCAACCCGGCCATCGATCGCAACGTGACGGTAGACCGGCTTGTGTTTGATGACCGCGCCTACATTCTCGACACCCGGAAATCGCCCGGCGGCCGCGGCATCAACGCCTCCTGCGTGATCCACGCCTACGGCGGCCAGACGCTGGCCATCGCGATCTGCGGCGGGAAGGCGGGCCGGCAGTTTGAGGAGTATCTATCCTGCTGCGGATTCCCGTGCGAGCTGGTGCGCATCCGCAGCGAGATCCGCATGAACCTGACGATCTCGGACCGCCACGGGCTCACCATCAAGCTGAACGAGATCGGCCCAGAACTCAGCCCGGCCGAGGTAACGCGTCTGGAGAAAGCGGTGCGGGCGCGGCTGAAGGGTTCCGCTTGGCTGATGCTGTGCGGGAGCCTGCCGCCGGGCGTTCCGGCCGACTTTTACGCCCGCCTGATCCGCGCCGCCGAAGAGGCGGGCGTCCAGACCCTGCTCGACGCCGACGGCGATCCGCTGGAGGCGGCGCTGGAAGCAAAACCTGCCGTGGTCACGCCGAATCAGCAGGAAGCCGAGCGCCTGTTGAACCGCGCGCTGTTAACGCGCGTGCATTTTCTGGAGGCGGCCGAGCGAATCCGCGGCATGGGCGCCCGCAACGCCGTGCTCTCGCTGGGCGCCCGCGGCGCCGTGGGCGCCTTTGAGGACGGCTCGGTGTGGGAGGCAGTGCCCCCGCGCATTGACGCGCTCTGTCCCATCGGCGCCGGCGACGCGCTGGCCGCCGCCTATGTCTGGGCGCTGAGCCGCGGCACGACAAAGCCGGAAGCGCTGCATTGGGGCGTCGCCGCTGGTACGGCCTCAGCCCGGCTGCCCGGCGTAAGCTTCGCCACGCTCGAGCAGACGCGCGAGATCTTCCACCGCGTTACCGTTCAGCGCGCGGCCTGATCCGCCGGCGGCGATCCGCTTCCAGACTCCTGTTCCGGGCCCGCCGATTCCTGCTTTCTGCCCTTCCCCAGCAGTCCTCGTGGCCTGATCCAGAACACAAGCGCCATGCCGAAGATGACACCCAGCATCAGGAACGTCGCTACCGAACCGATCACCAGATAGTCAAGCCGGGTTCGCGGCGCCGGCGTCAGCCTCAGGCCCAGTGCCACCGCCAGCGCGAAGGTCGCGACAGCGGCGCAAACGACGGCCATGACGTGCTTTGCCGCAGTGCCCATCGGCTTTGATTCTAGCAGGCTGTGGAAATGATGCCCTCGGAGCTGCCTGGATTGCAGCGGCCGGCTAGTCGTATTTTTCAGCGAAGATCTGCTTCCTGTCGAAGCCGCGCTGTTTCAGCATGGCGCGTACTTCATCCACCATTTCCTTCATGCCGCAGATGTAGACGTCCAGGTCGCCTCTGCCGCCGAGAGCGTCGTCCAGGTGCACCTGCACCCGGCCGGTCCTGCCCCGCCAGCCAGGCGAGGGCCGGGTCAGTGTTGGCAGATAGCGGAAGCGCGGATTGCGGGCTGCGAGCCGCTCGAATTCGTCGCGGTACAGGAGCCCCTGCTCGTGACGCGCGCCAAACAGCAGCGTGATGCCGGCGCCGCTGTCCACCACATCGGGCGCCTGAAGGTAGGCGCGGAACGGCGCGATGCCGGTGCCCGTTGCCACAAGCACGGCGTCGCGGAAAGGCCGGCGGGGGGTGAAGTACCCGAGCGGTCCCTGCATTTCGACCCTTCCGCCCGGCTCCAGGGCAAACAGCCACGGGGAAAACAGCCCCTCCCGCACGCGGTTCAGGCAAAGCTCGAACCGGTTGCCTCGCGGCAGCCCGGCAAGCGAGTATGCGCGAGTCACCCGGCGCCCGTCCACTTCGCCGCGGAACGAGACGAACTGCCCGGGTTCAGCGCGCACTTCCGTCAGTTCGGGGACTTCAAAAACGAAATGGCGTACTTCGGGCGCGATTTCGATGTACGAGACCAGAACGGCATCCATGCGGCCCTACCGGTACGGATGCATTACACGATCAGGCGATTCTCCTGCCGGGCCGCGCGCGCCGGCAACAGAGAGAACAGGCTGGAGAGAAACGCCTTTCCCTTGCGCCGGCGGTTATTCGTCTGCCAGGCCATCCGCTGCCAGAACACCAGGGCGCCGAACACGTCCTGGTCGCGGATGGCGTGCACGCCGCTTTCCTGCGCGGCCCGCTCGCGCGCGGCTTCCATGTCCTTGCGGAACCGGTCGGCGATGGCTGCGGCGATCAGGTTCGAGGGGCGCGTTTCGTAAATCAGACCGCTGGCCGACGTCCGGTACGTCCGCGTGAGAGCCTCAAGCGCGTCCCGAAGGTCGCTGTCCACGGCGCCCGGGACCTCCATCGCCGCCCGAAGCAGAAAGTGTCCGGCAAGCAGCACAAGTGAGTCGTGCTCGCGGAGCCAGTGCGAGCTGATCTCCACATCGGCATGGGGCAGCGTTGCGGGATCCGGCGCCGGGATTTTCTCATGCTGGCGCGCCTCGACGAGATGGGGGCAGTCGAGCGGGCAGTCGATGGTCTCTTCCCGCTGCGAACCGCAGCAGATGGCGCAGATGTCTCGCCCCAGCGCCGGGCAGGCGCGGCGCGGCGGCCTCGACTCGCACAGGCAGCATTTGGCGCGCAGCATTATTTTTATCGTATCATCGGGCCGATGAAGGCCGTCGATATCTACCTGAAAGTGGAGACCGACCTCGACGAAAGCGAGAATCCCCGGAAATTCGCCGCCGAGCTCTGCCGCGCTCTCGAGCGGATCTATGGCGTGCGGCGGGCCGAAGTGATGAGCCTGCATGAACACGAGCCGCGGGCGGACGCGTAAAATCCGTCTCCTGCTAGCGCAGCAGCCTGGCGGCGGTGCGGCGGAAATAGCCGTCAGTCATGCCCGCAATATAATCACAAACCACGCGGTGGAGCGGAAAATTCTCGAGTCTTTTCCGGTGATTTTCCGGTAATTCTTCCGGATGATCCATGAACAATCCGAACAGGGCGCTGATCTGGCCCGTCACATGGCGGCGCTCTTCGGCCAGCATCGGGATGGAATACAGGTGGTTGAACAGAAACCGTTTCAGCCCGCGGTTCAACTCCGCCGCTTCGGCCGTCATGCCGGCCAGCCGCGGCAGCCGCCGCACGTCGTCCACCGTGGCGGCGCCAGTGGCTTCGGCGTTCGCCGCCGTGCCCTCGATCAGCGCCGTAGCCAGCAGGTCGATCAGCCGCCGCACGGACTCGAAGAAGAGCTCTCGCTCGCCGGCGGCGGGAAACGCGCGGCGCAGCTCGTCGATGATCGCCCGGTAGCCGGGAACTTCCTCCGCGATCTGTTCCACCGTAAACAGGCCGGCGCTCCAGCCGTCGTCGAGGTCGGCCGTGTTGTAGGCGATCTCGTCGGCCAGATCGATCAGTTGCGCCTCCAGCGGCGGTCGCAGCCCGGGAAGGAATTCGTCAAGCTCCGGATTCTCGCCGGGCTCGAAATCGCGCGAGTGTTTCACGATTCCCTCGCGGACTTCGAACGTGAGGTTCAGTCCGGGAAAGCGCGCGTAGCGCTGCTCGAAGGACTCCACCAGCCGCAGGGCGTTGAGGTTGTGGTCGAAGCGCTCCCCGTAGCGGCGCATCTGCCGGTCGAGCGCTTCCTCGCCGGAGTGGCCGAACGGCGGATGCCCGATGTCGTGCGCCAGGGCCAGCGCCTCCGTGAGGTCCTCGTCCAGCCCGAGCACCGAGGCCACCGTTCGCGCGATCTGCGCGACCTCGATCGTGTGGGTCAGTCGGTTGCGGAAGTGGTCGCTGAGCCGCTCGCTGAAGACCTGCGTCTTGTCTTCCAGCCGGCGGAAGGCGCGGGCGTGGACAATGCGGTCGCGGTCGCGCTGGAAGTCGTTACGGTACGGGTGAGGGGGCTCCGGATAGCGGCGCCCCCGCATGGCTGTGTGCGGGAAGCGGAGCCGCGAAAGCCTCACGTGCCCTGCCTGCGGCTCATTTCAGTCAGCAGCGTGCCGGCCGCACGGCCGACCGCGCCGGGCCGCGTCTGCAACGGCGTGACCAGTTTACGCGCTTCCTCAGGGCGCGACTTCATGAGCAGTCTGGCCAGTTCCAGCGTTGCCTGTTCTTTCGTGACCAGAACGGTGGGCCGGTCCATCAATCCGCGCAGCAGCTTTTCAGCGTCTCCCGTTCTGCCCTGCAACGCGTAAAGCTGGGCCAGCGAAAGCCTGGCGAGTGAAGCATACTCGCGGCTTGCCTTCTCGGAAGCTTCTTTCAGGTAGCGTTCGGCTGCGGCCAGGTCGCCTTGATCGGCGGCATTGGCGCCCAGCAGGTAGGTTGCGATGGCGGCCTCGTCGGTGCCGGGATACTTGCGGATCAGCTCATTACAGCCCTTGACGATGGCGTCGTTCTTTTCCTGCTCCGTGCGGAACGCCTTGAATTCGGCCGGCGGAGGATCGATGACCGGTGCGTTGTAAATTTCCAGCACGGCGGCCAGCGCCGTCTGCCGCTCCGCCTTCTTCGCGCGCATCCAGGCGTAGCCGGCGCCGGCGAGAATCAGAATGACCAGCGCGATGGAGCCGTAGCGGATGAGCGCCTGGCGGTGTTCTTCGAGGAAATGTACGGTTTGGCCGACTTCCTCCACAAACCGGTCGGTCTTCAATTCATGCCTGGTCAGTCGGTCCACAATGTTTCTCCAGTGCTCAAATAGTTCAGTTTAACATGCACGGCTTTGCCGTCCCGCGGCGGGCCGGAATCAACGACAATGGTGATTACAGCCCGGAGATCTGCCATGGATTCAGTGTGGTTTGAGAACGTGAACCGCCGCGTCACCCGCCGGACCGTTTCGGTGGCCGCGGCCACCCGGCAGAGCCTGGCCCAGGCGTGTACGCAGTCGCTGGAGCGCGCCGGCGAGGCGCTGCTCGATCTTCAGAAGCCCGAAGGATACTGGTGCGGCGACCTGCTGGCCGATACGACGCTCGAATCCGACTACATCCTGCTCCAGCTCTGGTTGTACCCGCCGGATGCCACCGGGTGGCATCCGCCGACGCTCGAACGCGTGCGCAAGGCGGCGCGCTCCATCCTGCGCCGGCAATTGCCCGACGGCGGTTTTGATATTTACCCCGGCGGTCCCGCCGATCCGAGCGCCAGCGTGAAGGCCTACGCCGCGCTGAAATTGGCCGGGATCGATCCTGAAGGCCCGGAGATGCAGCGCCTCCGCGATTGCATCCTCCGCCTGGGCGGCGTGCAGGCGGCCAACAGCTACACCAAAATCAACCTCAGCCTTTTTGGGCTGTACCCCCGCGAGCACGTGCCGACCATTCCCCCTGAGCTCGTGCTGCTGCCCGGCGGCGTGCTCTACGAAATGTCTTCCTGGACGCGCGCCATCGTCGTTCCGCTGTCCATTGTGCAGTCGCGTGGCGGCACGCGGCCGGTGCCTCCCGGGTTCCATCTGAACGAGATCATCGCTCCCGGGAAAAGCTTCCGGCTGCCGCGGCGCGACAAGCTGTCATTTCTGTTTCTGGGCATCGACCGCGGGCTGAAAATCTGGCAGGACCGGGGCAACGCGCGTGTCAAGAACGCCGCCATCCGGGCGGCAGAGAAATGGTTGATCGACCACACGCGCTGGAGCGAGGGTCTGGGCGCCATTTACCCGTCGATGATGTACCTGATCATGGCGCTGGACGCGCTGGGTTACCCGCGCGACCACCCCGATCTGAACGAGGCCATCCGGCAGTTCGACGCACTGCTGACGGATCGCGGCGACGAGTTCTACTTCCAGCCCTGTTTCTCGCCTGTCTGGGACACCGCCTACGCCGCGTTTGCCCTGGGCGAGATGGGCCAGGCGCCGCCGGAGCGGCTGCGCCTCGCCGCCGACTGGCTCATCGCGCGCGAAGTGCGCCACAAGGGCGACTGGAGCGTGAAGCGGCCGGACCTCGAGCCCTCCGGCTGGGCCTTCGAGTTCGCCAACGAGCACTACCCGGACATCGACGACACTGCCATGGTGCTGCTGGCGCTCTTGCACGCGAAAGCCAGCGACCCCGACGCCCAGGCGCGTTGCGAGCGGCGCGCCGTCAACTGGCTGCTTGGCATGCAGTCCAAAGACGGCGGCTGGGCAGCCTTTGACGTCGACAACGACTGGCAGCTCCTCAACAAGGTGCCCTTCGCCGATCATAATGCCATGCTCGACCCCACCTGTCCGGACATCACCGGGCGGGTGCTCGAGTCGCTCTGCCGCCGCGGCCTTGTCCACTCTCAGCCCGCCATCCGCCGCGGGGTCGAATACCTGCTCAGCACCCAGGAGCGGAATGGGAGCTGGTATGGGCGGTGGGGAGTCGACTACATTTACGGCGCCTTTCTGGCCATGCGCGGACTCCGGTATTCGGACGCGCCCGGCGTGCAGGAGGCCATCCGGAAAGCGGCCCGCTGGCTGGCCGCCGTGCAGAATCCCGACGGCGGCTGGGGCGAGAGCTGCGCCAGTTACGCGGTGGACCACTTCGTGCCCGGCCCCAGCACGCCGTCGCAGACGGCCTGGGCGCTGCTCGGTCTGCTCGCCGCCGGCGAGTCGTATTACGACGGCGTGCGCCGCGGCATCGAGTACCTCCTCGAGACGCAGCAGGCAGACGGGACCTGGAAGGAAGAGCTGGCCACGGGCACGGGCTTCCCGAATGTTTTCTACCTGCGCTACACGCTTTACAGCAGGTACTTCCCGATTCTCGCCCTCACGATGGCGCGCCGCGCGCTGGGTCAGAACGAAACCGCCGTGCTGCATGCGGCTGGTGGCCTGGTGAGCTGAGTGGCGGACCACGAAAGCGGACTTGCGGGTCGGCAAACGGCTAGAATCGAATCATGCGCACACCGCTCATTGCCGGCAACTGGAAAATGTACAAGACGCCGGCGGAAACCAGGGAATTCTTTGTCCGCTTCCTGCCGCTGGTGGAGAAATCCACCCACGCTGATATCGCCATCTGCCCGCCGTTTATCGACATTCCGGCGGCGGTGGAGGCGGCATCGGGCAGCCGCGTCGGCATTGGCGCGCAAAACTGTTTCTGGCAGAACAAGGAGGGAGCTTTCACCGGCGAGGTGACGCCGGCAATGCTGAAAGCCGCCGGCTGCCAGTATGTGATTATCGGCCATAGCGAGCGCCGGCAGTATTTCGGCGAGACCGACGAAACGGTGCTCCGGCGGACGCGCGCGGCGCTGGAGGCGGGCCTGACGCCCATTGTCTGCGTGGGGGAGTTGCTCGAGGAGCGCGAGGCCGGCCGCACGAACGAAGTCCTGCAACGGCAGTTCGAGGGCGGCATTGCGGGGTTGAGCGCGGAGGAGTTTTCGCGCATCGTCATTGCCTATGAGCCCGTGTGGGCCATCGGCACCGGCAAGGTGGCCACGCCCGAAACGGCCGAAGACGCGCACCGCTTCCTGCGCGGATTGGCCGAGGCAAAATATGGCAAGGAAGCCGCCGCGGCGCTGCGAATTCTCTACGGCGGCAGTGTGAAGCCGGACAACATCCGGGGCCTGATGGCGCAGCCGGACATCGACGGCGCGCTCGTCGGCGGGGCGTCGCTGAAGCCGGAAGATTTCGCGGCCATCGTGAATTTTTAGGCTTCTGCCGCGCCTGATCGGCCCGGAGATTGCGCTGGCGCCCAGCGCCTGCCTTTCCTGCATTGGCCGGCGGAGAAAGCGCAGGTTCGCCCGAAGGCCTCGCCGACACGGGTTTCGTGCACTGGCGGCATTCCATCGGCAGACCGGGCGCGTCGCGAGTGAAGAACGGAAGCGGCGATCCCTGCGGTGCTGGCGGTTCTGAGGCGCGTGACGTTGGGGCAGATCCCGGCAACCGCCGGCCGCCGGGCTAGCCCTCGCTTCCGGATCTGGACATCCGGCGGCGTTTGCGCACCGCGGGTTGAGTGCGGCGGATCGTCTTCTGCGCCGAGGCCCACTGGCCGAGGCGGTACTCGCGGTGATAGCCCGCGGTGAGGTTGGAAATGACGACGGTGACCGAGCCGCTGGAATCGACCATGTAGGCCTCCTCGATCCATTGCCGCGCCGCCTCCGGACTGCGCTCCACGGCGATGTTTTCGAGGTCGGCGACGCTGGCAAGCCGGGGATCAAACGGGAACCGGATTTCGTCCCAGGCGGTGATGTCGCCGGCCGGCTCGCCCGAGGGCGTGCGGTGGGAGCATTCCAGGTAGCGGAAGTGGCCGATATTGTGCACCGGCGAATACCGGCGGGTGCGTTTGATCGGTGGGGCGCCAGGAGCGGGGAGCTCCAGCCCCTGCTCAAAGAGCGGATCAAAGACGACGGCGCGGCCTCCTTCGGCTTCGCGCCAGACGCCGAAGAAGCGCGTGAAGCGCTCGCGAAGCACCGCCGGCGCGTGGGCCGAGGCCTGGATGGCCAGGCCGATGGCCGTGGCCGCACGGGTGTAAGCGGAGCGCTTCACGCGGCGGCCGAAGCGCTCGCGCAGCAGGCGGCTCACCAGCGGCAGCTCACTGGCGCCGCCGGTGACGTAAAGGGTAATGGGCGCCGTCTGCGGGGCGCGCTCGAGCAGGTCCTCGGTGGCATGCAGCGTCTCTTCCACCAGCGGAGTCAGTTGCTCGTAGTACTCCGGCACGGGGACGGAGACCAGCGGCCAGCCCGGGCGCACGCGATCCAGGTCGATCATCAGCCGACGCGTGTTGGGATGCAGCGCTTCTTTCTTTTCCCGGCATTCCTCAAGCAGCAGAAATTCTTCCGCCTGCGAAAGCGACGGGCGCTCGGCGGACAGTCCCGCCTTTTCCAGCGCCAGGGCGGCGAGCACGTCGTCGAAGTCGTCGCCTCCCAGCGTTGGAATGCTCTCGGTGGCCTCGACGACGTGGGTGTTGCCGTCCCGGTAGACCAGCGAAGCGTCGAACGTGCCGCCGCCGAGGTCGTAGACGAGGATCCGCTGGGGCGCCGACAGGCCCTCCTGGCTGGTGCGGTGCGTGTATTCGATGCTGGCCGCCGAAGGTTCGTTCAGCAGGCCCAGCACGCGGAAGCCTGCGGCGCGGAAGGCTTCCGCGGTGAGGAAGCGCTGGTTGGAGTTGGCGTTGGCAGGCACGCCCAGAAGCACCTCGAGCGTGGCCGCACCGCGGCGGGGCAGCGAGGATCTTTCCAGCAGCGCATTCTTGAGCCAGACGAGCAGCTCTTCGAGCAGCGTGGCCAGGCGGACGGAATGTCCGGCGAGTTCGACAAGAGTCTCCGGCCCCGACGAGGCGAGCACGCGCTTGATGGACCGCAGCACGGTGACGCCGTCAACGCCCTGCACGGCCCAGGCGTCCCACCCGTAGAGGCGCCGCCCCTCCTGGACCGCGATCAGCGGGGGCGCCCACTCGCGGGCCGCTCCATCGGGGCAGTCGAAAGACACCACCGGGAAGTTGCCGCGGTCGGCCGCTGCCGCAACGATGCGGGTGGTGCCGAAGTCGATGCCAAGGCGCATGAATACTACTAGGGTAACTCCCGCGGTTTTCGGGCGCTTGTTCCAAACCGGTTGAGGCGACGGCGCCGGGCAGGGGGGCGGCCCGGGAGCCGGCATCGTGGCTGTAAGACAACCAACGCCGGCAACGGAGGTCTCACGGCCTGGCCGCTTCAACGAGTTCGCGCGGCTTGCCGCTTGTACAGATGCTCAGCGATGGCACGATACGTCTTACGGCCCGGCCGTTTCAACGAGTCCGCTTGCGGCCTGGCCGCTTCAACGAGTCCGCGCGGGCGCCTGCTCCCGCGCCAGGACTCATCCGCTCATGGAATGAATTGGGCGCCGCCGCATCCACGCGGGCGGCCAACGCAGCACCGTGGCTGTGCGTGGGACCCTGCGTGCCGCATCCGCATGGGCGCCTGGCCTGGAAAAAAGAGGGCCTGCCTTTGGAGGACAGGCCCTTTCGGAAGGTGCCTCCACGCACCGTGTGCGGGGGCGCGATGGAACGGCCTGGATTGGCGCTTGCGGCTTCGATCAGGCCAGGTTGGGGATCTTGATGATCTTCTTCTGGATTGCGTACTGCACAAGCTGGGCCTTGTTGTGAATGTCCAGCTTGCGCATGAGGTTGAACTTGTGGGCTTCCACGGTCTTCACGCTGAGGTTGAGATCGCAGGCGATTTCTTTTACCGAGTTGCCCTCGGCCAGCAGTTTCAGTACCTCGCGCTCGCGGGTGGTCAGCGTGGCGAAGCGCGGCATCCTGTTGGCGGACTTGATGCGGGAACGGAAGTCGTCGACGAGCTGCGACAGCATGCGCGGGCTGAGGTAGCTGCCGCCGCGGCAGACGTCGCGGATGGCGTTGGTCAATTGGCCGGCGGGGCTGTCCTTCAGCACATAGCCGTTGGCGCCAACCTCCATGCCTTCGACCAGGTAGTCCTCATCGTCGTACATGGTCAGGATGAGGACTTTCGTCTCGGGCCGGTTTTTCTTGATCTGACGCGTGGCCTCAAAGCTGCTGAGGCCGGGCATTCCGATGTCCATCAGCACCACGTCCGGGCGCAGTTCGGCAGCTTTTTCCACCGCATCGGCCCCGTTGGCGGCCTCGCCCACGACCTCCATGTCGGGTTCGGAGGCGATCAATTGACGGATGCCCTGCCGGAACAGCGTATGGTCATCGGCCAGCAGAATCCGGATCTTTGCCATATCTCAACTCCAAGCCGTGAAACCTGTTACCTCGTAGCCTCGGTTTACCTGCTTCGGCGCTTCTTTCCGCCGGCGCGGCCCGGAGGCTCAGCGCCGGCCGGCTCCTGCCGGGCGGTTTCGGCGGCGGCCGGCAGGGGCAGGGTCACCCGGATTCTCGTTCCGGGCGTCCTGCCGGTTCCGGCGCGTGCTTTTCCGCGCCTTTCCCTCCGCTCCTTCGCCGTGCCCGCGCCGCGCGGCTCGCCAGACTTGCTTACACTCTCAACCTCCAGAACGCCTCCGAGCAGGGCCACGCGCTCCCGGAGCCCGGACAAGCCGTAGCATTCCTGCCTCGAAAGGGCCTCCTCGACATCGAAGCCGATTCCATCGTCCTCGATTTCCAGCCTCAACACTCCATCGGCAATTTCCACCGAAAGGTTTACATGGGAGGCGCGGGAATACTTGGCGGCGTTGTTAAGGGCCTCCTGAGCCAGCCGGTAGACAATGAGTTCCACCTTCCGCGGCAGTTCGAGCCTGCGCGGAATCTGCACCCGCACTTCGGCGGGATGCATCTGGCGAAAGCGGGCGGCCAACTGGCGCAGCGCCGCGGCCAGGCCCATCTGCTCCAGCACGGCCGGACTGAGAGCACTGATCAGGCGGCGGATTTCGAGGATGCTGTGCTCGACCGTCTCCCGCAGCTCACGCAGCTTCGCCTGAAGCGCCGGGTTGGCGCCGGCGGCCTGCTGCTCGAGCATTTCCAGTTGAAGGCGCGTGTACAGCAGCGACTGGCCGGCCTCGTCGTGCAATTCGCGGCTGATGCGGCGCCGCTCGGCTTCCTCCACCTCCACCATGTGCTCGGCCAGACGGCGGATCTGCCGCTCGCGTTCGGCAAGCTCTTCGAGCAGCCGGGCCTTCTCGGCCGCCTCCCAACAACGCGCCGCGGCATCTTCCAGAAGCGTCAACTCGCGCGGCAGCCATTCGTACGGTTTGGGGAAGGCGAATTGAAGCACGCCCTTCACCGCGCCTTCTTCGAGCATCGGCACCGACCACACGGACACATACCTCTCGGCCCAGCCCGGGCCGAGGATCGCTTCCTCTGCCTGACGGCCCTTCTCGATCACTTGGGGACGGCCGAGCCGCTTCAGGGCCGCCATCGAAGGCGAGACCCTGGCTCCCTTCCACTCCGGAGCGCCCGCCGCGGCCACCCACGTGCCGTCCTCCTGACGGACGAAGATGCCCGCCTCGGCGGCCCCGGTGTAACTGCGCAGGATCTCCAACGACCTCTCCCAGAGAACGTCCAGGCTTCGCGACTCCGTTTGCGCGCGGAACAGCGCATAAAACGTCTGGCTTTCTGCCTCTCGCACCTGGTAGTAGGCGTCGTTCAGCGTCAGCACCACCAGGAAATGCAGTTGATTGCGCGCCCAGCGCAGATCGGCCTCGCGTTGCCGGAAACGTCCGGCGATCTCGCCATCCAGCAGAAGGTCGAACTCCCGCAGGGCGGCGACCACCTGCCCGGGGGCAAGATCCAGTTTTGCCAGCCGGCGGCCGCGGTAGCGGACCTGCTCGAGAAAATCCGGCAGCGAACGCCCGGCCGCCAGCATCCGTCCGGCGGCCCCAGGAGTGATTTCGACAAGCGACGCCGCCTGCGCCGCGCTGTAGCCGAGTTCGCTCATCCGGCGGCGGAACCTTCGCTCCAGGGCCGACCAGCGCCCAGCCAGCGCCTGCGCCATCCACACCAGCTGCGCCTGCATCTGGTGGGTGAGCCCGGCGGAGGCCTCCGCCAGCGCTCCAAACTGCGGCGCTCCTTCCACGTCCCTTTGTATCGGCCAGGCTTCCGTCGGGCTTTAGACGGATCTTCGCCTCAGGCCTTTTCCTGCAAAGAAGCGCCGAAGGCCGGACTGCGGCGCCGCTGTTCCGGCTGTGGGGGTGAAAATTCCGCATCGTATTGTTAGTGTTTGCTATCTTTAGAAGTGGGCGAGTCGTTGCCAGCCCGGCGAGTCCGCGGTGGAAATCCACGGAACTTTGCAGAACAAATGCTGGTCTGCGCGCGTCTCATACAGGCAGGAGAACTGTTGCAGTGAAGCGCAAGTGGAAGTGGATGATCGGCGTGGGTCTGGTGCTGGCGGTGGCCGGCGGGATCTATGCCAAGGTGAAGATCAGCCAGAACGGCGTGGTGACGGTTCAGACGGGAAAGGTGGTCCGGCAGGACCTGGTGAGCGTCGTCACTGCTTCAGGCGAGATCAAGCCCCGCAATTATGTGAACATCGGCGCCAACGTCATGGGGCGCATTGTCGAGATTTATGTAAAGGAGGGGGACCGGGTCCGCAAGAACCAGGTGCTGGCGCGGCTGGAGTCGGTGCAGGCGCAGGCGGACTTGCAGGCGCAGCAGGCGGCGCTGAACTCGGCGCTGGCGGAATCGGCCGCTGCCGAAGCGGGGCTGCGGGCGATGGACGAAAATCTGCGCACGGCCGCCGCCAGTGTCGACCGGGCGCGGGCCGAGATGGAGAAGGCCCGGCTGGACTACGAGCGCGCGGAGAAGCTGCTTCAGGACAGGCTCGTAGCCCGTCAGGAGTACGAGGCCAAAAAGTCCCAGTATGAGGCGCTGGCGGCGGCGTTGCGCGAAGCCGAGGCGCGGCTGGCGCAGATGAAGGCGCAGCGCGAGCAGACGGCCGCGCAACTGGCGGCGGCGCAGCGGCGCGTGGCGCAGGTGCGGGCCACGGTGGAACGCTTCAGCGACGTGCTCCAGAAGCACAGCGCCATCTCGCCGATCGACGGCATCGTCACCAACCTGCCGGTGCGCGTGGGCGAGACGGTGGTGCCCGGCGTGCAGAACTCGGCCGCCTCGCTCATCATGACGATCGCCGACATGAGCGTGATCACCGCTGAAGTCAAGGTGGACGAGACCGACATTGTCAACGTGAAGCTGGGCCAGGTGGCCGATGTCACCATCGACGCCATGCCGAATCGCGTGTTCAAGGGCCATGTCATTGAAATCGGCAACACGGCGATCCTGCGCTCCAGCGGCCTGGCGGCCAGCCAGAGCGCTGTTTCCAGCCAGGAGGCGAAGGACTTCAAGGTGGTGATCGCGCTCGACAACCCGCCCGACGAGGCGCGCCCGGGCCTGAGCTGCACGGCCAAGATCGTGACGGCGACGCGCGAGAAGGTCCTCTCCATTCCGATCCAGGCGCTTACCGTGCGCCAGCGCGGCGACCTCGAGCCGGAGCGCAAGGACGGTAACGTCCAGGCGGCCGCCAACGCCGATCCAGAAAGACAGAAAAAGCTGAAGGAGGAATTGCAGGGCGTCTTTGTCGTCCGCAACGGGGTGGCCGAGTTCCGCGAAGTGAAGACCGGCATCACCGGCGCGACCGACATCGAGGTCCTCAGCGGACTGAAGGAAGGCGAGGAGATCGTCATCGGCAGTTACAAGGCGATCCGGACCCTGAGAAACCAGGCGAAGGTCAAAGTGGACAACAAGGCGCCGGCGCGGGTCGAAAGCTGACCGGGCGCGCAGAGCGGGCAATGAGAGAATAGGACCATGGCAACAGCGGCACTCAGCGACAAGATCGCACTGGGCGAGGAGCTCCGGCGGAACAACATCGTCATCCGCACGTACAACCTCTGGAAGACCTACATCATGGGCGACCAGGAGATCCACGCCGTTTCGGGCGTCGACCTGGAGATCCGGCGCGGCGAATACGTCGCCATCATGGGCCCTTCGGGCTCGGGCAAGTCCACGCTGATGAACCTGATCGGCTGCCTGGACACGCCCACCCGCGGCGACTATTACATCAACGGGCAGCTGGTCAGCGACATGGACGATGATGAGCTGGCGCGGATCCGGAACAAGGAGATCGGCTTCGTCTTCCAGACGTTCAACCTGCTTCCCCGTGCGACGGCGCTGCACAATGTCGAACTGCCGCTGATTTACGCCGGCATGCCCGCGCACGAGCGCATCGAGCGCGCCAAACAGGCCCTGAAGCTCGTCGACCTCGAGCAGCGCATGTATCACAAGCCGAGCGAGCTCAGCGGCGGCCAGCGCCAGCGCGTCGCCATTGCCCGCGCGCTCGTCAACAACCCCTCCATCCTGCTGGCCGACGAGCCCACCGGGAACCTCGACTCGGCCACCAGCGCCGAGATCATGGCGCTGTTTGACCGGCTGCACCAGCAGGGCAACACGATCGTGCTGGTGACTCACGAACGCGACATCGCCGAATACGCCCACCGTATCGTGACCATCCGCGACGGCAAGATCCACCGCGACGAGCCCAACCCGCACCATCACTGAGCGGGGCCGGTTCTTCTGTAGATTCGATAGCCCGGCAGGACGGCCTCGAGCCGGTAGCCGGGCATCCAGGGCCCAAGGAAATTCCGCGCGTCCAGCCGCGGGTTGTACGGTCCCAGGCCATCGGCGATCCATGCGGGCCGCGGGCCCTGCAACAATTCCCTCCGATTTTGTTCCGCCCACCGCGGAAACGCCGGCTCGGCGGAAACCAGATGCCGGTCCGCCAGCACCCCGGTGAGCGGCTGAGAATCGAGATACCGCGTTCCGGCGCGCAGCCCGGCAAGCGGAAACAGCTCGGGCCGGTAGCCCCAGACGAGCAGCGTGTCGCCCGGGCGCGCGTGCGCGGCGAGCCATGCGGCGGCCTGGCGCGAACTGTCAAACATCGCGAGGTCGGTCCACGGTTCGCCGCGCGCGACGGCCAGGTAGCGCGGCCCGAACCGCGCCGCGGGAATCAGTAGCAGCAGCGCCAACAGCGCTGCCCGCCGCGCGGGCAGGAGCGTGAAGCCCCGCGCCGCGAGCAGGACAAGCGGCGGGACCAGATGGAAGTAGTAGCGGGGAAAAAATCGCAGGCCGAGCGCAACGGCGACCAGCGAGATGAGCAGCCAAAGGCCGCGGCGGACGTCTCTTTGCTTCCACACGGCGTAGAGTCCCGCGCCAACGATGGCCGCGTGAAACGCGGCCCAGTTCAGCGTGCGCCGCGCAAACTCCCGCCACGGGGAGCCCGCCGGCGGCGTGCCTGCGTATCCGGCGCCCCACAGCCACACCTGCTGCCAGGAATCCTTCAGTGCGCCCGCAGCGGCCAGCCAGAGGGCGCCTAGTAGAACCGGCGCGAGAAATCCGGCCAGCAGCCGCGGCCAGGCCCGCCACTGCCACAGCGCGCAGGCGGCGAGGAAGAACAGCGCCTTCACGTTCACGCCGAAGGCGATGCCGCACAGCAGCCCGGCCACGAGCGGGCTGCCTGAGGCGGCCGCGGCCACCGCCGCCAAGTGCAGCGGCACGGCCAGAAGGTCCGGCGTCAGCGCCAGCACGGCGGACTGGACATAAAAGGTGAAGCAGAAGGCGATGAGTCCGGCGGCCCAAAGCTCCTCCTGACGGGTGCCGCCAAAGGCGCGGGAGGCGCGGGCGGCGCTCCAGGCGGCGGCAAGCACGAAGGCGGCGCCCAGCAGCCGCAGCGGCCAACCCGGTTGGGCTCCGGCCAGCAAGTAGAATGCCGGAAACAGGGGCGGCTTGTCGAACCAGAGGTCGCGGTACAGCAGGCGGCCGTGGAGCATTTCGGCGGCTGCGGCCAGCGGGTAGCCTTCCTCCACCCACACCACCCGGAGATGGCACAGCCGGGGCAAGAGGGCCATGACGAGAATCGCCAGCCAGACCATGCGGCGCGCCATGCCCTCGATTGTGCCGCGAACCCGCGCGTCTCCGCCAACCTTGTAGGCTGAAGTCGTGGCTGTGTTTAGGGTGGAGGCCGGGGAGGCGGGCCAGCGGCTGGACCATTTCCTGACGGTGAAAATGCCGGAGCACAGCCGGTCGCGCATTCAGGCGTGGATTGAGGAGGGCCGTGTGCGCGTCAACGGCGTGGTGAAGAAGGCGTCGTGGAAGGTGCGCGCTGGCGAGACAGTGGAGGCCGAACCGGTCGCGCCGCCCCCGCTGCGGGCTTTCCCGGAAGAGATCCCGCTGGACGTTTTATACGAAGACGAGGCGGTGGCAGCCATCCATAAGCCCGCCGGGCTGGTCGTGCATGCCGGCGCGGGCCGCGCCTCCGGCACGCTTGTCAATGCGTTGCTGGCGCGCTACGGGCGGCTGTCTGAAACGGGCGATCCGCTGCGGCCGGGCATCGTTCACCGGCTCGACAAGGGAACCAGCGGCGTCATCCTCGTCGCGCGCACGGACGCGGCGCACCGCGCGCTGGCGGCCCAATTTGCCGCGCGCACGGTGGAAAAGGTGTATCTGGCGCTGGTGGAGGGCCGCGTGGCGCAGGAGGCGGGCGTGATCGACCGCCCCATTGAGCGCGACCCGGCGCGGCGCACACGCATGACCGCCCGCACCGGCCGCGGCCGCGCGGCGCACACGGAGTTCCGCGTGCGGGAACGCTTCGAGCGGTTCACGCTGCTCGAGGTGCGGATCCGCACGGGACGCACGCATCAGATCCGCGTGCATCTGGCGTCGGTGGGACATCCGGTCGCCGGCGACACGCTGTACGGGGCGGCGGCGCGCCCGGCGGGGCTGGAGCCGCTCGGCCGGCCGTGGCTCCACGCCTGGCGGATCGGATTCACCTCGCCGGCCACCGGCGAACGTGTAGTGGTGGAGGCGCCCGTGCCCGAGGAGCTGGAACGCTGGAAACGGCTGCTTGCGTCTGCCCATAATGGAGGCAGGAAATGAAGCGACGCGAATTTCTGCCGGGTCTTGTCCTGGCCGCTCCGGCGGCGCGCGCGGCCTTCACGCAGCCGCCCGTGCCGACGGATGAGACCATCAAGCTCGAGGTCACCCGCGTCAACCTGCTGTTCACGGTGACCGACCGCCGCGGCCGCTTCGTCAACAACCTCACCAAAGACGACGTTGACGTCATCGAGAACAAACGCCGGCAGAACATCATCGAGTTTGTCAGCGAGTCGAACATCCCGCTGCGGATCGCGATGCTGATCGACGTCAGCAACTCGATCCGTCAGCGCTTCCGCTTCGAGCTGGAGGCGGCGGGCGAGTTCCTGCAACGGGTGATCCGCCCCGGCGTGGACAAGGCGCTGATTTACGCCTTTCACACCGAGCCGGAGCTGATCCAGCCGCTCACCGACGACGCCGAACTGCTGGCCAGGAAACTCCGCGAGCTGCGGCCGGGCGGCGGCACGGCGATGTATGAAGCGCTGTACCTGGCCTGCCGCGATCATCTGATGGCGGACCAGCCGCTGCACAAGTACCGACGCGCCGTCGTCATCATCGGCGACGGCGAGGACAACTCCTCGCGCTACACGCGGGACCAGGCGCTCGAGATGGCTTATCGCGCCGAGGTCGTCATCTACGCGATCTCCACGAACATGACGCGGCAGGAGACCGACGGCGACCGGGTGCTGAAATACTACGCGCGCGAGACGGGCGGCCAGGCCTTCTTCCCGTTCAAGGCCGAAGATCTCGCGCAGGATTTTGAGAACATCGCCAACGAGCTGCGCTCCCAGTACAGCATCCTGTACCGGCCCGACCCGCTCATCACCGACGGCCGGTTCCATCCGGTGGAACTGCGCGTGCGCGGCCGCAAGGACCTGTTCGTGCGCGCCCGCCGCGGCTACTACGCGCCAAAGCTGTAGCGGGACGCTCCAGGCTCGCCCTCCGGCCGGCGGGCGGTCGGGGGCGAGCCTGCGGAAAGCACCTCATGCACGAAGCGCGTTCTGTGTGCCGGTTGCGGGCTCAACCCGCCATCAAGCGGTGCGGCCGCGGAAGCCGGCGGGGCATAATGAGATTTGACCCCCGACATCGCCATCGAACAGGCCCGCCAGTGGCTTGCACAGGCCACACGCGTCGCCGTGCTCACCGGTTCGGGCATCTCGGCCGAAAGCGGGATCCCCACCTTTCGCGGCGCCGACGGCCTGTGGCGCCGGTTTCGCGGCGAGGATCTGGCCACGCCGGAGGCGTTCGCGCGAGATCCGAAACTCGTCTGGGAATGGTACGACTGGCGGCGGGCATTGATCGCGCAGGCCAGGCCCAACCTTGCCCATTACGCGTTAGCCGCGCTTGAACAGCGGCTCGGGGACCGTTTCATTCTCATCACGCAGAACGTCGATGGACTCCACAACCGCGCCGGCTCGCAGCGCGTGCTGAAGCTGCACGGCGACATCTGGTGGACCCTGTGCACCGCGTGTCAGGACGTGCGGTCCGACTTCCGCGTGCCGCTCGCCGAGCTGCCGCCGCGGTGTGAGAAGTGCGGCGGAATGCTCCGGCCGGCCGTGGTCTGGTTTGGCGAGCCGCTTCCCGAGCGCACCTGGCAGCAGGCGGAAGAGGCGGTGCGCGCCTGCGATGTGCTGATCGTCGCCGGCACCAGCGCCGTCGTCTATCCGGCGGCATCGCTCGCGCCACTGGCGAAACGCCACGGCGCGCGCATCATCGAAGTCAATGTAGAGGACACGCCGCTGAGCGGGCTCGCCGATCTTCCGCTGCGGGGCGCCTGCGGCGAGCTGCTTCCGCGGATCATTGAACCATGAAAATTGCCTACTTCGACCCCTTCTCCGGCATCGCCGGGGACATGACCGTTGCCTCTCTGATCGACGCGGGCGCCGATGCGCAGGCCCTGTTTGATGCGCTCGACTCGCTCGGCACCGGCGCCCGCTTCCGCGCCGAAAAAGTAAAGCGCCGGGGCATCGCCGCCACGCATTTCACCGTCGAACACGAGGACCAGAAAAAGCACCGGCACCTGCCGCAGATCGTGAAGATGATCGAGGGTTCGCGGCTGGCCGACCGGGCGAAACAGAATGCCGTCCGCGTGTTTGAGGCGCTCGGCGCCGCCGAGGCGGAAGTGCACGGCGTATCGATCGAAAAGGTGCATTTCCATGAAGTGGGCGCGGTGGACTCGATCTGCGACATCGCCGGCGCCTGTCAGGCGCTGGAGATGCTGGGCGTGGAAGCGGTCCATTCGGCCCGCGTCAATACCGGCAGCGGCGCCATCGAGGCCGAGCATGGTGTGATGCCCGTGCCCACGCCGGCGACGGCGCTGCTGCTGAAGGGCGTGCCCGTTTACGCGCGCGGGCCGGAGACCGAACTCACCACGCCCACCGGAGCCGCGCTGCTGGCGGCGCTGTGCCGCGGCTTCGGCCCGATGCCTCCCATGACCATCGAACGCTCGGGCTTCGGCGCCGGCTCGAAAGATTTCCCTGGCATGGCCAACGTGCTCCGCGTGCTCATCGGCACGGCGAGCGGCGCCCGCGAGGCAACACTGGTCACGGTGCTCGAAGCCAATATCGACGACGCCACGCCGGAGCTGCTCGGCCACGCCATGGAGCGGCTGCTGGAGGCCGGCGCGCTGGACGTCACGCTCGAGCCGGTCTACATGAAGAAGCAGCGCCCCGGCGTGCGGCTCAGCATCCTGGCCGCGCCGGAAGATCAGGAGCGCCTGGCGGCGCTGCTGTTCGAGGAAACAACTACCATCGGCCTCCGCTTCTGGCAGGCGGAACGGCGCGTGCAGCCGCGCACCACGGTGGAAGTGGAGACGCCTTTCGGCAGGGTGCGGATGAAAGTGACGCCCTCGGGCAGCGCGCCCGAGTTCGAAGACTGCCGACGGCTGGCCGCCGCCTCCGGCCGGCCCGTGAAAGAAGTTTACGCCGCCGCGATCGCGGCCTACAGGAATTCGCAATGAGCGAGAAGTTCTACATCACGACTCCCATCTATTACGTCAACTCGGCGCCGCATCTGGGCACCGTTTATTGCACGCTGGCCGCGGACACGATCCGCCGCTACCAGGCGATGCTCGGGAAACGCACGCTGCTGGTCACGGGCAGCGACGAGCACAGCCAGAACGTCGAGCGCGCCGCCAGGAAAAAGGGCCTTTCTCCCTTCGATTTTTCCACCGAGCTGGCGGCGGAATTTCAGCGCGAATGGGATCTTTTCGGCATCCCGTACCGTTTTATCCGCACCTCCGATCCGCGCCATCACGAGACTGTCCAGTGGCTGTTCGAGCGGTGCCGCGCCAACGGTTTCATTGAGAAGGGCGCCTACACCGGCCAGTACTGCTTCAACTGCGAGCTTTACGTGAACGACGCCGGTCCCGGCGACCCCTGCCCGGACTGCCAGCGGCCGACGGAAACCGTCACCGAGGAAAACTATTTCTTCAAACTCTCAAAGTGTGAAAAACCGCTGCTCGAATTGTATGAAAAGCAGCCGGATTTTGTCGTGCCGGATTACCGGATGAACGAAATCATTTCGTTCGTCCGCGGCGGCCTCCGGGACCTCTCCATTACCCGCTCCAACCTCCAGTGGGGCATTCCGGTGCCGGTCGAGGGTCACCATGTTTTCTATGTCTGGTTCGACGCGCTGATCAGCTACCTGACGGCGGTGCGCGACGAGGACTGGTGGCCCGCCGACGTCCACCTGATCGGGAAGGACATTCTGCGTTTCCATGCCATTTACTGGCCGGCTTTCCTGATGGCGGCGGACCTGCCGCTGCCGCGGCGCATCGTCGCCCACGGCTGGATTCTCAAGGATTCGGTGAAGATGTCGAAGTCGCGCGGCAACGTGGTGCGGCCCGAGCCGCTGCGGCAGGTCATCGGCGCCGATCCGCTGCGCTACTTCCTGCTGCGCGAAATCCCCTTCGGCCAGGACGGCAACTTCAGCTACGAGGCGCTGATCACGCGCCTGAACGCCGACCTGGCCAACGGCCTGGGCAACCTCGTCTCGCGCACGCTGACGATGATCCGCCAGTACCGCGGCGGAAAGATCCCGGCGGGTGCGGCGGACACGGACATCCGCGCGCAGGCCGAGGAGACGATCCGCGGCTGGCGCGCCTCGTTCGACGGCTTCGAGTTCCACCGCGGCCTCGAACAGCTCTGGTCGCTGCTGGGCGCGGTGGACAAGGCGATCGTCGCTTACCAGCCGTGGCTCCTGGCCAAACAGCAGGACGCCGAAAGCCAGGCGAAGCTGGACACGATCCTTTCGACCTCGGCCGAGGTGATCCGCATTGCCGCGGTTCTGCTGGCCCCGGTGATGCCGGTGGCCGCGCAGAAAATCTGGTCACAGCTCGGCATGGCCGGCATCGTGGAAAGTGAGAGGCTGGACCGGCTCGCCTGGGGCGGGATTGCGAAGGACCAGCCCATCGGCGAGGTGGAGGCGGTGTTCCCGCGGCTGGACCTGGCGAAGACGATCGCGAAGATCGAGGAGATCGACGAGGCCGAAGCGGCGCGCATAGACGCGCTGCTTGGCAGGGCGCCCGAGGCCGCGTCGCAGCCTGCGGCGTGGCAACGGCCCGAGGGCGTGCCGCCCCTGGAGCCGGAGATCACGATTGACGATTTCGCCCGGGTCGACCTCCGCGTGGCGAAGGTGCTTTCGGCCGAACGCGTCAAGGGCGCCGACAAGCTGCTGCACCTGACCGTGGACGCGGGCGAGGAAAAACCACGCACGATTGTGGCGGGCATCGCCCAGCAATATGCGCCGGAGCAGCTCATTGGACGCAAGGTGGTGATCGTGGCCAACCTGGCGCCGCGCCGGCTGCGCGGGCTGGTTTCGCAGGGGATGATCGTGGCGGCGTCGCTCGAAAACGGCCCGCCCGTGCTGGTGGGCCCCTGGGAGGACGTCCCTGTCGGGGCGAGACTCAAATGAGCGCCGCGCTGATCGACACACATTGCCACCTCGACGCTCGCGCCTTTGACGCGGACCGCGAAGCCGTCATCGAACGCGCCCGCGCCGCGGGCGTCATGAGGATGGTCGCCATTGGAACGGGCGAGGGCCCGCCGGATCTGGAGGCCGGCATCCGCCTGGCCGAGCGCTACGCCTTTATCGACGCCACGGTGGGCGTGCATCCGCATGACGCGTCGAAGGCGGGCGAAGACACATGGACGGAGCTGGCCGCGCTGATGGGACATCCGAAGGTGGTGGCGGTGGGCGAGATCGGGCTGGACTACCACTACAATTTCTCGCCGCCCGAAGTGCAGCGCGCTGTATTCATCCGCCAGATGGAGCTGGCGCGCGAGGCGCGCCTGCCGATCATCATCCACACCCGCGAGGCATGGCAGGACACGGTGGAGCTGATCCGCCGCCACTGGCCGCCGGAGCTGGGCGGCGTATTTCACTGCTTTTCCGGCGGGCCGCGGGAGGCGGAAGAGGCGCTGGCGCTGGGGTTCCACGTGAGCTTTTCAGGTATCGTGACGTTCCCCAGGGCCGTGGACGTGCAGCAGGCCGCGCGGCTTGTGCCGGCCGAACGCCTGCTGGTGGAAACGGACGCCCCCTATCTGGCGCCCGTGCCCTACCGGGGCAAGCGCAACGAGCCCGCCTGGGTTGTGGAGACGGCCCGCCGCGTGGCCGCCCTGCGCGGCGTGGAGCTGGAAGAGATCGCCCGCCTGACCGCGGACAACTGGAGCCGCCTGTGTTTGCAGGGAACCGCAACGAATCGCTAAACTTGAGGCATTCGATGCCTGCCGGAAAGCTGGGCCTGGCCCTGACTGCGCGCGAGCTGACCTCGCTGGTCTCCGAGGACCTGAAACAGGTGGAGTCCGTTTTCCGGCTGGAATCGATTGGCAGCGTCGATGCGGTTTCCCAGATTGCGCGCTATCTTCAGGGCAACGGCGGCAAGAGGCTGCGCCCCATTCTGCTGCTGGTGAGCTGCCGCCTGTTCCAGGAGCCGACGCCGGAAGCGATTCAGCTGGCCGCCGTGGTCGAGCTGATTCACACGGCGACGCTCGTCCATGACGATGTGATCGATGACGCCAAGACGCGCCGCGGCAAGAGTTCCGCCAACGTCGTCTGGGGCAACCAGGTCTCCGTCCTGGCCGGGGACTGGCTGTACATGCAGGCCTTCCAGATCGCGCTCCGTCTGCGCCGTTTCGAGATTCTCGATCTGCTGATCACGCTCACGCAGCGCATGGTGGACGGCGAGCTGCTCCAGCTCGAGCGGCTCGGCCGCATCGACATCAGTGAAGCGGACGCGCTGGAGCTGATCGACCACAAGACGGCCAGCCTCTTTGCCGCCTGCACGCGGCTGGGTGCAATGGCCGGCGGGGCGACGGAGCCGGAACAGGCGATGCTGAGCGAGTTCGGCTGGAACCTGGGCATGGCGTTCCAGATCGTTGATGACATCCTCGACTTCACCGCGCGCGAGTCCGTGCTCGGCAAGCCCGTAGGCAATGACCTGCGCGAAGGCAAGGTCACGCTGCCGCTGTGCTATGCGCTGGAAAGCGCCGCCGCCGAGGAACGGGCCCTGGTGGAGACGGTGCTGGCCGAGCGCGCCTATGCGAACGTCAGCTTCGAACAGATCCGTACCCTGCTCGTGCGGCATGGCGGCATCGAACGGGCCCGCGCCCGGGCTGCCGATTTCACCGCCCGCGCGCGCACGCTGCTCGAGCAGTTCCCTGACGGCCCGGCGCGCTCCGCGCTGGCCGCCGCCATCGATCTCGTCGCCGACCGCGACCGCTAAGGCCGCCTGATATCATCGGGGCGAGGCCCCGGCGATGCAACGCCGCACCCTTCTCCTGTCTCCGCTCCTGCTGGCCGGCTGTGGCCGACGGCAGCAGGACGAATCCGGGTGGCCGGCCAGCCTGGACGCCGCGCTCATCCGCCGGGCCGTGGCGGCGCGCGACCAGCGCTTCGATCCCGCCTACAACATGCTGCGCGTGTTGCTGGGGCCGGAATACCGCTATCACACGCGGCTTCGCGAATGCCAGGCGCATCCCACGCGGGACTCGCTCGAATATGCGCTGTATCTGCTCGAAGAGGGCTCGCCGGAGCGCGCCGTCCGCGCGCTGCGGATCCTCGAGCGGGTGCTTCCGCTTCAGGTCACCGATCCCCGGTCGCCCTGGTACGGGCTTTGGGGCTGGTATCTGGAGGAGCCGCCGGACCGCATGGCGCCGGCCGATTTCAACTGGGCGGACTTCAACGGCGCGCTGCTGCTGCTCATCGACATCCGCCACGGACCGCGCTTGCCCGAGGCGCTCCGTCAACGCGTGCGCGCCGCCATCGCGCACGCGGCCCGTTCGGTGATGCGGCGCGACGTGTCGATGTCCTACACCAACATCGCCATCCTGGGCACATTCGTCACGCTGGCGGCCGGCGAGCGGCTGGAGGACGCGGAACTGACGTCGTACGCGCGGGAGCGCATCGTGCGGCTCGCCCGGGAAATCGACCGCACCGGCAGCTTCGCCGAATACAATTCGCCAGTTTACGCGCGCGTTTCGCTGGTGAACCTGGCGCGCATTCGCATGTATGTGCGCGACGCGGACGCCCGCGAACGCGCGGCACGGATCGAACGCCGCCTGTGGGAGCATCTCGCCGCCCACTGGGACGCGGCGCGGCTCCAGTTCTGCGGCCCGATGAGCCGGTGTTATGCCACCGATCTCGGCTACCCGCTGTGGCTGGAGAAGGCCCTGCGCGGGCGGCTCCGGCTGGCGACGCCCGACAACCGCACCGGGGACGATGATGGCGAGACCGCCATTCACGATCTGCGCTGCCCGGAGGACCTCGCCGTTCGCTTCCTCGCGCCACAGCCACCGCACGAACATCGCGAATGGTACTTCGCCGCGCCGGACACGGCCGGCACGGCGTGGTTTTCCCGCGATTTTTCGCTCGGCAGTGTGAACCGCGGCGACTTCTGGGTGCAGCGCCGCCCGCTGCTCGGCTACTTCGGGGACGCATCACGGCCGGCGCGCACCGTGCAGCTCCGCGTCGTCAAGGACGGCTACGACTTCGCCTCGGCCCTTCTCCACAGCGTGCAACAGCAGGGCCGGGTCCTTGCGCTCATCAGCTTCCGCGATCCCGGCGGGGACCGCCATGTCTCGCTCGACCCGGTCCGCAACAGCCGTTTCGAATGCGGTCGCCTGTTTGCCGAACTGCACGTTGCCGGACTCCCGGAGGGCTACTCCCACGAGACCGAAGGCTCGAGCCTGCGGCTGGACTCGGCAAAGTTACGGCTGGCCTTTTACCTGATCGGAGGCCGCTTCGGCGCAAGGCAACTGCGGCTGGACGTGCATCCGCACTCAGGCGATCTGACCGCCACCATCGACTTCAAGCCGCCGGAGGCGCCGCGCCTGGTGGCCTGGCCGCAGGTGCGCACGGCGTTTGCGGCCGTGGCGCTGGAGCTGGCCGACGCCGGCGCGCCGCTGGCTGTGGAACGGCCTTCTCTGCGGCTCCGCGGCGACGTGGCTGACCTCGAATGGGGGCCGCTGTGGCTGCGCGGCCTGGTGCGCGCCGCTCCGCTCGAGGAGCATGAACGCGCCTTTGCAGCCCGCATCGCCGGCCAACCCGCTCCGCTCGTGCGACTCTCCGAAGAGCGGCTTGCGTGATGGCGCACGCCGTCTCAGCGCGCGCCGCCGGCGGGCTGGCCCGCTGCGCCGCTGCCATTGGGCAGCACCACGAGGCTCATCCGCCGGAAACCCGCCTTCTGGCCGATCCGGTCGATCACGTTGAGCTGCGCGGTGTACTCGCCCGCGGGCAGTTTCAGCGGCATCTCAATCCAGACAGGCATGGACCGGCTGCGGGCGTCCCTGAACGAGGAGACCATCACCGGGCGCGACTGGAACACGAGCCGCCCCTCGCGGTAGATCGTCAGCGCCGCGGTCACCGCCGGCTGCGGGTGCGTCTCATCGACGTCAGGATCGTAAGCTTCGGCGTAGAAGTAGACGGTCTGGCCCTCGCGGAATACGCGCGTCACGCTCGGCAGCAGTTTCTGGTTGTCGCGCACCAGCGGGTGCGCGTCCTGCTTCTTTGCCAGCTTTTTGTCCGCCACGCCGACCGCTTCGCTCACCGGCACGCGCTGGGACCCGGCCACGAGCGAACTCAGGCGGACCTCGTCGCGCACGCCGTTCAGGTCGGGAATCGTGAAGCGGGTATCAAATGATCCCAGCTTGCCGGTGAGGTTCTCGCGCACCACCATGCGGATCGTGTAGGAGCCGGGCGGCAGCGTGAAGCCGGTGTCGTAGACGAGGCTGCCCGAGCCGAGCTGTCCCGCCTTCTGCTCGCGAAGCTGGATTTTGATCGAATCGCGCACGGTGGCCGCCACCGTGCCGCGCACGTCCTTCACCTGGCCGATGAAATCGAACGTGGTGGTTTCGGCCGAGCCCTGCTTCTTGAGCGGGATCTCCGAGCCCGGGATCTTCACGGCGACAGGCACGAAGTACTGGCTGCGAGCGATGCGGAACCAGTCCACTTCCAGCGCAAGCCGCAACTGGGTCACTGGGTCGCCGGCCAGCAGGGCCTCTTCGAGCTGGCGCTCCTTGTCGAAGCTGGAGAAGGCGGCGAAGTCCTTCTCGGCGAAGTAGCCGCGGCGATAGTCGAGCTTCGCCCGCAGCCGGGCCTGCACCGCCGGCGCCAGCTTCACCTCCACGCGGCGGAACTGGCCGTCGCGGCGCGCGTCGCTTGAATAGTAGCCGAGGATGTAATAGCTCTGGATGTCGCGCTGTGCCCGCTCGATGCCGAGCACCAGGTCGTTGGAGTCAAACAGGGCGCGCCCGCCCGTGTCGGCAGCGAGCATTTCGAGCGTATCCTGCGTGTCAAAGCTGCGCTGCCGCTGCTGGGCCTGCGTCCGCCCGCTGAAAAGACCGGTGCCCGAGACGGTGGCCACGGTGGCGGCGCCGCCGGGCGGCTCCGCCTGAAGGCCCCGCACGTCGACGGGATAGAAGCTCACGTTGGCGCGCACGGCGGCGTTGACGGCCGCATGGAGCTGCGCCTCGTTGTCCATGCCGGTGCGGCTCAAGCCCGCGGTGAAATACACGACCGCCTTCTTTTCCGGCAGCGGCGCGAGCGAGCGTGCCAGGTCTTCGAGCGCGGCCAGCTTGCGGTCCGTGTTGAAAACGTTGAATTCGGTGTCATCGGCGGTGAAGGCCGAATCTTCGGCCGATTCGGCTTCCGTGGCGCCCTCGGCGGCGAGCTCGCTCGCCTCGCCGGTCTGGAACCTGCGCACCGCCTGGATCAGCTGGTCCCTGTCATGGGTGAATTCCACCACCGTTTTCAGGCGCGTTCCAAAGGCGGCGATGCGGACCAGGTCCGCCGGCGTCATCTTATTGCGGATCCATTCTTCGGCCGCCTCTTTGGCCCGCACCTGCTGCGCTTCGTCCAGCGAGGACCAGTCGAAGAAGAGCACGATCAGACGGCGGTCGCGGTAACGCACCGGAAGGACCGCGCCGGACTGCTGCGCCTGCTCTAGCGCCGGCGCCGTTTCGGCCACGGCCGTAGCCTGGCCCGAGGCCGGTTCCTCAATCTGCTGGAACTCGAAGACGCGGATCGCCTGCGGCTTGCCGTTCTCGGTGACGATGAAGTCGTCGCGCGTGAGCCCTTTGACCGGATGGCCCTGCGCGTCGCGCACGAAGACGGTGACGATGACGAGGTTGGCCGACGTCGTGAAGGTCGGCGTTTCGTCCTGTTTCTGCGCGAGCAGCGCCGCGCACACTGCCAGGCTGAGGAGAGTGCGTCGCATGGCTAGAACCGGAACCTCGCAACAATCTGCACGCTGCGCATCGGGCCGGCCGCCGTGGCCTGCCCGTAGTTGGCGGCGTTGACCACCGTGCCGTAGCTGGTCAGGTTCGGATGGTTGAGCACGTTTTGCGCCTCCAGCCGCAGCTCCAGTCTTCTGCGCGCGCTTTCGCCGATCTGGAACGAACGGCCGAAGCCCGCGTTCAGCACCACGCTGCCCGGACCGGGAATCGTATTGCGGCCGGCGTTGCCGTAGCGGTCCGCCGGCGGAATGGTGAATGCGGCGGTGTTGAAGTAACCGGCGCCGCTCTTCACTGGCAGCCCGGTGGCATCGGCCCGTGCGTTGCCGGTGGCCCCGGTGCCGCCGGGGTCGGCCACCGAGCCCAGCACGCGGGCTGTCAGCGGGCGCCCGGTGTTGGCGGTCAGCGACAGATTCAGGTTCCAGTCGCGGATCGCTGTCGTCCAGCGGTTGCGCTGCCGCAGCCATATCCCCGTGGGGCCAAAGGGCGACGTGAACATGCCGTTGAACTGGAGCTGGTGGCGGATGTCAAAATTCGACAGGCCGCGCTCGGCCCGCAGGTTGTTTTCGTCCTGCACCACCAGGTTGCCCGTGCCGCCGATGGAGCTGGCGTTGTCGATCGACTTCGAGAACGTGTACAGCGCGGACCAGCTGATGCCCCGCCGCATGCGCTTCACCACCCGGAGCTGTCCGGCGTGGAAGATGGAGCTGCCCTCCGGGCTGTCATAAGTGAAGCCGGTGGCGTAGGGAATTGGCCGGCGCAGTTCGCTTGTGGCGGGCGAGCCCGGCGGCGCGCGGTTCGGGATGCGCTGGATGACCAGCGCCGTGCCCTTTGTTCCCAGATAACCGAGCTCGAAAACATAGCCGCGCACCTCCTGCTGGATGTTCAGGTTCCACGTCTGTGCATAGGGCGTGCGGTAGTTCGGGTTCACCGCGTAAGAATTCAGGATTGTCTGCGTTTGCGGTCCGCGGAAGGGCTCGGCCAGCGTCAGCCGGGCCGCCGGCGAGGTGTTGAACGTCGCCGTGGTCGCGAACGGCGGCTGGTAGACGAGCCGCTGCACGATGGTGTTGAAGATGGTGGCGTCGTAAAAGATGCTGTAGCCGAGCCGGAGGATTGTCCGCCGCTTCTGGCTCGGCCGCCAGGCGAGTCCGAAGCGCGGAGCCACGTTGTTTCTGTCGGCGCGGATGAGCCCGTCCGGCGCTGGCCCGTACCAGGGCCCGCTGCTGCCCGGCGTCACCACGGCCGCGCCGGTGAAGCCGGGCGCGAGGTCGAGGTTTGCCATGCGTCCGTATTTCTCCGTGTAAGGAAGCCAGATGTCGTAACGCAGGCCGGCGTTGACCGTCAGATTCGGCCGCACCCGCCATTCGTCCTGGAGGAACAGCGCGTAAACGCTCTGCCGCGGGTAGGTGTCCGGCTGGCCGTAGCGTACGCTGCTCTGCTGCACGAGGCCGAGCAGGAAATCGGCGAAGTCGTTGCCCGTGCCCTGAACGGGACGGCCGGCGGCGTCGAGTGCGCTGGTCAGCAGGCCGCCGAAAAAGAGCGTGCCGCGGCCGTTGGGGTCCTGCAAGGCATTCTGCTGGGTGCGGATGAATTCGAAGCCGGTGCGAAGCGTGTGGGTGCGGCGCACGATGGTCCAGGCGTCGCTGAAGTCCCAGGTGTGGACCGTACGCCGGGAGCGGTTGCCGTCGGTCAGGTCGCCATAGTTGGTGAAATTGAGGTTCGGCGGGCCGAAATTGGCCGGGTCACGCGAGGCGCCGAGGATGCCCAGACGGCCGGCCACATCGTCGCCATAAGCGAAGTAGGGGATCAGCGTGTTGAAGTTCCGGTTGTAGCGGGCGCTCACCGTATGGATCAGGCGCGGCGTCAGCGTCTGGCTCCAGTTGAGGCTTGTGTTCCAGCCGCGGCCGCGGCTGGGGTCGCGCCAGCCGAAAAGCTGGATGTTCTCCGTGTAACGGCGCTGCCAGGCAAGCGTGAAGGCGAGCCGGTTGCGCTGGTTGAGCGTGCGGTTCAACCGGAAGTTCAGGTTGTCGGTCGACTGTGGCTGGGCGGCGGAGATCGTGTAGTTCTGCACTGCGCCGGGGCGGTTGGGCAGCGGGATGAAATCCAGCAGCCCGCGTGCGATGGAGCTGATGCGGGCATCCGGGATGCGGTTGTCCGGGAACGGGGCGCCGGACAGCGGGTCATAAATCACCGTCGGCCGCAGCGGCGCAGGCGAAGAAAAATCGCCCGCGCGTACGGCCTGGTCCGGCAACACCGCAAAGCCGTTGTAGACGCTGTTGCCGCGCGCGGCGTTGTAGTTCACGAAGAAAAACGTGTTGTCGGCGCTGAACAGCCGGCCGAGCTTCAGCGGCCCGCCGAGCGTGCCTCCGAAGTGCGTCTGCGTGTACCGCGGCTTCTCCACCGGACGGCCGTTCACGCCGTACGGCGCTGCGTCCAGCGCATCGTTGCGCAGGTTGAAAAACAGGCCGCCGCGGATCTGCTGCCGGGCGCTCTGGGCGCGGTTGCCAAAGCCCTCGCGCGCCAGCGCCCCGCCGAAGCGTTCCGCAAATTCACGCCGGAGCTTTTCGCGCTCCTCCGGACTCATGTTGCGGAACTCTTCTGGGGACATCCTCCCCATGCCTGGACCCGTGCCCCCGCCGCGCATGCCCGGCCCGCCACCCAAGGGGCCCATGCCCCCGCCGCGCATGCCCGGCCCGCCACCGGGGCCGCCCATCGGACCGCCGCCCGGCAGCCCCGCGCCAGGCATCATGCCCGGGCCTCCCGCGGCCGGCGCTGCGCCCGCCTGTGGCGTTCCCAGCCCGAACGGGCTACCCGGGGCGCCACCAGGCCCGAACATCCCTGCCATCATTGGCGCGGCGAAACCGAATTCAAAGAATCCCGGCCGTCCGGCTTCCTGAAGGCCGCGGCTCAGGGAGCCCTGCACCAGGAAGGATTCGCCGGCCTCCGACGTGTCCATTCCGGAGACGGCCGCCGGCTGGAGCGCCTGGCTGATCTGCGCCTCCAGCGTCTCCACCGCGCCCTGGCCTGCCGCCGCGCCGTTGCGCAACGCGGGCATCGAGAGCACCAGCTCCAGCCGGCTCCGCTCGCTGCCCTGCACGTTCCGCTTCACCAGCGGCTCGAAGCCGAACATCCGCACTTCCACATCGGCCGGGCCACTGTCGGCCTCGCGGATGATGAACGCCCCAGACTCGTCCGTTACTGTCGTCCATTGCTTCTGGTCCTGACGCACGGTGACCACCGCGCCCGGCACCGGTTTGCCTCGGTAGATCACCCGGCCGGTCACGGGAGGGACGCCGCCATCCTCGGCGGCCGAAGCCAGGGATGCCAGCGTAGCCAAAGCAGCCAGAAGAAGACGGAGTCTCATAGGGGTTCCATATCTGGAGACGCCCGGCGGGACGGGCCAGATTACCGCCCCAATGTAAACGAATGTCAAGGAGTTTTCGATGAAGCTCAGGTCACCGGTGCCGGATTGAACAGCACGAGGTCGTTTTCAAGCCCGTGCCGCTCCGACCACGTTCTGCGGCCGGAGGCCGTTTCCAGAATGAGCCGGAACAGCGCCCAGCCGGCCTGCTCGATGTTCATTCCGCCTGCGGCGATACCGCCGGCGTCGAAGTCGATCAGATCCGGCCAGCGCCGCGCCAACGCCGTGCGCGAACTCACCTTGATCACCGGGCACATGGGCAGCCCATACGGCGAGCCCAGACCGGTGGTGAACACGTGAACGTTCATCCCCGCCGCCAGTTCGAGCGTTCCGCAGATGAAGTCGCTCGCCGGGCCGGCCAGAAATAGCAGGCCTTTCTTTGCCGCCCGTTCGCCCGGCGCGATCACGCCCTGGATGGGCGCCGTTCCTGACTTGGCCACCGAGCCGAGCGCCTTCTCCACCACGTTCACGAGCCCGCCGCGCCGGTTGCCGGGCGTGGGGTTGGCGCTGCGGTCGGCGCCGCCCCGGGCGAGGTATGCGTCATACCAGGCAAATTCCCGCTTCAGATCGTGCACAACTTCCGGCGAAGCGGCCCGTGCCGCCAGCAGGTGAGCCGCGTCGCGCACTTCGGTGATCTCGCTGAAGATCACCGTGGCGCCGGCGCGCACCAGCAGGTCTGAGGCGAAACCCACGGCCGGATTCGCGGTGATGCCGCTGAAAGCGTCGCTGCCGCCGCACTGCACGCCGACCACAAGATCGGAAGCCGGGCACGGGACGCGCCGCCGCGCGTTGAGCCGCTCCAGGCGCTTTTCGGCCATCTCAAGGATGCGCGCGATCATCTGCTCGAACGACTGGTGCTCCGGATCCTGAAGGCGCACAACCGGCAGCTCCGCGGCCGCCAGGGCAAGCCGCTCCGGCTGAAGCTTCTCGCAGCCCAGGCTGACGACGAGCAGCTCGCCGCCGAGGTTCGGGTTCAGGGCCAGATTGCGTACCGTGCGGATCGGGATCGCCGCATCCGGCGCGTCAATGGCCACGCCGCACCCGTAGGCATGATTCAGCGCGGCCACGCCATCGACGTTGGGAAACCGCGGCAGCAGCTCTGTGCGGATGCGCTCCACCGCATGCCGCACGACGCCTGCCACGCACTCGACCGTGGTTGTCACGCCCAGCACGTTCCGCGCCGCGGCGCTGCCGTCGGCGTTGCGGTAGCCCTCCCACGTGAAGCCTTCCAGTGTCGCGAGCGGCCGGGGCGGAGTCTCCGGGCCGCGCAGTGCATTGAGCGGCGGCGGCTCAGGCAGCTCCAGCAGCTCTTCCTGCACGAGCGCGCCCGCGGGGATGTCCCGCCGCGCGTGGCCAATCACCGCGCCGTAGCGGCGCACGGCAGCGCCGCGCGGAATCGCTTCGAGCGCCGCCTTGTGGCCCGCCGGCGTGAATTCGCGCGCGGCCGCACCGCCGGGCAGCGGCGTTCCCGCAGGCAGGCCCTCTTCGGCGGCCGCCACCGCCACGTTGTCTGTCGGATGCACGCGGATCCACTGCGCCGCGCTCATGTCTCCAGACTAATCCCGGCCGTCGCGCCGCTGCCGGTAGTGCGTTTCGCTCTGCTCGCGCAGCCGAGCCGCCGCCGCCTCCGGCGTGATGTCGCGCTGCGGCATCGCCAGCATCTCATATCCGACCAGGAATTTCCGCACCGTCGCCGATCGGAGTAGCGGCGGATAGAAGTGCGCGTGCAGATGCCAGGCTGCGTGGCGTTCTCCGGCCGGCCGCTGATGAAAGCCGAATGAATAGGGGAACGACACCTCGAACAGGTTGTCGTAACGCGTGGTGATGCGCTTGAGGATGTCAGCCAGCGCGCCGCGCTCTTCCCTGGTGAGTTCGTCGATGCCGGTCACCGCGCGCCGGCTCGCCACCATCGTCTCGAACGGCCACACGGCCCACCAGGGCACCAGCGCCACGAAGTGCTCGTTGGCGCACACGACGCGCTCGCCGAGCTGCAATTCGAGTTCGATATAGTCGCCGAGCAGCGTCCGGCCGTGCGCGCGCCAGTATTCCGTCTGGGATTCGTCCTCGCGCCGGACCTCATCCGGCACCACGCTGCTCGCCCAGACCTGGCAGTGCGGGTGCGGGTTCGAACAGCCCATCATCTCGCCGCGGTTCTCGAAGATCTGCACGTATCGCAGGAAGGGCTTCTCCATCAGCGTGCGATATTCGTCCACCCAGGTGTCGACCACCGCCTCAAGATCCGCCGGCTCCATCTCCGCCATGGTCAGGTCGTGCCGCGGCGAGAAGCAGATGACGCGGCAGACGCCGCGGACGCCTTCGGCCCGCAGCATCGGGTGCGGCGAGGCGCCGCCTTCGGGCGTGTCCTCGAGCAGCGCGGAAAAATCATTCGTAAAGACAAATGTTTTTTCGTAATCCGGGTTCCGGCGCCCGCCAGCGCGCGTGTTGCCGGGGCAGAGGTAGCAGCCGGGATCATAGGCCGGGCGCGTCTCCGGCGGGAGCTTTTCCACCTGCCCCTGCCACGGCCGCTGCGTGCGGTGCGGCGAAACCAGAATCCATTGGCGCGAGAGCGGATTGTAGCGGCGGTGCGGATGCGTGCGCAGATCGATCATCGCGGCTCCTGCAATCTCCATCGTAGGAAAGCGCGCCGCCGCGCCGCTGCCGCGGCGATATGATCGAGCCATGCGGCTGCCTGCGCTCTTTCTGCTTGTGCTGCCCCTGGCGGCGCAGAACACCCCGAAGCCAACCACGGAAGTCTTTCACGGCGTCGCCGTCACCGAGGATTTCCGCTGGCTGGAAGATCCGGATTCGCCCGAAACCCGCGCCTGGATCCAGGCGCAGAACGCGCGCACGCAGGCGTTTCTGGCGCGCGTCCCGCAACGGCCGGCCATCCGGGCGCTCATCGAGAAACTGTATCAGTACGACCGCTACCCCACCGTGAACGGCTACGCCGCCTGGTTTGTGCGCGGTGCGCGCGCCTTCTTCCTGCGCCAGCGCGGCCTGGAAAACCAGCCCGTCCTGTTCGTGCGCGAAAACGGCAGGGACCGCGTGCTGCTCGACGCCAATTCGCTCTCGCCCGACGGCACCGCCGCGGTGAACACGTTCTCCATCTCTCGCGACGGGCGGCTGCTGGCCTATGCCGTGGCGCGTGCCGGCTCGGACTGGGTCACGTGGCGCGTGCGCGACGTCGCCACCGGAAAGGACCTGCCGGACACGCTGGAATGGTCGAAATTTTCGGGCGCCGAATGGGACGCCAAAGGCGAGGGTTTCTGGTACGGGCGATATCCGGAGCCCAAAGAAAGCGACCGGCTGCGCGCCGTGAATGAGAATTTCACGCTCTATTACCACCGCATCGGAACGCCACAGGCGGAGGATACGGTCGTCTACCGCCGCCCAGACCAGCCGCGTTGGAGCTTCACGCCGCACCTGACCAGCGACGGCCGCTACCTGGTGCTCGAAATCGCGTCCGGCACGGCCGTGGAGCGGCAGATCCACTTCATGGACCTTCAGTCGGCGGACCGCACACCGAAGCCCGTCATCAGCGAATTCCGCTTCGCCTACCGCTTCGCCGGCTCGCGCGGCCCGAAGATCTATCTGTTGACCAACGACGGCGCGCCGCGCTACCGCGTCGTCGAATTGGACCTGCTGAATCCCGACCGCGACCGCTGGCGCACCGTCGTCGCCGAAACGGAAGACACGCTTCGCCAGGCGCGTGTCGCCGGCAATGAGCTGGTGCTCAACTACATGCGGGACGTTTCCGGGCTGGTGAAGATCGTGCCCCTGGCCGGCGGCGCGGCGCGCACGGTCCCGCTTCCGCAGAACTCTTCCATTACGTTGGCCGAGGACTCCTCCAGCATCTTCTCGGTGACCAACTTCACCACGCCGGAAACGCTCTACCGTTGCGAAGCGCAGCTCTGCCACCCCCTGTTTCCGCAGAAGCTGCCCTTCGACCCGGCGAAATACGAGACGCGACAGGAGTTCGCTGCCAGCCGGGACGGCACGCGCGTGCCCGTCTACATCACCCTGCGAAAGGGGATGGCGCTCGACGGCTCGCATCCGGCCATTCTTTACGGCTACGGCGGCTTCAACATTCCGGTGACGCCATCGTTCAGCGTGGCCACGATGGCGTGGCTCGAGCGCGGCGGCGTCTACGCGTCGGCCAACCTGCGCGGGGGCGGCGAATACGGCGAGCCCTGGCACCGCGCCGGCATGAAACAGAACAAGCAGAACGTGTTTGATGATTTCATTGCCGCCGCCGAACATCTCATCGCGCGGAAGTACACGAACCCGCGCCGGCTGGCCATCCGCGGCGGCTCCAACGGAGGGCTGCTGGTGGGCGCGGTCGTCAACCAGCGCCCGGACCTGTTCGCCGCTGCCATCCCGGCCGTGGGCGTAATGGACATGCTGCGTTTTGACCGCTTCACCATCGGCCACGCCTGGACCAGCGAATACGGCTCGCCTTCGAACCCGGAAGACTTCCATGTCCTGCTGCGTTATTCGCCGCTGCACAACATCAGGCCGGGCGTCTCCTATCCCGCGACGCTCGTCCTCACCGGTGACCACGATGACCGCGTGGTGCCCGCGCACTCCTTCAAGTACGCAGCCACGCTGCAAAACGCCCAGGGCGGCGACGCGCCCATCCTCATCCGCATCGAAACCGCCGCCGGCCACGGCGCAGGCAAGCCGACATCCAAGATCATCGACGAAACCGCCGACGTGCTCGCCTTCCTTCAGGCGGTGCTGTTTCCGGAGCCGGCGGCGAAGATGTATCCGGTGCGCATCGACCAGGACCGCCTGGCCGGCGCGCCGGACTTTTCCTTTCTGAACCGCCCGCTCACCGACGAAGACCGCGTCACCGTGCGCGACGGCCATTTCGTCGACGCGCGCGGCCGCCGGGTAAAATTCTGGGGCGTCAATCTCGCCTTCGGGGCCAATTTTCCTGAGCCGGCTGACAGTGTCCGCATCGCGCGCCGCCTGCGCCGCCTGGGCGTGAATCTCGTCCGGCTGCATCACATGGACACGAGCCCGGACGCCGAGCCCGAAACCGCGCGCTCGCTGCTCACCACCGGCCCGTACCCGACGCTCAACCCCGTGGCCGTGAAGCGCCTGCGGCTGCTGCTGGACGCGGTGCGCGACGAGGGCATCTACGTCAACCTGAACCTTCACGTCGGCTACACGTTCCGCCCCGGCATCGATCCCGTGCCGGATCCCGGGTATCCGATCCCCAACCAGTCCAAGCCCGTCCACATCCTCAACGAGCGCATGGTGGAGTTGCAGTGCGAGTATGCGCGCCGGCTGATCGATGCGCTGCGGCTGAAGGACGACCCCGTCCTCGCAATGGTCGAGATCAACAATGAAAGCTCCCTGCTGTATTCCTTCCAGACGGGCGCGCTGAAGAAGTACTGGCCGGAGGCCGCGCTCGATGAGGTCATCGCCCGGGACAAGGCGTATCTGGACCGCATCGCCGCCGCCGTGCGCGAAAAGCTCGGTCCCGCGGTGCCGGTCACCGGAACGCAGGTCGAATTCGGCGGTCCGTTCCTGTTCGACGCGCACGCCGCGCTCAGCTACATCGACGATCACTTCTACATCGACCACTACAACTTCCCCAACCGCGCCTGGGATCAGACCGACTGGCGCATTCGCGATTCCTCCGGCGCCGGCTCCGGCTACCTTCAGTACCTGCACAAGGCCTTCGCGCGCCAGGCGGGCAAGCCGTTCACGGTGAGCGAATTCAACCAGCCGTATCCGAACCGGCAGGCGGCCGAGCTCGATCCCACCCTCGCCGCGTTCGCCGCCTTTCAGGACTGGGACGGCGTCATGCACTTCGCCTATTCGCACGGCCGCAACTGGGACCGCAATGCGCCTTCCGGCTTTGATCTCGACGGCGACTTCACCAAGCTCGCCGCCTTCGGCCAGGCAGCCTATCTTTTCCGCAAGGGCCTGGTGCGCCCGGCGGAGCGCGAGTTCGTCGTCCCGCTGCCCCGCTCCCTGCGTGAAAAGGCCACCGCGGAGCGGATGCAGTTCCAGTTGGCGCGCTTCTTTGAAAGCCTTGGGGTGGATCCAAACATCGCCTTCACGCGGCGCGTCGCCGTGGATCCCGCCGTGGAGACCTCGCCTCCGAAGGCGAAAGAGCAACCGCCGTTCCGCGCCGAAGGCGGAGACATCAGCTACGATCCCCTGCGTCAGCTCTTTCTGATCCACGCCGAGCAGGCCGCGGGCGTTTTCGGCTTCCTGCTTCAGGAACCCGCCAGCGCCGGCCCCATGACGGTGACGCTCGCGCCGGACTCGCGCGGCTTCGCCGCCCTGCTGCTCACCTCGCTGGACGGCAAGCCGCTGGAAAACTCCGCGCGCCTGCTGCTGTCGAACCCCGGCTTCACGCTCGGCGAGACGCAGCGGCTCATTCCATACCGGAAGGACCCGGCGTGGTTCACGCTGGCGCCATCGGAGGCGCAAAAACCATCTTCGCCCTTTTCCGTTTCGGGCCCGGTGAAGATGGAACTCGTGGACGCGACCGTCCTCCTGCGGTCGCGGGTGGCCGGACTCGCCGTCTATCCGCTGGATGGCGCCGGGCGCCGCCAGGCGGCCATTCCGGTGGAGAAGACGCCGCAGGGCTATCGCTTCCGTTTGAATGCGGAAACACCCTGGTACGAGATCACCACCAACCGCCCGCTGCCCGGCGGGCCGTGAGCGCGGGCCACGCGCGCGGTGCGTCCGGGATAGAATGGCAGGGCCATGGTCGAGGGCCCTGCGCTGCTCGTGCTCACGCTCGGCGCGGTGGTTCTGCTGCTGTTGCTGATTCTCGTATTCAAGCTCCACGCGTTCTTCTCGCTCCTGCTGGTCAGCATGGTCCTCGGCCTTGGCGCGGGGATGGCGCCAGGGCGGGTGCTGAAGTCGATGCAGACGGGGTTCGGCGACGCGCTGGGGTTTATCGCAGTCGTGGTTTCGCTGGGAGCGGTGATCGGGCGGCTGCTGGAACATTCCGGCGGCGGGCGCGCGCTGGCGGGCTGGCTGCTGGAAAAAACCGGCGAGCGGCACGCCGTCTGGGCGGTCTTCTTCGCGGCCTTTCTGGTGGGTCTGCCCATCTTTTTCGAGGTCGGCTTCATCATTCTGGTTCCGTTCGTCCATAGCCTGGCGCGGCAATCCGGCAGGAGCGTGCTGTATTTCGGGCTACCGGTGGCAGCGGCGCTGACGGTGACGCACGCGATGGTGCCTCCTCATCCCGCGCCGGCCGCGGCGGCGCAGTTGCTGGGCGCGGATATGGGCAAGGCGATTCTTTATGGCGTCGCTCTGTCCATCCCGATGGCGCTCGTGGGCGGCATGGGTTATGGCCTGTGGATCGCCCGGCGGATGCATGTGCCTGTGCCGGACACCGCCGTTCAGGGAGCCGAAGCCCGCGCCGCAGACCCGCCGCACCCGATGCCGGCCGCGCTGGTCCTGGTGCTGCCGGTGCTGCTGATCTTCGCCGCCAGCCTCGCGGGCCATCTCCGTGCCCCTCTCGCGGGCTTCTGGCAGTTCGTTGGCCATCCGTTCACGGCGCTGATGCTGGCCGCCCTGGTTGCAATCGTGTTTCTCGGCCTGCGGCGCGGGCTGAATGCCTGCGGCGCGCAGCGGCTTACGGAAGAGGCCATCAAACCGCTGGGCAGTCTGCTGGCGATCATTGGCGGCGGCGGCGCGTTCAAGCAGATCATTGTGGACAGCGGCGCCGGCGCCTACGCCGGAAGGCTGCTGGCGGAAAGCGCCGTCTCGCCGCTGCTGGTGGCCTGGCTGGCCGCCTTCGCGCTGCGCGTGGCGCAGGGCTCGGCCACCGTGGCCATCATCACCGCGGGCGGCATTCTGGCGCCGCTGGTGCGTGGGCTGCCGGGCTATCCGCCGGAGATCCTGCTGCTGGCGCTCTGCGCCGGCGGCACCGCGCTTTCGCACGTCAACGACGCCGGGTTCTGGCTGGTGAACCAGTGTCTCGGCCTGAGCGTGGCGGACACGCTGCGCACCTGGACCGTGATGAAAGTCATCACATCGGCCGTCGGGCTCGCCTGCGTCTTCGCCCTCCACTGGCTGGTCGGCTAGACTGGCGGGGGTGGGACACATCATGAAACGCACATTCCTCGTTGCCCTTTTGATGGCCGCGGCCTCGTGCCGCCGCGGTCCGACCGTGGAAGAGGCCCGCCGGTTCCTCGACCGCGCTGAAGCGGATCTGCTGGAACTCGCCAACGAAGCTTCGCGCGCCTCCTGGGTGCAGTCCACCTACATCACCCTCGACACCGAAGCGCTGGCCGCGAAGGCCAATGAACGCTTCATCTCGGCCGCCGTCCGCTACGCCAAGGAGGCGGTGAAATACGAAAAGCTCAACCTGCCGGACGACCTGAAGCGCAAGATCCACCTGCTGAAGCTGGCCACCACGCTGCCGGCGCCGTCCGATCCCGCGCTGGCCGCCGAGATGACAAAGCTCGCCGCCGGGCTGGAGTCCGCTTACGGGAAGGGCAAATACTGCCCCGGAGGAGACGCCTCCAAATGCCTGAACATTGATGACATCACGCGCATCATGGCCACCAGCCGCGATCCGCGCCAGCTTTACGACGTCTGGAACGGCTGGCATTCCATCGCGCCGCCGATGAAGAGGGACTTCACGCGGCTGGTCGAGATCGCCAACCAGGGCGCGCGCGAGCTTGGCTTCGCCGACACCGGCGCCATGTGGCGCAGCGGCTATGACATGAGTCCCGAAGAGTTCTCGCGTGAAGTTGACCGGCTGTGGGAGCAGGTCAGGCCCCTTTACGAGCAGCTCCACGCCTATGTCCGTTGGAAGCTGCGCGAGAAGTACGGCCCATCCGTGGTTCCTGAAAAAGGACCGATTCCGGCGCACCTGCTTGGCAACATCTGGGCGCAGCAGTGGGACAACATGTATCCGCTTGTCGCGCCCGCCGGCGCGGATCCCGGCTACGACCTCACCGCCATCCTCAAACGCCGCAACGTGACCCCGGTGGAGATGGTGCGCTATGGCGAGCGCTTCTACACCTCGCTCAGCTTCGAGCCGCTGCCGCCGACCTTCTGGGAACGCTCGATGTTTACGCGGCCGCGCGACCGAGACGTCGTCTGCCATGCGTCGGCCTGGGACGTGGACAACGTGGACGATCTGCGCATCAAAATGTGCATCGAGATCAACGCCGACGACTTCAACGTCATCCACCACGAGCTGGGCCACAACTTCTACCAGCGCGCCTACAACAAACAGCCGTTCCTGTTCCGCGCCGGCGCCAACGACGGTTTCCACGAAGCCATCGGCGACACCATCGCGCTTTCGGTCACGCCCGAGTACCTCGTAAAAATCGGCCTGCTTGACCGCGCGCCGGACGCCAGCAGGGACATCGGCCTGCTGCTCGGCCGCGCGCTCGACAAAGTCGCCTTCCTGCCCTTCGGGCTGCTGATCGACCAGTGGCGCTGGAAGGTCTTCTCCGGAGAAGTGAAGCCGGACCAGTACAACCGCGTCTGGTGGGAGCTGCGCCGCAAGTACCAGGGTGTGGCCCCGGCGGGCGAGCGCGGCGAAGAATTTTTCGATCCGGGCGCCAAATACCATGTGGCAGCCAGCGTCCCCTACATGCGCTATTTCCTCGCGCACATTCTTCAGTTCCAGTTCCACAAGGCGCTCAGCGAGGCCGCCGGCTGCACCGGCCCCATCCACCGCTGCTCCATCTACGGCAACAAGGAAGCCGGACGGCGACTCAAGGCGATGCTCGAAATGGGCGCCAGCCGCCCCTGGCAGGAGGCGCTCGAAAAGATCACCGGCACGCGCCAGATGGACGCCACCGCGATCCGCGCCTACTTCAAGCCGCTGGAAGACTGGCTTGCCGAACAGAACAGAGGCAAGCCCGTCGGCTGGTGATCCGCGCCGGCCGGCGCGGGAGCGCGATAGAATGGCCGGCGTCATGAAACGACGCGCTTTTCTCGCCTCCGGCGCCGGCCTGCCGGCCGTCGCGGCGATGCAATCCTCCACGCAGACTTCTTCACCCGCGATCCTTGAGCTCCGTTATTTTCGCCTGCGCAACACGCTCGACAATCAGCGCGGGCGGCTCAGCGAGCATCTCGGCAAGGCGATTGTTCCCGCGCTGACCCGGGCGGGCGCCGGTCCGGTGGGGCTGTTTTCGAGCTCCATCGCGCCGGACTCGCCTTTCCTCCTGCTGCTGGTGCAGCACGCCTCGCTCGCCGCGTTCGAGCAGTGCTGGCAGCGGCTCGCCGCCGACACAGACCTCAGGTCCGCCACCGAAGCGCTGTACAAACAGGTGGCGCTGCCGTACCAGCGCATGGACGTTCACCTGCTGCGCGGGTTCCGCCGGTTTCCGTCCATCGAAGTGCCCCCTTCGGAGGCGGGCCGCGCGGCGCGCATCTTTGAGCTGCGGACGTACGAATCCAACACGCCGGAATCGCTGGCAAGGAAGATCGGCATGTTCGAGGATGGCGAGATCAGCCTGTTCCGGAAATTCGGACTCCTGCCGGTCTTCTTTGGCGAGATGATCGCCGGCGCGAAGATGCCGAACCTCACCTACATGGTGGCGTTTGACAACCTCGCCGCGCGCGAGGCGAACTGGCGCGCCTTCGCCACCAGTCCCGAATGGAAGAAAATGGCCGCCACGCCCGGCCTCAGTGACGGCGAAGTGGTCTCCAACATCAGCAGCGTGATCCTCTCACCCGTTGCGGGCTCGATGATCCGGTGAGGGCCATGCGGATAGGGGCGGTTCTGCTTCTTGCGGCGATTCCCGCCCTGGGTCAGCCGCCGCGGGGCTACTCCATCCCGCTGATCGACCTCGCCGGAGAGACGCACCGCCAGGTGATCGTCGACCGCGAAGCCGGCCAGTACCTGGGACACCCGACCACCGTGCTGCTGGAAGACGGGCGCACCGTGCTGGCCGTGTACCCGAAAGGCCACGGCCGCGGGGCCATTGTCCTCAAGCGGAGCCGCGACGGCGGCCGCACCTGGTCAGAACGGCTGCCTGTGCCGGACAACTGGGCCACTTCGCTCGAGACGCCGACCATTCATCGTGTGGTGGACGCGCTCGGACGGCGGCGGCTGATCCTGTTTTCGGGCCTGTACCCGATCCGCATGTCGGTTTCGGAAGACGATGGCATGACGTGGACGCCGCTGGCTCCCATCGGCAGCTTTGGCGGAGTGGTGGCCATGGCGAGCGTCGAACGCCTCCGCGATGGCCGCTACATGGCGCTGTTTCACGACGACGGCCGGTTCCTCCGCGGCGGCGGCAAGACGGACCGCTTCATCGTCTACAAGACCATTTCGCGCGATGGCGGGCTCACCTGGAGCGACCCCGTGCCGATCCTCTCGCATCCGCAGGCGCATCTATGCGAACCGGGCCTCGTCCGTTCCCCCGACGGCCGCCGCATCGCCATCCTGCTGCGGGAGAACAGCCGGAAATTCAATTCGTTTGTCTCGTTCTCCGACGACGAAGGCGAGACATGGAGCCAGCCGCGCGAGCTGCCCGGCGCGCTCACCGGCGACCGGCACACCGCCGTGTACGCGCGGGATGGCCGCCTGTTCATCTCTTTCCGCGACACAACGCATGAAAGCCCAACCCGCGGCGACTGGGTGGCCTGGGTGGGCCGCTTCGAAGACATCGAGAACGGACGCGAAGGTCAGTACCGCGTGCGGCTGATGAAGAACCACAAGGACCTCGACTGCTGTTATCCGGGCGTGCTGCGCCTGCCGGATGACACGATCCTGGCGACGACTTACGGCCACTGGACTGCCGGAGAGCCGCCCTACATCGCGAGCGTCCGGCTGAAGCTGGCCGAGCTCGACCGCAGGGTCCGGGGGCGGCGGCCAGGCCAGACGCCCCCGCCCGCGCCCTGATTCCGGCGGCGCGCCGGACAGAATCTGCGCTGGCGCGCGGGCGCCGGTCATCTTAGATGGTGTGAAGTGCGTCTTCGCTCTGTGGCTTGTCCTCCCGCTGGCGGCCAGTCCGCTGCCGCGCGTGGTTGGAGAATCGCTTGCCGGGCAGAAGATCGTTCTGCCGGACGCGCTCGGCGGCCAGCCGGCCGTAATGGTGTGGAGCTTTACGCGCGAGGCCGGCGAGAAGGTGGAGACGTGGGCCGCGCCGCTCGTGCGCGACGGCGTGAATGTCTGGGTGGTTGCGATGATCGAGGCCGCGCCGCGTCTGATTCGGCCAATGATCCGCTCCAGCATGCGCCGGGCCTCTCCAGCGCTGCTGCACCCGCGCTTTGTCTGCGCCACCACCGGCGAAAAGGCGATGCGGCAGGCGCTGGAGGTCGCCGATGACCGCGTTCCCTATTTGGTCCTCGTGGACTCCGGAGGGGCCGTCGGCTGGCGCCATGCCGGCCCATTCAGCGAGGCTGTCCACGCCGAGCTGCGGCGGCGGCTGGCTGAGCTCCGCTAAGCACCGGTCCAGCGCGCCCGGCCGGTGGTATTCTCCGAAGTATGACAAGAGTCCATCTGCTGGCGGCCGCCGTGCTGCTTTCCGCCTGCCAGGCGCAGACGCTGACCCAGGGGGAGCGCGACTACGCCCTGAGCGCGCTGCACGCCTCGCGCAAGCTCTTTCTGGATTCGGTCGACGGGCTCAGCGAGGCGCAGCTCCGGTGGAAGCCTGACGCAAAGACCTGGTCCGTGATGGAAGTGGCCGAACATATTGTGGCCAGCGAGGAGTTCCTGTCCGGCATGGCGCAGAAGGCGCTTCAGTCGCCCGCCGACCCCTCCCGAAAACGGCCCAATGCGAGAGAGATGGACGCGAAGATCCTGGCGGGTGTCACCGACCGCAGCCAGAGGGCCCAGGCGCCGGAGGCGCTTGTTCCCACGGGCCGTTTCCGCTCGATTCAGGAGTTGACGGCCGAGTTCCGCCGGCTGCGCGACCGCAACATCGCTTTCGTGCGCGAGACCAACGCCGATCTCCGCGCCCACTTCGCGCCCTCGCCCATGGGCGACCTGGACTCGCTTCAGTGGTATATCTTTATGGCCGGGCACACCGAGCGCCATGTGGCGCAGATCCAGGAACTGAAGGCGAACCCCGGCTTCCCGAAGAGATAGCGCAATTGCGGCCCTACTCTTCTTTTCCGGCGCGGTCTGCATCGAGCGAGAGCGACCGGCGCACCGCGTCCAGCACGCCGTTGAGGAACGGAATCGCCTCAAGCGACGTGTAGCGCCGCGCCAGCTCCAGCGCCTCGTCGATCACGATGGGCGGCGGCGTGCCGACCGTGCCCATTTCGAAGATCGCCATCCGCAGCAGGCAGCGGTCCACGCGGGGCATCCGCTCCAGCCGCCAGTTCTCAGCGTGCGCGGCGATCCGCTGGTCGAGAGACTGCACGTCGCGGGCCGTGCCCGTGGCCAGTTCTTCCATGAACGGATCCGGATCCGGCGGCAGGCCGATCTCCTCTCCCGTCTCCTCTTCCCGCTCGGCATGGAAGAGCCAGCGGCGGAACTCCTCCACCGCTTCCTCGATCGGCATCTCGCGCACCTCCCACATGTAAAGAACCTGGAGGGCGCGCTGCCTGGACTTGCGCCGCGCGGGCATCGCTCAGCCGGACTGCCGCAGGCCGCGCAGGAGGTTGGCCATCTCCACCGCGGTCATCGCGGCTTCATAACCCTTGTTGCCGCCCTTGGCGCCGGCGCGGTCGATGGCCTGCTCCAGCGTGTTCGTGGTGAGGACGCCAAAAGCCACAGGCACGCCGGTCTCCAGCGACACCTGAGCCAGCCCTTTGGCCGCTTCGGCGGCGATATAGTCGAAGTGCGGCGTCTCGCCACGGATCACCGCGCCGAGGCAGATGATGGCGTCAAAGCGCTTCTGCCGCGCCAGCACGCTGGCGGCCGCGGGCATCTCCCACGAGCCGGGCACGCGGACAATCTCGACGTCGGACTCTGCCGCCCCGGTGCGCTGCAAGGCATCGAGGGCCCCGGCCAGCAGCCGCTCGGTGACAAAGCTGTTGAAACGGCTCACGATGAGGGCGAATTTCAGCCCTCTCGCATCCAGTTGACCCTCAAAGACCTTGTGCGCCATATGGGATAATTGAAAAAGCCTCCCTTCTATTACAGCACAGCATGGATCCAGCCCTGATCAGGAATTTCTCGATTATTGCGCACATTGACCACGGCAAGTCCACGCTGGCCGACCGCCTCCTCGAGGCCACCGGAGCGCTGAGCCAGCGCGAGATGATGGACCAGGTCCTGGACTCCATGGATCTCGAGCGCGAGCGCGGCATTACCATCAAGGCCCATGCCGTGCGGCTTCACTATCGCGCCGACGACGGCAACACTTACCAGCTCAACCTGATCGACACGCCCGGCCACGTCGACTTCACCTACGAGGTTTCACGCAGCCTCCAGGCGTGCGAGGGCGCGCTGCTGGTCGTTGACGCCAGCCAGGGCGTGGAGGCGCAGACGCTGGCCAACACCTACCTCGCCATCCACCACAATCTGGAACTGATCCCGGTGATCAACAAGATCGACCTGCCGGCGGCGGAACCCGAGCGCGTGAAAGAGCAGATCGAACACGTCATCGGTCTCGACTCAAGCCACGCCATTCTGGCCAGCGCCAAGACCGGCCTGGGCATCCACGAGATCCTCGAAGCCGTGGTGCAACGCATCCCGCCGCCGAAGGGCTCGCCGGAGGCGCCCCTGCGGGCGCTCATCTTCGACTCCTGGTTCGACCCCTACCGCGGCGTCATCATCCTGGCGCGCGTGGTTGACGGCGCCATCCGCAAGGGCATGAAGATCCGGCTGTGGAGCACGGACAAGGTGTACGAGGTGGAGGGTCTGGGCTACCAGTCGCCCAAACCCGTGCCCTGCGACGAGCTCACCGCCGGCGAAGTGGGCTTCCTCTACGCCAACATCAAGACGGTGTCCGACGCGCGCGTCGGCGACACCATCTGCGACGCCGACAATCCGCCGGCCGAGCCGCTGCCCGGCTTCGAAGAGATGAAGCCGATGGTGTTCGCCGGCCTGTATCCGGTGGAAAGCCACGAGCACGGGCTGCTGCGCGACGCGCTCGAAAAGCTGCGGCTGAACGATTCGGCCTTCACCTTCGAGCCGGAGTCCAGCGCCGCCCTCGGTTTCGGCTTCCGCTGCGGCTTCCTTGGGCTGCTGCACCTCGAAATCGTGCAGGAGCGGCTGGAGCGCGAGTTCGGCATCGACCTGATCACCACCGCGCCCGGCGTGCGCTACCGCGTGTATCTGGGCAACGGGCAGGTGGTCGAGGTCGACAATCCCACCAAGTGGCCCAACCCGAGCGAGATCGTCAAAGTGGAAGAGCCGGTGATCGAGGCGACAGTGATCACCCGCGAGGAGTATCTCGGCGAGATCCTCAAGCTGCTCGACGAGAAGCGCGGCCGGCAGAAGAAGTTCGAGTACATCGGCGCCGGACGGGTGATGCTCGTCTACGAGCTGCCGCTCAACGAGGTGGTGCTCGACTTCTACGACCGGCTGAAGTCAGCCTCGCGTGGCTATGCCTCGCTCGACTATCACCTGGCCGGCTACCGCGAGTCGCCGATGGTGAAGATGGACGTGCTGGTGGCGGGTGACCCGGTGGACGCGCTGTCGATCATCGTGCACCGGGATTTCGCCTACGAGCGTGGCAAGGCACTCATCGAACGGCTGCGAAAGCTGATCCCGCGGCAGCAGTTCGAGGTGGCTTTGCAGGCGGCCATCGGGTCGAAGATCATCGCCCGGGAAAACATCGCCGCGCTGCGTAAAAACGTGCTCGCCAAGTGCTACGGCGGCGACATCACGCGCAAGCGCAAACTGCTCGAAAAACAGAAAGAGGGCAAGAAGCGGATGAAGCGCGTGGGCCGGGTGGACATTCCGCAGGAGGCGTTCCTGGCCGTCCTTAAAGTGGGACATAGCGGGGAGCAGGGATAGGACTTGTCTAGTGAAAGTACTACGAAGAAAATCTTGCCAAAGGTCTTGCATTGACGCCTGATGGCGGGTAAGATTCTTGTATCAGGCCGGAAGTGTGGGGAGGCTTATCGCACATGGTCCAGAGAGTCACATGGATCGCCGCCGCGCTGATGGCATTAGCCACGGCAGGGTGGGGGATTACGATACCGCTGAACACGCCCGCTTACGGCGCTTATGGCACCGGGTTCAGCGCCGGCGGAACGTTGCTGACCGCCGACAAGGCCGCCGATGGCAACTGGACGTTTTATGCGGGCAACAATCTGAGTGCGTTGAGCGGGACGCCGATTGGGGCGTGGGTTTTTAACAAAGCGAACAAGCAGCCCCTCAGCAACGGAAGCTGGGCATCTCCAGGCACGAATCCTTCGTCGCAATGGATTAGCCCGACGCATTCACGCAAGAAGGGCAACTTGTCTCCCGTCGCGGGTACTTCGTTCATCGCTGTCATGGACTTCATGACGCCCGGTTCGTCGCAATTGCCTTCCGGCTGGTCTCAATGGTGGCTGGTGATGTCCGGCGTGGTCTGGGCCGACGACACGGTGTACCAAAACACTTTTTATCTGCTGAACTCCTCGAATCAACCTGTCTACACTGGGACGATCAGCGGCGTGTCCCCAACGACTTCCGGCTCTTTCGCCTTCCAGACCTGGGTCGATCCCGGCGCTACCTACAAGCTTGCGTTCATCCTCCCCAACACGGCGTACACCTGGGCTGGCTTCCGGCTCCAGTTGAACGAGGCCTACGTCACCCCTGAACCCGGCGCCTGGGCACTGATGCTGAGCGCGGGGGCGGGCCTCGTGTTCGCCTCCTGGCGACGCCGCGCCAAAAAATTAAAGGTCTAGCCGGCTCATTCTCTCAAGCCCCGGTTTTGGGAGCCGCACGGGCCTGCCTCTTGTTCCTGCGACAATACGGAAGCGTAGGGCAGACCATGCAGTGGAAACCCTCCCTGGACTGGCTCCTCATCTTTGTTCCCGTTACGGTGGCGGTGGAATGGCTGGCGCCGCAGGTGCACGCGTGGATCTTCGCCTCGGCCTGCCTGGCCATCCTGCCGCTGGCGGCCTGGCTCGGCCACGCCACCGAGCACCTGGCTGCCCACACCGGGGAAGGTGTCGGCGGGCTGCTGAATGCGACGTTCGGCAATGCCGCCGAGGTCATCATCGCGGTCGCCGCACTTCAGCGGGGCCTGCACGACGTGGTGAAGGCGTCGCTGACGGGTTCGATCATCGGCAACATCCTGCTGGTGGCCGGCCTGTCGATGCTCGCCGGCGGGCTGCGATACCGCACACAATCCTTCCAGCCGGTGGCGGCGCGGGCGCAGGCGACGCTGCTGATTCTTTCGGCCATCGCTCTGGTGGTGCCCGCCGTATTTCACCACGTGGGAGGCGTTTCGCAGCGGGTCGAGAACGACCTGAGCCTGGAGATCTCCTTCGTCCTGCTGGCGATCTATGCGGCCCATCTGGTCTTCTCGCTCATTACCCACAGGAGTTTTTTCACGGGTCTTCAGCCGGCAGCGGAAACGGGGTCGGGCGGGCATGCGGTCTGGAGCCGCGGAAAAAGCGCCGCCGTGCTGGCCGGCTCGACGGCGCTGATTGCGTGGATGAGCGAGATCCTGGTGGGCAGCGTCGAGCAGGCGGCACATGCGTGGGGCATGTCGCAGGTTTTCATCGGCGTCATTGTGGTGGCGGTCATCGGCAACGCGGCCGAGCATTCCTCCGCCATCCTCGTGGCGTGGAAAAACCGCATGGACCTGAGCCTTTCCATCGCCGTCGGATCCAGCATCCAGGTGGCGCTGTTTGTGGCGCCCGTGCTCGTGCTGCTGAGCTACTGGATCGGCCCGGCGCCGATGAACCTGGTTTTCACCGCCGCGGAGGTGCTGGCGGTAGTGGTGACCGCGGTCACCGCGGCGCAGATCGCCTCGGATGGCGAATCCAACTGGCTGGAGGGCGCCATGCTGCTGGCCGTCTATCTGATTCTCGCGATGGCGTTCTACTTCCTGCCGGAGCAGGGCGCCGTTTCCCGCTGAAGGCTCCGGTCCGGCGTGCCAGAATTGGAGGGAGGCGGAGTTTGTGCCATGCTCTGGCGCCGGATCCTGCCCGGCCTGCTGCTGCTTTCCACGCCCCTGCCCGCTGCTTTGGCCGCCGATCAGTCTCCGGAAGAACGCGCCGACGCCCTCATCGCGCAGATGACGCTGGATGAGAAGATCCAGCTTCTGCACGGCGCGCTGCGCGACTACAACCCCGGGCCGCTCGGCACCGCCGGCTACATTCCGGGCATTCCGCGGCTCGGCATTCCGGACCTGCACTTCGCCGACGGCAGCCTGGGCGTGGGCAACCAGGTGGGCCCGGCCACAGTGCTGCCCTCCTGCATCGCCAGCGCGGCCACCTGGGACCTTGCGCTCGCCTACGATTACGGATGGGTCATCGGCCACCAGTCGCGTGCGTACGGGGTCAACGTGAACCTGGGCGGAAACGTGAACCTGGCCAACCGCGAACCGCGCTGCGGGCGGACCTTCGAGATGAAGGGCGAGGACCCGCTGCTTGCCGGCCGCATTACGGCGGCGCACGTGCGCGCCATCCAGGACCAGGGCGTCATCGGATGTCTGAAACACTTCGCCCTGAACGACCAGGAGACCGGGCGCTTCACCGCGGACGTGCGCATCAGCGAGCGCGGCGCCCGCCAGAGCGACCTGCTCGCCTTTGAGATCGCGCTGCGCGAGTCCGGCGCCCAGTCCGTGATGTGCGCCTATAACCTCGTCAACGGCGTCTACGCCTGCGAGAATCCCTGGCTGCTGAACACGGTGCTCAAGGGGGAATGGGGCTTCCGCGGTTTCGTCATGTCGGACTGGTACGCCGCGCGCAGCTCGGTGAAGGCGGCGCTGGCCGGGCTCGACCAGGAACAGCCCGGCGGCTACCTGTTCGGCGGAGAGCGGGACCGCAGCCTGAAAAGCGCCGTCCAGGAAGGCCTCCTGCCGGAGGCGAGGCTCAACGACATGGTGCGGCGCGTGCTGCGCGCGATGATCGCCGTGGGCCTGCTCGATTCGGGCGGCGTGCGCCCGCCGCTGGACCTGGCGCGCAGCGAAGCCATCGCGCAGCGCGTGGCCGAGGAAGGCACGGTGCTGCTGGTGAACCAGGGGCTGCTTCCTCTCGACGCCCGGAGCCTGCGATCGATCGCGGTCATTGGGGGCAACGCGGACCGGGGCGTGCTCACCGGGGGCGGCTCGGCGCAGGTGGCGCCGACGGGCGGGCCTGCGCTGTGGTTCCCTCCGCCGTGCCCGCCCTGCTGGGGCGGCGTTCTGTGGGCGCCATCTTCCCCCTTGCGGGCGATCCGCGCCATGGCGCCGCGGACGGACGTGCAATACGACAGTGGCGCGGACATCCGCTCCGCCGCCGCGCTGGCGCGCCACGCCGACGTTGCCATCGTGTTCGCCGCCGAGTGGGAGAGCGAGGGCATGGATCTGCCCTCGCTCGGGCTCAGCGGCAGTCAGGATGCGCTCATCCAGGCGGTGATCGACGCCAATCCGCGAACCGTTGTCGTACTCCAGAGCGGCGGCGCACAACTCATGCCCTGGAGCGCGGGGGCGGAGCCGACGCTCGCCTCGCGGCCACGGAAGTTCGGGCCGGTGATGCCCTGGGCACACGGGGCGGCGGCCGTGCTTGCAGCGTGGTATCCGGGGCAGCGCGGCGCGGAGGCCATCGCCAACATTCTGTTCGGCGCCGTCAACCCCAGCGGCAAGCTTCCGCTCACCATACCGCTGCGCATCGAGGACCTGCCGCGCACGGCCATCGACGCGCCGCCCGCGCCGGACTCGAGCGAGCCCTTCCCGGTGCGTTACGACGAAGGACACTGGGTCGGCTACCGGTGGTTTGACGCGCACGGCCTGGAGCCGCTGTTCCCCTTTGGTTTCGGACTGTCTTACACGACCTTTGAGTTTTCCGGCCTGCGGCTGGAGTGGCTCGACACGCACCCCGGCACGCGGCGGCTGGCCGTCTCCTTCGACTTGTGGAACACGGGCCCGCGCGCGGGCGCCGAGGTGGCTCAGGTCTACCTGAGCCTGCCTCCGGAGACCGGCGAACCGCCGAAGCGCCTTGCCGGATGGGCGAAGGTGAACCTGAACGCGGGCGAGCGGCGGCGTGTGGAAGTGGTCCTGAATGAGGGAGACGCCTCGCACCCGTTCTCTATCTGGAGCGATGCGGCGCGGCGGTGGGTGACGCCCGCCGGTCAGTACCGGGTCTGGGTAGGCAACAGCGCCGGGCGCAGCGGATTGAAGCTGTCGTCGGCGTTCCGGCTGGAAGCGCCGTGAGGGCGCCTCAGTCGGCGGTGAGGAACCGGTATTCCCAGTCGCAGGTTGGCAGGCCGGTCTGCTCGCTCACCGGACGCAGCGTCGCGGCGCCAGGCTGAAGCGGGTATCCGCCGGGCAGGAACTGCACTTCGAAGCGCGCCGCCAGCACGGGGAAGGCGTGGTCGCCGCCGCGGCCGGCGGGCATCAGCCGCACCGCGCCGTCCGCACCGGGCGTGATGCGCAGCCGGTTCGTCGTGAACGGTTCATCGAAGAAAAACGGGTCCATCGCTTCGGCCACTCCGAGCAGCCAGGGGCCGTGGAATAGCGCTACGCGCCCTTCCGCGTCGCGCTCGGCGCATGTCTTCGGGAAATAGCGGACCGTCAGCAGGTCACCGGGTTGCCAGATGCGCGCCACGCGGCACCAGCCTTCGCCGGAGGCGATCTCCGCCGCGCCGCTGTGCGAATGCACTTCGATGCCTGCCGACCACGAAGGGATCCGCAGACGAAGAGGCACGGGCCGCCCCGCTGCCTCCAGGATCCGGATCGTGACGGCGCCATCGGTTTCGAGCGTCGAAGCCGAGACCAGCCGCACCCCGTGCGTCCGGAGCTCTCCCTCGATGGGCAGATCGAACCAAAGCGCTCCGCCGCTGTCGCGCCACGCGTGCCGGAAGATCTCCGGGAACGTGCGCAGCCCGTGAAGCGTGCAGCACCACCAGGCGCGCGCCGAGCCGCCGGCCGGCCCTTCGGTGGCGCCCTTGCGTACTCCCGTCCTGGCCAGCGGGCGGTGGCCGAAGTCGCCCGTGGAAAACTGGTTCATCGCGAATTCATTGAACAGCGTGCGCTCAGCCGCCTCCAGGTAGCGCAGCCTGCCGGTGAGCCGCCAAAGGCGCAGGCTCAGGCGGAGCCAGTCCGCCTCCGCGCATCCTTCCGTGCGGAAGGCTCTCGGCTTCCAGGCCTCCGGGATGGTGCCGGCGATGAACACGTTGCCGCTTTCCACCACCGCCTGCCATTCGCGCTCGGCCTGCGCAAGCAACGCGCGCTCCTGCGTGGCTTCGTACAGATCCACCACGCCGCGCAGCGAGGTGAGAAACCCATGCGCGTGCTCGCCGGGACGGCGCTCCAGACGCGCCGCAATGTCGAGGGCGGCCCGAAGGTAGGCCTCCCGGCGCGTCGCGGCGGACAACGCGGCCAGTCCCTCGGTCATCTGCGTCCAGCAGATGTAGCCCATGGCGAAGGCGCCTTCCGCGAACTGCTGCTGGACGCGCGACGAGTTCATCTGTGGCGCGATTTTTACGAGAAAATCACCCAGCCGGCGCGCTGCTTCGAGCGGACGCGGGTCGTCCGTCAGCCGGTGGCGTTCGATCAGCCCGATCAGCAGCCGCCCGTTGCCCCACAGCAGCGCCATGTCCTCGCGCCGCAGCTCTCCGGCGGAGAAACCGGCGCCAAAATATCCTTCCGCGCGCTGACAGGTCAGCAGCTCTGCGAGCCAGTCGTCGAGTTCCGGATAGCGCTCGCCGCGATCGGCGGAAGCGGCGGACAGCGCCTCCAGCCAGCGGCCCGAAACATCGCCGCTGAATTCGGTGAAGCGCCGCACCGGACGGGGCGCTGCATCGGCGAGCACAAGTTCTTTCGTGTAGACGGGCGGGCCGCCCTCGCGGACGCGCCGCAGCGCAAGCTCGTAGCGCCGGGAAAACTGCCCGCTCCGCATCCCGGGGGGCGGCGCTCCTGCCAGAGCACCCGCCGCCGCTGAACCAAGCCACATCCTGCGCGTGATCACATCCCGATGTTATGTGCGGCGCCGGCGGCGGGACAAGCCTCACGGGCGGGGGCGGGCGGCAGGTGGCTCTCCGATGGGCGGCGCGGGCGTTTTCTTTTATGAAAACCGGTGGATTTTACGGCGCATTTTCTGCGGAATTTCGGGTGTAATTTCCGGCAGCGCCGGCCGTATTCGGAGCACAGGTCCGCGGCGGGGCGCGAATCCGTCTCCGGGATGCCGGCTACTGCCGGATGCCGAAACCCGCCGCTTCCAGGGCGGCGATGATCGCCGCACGCACGGCCGCCACCTCCTCGCTCGACAACGTGTGGTCCGGCGCGCCCAGCGTGATGCGGTAGGTGAGGCTTTGCCGGTCCTCGGGCAGCGGCCTGCCCTGGTAGGAATACAGGTACTGCACGCGCTCGCACATCGGGCCGGCGGCGTCGCGGATGCGCGCCGCCAGTTCGGCGCAGTGGACGCGCAGGCCGGCCACCACCGAAAGGTCGAACTCGCTGGCCGGATAGCGCCGCGGCGGCGTGTATTTCTTCGGCAATGGCCCCAGGGCGAACATCGCGCCCAGGTCCACGTCGAGCACCGTGGCCCGCCCCTGCTCCACAAGCCGCGGATGCAGCTCGAACAGGCGCCCGAGCGGCTTTCCCCGCCACACGATCTCGCCCGCCCGCGCCGGGTGTTCATAAGGGCGCGCTTCGGCCGGCCGCGTCTCGCAGCCGGGCATCAGGCACTCGGCCAGGCGCTTCAGCTCGAAGAACGCTTCGCGGCCATCGCCGCGGCTGTAAATGGCGGCCGCCAGATGCGGGACCTCCCGGGGCAGCTCTCTGCCTTCGCGTTTGTGGATCTCGTTGCCGATCTCGAAAAGGCGGAACTCAAGAAAAAAACGCGAGTTGTCCAAAATGTTTTTATGGATGCCCGGCAGCAGGCTCCTGCGGAGCAGGCTCTGCTCCACCGAGATCGGGTTGGCCACGCGCAGATGCTCCTCCGGCGCGAACCCGAAGCGCGCGGCCATCTCCTCGCTGATGAACGAGTAGTTGTAGACCTCGGTGAAGCCCTGCGCCGCCGCCATCTGCCGCACCGCGTGGTGGAACAGCCGCTCCTCGTTCACCCACGGCCGCCGCGCCGGCAGCAGCGGGGCCGTGGGCGGCACGGTATCGTAGCCCACCATGCGGCCCACTTCTTCGAGCAGGTCCTCCCTGACGGAAATGTCCTTGGTGGCGCGCCAGCTCGGCACGCGCACCAGAAAGACCTGCGGCCGCGACTCCTCCACGCCGAAGGAGAGCGATTCGAGGATTCGCCGCACTTCGTCCTTTCCAATGGGACGTCCGAGCCGCCGCTCGAGCCATTCGATGTCGAGCTCGATCGGCTTCGGTTCCGGCGCGCGCCGCCAGGAGTCCACCAGTCCGCCCGCCAGCCGGATGCCCGGCGAGACGATCTGGAAGAGCTCCACCGCGCGGGCCAGCGCCCGCACCGTGTTCACCGGGTCCTGCGCCTTCTCAAAGCGCATGGAAGCGTCCGTGCGGATCTTCAGCGCCGCTGATGTGCGCCGGATGGAGGCGGCGTCGAAGTTCGCGCTTTCGAGAACGATTCTCCGGGTCGACTCGCGGATGGCCGATCCCGCGCCGCCGATCACGCCGGCCAGCGCCACCGCGCCGCGCTCGTCGGCGATGACGAGGTTGGCGGGCGAGAGGCGGTACGTTTCGCCGTTCAGCGCCTCCAGCTCCTCGCCTTCCTCGGCGCGCCGGACGATGATCGTGTTGCCGTGGAGGAGGTCGGCGTCGAAGGCGTGCATCGGCTCGGCCAGCTCCGCCATGACGTAGTTGGTCACGTCAACGATATTCGAGATCGGGTTCAGCCCGATCGCCTCCAGCCGCGCCTGCAACCACAGCGGCGACGGGCCGACGGTGACGTTCTCAAACACGAGCGCCGAATAGCGCGGGCACAGTTCGAAGTCGCGGATGTCGACGCGCCAGGCGGGCTCGCCGGCCGGGATGAGCTCCTCGCGCACCGGGTCGGCCAGACGCAGCGATGTGATGGCCGCCACCTCGCGCGCCATGCCGAGGTGGCCCCACAGGTCCGGCCGGTGCGTCAGGCTCTTGTTGTCGACCTCGATGATGTGATCGACCGGACAGCCGGGGACGGGCGCGCCCGGCTCAGCGCCTTCCAGTTCCAGAATGCCGGCGCTGTCGCGGTTCAGGCCGAGTTCCGCTCCCGATGCGAGCATCCCCTGGCTTTCGACGCCCTGAATCAAAACCGTGCGGACATGTTTTCCCCCCGCGACGGTCACGCCTGGCGGCACAAAGGCCGTCAGCAGGCCGGGCCGGCAGTTGGGGGCGCCGCAGACCACCGTGCGGCGGCCGTATTCCGGCCCGGCGTCAACCACCGCCTTCACGTTGTGCGAGCCGGGCATCGGCTCGACGCTAACCACGCGCGCCGCCACCACCGCCTGCATCCACGGGGCGTATGGTTCGACGCCCTCGCACTCGGCGGTCTTCATCGTGATCAGCCGCGCCAGGTCGCGCGGCGGCGCCTCGAGTCCGGGCACAAGCTCGCGAAGCCAGTTATAAGAGAACTTCACTGCAATCCACCTCTAGAACTGCTGGAGGAAGCGCAGGTCGCCCGACTGCAAAAGCCGGATGTCGTCGATTCCATAGCGCATCATCACCAGCCGCGTCAGCCCGAGCCCGAAGGCGAAGCCGTTCCATTCGTCCGGGTCAATGCCGCCGGCGCGCAGCACGTTCGGATGCACGAGGCCGCAGGGCAGCAGCTCCACCCAGCCGCTCTGCTTGCACACCGGGCAGCCCTGGCCGCCGCAGAGCAGGCACTGGATGTCGAGCTCGAAGCCTGGCTCGACGAAAGGAAAGAAGCCCGGCCGCAACCGCACCGTCACCTCGCGGCGGAAGACGGCCTCGAGCAGCGTCTTCATGAAATAGAGCATGTGGCCGATGCTGACGTCGCGGTCCACCATCATGCCTTCAAGCTGGTAGAAGGTGTGCTCGTGGCTGGCGTCCACCTCTTCATTGCGGAAGACGCGCCCCGGGGCGATGATGCGTAGCGGCGCGCCGAAGCGCTCCATCGCGCGCACCTGCACGGGCGAGGTGTGCGTGCGCAGCAGCAGCCCGTTTTCCAGCCAGAAGGTGTCCTGCGCGTCGCGCGCGGGGTGCGTGGGCGGGATGTTCAGCGCGTCGAAATTGTGCCACTCGGTTTCCACTTCGGGGCCGTCAACCACGGCGAAGCCGAGGCTGGTGAAGACGTCTTCGAGCTCCTTCTGGATCTGCGTCAGCGGATGCAGCGCGCCGGGCCGCACGCCGGGCGCGGGCAGCGTCACGTCGAGCCATTCGGCGTCGAGCCGCGCCCGCAGGGCCTGTTGCTCGAACCACGCCTTTTTCCTTTCGAAGCGCTCTTCCAGCGTCTGTTTCACCGCATTCAGCAGCCGGCCGACGCGCGCCCGTTCTTCGGCCGGAAGCCGGCCCATCTCCCGGCCGATCTGCGCCAGCGCGCCCTTGCGGCCGAGGAATTCGACGCGCGCCTCTTCCAGCGCCGCCGCATCGGCGGCCGCCTCAATGGCCGACACGGCGCGCGCTTCGATCTCCGATAGCGTGGAATCCAGCATTTGCGTGAACCTACCAGAATAGCAGGAGCGCCTCGCCGCACTCCCGTTCTGCATGCATATGGCGCCGCATCGCCGGCGCGGTGTGGCTATCCTCGTAAATGGTGTCCCGAACGAGTCATCATCGCCATGCCCTGATCCTGGCCGGAGGACGGGGAACACGGTTCTGGCCGCGGAGCCGCCGGGCTGCGGCCAAGCAGGTTCTGGATCTCACCGGCGAGGGCCCGCTGATTCAGCTCACCGTGCGGCGGCTGGCGCCGCTCGTGGACCCTGCGCGCGTCTGGGTGCTCACTTCGCGCGAGCTGCGCCCGGCCGTCCGGCGCCTGCTCAAGGACGTGCCCGCACGGCAGATTCTGGCCGAGCCTGCCGGCCGCAATACCGCGCCGGCCATCGGCCTTGCGGCGAAGATCATGCTCGATGCAGATCCGAAGGCCGTGATGGGGGTCTTTCCGGCGGACCATCATATCGGCCGCGCCGCCGCTTTCCGGCGGCTGGCCGCGGCGGCCTGGGAAGAAGCCGCACGGGACCGCATGGTGCTGCTGGGCATCGAGCCCCGCTGGCCGGAGACCGGCTATGGCTACATCGAATTTCCGCCGGACTCGCTCCGGCCGGGCTCGCTCGAGCCCGCCCCGGTGCTCCGATTCCGCGAAAAACCGGATCTGGAAACCGCGCGGCAATACGTGAATTCCGGGAATTTTCTCTGGAATGCGGGCATTTTTTTCTGGCCGGCAGCCCTGTATCTGGAGCATCTGCGCCGATGTCTGCCGCGAACGGCCAGCCTGATCGATTCGCTTCCGCGCTTTGGATCCCGCGATTTCTCAAAGAAATTAAGCGAGATTTTTCCGCAGTGCGACAATATTTCCGTCGATTACGCGGTGCTCGAAAAGACGCCCGGCATCTCCGGTTTCGCCGCCGGCGACATCGGCTGGAGCGACCTGGGCAGCTTCAACGCCGTCTATGAGCTGCTCGCCAAGGACGGCGCGGGCAACGCCGCCCGCGGGGAGCTGCTGGCGCTGGACGCGCGGGGCAATTACGCCGATGCGCCCGGAAAGCTGGTGGCGCTCGTGGGCGTCGATGACCTGATCGTCGTCGACACGCCGGACGCGCTGCTGGTGACCCGGCGCGATCAGGCGCAGCGCGTGGGCGAGGTGGTGAAGGCGCTGGAGGCAAAGGGCCTCGACCGGCTGCTGTAAAACGGGGGTGATGTCCGGAGCGGCGCCTGTAGGGGACGCGAGAAACGGTTCTCGCCGGAAAGGGAAAAAGGGCCGGCCCGCGCCTGGCGGACCGGCCCTGACGACAGGGGTGGTCGGATGAAAGATCTCAGAACTCCAGGCGCAGCGACACCTGTCCGGTGCGGCCGCCCCCGAAGTCGACGCTGCGGACGCTGGTGATCCGGCCGAAGTTGCTATCGGCGATGTTCAGATTGGGGTCGCCGAGGTTGGTCCAGTTGGGCAGATTGGTGAAAGAACCTTCCAGACGAAGGCCAGCCCTTTCTCCGAGTGCAAAGCGCTTTTGCATGCCGGCGTTCCAGGCAAAGGTGCCCGGTCCGGTGAGGATGCCCACGCCCGAGTTGCCGAAGCGGCCGATCGGGTCAGGATCCCGGCCCGGCACGGCGCCGACGCGGCAATCGAACTGGAGCGGTCCGGCAGCGCGGCCGGGACAGGCGAAGGCGGTGCGATCCGCCCACTGATCGCGGGTCGGATTGGGAACGCTGCCATTCGCCACACCGAGACGGTCTGGACGTTGAGCGCCGCGGCTTGGCGCGTTTGTTCCGGAAGGATCGCCGCCGGAAAAGACCGGCGTGAGGAACGGACCAGATTGCAGCGTGAGAATCGTGGTGAACTGCCAGCCTCCGGCCAGCAGGTCCAACGGTCGCGACGCCTGAGAAAGGAAGCGGCGCCCGCGGCCGAAGGGAAGCTCGTAGACCAGCGTGTTCACCATGCGGTGACGACGCGTTGCGTAAACATCGCCGCGGTCGGCGCGGCGGTCGAGCGAGTTGGTCACGCGCCCGCCACCGTTTTCACCGGCGAAGCCGCTGGGTGCGGGGCCGGCGTTGTCGGCGAGGTTCTTGGCGAGCGTGTAGGCGGCCGTATAGGCCAGGCCGCCGGCCAGCCGCCGGTTCACTTCCACCTGGAGCGAATTGTAGAGGGCGTTGGCGCCGGCGTCACGGCTGAAGATCAGCCCGAAGTTCGGGAAGGGCCGTTCGAGGTTGCTGCGCTGGGAGAAAAACGTGGTGGACGGCGCCATCATGTTGATATCTGGCGCCCACGGAAGCTGATAGGAGCGGCTGCCGATATAGGAGACGCGGAGGCCGGTGTGCGGGGTCAGCTCCCGGTCGACCGACAACGCCCACTGGAACATCTGCGGCGGACGGAAGTCGATCTGATTCGCGGTGCGAAATTCAAACGTGCCGATGGCGCCGCCGCGGACGCCGCTGCCGGGCGTGCGGGTCTCGGGAAGTGCGAAGATGGGGCGTCCGTCGGAGCCTACGTTGTTGAAGTTCCTGACGTCGCTCTGCACGGTGCCGGTGAGCGAGTAGAAGACGGAGCCGAGGATGATCATGTTGTAGAAGCCGCCGCTGGCGCGGACCGTCGTGCGGTCGTTGAGGCGGTAAGCAAAGCCGAGCCGCGGCAGGAACTGCGTCTTGTAGGTTTTGCGCAGTCCTTCGGGCAGGCCCGCCTCCCCGGCGGTGACAATCGGTGTGCAGGGAACCCCATGGATGGCTGGCGCCGGGCAGGCGTTGAAGGACAGGGCGGCCCCCGGAGCCACATATTCGCGCGCCTTCGGGTCAGACATGATCAGCACCCTGCCGGTGACCGGAATGGAGCGGTCAAAGTTGGCAATGTTCAGGCCATTGTCCCTGTAAGCGGGATGCAGCTCGTAGCGGAGGCCCACGTCGATGGTCAGGCGGCTGCTGGCCCGCCAGGTGTCCTGCGCGTAAAACTTGTAGTGCCAGGCCTGGCCGTCGTTGTCGCGGCTGACCACGGCGATGGCGCTCTGCGCCGGAACGCCCAGGAGGAAGTCGGCGAAGCCATAGCCGGTGAAGGCGGGGCCGAAGGCGAAATCCCCGTAGTTGTTGCCCGTGGTGAAGCCGAGATCGGAACGGGCGCGGAGCTTGCGGATGTCGCCGCCGTACTTGAAAGTGTGGCGTCCGTGCGTCCAGGTGAGATTGTCAATGACCTGGAAATTGTCGGAAATGCTGAAGCCCGGGCGGCTCTTGCTGAAGGCGGTGTACAGGTCGATGCTGAAATTCGGCAGGCCGTTGAAGAAAATATCGCGCTGAATATCTTTCAGATTCAGGCTGTTGGTGAAGGCGAGTCCGTCGAAATTGAAAACGCGCGAAGCGTCTGAGCGGACCAAGCCTCCCCGCATCTCGTTCAGCAGCGACGGCGTGATCGTGTAGCTCCAGCTTCCGGCCGTCTGCCAGTATTTCTCGTCCACCGTGTCGGAAGGCAGCGTCAGATTGTTCGGCGCTGAGGAGGGAATTTTCTTGTACATGAATCGGCCGAAGACCCGGTGACGGTTGCCAATGTTCTGATCGCCGCGGAATTCAAACTGATCCGAGTTGATTGTCGTCGAGCGGTTGTCTCGGTAATTGGCCGCCACGCGTCGGTCGGCCGGACCGCTGTTTGGATCGGGGAAGAAGGGCAGGATTTTCTGCGCCACAGGGTTGATGCGCGACGATGGAATCAGGTTGCCGGGGAACGGCTGGCCGTTGAGAGGATCGCGGACGGTGACGCCCTCCCGGCTGAAGTCGCCATTCTTGACAAACGCCGTCGGCACGGTGTTCTGGATGGTGGTCTGGCGGGGGAATCGCAGGGACTCCCAGGTGAAGTAGAAGAACGTGCGGTTCCGGCCGTCGTAAACACGGGGGATGGACAGCGGACCTCCGAGGGTGGCGCCGAAAGTGTTGCCAATCTTGGCCGGCAGCACGTTTTGCCCATAGGACCGCGCGTCGAAGGCTTTATTCTGGTGATACCAGAAGAGGGCGCCGTGATAGTCATTGGAGCCGCTTTTCGAAATGACGGTGATGTCACCGGGCTGGCCGAATTCGGCGGTGTTGCCCACGCCCTGAACGCGGATCTCGCTGATCGATTCCACCGAAAGGAACTGATTGCGGTTCGGGCTGTTGCCAGTGACCTGGGTGATCGAAATGCCGTCGACGCTCGACTCGCTCTGCGCCGGCAGCCCTCCCTGCACCGACAGGCCCAGCCCGTTATCGGCCTGCACGCCGGGCAGCGTTTGCAGCAGTGCATACGGACTGGTGCTGCCCGCGCCCCGCACGTTTGAGGGCAGATCGAGCACTTTTTTGGCGGACAGGTACGAAGCGATGGCTGGCGTGTCGGTGGCGATGACGCCAGCCGAAGCAGTGACCTCGACCGTCTGCGTGAGCTCGCCCACCTCCAGCTTTGCGTTCACCCGCAGACGGGAACGCGCCTGGAGCAGCAGGTCGGAAGCGCGGAACAGCCGGAACCCAGGCGCAGAGACGGTCAATGTGTAAGGTCCCGGTTTCATCTCCGGCAGCTCGAAATCGCCCGCCGCGTTCGTGCGGGCGGCAGCTTCGAAATTCTCGGCCAGGTGCCGCACCCGGACTTCCGCCTCCTGCACGGCCGCCCCGGACGGGTCTGTCACCGTTCCGAGGATTGTGCCAAGCGTCGTCTGTCCGAAGACAGGGTGTGCCAGCAGAAAGCCGGTTGCCAACGCGTGCTTCAGATACTTCCAACGCGACAAGAGTACCCTCCTTGATGTGGCGGAAACGAATGGAAATTCCTGCCACCTCGAAGGGTAGTGAGCCAGCATGAACTGCCGATGAACCAGAGGTGTCAGTCCCGTGAAACCGGGTGGGCGGGTACAAAGAGGGCTGATTGGATTCCGGACTTCGCGTCCCCCACGTCGCTGCCATCGTTGGCCAGGCGCGCGAGCCTCCTCGGCGGCGCCGGGCGCCGGCTCCGATCCTGCTTCTGCGGCGCCAGCCCGGAGAGTGTGAGAAGAGACCTCAGCGTCTGATTGGAACGGCAGGCGAACAAACCGCTTCGGGAAAGGTCCGCCTGAAAGACCTTGCGAGCACGAAGCTGAAGATATTTATGGATGCAGACTGGTGCGTTGATGGGCGGCCTTACGGATCAGAACGGAACGTCGTCGTCGGTGATGGGTCCGGAGAGGTCGGGCTCTTCGCGCGAGGGCTCCGGGCGTGGCTTCGGCGGCGCCGCCGGCCGCTCGCTGCCCTCGGAGTATTCGCCGGATGCCGCTGCCTCGCCGCGCGAGCCCAGCAGGAACACTTCATCGGCGACCACTTCCGTGATGTAGCGCTTCTGCCCCTCCCGATCCTCGTACGAGCGCGTCTGAAGCCGACCTTCCACGTAAACCTGTTTGCCCTTTGTGAGATACTGCGCGAGATTGTCCTGGCGCCAGACGGCCACATTGTGCCAGTCCGTTTCGTCCCGCCATTCCCCGGTGTTCGGATCCTTCACGCGGCGGTTGGTGGCGAGAGTGAAACGTGTGACCGGCACGCCTGTGGGGGTGTACCGGGTCTCGGCGTCGCGACCGAGATGGCCGATGAGGATAACCTTGTTCACGCTGCGGTTGGCCATACTTGAGCCAAGGGTAGCACAGCGCAGACCCGGCCGGTCTCCGGTCGGCACTCCGGGCCGTGCCCTGCTCTCAGTTCGAAGTTACCACCTGGAAATAAAAGATTCTTCCGTCCACCTCCACCTGGAAGACGTGCGTTCCCGCCACGCTGCTGGTGACGATCTCGGCCATCCAGGAATTTGGATACAGCGAGTCAGAACTGACGACGCGGGCCACGCGGCCCAGCACCCCCCCAGGCTGAGGCACTGGCGCGACGCGAGGGTTGATGTCGCCGAGCGCCAGGCCCGCGCGGTCGTGAACCCGGAAATAGATACGCACGGTGGAGGCAGGCCTCGCCGTGCGGGGGCTTTGGCGAAGGACAACCATCGCGTCTGGTCCGCTGCCCTGGACGGCATACCAGTAAGGAATCCGAATCTCCGCGACTGCGGCTTCAGGGGCCGCAGGAGTGCCGTCCTCCCCGTCCGTCGTCCCATCCTGACCACTACCCTCCACAGCCGGAGCTTCCGGCCTCACGATGGGCTTCGCACGCACACTCTCCGCTCTGACCGTAGCTTCGCCCTGTTCACCAGATGCGGGGATCTCGGCGGTCCGGATCTTGAGAAAGCCTTGATAGGCGCCGGGCGCCGCACCGGCCGCCGTCCAGAAGACCTTCAGCGGGGCCGATTCGCCGGGCGCAAGGGACAGTTCGACCGGATCGATCACGGGACGCGCCTCATCGGCGGAGTCCACCTCAACCGTCAGCGCCAGCGGTTTTTCCGACAGATTCCGGAGCGTCACTTCCCGGGCAAGATCCGCGGTTCCGCTGCCGGAGCCAAAACTCACCGAGACCGGCGTCACTGAAAGGGGAGAAACCAGCGAGTTGCGCAGATTGAGCATGCCGGCTCCGCCCGACTGCACCGGTGCGGTCTTTCCGTCTGAAAGGACGAACGGCTGCGCCGCATTGACAAGCAGGGAGCGGTAATCATCCACGCCGAGGCCGGGCCGCGCGGCCTTCAGGACCGCGGCCGCGCCGGCCACAAGCGGCGACGAGAAACTGGTCCCGCTCAGCGATGCATAGCCGGATGGGTCACAGATGTCGCAGGCCCACCGCTCGTCCGGAATCGCCGCCGTATAGACCGGCGAGCCCGTGGCCAGCAGGTCCGGCTTGATTCGCAGATCCACGGACGGGCCGCGGCTCGAAAAGGAAGAAATCTGGTTCGGTACGGCGTCCGGATTCGGGAACCGGAGCGTCACCTGAAGGTCCTCGAACACTGGCAGCCATTCCTTCAGCGTCATGCCGTCGCTGCGGCGGATGAACAGCCCGGGAATCGTCGGGTTGTCGTCGACGTTCATGGTCACCAGGCTTTCCGGGTCGCCATTGGGCGGGTTGGCGGAGTTGAAGACGATGGCCGCCGGCGCCCCGGCCGCCGCGGCGTTGGCGAGCTTGTCGGAGAAGAAGCATCCGCCCCGCTCGATGAGCGGGATCTGGCCCCGAAGCGCGTTTTCCGGGTACGGCCGGCAGCCGAGCGGATCGCCGAAGCTGGCGGCGTCCACCAGCGGCCCCATGATCGGATCCAGAGAGCCCACGTTGCTGGAAGCTGCCGCCGGCATGGGAAGCCCGCGGGACGGGATCACCTGGGTCACGTCCGCGGGCGTCGAGTTATTGGAACCCACGCCGAGAACCTTTTCGTTCGCCGCCGTATCGTCCACGGTCATCGGCCCTGCCGTGTTGCCCGCCGCGTTCACCACAACAATGCCTGCCTGAACAACGTTGCGCACCGCGTCGGCCAGCGGGTCATCATCGGACGAGCTCGCGCCCACCGAGCCGAAGCTCATGTTGATGACGTCCATGCCGTCCTTTACGGCCTGATCCAGAGCCTGGAGGACGACGTCGCTGTAAATCAGCCCGTCCTCGAGACTGCTGACCCGGTACACGCCCAGCCATGCGCCGGGCGCGACGCCCGAGATCAGGCCGCGCGGGCTTTCATGACGCAGCCCGGCGGCGACCATTGCCACCGCCGTGCCATGTCCGTCGCGGTCGCGCGCCGATTGCCCGTCGAAGCTGCGGGCCACGATGACCTTGGCGTTGGTCAGGGCGCGGTTCGCTTCGGCGGGCTCGCTCACGCGCGGATAGCCCTCCGGCATGGTCCAGTCTTCCGGCGGGCGAAAGCCTGGGTGCCGGATATCGATGCCCGTGTCGAGAATTCCGATTTTCACCCCTTTGCCGGCGCTCTCGGCGCCCCCGCTCAGATCCCAGGCTTCGGCAACCCTGTGGTTGGCGAGCGCCCGGTTGAGGAACAGTTCATAAGCGCGCACCGGGCTCACGCGGCGCACGCCCGGCACCCCGCGCAAAGCGGCCGCGTCCGGCGCTTCCACCACCAGCGCGTTCAGCACCGTATCGACCCGTGCCAGCACGCGGGCACGCCGCAGGCGCAGATGCCGCTCCGCCGCGTCCTGCTCGGCGCGGATCTCCGCCCGGCGCCGCTCTGGTAGTGCGTGCCGCACGGCCGGCGCCGACGCAAATTCCACAATGAAGCGGCCGGCGGCCGTTTCCTGAGCCAGCGACGGCAGCAACGCGCCGGCCAGAACCAGAAGAAGTCTTGTCAAACCCTGCATCGGGTCATCCCTGCCGACCGACTGTGCCTGCGCCGGATGGCCAGCCTTTCACTCTTCATCATCGTCAGAAGGCTCTGAATTCAGAATACCCCTACGGGCAACGCAGTCCAATTCCCCCCGATTTGACGCTAAGGACACGAAAAGGGGCAGGAGATTCCTCCTGCCCCCTTTGTAAGGCCGGAATCCGCTTCGGCGCTTATTTCGGCAATACGCCGGACAGATAGACTCCCGTCCATTGCCGCTGGCCGCGCGTCTGGCCGGGCACCGGCCGCATGACCTTGAAGGCGACTGCGTCGCCGCGCTTCAGCCCGGACTGGATGCGTTTGACGTCCTCAAACGACGCCACCGGCTGGCGGTTGATGCTCACAATGATGTCGCCGACCCGCATGCCAATGTCTTCGGCAAAGGAGTCTTCTTCTACCACCGTAACCTCCACGCCGCCCGGCTCGGTAAAACCAAGCTGCTTGCGGCGCTCTTCGGTCAGCGGGCGGATGCCGATGCCGAAGCGGGCCGAGCTTTCAGCCCCCTTGTCTTCGGAGTCCACCATCTCGCGCCGCCCGCCCAACGCAGCCAGATCTTCCTTGAAGACCTTGTCGCGTTCCTCGATGGGCACTTTCAGCGTCATCCGCTTGCCGCCGCGGTCGAGTTCGAGTACGGCCTCCGAACCGACCGGCATCTCGGAGATTCGCGTCACCAGGTCGTTGCCGTCCTTCACCGGCTGGCCGTTGAGTGTGAGGATCACGTCGTCCGCCTTCAGGCCGGCGCGTTCGGCCGGGCCGCCCGGCGCCACGCTCTCGATGATGACGCCGTGGTCGAAGCCCAGCGCCTTCAGCGTGTTCTTCATCTGATCCTCGTCACGCGGGAAGCGGATGCCGATGGAGCCGCGGATCACCCGGCCGTTGCGGATGATCTGGTTGTACGATTTTGCCGCCGTGTTGATGGGCAGCGCAAAGCCGATGCCCTCGTAGCCGCCGCTGCGGGTGGCGATCATCGTGTTGACGCCGATCACTTCGCCGCGGATGTTGACCAGCGGCCCGCCGCTGTTGCCCGGATTGATGGCGGCGTCGGTCTGAATGAAGCGCTGGAACTGCTGCGGCGTGGCCAGGTCGCGACCGAGCGCGGAGACGATGCCCACCGTCACCGTCGTCTCCAGCCCGAAGGGCGCGCCGATGGCAATGGCCCAGTCGCCCACCTGCACGCTGTCACTGTTGGCGACCTTCACCGGTTGCAGGGGCCGCCCGGCGTCAATCTTGATGACCGCGATGTCAAGCTCCGGATCCGAGCCGATCAGCTTCGCCTTGTACTCGGTGGAATCGCCGGTGAGGCGCACCTTGATCGTCGTGGCGTCCTTGACGACGTGCAGGTTCGTCATGATGTAGCCGTTGCGGTCCACGATGAAGCCGGAGCCCGTGCCCTCCTGCCGGCGCGGCACCGGGATGTCGCCGAAGGGCGACTGGAAGAAGCGGCGGAACGGGCCGGGGATGACGTTGTCACCCTGGTCCTCATCCTCGTCGGGCTGCGGCGTGCGGCGCCGTTGCGTCGGGCGGATCTTGTATTCGGAGGTGATATAGACGACGGACGGCTCCAGCATCTGCGCGATGCGCGTGAAATCGTTGCCGAGCTTCGCCACCGGAGGGATGGTGATGGGAGTGGCGTCCGGCGCTACCGCCTGGCTGCGCGCCGAGGTCACGCGCGCGGTGAATGCCGCCCCCGCGACAATGACCATCGCGGCGGCCAGCAGGGCAGCCGCCGTGGCCGTCCATCTTTGGGATGCGATGCGCCGCATCCAGCCGGAAAAATCTGCCTGTGTCATGGAAACTGAATTCACTCCTTTTCTGGCTCCGGGTCAAGCCCCATGTTCTGGATGTTGCGCGCCGGCGGCGGGTTTCAGCTCCACCAGCACGATGGCGGCGAGGATCAGGGCCGCGCCGGCCAGCGAGGACGCCGTCCAGCGCTCCCCGGCCGCCCAGGCCACCAGGCCTGCAAAGACCGGCTCGAGCGCAAAGATGAGCGCCGCCCGCGCCGCTGACGTGTGCCCCTGTGCCCAAGTATAGAGCACGAAAGAAACGGCCGTAGCCAGCACGCTCGTCGCCAGCAGCGCGAACCAGACCCTGGGGGTCCAGAGGATGCGGGCAGGCTCCAGCAGGGCCGCCCCTGCCCAGGACAGCGCCGCCACCGCCGCGATCTGCATCAGGCTCAGCCGTTCGAAATCCATCCGCCGCGAATACCGTTCGACGGCGAGGATGTGGCCGGCGAAGGCCGCCGCGCAGCCGGCCGTAAGCAGGTCGCCCCGGTTCCACTGCGCGGGCATGCCGCCGCTCATCATCGCCGTGCCCGCCGTTGCCAGCGCGGCCCCGCCCAGCTCCGCCAGGCGGGGTCTGTTTCTGTAGACGAGCGAGCCGAGCAAAGGTACCAGCACAACGTACAGCCCGGTGATGAAGGCCGAGTTGGACGCGGTCGTCCAGCGCAGCCCGGCTGTCTGAAGAGCGTAGCCGGCAAACAGCAGCAGGCCGCACAGCGCGCCGCCGCGCCAATGGACCGGTGTGCGGCGCGCGAGCCGCCGGCGCAGCCAGAAGGCGAGCAAAAGGCTGGCGAGCGTGAAACGCAGCGCAAGGAACAGGAACGTCGAGACGTCCTCGAGCGCGCTCTTGACAATGACAAACGTGGTGCCCCAGAGGAAGGCCACGCCGGCCAGGGCGAGCTCGGCACGGACCCGTTGCGGATGCCCGCTCATGGCCGGGGCAGATTCTCCAGCAGCAGGGCGACGAGCAGGGCAATGCGGCGCAGGCCGAGCTCGCGCCCCTCGGGCGAGTACCATTCGGCGGGCGTGTGGGCGCCGCCGCCGCTGCCGCCCGAGCCAATCGAGATGGCGGGCAGGCCCATCGAGAGCGGCACGTTGGCGTCAGTGGAGGCGCAGTCCAGTTCGCTGCGGATGGCGAGGAACGCGTCCACGCTGCGGACAGCCTCAAGCAGGTAGCTGTCCGGCGCCAGCACCCCGCCGGGCCGCGAGCCCGTTTCGCGGATGCGCACGGTGATGCGGCCCGAACGCGCCGTCTCGTTTTCATGGCGGGCGGCCCGTTCAAAGGCGGACTCAAGCGCCGCGGCCAGCTCATCAAGGACGGCCGGGCTCTGGCTGCGCAGATCCACCTTGACGCGCGCCGACGCCGGGATCGCATTCACCGTCGTGCCGCCCTCCACGACGCCGAAATTCCAGCTGCTTGGCGCCGGCGGCGGCGCGGCGGAACGCTCGTCGCAGAACCACGCAATAGCGCGGGCCAGCGCATGCACCGGATTGGCCATGCCGCGGTCGGACCAGCTGTGGCCCCCGGCGCCGCTGATGACGATTTCAAAGCGTCGCGAGGCCAGCGCCACGGCCGTCACATGGCTCACGTCGGGCCCGTCCATCACTACCAGCGCATGGAGCCGCTCCGCCCACGGCGATTGCTGGCAGAGATACCGCATCCCGCTCAGATTCCCGTCGCCCTCCTCGCCGACGTTGGCCACCAGAAGAAGCTGCGGGGAGCGCATTGCGCCCGGGTTTTCCGCCAGCGCGCGCCCCAGCGCGACCAGCGCCGCCAGGCCGGCGCCATTGTCGGAAACGCCCGGCCCGGTGAAGGTTCCGTTGGCTTCCAGCCGGATCTCCTCCGGGCGGCGCGGCGCAAGCACCGTGTCAAGGTGCGCCGTCAACGCCACCACCGGGCCGGGCTTCGCAGCGGGCAACGTGGCGGTGACGTTGCCGGCGCGGTCGATCTTCGCGTTCCAGCCAAAGGACTCGAGCATCGCGGCTACGGCCGCCGCGCGGGCGCCCTCCTGAAACGTCGGCGCCGGGATGCGGCACAGCGTCAGATGCTGCTCGTCGATCCACTGCCGGTTGCGCGCAAACCACTTGAGCAGTCCGGCCATGGCCGGACGCGAGGCCACGTCCTCCACCTGCGCGTTGGCGGCGAGCGGCGCGGCGGCGGGAGGGGATTTCTTCCTGGCGGCCAGTTCGAAGGGGCCGGGCATGCGTTTCTTTCAGTGTAGCGCCACGTCCACGCCCGGCCACTTGGCTCAAGATGCCCCGTCCGCTGCCGATACGAACAAGCGGGGCCCGCCCGCGGGCCGGCGAAATCAGGCCATGTATATCATCATCGGCGCCATCATCGTCCTTGGTTCCATCATCGGCGGCTATCTGCTCGAGCACGGCAACCTGCGGGTGCTGTTGCAGCCGGCCGAGCTCGTCATCATCGGCGGCGCGGCGCTTGGGACGATCTTCATCGCCAACCCGCTGCACACCATCATCGGGATCTTCAAGGGGCTGATTCAGGCGCTGAAAGGGTCGCCGTACAATGCGGCGTTTTATCTGGAGCAGCTCAAGCTGCTGAATGACGTCTTTGTTTACGCCCGCAAGCATGGAATGGCGAAACTGGAATCCGATCTCGACGAGCCGGAAAAGAGCCAGGTTTTCAGCAAATATCCGAAATTTCTTGCCGACCACCATGCGCTGCATTTTTTCTGTGACACGGTGCGGATGGCGATTTCCGGCGGGGTGGGCCATCTTGAGCTGGATCAGTTGATGGAGCTTGACATTGAGGTGCATCACCACGAGGGCGGCGAGCCGGTGGCGGCGCTGACGAGCGTGGCCGACTCGCTGCCGGGCCTCGGCATTGTCGCGGCCGTGCTCGGCGTGGTGATCACGATGGGCTCCATTGGCGGGCCGCCCGAGGAGGTGGGCCACAAGGTGGCGGCGGCGCTGGTGGGCACCTTCCTCGGCATTCTGATGTGCTACGGGTTTTTCGGGCCGCTGGCATCGAACATGAGCAAGATCAACGAGGCGCACGGGCAGTACCTGAACGTGCTGCGCATGGGCGTGCTGGCCTTCATCAAGGGCATGCCGCCGTCGCTGGCGGTGGAGTTTGCCCGGCGCACCATTCCGCCGCACCTGCGGCCCTCGTTCAAGGACACCGAGGCGACGCTGAAGGGCGCCGCCAAGGCGGCCGCATAGGGAGAGCCGGAACCCATGGCCACACAGTCGAATCCCGCGCCGGTCATCGTCATCCGCAAAAAGAAGGGAGGCCATGGCGGCCACCACGGCGGCGCCTGGAAAGTGGCCTACGCCGACTTCGTCACCGCGATGATGGCGCTGTTCATCGTGCTCTGGCTGCTATCAAGCGACGAGAAGGTCCGCAAGGCCGTCGGCGGATATTTCCAGGACCCGACGGGCAAGGGCAACCTGATGGGCACGACCATGAGCGGCGCCGGCGAGGGCCTGCTGCTGTCGCAGGACGACATGAGCAAACTCAAGGAAAAGCTCGAGCAGGCCATGCGCGAGCTGCCGCAATTTGAGCAGATGAAGAAAAACATCGAAGTGACGGTCACCAGCGAAGGGCTCCGCATCGAGCTGCTCGAAAAGGAAGGCGGGATGTTTTTCGAAAGCGGCAACGCCAGGCCCACGGCCAAGGGCACCGAGCTCATCCGCATGCTCGGCGAGCAGCTCAAGACGATCCCCAACAAACTCCTCGTCGAGGGACACACCGACGCCAAGCCCTACTCGGCCGACCACGGCTACACCAACTGGGAGCTCTCGGCCGACCGCGCCAACAGCGCCCGGCGCCTGCTCGAAGACAGCGGCGTGCCGCCGGAGCGAATTGCCCAGATCCGCGGCTTCGCCGATCAGAAGCTGCGCAACCCGAAAGATCCCTTCGATCCCGCCAACCGCCGCGTCTCCGTGCTCGTGCAATACCGCGAACCGCAGGAAATCAAAACGCCTCCCCCGGACCAGAAGCAGCAGCCCAAAGCGCACTCCCATTGAACCTGGCGGCAGCCCCCGGAGACTTCCTCACGCCTGACCCGCTCCCACGCCGGCCAGCCACCGCATGGCTTTCTTGACTGTCCTTTTCACTCCCCAATTCTCCAGCAGCTTCCCAGCGCTGTCATTGCCGCTCTCCAGGGCCGCATGCAGCCGCACCAACAGCCGATAGCGCCAGGCCGGCCGGAAGACCATCGCGTCTACATACGCCCGGTAGCCAGTGGAGAAGTACTGCTTATACCAGATTTCTCCTGATCCAAAGCTGAATACCTGAAATTGTTTCTCCCGGAAAGCATCCTCTAGAAGGAGGTACAGCAGCGCAGTGCCCGGCGAAAGATTGGCGTATTTCGGCAGATAGCCCGTATACACATAGTCGAGCTGCTTCCCTTTTCCCTCGCACCAGCCATACGCCACGGGGCGACCTTCAAGCCGCAGAAGATAGCCGCGGGCCATTCCCGCGGCGGCCAGCTTCTTCATCTTTTCGACAAAATCCGGGTCCGCCGGGATTCCAGCCCGAAACAGCTTTTGCTGGTAAGTGTGAAGAGAAATCTCGACCGCCCGGCGATGGAACTCCTCCATTTCCTCCGGGCGCTTTGCGATCCAAAGAGGCGAATCTTCCGCAGAGGGCTGAAACCGGCGGATAATTCTTCTGAGATCCCGCCGTTTTTTGGCCGTGAATCTGGAGAGGTAATCCTCAAAGGTGCCTCTAATTTCAATATGGAAAGACTTTTCCTCCCCACGGACATAGACCAGCCAGTCCCCCTGACGCCGCACGCCCGCGCGCGTGTCCTCGCACGTTAGGTTCCGGCACAGGTAGCCGTCCAGGCCTGCTTCCAGCGCCTGGCTGCTGAGCGCCTGCCAGTCGATGGAAGTCTGACCCGAACAATCGATCGCGACAAGCCGCGGCCGCCAGATCCAGAAGGCGTATTCGCCGATGCGAAATCGGAGCGGCGGTGTGACTATGCGCGCTGCGGAGATCATACCTTACGCCTTCCCGGGCTTCCTGATCTTAGCCTTTCACGTGGCGCTCTTGCAGACCTTCGCTGGCGCGTTCCCAAGTGACTGACGCCATTCTGACGCTCACTGGCCGCCTTCAACCAATGCGCCACTCCGGCCGCACCCGCAGCCAGAGGCAATGCACGACTGGCCGGACTCAGACCCACCGCACGCCCTTCCTGTCCATGACAATTCGCCTGAGGATGATCCGGATGTCGATCTCCCTCACGCGAGTCAATTGTGCGCCTTCCAGGCCCCGCAGAGACGCAACATTCTCAGGGTGAACTTCAGTGTAGACAGGCGCGTAGCCCCGAATGGCGAGCCGGCGGCAGACTTCGTTCACCGCCAGCCGGTGCAGACCCCGGCCGCGGAACCGCGGCGCTACATAGCCTCCGCCGAGCAGTATTGCCCCCTCTGGCAAGGCCAGTAGCCGCGCCTGGCGGGAGCGGAAATAGACGCCGCTCCGGCCCGCCGCTTCTCCATTGCCGGTCAGCAGCACCCATACGCCGTCGTGGTCTTCGAGTTCGGACAGGAACTCGCCCCGCCGGCACGGTAGATCTGAGCCCGCACGGCCTCCGGCAGGTTCTGATGGCAGGCATGGAAGCGGAAATCGATGCCAGGCGGGAAGACGCTGGGCGTCTGGCGGACTCCAAGGCCGTCCTGCATCAGGATGGTCCGCCACCGCTGATACATGAACCGACCAAAGAGGAATCGGATCAAGCCCACAGTCCCGCGTGTTTTCCATATTTCCGTCAAACGACGGAAGGCCCTTGCGGGTGCGCGCATTCCTCTATTCAGTTGGCACAAGTGGATCTTATCATCCCATCTTATCTACAGAGCGCCTCCGCCAGTACCACTCCGCGTCCCCCCAGGGACTAGTACGAAAGCAGCTCAGTACCTCCATCTTTGTCCTATCAGAAGCTTGCGAATTCCCGCCTAGACTCAAGCTAGCGAGCCTCGCCGGGGGCGTCGCCCAAGGAGCCGGATGCCATCCAGGATGCGCGTATATCTGACCATTGACACCGAGAGCAGCATGGGCGGCGCCTGGCAGAATCCGTCCCTTCGGCCGCTGCCGGTCGAGAAGCGCGTTTTTTGCCGCATTGACGGCAAAGACTACGGCATCGGATGGCAGTGCGACCGGCTGGCGGAAAGGGGCCTGCGGGCCACGTTCTTCTGCGAGGTTCTCTGCTCGCTCGTATTGGGCGAACAGGAAGTGAAATCATATCTGGACTACCTGCTGGAGCGCGGCCAGGATATCCAGCTTCACGTGCATCCGAATTACTACTTCTACGCAGAGAAGCTCTGGGCCGACGCCCGCGGTTTCAACTACTCGCCGCCGCCGAATCCGGATGCGATCGGTTCGTTATCTCCGGAGATGCAGGCGACGGTTCTTTCGACGGCCGTGGAGATCTTCGAATATCTGGCCGGCCGCCAGCCGGTGGCCTTCCGTGCGGGCAGCTATTCGGCCAACTTGAGGACGCTCGCCATCCTGTCACAGTTCGGCATCCGGATCGACTCGAGCTTTAACCCGGTCTATCATGCCGCAGGGTCTTTCCCAGGTGAGCGGCTTCCCGTCAACCGGCCTTTTCTGGCGGAGGGACTTCTGGAGCTTCCGGTTACCGTGGTCCGGCAGGCATTGCCGGCGCCGAACAAGCCGGGGGGGCTCGTGCCCCTGGAAATATGCGCGCTGTCGGAGCAGGAGATGCGTGCCTCGCTCGACGGGCTCCACGACGCGGGGCTCAGTGACGCCGTGATCGTCCACCACAGCTTTGCCTGCGTGAAGGCCAGTGACGCGCAATACCGGCGGATGCGGCCGGACAAGGTGGTGATGCGGCGCTTCGTGGCTCTGCTCGACCATCTGGCTGCGCACCCGGAACGCTTTGAGCTCGTCACCATGGATTCCCTGGCCGCAAATCCAGCCCGCCAGGAAGACGAAGTTCCGGAAGTGATCCCCTCGCTCGGCTACTGGCGGCCTCTCATGCGGACGGTCCAGCAGGCAGTGAGCCTGATCATGTAACATCAGCCGGGCCCGTCGGCTGTTCCCACGCTGCGCGAAGCCCGCTTGTCGAGCGGGCGGCTGCGGAAGCATACTGGGAATAGCTCCTAAATCCAGGCAAGGAAAGCAGGTTGCTATGGCTCAGGATCAGCATGTGACCCTGTCGCCCGAGCGGCAGGCTCTTCGCGCCCGGGCGCAGGTCCGGCTCATTCGCCCCGAAGAAGAAGGCTTCTCCATCCGCCGCCTGCCGGACGGCGTTTATGGGTACTCTTCTGCCGCTTCCAGCGATGAAATTCCTCTTTTCAGCAGGCCGATTTACGGCGCCTTTGAGGTCCACAAGCTTGCCGGCGGCGAGGTGGCCTGGGTCGGCTATGTGACCGAGGCCGACCAGCGGCGTTTCGAAGAAGGCGAAGAGCCGTTCTCGATGGAGCTGTATCCGGAACCCTGGGGCGAGGCGACAAGGCTCGTCCACGTTCCGGCCTCCCGCGTGGACCGGCGCCGGCCGCAGGCGCGCGAGAACGGCATGCCGATGCGCGTTGAGGTGGCGCCGCGGATCGAAAAGATGGACCTGGCGGCGCACGCCTAAGCCAGTGCGGCGCCGGAATCAGGCGCGCTCCTGATCCAGGCGGCTGAGCTCCACGCGCAGCCGCCGGGGCGTCACCGCGCCCAGCATTTCGCCGTCTTCCATCACTGCGGGCGCCAGCGCGCAATGGCCCAGGCACCTCGATGAGGAGATGCGCAGGTCGGAGTCCGCATTGGCGCGCCATCCCTTCAGCTCATCCAGAAGGGCCATGGCCCCGCGCCGCCTGCACTCCTCTCCGGTGCACACCACGATCACGTGACGCCTGCAATTTCTGCGGGCGCACCGCGGTTCGGCAACTGCCGGCATGATGAGTCCCCCCTCGGATTCGTCAAGCCTTACTGAAATGTCAACTCGCCTGGGCCGCTCGCGGCTCGTAGATGCAGAACGGCTCCTCGTCGTGGTAGTCGCCGGTGAAGCCGTAGGCCCGCGCCCGGCATCCCATGCAAACCCTCTTGAACTCGCAGATCCCGCACTTGCCCTGGAGGTTGTCCAGGTTGCGCAGGTCGGCAAACAGCGGCGAATGCTGCCAGATCTCCTCAAAGCTCTGCCGCCGCAGGTCTCCAGCCTCCAGCGGCAGGTAACCGCACGGCTGCACCTTGCCCTGGTGTGAGATGAAGCACACGGCGGATGCAGCGAGACAGCCGCGCGTCATCTGGTGCAACGCGGCTGGCTGGCCGGAATGGTTCGGATGGTGCATCTCGGGCACGGGCGCGCCCGCCCGCCGCGCCTCGGCGCGGCGCTGCCGGGCGATCCGGTAGTACTGCGGCGCGCAGGTGGCCTTGAGCTCCATGCCCGAGTCCAGGCTGCGGTCGTAGAACCAGTTCAGGATCCGCTCGGCCTCCGCGCCGCCGACCGACTGGTCCTCCGCAATGGTCAGTCCACAGCCCACGGGCACCAGCAGGAACAGATGGAACGCATCCACCTTCAGCCGCCGGGCCAGTTCCAGCATTTCCGGCAGCTGATGGGCGTTGTGACGGGACACGGTCGTGTTGATCTGGGTGGAAACGCCCACCTCCTGGAGACAGCGGATGCCGCGGAGCGCCGCCTGGAAGGCGCCTGGGTGGCCGCGAAAAGAGTCGTGAGTGGCTGCGTCGGCGCCGTCCAGGCTGATGGAAACACGGACGATGCCCGCCTCACGAATCCGCTCCGCCATGGCTTCGTCCACCAGCGTGCCGTTCGTGGCCAGGGCGACGCGGATACCGCGCCCCACCGCATGTTTCGCGATTTCAAAGACGTCCCGCCGCCACAGGGGTTCGCCGCCGCTGAGAACCAGGATGAATGGGGCATATGGCGCAAGCTGGTCAACGATCCGCAGGCATTCCCCCGTGTTCAGATCGTCGGGGCTCATCAGCTCCGTGGCGCTCGCCCGGCAGTGGATACACCTGAGATTGCAGCCGGTTGTCAGCTCCCAGAACACCAGCCGCGGGCGGAATTCCATACTTTGTACCGCCGAGGTCATACCAAACCGTATGCAATTCGCTGGCCATCCCGTGCCGGGTCCGCTGGACAGACGCGCCGACCCAACGGGACGGAGCCTCGAAAGAGGCTCGGGGCGGTTCGAACCGCGCCAGGACTTCAGCGCCTTACGGCGCCGAAGAAGACCAGGTCTGGCGCGCCTGTAGCCAGCCGGTGGACATACAGCGCCGCTTCGAGTGCATGGTAGTCGCCCCACATCGAGGATTCGCCGCGCGGGACGCTGCCGCCGTCCGGCGTGCGATCCCATCCGTTGGGCCGGTGATAGACCGAGTGGAGGATCAGGCCCTGGTGCGCGGAGCTCACGGACAGGTAGGGTTCTTCGAGCAGCGTATCCAGCACGGTGAGCCCGGCCTGGAAATAGCGGCTGTCGTTCAGATACCGGCCCAGCCGCAGCAGCGCCTGCGCGGCGATGGCGGCGGCGGAGCTGTCCACCGGTTCGTAGGAGTTGAAGGGATCCGCGGGGCGGCCGCGCCAGTCGCCCAGCTTTTCAAGAAGCGGCGCGCCGGTGTCCCAGTAGGGGATCCCATCGGCGGCCGTGTTTTCGATGTAGAAATCGCTGGTGGCCTGCGCGGCCTTCAGCCATTCGGCGCGGATCGCCGCCTTGCCGCCGAGCGGCACGAGCTCCTCATCGGGCAAGGTTTCCAGAAACTCCAGCTCCTCGGCGAATCCAAGCATCGCCCAGGCGAGACCGCGCGTCCAGGTGGAAAATGGCGAATAGCCCTGCTGGGAATTCGGGCAGCGGTAGCGGCCATCATTCAGGTTGAAGATTGACTCGTGGGCCACGCGGCCGCGCACGTCATAATGGTCCCGCCCTTCGCCGTAATAGACCGAGTAACGGGCCGTGGCGCGCGCGTGGTCGACAAGGCGGCCGACCAGGGAAATGCGCGTGTCGTTTTCGCCCATCAGCGCATGGCCCAGGCCATGCGAGATGGCCAGCGCGCGCAGGGAACGGATTGTGTCTACAAACAGCGAGTGCGGCCCGTTGAACGAGTATATGTAGCCGCCACCGCCTTCGATGCGCGACCACCGGGCCGCCTGCACGGCGCCGCTCACCTTCAACGCCAGCTCGTAGAAGCGCCGCTCCCAGGGATTGTCGGGAATCCGGCCTTCATTCATCAGCCGGAGGAGATTTCCGTAGGTGGAGACGTTGTTGAATCCGTGGTCGTGGACGCCCGTGTGCGTCAGATGGGGGGCCATGCGCTCCACCGTACGGCCGCGGCCCAGCTCCAGCATGGCCTCCTGGCCGGTGGCGTCGAAGACGAGCAGCGGCATGCCGAACTGAAAACCCTGCGTCCATTCGGTCCAGCCGCGGGCCGTGTAGACGCCCTCGACGGTAAAGACCGGCGAGCCGCGCCAGGGGTCCCAGGCGCGGTCCAATGCGGTGATTTTCTCCGTGGCCAGCTCAAAAAGCCGGTTGATTTTCTGGCGGATGGAAGCGGAATTCGCGGATATCGATTCGCGGATTTTCATACGGAAAGAACTTTTCCGGTGCGGGCGGCTTCGTGGGCGGCCAGGGTCAGCTCGCAGACGCGGAAGATCTCATGGTGTGGCAGCGAGGTGGGCCTGCCCAGGTAGACGTGATCGAGAAACTCGGCAAAAAGCGATCCTTCCGGCGGCAGCTCCACGATCTTTTCCGGCTTGCGCGCGGTGGTGAGCAGCGTGACGCCGGTGGCCGCCATGTATTCGGCCACGCCGCGGGTGCCCGCCAGGCGGAGGCGGTCGTCTCCGTGCGAGCCGGCCGCGGCCGGGCGGCAATAGTCCATGTGGAGGCAGGCGGTGCCGCCGTTGTCGAGCCGGAAGGCGGAAGAGGTGGTGGTTTCCATCGCGCCCGCGCGCAGGTCGCCGACGACTCCCTGAAAGCCGGCCACGGCGCGGAATTCGCGGCCGCTCGTCCAGCGCATCAGATCGATCATGTGAATGCCGATCCAGAGGATGGTGCTCCCGTAGGTGGCGCGGTTCTGCATCCACTTCGGCCTCTCGCCGAGCACATACGATTTCTGTGCTGATATCTGGATGATCTCGCCGATCTCGCCGCAACTGACGATCTTTTTCAGCGCCTGGTACGGTCGCTCCCAGCGCATCGGCAGCAGCATGCCGAGCCGCACGCCGGAGCGCTTCAGCTCCCGGCGGATGCGTTCCAGATCCCCATAGGTGAGCGCCAGCGGTTTTTCCGCCACCACATGCAGGCCGCGCCGCAGACATTCGAGGACAGCTTCGGCGCGGTGGCCGTTGTCGTTGCACACGCCGACAACGTCCGGCCGCGTCTCGTCCAGCATCCGGCGCGGGTCTGCATAGACCTTCGCTTTGCCCCGCGCGTAGCGCTCGGCCGCAGCCAGGTCCCAGTGCTGTACGCCGACGATCTCCACGTCCGGGTAGCGCGCCAGAGGCTTGGTGAATTCACCGGCGTGGCCGTCGAGACCCCACACCGCGACGCGCACTTTTTTCGGGAGCCGCACCGTTTCCATAGCGGCCGCCGCCGGGGCGGCCAGCAGGATCCGGCGGCTGATGAGCGGGCCAGCCAGCACGGACATACCCGTATTCTGGCAAAGTCAGCCGGAAAGGCGCGGATCCGGTACCGGATCGCCCACGGCGAAGTGATAGACCACCTGCCGCGGCCCGGCTGCCTCCAGGCCCAGCCACTGGTGCACATGATCATCGTAGAAGGCGCCGATGCCCGTGCCGCGGAACCCGAATGCTTCCGCCGCCAGATACAGGCGCTGGCCCAGGGCGCCCGCCTCGTGGTGCACGAAACGGTAGGCCCGCGAACCAAAGCGGGCACAGGCGCGGCCAAGGTCGGCCACGAAACTGACCGTGAAGCAGGAGCTGCCCGCCAGCTCCTGCCCCAGGCTGAGCGCCGCGGCCGCCACGCGCTGGTCTCCGCGGCGAACCAGCTCGAGCCTCGTTCCTTCCGCGCGGTACAGCCCGGCCTCCACGTTCTCGACGCGATGGACGAAGATCCACGGGGCAACGAAACGCTCGCTCCAGTCCGTGCCGAGCGGCGCCGCCAGCAGTTCGAGCATCGCCGCGAAGGCCGGCTCGGGCAGGATCCGGCCTTCCGGAACGAAGTCAAGCGCCGAACGCCGTTGCCGCGCGAGCCGCGCGTAGTCGCCATGCGGCCAGCGTTCAACGCGCGGCTGCGCCGATCCGGGGCCGGCGTTGCAGACGAGTGTCGCCCGATGGATCTGATCGATCAACGGGTATTCCACGACCTCCGCTGACAGGCGGTTCGGCTCGCCGGACGTCCACTCCACCGGTTGCGCAGTGCGCGGCCCGGTCGGCGGCCAGAGCTCGACAAGCAGCATCACCTGTTCGTCGGCGGCCAGATGCAGGCGGCTGTGCCATTCCGCGTCCGGAAAGATCCCTCGGACGAGCGACGGCCAGCCCATCGCGCCGGCGGCGTACTGCACTGCCATCATCGCGTGGCCGAGGTCGTGGTTCGCGTAGCGGTAGGCGCGGGCCCGGTACTTCCAGGCCTCGCGCCAGAAGATGGACGAAAGCACCACGCACAGCGGCGCAGCCGTCAGCTCATCCGGCAGGCCGCCGCGCGCCCGCCGCTCGGCCATGTGGGATGAAGGCCGGTAGTGATACAGCCCGTCTTCCCACCCCGCAAGGCCGCGTGCGGCGAAGTGAAATTCCGTCGGATGCAGGTTGCCGGAGGATGGATTGACGCGCAGCGCGTAGCGGTAGCCAGACGGCGCACGCTTGGTAGCGCTGATCGACGCCGAGTAATAAAACAGCGCGGAAATGGCCTCCGCGCCCCCGGCTTCCGGCGACAGCCGCGGATCGGCGGGCAAATCCACCACGGGCGCGCCTTCGTAGTGGCGGAACGGGTCCGGCATGTTGGCCCATTCCAGCGTGTGGCGCGAGGCGCGCAGCCGTTCGGGCGTATGTTTGGTGGCCTCGTGATACAGGGCCACGGCAGCCGGCAGCGCCGGAGCGGACTCAGGGACGGGGTTCATAAAAGCTCAGCGAGTTGTCGCCCTGGCTGAGGATGCGCACGCGCCGGAGCCTTCCGTAGGCGTCCTTGAGATGACGGGTGAACTTCGAGGCGTGCTGCACGATGACCAGTGGGGGCGGCTGCTCGCCCAGTGCTTCCAGACAGAGCTGATATTCGCGTTCGCGCGGATAGGGCGGGTCGAGGAAGACGATATCGGCCTGAAACTTCGTGATGACGGGCGCGGCGTTGCCGGCGTGCACTTCGCAGCGCGGGCCGATGTCGAGCATCTGGATGTTTTCCTGCAACGCGCGCAGCGCCTGCCGGCTCTTCTCGAGAAAGATGGCCCGCCGCGCGCCGCGGCTCAGGGCCTCGATGCCGACGCTGCCCGAGCCGGCGTACGCGTCCAGAAAGACGGCGCCCTCGATGCGCGGCGCCAGGATGTTGAACAGCGCTTCGCGCAGCCGGTCCGGCGTGGGCCGCACCGTGTCTCCATGCGGCGCCTTCAGCCGCCGGGACCGAAACTCTCCGCCAATGACTCTCATCGTTCAGATACCTTCTTCATCCGACCAGCGCCAGGCCATAGCGCTGCTGCCAGTGGTCGCGTACATAGCGCATGGCGCGCTCATACTCCTCGCGCGACGGCGGGCGCTCGGCAAACTCAACGGCTTCGCGCCGCGCCAGCTCGAGGATCTCCTGGTCGCGGATCAGGTTCCCGATGCGGAAGACGGGCAGTCCGCTCTGTCGGGTTCCCAGGAATTCTCCCGGCCCGCGCAGCTTCAGGTCCATCTCCGAAATGTAGAAGCCGTCGTTTGAATCGACCAGCGTGCGGATGCGCTCGCGAGCGGTCTCGGAGAGCCGGTCCGTCACCAGGATGCAGTAGCTCTGCGCGGCCCCGCGGCCGACGCGGCCGCGCAGCTGGTGGAGTTGCGCCAGCCCAAACCGTTCGGCGTTTTCGATTACCATCACGGTGGCGTTTGGCACGTCGACGCCCACCTCGATCACCGTCGTGGACACGAGGATCTGGATCTCACCGCGCTTGAACGCTTCCATCACGCGGTCCTTTTCCTCGGCCGGCAGCCGGCCGTGCAGCAGCCCGATCTTCAGGTCCGGGAAAACGTGCCGGGTGAGCTCGCGGTAGCCTGCCTCGGCGGCCTTGAGCGCGGTGGACTCGTTTTCCTCGATGGCCGGATAGACGATGTAGGCCTGCCGGCCCGCCTGAATTTCCTTCAGCAGGAAGCTGTAGACCTGTTCGATTTCGTCGCGCGTCCGGTGGAGGGTCTGAATCGGTTTGCGCCCCGGCGGCAGCTCGTCGATCACGCTCAGGTCGAGGTCGCCGTAAATGGTGAGCGCCAGCGTGCGGGGAATGGGCGTGGCGGTCATCACCAGCACGTCCGGCGAAACCCCTTTCTGCTGGAGCGCCTTGCGCTGAAGCACGCCGAAGCGGTGCTGCTCGTCGATGATCACCAGGCCGAGCCGGGCGAACTGGACGTCTTCCTCAATCAGCGCGTGCGTGCCGATGACAATGTTGGCGAAGCCGGTGGCGGCGGCGCGTTTGCCAAATTCCTTTTCTTTTTTTGTAAGAGAGCCGAGCAAAAGAAGGATCTGATAATTCAGAGGCGCAAAGATTTTGCGGAAATTCAGGTAGTGCTGGGTGGCAAGAATTTCCGTTGGCGCGAGGATCGCCGTCTGGTAGCCGTTCTCGACGGCAATGACCGCCGCCTGGGCGGCCACGATCGTCTTGCCGCTGCCGACGTCGCCCTGAAGCAGCCGGTTCATCGGCACGGGCGAGGCCATGTCGCGGGCGATCTCGCCGAGGACGCGCTTCTGCGCCGCGGTGGGCTTGAAGGGCAGCATCCGCTTGATCTGTTCCCGCACCCGGTCGGTGAGCTGGAAACTGATGCCCGCGGCGGCGCGCTCCTCGCCGCGCTTGAGCGCCAGGCCCGCTTCCAGCCAGAAGAATTCCTCAAAAATCAGCCGGAATTGTTCCGGCGTCCGGAACTGGTTCAGCAGGTTTACATCGGCGCCGGGCGGCGGAAAATGCAGCGCGCGCAGCGCCTGCGCCAGATCCGGCAGCCGGAGCCGCTGGCGCACCGAAACGGGCATCGGGTCTTCCAGTCCGCCCAGGTCCGACGTCAGCCGGTACAGGATGTTGCGGAAGACGCGCGTGGACACCTTGCCCGCGGCCTCGTAGACGGGCACGATGCGCCCGGTGTGGAGCGCGGCGTCCTCCTCGTCGTCCTCGCCCCGCAGGATTTCCAGCTCCGGATGCGTCATCAGAAGCCCGCCGATCCAGGGGTCGAAATCGACCTTGCCGAACAGCGCCACGCGCACGCCGGGCTGGAGGACGCCCGCCAGATACTGCGCGTGGAACCACCGGGCGGTGAGCGCAATGCGGGAGCCGTCGTCGAAGACGGCCTCGATCATGCCGAGGTCGCGCCGGCGGAAGCGCGGCGCCTGCACCTTGCGCACGGTGGCGATGACGGTGGCCGTCTCGCCGGGGGCGAGGCGGCTCAGCGGCTTGAGGTTCGAGCGGTCCTCGTAGCGGAATGGCGCGTAGTAAAGCAGATCGGCGGCGGTCTCAAGACCCTTGGCGCGCAGTTCTTCGGCGCGCTTCGGGCCGACCCCCTTCACGTACATGACCGGAGTGGAAAGGTCGATGGGCACAGCGTGCGGGGCTTGCAATTTCAGTGTACGAAAGGCCGCCCCGCCGATGGCGCTCACGCGGCGGCCCCCGTTAAGATGGCCTTGATGCCGCCGCGGACTCCGACGCTGATCCAGCTTCTCGGGCTGCTGGTGACCCTGGCGGCGGTGGGCATCTTTTCCGTCTTCACGCTGCGGCAGGTGGAGGACCTGCGGCGGCTCGGATCCGATATCGTCGACCGCAATCGCCGCGATTCCCTCCAGCTCATCCGCATCCAGGATGACGTGGCGCAGATCGGCCTGGCGCTGCGCGACATGGCCGAAGGCGCCGAGCCGTACCCGCTGGAGGCCTACCGGCCGCAGTTCCAGCGGCTCCGCGAGGATCTCCAGAATGCCCTCCAGCTCGAGGCGCGCCTCATGCCCGCTACCCGCACCGCCGCCCAGCAGAAGCTGCTCGAGACCGTTTTCGCGCGGTTCTGGAGCGCGGTGGATGAGCTCTGGCAGCTCGCGGCCGAGGGAAAGACCGAAGCGGCGCGGGCGATGATCCGCACCCGGATCGAGGCCGAGCGCGCCACGCTGGCCACGCTGATCTCGCGTCTGCTGATCCAGAACAACGAAGCCGAAGCGGCCGCCGTCGAGGAGATCCAGGCGATCCACAACAAGGTGGAGCGGAACCTCTACATGATGCTTGTTGCGGTGCTGGCGGCCATCACGATCACCGGCTCGCTGGTCATCTGGCACGACCGGCGGATGTTTGCGCAGGTGGCTCACCTGTCCGAGCAGCGCAAGGAGCTCGCCGGTCAGGTGATCCGCGTGCAGGAGGAGCTGTTCCGGACGCTGGCGCGCGAGCTGCATGACGAGTTCGGCCAGGTGCTCACCGCCATCGGCATGATGCTGCTCCGCGTCGAGAAGCGGCTGCCCGAAGGGGCCCGCGAGCGGGAAGACCTCCGCGAGGTGCGCGAGATCGCCAACCAGACGCTGGAACGCGTCCGCGGCATGTCGCAGCTGCTGCACCCGCCGGTGCTCGACGATTACGGGCTGGAGCGCAGCATCGAATGGTACATCGGCCAGTACGAGCGGCAGACCGGCATGAAAGTTCACTATGAGAAGACGGGTGTGGCGCCGTGGATCGGCGATGCGGTGGCCATCCACATGTACCGGATCCTTCAGGAGTCGCTCAACAACGTGGTCCGCCATGCCGGCGTCCGCGAGGCGTGGGTGCGCGTGCGCTATTCGCCGGAGAAAATGGAAATGGAGGTGGAAGACCACGGAGTGGGGCTGCCGGACCGGCCGCAGGAGAGCGGGCTGGGCATGATCGGCATGCGGGAGCGCGCGGAACTGCTCGGCGGCCGCATCGAATTCCGCCGCCGGCCGGGCGGGGGAACGGTGGTCTGGGTGGAAGCCCCGTTGCGGGGCAAGGGAGGCACGTCATGAGCAGGATCACGGTGCTGCTGGCGGACGACCATTCGCTGGTGCGCAAGGGGTTCCGCCGCATGCTGGAAGACGATCCCGATATCGAGGTGGTGGGCGAGGCGGCCACCGGCCCGCAGGCCGTGGAGGAGGCGCTGCGCCTGCAACCTCAGGTGGTGGTGATGGACCTGGCGATGCCGGAGCTCGATGGGATCCAGGCGGCCAGCCAGATCCTGAAGAAGCGCCCGGAAACGGCCATCCTCATTCTGTCGATGTACTCCGAGGATGCCTATGTCCGCAACGCATTTGCCGCCGGCGTCAAGGGCTATCTGCTGAAGAACGCGCTGGAGGTGGACCTGCCTTATGCGATCAAGGAAGTGGCCGCCGGCCGCACCGTCATCGCTCCCGGCCTGACGCCGCCCAGTCAGCAGGAAACGCCCAGCGATTTCGAGAAACTCACCCAGCGCGAGCGCGAGGTGTTGCAGCACATCGTGCAGGGCCGCTCCAACAAGGAGATCGCCGCCATCCTCGGCCTGAGCGTGAACACGGTGGCGGTGCACCGGGCCAACCTGATGCAGGCGCTCGGCATCCACCGCACGGCGGATCTCGTCGTCTACGCCATCAAGAAAGGGCTGGTGACGCTGCCGGAAGGGCCGCTGCCGGAGAAATGACCGGCCATGCGCAGGCGGGATTTTCTCAAAGGGCTTGGGGGGCTGTGGCCGGCGCTGCTGGCGGCGCAACCGAACACGCGGCCCGGATTTCGCCTCGTCGACGTCACCGCGGAGGCCGGCATCCATTTCGTCCATAATTCCGGCGCCTTCGGCAGGAAATTCCTGCCGGAAACGATGGGGTCGGGCTGCGCTTTCCTTGACTATGACAACGACGGCTGGCAGGACATTTTGCTGATCAATGCGATGGACTGGCCGGGCCACAAACGGCGCCGAACCACGCTGAAGCTTTACCGCAACAACCGCGACGGCACCTTCACCGACGTCACCCGCGCCGCCGGGCTCGACGTGGAGATGTACGGCCTCGGCGTCACCATCGGGGACTACAACAACGACGGCTTCCCCGACATTTTCGTCTCCTGCCTCGGGCAGAGCCGGCTGTTCCGCAACACCGGCAAAGGGACCTTTCTCGATGTGACCCGTACGTCGGGGCTCTGGGGGTTTGACGGCTTCTCCACGTCGGCCATGTGGTTCGACTACGACCGCGACGGCTGGCTGGATCTGTTCGTGACCAACTACGTCCGCTGGACCCAGGAGGGCGACATCTTCTGCTCGTTCGACGGCAACAGCAAGGCCTACTGCACGCCGGAGGCCTACCGGGGCGCCACCTGCTGGCTGTTCCGCAACCGCGGCGACGGCACCTTTGAAGACGTCACTGCCAGGGCGGGCGTGCTGGACACCACCTCGAAATCGCTGGGCGTCACACTGCTGGACTTCAACAACGACGGCTGGCCGGATGTCTTCGTCGCCAACGACACACAGCCGAACAAGCTCTACACGAACCTGCGCAACGGGAAGTTTCTCGAGCAGGCCGTCCGCATCGGTCTCGCCTTCAGCGAGGACGGCCGCGCCCGCGCCGGCATGGGCGTCGACGCGGCCGATGTTGACAACTCGGGGCTGGTCTCGATCATCGTCACCAACTTTGACAACGAGATGATGGGCCTGTACCGGGGCACGCGCGACGGGCAGTTCGTCGACCGCGCACCGCAGGCGGGCATCGGACAGGCCACGCGCCACTCGCTCGGCTTCGGCTGTTTCTTCTTCGACCCCGACCTCGACGGCATGCTCGACCTGCTGATCGTGAACGGCCACATTGATGAATCCATCAGCCGCGCCCGCCACAACGTCACCTACGCGCAGCCGCCGCACCTGTTCATGAATGACGGCAAAGGGAACTTCCGCGACGTCAGCCGGCTGGTGGGAGACGGCTTCGCCACGCCCAAGGTCGCCCGTGGCGCCGCCTACGGCGATTTCGACAACGACGGTGACCTCGACGTCCTCATCACCACCAACAACGGGCCCGCCTTCCTCTACCGCAATGACGTCGAAAACGGCCATCGCAGCGTCCGGCTCCGCCTCGTCGGCACGAAGTCGAACCGGGACGCCATCGGCGCCGTCGTCAGGTTCGAGGCTGGCGACCTGTCCGGCAGTCGCATGGTCAAATCCGCCACCGGGTATCTGTCGCAGTCCGAGATGCCGGTCACGATCGGGCTGGGCCGCCGCGAAAAGATCGACCGCGTGCAGGTGTTCTGGCCAAGCGGGCGGACCGAGGAATACAGGGGCCTGAAAGCGGGCGGCCACTACCGGATCGAGGAAGGCAAGGGCCTGATTCCAGGCAGGTTGTGATCCCTCAGCCGGGCGATCCGGGTCGGTACTAGTCTGCCCGTTCCGGTACCAGTAAATATGGGCTTTGTCGGCGATCAAAGCTAGCCTTGGAAGTGGGACCGCTGCCAGCAATGGAGCACCTGGCAGCCACAGCCCCTCGATCAGCACTCAAGGCGAAGCGCTTGAAAGTCAGGATCCACTACCGAGGGCCAGCGCGAAGGGTTGTCTACCACCGCCATGCCACTGGTGCGTGGGCGCCAGCCGTTCTTGCCTGCTTCCTGTTGGCGGGAACGGCAGGAATGGTCGCAGTCTGGAAGCATGGCGGCCGGGAGGCGGCGGTTTCCACGGCGGACTCGTTCCAGGGCTATCTGGCGCGTCTGCTGGAGCAGCAGACGCGTCCGCCGGCGCGCCTGGTCTATCCCTACTCGGTGGTGCCCGGTGGGGTGGCGAGCCCGGAGGAAGTGGCCGAGGCCATGCTCCGGGATCCGGTGGTCGCGCGTCACTACGCCGGATTCGACCTGAAGCGGGCGCGCGTGGAAACGCTGCGGCAGCCGCGGCTCGCCTATGTCTCCTACCGGATTAAGGATCGCGTCTTTTTCACACGCAAGCCGGTGCGGCTCTATGCGGGCGAGCAGGTAATTACCGACGGCAAGACGACCATACGGGCCCGATGCGGCAACAAGGTAGAGGAAGCTCCGCAGGCTGCGGTGAGTCCCGAGGAGCCGGCTGAGGAAGTTCTGAACGCGCCGAAGCTCGAGCCGGAAAAAGCAAGAGAGGCTCCCCTCGGCGCTCCGGCTCTGGAAGCCGCCAAACCGGAGGAAGAGACGCCGCTGGCTGCCGTGGTGCCGCCCTCGTCGTTCGCGCCCCTCGACATTCCGGTGCGTCCTGGCGGCATCTGGCTGACGCCGCCGCCCGCAGGCGGAGGTTTTCTGCCTCCGGCGGGGCCGGGCGCTGCCGGGGCGCCCCCCGCCGCGCCCCCGGGCACGCCTCCGACGCCGCCTGCCGAGCCGCCTCCGCTTTCTCCGCCTCCTTCTACGCCGCCGGGAACGCCCACGGTGCCGCCACCGCCGGTCACGCCCCCAACAGCGCCGCCATCTTCACCTCCTACCACTCCGCCGGGCACACCCCCGGCCACACCTCCGGCAACACCGCCTTCTCAGCCGCCGGGGACGCCTCCCGCTACGCCACCGGCCGTTCCGCCGGGCACGCCACCGGCGACCCCGCCGGCTTCCCCGCCGTTGTCCCCGCCCGGAGTGCCCCCTGAAATGCCTCCGGTCACTCCGCCGGGCACGCCGCCAGGGACGCCACCCTTGCCGCCGCCCTTGCTGCCCCCGCCGGGCGGCACGCCGGAGACACCGGCCTCGGAGCCGCCGCCCGAGATCGTGGTGCCGCCGCCTCCGGGAAATCCTCCGCCGGAGATCCCGGAGCCCCCGCCCGTCCCGGAGCCTTCGACCTACACGCTGGTAGCTGCGGGGCTGCTCGCCCTGAGCTGGATCCGGCGCCGGCGTGCGGGCGGGCGTTGATGGCCGGTCGCGCCTCGCATCATCGCGCTTTGGCAAGGGATCTTACGCTCGCCCGCATGCGCTTTTTCCAGGGTGCGGTCGGACCCTCGCGGTAAAATGAACAATACGCGGCTGGCCCTTGCCACACTGCGTCGAGGAAAGGTGATCGGAAAGGAGGGCCGTCTTTGAATCGCAGGTCGTTTCTGGCTGCCGGCAGCGCGCTGCTCGCGCGGGCGCAGGCTCCGACGGTGCGCGTGGGAGTCATCGGCTGCGGCTGGTGGGGCGGAGTCGATCTTCGCGCTGCGTATCAGGCGGGCGGGGTCTCCTGCGTGGCTCTGTGCGACGCGGATTCGAAGATGCTGGACGACATGGCCGCGTTGGTCGAAAAGCAGGAAGGGCGGCGCCCGAAGCTCTACAAGCACTACGCAGAAATGCTCGACGCCGGCGGCCTGGATGCGGTCATTCTCACCACGCCGCCGCACTGGCACGCCCTTCCCTTCATCGCCGCCACGGAGCGGAAACTGGCGATCTACGCGGAAAAGCCGCTCGCCTATGACGTGCGCGAGGGGCGCGCGATGGTCAATGCCTGGAAAAAGGCGGGCAACATCGTCCAGGTGGGCTTCCAGCGCCGCCAGAGCGAGGCCTTCCGCGCCGCGGCCGAATACATCGCCAGCGGCGCGCCGGGCCGCGTGGTGCAGGTGGACGTCAACATCCACTACACCGCGCAGCCGCTCGACAACACGCCTCAGCCTCCCCCGCCGACGCTCGACTGGGACCTGTGGTGCGGCCCTGCGCCCAGGATTCCCTACTCGCCCAACGTCGGCCACCGTGCGTGGCGCCTGGAGGAGACCACCGGCAACGGGCATCTGGTGGACTGGGGCATTCATCTGATCGACGCCACTCGCGTCATGCTCGGCCTCGGCATGCCCCGCAAGATCACCGCCGCGGGCGGCATTTATCATTACCGCGGGCGCATCACCACGCCGGACACCCTGACCGCGCACTTTGAGTTCGACTCCTGCCCGGTGGTCTGGCGTCACCGCCTCTGGGGCGCGGTGGAACGGGATCCGGAGTTCTCCAATGGCGTGACCGTTTTCTGTGAGAACGAGACCGTTTTTGTCACCGACCAGCGCTGGATTGTGTTCGGCAGGGGCAAGGACGCGCCCCGTCGCGTGCAGGAGATCCGGCCGCCCGTGGACCTGAGTCTGAAACACATGCAGCAGTTCCTGGAGAGCGTGCGCGCTTCGCGTCCGGCGCCGTGCACGCCGGAGGACGCCTTTCGCAGCACCGCCACCGTGCAGTTGGGCATGATCGCCTACAAGGCGGCGCGCACTATCGAGTGGGACGAGCAGGGAGAGCGGATCCCCAATGATGCGGCCGCGCACGGCATGCTGAAGCGCGAATACCGCGCGCCGTACCGGCATCCATGGGGATGAACGCCGCAGGATTCGGCAGGGAGGAACGATGAGCGAACCGGTTGTGCCGCTGACGCTGGAAGGCGCGGCGGTCCTGCATCAGATGTTCCGCATCCGCTGGGACGAATGGCGCTCGGTGGACGCGCACTCGCGCCATACGGCGCTGGAAGAGGCGCGCGAATGGCTTCAGACGAAAGAGGGCGCCGAGGGCGGCGAACAGTCGGCCGCCTACGCCATGCTCGGCCACAAGGGCGACCTGATGCTGCTCCACTTCCGGCGCGACTTCACCGGCCTGCTCGAGGCCGAGCAGGCCGTGCGGCAGGCGCGCATCGGGCGCTACCTCGAGTTGACCCATTCCTTCCTCAGCGTGGTGGAGCTCGGCCTGTACGAGTCCACGCGCAAGATCCATGAGGATCTCGAATCGAAGGGCCTTGCACCGGGCACCGACGCCTGGGAGGCGGCGGTGAAGGACACGCTCGAGCGGCAACGCAAGGCGATGGCGCCGCGGCTGTGGCCGGAGATCCCCGAGAGCCGATACATCTGCTTCTACCCGATGGATCGCCGCCGCGGCGAGCTGAAGAACTGGTACCAGGTCCCCTTCGCCGAGCGGCAGCGGATGATGCACGAGCACGGCCTCGTGGGGCGGAAGTACGCCGGTTCGGTCAAGCAGATCATCTCGGGCTCGATCGGCTTCGACGATTGGGAGTGGGGCGTCGACCTCTTTGCCGACGACCCGCTCGAGTTCAAGCACATCATCTACGAGATGCGCTTCGACGAGGTGAGCGCCGTTTACGGGCTCTTCGGTCCGTTCTACATCGGGCTCCGCGTTCCCAGTGAAAAGATGGACACGCTGCTGCGCGGCGACGTCCGCGGCGCCATCAGCTAGGCGCGCCGCCTACTCGACGACCGACGCCTTTACGATGCCGTCCAGCAGCGGAAAGCTCGCCTCCAGATAGCGATTGCCGTTCATGCGGATCTGCCCTTGGTTGGGCTGCTCGCCGTAACCGGCATAGATGGAATCAACGACTTCCATGCCCTCCACCACCTCGCCGAAGGGCGCAAAACCCTGCCGGTCGAGGAAGCTGTTGTCCCCAAGGTTGATGAAGAGCTGGGTGGTGCGTGTGTTCGGCCCCGCGGTGGCGAACGTGATGCGGCCGCGGCGGTTGGACTGCTTCACCGGGTCGTCCGGGATCGGCTTCGTGCCCAGCTTTGCTGTCATCGCCGGGTCGGCCGCCAGGCCGAACTGCACCACGAAGCCCGGCACCACGCGGAAAAACTTCGCGCCGTCATAAAAACCCGCTTCGACCAGCGAGCGGAACTGCGCCGCGCCGCGCGGCGCCCATTCGGGTTGTACCTGGACGACAAAATCGCCCTTGCTTGTTTCGAACTTCACGCGGTAGGGTTCTGCCATGAGTTTCTTTATTGTCTCAGGTTCCGCCGGTCGGATGCCGCGTCAGGGCCGGCGCCGGTCGACTAGGTCTTGATGAATATTCGATTACTTGCATATACTGGTATCCTGTGATGGATTCGGCCGTCCTCGTTCCCGCGGCGTTCAGCGTCGCGCTTCTCTGTTTCGCCGCCGGTTGGCTCCTCAGCCTGGCCATACATGCCAGGCGCGGCAGCAGCCTGCCGCTGGCGGCCGTCATTCATGGTTTCGCCCTGGCCGGTTCGATTTCCGCGGCCATGGCCGGCGCGGGGGCCCTGGCGGCCGGCGGGCCCTGGCGATATGGCGGGCCGGACACCGTGGCGGGTTTCTCCTTCTCGATCCGGCTGGACCCGCTGTCTGCGTTTTTCCTGCTCGCGCTGTCGGCGCTGGCCGTTCCCGTGTCGGTCTACAGTTTTGGTTACGTCCGGCATGGCGGCTACGGAGGCAGCCCGGTGTTGCGCAGCGGCCTGTTCAACGCTTTGCTGGCCGCCATGACCCTGATCTTCACCGCCGGTAATGTGGTGCTCTTTCTTGTCGCCTGGGAAGCCGGCGTCGTGGCCAGCTACTTTCTCATCACCGCCTCGCACGAAGAAGAAGAGACGCGCCACGGCGGGTGGCTGTTCATTCTGATGTCGCGCGCCGGCGCAGGCATGATCTACATCGGACTGCTGCTGCTGGCGGGCTCGGCGGGCTCGCTGAATTTTGATCGACTGACGGGCGCGGGCAACACGCTGCCGGCCGCGGCCTCCACGGCGGCGTTCCTGCTGCTGTTTTTTGGTTTCGGTGTCAAGGCAGGGATCATTCCCCTGCATGCCTGGCTGCCGGCTGCGCATCCGGTGGCGCCCAGCAATGTCTCGTCGCTGTTGTCCGGGATCGTCATCAAGACCGGCATTTACGGCATCGCGCGCGTGTGCTTCGACTTCTACGGCGGCCTGCCGCCGTGGGCCGGGATGGTGGTGCTGGGGGCGGGCGTGGTCTCGGGCCTGCTCGGCGTGCTCTACGCGCTGATGGAACATGACCTCAAACGGCTGCTCGCCTTCCACAGCATTGAAAACATCGGCATCATTCTGATGGGTTTTGGCGGCGGCATGCTGCTGCGGACCTACGGATATCCGAAACTGGCTGCCCTGGCGCTGGTGGCGGGGCTCTTTCACACGCTGAACCACGCCCTGTTCAAGGGACTGCTGTTTCTGGGTGCGGGTGCGGTGGTCCATGCCTCTCACACCCGGAACATGGAGGAGATGGGCGGCCTCATCCGGCGCATGCCGCGTACCGCCCTGTATTTCCTGATCGGCGCCGTGGCCATTTCGGGGCTTCCGCCGCTGAACGGTTTCGTCAGCGAATGGCTCACTTACCAGGCGCTGCTTGCGGGGTTCGGCACGACCACGGAGATCACGCGCGTGGCCTTCCCGGTGGCAGGAGCGCTGCTGGCGCTCACGGCGGCCCTGGCCGCCGCCTGTTTTGTGAAGGCGTTCGGCATCACTTTCCTGGCCCTGCCGCGCTCGGAACATGCGCGCCGCGCGGGGGAATGCGGGCCGTCCATGCGCGCGGGGATGGCCTGGCTGGCGGCTGCGTGCGTGGTTCTTGGACTGGGGGCGCCCTGGTTTCTGCCCGCCTTTGACGGCGTCACGCTGCAACTGCTGAAGACGCGCATTTCGCTGTCGGCGGTCTCCTGGAGCCCGGCGGCCCTTCAGGCGCCGCCGCCGCGGACGGGCGCCGTGTCGCCGCTGGCGCTCGGGTTGCTGCTTGTCGCCTTCAGCCTTGGGCCATGGATGGTGTGGCTGCTGCGCCGCCGCCACGTGACGGTCCGCACGGGCGCGGTCTGGGACTGCGGCCTGCCGGCGCTGAAACCTTCCAACGAGTATACGGCTACCGGGTTTTCGAAATCCATCCGCATGATCTTCAGCGCCGTGTTCCGGCCGCGGCGGGAGATCCAGCCGCTGTTTGAAGCCTCACCATATTTCCCGACCGAGATCCGTTTTGAGTCGGACATCCGTCCCGTCCCCGGCGCCTCCCTGCACTCCCGCCTCCAGGACCCCATCCTCCGCTTTGCGCTGCGCGTGCGGCAGATTCAGGCCGGCAGCCTGCACGCCTATCTCGCTTACATCTTCGTCGCCCTCATTCTGCTGCTGCTGTTCGGGGTGAGAACATGACCGTTTCCATGTGGGACGCCGTTGTTCAGACGCTGCTGCTTCTGGCGGGCGGCCCGTTCATCAGCGGACTCATCCGCACCGCCAAGGCACGCCTCCAGACCCGCCGCGGCCCCTCGCTGCTTCAGCCCTACCGCGACCTCGCCAGGCTCCTGCGGAAGGGCATGGTGATCCCTGAGACCGCCTCGTTCATCTTTGTGGCGGCCCCCTTCATCCTGTTCGCCACGACGCTGCTGGCCGGCCTGCTGGTGCCGACAGTCACCGCCTCGGCGCCGCTGAGCCGGTTCGGCGGTGTGCTCGTGATGGTCTATCTGTTCGCGCTCGGTCGATTCTTCCTCGCGCTGGCGGGGCTGGACACGGGAAGCGCCTTCGGCGGCATGGGTTCGAGCCGCGAGATGACCATTGCCGCCCTGGCTGAGCCCGCTCTCATGCTGGCCGTGTTTACCGTGGCGCTGGGCGCCGGTTCCACCGATCTTTCCCGGATGGCGCAGGCCGCCATCGGCCAGGGCTGGCGGTTCCTCGCGCCTTCGCAGATGCTTGCTTTCGCCGCCCTGTTCATCGTTCTGCTGGCCGAAACCGGCCGCATCCCGGTGGACAATCCCGCCACCCACCTCGAGCTCACGATGATCCACGAGGCGATGATCCTCGAATATTCCGGCCCGTGGCTGGCCCTGATCGAATGGAGCGCCTCGGTCAAGCAGCTCGTGCTTCTGACCCTGCTAGCCAACCTCTTCATCCCCTTTACGCTGGCCTCCGCGCCCGGCGTGCCCGCCATCCTGACGGCGGCCGCGCTCTATCTGCTCAAGATTCTCGTGCTGGTCGGGGCGGTGGTGCTGGTGGAGACGACCAATGCGAAAATGCGCCTGTTCCGCGTCCCCGAGCTGCTTGCGGTGGCCTTCGTGCTCAGTGCGCTGGCGTTGATCTCCACGTTCCTGTTCGGAGCCCGCTAGGCAATGCCCATGAAATTTCTGAACGATCCGCTGTTCGGACAGACGATGATCACGTTGATGGCGGCCATCGTGCTCGTATTGCAGATCACGGTGGTGGCGCAGAAATCGCTGGTTGCGGCCATTCGTGTCTTCGCCGTGCAGTCGTTCCTGCTGGCCGCCATTGCCGCCACGATCGCCTGGTTCACCGGCGCTGCTCACGTCTATGCGGCTGCAGTGCTCACCTTCCTGCTCAAGTCATTGCTGCTGCCGGCGATCCTGCTGCGCCTGGTGGAACAGATCCGGATCGAACACGAGATGAAGCCCCTGCTGAACGTGCCGGTGTCGGTGCTGATCTCGGGCCTGCTGACGCTGCTCGCTTATGTCATCGCCGAGCCGCTCCAGCAAGGCCTGCGCTTCGGCGGCGCCGCGGAGCTCGGCCACAACACGCTGCCGGTGGCGGTGGCGCTGTTCCTGATTGGTTTCTTCCTGATGGCCAACCGCCGCAAGGCGCTGTCCCAGGTGCTGGCGTTGCTGTCGCTCGAAAACGGCCTGTTTCTGGCGGCGATTTCGCTCACCTATGGAATGCCGATGATCGTTGAAATCGGAGTATTCTTCGACGTGCTCGTCGCGGTGCTGGTGCTGGCCATCCTGGTGGGGCGGATCCGGGAGGCGTTCGATTCCATGGACGTTACCCGCCTCAGCCGGCTGCGGGGGTGAACGGAGGATCCCATGGCCCTTGCCCTGCTTCTCGCCATCCCGCTGGCCGGTGCGGCCGCATCCTTTGCCACCCGTCGCCGCGCCTGGTTCGAACTCTTTTATTGCACCGGCGCGGCAGCGGCGCTCGTGGCCTCGCTCTTTCTGGCGGCGCGCGTGCTGGCCGATGGTCCGGTCAGTTTTCTTCAGGGCTTCCTGTACGCCGACGCGCTTTCGGCGCTGGTCACGATGCTGACGTGTCTGGTCTGGGCGGTCTCGGCCCCTTATACCGTTGGCTATCTGAGGGGCCCGCAACCTTCGGCCGCGACGCCCGCCGGCGGGCTCGGCATCCGCGATCTGCGCCTTTACTACACGCTGTCGCACCTGTTCGTGTTCACGCTGCTGGCCGCCTCGCTCACGGGCAACCTGGGCCTGATGTGGGTGGCGCTGGAGGGCGCAACGCTGGCCTCGGTCTTCCTGGTCGCCTTTTATGGCAGGCCCACTTCGCTGGAAGCGGCGTGGAAGTACGCGATCATCGGCGGCGTAGGCCTTTCGATGGCACTGTTTGGCACGGTGCTGGCCTATTACGCCGCGCATGAGGCCACCGGCATGGAGACCTGGGAGGCGCTGAACTGGCCCTTTCTGCTGGCTGCCGCCGGGCAGTTCAACCCGCTGGTGATGCGGCTGGTCTTCATCCTTGTGCTGCTCGGTTACGGGACCAAGGCTGGGCTGGCGCCGATGCACACCTGGAAGCCGGACGCCTACAGCGAGGCTCCCGTGCCGGCCGCCGCCATGATGGCCACGGCGATGCTCAACTGCGCCCTCTACGCGCTGGGCCGCTTCTTCCTTCTGTCGGCCCGCGCCGCCGGCCCGGCGATGCCGTCGAATCTGCTCATCCTGTTCGGCCTGCTGTCGATCGGCGTAGCCGCGCCTTTCATCCTGGTGCAGCGCTCCTACCTCCGGCTGCTCGCCTATTCTTCCATCGACCACTGCGGCATCATTGCCCTCTGCCTCGGCTTCGGCGGGCCCATCGGGGCCCTGGGCGCCGTGCTCCACATGACGTTCCATACAATGGCCAAGCCGCTGCTGTTCTTCTGCGCGGGCAACACCCGGCAGCACACCGGCGACGACAGCCTCAAAAGCGCGGCTGGGGGGGTGATCCATGTGCTCCCGGTCACCGGGGCGGCGACGTTCGCGGCTGTGCTGGCCGTCACCGGAACGCCTCCGTTTCCGCTCTTCCTGAGTGAGTTCACCATGCTTCGAGCCGGTTTCGCCCAGGGTCACGCGTGGGCCGCGGCCGCCGCTGTTGTCTTCCTTGTCCTGATCTTTGCCGGGATGTTTGCACATGCCGCCCGGCTGATGTTGGGCCCGCCGCCGGATCTTCCCCGGGGCGACCGGAACCGCTGGACCGTCTACCCGCTGTTTGTGCTGCCCCTGCTTCTGCTCGTGCTTGCGTTCTGGATTCCTGCCCCGCTGTCGACGCTGCTCGCGCAGTCTGCCAGCCTGCTGGAGGTGAAGCCATGACCCAGGCGGAATTCTCCGGGCCGGGTCCGCTGCTGCCCGAAATTCGCCCGCTGGCCCGCGCCGCCATCACCGAAACAACCGGAGAGGTGCGCGTGCGGCTTGAAGAAGCTTCGTCCCGCGAAGAGATCGCTGCCGCACTGCTCGAGCGGGGATGCCGCTTCGCTTCCGTCTTTGCGGAGGACCGCCGTGCCGCAGAGGGCTGCTTCTACCTTTACGACGTGGTGGAACAGCCCGGCGACCCGCGCTACCTCCTGATCTCTTATCGCATCGCGCCCGAGCAGCCCCGGTTCCCGTCGATTTCCGTGCTCACGCCGGCCGCCAACTGGATGGAACGCGAGATCCAGGACTGGTTCGGCCTCCACGCCGAGGGCCACCCCAACCCGCGCCGGGTGGCGCTCCACGACCACTGGCCTGACGTCCATCCGTTGCTCAAGGACTTCCCCATCGACACGGTGTTGCCGCCGCTCGAAGGGGATCCCCACGTGTTCCGGCCGACCATCGGCGAGGGCGTTTTTGCCGTTCCGGTTGGACCCGTGCATGCCGGCATCATCGAACCGGGCCATTTCCACTTCGCCGTTGCCGGCGAGCCGGTCCTCTACCTTCAGCTCCGGCTGTTCTACACCCACAAAGGCACGGAGAAGCTCTTTGAGCACATCCCTCTCCGCCACGGCGTACACCTGGCTGAGAGCGTCTCTGGCGACACCAGCTTTGGACACGGTCTTGCCTGGTGCCTCGCCCTCGAGCGCGCTGCCGGCATCGAGGTGCCGCCACGCGCGCAGGCGGGGCGCCTGATCCTGCTCGAACTGGAACGGATCTACAACCATGTGGCCGACATCGGGGCCATCGCCACTGATGTGGGCTTCGTCATCGCCAATTCCCACGCCACGCGGCTGCGCGAGCAGATGCTGCGCCTGAACGAAGAACTCACCGGCAACCGCCTGCTGCGCGGCCTGGTTTGTCCGGGCGGGCTGCGCCAGGGACTCGACGCTGCCAGGCTCCAGGATGCCGTGGAAAAGCTGGATTCCTTCGGGCGCGAGTTCGAAGAACTCGTGCGCCTGATTGAGAACTCCGACTCCACCATCGACCGGCTGGAGGCCACCGGCATGCTGTCGCCGGACAAAGCGCGCGACCTCGGCATCGTCGGCGTGGCAGCCCGGGCCTCCGGGCAGAACCTTGACGTCCGCAGAGACCATCCCTTCGACGGATACCGCGGCCTTCCGATGCGTGTCCCCGTCTTCGTGCACGGGGATGTGCTGCACCGCATGCGCGTGCGGGTGGAAGAGGTGCGGGAATCGCTTTCGCTGATCCGCGCCGTGGCGGCGGAGATGCCGGAGGGTCCGGTCATGGCGCCGGTGCCGCCCATTGCGCCGGGCACGGCCGCGCTGGCCGCCGTCGAAGGGTGGCGCGGGGAAATCCTCTATTGGGTCCGGATGGGGGAACATGGCCGCCTGGACCGCTGCCGCATCAAGGACCCTTCGCTCAATAACTGGCCCGCGCTCGTGGAGGCGGTTCAGGGGAATATCATCCCGGATTTTCCGGTAATCAACAAGAGTTTCAACCTGTCTTATTCGGGAACGGACCGCTGATTTATGCTCGAAATTCTGCAAAAATCTCTGCGCACCGGGCTGGTGACGATCGGCGATCCGATCGGATCTTTTCGCCCGGCCCCGGCCTGGCGGGGCGTGCCCCGGTTCGATTTCGCCTCGTGGCGCGATGCCCGCCCCGCAGCCTCCGCCTGTCCCACCGGCGCCATTCGCGTCGAGGAGCAGGCGAATCTGCGGCGGGTCTCAGTGGATTATGGTCTGTGCATCTTCTGCGGCGAATGCGCGCAGGCATGTCCGGAGGGCGCGGTGCGCATGGCGCCCGACCCCGAATGGCCCGTCCGTTTCCGGCAGGAACTGCTGCTTTCCGCCGCATACGAGATCGACGCTGCGGGGATGCAGACGCGGCTTGTCGAGGGGCCTTCGCGCGGCGCCGGCGCCGACTCGCTGGAGGACGCCGGCGCCGCCCTGCGTCAGACGGTTCACCGCGTGCTGGGCCGGAGCCTGGCCATCCGCGAGGTGGACGCCGGCTCGTGCAACGGGTGCGAGGTGGAGATCCATGCCCTCAACAACCCGCTCTATGACCTCGAACGTTACGGCATCCATTTTGTCGCCTCGCCGCGTCACGCCGACATGCTGCTGGTGACCGGTCCGGTGACGCGCAACCTGGAGCTGGCCCTCCGAAAGACGTGGCTGGCGACGCCAGATCCCAAGGTCGTGGTGGCCGTTGGAGCCTGTGGCATCAGCGGCGGCATCTTCGGACGTAATTATGCAATTCGCGGCCCTGTGGACGAAGTCGTCCCGGTGGATGTGTATGTGCCCGGATGTCCGCCCCGGCCGGAAAGCCTTCTGTACGGCATCCTTCTCGCCGTGGGGCGTCTGGCCGCGTCCGGCGCCGCCCGGCGGGAAACCCCGCGGCAGGCGCGGGAGGAGTGAGCGCATGGCGGATTCCCTGCGGCAGCTCAAGGCGGAAATCCTCCAGGCGCTGGCCCATCCCACGCGGATCGCCATCGTCGAGGAGCTCCACGGCGGCGAGCTTTCCGTGCGGCAGATCATTGAGCGGCTGGAGTTGGAACAGGCCAATGCCAGCCAGCACCTGGCGGTGCTGCGGAGCCGCAATGTGGTGGCCTGGCGCAAGGACGGCAATCAGGTTTTTTACTCCCTGCGGCACCCCGTCTTCGCGGAGGTCCTCGTCCTGCTCCGCCAGGCCTGTCTCAGCATCGTGAGCGATTCACGGCAGCTCCTCGAGCAGATCCGGCGGGAAGAAGCGCAACAGGGGGCGCGGCGGCGGGCGCGCGCCTGATCGGGCTCAGGCGGCGGGCGGGGCTGCCGGCCGGGGAGGCGGCATGTGGAGTGGCGCCGGGCAGCAGAGCTGGTGACAGGGCTCGGCCCACGCCGCATCCTGAAGGCGCTCCTCGACGAGCTCGACGATCATGCGGATGAAGCGAGGGTGCGTGCCGGCCGTGCCCGACCGGAACATTTCCAGGCCGATCTGTTCGGCATGCCGCGCGGCTTCGTGGTCGAGATCGTAAAGCACTTCCATGTGGTCGCTGATGAACCCGATGGGCGCGACGACCACGCGGCGGGCCCCGGCCGCGCGCACTTCGTCCAGCGCCTCCAGAATGTCCGGCCCGAGCCAGGGCTGCTGCGGCGGTCCGCTGCGGCTCTGATAAACCAGCCGGTACTCCCTCACTCCTGCTGCCTCAGCCACCAGCCGCGCTGTTTCCTCCAGCTGCTCGACATAACGCGACGTGTGCGCCATTTCGAGCGGGATGGAATGCGCGGTAAACAGCACCGGCGCGGGGCCGCTGCGGGCCAGCTGTTCACGGAGTCGCTCCGCGTTCACCTCAATGAAGCCGGGATGGTTGTGGAAATGGCGGATCTTGTCGCACTGCGGCGCCAGCGGCCCGGCGGCGGTGCGCGCCCGCTCGATGTCTTCCAGATACTGCCGGCAGGCGGAATAGGAGCTGTATGCTGACGTCACAAAGACGAGCGCCCGTTCGACTCCGTCGGCCGTCATCCGCCGCATCGTGTCCTCGATCAACGGGTGCCAGTTGCGGTTGCCCCAGTAGATGGGCATGCCGAGATGCGGCCGCAGCGCCTCGATCAGTGCGCGGTTCTGGTCGTTGATCGGGCTGCGGCCCCCAAAGTGGTGGTAATGCGCGGCCACCTCCTCCAGACGCGCCCGCGGGATGTTGCGGCCGCGCGTGACGCGCTCGAGGAACGGCATCACGTCTTCGGGCTTTTCCGGTCCACCGAAACTGACGAGCAGAAAGGCGTCGTAGCGGGGCATGGTTTACTACTAGGATGCGCGACCAGCGCATGGCGGCGCACGCCTATGAGAGAATTCAGGGAAAACGATGCGCAGAAGGGATCTCTTGCGGGCCGCGCCCGCTCTGTTCGTCCCGCGGCAGAGCGGCGCGGCGGCACTGGCCGCCTATGAGCCGGCAGCACGGAAGCTGATCGCCGCGGCGTTGGAAGACGCGGCAGGCTGGGCGAAGCTGGAACATATCTGTGACCGCATCGGGCCGCGACTTTCCGGCTCGAAGGCGCTCGAGCTGGCCATCGACTGGTGCGCCGAAACCATGCGGAGCGAAGGGCTGGAAAATGTCTCGACTCCCCGGGTCATGGTGCCCGTCTGGGTGCGCGGCAGCGAAAGCGCGTGGATGCTGGAACCGCGCGCGGCGCCGCTGGCGATGCTTGGCCTCGGGGGGAGCGTGGGCACGCCACCTGAGGGAATCACCGCGGAGGCCCTTTGCGTCGAGAGTTTCGAGGAACTCGAGCGGCTCGGTGAAGAGAGGGTCCGCGGCAGGATCATCGTCTACAATCAGCCCTGGCGCGGCTACCGGGACACCGTGGTCTACCGCAGCGCCGGCGCGTCCCGCGCCGCGCGGCTGGGGGCGCGCGCCGTGCTGGTGCGCAGCGTCACCCCGGTGAGCCTGCGCACGCCGCATACAGGGTCGCTGAATTACGCGGCGGACGCGCCCAGAATTCCCGCAGCGGCAATCTCGATCGAAGACGCGCTGATGATCCGGCGTCTTCAGGAGGCCGGCGTGCGTGTGACCGTGAAACTTCAGATGGAGGCGCGGACGCTCGACGACGCGCCTTCGGCCAACGTGATCGGCGAAATCACCGGCCGCGAGCGGCCTGAAGAGGTGGTCGTCATGGGCGGCCACATCGACTCCTGGGACGTGGGCCAGGGCGCGCAGGACGATGCCAGCGGTTGTGTGGCCACGTGGCAGGCCGTGCAGCTCGTGAAATCGCTCGGGCTGCGGCCGCGCCGCACGCTGCGCGTGTGCCTGTGGACGAACGAGGAGAACGGCCTCCGCGGCGGCCGCGCCTACCGCGAGTGGGCCGGTGACGCCGTCCGTCACCACGTGGCCGCCATTGAGATGGACGGCGGGGCGGAAAAGCTGCGCGGATTCGGCCTTTCGATGTCAGGAGCGCCGGCTGGCGCCTTCGAACAGGCTCTTGCGCGGCTGGCAGAGATCGCCGCGCTGATGCGTCCTCTCGGCCCGGTGGAGATTGTGCGCGGCGGCGGCGGCGCCGACATCAGCCCGCTGATGCGCGAAGGCGTGCCCGGCATCGCCCATCTCAGCTCGGGCCGCCGCTATTTCGAGTGGCATCACACGCAGGCGGACACGCTCGACAAGATCGACCGCCGCGAGTTTCAGGAACACATTGCCGCCCTCGCCGTGCTCGGCTATGTACTGGCCGACATGGAGGAGCGGCTGGCCGAAGAGGTCCATTCCACAGGAGGGATCGGATGAAACGGATTCTTGCCGTTCTGTTTTTTTGCGCCGCGGCCGCCTGGGGCGCCGATGAGGCCGGCGCGGTTGAAGAGGCCGAGCGCGGCTGGGCGCGCGGCGTCACCACGAACGACTTTGCGCTGCTCGAAAAAGTGCTCGCCCCGGACCTGGTCTACACGCACTCCAACGGCGTGGTGGATTCGCGTGACAGCTACATCAGCAAGCTGCGCGATGGTGCGATCCGTTACCTGAAGGTCGACTACAGCGAGCTGAAGGTGCGCGAGATCACGCCGGACGTCGCGCTGACCCATTGCCGCGTGCAGGTGACCACGAATCAGCAGGGCAGGGAAGTGACGGACCGACTGGCGCTGTTGCACGTCTTTCGGAAGAACCGCGGGCGGTGGCAGATGGTGGCGCACCAGAGCGCGAAGCTGCCCCAGTAAAGCCAGCTCGCCCCGCCCGGCAGAGCCGCGAGCGGAGCAGGGTGCACCGCCGCGGGAACCAGCGTTCAACGGAGCGGCTCGAGCCCGTACGCTACGATTCACACAACCGCCCGCCTCCCGGGGGCTCCCTCCGCGTCCTGGAACAGTGTGGTGTTGGAGCGGACGCTCCTCGTGCTGCGCGACCCTGCGGCGCGGGTCCCGATCGCGCTCGCCACGTCAGTCTGTCCCTTTCAGTGCGGGCCGAGGTTCCGCAACGCCAGGTTGCGGAACCGGATGAACAGCTCGTCCCGCGCGTGCAATTGCAGGGCGATGTGTCCTGACAGTCCGACCCGGCGTGCGCGGTGGTGTTCGTCGTCCAGAATGCCGGAGAAATCGCGATCCGTGATCAGACGCCCGTTCACGATGGTGCGGATGCGCGTGCCCTGGCACGAGACAACGATCTCGTTCCACCCGCTGCCTTCGCCGGCATGGCGCCATTCCCAGGCGGCAGGCGCATGCTCCGGGCCGATGTTCCAGTTGGGCAGCATCGGGTGGATCCAGCGCTTCCAGCCGCGGGTTTCGTCGTAGATGAGTCCGGTCCGCCAGGGAGCCGGCGGATGGATATCGACCTGAGGGCCGTCCAGCCACCAGGCCTCACGGTCGTAGCGGCTGCGGACCTGGATGCCGGAGTTGCCAGGACTAGTCCGGAAGCTTTGCACTTCGAGCCGCAGTTCGAAGTCGGCGTACTCCCGGTCGCTCACCAGCCAGACATAATCATGATCCGGGCGGCCGCGCGAATCGCAGACGATGGCCCCGTCTTCCACCTTCCAGAAGCCCTTGGCGGCGTCCTCGGGTTTCGCTTCCACGTGCCAGCCGTTCAGCGTCGCGCCGTCGAACAGGGGCGTCCATGCCTGGCCCGCTGCGAGGCAGCCGGCGCAGACCAGCACGGGAAGGAGCAGCGTTTTCATCGCACGCCCATCTTAGCCGAACCACGCGGCCGCAAAAAAGAGGAAGGGCCGGAACGCCCTGGAAAGAGCGCCCCGGCCCTGGACAGGAACGGATGCGAAGCCGGCTAGAACGAGTAGCGCAGGCTCAACTGCATGTTGCGCTCGCTCGACTTGCTGGTGACCATGCCGAAGGTGGCCGACGTCGGGTTGGTGTCGACGCCGTTCCAGTTCGGGTGGTTCGGGAAGTTGAACGCTTCGGCGCGGAACTGGAGGTTGTGCCGCTCAGCAAGGCGGAAGTTCTTGAAGAGCGTGAGGTTCCAGTTCTGGAAGCCGACGTTGTTGAAGGGGATCGAGTTGCGGTTCTGGTTCGGCAGGGTGCCGTTGGCCGGCTTGGTGGCCCAAGGCTGACCGTTGACCCGCGGCTCGAACCAGTAGTCGGTGATGCCTTGATAGTTGCCCTGTGCGTTGACATTGGCGAACTTTTGCGGGCGGTTTGGCATGCCGTTCAGGTTCCACGGCTTGAAGTTGGAGTCGCCAATGCCGAGGTAATCGTCATTGTTGCCCACAGTGATCGGCGCGCCGGTCTGGAAGTGGATGGTGCCCGAGATCTGCCAGCCGCCGAGCGCCGTCTTCACCAGCCGCGACTGCGTGTTGCTGAAGAACGGCATGTCCCAGACGAAGCTGGAGACGGCCACGTGGCGCGTATCGTTGGACGACTTGCCCCAGTTCAGCTCCTGGTGAAAGACATCGATGAAGCGGTCGCGCGGGCCGGAGTTGGTGTCCATCAGCTTCGAGAACGTGTAGGCGACGTTGTACAGCAGGCCCTTCGAGAAGCGGCGGTTAACCTCGATCTGGAGGCCGTTGTACTCGCTGCGGCCTGAGTTCTCGAGCATGGGAATGTTGGCGAAGCCCTTGTAGGTGCGCAGCCAGTTGACGTTGGCGCCGGCCGCCCAGGGCTGGAAGGTCGTGCCGGTGGGCAACTGGTTGAGGTCCCGTTCCTGCTGAAGGTTCAGGCCGGTGGAGCCGATGTAGCCGACTTCCACCGTCGTGTCGCCAGTAAGCTGCCGCTGATAGCTCACGTTCCAGTTGTAGCTGCGCGGGAAGCGGTAGACGGGATCGATGGTCATGAAGAACTGCGGGAAGGCCACCTTCGGGCCGGCGCCAGGATTGTCGGCAATGCCATTGCTAACCGAGACCATCGGCTGCCAGGGCGGGTTGCCGCCGAGAAAGACGCTGTCGGCGACGCCGGGCCGGGCGACGAAGCCGCCAAAGCCGGCGCGGACAACGTCCTTGCCGGTCGCCTGATAGGCCAGACCAATGCGCGGAACCACATAGAGATGGCTCTTGGCCGGATACGGGCTGCCCCCGCTCAGCAGGCGGTCGAACTCGCCGCTGTCGATGGCCGGTACGCGGCCGCGGCCGGCATCGGGGAACTTCTTGCCCGGGATGACCACGCCGTTATAGCGGTCACCGGAGAGCACGTTGCCGGTGGCGCGGTCGAGCACGGCCTCCTTCGACGGGTCGTACTTGTCGGGGCGGAACACGCTGATGTTGCCCCATAGCGACTTGTAGTAGCCGTTCTGCCAGGTGCCGCGTGCGCCGAGTTCGAGCTTCAGCTTTGCATTCACACGCCACGAGTCCTGGCCAAAGAACTCGAACATGTGGCCGCGATAGGGCGTGTAGCTGCGCGGGCCGATTTCGGCGTAGGTCGAGAACAGGCCGAGGGCGGCATTGCCGAGGCCGGTGCCCGTGCCAGGCGCGCCGCCAGGACGGACGTCGTCAAACACGAAGCGTCCATTCTGGTTGTTGGTTCCGCCGGGCACGCCGGTGACGTTGATCTGGTCAAAATCGTTTTGTCCGCTGCGCTCAAACAGCGCGCCAAACTTCCACGTGTGGTTGCCGATGATTTTGGTGAAGTTGTTCGAAAGCTGGTAGATCGGCCCAGTGGACTGGCTCGGGTACGGGCCGCCGTCAATGGTGCCCACGTTCGGGATCTGGATAGTCGGGACCTTGTCGAAAATCTCCTTCCTCTCCGGGAAGATGTACGGGTAATTGATCCCGAACTGGCTGCGGCGGTAGCGCTCGCCCGTGCGGTCGACGCCGATGTAGACGCGGTCGACGGAAGCGGTGACGAGCAGCTCGTTGATCATGGTCGGCGACAGCGTCCAGGTATGCCCGAGGCTCGCCGTCTTGTTCGGACGCGACCAGTCGGTGATGGCGTAGTCAAAGCCAGACCGGAAACTGTCCAGCGCCGTGTAGGCGTAGTTGTTGTGGCGGAACTTGATGAAGTGGTTCGACGCCGGGTTGTAGTCGATTGAGACCGTGTCCTTGCGCTGGTTCTGCCACGAAGGACGAACCTTGAACCAGTTCGTGTTGCCCTGGAAGGCGCCGTTGGGCAGCGGGTAGGCGCGCAGGAACGCCATGCCGTTCGGGCTCTGCCTCGAGGGCGGAATGATATTGCCAGGGAAGGGCTGGCCGGTGTCCGGATCACGGAGAATGCGCGCTGAACCGTAAAAAATGCTCGGCTGGAGCAGCTCGCTGAAGTCGCCCTGACGCATTTTCTCCGTCGGTACGCGCTGGAAGCTCGTGTCCTCCACGCGGCGGCGCACCCATTCCTGGCTCCAGAGGAAGAACAGCTTCTCGCGCTCGGTGTTGAACACCTTCGGAATCATTACCGGGCCGTTGAAGTTGTAGCCGAACTGGTTGTACTTGAGCGGCGGCGTGAACGCGGTGGCCGGGTTGCGGTTGCGCGCCCAACTGTTGGCGTCCAGCTTGTTGTTGCGGAAGTATTCGTAGAAAGTTCCGTGGAATTCTTTTCCGCCGGACTTGGTCACCATGCGGATCTGGCCGCCGCCGGAACGGCCGTATTCGGCCGAGTAGGTCGCGGTCAGCACCTGGACCTCCTGGATGGCGTCCAGGTCGACGCTGCCGATCGAGGTCCCGTTGGCGCGCGTGCGGATGGCAACGGCTCCGTCAAAGGTGATGACGCTGTCCTGCGAGCGGTTGCCATTGATGGTGAAGCCGCCCGAGTCCATGGCAAAGCTCAGGCTGTTCATGGGCGAGCCGCGCCGCACGCCGGGCTTCAGCATCGCCAGAAAGAGCGGGTTGCGCCCGTTGAGGGCGAGGTTCTGGATCTGCGTCTGCTCGACCGTCTTGCCCACGGTGGCCGATTCCGTGTTCAGAATGGCGGCGTTGGCCTCCACAGTGATCGATTCGGTCAACTGGCCCACCTGGAGGTCTGCATTGACCTGGATCGGCACGGCCGCGTCGAGCTTGTTGCGCGTCTTGACGAACGTCTTGAAGCCGGGCGCCTCCACGCGGACTTCATAGTAGCCCGGCGGCAGGTTCGGTACGTTGTACAGGCCCGACTCGTTCGTCGTGGCCACGCGCTCGAATCCGGTGGCTTCGTTCTTTACGATGACTTTTGCGTTGGCGACGACCGCGCCCGACGGGTCGCGGACGATGCCCGAGATGCTGGCGTTGTCCGACTGCGCCAGGGCCAGCGCCCCGGACAGCAGCAGAACCGCCGCAACGGCGGCGACTCTACGCAGAGTCTCTATCATCCGTAGGTCTCCTTCGTTTCGCTTTTTTAATGATCAAACTAACCAAAGTGAACGCACAGAACCGTTTGTGAAACGGCTGCGCACCCCTAACATGGCCACAGTCTATCAAAATTTCCGTTTCCGGAGGACGTCGAAAAAGTAAATTTACCCTTAAGGTGCGGATTCGCCGGCGCAGGTGTCTTTGCCGGGCATCGCGGCCGCAAAGACCAGCAGCCACAGGGATGCCCCCAACGCGAGGTGCAAAATCTGCATCCACACCGGAGCCAGGAGAAGCACGTTGACGGCCCCGGCGGCAAGCTGAACCGCCACCCACAGGACGACCAGGCGCTGAACGCGCCCTCGCATGGCCTGGAACGCCGCCGTAAGCACCACCACGGCGGCGGCCACGGAGACTACCGGATGAAGCAGCCGCAGGCGGAGGAGGGCCGGGCTGTCCGGGGCGAGCTCCTGCCGGATGCCTTCGAGCATCGAGACCGCAGGATAGACCGTGTCGCCCAAGGCGGCGATGGCGCCCGTCAGGCTGGCCAGCAGAACGGCAGCCAGCGCGGCCCGGTGCCAGGCCCGGACGGTCCGCCAGCGCCAGCGGCCCGCGCCCTCTCGGGCCTGCCAGGCGACGCCGAGCAAGGCGGCCAACAACAGGAACGTGTTTGTCAGATGGGCGCACAGATACAGGGCCCGGCCGGCCGAGGCATTGCGTTCGACGTATTCCAGCAGCACCAGCCCCGCGCCCAGCAGGGCCTCGATCAGGATGAAGGCCACCGACGTCCAGGCCCAGGCCCGCACCGCGTGACCGCGTGGAAACAGCCGCCGCGCCAGCCAGACAAGCGCTGCCACGCCGATCAGCGCCAGTCCGCTCGTCAGCCGGTGCGTGAACTCGATGATCGTCTGCACCGTGGGCGACGGGGGGATCACCTCGCCGTTGCACAAGGGCCAGTGGCTGCCGCAGCCCGCCCCGGAACCGGTGGCGCGCACGAATGCGCCCCACAGAACAACGAGAAAATTCCACCCGAGCACCGCCCAGGCGAAGCGCACAAAGCGGCCGCGTGCGTCCATGTCCTTCAGGATGCCACTGTGGCGGGGCCGGCTTCTCTGTTCGTCTCCTCCGCCGGTAGCCAGCGGATGCAAAGCCACGCCATCAGAACGAATGTGCACTCGGTCAATAGATGCCCTGGGCTGACGAGCCCCGGCGCGGCGAAAGTTTTCACCACTGACACGGCAACGGCGGCCCACATGAGCAGGGACAGCATCTCCCGCGGCGCGAGTCGTCCCGAAACCCGCCACGCAACGGCTGCGCCCGCGGCGGCCGCCGCCAGCCAGGCCATGGCGTGCGACAGCGCCGGAATGTTTTCGGTCAAATCCAGAACGAACGCTGTCGCCGTGACGGTCATGGCGACATGTTCCGCAATGACGTCCGACCGCAAGGCCGCGGCCAGCGCGAGCGCCGCGGCCACACTGTAGTTGAACCGCAGCTCCAGCCTGTAGTCGATGCCCACGAGGGTCGCCACGGCCGCGGCGGCCAGTACGAGGCTGGCCGCTTGCGGAACGGAGCGGCCCGGTTCCCCCGCGGATGCGGTGGGGGGCAGCTCGCTGCGGGACAGCCAGGCGGCAATGCCGAAGCCCAGGCCCAGCAGCGCGCCGTAGGTGAACTCCATGCCCTTCCACCAGTCAAGCCACGTGGCCACCCCGGCCCTACGGCCCCAGGCCTGAAGCGCCGCGCCCAACGGAAATCCGAGCGCTCCGCCAGCGCCTGCCCACAGCGCGAAGCGCCACGGCAGATGCTTCGCCCGGCCATGCGCGGCACAGAGCAGGAAAGCCACGGCTCCGGCCAACAGCCCGGCCCAGACTTCTTCGCGCGGCCTGTTGAGAGGATCAGAGAAATAGACGAGCCTCGGCGCGTTCACCAGCCGCCAGCCCGCCCAGGTGGCGGCGAGCATCGCGACGAGACCGCACAGGAAACGTGCGTCCTTCCAACCAGTGCGGCCACGAAGCAATCCGGCGCCGAACACGGCGCCGCCAGCCAGCCCCCATACGCCGCCTTTGACGGCGAAGCCGAGCATCGCCCACCAGAACGACTCCGGCCTCAGCGACAGGCCCACGGTCTGCCCGTAGGTCATCTGACCGCCGAGGCCGACACCGGCGGCGGCGCAGGCCGCCAGCCAGGCCGCCTGCCGCTGCTGCCAGAGCAGGACGGCCAGCACGAGCCCAATCATGGCGCCGGGGATCATCGCGCCCAGGGGGCCGCCTCCAATGAAGCCTCGCAGGCCCCACCCCAGCGACATGGCCACGGCGGGCAGAGCCAGGAAGCGCCACATGGAAGCCGATTCTCTCACGGACTGAGCTCCGATGCCGCCCCTGGCGCCTGCTGTGCTTCCATGGTAGGTGCATTGCAGGATCAAACCGGCATGGACGCAGTCGACGCTCCCGGATTGCGGCTTCAGGTGTTCGCGTTCCACTTCCCGCCATCGAATGCTTCTGGCGCGGCGCGGCCCGCCAGACTTGTACGCTATTTGCCCGAGCACGGGATTCAATGCCGGGTTACGGCCCACGGGGAGGCGGGAGCCGCGGGCTGGCCGGGCGTTTCGTATGTGAATCCGGCGGACGCGCGCGGCTGGTGGCGCGTCGGGCTCGCCCTGGCGCGCGCACTCCAACGGGTCGCTCCCTACAACGAGCAGCTTCCCTGGCTGGCTGCGGCCTTGCAGCACGCCTTTGCGGCGCAACGCGCCGCGCCGGCGGACGCGGTGTTCTCCACATACCCGCCGCTTGCGGCACACCTGGCGGGACTGCTGTTTCATCTTCGCTTTGGCGTGCCCTGGATCGCCGACTTCCGGGATCCGCTTGCGTGCAACCCTTTCCGCAACCGGCGCTGGGCGCGCGGCTACGACCTCTGGATCGAGAAAAAGATTGTGAAGCACGCCGCGGCCATCCTCGTTACCAACGACAGCGCGGCCGAAATCCTGCGGGTGCGCCATCCCGCAGCGGCGGCGAGGGTCCATGTCCTATGGAACGGGTTTGACCCAGGGGAGCCGCCCGTTGTGCCCGCGCCAGCGCTTGCGCCGCGGCGGCTGGTCCATGCGGGCTCGCTGTACGGACCACGGCGGCCCTGCGGACTGTTGCGCGCGCTGGCGCTGCTTGAGCGCGAAGGCCGCGTGGACGCGACGCGCTGGAAGGTGGAGTTCATTGGACCGCACGAGCCGGACACGTTCGCCGAATGCCGGGCCGAGCTGGAGCTGCTTCAGGCCGCCGGGATGGTGGAGATCCGCGCCGGCCTGCGTCCAAAGAGCGAACTGGAGCAGGCCATGCGGCAGGCGTCGCTGCTGCTCCTGCTGGACCTGACCGGGGACGAGCGGTCCGTGCAGGTGCCCGCAAAGCTGTTTGAATACGTCCGCAGCGGCCTGCCCATTGTCGCGTGGTCTCCTGCGGGCTCGCCAACACGCATGGTGCTGCAGCGCGCGGGCGTGCCGTCGATGGTGTTCGGTCCGGGGCAGCCCGCCGAAGACGTGGCCGCGCGGCTGGCCGCCTGGCTCGACAGCCCGCCCGCACCCGCCTCGCCTTCCCCCTGGTTTCTGGAGACGTTCGATGGCGCCCGCCAGGCCGCCTGGTTGGCCGGTCTGCTGCGCGCCCGGGCGCGGCTTTAACCGGCCAGCATGCGGCTACGCAACTGGAGGTAGCTGCGCACGGCCGTTTCGAGTGGCGGCATCGGAGCGATGCCCAGCGATTCCATCCGCGCATTCGACAGGGCGCTGTACTTCGGCCGCCGTGCCGGCGTCCGGTATTCGCGCTCCGTCGTGGGCCGCAGGTCGGGCGCGAGACCAGCCTCGGCGAAGATCATCCGGGCGAAATCGAACCACGAGATCGGCCTGCCCCCGCCCACATGGATCACGCCGGTGACGCCGCGCTCCACCAGATCCGCCGTCCGGGCCGCCAGCGCCGGCGCGTAGGTCGGACTGCCCACGTGATCTTCCACCACGCGGATGGTCTTGCCTTCTCGCGCCAGCCGGAGCATCAGCTCGATGAAATTCCCGCGCGCCGTCTGGAGTCCGCCCGGTCCGAAGACGCCGGAAGTCCGGACGATCAACACGTCATCCAGATAGGCGCGCGCGTAAAACTCGCCGGCCAGCTTCGACACCGCATAAGCGCCCAGCGGGTGCGGCGGGTCCGTTTCCACGTAAGGCCGGCCGGCGGCGCCGTCAAAGACATAGTCGGTGGAATAATGCACCAGCCGGGCGCCGGACTGCCGGCAGGCGACGGCGATGTGACGCACCGCGAGCGCGTTCACCTGGAAGGCCGCTGCCGGCTCGCTTTCGGCCACATCCACCTGGTTGTATGCGGCGGCGTTCAGCACAACATCCGGATTGAAACGGGCGATGGCCGCCTCCACGGCCGCCGCGTCGGTGATGTCCACCTGGGCGCGCTCCCAGGCCGCCACCTCGTAGCCGCGAGAGCGGAATTCCCTCACCAGTTCCACGCCCAGTTGACCCGCGCAGCCGAACACGATCGCCCGATTCATGTTTCGTACTATAGCGCGGGCTTTGCGCCGGCCGCTGTTGCTCGTGAGCCGGGACTGTCTTCAGAGCCGCGGCTGGAGCCCGCCCGATCAGGGCGGGCGGGAGGAGCGGTCACTGGCCGGCCGCGCGCGTTCGGGTTGGGCCGTGGTCTGCTCGTTGCGCGGCCTGCGGCCGCTTCACTCGTGGCTCAGAAGGGGGGCATGGTCCAGGTGTTTGCCACGGCGGGCCATTTGCCACACCCAGGCCGAAGGCTCCTGCTCGGGCCATCGTCCTTTCCCAAAATTCAGCGGGGGGCTCAAGATCCCCCCGTGTGATGCCGATGGGAGAAAAAGCTAGGAGAAATTTGGCAACTTTGCTACACTTCAGTTACGTCTAGTTCGATGGGAGTGGCACGGCCGTGAAACGGGTTCTCCATCGCTCGTTCATCCGGAGCCGCCGGGCCGAGGCCTTGAGCTGGGTTCTCCTGGCCACGCTGGCGGTTGTGCTCATCGTGTCGCTCTATGTGGGGCTGAGGGGCATCGCTGCCTGAGGTGCGGGCGCCATCTTCCTCCAGGAGCGCGCGCATCAGTGCGCGCACGCTGCCGGCGGCGTGCAGGACGCAATCCAGTTCCATGCCAGCGACGAATGCGTTCCCCTCGCGGCGGCAGTGGCAAACTTCTCCAAGGAACAGATCCTCGTCCGTTTCCATCTGAACCAGGGTGCCGGCGCGCAGAGGCAGCGGCAGGCGGATTCGCGCACCGCGGCCCGAGAGTTCTTCAACCATCACCTGGATGGGCGGGCCCTTGCGGCTCTCGCCCCTTTCCTCGTGCAGCGTATTGAGCACGGCGGGAATTTCCACTGTCAGCCGTCGCGTCGTTCGGCGCTCCATGCCCCTCTTATCGGCAGGAAGGCCGCGCCTTGAGCGCTGCTCAGGGAATGACGCGAAAATACCAGGCCAGGACGATGACTCCCGTCACCAGGTGGAAGAGCGCCGCAGCCAGCCCCATCGTTTGTATGGCATTCGCGTCGCGCGTGTTCGCGCCGCAAGACGCCGCCCTGGCAGGGGCGGCCTCCGACCCGTCCGGACGGCTGCGGCCGGCGATGAGCACCCTGCCGCTGTTGTGGCCCTCGATCGCCTTCAGGCACCGGGTCCGCAGAGCCGGAGGCATCTCTTCGAACCGGTTGTAACGCGTCCAGCCCTCCTTCGTGCCGGCAAGAATCGAAGTGAGGCGGAAGCAGCCGGGGCGGATGCGAACGATCATTCCGCGCCCCCTTGCGTGGAGGCCGCCTGGGGGACGTTCTTCGATGCCAGCTCCATCACGCTCTCAATGAAGCCGAGTGCGGCCTTGGACAGCGCCTTGTCCTTGCGGTACACCAATCCCAGACGCCGCATCAATGGTTCCGGGGCAAGGCTCACCGCCGCGAACTGGCCAGCCTCCACCCCCTCGCGGAAGTGCGAAGCGGCCATGAACGAGATGCCCATCCCGGCCAGCACAAATCGCTTGATCATCTCGGTCGAATCAAGCTCCATCGAAATCTGAATCTCGTCTTCCACCGATTCCAGCCACTGGTTTAGCCGCGTCCGCGTGGCCCCGCCCTTCGGTAGCAGCAGCGGATAAGGCACAACGTCACGGGCCGTCACCGAAGGCCGCCCGGCGAGCGGATGAGAGGCCGGAGCGAGCAGTTTGATCTCGTCCGTATAAACGTGGACGACCTGCAATCGTTTTTCCTGGACCGGCAGTTGCGTGAATCCGAAGTCGGCAAGGTTATCCACCACCGATTCGACCACATGCCTCCCATAGCTGCGGTCCACCAGGAGCTGCACGTTGGGGAACCGCTTCTTGAACGAGCTGAAGACCGTCGGCAGCACGTAGATGCAGGTGGCTTCGTTGGCGGCGATGACCAGCTCGCCGCGGGGCGTGCGTTCGAGTTCGTTGATGGCGTCCTGCGCCTGGCGGCGAAGGTCGAGAATCTTCTGGGCGTAATCGGCAAACACGCGCCCGGCGGGCGTCAACTGGATGCGCGTGCCGAGCCGTTCGAACAGGCTTGTATTCAGTTCATGCTCGAGCTGACGGATCTGCGCACTGATGGCCGGCTGCGTCCGGTAGCAGGTCTGCGCGGCCTTGGAAAAACTCTTTAGCCGCACGATTTCCAGAAACGTGTGGAGCTGGTCCAGATCCATCCGGTTTGACGTTCCCGCCGGCCGGGCGGCCCGACCCCAGGGGAAGATATCCTCAAATACTATCATCGGTCGAAACGCGCCCCTGAGGGGAAAAGCACTGCCTGGATCCGGAATTCGCTCCCGTCTTGCAGCGGTGGTGTTGACGGGGCTGCTGGCGCGGATGCCGCTGCCGGCGCTGACGCCTGCCGAAGTGCTGGTGGTCGCCAACCGGCGCGTGCCCGTCTCGATGTCCATCGCCGAGTACTACGCGCGCCGCCGCGGCGTGCCGCGTGCGCAGGTGGTCGCCTTCCCGATGCCCGAGACCGAGGAGATCAGCCGCGAGGAATTTGACCAGCTGGTGGCGGCGCCCATCGAGGACTGGCTGATCCGCAACGGCGCCGTGGAGCGGATTCTTGTGATCGTGACCACCCTCGGCGTGCCGCTCAAGATCCGCGGCAGCGAGGGCATGCAGGGGGACCGCGCCGCCGTGGACAGCGAGCTGGCGGCGATGTATGCGTTCCTCCACGGAGCGAGACACCCGCTGGCCGGCCCGTGGTCGAACCCGTATTTCCAGAGGGAAGTCCCGTTCCGCCACCCGGACTTCCCCATGTATCTGGTGGCGCGCCTGGCCGCCTATACGTTCGCCGACGTCCGCGCCATGATCGACCGGGCGATGGAGGCGCGCAACCGCGGCATTGCGGTCATCGACCTGCGCGGAGGCTGGCCGGACGAAGGCGAAGGCTGGCTCCGCGCGGCCGCGGCGCGCCTGCCCCGGCAGCGTGTCTGGCTGGAGGAGAGCCGGCTCCCGGCTTCGGGCGTCCGGGACGTCATCGCCTGGGCCAGCTTCGGATCCAATGATCCCGCGCGCCGCCGGCGCCATCCCGGCTTTCGATTTCTGCCCGGCGCACTGGTGACGGAGTTCGTCTCCACCGACGCCCGCACGATGCGGGAACCGCCGCCCGGCTGGGACTATGGCGACTGGAAGCGTCCGGAGACGCATTTCGTCGGCTCGCCCCAGGCGCTGGCGGCGGACTGGATCCGCTACGGAGCCACCGCCGCCACCGGCCACGTTTACGAGCCGTACCTGCAATTTTCTCCGCGGCCCCAGATCCTGTTGCCTCAATATCTCGCCGGCCGGACCCTGGCGGAAAGCTTCTACGCGTCGATCCCTGCCATCAGTTGGATGAATGTGCTGCTGGGCGACCCGCTGTGCCGGCTGGCGCCTGAGTAACCATTGCCGGAACGTTTCCGTCCGGATTCGTGTAGTCTGGTGGCAGTCCCCAGCCGGAGGTTTCTCATGCACTTCGACCGCAGAGCGTTCCTGGGCACGGTGGCCGCGATGGCGGCCCGCACACAGGCGCAGCCGCGCAGGCTCGGCATTCCCGGGCCCTTCCGCGGCCGCGTCGTTGCCGTCGAGCACCCGGCCAGCATCGTGCAGGGCGTCTACCAGCGCGAGCCCGTCCGCGAGATGATGCGCCGCGGGATGATGGAGCTCACAGGCGCCCCTTCGTGGCAGGAAGCGTGGCGCTTTTTCTTCGAGCCGGGCGACGTGGTCATCATCAAGGTGAACCCTGTGGGCCAGCCCTATATCATCTCCGCGCCGGAAGTCTTTCAGGAGATCGTCGCCGGACTGGAGGCCGCCGGCGTGCGGCGCGGCGACATCTTCGCCTATGACCGCTACCAGACCGAGTTCCTCAGCGGCGGCTTTGACAAATGGCTTCCCGAGGGCGTCCGCTGGAGCTGCGCCACGGTGAAATACGACAAACTTCAGCTTGACATGGACGGTTACGACCGCGACCAGTACATCGAGCTGCCGCTGGTGGGTCAGGGGCATGACCCGCGCGATCCCCATCACCGGCGCTCCTATGTCGCCCGGCTGCTGTCGCAGACCGCCAACAAGGTGATTAACCTGGGCGTGCTGAAGCACCACCAGAGCGCGGGCATTACGATTGCTCTCAAGAATCTCAGCCACGGTTTCGTCAACAACGTCGCCCGCAGTCATGTCAGCCGTACCAACAATGCCTGCGGCATGTTCATCCCGGCCGTCGTCGACCACCGCATCTTCCGGGAGAAGGTGGTGCTCAACATCATTGACGGCATCAAGGGCGCCTACCACGGCGGGCCGGCGCGGCGCACGGCGAAATATCTGTGGGAGCACAAGACGCTGTACTTCGGCACCGACCCCGTGGCGCTGGACCGCATCGGCTGGAACGTGCTGGACATGAAACGCGGCCAGATGGGGATGCAGCCGATTGCGCTTGCGCCGGACGACCAGGACAGCAACTTCATCCGCATGCAGCCCGAACACGTCGAGATCGCCGCCATGCTCGGCCTTGGCGAGGCCGACGAGTCAAAGATCGACCTCCGCCGCATCCGGCTGAGCACGGTTTAACAAAATGGGGTCAGACACCCAATGCCCCATTTTTCATCCCGAACCCTCTGAAAATGCCCGCAGTACGGCGGCTGAAAATGGGGTCGGACACCAATAAAACAGTGTCAGAGGTGCCTGACCCCGTTATTTGAGCCTCAGAAACCGCTCGTAGGCGCGGTCCCACGCCGGGTCCGGACGGGGTTCCACCGTTTCGAGGTAGAACGATTCCCGCACCACACGCCGCAGGGCGCGCAGGTCTTCGACCTCTCCCGCGCCCATGGCCTGCACGAGGATATTGCCCGCCGCGGTGGCTTCCGCAGGCCCGGCGACGACGGTGCGGCCCGTAGCGGCGGCCACGAACTGGTTGAGCAGTCCGTTGCGCGATCCGCCGCCGACGATGTGAATCACCTCGACCCGGATGCCGGTGAGTTTCTCGATCATTTCCAGCACCTGGCGGTAGCGGAGAGCGAGGCTTTCCAGCGCAATGCGAATGCATTGGGCGTGGGATTCCGGAATGGACTGGCCGGTTTTCCGGCAGAAATCAGCAATGCGCCGGGGCATTTCTCCCGGCTCAATGAACTGGTCCGGGTCGATCACTGCGAGGAATGGCGGAGCGCCAGCCGCCATTTCCGTCAATTCCGCATAAGAATATTCCCGCCCTTCCAGCAGCCACTGGCGGCGGCATTCCTGGACGATCCAGAGGCCGGCGATGTTCTTGAGTAGGCGGATCCGCCCCTCCACGCCGATCTCGTTGGTCAGGTTCATTTCAAGGCACTGCTGGTCGATGACCGGGCGCTCGACTTCGACGCCCATCAGGGACCAGGTTCCGGAGCTGATGTAGCACCACGGCCGGTCGTCGGACGCCGGAACCGCGGCGACGGCCGAAGCCGTGTCGTGGCTGGCGGTGGTGAACACGGGCACGGGATCGAGCGCGCAGGTCGCGCAGATCTCATCGAGCAGCGTGCCCAGGCGCTGTCCGGGCGGCAGCACCCGGCCGAGAATGGCCTTGGGAAGCCCCAGCACGTCGAACAGTCCAAAGGCCCACTGCTTCGTGGCCGGATTGAAAAACTGCGATGTGGAGGCGATGGTCAGTTCGTTGGCCTGCTCGCCGCTGAGCCAGTAATTGAACAGGTCAGGCATGAAGAGCAGGCGGGAGGCGGACCACAGCCCGGGCGAGGCGGCGCGGCGGGCTGCGTAAAGCTGGTAGAGGGAGTTCAGCGCCATGAACTGGATGCCGGTCTCGGCGAAGATGCGTTCGCGTCCGGCCTTCTGAAGCGCCTCTTCATAAGCGGGCTGATTGCGTGGGTCGCGGTAGTGGCGGGGATTCAGGCACAATTCGCCGTTGGAATCGAGAAGGCCGAAGTCGACGCCCCAGGTATCGACGGCGACTCCGTCCAGCTTCAGCCTGCGCTCCCTGCCGGCGATCCGCAGGCCCTCGCGGATATCGTGGAAAAGACGGAACGTGTCCCAATAAAATCCGTCCGGCAATCGGACCGGCTCATTGAGAAAACGGTGCAGCTCTTCGAGCTGAAGCCGTCCATTTTCGATTGTGCCCAGAATGGCGCGGCCGCTTTCGGCCCCAAGATCAAAGGCGAGATAACGGGACATGCCGGTCAGCCTTTCAGGTCCAGATCGAAAATCAGTTTGCCCACCCCATCCGCGTAAGAGTGGAGGAGTTCAAAGCCCTCCTGCGCGCGTTCCAGCGGCAGGACGTGGGTGATCAGATCCGTGGGGATGCGCCCGGAGGCGAGCAGCGCGGCCGCCTGGGCGCCCTTGTGGTTGGAGCGCCGCACCGCCTGGATGCGCAGCTCCCGGGCCAGCGCGGCATGGACGTCGACGGCGAATTCGAGCGCTTCCGGGATGCCGATCAGCACGAGCGTGCCTCCAGGGCGGAGGCACCGCAGGCCGAGCTGGATGGTTTCCGGCGAGCCGGCGGCATCGTAGACGAGGTCCACGCCACGCCCGCGTGTCCGGTCCATGACGAGCTCGCGGAAGTCCCTGTCGCGCACGAGCACGGCGTCATCGGCGCCCATGCGCCGGGCCAGCTCCAGCCGGTGGGGAACGCGGTCGCAGGCCAGAACCAGCTCCGCGCCGGCCAGCTTCGCCATGGCGATTCCGAGCAGCCCGATGGAGCCCGCGCCGAGTACGGCCACGCTGTCGCCGAGGCGCACCGACTCGAGCTCAAACACATGCACCCACACGGCGAGCGGCTCGATCAGCACCGCCTGATGAAGGCTCAGCCCGGCGGGCACGCGATCGGCGTTGTGCACGGGAATGACGGCGTAATCGCGGAAAAAGCCGGGTGCCTCCGGCCCGCCCTGGAAGCGGGCGTGCACGCAGAGATTGTGACGCCCCGCAATGCAGAACTCGCAGTGGCCGCAGGTGAGCGACGGCTCCACCGAGACGATGTCTCCGGTGCGGAATTCCCGGACGCCAGGACCTGCTTCTACGACCTCGCCCACCGGCTCATGACCGAGAATCTGCGGATATCTCGCCGGCGTGGAGTGGATGCGGCCCTCGGCCCACCAGTGGAGATCGGAACCGCACAGTCCGACGGCGCGCATCCGCAGAAGGAGCTCGCCGGCCCGCGGCCCCTCCGGCATGGGCGCTTCAACGACTTCAAGGCGGCGCGGCGCCACCAGGGGAACGCTTCTCATGAAGCGAACAGAATATCTCAACGCGGACCCCACAGGCGGCCTGCGGCCCGGCGGGCTGTGGATCAGGAAAAACCGGTCTTCTTCCAGAGCAGCCAGCCGCCGCCGAGAAGGGCCGCCAGGGACGCGCCCGACAGGATGGCAAGCCAGAACGGGTCCGCGGCAATCGGCTGGCGCTGCGCCTCCAATCCGAGCCACACGAAGACGCCAACGGCAACGACCACGACCGCCAGCTCCCACCACCGACGCTCCGGCGCAATCTCCGCCAGCGGATCTCCGCCGCCAAGCGACTGCTCCACACGCGATGGATCCAGCCCATAGCGTTCGCATTCGCGGCGCATGGCCCTCCGCCATGAGGAGCGCTCCGCCTCCGGCGCCGCGGCGAGGCTGATGGCGGCCGCGCCCCCGGCCATGATCAGCGAGCCTGCGATGATCAGGCCCCGGGCGGCGCCGTCCAGAGCGGCGAATTCCCCGAAGACAAGCGCGCCCCAGGCCAGTCCCCACAGCTGGTTTGTGTTGGAGAGCGGAATTCCCCGGCCAATTCCAATGTATTTTGCCGCATATTGCTGGAAAAGGTCGCCCAAAACCCAGCAGAAACCGCCCAAAAACAGCCAGAACAGGGCAGGCCGGATCCGGGCCAGCTCGCCGAGCATCGGTGACATGCCGCCGCGAAAGACAGCAGCCAGCACGATGCATGTGACCAGTTCGCCGAACGTGAACACCGTGACAAACGACAACGGGTTCATGCCGCTGATGTAGGCCTTGCGATAAGGGATGTACATGGTGCCCCACAGCAGGCCCGCCGCCAGCGCCGCCGCCACGCCCATGGCGGCGGAATGCTGCGGGTTGGGCGGCTGGTGGGACGTGGCCCACGCGAGCAGCATCGCGCCGGTCACAATGGCAGCGGTCCCGCCAAGGACTTTCAGCCACTGTCCGCGCCCCGCATCCCGCAGCTCGCCGAACAGGAGCCAGCCCCAGAAAAGCCCGACCAGGCTGTTCGTGTTCCACAGCGGAAAGGCCACCGAAAGGCCCACGTTGCGGATGGCGAAGACGGTGAGCGTGTTGGCGACGGCCCAGAGCATGCCCGCCAGCACCGCCCAGACCGCCAGATGCGGCTTCTCCCGCAGGTCGAGCCACACATAGGACGTGCCCTTGATGGCCACCGGCAGCGTCCAGCGCGCGACAAACACGCCCGCCACCATCCCCAGCGAGATCAGAAACGGCGAAATGCCGGTGGCCACGAGCTTTGTCGGCGCCTCCGCCGCACCCAGCCAGGCGCCTGCGGTGAGGCCGCAGACCACGCCCACGAGGTGGAGAGACGTTCCGGTGCGCCTGGCTTCGTGCACCAGCTTCACCTCATCCCCATGAGCAGCACGGCGCCGAGAGCGAGCACCGCCACCGGAATCCAGAACTGAACATCGGTCAGAATGGCGCGAAACATGGCTGTGCGGGCCGGGCGCCGACAGGGAGGCCCGGATCCTGTCAGACTATCGCGTTCCGTCCCCGCCGTGCTTGCCGCTTTTGCCGACTGGAGGCTGAAGGTCGTAGAACTCATAGGTCAGCTTCCAGGAAACGCGGCGCCCGGGCGGCACGGTGAGTTTCACATAGGGCTCAGGACAGAAAGTGCGGCGCATGCACCAGAAGACGAGACGTTCCAGCGGCAGGGAGCCGCGGATGCGGACGCCGGCGCCTGCGGCGGCATGCTCCACGCGGATGTCGTAATCGCGCGAATCGGCCGAAAAACCGCGGAACTCGCCAATGGCGCTGGCTCCCTCCGGGATCTCCCCGACAATTTCGATCCTTTTCCCGGCATTTCTGACAAAATCCGCAGAAAAGGGCCGGACAGGCACCAATTCAAACGGGAATTCGACATGGATGCCCGGACCAACGGGCAGCCCGTCGATGACAAAGAAATTGTGGTTATATTGCTGCGTTTCGATCGTTTTCGTCCCCGTATTGAGCAGCGTATGTTCGATCTCCATTTTCGGCTGCTGCTTCACCAGCCGCACCGTCTTGCGGTAGACGTAAGCGTAACCGTTGGCGGGGCGGATGGAGTGCTGGAAATCCACCCATGCTTTGCCCTGCCGCACCCGCCAGACGCCGGGGTCGACGATCTCGTAGGTGCGAAACGTCTGGAACGGCTCATTCGCGGGCCTGCGGAGGATGCCCACGCCGATGCGCACGAATTCGCCGCCGGCGGACGCTTCGTCGTAGCCGAGCGCCGCGGTCCCAGTGCGGAACTCTTCGACAGGTCCCATGATCGAGTCGTGGTTCAACGGGTCGTAATGCTCGAACCACTGGCCGAAATATTCGTGACGGATCGTCCTGAGGCTGAAGATCTGCCCGGACCAGTCGAACCGGGTTCCGCGATAATAGCCGTGCACCGGATCCGGCAGGTATATTCGCGCCGTCAGGGAGCGGTTCTTGATAAAGGCCTGAGGGGGAGGCGTCTGACCCGTCAGGGACAGCAAGGCCGTGCACAGGAGCGCAAGCCGCGCGGCAGCATGGCGAGCCTTCATGGAACTCAAGCTAGCATGCCGCGGCCGGCCGGATGCGTTCCATGACGCAGATCCTTCGCCCGGCGCCGCCCTCCACCACCGAGCACAACCGGAAATAAGCCGAAAATGCCGCTAGAAATCCGTCCCAAGGCCGGCTTTTTTCCGGGATGAATTCCACCACCACAACCCGGGACGTCCAACTCAATTTCCATGCAAGCCGTTCGAGGCCCACCTGGTCCGCGGGAACATTGCCCCTGCCCACCGCAACACCGAGGTCGGCCTCCAGCCCGCTCCTTGGATGCGCGGCAGAAGAGGCGGCTTCTACCACAGGGAGGGCAGCTCCATGCGCGGCTCGCTCTTCCAGGTAATCGGCGGCTGCGTGATCGGCCGTTGGATGAAAACGGACCCAGGCGGTCTCCGGCAGCGGTGAAAGCCTGGAGGCACGGGCCTCTGGCCGCCGCCACTCGTAGATGAGGCGGGCGCGGCGTTTGCGTGCCTCTTCGTTTGCGACGATGCCCGCCAGGCCGGCAGGCTCTGCAGCCGCCTGATGCATCAGGCATGGCGACCAGCGCCGCCGGGGCACACAACGCTCCAGAATGTGCCGCAGGACTCGCAGATCCTCGCCCCTGGCAGCCTGGACTCTGCGTGAAACGACGCCGGCGATTTTGCGGCAATTCCGCCAGTGTTCCAGCCTTTCCAGTAAACCCGTGCGGCCAGCGCCAGCGGCGCGCTCCAGCCCAGCCAGCACCTCATGGACGAAGGACGCCAATCCGGGCCAGTGGCGCCCATCGAATGGCGCAAGAGCCGTCTGGCTGATCCACACCGGGCGGCAGCGCCTGAACTGCACAAAACTGGCCTGCACGGTGCGCAGCGTCCAGCCCTCGCGGCGCAGAGCCTCTTCCACATCGAGCACATGCCGGGCCGCGTCGCGCCAATGCTCCGCCGTCCACTCTTCCGGCCAGGACAAGACCAGCGGCCCGCAGGCGTCGGAGTCCAGCCCGGCATATTCCCGCGGGCGCCAGACGAGGCCCGAGTCCGCCAGCCGTTGCCACACCTCTTCGCGTCCATGGGCTGCACTCGCGCTCCAGCCTTCCTCCGCGTATGTCGGGATCCGCGCAGCGATTGCCGCGCCCCATGTGCTGCTGCTCACGACGATAGAACCTCCATCAGCCGGAAAGCTGACTCAGGCGCCACCGACCGATTCCGTCACCGTCTGGCGGGGCCGCTGGCGCCCATCATGCCGGGGCCCATCACGCCGGGCATCCGGCCGCGGCCCGGCATCTGGTCGTATTTCTGCTTTTGCTCCGGTGTGAGCAGCGCATAGAACGCCGCTTCCGCGCGGGCTTCAATGGACGTGATCTCTGCCGTGGCCGAACCGATGTCCCGCGCGGCGCTGTCGATGGCGGCCAGGTTGTTCGTTTTGACCGCCGCCAGCAGCGACTGGCGGGCCGTCTGCATCTCCTGCCGGTAGCGTTCCGCCGCCGTCTGGGCGTCCGTGAAGATTTTCAACGCTTGAGCCTTCTGGTCGTCAGTGAGGGACAACACCTGCGCCAGCCGGTCCACGCGAGCCTGGACCAGCTTTTCCGGATCCATCCCCGCAGCGCCGAAACCACTCATCTGTGCCTGGGCCAGCACCGTCCCGGCGACAAACAGGGCGCACAACGAAAACCAACGGGTCATGCTTTCTCGCCTCCTCACGTTCCTGAACGGGGCCACCCGCCTTCTGGGTTGCATCGAAGGGTGTCAAGTTTTGTAAACCACCAGCGAAAATTCAGGACCGGCATCGAACTGGCCGCTGCATTGCGCCTTTCCTTCGCCAGACGTCCGCCGGGCGCTCGTCTTCTTCGGGCTAGAATGAAGGTTTGGCCGTACCCCGGCCTCATCTCGAAGCCGTCCACTTACAGTTGCTTATGCGATTCCTGCCAGTGCTTGCTCTTTGCGTGTCCGCACTCTGGGCCCAGGACACGGCGCTGCTGTCCGGTTCCGTGCTTGACTCGTCTGGCGCGCCGGTGGCGAAGGCCGAGGTTCGGATCCTTTCCCGCACATCCTCCTTCGATGCGAAAAAGACCGCCAACCAGGGCGGCGATTTTGCCTTCGACCTGCTCGAGCCGGGCGAGTATTCCCTCACCGTGACGCACGACGGCTTTCAGACGCTGAAGCTGGAACGCGTCGTCCTGCGGGCCCGCGAGCGGCAGAACCTGATTCTGACTCTCAGCGCGGGTGAGCCCGCAAAGACAGTGACCGTGGACGAGCCGCGCGCCGGCCTGGCGGCCGTGGTTTCAACGGCTGCGTCGGCCGACCTCCCCCTCCTGCATCACCTGCCCGTCAACGGCCGCAACGCGCTGTCGTTGACGATGGCCGCGCCGGCATCGGTCATCGGCGCGGCGCCCGAAGGCCAGCCAAACACGATGGGCGTGCCTCATCATTTGAATTACGTGACGCTGGACGGGCTCAACCTTCTCGAGCCGCTCAGCCGCTTCCTCCATCCTTCCGACACGGTTCGCGAGCCGCTTTCGCGGCAGGCCCTGGCCTATCCGCAATCGGCCCCGGCCGGCGCCGTCAGCCTGGACTCGCTCACCGAGGTGCGGCTTCAGGCCCAGGATTTCATTCCGCAGCTCGCGCGCACACCTGGGCTTCAGCTCGCGCTGGTTTCCCGCCGCGGCGAACGCGCCTTCCACGGCTCGATCTACGAGTACTTCCGCACGGACCGCTTCGCCGCCAACGACTGGTTCGCCAATTCCCTGGGCCTGGCGCGCGGACGGCTCCGTCAGCACCAGTTCGGCGCCGCCGGCGGCGGGCCGCTCATCCCGGACCGCACCCACTTCTTCGCCTCGTATGAAGGACTGCGCCTGGATGCGCCGCAGACGCTGTACTCGGTTGTCCCCGACATGCAGTTCCGCCAGTCCACCCCAGGGTCGCTGCGGCCTTTTCTGGCGCCGTATCCGCTGCCCAACCGCCCGGGCCCGGGCAACGGCGCCGGGCTTTATGCGGCCGTGCAGACCTATCCGCTGGACCGCGACAATGTGTCTTTCCGTCTCGATCAGCGGGTGGCCACCTCGCATCATGTGTTCGGCCGCTTCGGCTATTCGAAGAGCGATGCGGACGCGCGCGGATCACTGTTTCTCGCGCCCAGCGTGATCCGCTCCTGGAAGGATGAGTTCCGCTCCGGCACGGCGGGCGTCACGTCCGAGCTCAGGCCGGGCGCCACCAATGAATTCCGGATCAATTACACGAACGTTTCGCTGGATATGCAGAATCGTTTGGATCCGCTGAACGGCGCCGCTCAGCCGGAATTTTCGCGCATTTTCCCCTCGACCGTGAATCCGGCGCTGTCCGAGTATGATTTCCACGTGCTTGGCCTCGCCGGTTACGCCTTCGGGCCCGCGTCCGGCAACCGCCAATGGCAGATCAACGCGTCAGACACCGTAACCATGGTGGCTGGAGCGCATTCTTATGTGGCGGGCTTTGACTACCGTTACATCGCCCCCACCATCCGCAAGCCGGCCTATTCGAGCGTGTCCTATTTCCGTGCTCTCTCCGAGCTTCAGGCGGACGGAACCCAGGCCCCGGGCGCGTTTCTTTCATCCCGCTCGGTTTCTTCCGTCGTAAGCTCGAATTCTGATGCCATTTATCCGGAATTCCAGAATCTTTCTTTCTTCCTCCAGGACACCGCGAAGATCGGCTCCCGCATCACGCTCGGCTTTGGCGTGCGGTGGGACATCAACATGGCGCCCGGCGTCCGCCGCGGGCCCCGGCCGGCGGCGCTTTCCACGGCGTTCTCCAACCGCGTGGTGCAGAACGAGCCGGTGTTTGACACGAGCTGGTCGGACGTGGCCCCGCGGTTCAGCTACACGCAGGTGATCCGCGCCACGCCGGGCCGCGAGCTGATCGCCCGCTTCGGCGTGGGCGGTTTCCACGCATTCGGGGCCAGCAACCTGCTGACGCTGTTTGAAGGCGCGCCCTATTCCAACGTGCGTTCCATGTCGCTGCCGCCGTTCCCGCTGGTCGGCACGGATCTCGCCGCGCCGGTCATGCCGCCGGAGAAACGCTACGGGCTGGTGGTGGCGCCGGACCGGGCGTTGCAGACGCCGATCATCCGCCACTGGAACCTCGGCGTCGAGAAATACCTCGGCGCGGGGCAGATGGCAAGAATCTCCTATCTCGGCACCTCCGGCCGACGTTTGCTGCGCGACGCGGCCGAGCGCAGCAGCACGGCCGACTATATCGACCTGCACAAGATCATCAGCGTGGTGGACACCTCGTATCATGCCTTGCAGGCCGAATACCGCCGCCCTCTCTCGCGCCGCTTCCAGATGCAGGCCACCTACACCTGGTCCCACGCCATTGACGATGATGCGGTCTACGGCGGCATCGGCTTTGCCACAATCTTTGGCAATGAGCGCGGCAATGCCGACTATGACGTCCGCCACCTGCTCAATGTCTCGGGCACTTACCAGGTGCCGGCCCCTCAGATTGCCGGCCTGAACGCCGCGCTGCGGGACTGGCATCTGGAATGGATCGCCACGGCCCGCTCCGGACTGCCGTTTGACGTGCTGATGCTGAACTCCACGCCGAGCGCCGACGCCGGCGCCGTTCAGACGCCGGTGATCCGCGGACTGTATGGCTTCGTACGCCCCAACTACAACGGCGCCGAGGTGTGGATCCAGGACAGGAATGTCGCGGGTGGCAAACGTCTGAACCCGGCCGCATTTACCGCACCCGCTACGAACAAGACGGGCGATCTCGGCCGCAACATCCTTTATGGACGGCCGATGGCGCAGCTCGATCTGGCTCTGCGCCGCGAGATCCCCTTCACCGAAGGACTGCGCCTGAACCTCGCGGTACAGGCGTTCAACGTGACGAACACGCCCGCCTTCGCCAATCCGAACCGCAATGAAGGCGGCTTCCTCGGCAGCCCGGTCTTCGGCTTCCCTGTTCGTTCCCTGAATGCCTCCTTCGCGCCGAATCCGACTTCTTTCTTCGCGCCCGGCGGACCGCGCTCCGTGCAGTTCGCCTTCCGGCTCCAGTTCTGACCATGTTCCCGCCCCGAACCCCGATGATCGGACTTGTGAAACCCATGCGTTCTGCTCTCAGCTTCCTGTTTTTGTGCCTTCTTGGCGCCCAGGCCGGCGCCCAGACGGGCGTTTCCGCGCAGACGGCGCCGCAGCCGCCGGCGCCCGCGAAACCTAAGGCGGAATCGTCGCAGCCGGCGCCATTTTTCACGGACAAGCCGTACATCCGCCGCTTCACTCTTGGCGGCAACGCCAGCTTTCTGGTCCTTGGCCTCATGCTAGGCGGCAGCAAGAGCGAGACCCTGACGGCTCCGCCCGTTCAGATCGATAGCAAGAATGAATCGAAAGGGACGATCTTCGGCGGCGGACCCACGGTTCAGTTCTTCCTCACCGAGCGCTTCGCCATCAACGCCGACCTTCAGTTGCGCCGCCCGCGCTACCGGCTGACGACTACGTGGTACGAAGGCGTGGACAACCCGAACACGCCCGGCGATGATCGCACCGTCACCTTCTTCACGCAGGACACGCGCGCCCGGTACTGGGATCTTCCCGTGCTGATCCGCCGTTACAACGAAAGCCGGTATGAGGAGCGCTGGAAGTGGTTTTACGAAGCCGGCCCCGTGATGCGCCATGTGACCGGCATTCGCAGCGCCACCGAAAAGGAGTTCCGCGGCACCAGGACTTGTTGCGATGAGACGCCCGCCACGCCGGCGCACAACAACATCTTCGGCGCGGTGGCAGGCATCGGCCTGGTCCTGCGAGACGACTTCGGCATCAAGCTGATTCCTGAGTTCCGCTACACGCGCTGGTTTGGCGGCATTTTCAACGACCGCGCCGCCCAGTCCCGGCGGAACCAGTACGAGATTCTGTTTTCGATTACGTTCTGAGGGCCGCCACTTTCACACGATCGCCCGCACGATTTTCGCCGGCAGCAGGAACAGCGCCCCGATCAGTTCCAAAACGCCCCTCACTGCCAGCCCCACCAGACGGAAAGGCAGCAGCAGCAGCCAGATGATGGGGTAAAGCACCAGCGCCAGCAGGGCCAGCGGCCAGCAGATCACGGCCAGGATGCAAAAGAGCAGGAATCCTGCCATCGGCGAACCCTCCTCGTCCAACGGATACGAACGAACGGCTGCTTTTGTTCCACCCTCTGCACGCGGCGCGGCGAGGGTGCGGGCAGCGGGTTACCGCCCGCCGTCGAGCGCCTCTGCGGCGTGATACGAAGATCGCACGAATGGGCCGGATTCGACGTGCTCGAACCCCAATTCCAGTGCGACCCGCCGGTATTCGGCAAACTGCTCGGGCGTCACATAGCGCAGCACCGGGAGATGCTTCAGCGTGGGCCGCAGATACTGGCCGATGGTCACGATCCGGGCGCCGTGCCGGCGCAGGTCGCCGAGCACCGTGATCACCTCCTCGTCGCTTTCGCCCAGCCCGACCATCAGACCCGACTTTGTCGGAATGTCAGGGCGTAGTTCAGCGGCATAGGCCAGCATCTCCAGCGAGCGTTCGTAGCGGGCGCCGAACCGCACCTCGCGGTAAAGGCGCGGCACCGTTTCAATGTTGTGGTTCAGCACGTCGGGCGCGGCATCCATCACCGTCTTCAGGGCCTCGCGCGAACCCTGGAAGTCCGGCACCAGCACTTCGACGCGGCAGCCCGGGATGCGCTGGCGGATGGCGCGGATCACCGCCGCAAAATGGCTCGCTCCGCCGTCTTTCAGGTCGTCGCGATTCACGCTGGTGATCACCGCGTGCCTGAGCCCGAGGTGCTCGCAGGCTTCAGCGACCCGGCGCGGCTCATCGGGGTCCACCGGCAGCGGCTGCCCCTTCTGCACCGCGCAGAAGCCGCAGCGGCGCGTGCAGAAGTTGCCAAGGATCATGAAGGTCGCCGTCCGGTGATTCCAGCACTCGCCAATGTTGGGGCAGGCGGCCGACTCGCACACCGTGTGCAGCTCCAGCCGCCGCACCAGGCGTTTGAGCGCCATGTAATTGTCGCCGACCGGTGCAGGCGCCTTCAGCCACGCCGGACGCCGCGGCCTCGTGTCGATAGAAACAAGCACCATCTCCTATGATAGCGGCCCGGATGGCGCCGGCCCGGAGATCGCCGCGAGAGCGCTCGCTTTGAAGTCGGAATCCGGCAGGCCTTGCAGGTTGATTTCAACGTTCTCGCGCGCGCCGGCGCGGGCCGCTTCCGCCAGCGCAATCCCGGTGGCGACGTCGGACGCAAACTTCGCGGGCACGGACTGCTTCAAGGCTTCGAGCCGCTCCTTCAGCTCGCCGGCCTTGATGAACACCCCGAGCGGGACCTCGGCGGCCAGTCGCAGCGCCTGTTGCACATAAGGGCCGCGCTCTTCCTTCGGGCGGCGGTAGGCGGCCATTACCTCGCGGAAGGCGGCCGCATCACGGTCCACCGCCTCAGTGAAGAACGCGCGCATCTGCTCGAATTCCGCGGCATCGAGCTTCGCCAGCCTTGCCACCATGGCCCCGAGCGCTGCCGCCATGGCCGCCGCCGCAGCAGCAGCGCTTCCGCCGCCTGGCGTCGCCGTGGGCGCGGCCAGCGTGTCCAGAAATTCCCTCAGGCCCCCGCGGGAGGCCATCGCCTCGGCCAGGCGGTTTTCGAGAATTACAGACGGCTGGAAATTCTCGATCTGGAGATAGTATTCCGCCGTCATTTCCACAGCTTTCTTCGGAATCAGGCCGACAATTTCACTGGCCGCCACCGCCACGCCGTAGCGCTCCGCTTCGCGCTTCACCGTCTCAAAGACGCGGTGCACCGGCGTGGATTCAAAATCGGTGAGGTTCATGGACACCTGGGTCATTCCGCGGGAGGCGAGCGCGACACCCATCGCCTTCACGTAGCGGAAGCCGCCCGAGGAAAACCGCACGGCGCGGGCAATCTGCTTTGCCACTTCCACGTCCGGCGTGCGCAGCAGGATGTTGTAAGCGATCAGGAATTTCCGCGCTCCGACCGCGGTCGCGCCCGCCGTCGGGTGCAGCACCGGCTCGCCGACGTCGGGATCGCGTTCCGGATTCCGTCCCATCTCTTCCCGAAGCGCCTCGAACTGCCCGCGCCGGATGTTTTCGAGTTGCACGCGCTCCGGCTTTTTCGCCGCTGCCTCGTAGAGGTAGCAGGGGATCCGCAGCCGTTTCCATAGTTCCGCCGCCGCGCGCTCGGCCAGCTTCACGCATTCCTCCATCGTCACCCCTTCCAGCGGGACGAAGGGGAGAACGTCCAGCGCCCCGATGCGCGGGTGCGCCCCCCGGTGGGTGTTCAGGTCAATCAGCTCCACTGCCTTGGCCGCGCCGGAGAGCGCCGCTTCAAGGGCCGCCTCCGGCGCAGCCACGAAGGTGATGACGCTGCGGTGATGATCGGCGTCCATTTCGGTGTCCAGCAGCGTCACGCCCGGCACGGCGGCAATCGCGGCGGCAATGGCGCGGACCCTGCTTTCGTCCCGCCCCTCGCTGAAATTGGGCACGCACTCAACCAGTTTCTTTTCCATCGATGACAACCTCGTCCGGCGGAGTCAGGATCCGCCCATTTTTCACTGTTGTTACCGCGAGATTCGCTCCAAAATAGTAACCAATTTCCCTGTAATCGGTCACATCCATGACGGCAAAATCCGCCTGCTTGCCTGCCTCGAGCGTCCCCGTACGGTCGGCGAGGCCAAGCGAATGAGCCGCGTTCACGGTGGCGGCGGTGATCGCCTCGGCCGGTGTCATCCGCAGCTGTGTGCAGGCCAGCGCCACCGCCATCTGCATGTTCCACATGGGGCTTGTGCCGGGATTGTAGTCCGTGGCCAACGCGACCGCGGCGCCGGCTTCGATCAGCGCGCGGGCCGGGGCGTAGTGCGAGCCGCCCAGGAACAGCACCGAGCCGGGCAGCAGCGTCGCCACCGTGTTCGAACGGGCGAGGGCGGGAATCACCGCCGGGTCGATCCGCTCCAGGTGATCCACACTGCGTGCGCCCAGCTCCACTGCCAGCGCCACCGCGCCGATGTCGGCAAACTGCGCCGCATGGAGACGCAGTTCGAATCCGAGCCGCCGGGCCGCCTCCAGGTAGCGGCGCGCCTGCGGCAGGCTGAAGGCATTGCGGTCGCAATAGACGTCCGCGAAGCGGGCCAGCTTCTTCGCGGCCACCGCAGGCATTACTTCCGCAATCAGGTAGTCGATGTAGGCATCCGCGCGCCCCTCAAACTCCGGCGGCACGGCGTGGGCCCCGAGGAACGTCGGGAGGATTTCCAGCGGCTCGCCCTCCAGGCTGGCCAGAATCCGCAGGCAGCGCAGTTCGCCGGCTGCATCCAGGGCATAGCCGCTCTTCGCTTCCACGGTGGTCGTGCCACAGGCTGCCATCCGCCACAACTCGCGCAGCGCCTGCCCCCGCAGCGTGGACTGACTGGCGCGCCGGACTTTCCTCACCGTGGACGCGATGCCGCCACCGGCCGCGGCAATCTCCTCGTAACTCCGCCCGGAAATGCGCATGGCGAAGTCGTCCAGCCGCGGAGCGACGTACAGAAGGTGCGTGTGGCTGTCGATGAAGCCGGGCATCACAACCCGGCCCCGGACGTGGAGCTCTTCGGCGCGGCGCGCTGCGGTCAGGTTCTCTATCCGGCTGGCCGGGCCTACGGCGGTGATCCGCCCATTCTCCACCAGCATCGCCCCATTCTCGATGATGGACAGGTCGCCGAGCTCTGCGCCGCGGCGCGGCGCCGCGCTTCCTCGGAGGGTTAACAACTGCCGGATTCCCCGGACAAGCAACCGCTTCGGCATCACTGGACTCTTTCCATCGTACCGTTCCCAATTCCCGGCGAGAAATTCCATGGAAGCGGAGAAAACCCGGCCGATGCCGCACGAATCTTTTGCCGTTCACGATTGCCCGCACGGGCGCCTGCTCGAATGAGTCAGAAAATTCCTGCCTTTCGGACCTCGCATTTGACCTCTCTTTTCGTTACACTGTGACCATTCACTCACGGCTGGAGGCGCGGATTCTTGGTTCGCGAAGGGTTGTCGGCAGACGAGAAACGGGCCATTCGTGAGGAGCTCAACCGAATTCTCGCAAGCGAATTCTTCCGTTCCACCCGGCGATGCCGCGAGTTTCTGCGGTTCGTTGTGGAGAAGGCCCTCGAGGGCGAAGCGCATTCGCTCAAGGAGCGCACGATCGCGGTGGAGCTCTTCCGGAAACACCATGAGGCGGATCTCGAGCGGGACAGTTCCGTCAGGGTCTGCGCCCGCGAGACGCGGAAGCGGCTTGCTGACTATTACAGGACCACGGAGATCAGGGGGCCCTTCCGCATTGAGCTCCCCCTCGGTGGCTATGTACCCGTTTTTCTGCGGGACTCCGGTCAGACTGAGATTCCGCACGACGGCGCCGGGCCTGCGACAGGCCCTGCCATCGGAGCCTTGCCCGCCCGCCGGCGCCCTGGATTGCGCCCAGTGATTGCAGGAGTCCTTCCCGTTCTGGCAGCCGCGGCGCTTCTGCTCACAGCCTCTCGCGGCGTCTCCGGCCCGCCGGATCGCTTCTGGGGTCCTGCCATTCACGCCCCGGACGGCGTGGAGATCCTGATCGCCACTCCCCTTGGCGAGACTGCCTCGGAGAATTCCGCCGGCGGACCCGGCGCGGCTGGAATCCTAGCGTCGGCGCAGCCCAGGTCTGCCCGGGTTTCTCAGGCTTCCGCGGCGGCCGAAATCCTGCATTATTTCCGGCGGCGGAATGTGCGGGCCGAAATCGGAGATTATCGCCAGATACGTGACGAGAATATTCCCGGAAAGGCCATCGTCATTCTTGGCGAGTCGGCGTTTCGTGGGCCGCATTCCTGGCTGGAGGGGTGCCCTGTTCGCCTGGAGTGGAACGAAAGGCCGCCGCGATTTGCGTCCCAAAACGGAGAGTCATGGCCGTCTTATACGGCGACAGGCGACGAAACTTTTGCTGCAATTTACAGGATCCCGGCGGCCGACGGGCATCCGTTCATTCTGTTGATTGCGGGACTGAACGCAGGCTCATCCGAGGTTGCTGCGCGATTTCTGGTTTCGCCCGTTCGTCTGGCCACACTGTTGGAATCCGCGCCGCCCGGCTGGGAATCCTCCAGGATGGTTCTGTTGCTGGAAATCCACTCGAGCGGTGCCCGCCCCGTCAGATGCCTTCTCTGGTAGGCGCTTCCATCTCCCGCAGGGGGATGCGCAAGCCGTGCCGCCGGGCGCATTCGATCGCCTCTTCATAACCGGCGTCGGCATGGCGCAGCACCCCCAGACCCGGGTCGCAGCGCATCACCCGTTCCGCGCGCCGCCCCGCCGCTTCAGTGCCGTCGACGACCGTCACCTGCCCGGCGTGCTGCGAATAGCCAATGCCCACGCCGCCCCCATTGTGCACGCTCACCCACGTCGCCCCGGCGGCGGTGTTCAGCAGTGCGTTGAGGATGGGCCAGTCGGCGATGGCGTCGCTACCGTCGAGCATGCCTTCGGTCTCGCGGTAAGGAGAGGCCACCGAGCCGCAGTCGAGATGGTCGCGGCCGATCACGATCGGTGCCTTCACCTTTCCCTGCGCCACCAGCCGGTTCATCGCCACGGCGAAGCGATCGCGCTCGCCATAGCCGAGCCAGCAGATCCGCGCCGGCAGACCCTGGAAGCGCACCCGCTCGCGAGCCAGCCGGATCCAGCGCACCAGCGCCTCGTCGTCGGCGAACATGGCGCAGGCCAGGTCGTCAGTGACATGGATGTCAGAGGGGTCGCCGGAAAGCGCCACCCAGCGGAACGGTCCCTTGCCCTGGCAGAACAGCGGGCGGATGAATTCGGGCACGAAACCCGGGATTTCAAACGCGTCTTCCACGCCGCGGTCGAACGCCATGCGGCGGATGTTGTTGCCGTAATCGAAGACCACCGCTCCGGCGCGCTTCATCGCCAGCATCGCTTCGACATGCCGGGCAATGGAGTCAAGCGCCCGTTCGACGTATCCTTTCGGGTCGGACTGGCGAAGCCGCGCCGCCTGGTCCACGTCGTAGCCGGACGGAATGTAGCCGTTCAGCGGGTCATGCGCCGAGGTCTGGTCCGTCACCAGGTCCGGCGTTACCCCGCGCCGCACCATCTCCGGCAGCGCATCGGCGCAGTTGGCACACAGCGCCACCGAAAGAGCCCGCCGCGACTCGCGCGCGTCCTCCACCATCCGCAGCGCCTCATCGAGCGAATCCGCGCGCACGTCACAATAGCCGGTCTGAAGGCGCCTTGCAATCCGCGACGGATCCACCTCCACACAGAGGATCGCCGCGCCGTTCATCGTCGCCGCCAGGGGCTGCGCGCCGCCCATTCCGCCCATGCCGCCCGTGAGCACGAAGCGGCCTGACAAATCGCCACCGAAATGTTTCTTTGCCGCCGCGGCGAACGTCTCATAGGTTCCCTGAAGGATGCCCTGCGTGCCGATGTAAATCCAGCTGCCCGCGGTCATCTGGCCGTACATGGTCAGCCCCAGCCGCTCGTATTCGCGGAAATGCTCCCAGTCCGACCAGCGCCCCACCAGGTTTGCATTGGCGATCAGCACGCGGGGCGCGTCCTCGTGCGTGCGGAACACGCCCACCGGCTTGCCGGACTGCACCAGCAGCGTTTCGTCGGCTTCCAGCCTGAGGAGTTCGCGGACGATCGCATCAAAGCACTCCCAGTTACGCGCCGCCTTGCCGGCGCCGCCGTACACGATCAGCTCGTCCGGCTTCTCGGCCACCTCCGGGTCCAGATTGTTCATGAGCATCCGAAGCGCCGCTTCCTGCGGCCATCCCTTCGCATGGAGCTCAGTCCCCCGCCACGCGCGCACCATTCTCTTCATGCCCCGATTGTAGGACTCCTGCTTCGCGGTGAGAAGGGCCGACCCGCGTCTCTACCGGAACACGACCAGGTCCGAAATGGCGACACGCGCGCCCGCTGACTCCGTATGCCGCACGCCCAGCACCACCAGCCGGACCGTGTGCCGCCCGCGCTTCAGCCCGAACCGGTGAAAGACGCTTTCGTCGCTTTTCACGGCCTTTTCGTCGGAAAAAACGTCGTAAGTGTTGACGCGATTTCCGTCGAGATACGCCTCGAAAAATCCACCGTCCGGCAGATATGGGCCAGCGACGATGAAGCCCGTGCCTTCAAATTCGATCTCCGCAGTGGCTCCTTTCTCTTCCGTGACCCGGGATCGCAGCCGTTCGTCCGCCGACCACGTCCCGGCGAACCGCCACCGCGGGTCCGTGTGCGGAACCCGCTCGGCTGGCGCTCCATAGTCGTCCCACAGGGCGACCTTCACGGGCCGGGGCGTCTGCGACGGCACGCGCACCGCCGTCTCCGTCACCTGCCCGCCTGAGCGCGCCACCGCCTTCAAAGCCCGCTGGAAAGTGTTCTCTACAATTTCATTGAAACTGAAATCCGTATAGGCGAACTTTTTGTCCGCAAGGGCAGGAATTCCGCTTTTCCATTCCTCAGGAATTTTCTCCCAGCCGATCATGACCCCGAGAATGCCGGCGGCGGTCGAAGGGTTGCAGTCGGAGTCCTGCCCGGCGCGCGTCGAGATGCGAATTGTCCGCCCCATGTCACCGCCGCCGTAGAGCAGACCCAGTACGACGTAAGCGCCGTTGATTTTGGCGTCAATGTTGAAAGGCCGGAGCGCACCGGCCGGGCAGGGCTCGCGGCCGTTCCATTTCCTTTCGATCTCCGCCCAGTTTTTCGTCCAGTCCTCGGGATATTGGCGGTGCCATGCCAGGACATCGGCGATGAGCCGCGCGTATGGGCTCCGGGGCGGAAGGCAGGCGAGCCCGGCCTCCACCACGCGGCGAGGATCCTTTTCGAAAAACGCTGCCGCGTACATGCAGGACACAAACACTCCACCCAGGATGCCGTCGCCTGCATTCATCACGCGCCCGGCACGCACGGCGATGTCAGCGGCCAGCCGCGGCAATCCCGGTGTCATCAGACCGATGAAATCGGACTCAATCTGAAAATCAATGTCGTTGGCATGGACATTGAAACGGGGCGTCCCGCTGAGCCCTGCCGGAGCGCCGCGGCGCAGGGCGCGCCGCGCCGCCAGGTTTGCGTGCCACAGCGGGTACTTCGACTCGCGAAACATGGCGGCGAAATCCCCGGTGGACGCATCCAGCCCTTTCTCGTCCAGCACCTTCGCGAGAGTCATGTCGACGTAGAGGTCATCCTGGTTCAGGGCGTTCGAGACCATCTCCGGCCGCCACGGCGGAAGCTGGTCTTCGGGAATGATCCGCTCCAGCCACCGGAACTCCGTCGGAGCACCGAAGCTGACGCCGATCATCTGGCCGGCCCAGCCGCCGCGGATCTTGTCCCGCAGCGCCTCACGCGTCAGCGTGCGCGGCCCCGGTTGCGCCGCGGCCGAGATGGCCAGCAGAGTCGACAGCAATGGAATCGAGCCCGTCCTCATGGCAACCCAAGCCTATCACGGCGCGCCCACGGCAGGACGGGTTGAAGTAGGGAAGGAAATTCGACGATAGATGGAGGAAGCCCATGCTCGCCCTCTGGGTCGCCCTTGCCGCACCGCCGGCGGTCGCCGCCGGAGGGGCGCCCCTGTATGCGCGCTGCGACCCATCGTCGGAGGTCATCGCTCATCTGGAAGCGGGGACGCCCGTGAAGCTGGGCTACTCGATTGCGGGCGAACATGGCCGGTGTTTTCAGGCGACGGCGGGCGCCTTGCAGGGCTATCTGTTTTCGAGCGCTCTGACTACGGTGGAAGAATACGAAAGGGCGCGCGCGGACGCTTCCGCCAGTGACCTGCCAGTGATCCTGAAGGCCGAAATCCGCCGGGTGCGGGAAGAGGCGCCGCGTGATCCATTGCTCGCGCCAGTGCTGGAGGCGCTCGAATCCGGCCGTCCGGCCGAGGCTTTGCGGCGCATCGAATCCGAACTGTTGCCCAGGGCGCCCGACGAACCCAGCCTGCTGGCCCTGGCCGGGCTGGCCGCCTTTCAGGCCGACGACACACGCAAGGCCGAAACGTACTGGGCCCGCTCCCTCGAGCAGCGGCCGAATCCCCAGATCTCCGCTCTGCTGGCGCGCGTCCGCGCGGAACGCGCCGCCGACGCCGGCCACGAGCGCACGGCCGCCTCACGCTTCGTCCTGCGCTACGACGGACGCGCTCTGCCCGGCCGCGCCGCAGATGCCCTGCTCGATGTGCTCAACGCAGAGCTCAACCGGATCCAGGAGGCCATCGGATGTCCGGCGGCTGAGCCCATCCATGTGATTGTTCAGATGCGTGAGACCTACCACGCCGCCACTGGACTCGGCGAATGGAACGGCGGACTCTTTGATGGCCGGGTGCGCGTTCCCTTGAGCGCTGGGGCCCGTCCGTCGGATCTGCGCCAGGCGCTCTCGCACGAGCTCGTTCACGCCTGTCTCGCCCGCCGCGGCGTGCGCGAGCGCTGGCTTCAGGAAGGGCTTGCCATGCGGCTCTCCGGCGAGCGTCCGCCCCCGGAATGGATCCGCGAGGCGCAACGGCTGGATCGGATGCCGGAATGGGACGAATCGAAGCCCGAAAAAATCCGCCTCTTTTACGCCTGGGCCTGGCTGGCCGTCGAGCACCTGTTCGCCACGCGCGGTGAAGCGGGCGTCCGCGAGTTGCTCCGAATGCCCGCCGCGTTGCCCGAGCCGGCCATTCGCTGATAGACTGCGCGGCGATCTCCAATGACTCGCCACGCCGCATCGCCCTGGCCGTTGCTGGCATTGCTCTCGGTTTCCGTCCTCATCAATTATCTGGACCGCAGCAACCTGAGCGCCGCCGCGCCGTTGCTGGCCCGCGAAATGAATCTCCCGGATTCCCGGCTTGGCCTGCTGCTTTCGGCCTTCTTCTGGACGTATGCTACCTGCCAGGTGTTGGCCGGCTGGCTGGTGGATCGCTTCCCCGTGGCCTACGTCTACGCGGCTGGCTTCCTCCTCTGGTCGCTCGCCACCGGCGCCATTGGCCTCGCCCAGGGCTTCGGTACGCTGTTTGTTCTCCGGCTGGCTCTCGGTGCAGGCGAAAGCGTGGCATTCCCTGCCTACTCAAAAATTCTCGTGCAGGCATTCAGGGAAAATCAGCGCGGAATGGCGAATTCCATTATTGACGCCTGCACCAAAATCGGGCCGGCCGCAGGCCTCTATTTCGCCGCCTGGATGATGAACGAATCCGGCTGGCGCAGCTTTTTTCTCATCACCGGTTTTGGCGCGCTGGTCTGGCTGCCCTTCTGGCTGCGATACGCTCCCGCGCGGCTCGGCTCGCCGGGGAATGAGACGGAAAACCCCGCCGATGCGGGCCCCGGCTGGCGCGAGCTGCTTTCCAGCCGCACCGTGTGGGCCACCTTCGTCGGCCTGTTCTGCCACAACTACAACTGGTACCTTCTGCTGACGTGGCTGCCCACGATCCTGGTCCGGGAGCGGAAATTCACTTTGCTCGACATGGGCGCCTGGAACGCGTCCCTGCTGGCGATCACCGCGCTGGCGACGCTGTTCGCCGGATGGTATTCTGACCGGCTGGCGGCGCGCACCGTCCGCGTGGCGCGCCTGCGCAGAGCCTTCCTCATCGCCGGCCTGCTGGTGACGGGCGCGGCGATGCCGTTCACGGTGGCTCCATTGCCATGGGTTTCGGCGATTTCCCTGATTTGCGCCTTCACCGGCATCGGCATTTATGTGAGCAACTGCTGGGCGTTCACCCAGACGCTGGCAGGTCCCGCAGCGGGCCGGTGGACGGGAATGCAGAACGCCTTCGCCAATCTCGGCGGCGTCTTCGCCCCGGCATTGACCGGTCTCATGGTGGAAAAAACGGGGCGTTTTTTTGCGCCGGTGTTGACCTCGGCTGCCATCCTCTGGATTGGATCTGCCGTGTACATTTTTCTGGCCAGGCTCCCGTCCGCAAAGAGGAAAGACTAGTCTGGCCTCTCTTCGGTTGCACGGGTCCTGCCTTGATCCAGGACTGTCAGAATTCAGTGTCCCCGGGCGGAACGGAGCCCTCAAATCACCCTCCTGTTGCTGTTTCATCCTGCGGTATTGCTATCCTGGCAGCGCTCTGGCTGAAACGGGCAGGGAGACGTGTGCAGTCAGGAGATGGCCATCGTGAAGCCGTCGCAATCGCTGCCGTGCTAGTGCATCGGAAGTCTTCTTCCCGCCACTGCGCGGCAGGATTCGCAGCCCGCGCGACATAGCGCGGCGGCCGCTGGTGCGCTTCTACGCCAGCCGGCGCGATTTTCCGGCGGAACCGATGGAAACAATTCTGCCCGATGCTGTTGTACGCGGAGAGGAGCCCCTGCTGATCGTCGGCGCCGGCGGCTGATCAGGGCTCCGCGGGCCGGAAATCCCGCATCGTGACCGACCACGGCGCAAAGCCCCGCTGGGCGCTCCAGGCGTCGTCCTCGATCGTGATGGCCGCATCGATCCGCGCTCCCTCGCGCAGCTCTTCCAGCCGCGAGGAGCACCGCCAGGCGCGCACGAACAGCACGCGGCCCGCCTGCCACAGCCGTGCCCGCACGTGCTCGCCGCTTTTGCCGAAGCCCTCGGCCTGCCGCACCTCGGCGGCCCGCACCAGGAACACCGGCTGGCGGTTGCCGCAGCCATACGGCGCCAGCGCCAGCACTTCGCCGGCGGCCTTGTCGTTCAACTCTTCCAGCCGCAGCTCGGCATCCAGGTGCAGTTCGGGCATCAGGTCGTCTTCGGTGAGACAGGCGAGCGCCAACTCATTGAACCGCGCCTCGAGCTCCGCCACACGGCGCTCCTCCAGCGTGACACCCACGGCCTGCCTGTGTCCGCCGAACTTTGCGAACACGTCGGCCATCTGCTCGAGCGCGGAAAGCAGGTGAAAGCCCGGGATCGAGCGCCCGGATCCCTGCGCCATGCCGGTGCGGTCGTCGCGTCCGAGCACGATCACCGGGCGGTGGTAGAGCTCGGCCACGCGGTTGGCGACGATGCCCACCACGCCGCGGTGCCAGTCCGGCGAGTAGAACACCAGCCCCGCTTTCTCCGGGGGCGGTCCCTCTTCTCCATAGCGGTCCACAATCTCCCGCACGATCGCTTCCCCTGTCCGCTGCCGCTCGGCATTCAGTTCCTCCAGCCGCGCCGCAATGGCGCGCGCCCGTTCCTCATCGCGCGTCAGAAACAGCTCGATCACCGCGCGCGCGTGATCCATGCGCCCGGCGGCGTTAATGCGCGGCGCGATGCGAAAACCGAGGTCGAACGAAGTCAGCGGCTGTCCCGGCCCCAGACCGCTCGACTCGAGCAGCGCCCGCAGGCCCGGGTTGCGCGTCTTCGCGATGCCCTCCAGGCCGCGTTTCACGATCACGCGGTTCTCGCCCGTCAGCGGCACCACATCGGCCACCGTGGCCACGGCCGCCATGATCAGGAAAGAATCCGTGAAGCGGACGATCCGTTCCGGCGGCCAGCCGTCACGCTCCATCAGCGCCTGGGCCAGCTTGAACGCCACGCCCGCGCCACACAGGTTCTTGTTCGGATATGGACAGCCCGGCTGGTTCGGGTTCAGTATCGCCGCTGCCGCCGGCAGCTCCGCGTCCGGCAGATGGTGGTCGGTGAGGATCACGTCGATGCCCGCCCGGCGTGCCGCTTCCACCGCCTCAAACGCGCGGATGCCGGTGTCCACGCTGAGGATCAGCGTATAGCCTTCGCGCGCGGCGCGCTCCACCACTTCCGCCTGCATCCCGTAACCTTCGCGCAGCCGGTCCGGCACGTGATAGTCCGCCCGCAGCCCGAGCACTTCCAGCATGTGGAGCAGGATGACGACGCCCGCCACGCCGTCCACGTCGTAGTCGCCATACAGCAGCACGCGCTCGCCGCGCCGCACCGCATCGAGCAGGCGCGCCACGGCCGCTTCCATGCCGAGCATCCGGAAGGGGTCTTCGAGGTGCGTCAGCTTCGGGTGCAGAAACCGCTCCACCTCCTGCGGCGTCTTCAGGCCGCGGGCCGCCAGCACGCGCGCGGCCGGCGGCTCCAGCCCGCACTGACGGCCAAGCCGCTCCGCCTCCCGTTCATCGAGCTCCGGCAGGATCCACCGTGCGCGGGAAGGCATCGTCCTAATTGTTCGAATAGAATCCGCCGTAGCTGTCTTCGTCTTCCTGTTCGGGCCCCGCCGCCTCCAGGTCGTCGAGGATCGCCTCCCATTCAGCGAACCATTCCGTCTCCACGGCGAACATGTAAATGCGGCCCTCGAAATCGAAGCTCAGCTCCAGCGCGCACAGCTTCCCTTCGTAGCGGGACATCGACTCAATGCGCCGCTGGATGTCGCGGCGCTCCTCGCGCGTCAGATCCGCGTCCTCGAGAATCTCGAGGGCCGTTTCCCTCTGCTCGGCGTCGAACGTCCGCTCATGCAGGTGCACCAGCCGGACCCCCACTTGCTGGGCGCACTCAAGAAACCGCTGAAAGTCCGGCACGCGGCGGTTGTCCCAGAACACGATGCGCCGGTCCTCGTGCATGCGGCTCATGGAGTGGAAGACGATGAATGACTCCGCCTGCAAAAAACGCTCAATTTCCGACGCCAGCTTTTCCAGATTCTGTTCCATGTTTTCTGAATTCCGCCCGCTCAGCGCTCGGTCATGATGAGCACTTCCTCGCCCGAGGCTGCGTCCCGGGCGGCGGGCGTCACGATGGTCTTTTTGCCAATGAAAATCTTCTTCTTTTTCGCAATCGCTTCGCGGACATCGGCCTCACAGACGAAATCCACGATCTCGATTTTCGGCGCCGGCGGCGCCGGCGGCTTTTCGGGCGGCGGCGCCTGCCCGGCGCCGGCGGCCGCGGCCTCTTCCCGCTTTTCCGCTCCGTGGGGACAGGCGCATGCGGGCGCCGCTGCCTGCCCTCCCAGAAAGCGATCCACCGCCGCTTCCACCGCCTCGCGGGTGACCTCTTTCCCCGCCGGCCCCGATCCCGCGGCCGGGGCAGCGCCGGCGGGCAGGGCCGCGCGCACGGCGTCTTCCGCACCCGCCGGCTTCACCGTAACGCCGCGCTCGGCCAGGATCCTCGCCACCGCTGCCGCCAGCACGGCGCGGTCCATGGCTTTCATGCCGCTGTCGGAGCGGCCCGTCGCTTCTTCCGGAGTTCTCACCGCCCACGCCACCCGCTTGATGTTCACGAGGTGCTGAGGACCAACGTTGTCCGAGGTCACGTTGCCCCCGATGGCTCCGCAGCCGAGCGTCATCGAAGGCTGAAGATTTGTCGTAATGCCCACCGATCCCTGCGGCGCCGACGTGTTCACCAGCACGCGGAAGGCGGACACACGCCGGGCGAACTCGCTCACCTTCGCTTCATCGCGGGCATGAATCACCGCCGTGTGGCCGATCCCGCCGAAGTGCAGGATCGCCTCGCAGGCCCGGACACCCGCCTCGAAATCATCCACCCAGTACAGCGCCAGCACCGGCGACAGTTTCTCGGCCGAAAGCGGAAATTCTTTGCCGATTCCCGCAATTTCCCCCGCCAGAATTTTTGTCCCCACGGGCACGGAAAAACCGGCCATTTCCGCGATTTTTTGCGGCGATTTGCCCACGCATTCGCCGCGCACGCGCGTTCCCCCGGCAAACAGGGTCTTTTCCACCGCCGCCCGTTCGGCGTCGCTCATCAGGTAAGCGCCGTTTGCGCGGAGCGCGTCAAGCACCGCCTCGCGCATCCTCCGCTCCGCCACCAGCGTCTGTTCGCTCGAACAGACCGTGCCGTAGTCGAACTTCTTGCCCTCCACCACGAGCCGCACCGCTTCGGCCACGTCCGCCGAAGGGTCCAGCCAGATGGGCACGTTGCCGGGCCCTACCCCGTAGGCCGGCTTGCCGGACGAATACGCCGCACGCACCATGCCAGAGCCTCCGGTGGCGAGGATCAGTGCCGTCTTCGGATGCTTCATCAGCGCCTGAGTCGCTTCGAGCGTCGGCCGCTCCAGGCACTGGATGAGTCCCCGCGGCGCGCCCGCCTTCTCGGCGGCTTCCATCGCAATGCCGGCCGCCGCGCAGGTGCATTCTTTTGCGCGCGGATGCGGGCTCAGCACCACGGCGTTGCCCGCCTTCAGCGAAATCAGGATCTTGAAGAACGCCGTCGATGTGGGGTTGGTCGTCGGGCAGATGGCGGCCACCACGCCGACGGGCACGCCAATTTCCGTCACCCGCTCGGCGGGCAGTTCACGCAGCAAGCCCAGCAGCCGCAGGCCACGCATCGATCTGGGCAGGATGTCCGTACAGAGCAGGTTCTTGGCGGTCTTGTCCTCGACGTTGCCCATGCCCGTCTCGTCGACGGCCATCGCTGCCAGCCGGCGCGACTCGGCGCGGCCGGCCGCGGCCACCGCTTCCACAACGGCGTCGGCCTGTTCCTGGCTGAAATGACGGTAATCGAGCCAGGCCGCGTACGCCTGGTCTACCTTCGCGCGGACTTCCTCGAGCGACAATGCGTCCGGCTCGTGCGGCATCGCGCCTCTCCGCCTTCAGAAGGCAGGCTCACTTCTTCGCGTTCGAGCCGGGCAGGACTTTCTCGGTCTCTTCATGCGGGTTGGGGATCACATGGACCGCGATCAGCTCGCCCACGCGCCGCGCCGCCGCCGCGCCGGCGTCGGTGGCCGCCTTCACTGCGCCCACGTCGCCGCGCACGGTGACCACCACGTAGGCCGCCCCCACATATTCCTTCCCGGTCAGCACCACATTGGCCGTCTTCACCATCGCGTCGGCGGCCTCGATGGCGCCGATCAACCCCTTCGTCTCGATCATCCCAAGGGCTTCCATGCCGGATCTTGCCTCCCTTTGGCGCGAATTCGTGCGGTAAAACTTTCACGCTATCACAATCAGGGCGCGCTTGCGCCCGGTGGAGGGCGCGGAACCTGCGGCAAAGGATCTGCATCTGAGAAAATGAAGTCAGGAAGAACGATGAACGCGGTCAAGACGGTTCTGTTGCTGGGTCTTCTCAGCGGCATCCTGCTCGCTCTCGGCCAGGCGCTCGGCGGCGCCTCGGGCCTTCAGACGGCGCTGGTCATCGCCGTCGCGATGAACTTCTTCAGCTACTTCTTCTCAGACCGGATCGCGCTGATGTCGAGTGGCGCCATCCCGGTGACGCCGACACAGAACCCGGACATTTATTACCGCCTCGCGCCCATCGTCGAGCGGCTCTGCCAGCGCATGGGCATCCCGGTGCCCCGGCTGTGGGTAATCCCGGAGCGCTCCCCCAATGCCTTCGCCACCGGGCGCAACCCGCGGCATGCCTCCGTGGCCGTTACCGCAGGATTGCTGGAACTGCTCACCGATGACGAGCTGGAAGGCGTCATCGCCCACGAGCTCGGCCACGTCCGGCACCGGGACATCCTCATCAGCTCCATCGCCGCCACCATTGCCGCGGCCATCACCTTCGCCGCGCGCATGTTCGTCTTCTTTGGCGCCGGCCGCCATCATGATGACGAGGCGCCCAATCCGCTGGCCAGCCTCGCCCTTCTCCTGTTGGCCCCCATCGCCGCACTGCTCATCCAGATGGCGATCTCGCGCACGCGCGAGTTTGCCGCTGACGCCGAGGCGGCGCGCGCCGTTGGTACGGGGCGCGGCCTCGCCAATGCGCTGCGCAAGCTGGAAGCCTGGTCGAAGCGCATTCCGCTCGACGCCAACCCGGCCATGTCGCACATGTTCATCATCAAGCCGTTCTCCGGCGAGACCCTGATGCGGCTGTTCTCCACGCACCCGCCCACGGCCGAACGCATCGCGCGGCTGGAAAGGATGGCGTGATCCAGGTTCGCGTCAACCGAAAGGCCGAGCACCGGCTCGAGGCGGGTCACCCATGGATCTACTCAAGTGATGTGCTGGACCCGGACGGCGCCGGGCCAGGCGATGCCGTCCGCGTCGTCAACGAGAAAGGCCGCTTTCTCGGCATCGCCCATTACAGCTCGGCTTCGCAGATCCGGCTGCGGCTGCTGAGCCGCGAAGATCGCCCCATCGACCGCGCCTTCTTCCTCGAACGGCTCCGCGCGGCCATCGAGTTTCGCCGTGCCGTCGTCTCTGATTCCGACGCCTGCCGGCTCGTCCACGCCGAGGCCGACCTGCTGCCGGCGCTCATCGTCGATCAATATGGCGCGCATCTCGTGGCCCAGTTTCTCGATCAGGGCATGGACCGCGCGGCCGCCGTCATCGCCGATTGCCTCCGCGAACTCCTCGCACCGGCCTCGATCCTCGCCCGCAACGACGTGGCCGTGCGCCGGCTCGAACAACTGCCGCTCGAGCCGAAGCCTCTCTGCGGCGAGCCGCCCACGCGCGCTGAAATCCGCATGAATGGCCTGTCGCTCACTGTCGACATCCTGCACGGCCAGAAGACCGGCGCCTTTCTCGACCAGCGCGAAAACTACACCGCTGCGGCCCGCTGGGCCCGCGGCCGCGGCCTGGACCTGTTTACCTGCCAGGGCGGCTTTGCGCTCCACGCCGCCGGCCGCTGCGAATCGATCGAAGCCGTCGACTCGTCGGCCCCGGCGCTGGAGATCGCCACCGAAAATGCGCGCCGCAACGGGATCGAGAACATCCTGTGGCGCGAGGCCAACGCCTTCGACTACCTCTCCGGGCTCGCCGCCGCGCGGCGCCAGTTCGATTGGATCGTGCTCGACCCGCCCGCCTTCGCCAGGTCGCGCGCCAACCTGGAAGCCGCCCTCCGAGGTTACCGGGAGCTGAACTACAAGGCGCTGAAGGTGCTCGCCCCCGGGGGCGTGCTGGTCACCTGCTCCTGCTCGCATCACGTGTCGGAGGCCGATCTGCTCCAGCTCGTCGCCTCGGCTGCCGTCGACACGCGCCGCACCCTGCGGGTGCTCGAGCGGCGCACGCAGGCCGCCGACCATCCCATCCTGCTCACCGTGCCGGAGACGCACTATCTGAAGTGCCTGATCCTTCAGGCGCTGTAATGCGCCTCCCGGCTCATTTCAGGACCCGGAACAGGTTCGAATAATCGTCGGTCCACGGCCGCAACCATGCCGCTTTTTCGAGCGGCAGCCCGTGTTTCTGGTAGGGCTCGCGCGCAAACACGCCGGCGTGGTTCGCCATCAGCACCCAGGTGGTGCCGAAGCAGCGGCCGCCGTCGCTGTCCTCGGTCTCCACAAGCAGGGCCGCCTTGCCGAGCAGCGCCGCCTCGCGTTCCAGCACCGGCTTCAGATCCACATAACGGTTCGAGATGTGCACCGCCAGCACGCCTTCCGGCTTCAGGTGGCGGAAATAGAGCTGGATCGCCTCCCGCGTGAGCAGATGGACCGGGATCGAGTCGCTGCTGAAAGCGTCCATCACCAGCAGATCATAGTTCTGCGGCGGTTCCCGTTCCATCGAAAGCCGCCCGTCGCCCAGAACCACTTCAATTGTGCCTTCGGCATTTTGCAGATACCAGAAATAATTGCGGGCGATTTTCTCGATTTCCGGGTTCAATTCATAGAACCGGTAAACATCCCCGAAACGGGAATACGCGGCAATGGTTCCTGCGCCCAGGCCGAGCACGCCCACGCGCTGGAAGCTCGACTGCGGCCGGGTCTGCATCCACAGCCCCAGCCCGGTGTCTTCGCAGTAGTAGGTTGTGATTTCGCGACGCCGCGCCGGATGCGTGTACTGCTCGCCGTGGTTGATGGTGCCGTGCACGAGAGTCCGGTAGCCTTCCCAGTCGTAGACGCCGTTATACTGGCGCACGCGCAGCTCGCCGTAAAAATTGCGCCGCACCACCAGCGCGCCGCGCGTCATCTCGCGGATCTCGCGGCCGGCGAACCCCCACAGCACGGCCACGCCGGTCAGCAGCAGAATGGACGGCCACCCCAGCAAATCTTTCCGGAAAGGCAGCTCCGCATCCAGCAGCAACACCAGCGCCGCCAGCGCGCCGCAGAGCGCGATGGCAAGCGGCAGCTCGTACATCGCCCGGAACAGCGCCGGAGCCAGCACGGCGACGAACAGTCCGCCCAGGGCGCCGCCCACGCTGATCATGAGATAGAAGCCCGTCAGATGGCCCGGGTGCGGCCGCAGCCGCGCCAGTTCTCCGTGGCACACCATGCACGCGATGAAGTAACAGACCGCATAACCCGTGATCAGCAGCCGCAGGTCCGGGCGGGCCTCCGGCCCCATCTTCACCAGCCACAACAGCGCTCCCAGGGCGATCGGCAGCGCCCCGAGGAACCACCGCCGCCGATACCAGCGGGGCGCGTCAAAACAGAGAATGAAGGACAGCAGGTAGAGGGCCAGCGGCAGCACCCACAGGAACGGGATGGGCGCCAGGTCCGTCGTCATGTGCGTGGTGAGGGCCAGCAGCAGCATGGAGGGGCCCATCGCCAGCGCCGCCCACAGCAGATGGGCGGCCAATTTCGGCGCAGGTGGCGGCGGGTCTTCTTCGGTTGCCGCCACCGGGGCCGCCGCGCGTCGCAGGCTCTGCCACCCCGTGGCGGCGCACAGCAGGGCAAACAGCGCGAAAGCGCCGCTCCAGACCCATGCCTGCTGCCGCAATGTCAGCGCCGGCTCCACCAGCGTCGGGTAGCTCAGCAGCGCCAGCATGGAGCCCAGGTTAGACAGGGCGTAGAGGCGGTATGGGGAGCGCCCGGGGAAGGCTCGCGCAAACCACGCCTGCACCAGCGGCGCAGTAGTCGAAAGCAGAAAGTACGGCAGCCCTACCGTCACCGCCAGCAGCGTCAGAATGCGCGCTGCCGGCATCTCCGGCGTGGGCGGCTTCCACTTCGGATCCGGCACGATGGGAAGCGCCGCCAGCGCCAGCGCCAGCAGCGCCACATGCAGCATCCACTGCCGGTGCGCGCGCAGGCGCTTCACCACCCCGTGCGTGTACCCGTAGCCGGCCAGCAGCACCGCCTGAAAAAAAAGCAGGCATGTGGCCCAGACCGCCGCCGTCCCGCCGAACCAGGGCAGGATCAGCCGCGCGATCATCGGCTGCACCTGAAACAGCAGAAACGCGCTGAGGAAGACTGTAATGGCGTACAACCACATGCCGGCCTCTGATTGTACGGGATTCCTGCACGGCTGGGGCGCTGCCCCGGTCGGATGTAGAATGGCACCTTGCCCCGTGCGTCAGGCCAACGGGGCGCCAGGGAGGATTCACTTTTGACGATCAGCCGCCGCCACGCCGCCCGCGCCGCCACATGGACGGCGCTGTCCTGGTCCCGCGTTCTCGGCGCCAATGACCGCATCGGCCTCGGCGTCATCGGCACCGGGGGGCGCGGCATCCATGTAATGACAAAATTCCAGCTCTTCCAGGACTGCGAGGTCCGCGCCCTGTGCGACGTCTATGCCGCGCGGCTCGACGAGGCCCTGTCGAAGGCGCCTGGCGCGAAGACCTTCTCGCACCACGAGGAGCTGCTCGCGCTGAAAGACGTGGACGCCGTGCTCATCGGCACGCCCGACCACTGGCACGCGCAGATCGCCATCGACGCGATGAACGCCGGCAAGGACGTCTACGTCGAAAAGCCCCTCTGCCGCACGCGCGAAGAGGCGCCCCGGATGGTAAAGGCGGCTCGCGTCACCAACCGCATCTGCCAGGTGGGGCTGCAACAGCGCTCCGGGCCCATTTATCTGGAGCCGCTCGAAAAATTCGTCCGTTCCGGCGCGCTCGGCCGCATCACGCATATCGATGCCGTCTGGAACAGCGGCCCGCCGCGCCCGCTGCGCCGCGAACCGGCCCAGAAACCTTCCAACCTTGACTGGATCCGCTTCCTCGGCCCGGTGAAATACCGCGACTGGGATCCCGCCCAATACTGGAATTTCCGCGCCTTCCTCGACTACAACGGCGGCAAAATGACCGATTTTGGCCATCACTGGCTGGACGTCGTCCACATGTACATGGGCGAGCGCCCCCCGCATTCCGTGGTCTTCGCCGGCGGCATCTTTTATGACTTCCACGACGGGCGCACGGCGCCGGACACCTGCAACGCCCTGTTCGAATACGACGGCTTCACCGTCCTGTTCCAGTCCAACGCGTATGGCCTGCCCGGCGACTACGGCATCACCTTCCACGGCGACAAAGGCAGCCTGTTCGTCGACCGCAACCGCTACATGTTCACCCCGGCCGCAAAAGGCGCGGCGCCGGAAAGCCGCCAGATTCCCGGCGACATCACCGTCGACCACGTCCGCAACTTCCTCGACTGCTGCCGTTCGCGCCGCCTGCCGAACGCCGACGTGGGCATCGCCGCCATCTCCATTCTTCCACCGCTGCTCGCCGTGCAGAGCTACCTCGAAAAGCGCCGCCTCCGCTTCGATCCCGAACGGCTCGAGGTTCTGCCCCTGTGATCGGCCTCGGTTGAGCCCTTTGCGCCGCCTCCGCTATCATCGGTGTAGGCTAAAAGTAAAAAGGAGTCCCCTGGATGGGTCCGCTAGGCTGGCAAGAGACCCTCGTCATCTTCGTGCTGGTGCTGCTGCTGTTCGGGCCCAGGAAGCTCCCCGAGGTCGGACGCAATATCGCCAAGGCGATTAATGAGTTCCGCCGCGCTTCGAACGAGCTTCGCGACACCTGGCAGCGCGAAATGGCCAACCTGGAACGCGAGACGGCCGACATCAAGAAGGAGGCCGAATCGCTGGCCCAGGTCACCAGCGACTACACCTACTCGACGAGCTACGACTACAGCTACGATTCCTCGTACGACTACGGCTCCTACGGATACCCCGAGTCTTACGATACTCCTTCCACGACGGATGCCCATCCGGTAAGCGATTCCGCAACCCAGGACGCTGACAGGACCGGCCAGGCCGCCACCGCGGCTCCCGCGCCGGAAGTTGCCGATGCCGCCGCGCCGCCGGAAGCCCCCGGCGCGGATGCCGCCGCACCGCCGCCAGAACACACGAGCGGCGAACCGGCGGTGCGTTAGGCGCCCGGCAGCCGCAGCCACACGAGACGGACCGCTCAATCGCAGATGCCGGAAAACAACGATACGCAGCAGCCGCGCCCGGACGGGGATCCGGAGCACGAGGGCCGAACCACGCCCGAAAGCGCCACCTCTTCCCCGGGCGTGGACACCGCGGCCTCTCCCCCCGTCCAGGCGCCCCCCCCTGCACCGCCGGTGACGCCAAAGCCGCCTGCCGGCAGCGAGCCGGAGGACGAGGAAGAAGAGCTGTTGCGCATGTCGTTCCTCGAACACCTCGAGGAGCTGCGCATGCGCATCATCCGGGCGCTGATGGGCCTCGGCATCGCCTTCATCCTCTGCATTCTCTTCACGGACAGGCTTTGGGACGCGGTCCGCAGGCCGGCCGTGGCGGCGCTCACCCAGCTCGGCTATCCGCCCGAGCTGGCGCAGCTCACCCCGACCGAGGCGTTCACCATCATCTGGGTGAAGCTGCCGATTCTCGCCGCGCTGTTTCTTTCTTCCCCATGGATCGTCTATCAGGCGTGGGCGTTCATCTCGCCCGGCCTGTACCGGCGCGAGCGCCGGCTCGCCGTACCATTCATTTTCTGCACCGCGGGCCTGTTCATCCTCGGCGGCCTGTTCGCCTACTTCGTCGCCTTCCGCTTCGGCCTTGTCTTCCTTCTCGGAATCGGCAGCAATCTGGGCGTCCGTCCTTACATTTCCCTCACCGAGTACTTCGACCTCTTCGTCAACGTGATTCTCGGCGTGGCGCTCATTTTCGAGCTGCCGGTGCTCATCTTCTTCCTCACGCTGCTGCGGATCGCCTCGCCGCGCTTCCTGCTGCGGCACTCCCGCTACGCCATTCTGATCATCGTGATCCTGGCGGCGATCATCACGCCAACCCCGGACGCCATCAACCTCACGATCTTTGCCGCGCCGATGATCCTGCTCTATTTCGTCGGCGTCTTCGCCAGCTACCTGCTGGTGCTGCACCGTGAAGGCGAGAAGTTCCCGTGGCGCCGCATGTTCTATGTCCTTGGCGGGCTGGCGGCCCTGGCCGCCGCCACCGCCGCGGTCTTCCTGCTGCGCTTTGGATACCACTGGGTGTGGAAGTGGCCTTTCCTGGTCAAGTAGACTATTGCCTTGACTGACACCATGATGTCTGCGGAACTTATGGGGCGCTCCGCCCTGCCCGCCGCCCGGGACGCCGACGACACGCTGGCCCAGCGCGCCTATCGCCTGGTCCGCGAAAGGATCCTCAAAGGAACCTACCCGCCCGGTGCGGCCCTGTCCCGCCGCCGGCTGGCCAGCGAACTCGGCATGAGCCTCCTACCGGTGGCTGAGGCGCTTCAGCGGCTGGTCAACGAGGGGCTGCTTGAAAGCCGCCCCCGCGTCGGCACGCGCGTCCGCCAGCCGGACCGTGAGGAGATCCGCGACCGGTACACGCTGCGCGAGGCGCTGGAAAGCCAGGCCGCCCGCCTGTTCGCCGAGCGCGCCACACGCGCGCAGAAGGCGGAGATCCTCCGCATGGCAAAGAAACTCGACGAGTATTACACGCACTGGGAGCGGCTCCAGAAGGACAGCGAATTCCGCCTGGCCGTGCGCCGCTACCACGTGCGCTTCCATCTCCGGATCGCCGAAATCGGCGGCAGCCCGCTGCTGCGTCAGGCGATCGAGCGCGAACAGGACCTGCTGTTCAGTTGGCTTTCCGACACCGCTGCCCAGGTTCATCCGCTGCCGCCGCGCTACCATGCCGGGCTTGCCGAGGAACTTTGCTCGGGCGACCCGCTCCGCGCCGATGCGGCCATCCGCGCCCACATCCGTTATGCGCTCGAGGAGCTGCTGAAGCTCGCCTTTCCGCCAAACGGCGGCCGATGGCGCATGAAGCCGCGCCCGAAGGGTTGAGCCTCTCAGCCGGCTTCCCTCAGAGACGGCAGTGTGCTATCCTCCAGCCAGTCAGAGAAGGCGTGCGCCGTCTGCGCGCCCACTGGCTTTGCGCCATTCCCGACGCCCGGCCCGCGCGCACCGCACAGGGCAGAGGAGGAGTCCGCGGCAGCCCCTGCCGCGGTGAAGGCCAGGAGGAGGGCCGTGAATCATCCCGCCGAGTTGATCGTCAAGACACCACAGGGCGGCGTTCGCGCCGTGCCGCTTTCGGACGCGCCCTGCCGCATCGGGCGCTCTACGGACAACGACCTGGCTTTCCCGGAGCAGCAGGAGCTTTCGCGTCATCACCTCGCCTTCGAGCCCGGCCCGGACGGCTGGACCGTGCGCGACCTTGGCAGCCGCAATGGAACATTCCTGAACGGGGCGGTGTTGCGCGAGCCCTCATCGCTTCGCTCCGGTGACCTTCTGCGCGCGGGCATGCTTCACATCGAGTTCCGGCAGGCGCGCCCGGCGCCCGCAAGGGTAGAGGCCCATTCGCCCTCCGATTCGACCATCGCGGTGCGGCTCGACCGCCTGCTCAGCACCACCTCGGGCAATGCGGCGTCGTCTCCGATGCCGCTCACCTCGGCGCGGCATCTGCACGCCCTGCTGCACGCCGGGGTGGAGCTGACCGGACGTCTCCCGCTCAGCCAGCTCCTGCCGCTGATCCTCGACCTTGCCGCCGGCGCCGTGGACGCGCCGCGCGGCGCGCTTCTTCTTGAAGAAAATGGCACGCTGAGCGAAAAGGCTGCGCGCGGCGGATCGTTCCCACTGAGCACCAGCGTGCGGGAGCGCGTGCTGCTCGGCAGGGAGAGCCTGCTGATCCAGGACATGGAACGCGAAGGACAGATGCGAATTCAGGCCAGCATCGTGGCGCAGGGCATCCGCAGCATGATCGCCGTCCCGTTGCAGACAAACGAGCGTGTCCTGGGGCTGCTGTATCTGGACTCGGCAGGCCAGGCCCGGCCCTTCTCCCGCGAAGACCTGCACCTGCTCACGGTGATGGCGAACATGGCGGCCGCATCCATCGAAAACGCGCGGCTGGCCGAAGTGGAGGAACGCGAGCGCCGCGTGTCCATCGAAATGGAGCAGGCTGCGGCCGTCCAGCGGCTCCTTCTGCCCGCCACGCCACCGTCCATCGACGGACTCGATATCGCCGCTTTCACCCAGCCCTGCCGTCACGCGGGCGGGGATTACTACGACTTTTTCCGCCTTTCGCACGGGCGCCTGGCTGTTGTCGTCGCAGACGTCGCCGGCAAGGGGATGCCGGCGGCGCTGCTGATGGCCAGCCTCCAGGCGCGCTTCCAGGTTCTGAATGAAGCCGAGCCGGACCCCGCGCAGCTCGTGGAGAGGCTCAACCGCATCACCTCCACCTGTTGCCCGGGAAACCGCTTCATCACGCTGTTTTATTGCCTCATCGATCCAGCCGGCGGCGGGATCCATTATGTGAACGCGGGACACAACCCGCCGCTCATTCTGCGCCGCCTCGGCGAGGCAGAGCGCCTGGAGACGGGCGGCCTGCCGCTCGGCGTGTTCCCGAATTCCCGCTACCAGGCGGGCCTGGCCCGGCTGGAGCCGGGCGACGTGCTCGCCCTGTACAGCGATGGCGTGACCGAAGCCGCCAGACCGGACACCGAGGACGAGTTCGGCGAGCACCGCCTTGCCGAAACGGTCCTCGCGGCGGCGTCGCAGAGCGCCGGAGAAATCCTCGAGTGCGTGCGCGCGGCCGTCGGGCGGCACGCCGGCAGCATCTGTGCGGGCGACGACTTCACGCTCGTCATCGTCCGCTGGACGGCCCCTGCCTGAGAGTTGTCAGCCGGTCGGCGTTCAGCTCACGTCGATGGTTCCGCTGCGCGTGTCGCGCTTCCGCGATGGCCAGCCGAAGCTGTAGGCGAACTGTCCTTTGGCTCCCTGGTTCACCGTGAACGCCCGCGTCGTGGCGCCGGCGGCCACCGGAGCCGGAGATTGCGGCGGCGCCACGCATGTGGGCAGCGTGAAGCTGTCCAGCGCCTGCGCGTAGTTGTTTGTCCAGGTGATCTGATCCCCGGCCTTGCAGTCCAGCGTTTCCGGCTGCGGATTGCCGGAGCTGTCAATGGAAATGTTGTGGTTGGCCATCGCGGCCTCCTTCGTGCGGTTCGGACCTGAATGAATGCACAGGCGATGACCGTCCCCGCCGGGATTGCCAGGTCCTGCGCCCCTCGTAGCGCTCAGTATATCCGAATTTCCGGAAACGGAAGCAGAATTTTCTCGGAATTTCCTTGCCCGCCGCGGAAATTCCAGGGGAATTTCCGGTTCCCTGGGCACGGCTGCGCTCCGGTTTCAGAACAACCGTCTCGCACGCGCCTCGGCCAGCAACGCCTCCAGACTGGGGTTCCGCTCCAGCCGCTGTCTGGGACAGCCCAGCGCCACGGCCTCGCGCACCTGCTCGAGCGCGTTGTCCCGTTCTCCCAGCAGCTCGTAAGCCTCCGCCGCCGCAGCGCGGATTTCCGGGCCTTTCGGGGCCAGGCGCAGGGCCGTCGCCAGCCGTTCGCGCGCCGGCGCCGCTTTGCCCGTCTTCGCGTAGTACAGCGCCAGGTCGCTGTGCACGAACGCGTCCCGCGGATTTTCCTTCCGGCGCGCCTCGCCCAGCTTGATCGCCCGTGCGAAGGCTTCGCGGGCGCGGGCATCCTGACCGCCCATCCACGAATAGACAAAGCCCAGGTTGCCCCACGCCATCGGATCGTTGTCATCGATTTCCAGCGCCCTGCGGTAGGCCTCCGCCGCCTCCGGGAAGCGCGCCGCACGGGAATAGGCAGTGCCGAGATTGTTCCACGCCATCGCGCCCGGCTTCACCTTCACAAGCCGGTTCGAGATCTCGATGGCTTCCGACACGCGCCCCGCCTCGCACAGGGCGCTGCTCAGATTCACGAGCGCTGCCGTATGGTCCGGCGCAATGCGGATCACCGCCTGCCATTCGCGGATCGCTTCCGGAAATCGGCTCTGCCGGAACAGGAAATTTCCGAAGGCATCGTGTGCGGCGATGTCATCGGGATCGAGCTCCGTGGCGCGGCGGAAGGATTTCTCCGCCTCGGCCAGTCTCCCCAGACGTTCGTACTGCCGGGCGATCGCCTGGCGCGCCTCCGGGTCGTTGGCATCCAGCTCCACCGCCCGCTCGAGCGACGCGATCGCCAGATCCTGGTTGCCGAGCGCCGCCTGCACGTGTCCCATCGCCACCTGGACGGGCGCCAGCTCCGCATTGAGCCGCAGCGCCAGCCCCGCATGGAGGGCGGCGGCGTCCAGCTCGTTGCGGTCCCGCGTCAGCGCGTATCGGATGCGGTGCGCCTCGGCCAGCCGGGCATGGCCCAGCGCGAAGGAAGGGTCCATACGCACGGACTCTTCCAGCAGGCGGATGGCGCGCTCAAGCTGCCCCTCCTTGTCCCAGCGTTTCATCAGCGTGAGCGCTTCCAGATATTTCGCGGACGCTGTGCCCGCGGCCAATCCGCCGCGCGCCGCCGGAGCGGCAGAGCGGCTGCGCTGCCACAGCCACACCTGCGCACCCGCCAGCGCCACCAGCAGCGCCGCCACGGCTGTGTGTCGTGCAAAACGGCGGACGGCCCGCGGTCCGCGGCTCGCCGGCGCCGCCGCCCGATGCGTTTCACCGGACAGCTCGGGCAACAGCCGGTGCAGTTCGTCAAGCAGCTCGCCTGCGGATGAGTACCGGTCTTCCGGGCCCTTGGCCAGCATTCTCGCCAGCACCGGCCGCAGCCGCTCCGGCACGCAGTCAAGCGCACGCGGCGTCTCATGCACCACCTGATAAAGCGTCCCGGGTACGGATTCGGCCTCGAAGGGCCGCTGTCCGGTGACCAGCTCATGAAACACGGCGCCAAGGGACCAGATGTCGGTGCGGTGATCGACGGGCTGGCCCAGCGCCTGTTCGGGCGACATGTAGGCCGGCGTGCCCAGCCGGGCGCCGTCCTGCGTGAGCTGGCCCGCTCCCTGCATCTGCGCCAGCCCGAAATCGACAATCTTCACCACGCCCTGCCTCGTGATGAGCACATTGGAGGGCTTGATATCGCGATGGATGATGCCATGCGCATGGGCTTCGGCCAGCCCCGCGGCGATCTGCATCACGATTCTCGACGCCTCCGCCACGCCAAGCCGTCCTCCGGCGGCACGCGCAAAGGCGGCGAGGTCGTGGCCCTCGTAATAGGCCATGACGAGGAATCGCCGGCCGTCATCTGACTCTTCGATGCCGTAAATGGTGCCGATGTGGACGTGATCCAGAGCGCTCGCGGCGCGCGCCTCCCGAAGGAACCGTTCTTCGGCCGCGGCATCGCTTCCGCCCTCAGGTAGGAACTTCAGCGCGACCTTCCGCCCGAGTTTCTCATCCACGGCGCAGAAGACCACCCCCATGCCGCCCTCGCCGATCCGGCCGGTGATGCGATACCGGCCGCGGCACAGAGCCTCAGCGCCGCTGCCCCCGCCGTCGATCAACGTCGGATCATCTGGTTTCATGCCGGCCGTTCCACGGACCCAGCGGGAAGAAAGGTATCGACGGGCGGGGCCGATGAATGCTTCAAGTATACAGGTGCGGAAAGGCCCCGTCCACCCGAAAATCTGGCTGCCTCAGCCCAGCTCGGCCTCGATCGAGGCCACCGCGCACGGCGGCAGCTCGAACACGAGCCGCCCGTTGCGAACCGCCACGGCCAGCTCGCGCGGCCGGACGCGCTCCGGTTCGGCGAACGTGTTGTGGTCCTGCGGCCTGCCGGAAAGCACACGCCCGCGGGCCGCCCGCGCGGCTGCGCCCTCCAGCCGCACCTCCACCGCCACCGGTTCGGCCGCGTCGGCGTGGGTGCAGGTCAACACCAGTTTCCTGTCTCTTTCGTGCAGGGAAGCCGAGCCGTCCAGGCGCGGCGCCTTCGGCGACGACGGGGCGGCAAAGACGGCCCGCACGGCCATCCCTTCCTGATGCGCCCTGTAGAGGTCAAACACGTGGTAGTTCGGCGTGCGCAGCATCTTCTCCTCGTGCGCGATGAAGAGCGAGTGGATGCAGTTGATGAGCTGCGCCACGCAGGTCATGGCCACCTTGTCGGCATGGCGGTGGAAGATGTCGAGCGTCAGCCCGGCCACCATCGCGTCGCGCATGGTGCCGATTTGTCCGAAAAGGTGGTGCGGCGCCACTTCGCTGCCGGCCTTGTGCCACGCGCCCCACTCATCGATGGCGAACTTCACGCGATGCTCGCGGTCGTATTCGCCCATCACCGTCCAGTGGTCGCGGATGAGCTGTTCCATCCGCACCGCGCGGCCCAGCAGCTCGTAATATTCGTCCGTGTTGAACTCCACCGGACCGCCCGCGGTCCCGCAATAGTAGTGCAGCGCCCAGCCCCAGACGCGGCGCAGCAAGCCGGGATTCTTGCGCACGAGCGCTTCAAAGAAACCGCGCGTCCAGTTCAGGTCGCCGCCGTTGGGCCCTGAAGGGATGAATTTCAATGGCACGCCAAAGCCCGGCGCCCAGGAGGTGAAGCGGCGGAACTCAACGGCGTACTCTTCGGGCCGGAAGTCGCCGCCGCAGCCCCAACTCTCATTGCCGATGCCCCAGAATTCCACATGGAAGGGCGGGGTGCCGCGGACCTCGCTCCAGGTGGTTGTGCCAAGAGGCGCGTTGCAGTAGTCCACCCAATCGTTGAACTCGCGCGCCGTCATGCCGCGCACGTTGGCGGCCAGGTACGGCTTTGCGCCCACCTCCTGCACGAAGCGCATGAATTCGTTGGTGCCGAACTCGTTGGGTTCGTACTTGGCCGGATGGTTGTCCAGCCGGCGCAGCATCTCTGAGCCGGCCCAGAAATTGAGCCGCTTCGGGCGCTTTTCACGCGGGCCCACGCCGTCACGCCAGTCGTAGCTGTCAGCGAAGCAGCCGCCGGGCCAGCGGAACAGCGGCGCGCGGATGCGGCGCAGGTCTTCAATCAGCGCCTTGCGGATGCCGGCAATGTTGGGGATCTTCGACTTTTCGCCGACCCAGATGCCGTCATAGACCACGCCGCCCAGATGTTCGACGAAGTGGCCATGCACGAGCGGGCTGATTGTGCCAATCTGTTCTTTCAGGAGCACCGTGGCCGAGCCTTCGGCCGCGCGGCCGGAGCGCGGCGCCAGCAGAGTCGCGGCCGTTGCGGAAACGAACGTGCGGCGGTTCATGGGCGTCATCATACAGCACGAAAGGAGGCCCGTGTAAGCGGTGTCAGTGAAGAAGCTCACCGCTCATGTCAAGGCCGCGGGTTGAGCGTCCAAGCTGAGTCCAAAGGTTTTGGACACGGTTCTGCCGCGCATCCCGCGCCTTTCTGATCCCAACGTGCTCGTCGGTTTCGACACCTGCGACGACGCAGGCGTCTACCGGCTCAGCCCGGAGTGCGCCCTCGTGCAGACCGTGGATTTTTTCACGCCCATTGTCGATGACCCTTTCACATTCGGCCGCATCGCCGCCGCCAACGCCCTGTCCGATATCTACGCCATGGGCGCGCGCCCGCTCACCGCGCTCTCCATCCTGGCCTACCCGGCCAAGGGTGACCTCGAGGATCTGGAAGAGATCCTCCGGGGCGGAGCCGAGGCGATGATCGAGGCCGGCTGCGTTGTCCTCGGCGGCCACTCGGTCAGCGATGACGAGATGAAATTCGGCTACGCGGTCACCGGCATCGTCCATCCCGACAGGATCTGGACCAACGCCGGCGCGCGCCCGGGCGACGTGCTCGTGCTCACCAAGCCGCTGGGTACCGGCGTCATCGGAACGGCGCTCAAGCGCGGCATCGCCGACCCGGCCCATGTCGAGACGGCGGTGGCTTCCATGTGCCGCCTCAACCGCTTTGACGGCGAACCCCACGGCTGCACGGACATCACCGGCTTCGGCCTGCTGGGCCACGCCCGCGAAATGGCGCTGGCCTCCGGGGTGACGCTCGAAATCGAAACGGACCGCCTCGAATTCCTCCCCGGCGCGCTCGACTACGCCCGCCAGGGCGCCATCCCCGGCGGCCTGAAGAACAACCGTGAGTTCATCTCCTGCGCCGTCGAATTCTGCCGCGAGGTTGCGGTTGAAGTGGAGGCCCTGCTCTATGACCCGCAGACCTCGGGCGGACTGCTTCTCGCCATGGCGCCGGAAAAGGCGCAGGGCCGGGTGATCGGCCGCGTCGTCGAACGTCGCCAGAAGCCCCTGAGAGTTCTATGATCCAACGCAATCCCCTGATCGTCGCCCTCGACGTCGAGGACCGCGCCGCCGCCCTGCGCCTGGTGGAGCAGTGTGGGGAACTCGTCTCCTTCTACAAGGTCGGACTTGAGCTGTTCACTGCCGAGGGGCCTGCCATCGTGCGCGACCTTCGGTCAGCGGGCAAGCGCGTCTTCCTCGACCTGAAGATGTATGACATCGGCGAGACGGTGCGCCGCGCCGCCGCGCGCGCCGCCGGCCTCGGCGTCTCGCTGCTAACCGTGCACTGCGTCCCACAGGTGATCCGCGCCGCCGCGGAGGGGGTGCGGGGATCGGAAACAAAAATCCTGGCCGTCACCGTGCTTACCAGCTTCGACCAGGGTGATCTGGAGGACCTGGGGATTACCGGACGAACACCCGGCGAGCACGCACTGTGGCTCGCAGCCCGGGGTCTGGAGGCCGGGACGCACGGGTTTGTCTGCTCCCCCCTGGAAGCGCGGCCGATGCGGGCGCTGGCCGGCCCGGAACGGCTTCTGGTGACACCGGGCGTCCGCAGCGCCGGCGCGGCTGCCCACGACCAGAAGCGAGTGGCCACGCCAGCAGAGGCGCTGGCCGCGGGAGCGGATTATCTGGTTGTGGGACGCGAGGTTACGCGCGCCGCCGATCCGCGCGAGGCCGCGGCGAGGATTCTGCGGGAGCTCTCCATAGGCCTCGAATAAGAGCCTTCCATCCCCTGGATCAGGATTTTCGATTGACAGCCTGCCTCTTCGCTGGTTAAATCGAAGGAAAGCATCACGGGGGTTCACCGTGCCGTTACAGTTTTGGACTGGACGTGACCTCGTCGTCATGGCCAACGCGCGATGGAGAGGCAGTCCGCCTTTCCTCCGCGGCCACACGCTGGGCGGACGGGAGGTCCTCGGGCTTCCAAGCCGCTCGGGCGGCTGAATCCAGGAAAACTTTCGGCTACACGGGAGATGACATGAAGCGACTCCTCCTATCAGTACTGCTCTTGACTGTGGCAGTCCTGGCGGCGTGGGCCCAGTCCACGACCCAGGTCTCCGGCCTCGTGACCGATCCCTCCGGGGCGGTCATCCCCAACGCCACGGTGGAGCTGGAGAACGTGGCCACAGGCCTGAAGCGGACCATGACCACGGATTCCAGCGGGGCCTATGCGTTCCTCCAGGTTGTGCCCGGCACGTACCGGATCACGGTCCGCGCCAACGGCTTTCGCACGGCGACGGTGAACGATGTCCAACTGCTGGTGAACACGCCCTCCACCGTCAACGTCAAGCTCGAGGTCGGCCAGTTGACCGAGACGGTGTCGGTCTCTGCCGAGGTCGAGCAGATCAACACGGTGGACGCTACCATCGGCAATGCCATCAGCAACAAACCCATCGTCGAACTGCCGCTGAATGCCCGCAACATCGTCGGCCTGCTGGCGCTCCAGCCGGGCGTCGTGTTCACGCAGGATGGCGACACCAGCTCGCGCAATGGCGCCGTCAACGGCGGCAAGAGCGACCAGGCCAACGTGACGCTTGACGGCGTCGACGTCAACGATCAGATGGACCGTTACGCCTTCACGAGCGTCCTGCGCATGACGCCGGATTCGGTCCAGGAATTCCGCGTGGTCACGCTGAACGCCAACGCCGACCAGGGCCGCACCTCGGGCGCGCAGGTCGCGCTTGTCACCAAGAGCGGCACCAACGAGCTGCACGGCGCCACTTATTGGTATCACCGCAACACGGTGACCACGGCCAATAACTTCTTCCTGAACATGTCCGGCGTGCCGCGCCAGAAGCTGATCCGCAATATTTACGGCGCCGCCCTCGGCGGGCCGATCATCAAGAACAGGTTCTTCCTGTTCGGCAACTACGAAGGTCGCAAGGACGCCAAGGATGGCCAGGCGCTGCGCACCATCCCCTCTATGGACATGCGGCAGGGCATTCTGCATTACCGCACGACCTCCGGCGCCATCGCCACGGTGACTCCGGCCGACATCGCCAATCTCCTCGATCCCCGCGGCGTCAGCCAGGCGGCGCTGGCCGACATGCAGAAGTACCCCGTACCGAATGACTTCTCCGTCGGCGACGGCCTCAACTTCGTGGGCTACCGCTTCACCGCGCCGACACCGCTCCGTTGGAACACCTACATCGCCCGCGCCGACTACATCCTCGACAGCCAGAACCGGCACACGCTATTCGTCCGGGGCAACCTTCAGAACGACCGCGAGCAGGGCATGCCGCAGTTCCCCGGTCTGCCACCGAACTCCGTGGCTCTCTCGAACAACAAGGGCATTGCCGTGGGCCTGACCAGCACCATCAAGCCCACCTGGATCTCCAACTTCCGTTATGGCCTCACCCGACAGGGCAACGAAACCACCGGGATCGCCAACTTCGCCGCGGTCACCCTGCGCGGTATGGATCCCATCGTCGGCCTGTCCCGCGGTTTCGTCTCCATCATCCCGGTCCACACGGTGGCCGAGGACATGAACGTGATCCGCGGCGCGCACACCTTCCAGTTCGGCTTTGTGATGCGCTTCACCCAGAACCGGCGCTCCAACCTGGCCAACTCCTTCCCCAGCGCGTCGGCCAACGCAAGCTGGCTGGTGAACTCCGGGGCCGACCTGAGCGCGCCTTTCGCCAACATGACCGGCAGCATCACCCAGTTCCGCTGGGCGATGGCCGACGTGATGGGTCTGGTGACTCAGGGCAACGCCCAGTACAACTACCTGGTGGATGGCACCGTGCTGCCAGAGGGCACGCCGGTCAAACGCAATTTCCGCAACGAGGAGTACGAACTCTACTTCCAGGACACCTGGCGCCTGAACCGTGCCCTCACCATGACGGCCGGCGTGCGCTGGTCCCTGATGCCGCCGATCTACGAGGCCAACGGCCAGCAGGTCTCGCCCAATATCCCAATCGGAGATTGGTTTGACCGCCGCGGCGGGCTCGCCCAGCAGGGCCTGAGCCAGACCGGTGCCGGCCGCATCGCTTTCGTGCCGCGCGACCAGGGCGGCCGCCCGCTCTACCCGTTCCACAAGGACAACATCGCGCCGCGCATCTCGCTGGCGTACTCGCCTCAGGGCAACAGCGGCCTGTCGAAGTTCTTCTTCGGCGGCCCGGGGCGGACGTCCATCCGCATGGGCTGGGGCATGTATTACGACCTGTTCGGCTCCGGCCTGATGCGCTCCTACGACGCCACCGCCTTTGGTCTGTCCAACGCGCTCACCAACCCGGCAGCGGTCATCACCATCCAGAGCGCCCCGCGCTATCAGGGCATCGACAAAGTGCCGCGTGAACTGCTGCCCCCGGCCCCGCCCGCCAAGTTCCCTGCGGAGTATCCGGATCTGTTCGCCATCACCAACGGCCTGGACGACACGCTGAAGGCCCCGTACAACATGAACCTCAACTTCAGCATCGGTCGTGAGTTCAGCGGCGGATGGTTCGTCCAGGGCTCTTACGTCGGCCGCCTGTCGCGCCGCTCGCTCATCCGCCGTGACGCCGCGATGCCAACCGACCTGAAAGACCCCAAGTCCGGCATGACCTACTTCGAGGCCGCCACCATCCTGGCCCGCCAGGTGGTCGCCGGCGTGCCCACTTCCAGCGTTCAGAAGGTGCCTTACTGGGAAAACCTCTACCCGCATATGGCGACTTCGACGCTGACGGCCACGCAGGCGGTCTATAACCGCTATGCGGCCAACCAGTACGACTGGACCTACGCGCTGTACCAGCTCGACACCGGTGCTGGCCAGGGCAACTGCGTGGCCCGCAACCGCTGCTCCATCCTGGGCCCTTACGCCTTCTACAACTCGCAGTACAGCTACCTGTCGGTCTTCAGCAGCGTCGGCGGGGGCAACTACCACGGCATGCAGTGGACCGTCCGCAAGCGATGGAACAATGGCGACGTGTTAGACCTCAACTACACTTGGTCGAAGTCGATCGACCTGCGTTCCAACACGGAGCGCGTCGGTTCCGCGACGGGTGTGTTGTGGAACCCCTGGCAGCCCGGGCTGATGAAGGGCGTCTCCGACTATGACACCACGCACCTGTTCTCCGCCCTCGGCGTGTACAACCTGCCCGTGGGCAAGGGCAAGCGCTTCGCCTCAGACATTCCCGGCTGGGCCAATGCCATCATTGGCGGCTGGCAGCTCTCCGGTATCTGGCGCTGGAGCTCCGGCTTCCCGATCAGCGTGTTTGAGACGGGTGTCTGGCCCACCAACTGGAACAACAACAACTGGGCGCTGTGGAACGGCAAGCCGGTCACAACCGGCCAGTACAAGAACATGAAGGCCATCGCCGGCACCGTCGGCCCAGGGCTGTTCCCTGACCCGCAGGCGGCGCTCGATGCCTTCGACTACGAGTATCCCGGCGGCATCGGCACGCGGAACCCGCTGCGCGGCGACGGCGTGTTCAATATCGACCTCAACGTCGCCAAGCGGTTCCAGATGCCTTACAACGAGAAGCACTCCATCCAGTTCCGCTGGGAGACGTTCAACCTGACCAATACGGCCCGGTTCGACGTCGATTCGCTCTCGCTGGACATCTCCGCCGCGGGGACGTTCGGCAAGTACTCCGCGACCCTGAACCAGCCGCGCATCATGCAGTTCGGACTCCGCTACGAGTTCTGATCCGCAGCGCGGAACCTCATCCTACGGGCGGGACCCCAGCGGTCCCGCCCGCTTCGTTTTTCCGGAGTCCGCATGGGAAGGCCGCCTGGAACCCCTGTGTCACAATAAGAATGTGACCGGTCACGAAATCCGCCAGAAGTTCCTCGATTTCTTTGCCGAACGCGGCCACCGCATCGTCCGCTCGTCCTCGCTGGTGCCCGCCAACGACCCGACGCTGCTGTTCACCAACGCGGGCATGAACCAGTTCAAGGACGTCTTCCTCGGCCTCGAAAAGCGGGACTACACGCGCGCCGCTTCGGCCCAGAAGTGCGTGCGCGCCGGCGGCAAACACAACGACCTGGAAAACGTCGGCTACACGCGCCGCCATCACACGTTTTTCGAAATGCTCGGCAATTTCAGCTTTGGCGACTACTTCAAGGCCGAAGCGATCGAATACGCCTGGGAGCTGGTCACGAAAGGCTTCGGCATGCCGAAGGACCGGCTCTATATCACCGTTTTCCGCGAAGACGACGAGGCCGACGAGCTCTGGCAGAAAGTGGCCGGTGTCCCCAAAGAGCGGATCTTCCGGCTCGGCGAGAAAGACAACTTCTGGCAGATGGGCGAGACCGGCCCCTGCGGGCCGTGCTCGGAGATCCACTATGACCTCGGTCCGGGGGCCGCCGCGCCGGGCCGCGAGCATGAGCAGTTCCCCGACGACGCCGGCGGCCGCTACGTCGAGATCTGGAATCTCGTCTTCATGCAGTTTGATCGCGATGCCCAGGGCCGGCTCACCCCGCTGCCCAAGCCTTCCATCGACACCGGGCTCGGGCTGGAACGCGTCGCCGCCATCCTCCAGGGCAAGCTCTCCAATTTCGAGTGCGACCTGCTGTTCCCCATCGTCGAAGAAGCCGGCCGGCTCCTGAAGGTCTCCTACGGCGAGGACGAAAGGACCAACGTGGTCCTCCGCATCTGCGCCGACCACGCGCGGGCGGCCGCATTCCTCATTCACGACGGCGTCGTGCCATCGAACGAGGGCCGCGGCTACGTGCTGCGCAAGATCATGCGCCGCGCCATGCGCAACGCGCGCCGCCTGGGCGCCACCGAGCCGTTCCTCTACCGGCTGACCGGGTTCGTTGCCGAGCTGATGAAGCCCGCCTATCCCGAGCTGATGGAGAGCGTACCGCGCGTGGCGCGCATCGTGCTGGACGAGGAAAAGCGCTACGCCGCCACCTTCCAGATCGCCGAGAAATTTTTCCACGACGAGGCCCGCTCGGCTGCCGGGGGTGTGCTGCCCGGCACGGCCGCCTTCCGCCTGTACGACACCTACGGGCTGGCGCTCGACGAGCAACTGGACATGGCCCGCGAGCTGGGGCTGACGATCGATGTTCAGGGCTTCGAAGAGGCCATGCAGCGCCAGCGCGAGCGCGCCCGCGCAAGCTGGAAGGGCGCCGAAAAGGCGCAGATCGCGCCCGTCTATCAGCAGCTCGTCGACGCCGGCGCCACGGTCTTCCTCGGCTATGACCACATGGCGGTGAAGCCGTGCGAGGTGCTGGCGCTGATCGTGAACCAGACTTCCGTGCCGGCAGTCGAGGCCGGCACGGACTGTGAAATCGTGCTGGACCGCACGCCCTTCTACGCCGAATCCGGCGGCCAGGTGGGCGACACCGGCTGGCTGCGCGATCCGGAGACCGGCGAAAACCTGGCCGAAGTCACCACCTGCTATCGCCCCGTGCCCGGGCTTCACGTGCATAAGGCGCGGGCGCTACGTCCACTGCGCGCGGGCCAGGCCGTGGAAGCGGTCGTGAACGAAAGCGCCCGCCGCGCCACCATGCGCAACCACACCGGCACACACCTGCTGCATGCGGCCCTTCGCCGTGTGCTTGGTCCGCACGTCAAGCAGGCGGGCAGCGTTGTCGAGCCCGCGCGGCTCCGGTTCGACTTCACCCATTACGCTCCGGTCGCCCCCGAGGAGCTCGAAGAGATCGAACGGCTGGCCAACGAAGCCATTCTCGCCGACATGCCCGTCAGCGTTCAGCAGATGGAGCTCGACAGGGCGCTCGAAACCGGCGCCATGGCCCTGTTTGGCGAAAAATACGGCGACCGTGTGCGCGTCGTGAGCGTCGGCGATTTCAGCCGCGAGCTGTGCGGCGGCACGCACGTGCGGCATGCCGGCGAGATTGGCCTGCTGAAGATCGTCTCCGAAGGCTCCATCGCCTCCGGCATCCGCCGCGTGGAAGCGCTCACCGGGGCAGGCGCGCTTGAAAAATTCCAGCGGACGACCGCGGCCGTCCAGCAGGCCGCGACCCTGCTGCGAACGTCCGAACAGGAACTGCTCGACCAGATCCAGAAGCTGATCGAGCAGCAGAAGGCGCTTGAACGGCAGCTCGAACAGCTCAAGGAGAAGGCCGCGCACGCGGCCGCGGCCGAGCTCGAATCGCAGGCGCGCGAGATCAAGGGCGTGAAGGTGCTCTCTGCGCGCGTCGATGCGCTCGATCGCGCCCAGATGCGCAACCTCGCCGACGCGCTGCGCAACCGCTGGAAGTCCGCCGTCATCGTTCTCGCCTCGCCTTCTGACGGGCAGGTCTCGCTGGTCTGCGCGGTCACGAAGGACCTCACCGCGAAGGTCCACGCCGGCAGACTGGTCGGCCAGGTGGCGCAGGCGCTCGGCGGCCGTGGCGGCGGCCGGCCGGACCTCGCCGAGGCCGGCGGGCGGGACGTGGCGGCGCTGCCCGCGGCGCTCGCCTCCGTTTACTCCTCGGTCGAGTCCATGCTCTGAGGCAGGGATGCAGGGGGACGTGCTCGACGCGATTGTTGTGGGCGCAGGCCCCACCGGCCTGGCCTGCGGCATCGAACTGAAGAAGCGCGGGCTCCGCGCGCGCCTCTTTGACAAGGGCTGCGTCACCAATTCGCTCTGCAACTATCCGACCAACATGGTCTTCTTTACGACGCCCGAACTGCTCGAAATCGGCGGCATTCCCATGACCTGCCTCGGCGAGAAGCCGGTGCGCATCGAGGCGCTCAAGTACTACCGGCGCGTGGCGCAATCCTACGATCTCGATATCCACCAGTACGAGCCGGTGCTCGGCTTCGAGGGGAGGCCAGGGTCCTTCCTCGTCCGCACCCGGGACCGCTTTGGGCGCGAGTACGAGTATCTGAGCCGCTTCGTCATCCTCGCCACCGGTTACTATGACCGGCCCAATCTGCTCGGCGTGCCCGGAGAAGACCTGCCCAAGGTGACCCACTACTACCGCGAGCCATACTCCTGCTTTGACCAGGACGTCCTCGTGGTCGGCGGGAAGAACTCCGCCGCCATTGCCGCCCTCGAACTCTACCGGGCCGGGGCGCGCGTTACCCTGGTCCACCGCCGCGAGCGTCTCAGCGACAGCATCAAGTACTGGATCCGCCCGGACATTGAAAACCGCATCAGGAACGGGGAAATCAAAGCATATTTCCGGACGACGGTACAGGAAATTTTTCCGGATTCGGTTGTTTTATCGACGCCGGACGGCCTGGTGACGATAAAAAATGATTTTGTTTTCGCCCTCACGGGCTATCATCCGGACACGGAATTTCTCTCGCGCCACGGCATTGTTTTCGATCCGGAGACGCAGCGGCCGCGGGTAAATCCCGAGACGCTCGAAAGCGAACGGCCCGGGGTGTACCTGGCCGGGGTCATCGTCGCCGGCATGCACACCAACGAGATCTTCATCGAAAACGGCCGCTTCCACGGGGAGCGGATCGCTGCCGCCATCGCCGCGCGCATCGCCTCCGGACAGGGTTAATCGCGGATCCGGAACAGCACGATCCCCTTCTCAACCAGCACCGGTTCGACGCCCCACGCCGCCGGCAAGGACAGCATTGAGCGTCCAATGGCGCCGTAGCCCTCCGACCACGTCGCAACAGCAATCCAGCGGATCCCGAGCGACCGGAGGAAGCGCACGGCGTCCCTCCGCCAGAGCCGGCGTGCCACTGCCTTCCTCTCCAGTGCCGACGTCAGATCCTCCCAGCGGCGGTCGAGCGTCTGTACCCGCAGAGACACCGGCGGCCGTGGCTGTGCGTCCAGCGTGCGGATCACGACGGCATCCACGGGACGCGGACGGGCAAACCGCAGTTCCCACCAGGCGCCCGCGCGGGCGCCGTCCCAGGTGAACCACCGTGTAGCCGGGTTCCCGTCCAGGGCAAGCCATGCATCGCCCGCGTTGGGCTGGGCATCCAGAAGCCAAAGTTTGGAAACCGGCACGCGTTGCGACCGCCACTGGAAGCCGACCTCCTGAATCGACCACAGGCCCGGCCAGTCCGCCTCCAGACGCACGCGGACGGCGCGGAGGAATCGCCCGTCCGTATTCGCCCTGAGCACTGCGATCCGCTCCGGCCGAGGCCCCAGCGCGCTCTGGAGCGCCAGGGCTGCGTTGTCGAACCGCGCCGAGGACAGCGGCCCCAGCGGCGCCGTCTCCAGGTAGGCGTAGGGCAGTCCGTACAGGTCCAGCAGCCCATCGCGGCCGATGCGCGGCGCAGCCTTCTCGACGAAGCCATACTCGTACAGATGCTGCCGCAGATACGTCTTTTCAGGCTCCAGCCGCAGCGCCGCCTTCCACGGAAGCCCGTGCAGCCGCCAGGCGAGCCGGTCAGCGTACGCCTCCACCGCCCAGGGCGAACAGACAATGGCCTGTAGCGCAAAAAGCGCCTGCATCCAGCGCGGACGCGCCCACAGGGCGATGGCCAGAAACAGCACTGGCAGCGCCGGCATCAGAAAGCGCGCCCCGAGGTTGCGTAACCAGGGCGTCAGAAGAACGGCGCCCGCCAGCAATGCGATCCGTCCTTCTGGCCGCCGCAGGGAAAGCAGCGCCAGCGGCAAAAGAAACACCGCCGGCCCAATCACTCCCTGGAGCCGCGCGCCTCCGAATGCGAGCTCTTTCGGCGCCTGATGCCAGCGGAGCCCGCCATAACTGGCCAGCGTGCGCGACAGATGCTCCTCGCTGGCGGCGTGGAAATGATCGTTCGGGAAAATGCGGTTTCCAAGAGGAGCCAGCGGATTGCCCACAAGAACCAGATTGCGCGCCGGCCAGGCGCCGGCCGCCAGGATAACTCCTGCCGCAACCACGGCCAGCCCGCGACGGCCGTGCCGCAATGCGGCCCATGCTGTCACGCCCGCGGCGACGACAGCGCCGGTGAGTTTCACGGCATAAGCAAAGCCTGCCGCCAGCCCTGCATGAAAAAGCGCGTTCCACTTCCCTTCCCGGACCTCCAGAAGGAGGCCGAATGCCGCCAAGGAAAAAAAGACTTCAGCCGCATCATTATAGGCGCAGGAGCCGGAAATTCCCGCCACGGGAGTGAAAAAGTACAGGCCGGCTGCGGCTAAGGATGCCCGGGAATCGACGTTTAATTTTCCCCCGATCCATAGGAGCAACGGAATCGTTGCGAGAAAATATCCGAAATGAACCAGCTTGGCCGCGCTGGGGCCGCCCGCCAGATAAGCCGGATAAAAGAGCGTTTCCAGGCCGAGCGGCAGCATTTCGTAGAATCCGGTGCGCGCCGGCATCCCGTGGCGCCGCGCCCAGTCTGCCACGAGTCCCAGATGATATCCGGCCGCGTCAGGCTGGATCTCCGGCGCCAGTGCATGCACCAGATAATATGCCGCGTACACAGCCATGAGCGCGGCCATCCACAACGGGACGCGCAGGCAGGCCAGGGCAGGGCGCCGGGCCAGGAGCGGCAAGGCGCACACCACGCACAGCGGGAGCACGGCCGCGGGGTAGGCCGCCCGTGCAGCCAGCAGCGCAAACAACAGCGTGGAGAGCAGCGCCGAGCCGGACGCCAGCTCCAGCGTCCAGTGCGGCCCGCGTCCGCGCCAGGCGGCCCGGCCCAAACCCAGCGCCGCGGCCAGTGGCAGGAGTCCTCCGAAGAAAATTCCAATCAGCGGGTGCAAGGCATCATTGTATGCCGGGGCGCGCGACAGGCTTCAGTATTCACTAAAGCAGAACACGTCGTTCGCCTCTGCCGTTGAAAGGCAATACTCGCCGTCTTCCAGCGGCTCGTTGACTTCCACCCGATACAGGCCTGGCTCGAGCATCGTCACCAGCAGGAAGACGGGCCGGGAGCCGTCTTTGCGGCGCCGCCCCCCTTCAGGAACGAACAGGGTGCGGCTGCCGCCACGCACCGTCATCCGGTATAGCGTCAGCCGATCCGGGTTCAGACGGTCTGCCTTGAAAAGGAAGATCGGCTCGGGTACGGGCGTCTTCACCGGGCTCTCTGCACCGGAGACGGTGTGTAGGGTGCCCTCTTTGGTCTTTGATTCGGCGGCCGTGCTCTTTTCCAGCTCGATCAGTTTGGAGGCGTGGAGAAGATAAGGCACGTCAACCTTCTCCGGCCGCGGCCCGGCGTACTTCTTCGAGCCTTGCGCGGCCAGGGGAGCGGGCGCCGCCAGCAGGAGAAGCAGGAGAGCGGAGGCAAACGGCATCAGAAATCTCCTCATAACCGGTGGGATGGAGCGGCGGCTCATCCGGTTGCTTCCAGCGATTCGAGACATGCGTCAAGCTCGTGGCCGCCCGGCGTCAGAGGCAGCATGGGCACGCCCGGAGGCCCCAGGTGTCCGCCGGAGGAAAGCCATCCAACCACGGGCGCATGCTGACTCATCCGTTCGGCAAAATCGATCCATTCGATGTCCGTGCCCGCCGGCACGGCGAATACGGCGTCGAACCGCAGCCGGGCTGCCATATCGAGAGCCTGCACGGCGTCCACTGCGGGCACGACGCGGTGGTGACGCTCCGCCAGCGCCCGGATCAGCGGCCGCAGCGCCTCCGGCTGCGGATGCACAAGCAGCAGCGTCAGCGGCCGGGAAGCAGCCCGTTGCGACTCGCGCGGCCGCGCGTCGGCAGGCTCGCCGACAAGGCGGAATACGGCCCGCAGCTGCACCTGTCCTTCCGCGCGCCCTTCTTCCAGGGCGGCCCCGCAACTGCGTAGCAGATTCCGGCACGCGGCCAGTCCTTCCTCAACGGGGGGCGGAAGCGCGTCCGCACTCGCCGGCCAGGAAAGCCTCACCACCGCCCGCTCATCCTCGGCAGCAGCCTCCAGATGGAGGCGGCGACTCTCACCACCCTGCTGCGACTGCTCGGCGACAACAATCAGCCCGAGCAACGCTTCCTCCACCATCGCCTCCGGGCCCTTCACCGTCAACGGCCCGGAAGCAAACCCGGTGCGGACATCCATCTGCATCAGATGCCACGAGCGTTCGCGGAACTCGCACAACCGCCGCAGCAGTTCATTCAGGTCGAAAACCGCCGTGCGGCCGACGCCATGTCCGCCGTGGCCCGCCAGCCGCTCCACCAGCTTCAGTGCCGTCTCCGCCGCCGGAGCCAGGGATTCCACGTTGCTCCCCCGCGATCCCCGCAGGATCGCTTCAAGCGGGCCCCGGAGATCCTGGGCGACCGCCGACAGCAGCAGGCCGGTGGCGGCGAGTTGTTCGGTCCGCGCCATCTGCTCGCGGAAGGCGCGTTGGCTTCGCATTTCGGCGGCGGTGGCTGCGTGCTGGGCGAGGTCTTCGAGCGCTTCGCGAATTTCCGGAGAAAAACCGCGCTCATTCGAGTGCCAGATCTCGAGAAATTCCTGCTGATTGTGCTCTGAATTCAGGGGAAACCGCAGGTGATATGGAGGCAGGAGCGCGCGTTTCACGCTGCTCTCGGGCCTGCCGATGGCCACCCTGAGGCTGCGGTCGGCAAGGATTCCGCGCAGCCCCTCTTCCATCAGCGCCGCACCCGATGCCTCATCCGGTGCGCGCAGCACGTCGCGGCTCAGCCGCCGGATGGCGGCGATCTGGCGGCGCAGCTTTTCGAGCCGCGCCACCCTCCGTTGCCACACAAGCGACGCCAGCCCGATGGAGACCAGGGCGGTGGCGAGCGCCGTCGCTGTCAGCGGAGTGTCTGCCGGGATAGCCATGGCAGCAGCGATGGGTCCAGAAAGTCCCGCACGGCCAGGTCCGCCGCCGGCGCTTCCCTGAGCGTGGTCAGCACCGCCACCACGCGGGCGCCGGAGGCGCGCGCCGCCTCCAGCCCGCCGGGCGAGTCCTCAAAGATGATGCAGTTCGGCGGCGCCACCCCGAGCCGCTGGGCGGCCGTCAGAAAGACCTCCGGATCCGGTTTCGGGCGCTTCACCTGGTGCCCGTCCACGATGGCCTGGAAGCAGCCGCGCAGCCCGGTTCCATCCAGCACGAAGTCGACGTTTTCCGGTTCGGCGTTCGTCGCCAGCGCGCAGGGCACGCCGGCGTCGTGAGCGGCGCGGACAAACTCGCGGACGCCGCGCACTACATGCTGCTCGAACACCGGCGCCATCAGCTCGCGATAAAGCCGCTCCTTTTCCGCCCCGTGGCGGAACACCTCGTCCTCACTGATCTCCGCACCCCAAAGCACGCGGACAATCTGGTCGTTCCGCTTGCCCAGCATCTTCTCCATCACGCCCGCCGACGGAATGCCGTGCCGCGCCAGGTACGCTTCCCAGGCCCGGGTGTGAATGCCGGTGGACTCGATCAGCACGCCGTCCATGTCGAAAAGAAATGCCAGGCCGGGTGCGACCCGCAGGTTTTCGAACATTCGCCGTAATGATAGCACCGTCGCCCGGGGCCCTCCCTCCGCGCGCGGGTACAATGAGTGTTGTGATGGACATCTACGAGGAAGTGGTCCGCCTGCGCCGCTCCGGACGCAAAGGGGCGCTGGCCACCATCGTGAAGGTGAACGGCTCCATTCCCAGCTACCCGGGCGCGAAGATTCTCGTGCGCGACGACGGCACCTTCGCCGGCACCGTTGGCGGCGGCTGTGTGGAAGCCGAGGTCTGGCAGGCCGCGCGCGAGGTGATGGACTCGGGCAGGCCGCGCCTGCTCGCCTTTTCGCTGGCCGAGGACGCCGCCTACGACAACGGCCTGATCTGCGGAGGGCAATTGGAAATCTACATCGAACCGGTGGAGCCGCTGCCGCAGGCCTTCCTCTTCGGCGCCGGCCACATTTCGAAGAGCCTTGCCAGGCTCTGCTCCATGCTCGGCTTCTCCGTCACCGTCATTGACGACCGCGAGTCTTATGCCAACCGCGAGCGTTTCCCCGACGCGGATGAAATCATCGCCGGAAATTACGAGGACATTTTTCCGAAATTGCCGGTGAATTCGTCCAGTTATCTGATCATTGTCACCCGCGGCCACCGCGACGACATGCGCGTGCTCCGCTGGGCCGTCACTGCGCCTGCCGCTTACGTCGCCATGATCGGCAGCCGCCGCAAGGTCATCAGCATCGTGCGGGAGCTGGTTCGGCAAGGCATCAATCCGGAGCTGTTTCGCCGCGTGCACGCCCCGATGGGGCTCGACATCGGCGCGGTGACGCCGGAGGAGATCGCCGTCAGCGTGGCCGCGGAGATGATCGCCGTGCGCCGCCGTGCCGCCTCCAACTGGCGCGTCCTGTCGATGAGCGCCCTCGGCGAAAACCTGCCGGAAGCGATCCGCAAGTGAAGCCCCGATGGAGTGCGATCCTGCTGGCGGGCGGCGCCTCCAGCCGCATGGGGCGCCCCAAGCCTTTGCTCGAATACCGGGGGGAAACCTTCCTGGACCGCCAAATCGCCCTCTTCCACTCCGCCGGCGGCCGTGTCGTCTGCGTGCTCGGTCACGACGCGGCGCGGATCGGCGCATCGTTGCGGCGCGCTGACGAGGCCGTTCTCGTACTCAACCCGCGCCCCGAACGGGGCCAGCTCTCTTCTCTACAGTGCGGCCTCCGGGCGCTGTGTCCGGACACCGAAGCGTTCTTCTTCACGCCGGCCGACTCTCCCGGCGTGCGGCCGGAGACGCTGAATGCACTGCTCGATGCCTTCGATCCGGCAGCGGCGGATTTCTGGCAACCCAGCGTGCGCGGTACGCATGGCCACCCGGTGCTCGCGCCGGCGAGAATGGCCGCGGCGCTGCTCGCCCTGCCGCCGCTGGCCTCGGCCCGCGACCTACTTCGCGCCTCCCGCCGGCGCTTCGTCGAAACCGACGACGAAGCCGCGATTCTCGATATCGACACGCCGGAAGCGTTCCGGCGCCTGACCGGGGAGGAGCTGCCGTGAAAGGCAGGCGATGGCTGTGGCCCGCTGCCGCCGTCTTCGCGCTGGCGGTACTGGCCGCCGGCCTTCCGTTCGTTCGCGTGCCCTGGCTGGCTGGTCCCTTTCGCCGCGCCCTCGTCAACTCCTTCTCCAGAGAAATCGAATTCAGCGAGCTTCGGGGCGCGCTTCTCCCCGTTCCCTCGCTGGTGGCATATCAGGTTGTCGTCGCCGAGGATCCGGCCTTTGGCCTCGAGCCCTTTCTCTATGCCGATGAACTCCGGGCCTCACTGAGCCTGGGCGCGCTGCTCGGCGGAAGGATCGAACCGTCGGCGATCCGCCTCTCCGGCGCCAGCGTGAACCTGGCCCGCTCCGCAGAGGCCGGTTTCAATCTCGTCTCATTTCTTCAAAAAGCATTTTCGTATTCCCGAGGTTCTCGACCGACTCCTGAATTCTCATTGCGCGAAAGCCGTATCAATTTCCGCGAAGAAGTCCGGAAATCCGCCTACTATCTGAATGCCGTCGACCTCGATCTGGAGCCGCCTTCTTCCCCGGCCGGCGAATTCCGCTGGCGCTATGAGGCTTCGCCCGCGCGGACGGACCGCCCCGAACAGGGCTTCGGCCGCTTCTCCGGCGCCGGGCGCTGGACGCCCGGGCCCGGCGGCGGCCGTTTTGCGGTCGATGTCACGCTTCAGCGGAGCTCCATCAGCGAACTCCTGCTCCTGCTGGCCGGGCGCGACCTCGGCCTCCAGGGGCGCTTCTCGGCGCAAGCGTTTCTCGACGGCCCCTATCACAATCTCCGGGTCCGCGGCACCCTCGGAATTGAAGAGTTCGAACGGGCCGCTTTCTTCGCCCTCCGCGGCCAGAATTACGAGCTTCCATTCGAAGGACGGCTCGACCTGGACCGGCAGGCGCTGCAACTGTCTTCCACGCCCCCTGCCAAAGGCGGGAAGGGCCTGCCGGTGCAGCTCAGCCTCCAGGCCGAGGGCCTGCTGTCGGTCCCGCGGTGGAAGGCCTCCATGGCCTTCGAAAATTTGCCCGCCGAAGCGCTACTTGAGCTGTGCCGCAGGCTTGGCATCGAAACACCGGAAGGTCTCCGCGTGGAGGCCGCCGTCTCCGGCTCGGCGGAGTTCGCCACGGCACAGCCCTCGCACGGCGAGATCCGCGTGCCGAAGGCGCTGGTGCGTCTGGGTGATGCCCCCCCGGTCAGGGCCCGGGATGCGCTGATCCGGCTCGATGCGGACCGATTTCTGCTGGAGCACGCTCACGTCGAGTCTCCCGGCGGGGCGGAAGCCGAGCTTGCAGGCTCCTGGGATCCCGCTGGGCGCCGCCTCGAGTTTCTCCTTCGCAGCGGCAGAATGGCGGTGAGGGAGCTCAACGGCGCTCTCAGCTCGTTTCCCGGTCTGGCGCAGGTGCCGCTGGTTCACTCCTGCCAGGCGGGAGTCTGGAGCGGGCAGCTCGGCTTTGTCCGACACTTTCCGGTGGCCGAGCCCCTGACGCCTGCGCATTGGAGCGGCAAGCTGTCGCTCGCCGCGGCCCGCTGCACGCCGCCCGGATTCCGCGCCTTCATCACGCTGGACAGGGCAGTCATCGAACTCGATGGCGCCGCCTGGAAGCTACGGCACGCCGAAGGCCGGTTTGGCCATTCTGTCTTCCAGGCTTCGGCGCGGAGGCGTCCGGCCGACGCGCTCTCCACCGAAGTCCACGTCGAGGCTTCGCGGCTTGAGGGCGCAGACTTGGATCGGCTGTTCGAATCGGCTTTGCCCCCGCAGCCTTCCCTGCTGGAGCGCACCCTCCGCCGCCGGCCGCCCCCTGGGGGGCTGCGGGACCTCCGCGTCACCGGCTCGCTGCGCGCTGCGACGCTGCTGCTTGGACGCCAGGAGTTTCACGATGTGCGCTCGGACTTTGCCTGGCGGGCGGCCTCCGTTTTTCTCGACAGTCTTTCAGCGCGCTGGCACGGTTTTCTCATCCAGGGGCAAGCCGAGGGACGGCTTGATCGGACTCCGGCGCGCTACCGCGTGCGGGCGGTCGCTTCCGGCGCCCTGCCCGGCGGCGCGTGGGCGGATGCGGAATTGGAAGCCCGCGCTGCCGCCCTGGGCCCCGGCATGGAGACGGGCGTGACCGCATGGGCGGAGCTGGCTTTGCCGGCGTTCAGCCTTCCGGAGGGGATCGCGCGGCACGTCCACGCCTCGCTGGAATATGACGGCGCCCGCGTGCAGGATCCCTGGCGGTTGCCCCAGATCTCCCTCTGGATGGACGCCCGCTTCTGGAGCGGCCGCGGCCACGCTTCGCCGGCGGGTGTCCTCCGCATCGACTGGACGACGCCGGCGGCCGCCTGGGAAGGATCGCTCTGGCCGCCTGCGCCCGCGCCCGTCGCACGGTGAAGCCGCGATACACTGCTCTTCAGCAGGCATCGTAAGCCCTCATGGATAAACCTACCCCGGAACAGATCGGACAGGATTTGTTTGAACAGGAGCGGCTCACCGCCGAAGAGCAGATCGCCGCCGCCTGGCAGCTCCACATCGAATCCGTCCAGGAGCTCCTGGAACGGGGATGGCGGGAGCACCTTCAGCGCGCGCTGGAGGAGCGTTTCGCCGCCTTTCGCGAAGCCTTCGAGCAGGAGCTGGAACGCCGCGTCGCGGCGCGTGTCGAGCAGGAGCTGGACCGCGCCGCCTCCGGCGCGGTCCGGGCGCTCGGCGAACGGTTGAACCAGGTGGCGCGCCGCCTGCATCAGGCATCAAACGCCGCCGAGTGGGCCGCCGCGCTGCTGGATGGCGCGTTCCAGTTCGCGCCGCGCGTTGTCCTGTTCAGCATCGCCGGCAAACGCATTCAATACGAGGACCATCGCGCTGCAGCCGGATTCGAGCTCCCGCGGCGGCCGGAGTTTCCCGTCCCGCTCACCGAGGCGCCGGCATTCCGCAACGTGCTGGAAACCATGGACGCCGTCATCAGCATGGCCTCCGCCGGCGAGCTCAGCGCCGAGCTCAGCGAGGCGCTCGATGGCGCCGACGACAAACGGATCTGCCTGCTGCCGATCATCACCGGAGCCCGGGAAGGGAGCCGTAAGGTGGCCGCCGTGCTCTACGTGGAGAGCGGAGAGGCGCCCGTGGATCTGAACCTGCTCGAAGTGGTCACCGGGATGGCAGGACCGGCGCTGGAAGCGCTTCAGGCGAGCGGCGAAGCACAGCCAGCCCGCGCTCCGGTCATCCCGATCCTGCCCGCCGCGCCCGCGCCCGCGGTGATTGCGGCCGCCCCTCCGCCGGGACAGCAGGAACCTCCGGAATGGTCCTCGCTGCCGCGCGAAGAACAGGAAATCCATGCGCGGGCGCAGCGCTTCGCGCGCGTCCGCGTGGCGGAAATCCGCCTTTATCACGCGAAAAAAGTCCGCGAAGGACGAGAAATCCGCAATATTTACGCCCTCCTGAAGGACGAAATCGACCGCAGCCGCGCGCAATTCCAGCACGAATTCATGCGCGTTCCCTCGATGATCGACTATCTTCACCTGGAATTTCTGAGGACTCTCGCCAATGACGACCCCGCCGTTCTTGGGCCGGACTATCCGGGTCCGCTGGCCTGAGGCGCCGGGAGCGGCCGCGTTGTTCTGCGCGGCCGCCGTCGCCCTTGCGGCGGGGCAACCCGCTACCGGACAGACGCCGGCGAAGGCGCCTTCCGGGTTGGCCGCGGCTGTTGCCGCAGCGGCCCGGGGAGAACCGGGGGCCGCCGCCCGCCTCGCCGCGCTCGCCGGGCGATACCCGCAGATCGCCGATTTCCTCGCCTGGTGGCGGGCCCAGGCGCTGTCCGCCGCGCAGCAGTACGAGGACGCTGCTGCCGCGCTCGCTCCCGTCTGGCAGACCCGTTTCCCCTCCTCCGTGGCCGGCCGCGCCGCCGTGCTTGGGGCCGATGCCCTGATCCACGCCGGACGTTACCGGGAGGCACTGGCCATGCTGGAGCGCGTGCCGGCGGAGCAGTTGCCCGAACCTCAGGCGACAATGGCAGCCGCGCGGGCGCGGGAAGCGCTCGGGGAGAAAGCCCGTGCTGCCGCACTCTACCAGCGCGTCTGGTGCCTGTATCCGCTGGCGCCTGAAGCGACCGCGGCGTCGGATGCGCTCGCCGCGCTCGCGCGCGACCCCTCCCTGGCCATTTCGCCGCCCCCCGATGAACTGCGGATGGAGCGCGCCGAGAGATTGGGCAAGGCAGGCCGCCATCCGGCCGCCCGGGAGGAGTGGCAGGCGCTGGCCAGCGGGGCGGCCTCGGCGGCGGTGCGGGAGATCGCCGCCGTCCGCGCCGCCGCCACGCTGTATCACGAGCGGCGAACGCGCGAGGCGCTCTCCGCTCTCCTCGCCCTGCGCCCCGCCTCGCCGGAGGCCGACGCCGAACGCCTGCACTACGTCCTGCTCTGCCACCGGCGCCTCGACGACGACGGCAGCATGATGGCCGTCCTCGAAGACATCCGCCGCCGCGCCCCGGCTTCCGAATGGACGCTCAGGTCGCTCATCCAGGCCGGCAACTCCTATCTCATCCGGAATGAAGCGGCAGGATACACACCCCTGTTCCGCGCCTGTGCGGACTCATTCCCCCAGGCGCCTGAAGCGGCTGCCTGCCACTGGAAGGTGGTCTGGCGCGCCTGGTTGGACCGCAGCCGTGAGGCCGAAAACCTCTTTCGGGAACATCTGCGGCGATTTCCCGGTTCCGACCGTGCCGGAGCGGCGCTGTATTATCTGGGAAAAATCGAAGAAGGAAAAGGAAATTCCGCCGCGGCCGCCGTCTATTTCTCTGAATTACAAGCGCGTTTTCCGAATTATTTTTACTCTGCCCTCACGTCCGGCCGGCCGCGCACCTCACCCGGTGAAGCCGGAGATGCGGCGGCCGCGCGGGACTTCCTCGCTTCCATCCGGTGGCCGCCGCGGCCCCGCACCGCGGACTTCACCCCCGACGAAGAGGCCCGCTGGCGCATCCAGCGCGCGCGTACGCTGGCCTCCGCCGCGCTGGAAACCTGGGCCGAAATCGAGCTCCGCTTCGGGGCCCGCAACGGCGCTTCCCGCTACGCGTTGGCGTTGGAGCTGGCCGCCATCGCCGGCCAGCGCGCCGCATTTGGCAGGGCCGTCCGCCACATTCGCGGCACCGTGCCGGAATACCTCTGGCTGCCCCGGGATGCCGCCCCACGCCGCTTCTGGGAGCTCGCCTTTCCATTCCCGTACCGCTCGCTGATTGAGCAGCACGCCCGCCGGCATCATCTGGATCCTCTGCTGGTGGCGGCGCTCATCCGCCAGGAGTCGGAATTCGACCCCGACGCGGTTTCCAGCGCCGGCGCCATTGGACTGATGCAGGTAATGCCTGCCGCCGGGCGCCAGCTTGGGCGGAGACTGAAGCTCGGCGCGGTCACCCCGCGCGCGCTCCGCCGCCCCAGCGTCAATGTGGCGATCGGCACCTACTATCTGTCCACACTCCTGGAGCAGCACCAGGGAAAGGTGGAAGCCGCGCTGGCCGCTTACAACGCCGGCCCCACGCGTGTGCCCGTGTGGCTCGGCTGGGGCGAGTTTCGGGAGCCTGCCGAATTTACTGAGACCATTCCGTTCGCCCAGACGCGCGACTATGTGCAGCTCGTGCTGAGAAACCTCGACATCTACCGCTGGCTTTACGGGACCAGACCGGCCCCTGCACGGCAAAAGTCAGCGCCTGCCACCAGTCCGCGCTCCCTGGAAAAACGGGCGAAGAAGACGGCCGCCGCGCACGGGAAAGGAGGATCCAGCCGTGTCCGGCCCCGCTGACCGCTTCCAGGCCGTGCGCACGGCCGGCTTTACGGAAAGCGTCATCCGCGAGATGACCCGCCTGGCGCTGCGTCACGGCGCGGTCAACCTCGCCCAGGGCTTTCCGGATTTCCCTGCGCCCGAACCCGTGAAGCGGGCCGCCCGGGAGGCCATCGCCTCTGACATCAACCAGTACGCTGTTACCTGGGGCGCCGCGCCGCTGCGGGAGGCAATTGCCGAAGCCTGCCGCCGCTTCTACGGCATGGAAGTCGATCCCGACACGGAAATCACCGTCGTCTGCGGTTCCACCGAGGGGATGATTGCATCCCTGCTTGCCACCGTGAACCCGGGCGACGAGGTCATTCTCTTCGAGCCTTTTTACGAGAACTATGGCCCCGACGCCGACCTGTGCGGCGCCGTCCGCCGCTACGTTCCTTTGCGCCCGCCGGACTGGACCTTTGACCTGGCAGAATTACGGGCGGCATTTTCTCCAAAGACGAAGGCGATTATCGTCAATAATCCACATAATCCGACCGGAAAAGTTTTCTCGGCGGATGAATTGATGCAGATTTCCGGCCTCTGCATCGAGTTTGACGCTCTTTGTATTACGGACGAAATCTACGAACATATTGTCTACGACGGCGCTGCTCACATTCCGGTGGCCGCCCTCCCGTGGGTGCGGGACCGCACCATCCTGGTCAACTCCGTGTCCAAGACCTTCTCAGTCACCGGATGGCGCGTCGGCTGGGTGATTGCTCCGCCGGCGGTCACCGCCGCTATCCGCAAGGTGCACGACTTCCTCACCGTCGGCGCGCCCGCACCGCTCCAGCACGCCGCCGCCGCGGCGCTACGGCTGCCGGACACCTATTTCATTGAGCTCAAGGCTGCTTATGCGAAACGGCGGGAGATGCTGACGCAGGCGCTCCGCGAGGCCGGGTTCGCCTTCCGCATGCCCGAGGGCGCCTATTATGTGATGGCGGACATCCGCCCGGCGGGTTTCGACGATGGGGACGAGCTCTGCCGCCGGATGGTGGAGGAGATCCGGGTGGCCGCCGTCCCCGGCAGCAGCTTTTTCCGCCAGAGGAGCGACGGCGCGGCCTGGATCCGCTTCTGTTTCTGCAAGAAATATGAGACGCTAGAGAAAGCGGGCCGACTACTTTGCGAAGGGCTCCGCCGATTGTAACGTTTCCGCCGTCGCGGAAGCGGCAACCGAGGCCACTTGACAACCGATACGAGGGAATTCCGATGCTGCCTGCGTTCCTCGTCCCCGAAACGGAAATCCGCGAAAACGGCCATGGCCCCGTGCTGGAGCTCGGCTCCGCCGCCGGCGGCCTGCTGACAGTGACCCTCGGCATTCACCGGATCATCGAACAGGAAAGCCTGGACCTCATGATCAACGGCTCGGCCGACGGCGTTCAGTGGCTGGCCAGGCCCTTGCTGGCCTTCCCGCAGAAGTTTTACTGCGGCGTCTATTCCAGGGTCCTCGATCTCCGCAATCATCCCGATGTGAAATTCCTCCGCGCCGAATGGAAAGTGAGCCGCTGGGGCCGCGGCGACCAGAAGCCGCTGTTCGGCATCTACGTCTTCGCCGAGCCGTTGAAGGCCGGCGTGCTGAAGGCAGCCGTCTGAGGCCGCCTCAGAGCCGGTTGATGAGGCTGGCCACGTAGCCTCCGCCGAAGCCGTTGTCAATATTGACCACTGCCACGTTGCTGGCGCAACTGTTCAGCATCCCGAGCAACGCCGCCAATCCGTGAAAGCTGGCGCCGTAGCCCACGCTGGTCGGCACGGCAATTACCGGGCAGCTCACCATCCCGCCCACGGCGCTCGGCAGCGCCCCCTCCATTCCTGCGCAAACGACGATGACCCGCGCTTCTTTCAGCCGGTCGTAGTGTCCCAGCAGCCGGTGGATCCCTGCCACCCCCACGTCGTGGACCTGCTCCACCTCGTTGCCCATCACTTCTGCCGTGACCACCGCTTCTTCGGCCACCGGCAAATCCGTCGTGCCCGCGCTCACCACCAGCAGCCGCCCCTTGCCCAGAATTCTCCGGTCGCGCCAGACGCGGAGCGCGCCCGAAAGCGGGAAATACTCGGCTTCCGGATACCTCGCCCGCAGCTCCTCGTAAACCTCCTCCGTGGTTCGGGTCACCAGCAGGTTGGCGGCTCGCTCGAGCAGACGCGTGGCGATGCCCAGGGTCTGCTCTACCGTCTTGCCCTTGCCGAAGATCACCTCCGGCAGGCCCACGCGGATCGCGCGGTGATGGTCCACGGTCGCGTAGCCAAGCCGCTCGAACGGCATGTGGCGGACGCGCTCAATCGCCTCGTCGATGTCCACCTCGCCGCTGCGCACCTGCTCAAACAGACTTTTTAGCTGCTCCCTGTCCATCGTCCCCCCGTGAACGTCGCGCTCAGAACTCGAGCTGCACCCCGGGCCTCAGTCCGTTGGCCCTGGCCGTTCCGGCGCGTACCTCCAGCACGTACTGCGCCTCGTAGCCGCCGCCGTAGACAGGGCATTTCTCCTGCGGCCCGGGGCACGGCGGCGCCCCGTGGACCACCTGGACGATCCGCTTCCGCGAGTCCAGCCAGATGATGTCCAATGGAATCCTCACCTGATACATCCAGTACGAGTAATAGCCGGGCTTCCCGTGATAAAAGAGCATCCCCCGGTCTTCCCGCAGCTCCTCGCGGAACATCATCCCGCGCTGGATGTCCCGCGGATCTGAAAGCTGCTCCACGCGGATCGTTTTTCCGTTCGGAAAACGCAGCGGAATCGTGTAGTACTCCTCCGGCTTCATGGCCGTGCCCGCGCCGCCGCAGGCCGCAAGACCAAGCATCAGGACCGCCACCCACAGGGCCAATGTGCGCATCTCCTAAAATGGTAGAAGAATTGCCGCCGCCCATGCACACGGCCGCTCCTGTTCCCAGCCCGCTGGCCCGCTTCTGGCGCCGCTTTGTGCTCACGCTCGAAATGATCCGCTTCGAGCACTCCATCTTTGCGCTGCCTTTTGCGCTGACCTCCGCCCTGCTGGCCTGGCGCGCTTCGGCGATGCCCGCTTCCAGCATCTGGCCGAAGCTCGGCTGGATCCTCGTCTGCATGGTCTCGGCGCGCTCGGCGGCGATGGCCTTCAACCGCATCCTCGATGCCGACATTGACGCGCGCAATCCCCGTACGCGTAATCGCCATCTGCCCGCCGGGCTTCTCTCGCGGGCCTTCGCCTGGGGCTTCACCTTCGTCTCGGCGCTCGTGTTTCTCCTCGGCGCGGCCATGCTGAACCGTCTCTGCCTCCAGTTGGCGCCGCTCGCGCTGGCCATTGTCTTCTTCTACTCCTGGACCAAGCGCTTCACCTCGCTGTCGCACCTCGTGCTCGGCTTCTCGCTGGGCATTGCGCCGGCGGCCGCGTGGATTGCGATGACCGGCTCGCTCGACCCGCGCATCCTTTGGCTGACGCTCGCCGTCACCCTCTGGACCGCCGGCTTCGACGTCATCTACTCCTGCCAGGACTACGAATTTGACCGACGCGAGGGGCTCTTCAGCCTTCCGGCACGTCTTGGCATCGCGCGGGCCCTGATGCTGGCGCGCCTGTTTCACGCGGGCATGGCCGCTTCGCTTGTCCTGCTGGCGCGGTCGTTCCATGCAGGCCCCGCGGCCTGGGCGGGCGTTGCCGTCACCGCGGCGCTGCTCGCCTGGGAGCACCGCCTCGTCCGCGCCGGCGATCTGTCGCGCGTCGACGCCGCCTTCTTTACCGTCAATGGCTGGGTCGGCGTGCTATTCTTTGTCTTCTGGGCGTCTGACATCCTTCTATTCGCACGGGGAGCGCAATCGTGATGACGACTCTGCCTTCGACTCCCGTCTTTGAGGACGCGCGGCTCGTGCCCATCCTCGACAAGGTCCAGCGGCAGGAGCGGCTCAATTTCGACGACGGCGTTCTGCTGTACCGTTCGCACGACCTGCTCGCCATCGGCTACATGGCCAATCTCGTCCGCGAGCGGATGCACGGCAACGTCACCTACTTCAACGTCAACCGTCACATCAACCCGACCGACGTCTGCGTCGCCTCCTGCAAGCTCTGCGCCTTTGGCAAAAAGGCCCGGGATCCGAACGCCTACACCATGTCGCTCGAACAGGTCTGGGCGCGCGCCGCCGAGGGCGCCGCCCAGGGCGTCACCGAGCTGCACATCGTCGGCGGGCTTCACCCGGAGCTCACCGTCGACTGGTACTGCGAGATGCTGCGCGGAATCAAGGAGCGCTTCCCGCAGATCCACCTGAAGGCCTTCACCATGGTCGAGGTCGCCTATCTCGCCCGCCGCTTCCGCCTCTCCATTGAAGACGTCCTCCGGCGGCTGCGCGAGGCCGGCATGGACTCGATGCCCGGCGGCGGCGCCGAGATCTTTTCCGAGCGCGTCCGCCGCATCATCTGCGACCACAAGATCAATGGCGACGAGTGGCTGGAGGTGGCCCGCACCGCACACCGCATGGGCATCCGGTCCAACTGCACGATGCTTTACGGCCACATCGAGACGGAAGAGGACCGCGTCGATCACCTGCTGCGGCTGCGCGCCCTTCAGGACGAGACCGGCGGCTTCGTCACCTTCATCCCGCTGGCCTTCCATCCGGACAACACGCCGCTTGAACACCTGCCGGCCACCACCGGCTTCGCCGACCTCAAAAACATCGCCATCGCGCGGCTCCTTCTCGACAACATCCCGCACATCAAGGCCTACTGGGTGATGATGACGCCCAAGATCGCCCAGATCGCCCAACGCTTCGGCGCCGATGATATCGACGGAACCGTCGTCGAGGAGCGCATCTACCACGACGCCGGCGCCACCACCAGCCAGGGCCTGCGCCGCTCCGAGCTTCTGCACCTGATCCGCATGGCCGGGCGCGAACCGGTGGAGCGTGACACCGAGTACCGGCGCGTGGAACGCAGCGAAACGTCTTTCGCGATTCTTGTTTGAAACGGATCAGCGGCCCAGAAACCGTTCCATCCGCGTTGTCTCCCGGTCGGCGTTCTCCAGATGACGCTTCGCCGCCGCCGCATCTCCGCGTTTGATGGCGGCTTCCGCCTCGTCCATGGAGAACTCCATCCGCTGCGCCGCAGCCGCGATATCGCCCCGAAGCCCGAGCCCCATGCGCGCCTGCTCCTGCTTCAGCCGGTTCAGGCTCGCCTGCACGGCATTGACGCGCGCGCCCAGCAGCATGAGCTGTTCGCGCAGTTCGCCGAGCGCCTTCTCATCGCGCGCCGCCGGAGCAGATTCAGGCATCGGCTGGGGCTCCGCCGCCCGAGGTTCCGCTGTCGTCCGCTCCACCGCCGCCGGTCGCTCCGGCAATGATGGGGGCGGCAGCTGCACGCGCGGCTGCGCTTGCCTGCTCTCCGCCTCTGCCGTCTTTCTGGCCTCTCTTGGAGCGCTCGCGGCCCTTTCCGCCGCGCTGCTTGAACCCGGAGCAGCGGCCGGTGCAGGCGCCGATTCCACCGGAGCGGGCTGCGCCGCAGCCGGTTGCTGCCCGCTCTCCTGCGGTGCGGGTTCGGGGACCTTCTGTTCCACAACGGGAGCGGCCGCGCCACTCGGGGCTCCGCCACCGGCGCGCGCTCCGAAGAAGCGTGGCAATTGCGTGGCCGCGACCACCAGCACGGCGACGGTCACCACGGATCCCAGCACGATGTAGAGTCCGCGGTTGGAATGCGGGCGTGGCGGCGGAGCGGCTGGCGGGGGCGGAGCGCCCCATGCCTGTTCCGGCGTTGCCTGCGGCACGGGCGTCGCTGGCGGCGGGGTGGCCGCAAAGGAGGCCGCCTGGGACCGCACCGTCATTCCCAGGCTGGCGCCCAGGCCCCGCAGGGCCGCACCCATCGCCGCCGCCGACTGGAACCGTCGGTTGCGGTCTTTTTCAATCGCCATCAGGATGATGTCGTTGAGCGCCTGCGGCACGTCCGGCATGATCTGCACGGGCGGCACCGGCATCTCCTGAAGGTGTTTCCGCATCAGCGAGTATTCGCTGTCGGCCTCAAAGGGCACGCGTCCGGTCACAAGCTGGTAGAGCGTGATGCCCAGCGAGTAGATGTCGGTGCGCGCGTCAATGTCCGGCAGACCCTCGATCTGCTCCGGCGAAATGTACGGCAGCGAGCCCACCAGAAAGCCCGTCTTCGTCATCGACCGGTCCTGCGCAAACTTCGCAATGCCGAAGTCAAGCAGCTTCACCGTGCCCTCCGGTGTCAGCATCATGTTCGAGGGCTTCAGATCGCGGTGAATGATCCCTTTCGAGTGCGCATAGCTGAGCGCATCACACACCTGGGCGATGTAGTCGATGGCCTCTTCCAGCCGGAGCGGCCCCCCCCGCACCAGCTCGTCCAGTGTGATGCCGTCGACGAATTCCATCAGCATCAGCAACTGGTTCTCATGGTGCAGCGCCGTGTGCAGCGCGGCAATGTTGGGATGATTCAGCGTCGCCTGCAACTTGATCTCGCGCACGAACCGCTCGCCGAGCTCCGGATTCTCGGCCAGGTTCGGCAGCAGGATCTTCATCGCTTCCACACGGTCCGAAATCACGTTGCGGACCTTGTACACCTTGCCCATGCCGCCCGCGCCCAGCACGGCCAGCACTTCATAGTCGCCAATGCGGTCTCCCGGCTGATAATTCATCGTCTCCTCCCTGCGGCGTTGCGCCGCCTCAGTTCTTCACCGTGTCGCCGACCTTCGGCATCACGCTTCCGGTGAATGTACCTACTGCCGATTCCTCATCGGCCTCCGTGATCGTCAGCGTGCCCAGCGTCTCCTCCACGCGCCGGATGACCCGCCCGGTGGCCGGGTCCTTGATTTCCCGCCCCACGCGCCGCACGCTCAGCGTCATTCCCGGCCGCACGCCCACGCGGGTGCCGATGTTGATGACAAGCGTATTGCCGCTGACGTCTGCCACCAGCCCCTCCACCGGCCGCACCTTCACTTCGATCCTCGACGCATTGGCGGTGAGCTGCCGGGCCAGTTGCTCCACCGCGTGCCGCGTCGCTTCACCCAGGATCGTGTTGGCGAAGTTCGTACTCCGCATGTCCATGGCGCCGCCGCCGGCCGAGCCCCCGCTGCCGCCCGCGCCCAGCAGCGACGTGCCGCTGCGCTTGGACTCTCCATTGCCCGTCGCCACCGCAAGGACCTCGCCGGTCTCGACGTTCACCAGCCGCGCCGTCACCCCCACCACCGCCTTGGCGCTGCGCACGCTCGTGCCGCCCAGCCCGTACTTGCCAATGCTGCGACCGAAGCCGCCCAGGCCCACCTGGCGGTCGTCACGGCCGAACTGCGTGATCGAACCAACAATGATTGCGTCCACGCCGAGCAGCCGGCCGATTCGCGCCGCCGTCGCCGGGTCGGCGCGGTCGCTGTTGGAAAAATTCTGCTCGGCCAGCAGCTTGTCCAGGGCCTTGCGCTCAATCACCGCATAGGCGCCGCCCTTGACCAGTTCCTCCACCAGCATGTCGCTGATGCCTGTGCCGACATCGACGTCCGTACCGAAGATTGCCGCTACGCCGCTGCGGACGGTGCCATAGTCGAAGTTCAGCACCGCCACACGCTTCTTCTGCGCCGTCTGCCCCTGCGCCAGAGAAAAACAAAAAACCAGGGCAGCCGCCGCAAGCTGCTTGCTCTTCATGGACACTCTCCTCCACTTTTCGCTTCCTGTTCCGGGGAAGCCCTCATCAGATTAAACGAAGAATCGGGTGGCGGCAAGGCTTGGAATCGCCTGAAAATTCACCGAATCCGCGTCTTGCCGGTTTCCGACACGTCATAGTCGGCCGCTGAGGCCAGGCGCTTGCGGAATGCCCCTGTCGACAACACGTCCAGCAGGCCGCGCACTGGCGGCAGTTCCAGATCCTCCCGCCGCGCCACCAGATCGAACCGCTCCTCTTCCAGCGGGATGAAATCGAGCCCGTGGGCCCGGGCTGCGGAGGAGACGGCCACACAACAGTCGGCCTCGCCCCGCGCCACTGCCGCCGCAGCCGGCAGGTGCCCGCCGGCGACGGTTTCATAGCCCTGGATCGCGGCCCCGCTCAGGCCGGCCTGCCGCAGCAACCGGTCCAGCAGCGCGCGGCTGCCCGTGCCGGGTTCGCGGTTGATGAAGCGCACTCCCGGCCGGGCCAGATCCTGCACTCCCTTCAATCCCAATGGATTGCCACGCGCCACGAGCAACCCCTCCTGCCACCGCGCAAACGTCACGACGGTGAGATCTTCACCCGGAAACGCCCGCCGGAGCTGCGGCAAATTCCATTCACCCGTGGCCGGATCTTTCAGATGAACGCCCGCCACCCGCACCCGGCCCTTCTTCAGCAGATCCATCGCCTGCCGGCTGGATACCGGCGCCAGAAGAACCCTGGCCACTCCGGCGCCCTGTGCCGCCGAAGCCAAGAGCCCGAGCGCCGGATCGCATCCCGCCACCACCACGGCGCCTTCCGCCGCGTCAGGGTTCAGGCATTCCACCTCCACGCGCGCCCCGCCCAGCACGCGGCGGATGCGCCCGTCCATCTGCGCCAGGAAATAGCCGTGCATCCGGCACGGCGCGCAAACCCACCCTGCGGCCGATCGCGCCAGCCGGACTGGCAGATCGGGGCGCGGCGCGCCCGCAATCATGACGGCGCGGCAGAGGCGCGCGCCCGGCGCCGGCTCCTCCTTCTCCGCAGCCAGCGAAAACAACTGCTCGACCGGCACGCCCAGCGCCTGCGCCATCCTCAGGGCGACCGCCGTATTGGGGACGAACGTTCCGTTCTCGATCGCGTACACGGTCTGGCGGCTGACGCCCGAGCGCCGCGCCAGCTCCGCCGCGCTCATGCCGCAGGCCGCGCGAGCCTCGGCCAGGCGGACCTGGATGCCGGAGGGGTCGTCCATCAACCGATTCTCGCGATCTGGAGGTGGGGGACGCAATAGTATACTCGGATTGACTATGTTCAGTATAAATTACATCTGGCGCGCCTGCCGGCTGCTGCTGGCCGCCGCAGCCCTGGCCTGCGGCCAGGCGTCCCCTTCGGCCGTCCAGTGGCTCACCGCGCTTCAATCCCTGCAATCCCGGCTCGGCGCGGACGGGCCTGTCAGCGCCCAGGAGACGGAAGCGGTCGCGGCCGAACTCCGCTTCCTCCACCGCGAGATCTCGCTGTCGCGGGCGCTGGACACCGGCCCCGTCCCTGAACAGGCGAAAGCGGCGGAACTCCGCTCCTATGTGGCCCAGCTCCGCGCTGAACTGGAGCGGCAGGAGCGCGAGAAGCCCGATGGCGCGTTCCGCCTCGGCCGCATTGGAATCGACGTCTCGGCGCCCGGCCTGCAGGCGCCCGTGGCCACGGTGCAGGACGAGCCGTCGTGGCGCGATTGGAACCAGACCGTGCTCTCATCAGCGCTCGAGAGCCTTCCCGGCGTCACCATCCAGCGGATCGGCGCCCGCAATGAGCGCGCCGTTTTCATCCGGGGCTTCGACGTCCGCCAGACGCCGCTCTATATCGACGGCATTCCGGTCTATGTGCCCTACGACGGCTATGTGGATCTGGACCGTTTCGTCACCAGCGGTGTGCAGGAAATCCAGGTGGCCAAGGGATTCACATCGCCCCTGTATGGGCCCAACGCCTTCGGCGGAGCCATCAACATTGTCTCCAAGGAGCCGCAATCGCGCTTCGGCGCGGACGCCGGCCAGGGCTTCGCCTCCGGCGGCGTGCTCGATTCCTGGCTCAACCTGGGCTCCCGGTGGCAGAAGGGCTGGCTGTACGGCGGCTTCTCGCGCCTGTCCGCAGACACGTTCCCGCTGCCGGGTTCCTTCCGCGGCGCTCCCGCCCAGCCCGCCGGCGACAGGCTGAACGCATCGTCGGAGGACATCGACCTGCGCCTCCGCGCCGCTTGGACCCCTGCGCAGGATGCGCAGTATGTCTTCTCCTGTTACCGGCTCTGGGGAGTCAAGCAGCAGCCGCCTTATGCGGGCGACGATCCAGGCGTGCGCGTCCGCTACTGGCGTTGGCCCACATGGGACAAGGAAAGCTTCTCTTTCTCCGGCCGCGGCCGCGTCTCCAGCGGCGGCGCCTGGACGGCGCGGCTGTTCTACGACAAGTTTGACAACCTGTTGCGCTCCTTCGATGACGCCCGCTACTCCACCCAGACGAGGCCCAGTTCATTCGACAGCCTGTACGATGACGACGCCTGGGGCGGCATCGCGCAATATTCCACGCGCGCCAGCCGCCGCCACACGCTCAACGGGGCGTTCTTCTACAAGGACGACACCCACCGCGAGCGCAACATCGGCCAGCCGTGGCGCAGCTTCCGGGACCGCTCGATTTCGGTGGGCGTTCAGGACACCCTCCTGCTCGGCGAGCGGCTCTCCGCCGTGCTCGGCTTCAGCGCCGACCGGCTCTCCGCGCTGAACGCCGAGGATTTCCAGGGAGGGCGCGTCCTGCCGTTCCCGCGGAATTCCCGCGCCGCCTTCAATGGGCAGGCGGGGCTCTTCTATACGCTCAACAGCTCGATGAAGGCGAGATTCACCTTCGCGCGCAAGACGCGACTGCCTACCATGAAGGACCGCTATTCCTACCGCCTCGGGCAGGCGGTTCCGAACCCCGATCTCCAGGCGGAGACCGCCGCCCATTGGGAGGCGGGCGTGTCGCGGCTGTTCGGCAGCGCCGTGCTGGCCGACGTGTCGCTGTTCTGGAGTGAGATTGGCGGGCTTGTCCAGCGGTACTACCTCCAGCCGAACCTGTATCAACTCCGAAATCTCGGCAATGCCCGCCACCGCGGCGGCGAAGTTTCCCTGCGCGGCTCGTCCTGGCGCCGGCTGATCTGGGACGCCAACTACACGTACATCGACCGCCAGTTCCTTTCCGGCGGCGGAGTCGTGCTGGTGGACGTGCCCCGGCACAGCGGAAGCGCCCGCGTGAGTTACTCTCCCTGGCACAGGCTCAGCCTGCAGGCGAGCCTCCAGTCGGAATCCGGCCGCGTTTTCCAGAACGATGCCGGCCGGACGGGCCGCGTCCCCGGCTTCGCCGTGGCGGGGCTGGGCGCCTTGATCCGGCTTCACCCGCGCGCCGACCTTCTGGCCGGTGTCAACAACGTGGGGGACCGGTTCTACTTCGTCAGCGAAGGCTATCCTGAAGCCGGACGCACGCTGTATGTCAAGCTCCGCTTCCGCCTCTGAGGCCGTCCGCCTCTGGACGCGCGCCGCGGCGCTGGGCAGCCTATGGGCGGCGCTGGAGGTCACGGCAGGCAGCCTGCTGCACAATCTGCACATTCCGTTCGCGGGCACCGTCCTGGCCGCCAGTGGGATTCTCCTGATGACCACCGCGCTGCAGCGCTGGCCGTCACCGGGACTTGTGTGGCGCGCCGCGCTGATCGCCGCGCTGATGAAATCCATCTCGCCCAGCGCCGTCATTCTCGGGCCGATGGTGGGGATCTTCAGCGAAGGCGTTATCCTGTTTCTCGCCGTGTCCGTCCTGGGCCGCGGCCTCGCCGGCTGCCTGATCGGCGGCGCGCTGGCCGTGGCCTGGACGCTGGCTCAGAAGGTCCTGTCGCTGCTGATCACTTACGGGCCGGACTTCATTGCCCTGTACGAGGGACTGGTGCGGTTTGCCGCAAGAGCTACCGGGTGGCAGTCGCTCGGGCCCGAAGAGGTCGTTTTCGGTCTGCTGGCGGCCCAGGCCGGGCTGGGCGCGGCGGCGGGCGCTTGCGGCTGGTGGGTGGGCCGGCAGCCCTGCGGCAGCGCCGTCTCCGTGCTGGACAGGGCCGCAGCTGGCGCCACGCCTGCCGCTTTGGATGCCGAACCGGGCCACCCGGCCACCCTCCCGTTGCTGATGCTGGCCCTGGTCCTGGGGCTTTGGTGGATCGGCCGAGCCGGGCTTGTGACCGGTGGCGCGCCGCTGCTTGTGGCCGCCGGCCTCGCAGTGTACCGCTACCGCGCCAGTATGCGCCGCCTGGCCAAGCCGCGCCTGTGGATCGAGTTGGCGCTGGTCCTGCTCCTGTCCGGGTTGGTCCTGGGCGCGCTCGGCAACCGGGGGAGCTGGCGCGAGGGGCTGCTGGCGGGCGCCGAGATGGCCGTGCGGGCCGTGTTCGTGGTGGTGATGTTTTCCGCCATCGGGATCGAACTGAAACGCTCCCCCTGGATCCGGCGGCTCAGCCACGGCCCGCTGGCCCCAGCGCGGCAGGCGCTCGAAGCGGCCTTTCGCGCGCTGCCGGATTTCATTGCTTCCTTGCGCGACCTGCCCTCGCTCTGGCGGCATCCGCGCCTCGCCATTGGCGAACTGCTGAACCGGGCCGAGCTCTGGCAGCGGGAATTCGAACGCGAACACGCCGCCGCGCCGCACATCCTGCTCACCGGTGCGAAAGGGGCCGGCAAGACAACCTTGCTTGAAGCCACCGCCCGCCTGCTGATGGCCGCCGGCGCGCACGTGGCCGGCATCCTTTCGCCAGGCGAATTCGACAACGGGCGTCGGGCGCGTTTTGATCTCCTGATCCTGGATACCGGCCGGCGGCTTCCTCTGGCCGAACGCGACGGCAACGGGCCGCCCGGTTCGGGCCGCGGCTACCGCTTCCTCACGGAGGCGATCGCCGCCGGCCGAGCCGCTCTCTCCACAGAGCGGATCAGACGGGCCGATGTGCTCTTCATCGACGAAGTGGGACCGCTCGAGCTGCGCGGGGAGGGGTGGGCGCCCGCGCTGGATGAAGTCGCCTCAGCGGGCAAGCCCATGGTTTGGGTCGTCCGGCCCGGCCTGCTTGACGAGGTCCGCCGCCGCTGGCAGCTTGACAACGCCATCGTGCTGGACGTTTCAGCCGCCACGCCGGAATCGCTCGCCGCCCTGCTGACAGCACACCCGGAGCCGGCGCCAGCCCGGCGCTGACCGCTCAGCCCTGGTTCTCTTTCCACTCCTCGTACCACGCCATCTGGATGGCCTCGAGCTTGGCCTCGTTCGACGCCATCGGGTCGTCGTCGAAGCCCTCAAGCTCGGTCACCATCCGGTGCAGGTCCGTAAAGCGGACCGTCAGCGGGTCGATGTCGGGATGCGCCTCATGGAGCGCGATGGCGATGTCTTCAAAGTCGTTCCACGTCATGGCCGGCAGCCTGTCAGTCAATCTTTGTGCCTTTCAGCGCCTCGCGCACCGCCGTGTTCATCATCGTCTCGGCCAGCCTGCGCGTTGCGTTGTCCAGTTTTTCGATGGCGCCGCGGATCAGATGGTGGTCGCTGGAGTGATAGACCATCTGGAGCTCGTTGATGGCGGCGTCAATGGCGGCGCGCTCCTCGTCGGTCAGTTCCAGCCAGGCGTTGCTCATCCGCGCCTTCTCCACTGCGGCCAGAATGTTGTCGGCCTCAACGCGCGCTTCGCGCACCTGGCGCTCCCTCAGGTCCTCTTCCGCCTTTTCGTACGACTCGCGGATCATCGCTTCCACCTGCTCCTCGGTGAGCCCGTAACTCGGCTTCACCTCCACCGTCTGCTCCTTGCCGCTGCGCAGGTCGCGCGCGGTGACGCTGAGGATGCCGTTGGCATCAATGAGGAAGCGTACCTCGATGCGCGCCATGCCGGCGGGCAGCGGTTCCAGATCCTTCAGCTCAAAACGCGCCAGCGACCGGCAGTCCCTGGCCAGCTCTCGCTCGCCCTGCACCACGTGAATGAGCACGTTGCGCTGCCCGTCGACCGACGTGGTGAAGACTTCCGTGGCCGAGGCCGGAATTGTCGAGTTCCGGTGGATCAGCTTGCTCACCACGCCGCCCATCGTCTCAATGCCGAGCGAAAGCGGGGTGACGTCGAGCAGCAGCTTGTCCTGCACCTCGCCTGACAGGATGGCGGCCTGCACGGCGGCCCCAAGCGCCACCACCTCGTCCGGGTTGAGCTCCGAATGCGGTTTGGCCCTGAACAGCGTCTCCACCGCGCGGCGGACCATCGGGATGCGGGTCGAGCCGCCCACCAGCACGACCTCGTCGATCTGCTCCGGCTCGAGCCCGGCGTCGCGCATCGCCTGCCGGCAGGGGCCGAGCGTGCGCTCGACAATATCGCGGATGAGATTCTCAAACAGCTCCCGCCGCAGCTCGCGCTGGTAGCGCCGGCCGCGGTATTCAATGTCGATGACGGTCACCGGCCGGAAGGAGAGCTCCTCCTTGGCCCGAATCACCGCCTGGCGGATCGTCTGCACCGCCTCGCCGTTGTGCGACAGGTCCTCGCCCCACTCGCTGGCGATGTCTTCGAGCGCGATCGAAAGGAGGCGGTTGTCGATGTCATCGCCGCCGAGGTGCGTGTCGCCGTTGGTGGCCAGCACCTCGAAGATCCCTTCGTGCAGCCGCAGAATCGAGATGTCGAACGTGCCGCCGCCAAGGTCGTAGACGGCAATGATGCCCTCCCGGCGCTTGTCCAGTCCATAGGCGAGCGAGGCCGCCGTCGGCTCGTTGACCAGCCGCAGCACCTCAAGGCCCGCGATGCGGCCCGCATCGCGCGTCGCCTGCCGCTGCGCATCGTTGAAGTAGGCCGGCACCGTGATCACCGCCTGCGTCACTTCCTCGCCCAGGTACGCCTCCGCCCGGCGTTTCAGCTCCTTGAGAATCTGCGCCGAAATCTCGGGTGGCGTGAACGTCCGGTCGCCCAGCTTCAGGCGGATGACCTGCTCGCTGTCTTCGGCAATGCGGAAGGGAAACAGCTTCAGCTCTTCCTCTACGTCGGCGCGGCCCCGGCCCATCAGGCGCTTCACCGAGTAGACGGTCCGGTCAGGACGGTCAATCAGCAGGCGGCGCGCCGGCTCGCCGACGATGAACGAACCGTCGTCGGCCAGGCTGACGATGCTTGGCACCATGCGGCTTCCGTCCGGGCCGGGGATGATCGCCGGCCCGGTCAGATCCATGAAGGCTGCCAGCGAATTCGTGGTGCCCAGGTCAATGCCGATGATGCGCTTCCGCTGTGCGGATGAAAAATCGATCTGAAAAGTACTCATGAATGTCCCACAATGCTGCGCCCTTATGCGTTGCGGGCAGCCAGCTGTTTGTCCACTTCCTGAACGAGGTTGCTGATGTAGCGGCGGCGGTTCAGTACGGCGCGGATCTGCCCGAGCACGCTCCGGCGCTGGTCGCCCTGGGCCGCGTCATGCCGGCGGAACAGCTCCTCCAGCTCGGCGTCGATTCCCGAGAGCATTTCAAGAAAATGGCGCCGCCAGGATTCCAGTTGCGGCAACACCTCGAGGTCGCCGCTGCGCAGCTCGTCGAGCGCCATGTTCAGCTCGAACACTTCTTCCAGCAGTTCCGGCGGCACGTCTTTATTCCGCTGGTCGCCGACAGGGAAACCTTCCTCCCGCAGCACGTACTCGGCGCGCTGGATGGGATCGCGCAGCACGCGGTAGGCGTCGTTCAGGATGGAGGATGCCTCGAGCGAAAAGCGGCGCTCCTGCTCCGAGCGGCGCGTGTAGCGGTCCGGGTGAAGCAGGCGGCTCAGCGAGTAATAGCGGTTTTTGAGATCTTCAGGGTCGAGCGCCAGGCGCCGGGGCAGGTCGAAAAACTCGTAATAATCCGGCGTGGGCGCCTGGATGGTGTTGCAGTAGCGGCAGAACAGGCTTGCCGCGTCCTTTGCCCCACAATGCCAGCAATCGTGCACGTGTGCCATCAGGCCGAAAACGACGTTCCGCACCCGCAGCTCTTCGTCGCATGGGGATTGTCGAACGCAAAGCCCGAGTGCATGAGCGATTCCTTGTAGTCAAGCGTCATGCCGTCGAGGAAGATCATGCTCTTCGGGTCTATGTAGATCTCCACGTCCTCGAAGCGGAAGATGTGATCGGACGGCCGCGGCCTGGGCTCATAGCGGAACAGATAGCTCAGCCCCGAGCAGCCCCCGCCCTGGACCCCCAGGCGCAGGCCGCCGCCCTGCACGCCCTGCTTGGCGAACGCCTCGCGGATCTTCTGCACCGCTTTCGGTGTCACGTGGATTTCCGGCATGGCAAAGAACTCTCGCGTCTGTGGGGCATCCGCCCCTGCTCCCAGATTACGCCGACTGCGCGGCCGTTTCGCGGGTCGCGGCCTTCTTCCGGTAGTCCTCAATGGCCGCCTTGATGGCGTCCTCGGCGAGCACCGAACAGTGGATCTTCACCGGCGGCAGGCTGAGCTCGTTGACGATCACGGTGTTCTTCAGCTGCATCGCCTCGTCGATCGTCTTGCCCTTGATCAGCTCGGTCGCCAGCGAAGAGCTCGCGATCGCCGACCCGCAGCCGAACGTCTTGAACTTGGCATCCTCAATGATGCCCGTCTCGGGGTTCACCTTGATTTGCAGCTTCATCACGTCGCCGCATTCCGGCGCCCCCACCAGCCCCGTGCCCACGTTGGGATCGTTCTTGTCCAGGCTCCCGACGTTGCGCGGATTATTGTAATGATCCAGAACCTTCTCGCTGTATGCCATCGTTTTTCATTCCCCTCGTGCGATCAATTTCGTACTGCCTGCCGGAGTCGCGGCGCATCAATGCGCCGACCACTCCACCTTCGTCAGGTCGATCCCTTCCTTCACCATCTCGTACAGCGGCGACAGTTCCCGCAGCTTCCTCACCACTTCCACCACCTTCCCGATCGTGTAGTCGATCTCTTCCTCGGTGGTGAAGCGGCCCAGCCCGAAGCGGATGGAAGAATGCGCCAGGTCGTCGCCGGCCCCAAGCGCCTTCAGCACGTAGCTCGGCTCGAGCGTCGCCGACGTGCAGGCCGAGCCGGAGCTGACGGCAATGTCGTTGATGCCCATCAGCAGGCTTTCGCCCTCCACGTAGGCGAAGCTCATATTGAGATTGTGCGGCAGCCGGCGCTCCATCGTGCCGTTGATGTACACCGCGTCCAGCTGCGCCAGGATACCGTCCTTCAGCTTGTCGCGCAGCCGCTGGAGACGCGGCATCTCTTCGGGCATCAGCTGCTGGCACAGCTCGGCCGCCTTGCCGAAGCCGACAATGCCCGGCACGTTGAGAGTGCCGGAGCGCATGCCGCGCTCGTGGCCGCCGCCGTCGATCTGGGCCACCAGCTGCACGCGCGGATTCTTGCGGCGAACATACAGCGCGCCTACGCCCTTCGGCCCGTACATTTTGTGCGCGGTGAACGACATCAGGTCGATGTTGTCGGCGATGACGTCCACCGGGATCTTGCCGGCAGCCTGCGTGCCATCGGTGTGGAACAACACGCCCTTTTCGTGGCAGATCTGGCCGATGGTGCGGATGTCCTGCACCGTGCCGATCTCGTTGTTGCCGTACATGATCGAGACCAGAATCGTGCGGTCCGTGATCGAGTCACGCAACTGGTCAAGATCGATCAGCCCGTCCGGCCTCACCGGCAGATAGGTGACCCGGAAGCCACGCTTCTCAAGGCGCTTGCAGGTGTCCAGCACCGACTTGTGCTCGGTGGCCGCGGTGATGATGTGATTGCCCTTTTCGGCGTACATCTCGGCCACGCCCTTGATGGCCAGGTTGTTGGACTCGGTGGCGCCGCTGGTGAAAACGATCTCCTTGGGCGAGGCGTTGATCAGCGCGGCTACCTGTTTGCGCGCCTTCTCCACCGCCTCTTCGGCCACCCAGCCGAAGCTGTGGTTGCGGCTGGCCGCATTGCCGAAATGCTCGCGGAAATAGGGCAGCATGGCCTCGAGCACGCGCTCGTCAACGGGCGTCGTCGCATGATAATCGAGATAAATCGGGAACTTTAACATGGCCTTTTTCCTCTTCTCATTTTCCCGCCTTAGCTGGAAAGGACCGTCAGGCCGTTTCCCCGCCCGGAACCCGGCCCGGTATTCGCCTCATCGCTCAGGTCCGCAATTGTGATGCTTCCCAGAACCTGCTGGATTCGCTCGTGCACCCGCCGCAGAGGCTCGCGCACGTTGCAAAGATCCGAAATGCAGCAGTCGCCGTCGCCGCTGAAGCAGTTGGTGAGCAACACCGGGCCGTCGATGGCCCGGATCACTTCGAGCGCCGTGATGCGCGATGCGTCCCGCGCCAGCCGGTAACCACCGTTGGCGCCCGGCTCCGACACAAGAAACCCCTCCCGCACCAGCCGCTGAAGAACCTTCGAGAGGATGGGCACCGGAATGCCGTACGCCTCCGCCATCTCCTTCGCGCTGGCAGGCCGCTCCTTACCATAAACGGCGATGTGCTTCAGGCTGATCAACCCGTAGTCGGCCTTCTTGGTCAGCTTCAGCATGCCTTGCTCAATTCAGGACCAATTCGGTCCACTTCTGACTATACCATCGCGGACCAAATCGGTCAAGGATTGCAAGAGGGCACTCAGACCGGCCCTCCCGACCCGCTCCTGTCGGTGCCCTTCGGCCGCCGGGCTCGCAACCCAGAGCGCCAACGGGAGCCCGCTCGCTAAGGGCGGGCGGAAGAAGCGGTCACCGCCCGCCGCGCGCTTTGAGGCCGCCCCGTGGACCGCGCGTCCTTGTACCGGTTCCCGGCGCTTCCCCTGGCGGCTCAGAAGCGGGAAACCCGGCCTGAGCCGCGACTGAAAGCCGCCTCCGGGCGGCCGGCAGAGCCGCCTTCGCTATCGCGCGTTGCACGACTGGCTCCGCGGTTGCTCTGCCCCGGCCTTTCGCGGCCGTTCCCTCCAGGGTGCTGACCTTGCAGTCCCGCCTCCCGGCCATGCTACATTGCGGGCGTGGTGCGGCTGACACCTGCGGCCTGGCAGCGGATTGTATCCCACGCTGCTGCCTCAGCCCCGGAAGAAGCCTGCGGAATTCTCATCGGCCACGGACACGGCGGCAGCCGGCTCGTTGTTCACGCGGAGCCCTGCGAGAACGTGTACCCCGGAGACCGGCGGCGGCATTTCCTCATCGACCCCGAACGGCATCTCGCCTTGCAGCGCGAGGCCCGCGAGCGCGGACTCGCCATCCTCGGCTTTTACCATTCGCATCCTGACGGAACCGCATTGCCCTCCACGCAAGATCGTGAGCAGGCCCATCCGTGGACCGTCATGGTGATCGTGGCCGTCAGGCAGGGACGGGTCGTCGATGTCCGCGCCTGGACGCTGGAGGCCGGCCGATGCCGCCAGGAGCTCCTCGTCTGCCCCGGCTGACGGCCGGCAGTCAGGTGAAAGGGAAAACGCGTTTTTCGCTGGCAGGAATATTCCCCGCCCAACTTCTGATCAAAGCGCACAATCCAGGATGAATCCCCAGAATAATCCCGTGCACGGTGTTCCTTTTCTGTTCCGCCACGGGTGATCACATCCGGTTTTGCATGGGGGTCATGGAGCAGACGGACCGGTCGCTGTCGCCTCTGGCGCCAGGCCCCGGACCGCGCCTGCCGAATGTCACCCCTGCGGCCCGGTTGCATCCTCTCAAGCAGATGTTCAGATCCCTCTTTTCCCGCGCACCGGAAGTGTCCCCAGTTGAAGCCAGGCGTCTGATGGAAGAGAATCCCCGAGTTCAGTTCATCGACGTCCGTGAGCACCACGAGCGCCAGACCCGCCATATTCCCGGTACCATCCATGTTCCGCTCGGCGAACTGCCGCGCCACCTGCACCGGTTCGATCCCGACCGGCCGGTGATCGTGCACTGCAAAAGCGGCGTCCGCTCGGCGGCCGCCTGCGACCTGCTCCGGCGGATGGGTTTCCGCCAGGTGTATAACCTTCGCGGCAGCATCGATGCCTGGCGTTGATATCTTGAAGGGCAGGGCCCGCGGCGGCCCGGCCTGACGATGACTCTCATCCTGCTGCTGTCCCTGCTGGCTGAACCCTACTCGGAAGAACACGCCCGCGCCGTGCTCGAATCCATGCGGAAAGACGCCCGGCGCTACATGAGCGTGGACCCGGAAGACGGGCAGTTTTTTTACCGGCTCACGCTTCAGTTGAAGGCGAAGCGCGTCCTCGAGATCGGCACTTCGGCCGGCTACAGCGGCGGCTGGTTCGCCATGGCGCTCAAAAAAACCGGCGGACGGCTGATCACGATCGAGATCGACCCGGACCGCCACGCGGCCGCGCTGAAGAACTTCGCCGCCATGGGAGTTCTCGATGTTGTTGACGCACGGCTGGCCAACGCGCTGGTCGAGGTGGTGCGCATCGACGGGCCGTTCGATATCGTTTTCATCGATGCCTGGAAGCCCGACTACCTGCGCTACTACGAGCTCGTCCTGCCAAAGGTCCGACCGGGCGGCGCGATCCTCGCTCATAATACGCGCAACGCCGCCTTTACGCTGCGGCCTTTTCTTGAACGGATCCAGAATGACCCGGCGGTAAAGACGGAATTCCTGCCAGAATCGCCTCAGGGATTATCCATTTCCTGGAAAAAATAACAGCGCCTGCACGCGCCTTGTCCTGATGCATTGTTCTTTATTTCAGCCGGTTTCATTGGCGCATTTCCAGGCTGTTTCGCGGGGCCTCGCCGGCAGGATGCACGCCCTGGGCGTCGAGCCGCGTTTCTGCTAGAATCCCGGGTGTGAACCACGCGGCGCACTCCGGGGCCACGTCGTCGGCGATGCGCCTCTCGCTCGCCTTCGGCGTGTTGATGCTCGCGGGCAAATCCGCCGCCTGGTATCTCACCAACTCATCGTCGATCTTCTCCGATGCCATTGAGAGCGTGGTACACGTGGCGGCGGTCGGGTTTGCCGCCTTCGCCCTGCGGCTGAGCCGGCGCCCGGCGGGCGGCCGCTATCATTACGGACTCGATCGCGTCGCCTTCTTTTCTGCCGGCTTCGAAGGCGCGCTCATTGCTGCCGCCGCCGTCTCCATCCTGGTCACCTCGCTGTATCAGTGGCGACAGGGACTGCCGCTCCAGCGGCTCTCGCTCGGCGCCGGCATCACGCTCGGGCTCGGACTGGCCAACGGTGCGCTCGGCTGGCACCTCATCCGGACAGGCCGCCGGTATCACTCCCTCATTCTCGAAGCCAACGGCAGGCACGTGCTCACGGACTGCATCACCAGCGTGGCCGCTTTCGGCGGCGTCAGCCTGGTAATTCTTACCGGATGGAAACCGTTTGATCCGATCGTCGCCATCCTCGTCGCGTTGCAGATCCTGTGGTCGGGAGCGCAGCTCGTGTGGCGCAGTGCGCAGGGGCTGCTGGACTACGCCGATCCGGCGGTCGAGAAGGCCCTGCGGGAAGCACTCGACGGCCTGACACGCGAGCACGGCATCGAGTATCACGGCCTCCGCCTGCGGGCTACCGGTGGCAGGTTCCTCGCCGAGCTCCATCTCATCTTCCCTTACGCCACCACCCTGGGGGCGGCGCACCACACCGCGACGCTGATTGAGGAGGCGCTCGAGCGCAGCTTTGCCCACCCCGTCGAGGTGACCACTCACCTCGAAGCGGCCGAAGATCACGACGAGCGCCACAGCCGCGGGCACGGACAATAATAAAAGGGGTCAGACACCTCAGGAACCATTCCAATGGTGTCTGACCCCGACGCGTCTGACGGAAACATCAGGCTTGAAGCGCCAGAAAAGGGACATTGGGTGTCTGACCCCGTTTTGAAGGCGCGACAGATCGCCAGTGAAAAGTGCATTGGGTGTCTGACCCCATTCCAACCCATGTAGAACCTCATCTGGATTCTGCTGCGGGTGGTATTCTTGACAGCGTGCCGGCAATGGGATCGGCGGACAGTGCGGGGCAGGCAAATACGGATCCGCAGGGTGACGCCCTGGCACTGGTTCAGCAACTGGCGCACGACCTGCGACAGCCCTTGTCGGGCATCGAGACCTCGGCCTATTTCATCGACATGGTGGTGAGCGAGGCGCGCCCGGACCTGATTCCGCACTGCCGCCGCCTGCGGCGGATGGTTCAGCAGGCAAGCTGGCTGCTGGATGATGCGGCCCTGGCGGCGGCTTTTCGGCCCGAGCCGCGGCGGCCGTTCTCGCTTGAGCAGGTCTGCGCGCAGGTCGCCCGGCGGCTGTTCGCCGAGGAGGAGGCCGTGCTCGACCTGCATCTGGGCACGCCCGTCCCCGCCGTGCTGGCCCCGGAGGCGCTGCCCCGCGTGATCGAACACCTGGTGGCATTCTTCCGCGATGCGGCCGCCTGCCCGGATCCGCTTCACGTGCGGCTGGGCCGCGAGGGGCCGATGGCCGTGGCGTGGTGGTGGGCAGAGGCGTGCGAGGATCCCGAGGATGCGGCGCGGCTGTTGACCTCGTCCGGAGGCCGCAGCTTCCTGCTGCGCTTTGTGGCCGCGGCGGGGGGCTCGGTGAGCACGGAGGCGGGATCAACCAGGCTGGCCGTCACATTGCGGTTGCCCGCGCTGGCCGACCAGGGCGAGTAGTTCATGATCACCGGGCGCGGCTCCGGCGCCGGCGGTGAGCACGGCGTCGCAGGGGATTCGCTTCGATGCGCGCGTCGACTCGATGATCCAGTTTTCGGCGTTGGCCAGCAGGCGCTCGAGTTCGGGCAGGGCGGCTTCGAAGTCGCCGCGCACCCAGAAGGCGCGGGCGGCGCCGGCGGCGAGATAACGGCGCGTATCGCCCGTCTGGCCGGGCGTGGCCTCTTCGATGATTTCGTAAGGCGCGCCGGAGTCCGGGGCGTGGTGGGATATTTTCACCGCCGTCCAGCCGAGTCCGGGCGCCAGGCGCAGGATGCGGCACACGAGCGTCGTCTTGCCCGACTTGCGCCCCGTGCCGGCGACGATGATTCTCATTGGGCGCGCTGCCGCTCGAGTTCCGCCACGCGGCGGCGCAGCTCGTCGAGTTCGCGGCGCATCTGGGGGAGACGGGCGAGGTTGGCGAGCGTCTCCAGATATTCCTTCAGCGGCCGCGCGGGCGTGCCCCACCAGACCTCGCCGCCGCCGCGGACGATCTTCGAGCTGAGGATGCCGGCGCCGGAGCCGATGACGGCGCCGCTCTTGACGGTGACGTTGTCGCCCATGCCGACCTGGCCGCCGATGACGGCGTAATCCTCGATGACCGTGCCGCCGGCGAGGCCCGTCTGGGCGGCGATGACCACGTGGCGGCCGATGCGGCAGTTGTGGGCGATGTGGACGAGGTTGTCGAGCTTGGTGCCGTCCCCGATCGAGGTCACTCCGAGAGCGGCGCGGTCGATGGTCGAGTTGGCGCCGATCTCGACGTCGTTGCCGATGACGACGCGGCCGACCTGGGGGAACTTTTCGTAGCGGCCGTTTTCAAAGACGAAGCCGAAGCCGTCGGCGCCGATGACGGCACCGGAGTGGATGATGCAGTGCTCGCCGATCTCGACGCCCGGATAGACGAGCACGCCTGGATAGAGCACGGTGCCTGAGCCGATGCGCACTCCATCGCCGATCACGCACAGGGGGCCGATGCTGGCGTCGTCGGCGATGACGCAGTCGTCGCCGATGAGCGCAGCCGGATGAATGCCGCGGGGCGGATGCGGAATGGGGTGCAGCCACGGGATGACGCGGGCGCAGGCGGCGCGCGGATCCGGGCAACGGATGACGGTGCGGCCGCCGGGGTTCTCGAAGTCGAGCGGAACCAGCAGGCAGCCGGCGGCCGAAGACTGCGCCTCGCGCAGGGCGCGGCGGCTGTTGGCGAAGGCGAGCTCGCCCGAGCCGGCGCTGTCGAGCGGGGCGACGCGCAGGACCTCGCGCTCGCCGTCGCCTTCCCATGTCAGGCCGAGCCGTTCGGCAATCTCGCGGACTTTCATGCTGGCCTCCCCTGGCCGGCGCGCGCCGGTATCATACCCAGTGTATGCCTGTCGATCCATCGGCCTATGTGGCCCCGACGGCGAAGGTGGACCCGGAGGCGGTTGTCGGGCCGCAGACGCGCATCGGCGAGTTCTGCGTGATCGAACGCGACGTGGTTATCGGCGCCCGCTGCGTGCTGGAACCCTACGTCTACATCAAGCGCTGGACGACGCTCGGCGACGACAACGAAATCAGCGCCGGCGCGGCGCTGGGTACTGATCCGTTCGACAGGAGCTTCACCGGCGAGCGCAGCTACCTGGTGATCGGCTCGCGCAACCGGATCCGCGAGCATTTCACCATCAGCCGGGGCACGGCGCCGGAGAGCGTGACGCGTGTCGGCGACGACAATTTCATCATGAGCTCGGGCCACATCGCGCACAACGCGACGGTGGGCAACCGGACGGTAATTGCCAGTTGCGCGCTGATCGCCGGCCATGTGACGGTGGAAGACCAGGCCTTTGTGAGCGGCTGCGTGGTGGTGCATCAGTACTGCCGGATCGGGCGGCTGGCGATGATCGGCGGTGGGGTGCGGGTGAATCAGGACCTGCCGCCGTTTTTCCTCTACAGCGGCGTGTATGCGAGTCCGGTGGGGCTGAACGTGGTCGGGCTGCGGCGGGCGGGTTTCACGGCGGGCGAGATCGCCGACATCAAGCGGGCCTACCGGCTGCTGTACCGTTCGAAGCTGAAGCTGAAGGAGGCGCTGGAGAGAATCGAGCGGGAGATCGACTCGCCGCATGCGAGGCGGATCGTCGAGTTCGTGCGGGGCACAAAGCGCGGCATCGCGCACGAGCACGAGGGGCGGGCGCGGTTCCGGTTCGAGGGCTGAGGGGGCGATCTATCGCCGTACGGCCCGGGCGCGGGGCGCTGGAATCCATGCAAACTATTCATTTTAAATAACTTGCTGATTTTTCGGTTCGTTTCGTAATTTTGCTGATCGCACTGGGCCTGCCATAGGGGATGGTCCCTGGATCGGGGGGGCCGGCGTCCCCCGGATCGACGGCTCTGGGGAAGACGGCACTGAACGTATCCAGCGGCGGCGATGGAGTGGAGGCCGTGGCAGGGACTGGGGCAACAGCGGATCGGGAAAAAGAATTGGCGTCCCCAGCGGGATTCGAACCCGCGTTATCGCCGTGAAAGGGCGGTGTCCTAGGCCTGGCTAGACGATGGGGACGCTTGAGTCTGGCGGCGGCCTGACGACCGCCACGCTCTCATTTTAGCCTGTGCGCGGGAGGTGGGTCAAACGGGCCAGCTGCGGCCTTCAGAGGGTCTTGAGGTAGGCGAGCAGGTCCGCTTTTTCCTCTTTGGTCAACACGTCGGAGAAGGCGGGCATGGTGCCTTTCCCCTTGTCGATGATGGCGAGGACATTGGCCTCGGTCGGCTTCTGGCCGTTGGTCATTTTGGGCTTTTTGAACAGGCCCTTGAGGGAGGGGCCGATCTTCTTCTCGTCGGTGGTGGCCGAGTGGCAGACGGCGCACTGGTCGAAGACTTCTTTGCCCTTGGCCGGGTCGCCCGGCTTCTGCGCCGCCAGCGGGGGCAGGGCGGCGAGCCCAAGTGCGAAAACGAACAGGGTTGAACGGAACATGGCGGTAGGGGAAGCTCCTTGAGAGATCAGGATCCTATCGAGATAGATGATCCGCGCGGCGCTATGGTCGCGCCTATTCATTGTAACGGGCCGGCCCGGCGAGGGGGCCGGTTCAAATTTCTCCGTTTTGCACCGATGAGACAGAAGCGGGCCGTGAAGATCATCACCTTACGCCGATTTCTGGACGAGGCCGGGCGGGCCGGTGGCGGCACGGGAGAGTGCCCGATGCCGTGCGTGGCGTTTGCAGGGGTGCTGAGCGATGAGCTGGGTCCTGACGCGGCGCTGGTGGAGCTCGAAGCACTGAGGGCGGATCCGGCTCTGAGGCAGGAGTTTTTCGAGGGGCTGGCGGCGCAGCTGCGGGCGCGGCGCGAAGGGGAGGTACGCCGACAGGGGGAGATGCGCCGGGAGGTGCAGCGTCTGGTGGCGGCTTTTCACCAGGCGGTGATGGCGCTGGCCGACGGGGGCGAGCGGGCGGCGGGCCGGCTTGCGGCGGTTCAGGAGAAACTGGAGCGGGCGGTGCGGGCCGAGAGTCTGGCGGCGATGCGGGCGGCCGTGTATGAGGCGGCCGATACGCTGAAGCGGCAGGGCGAAGCGCAGCGGGCCGAGACGGCGTCGCAGATGGAGGCGCTGGGCCGGCGGCTGGAGGAGGCGCGCGAGCGCCGCGCGGCGTGCGCCGAGGGCCGGACGGCGGGACGCGAAGCGGGCGTGCGGGCCTTGCGCGAGGCGGTGGCGCAGGGCGGCAGGCTGGCGGTGGCAGGCGTGGTCTTTGACCGGCTGACGATGATGGAAAGCCGCTTTGGCCGGGCGGTGGCGCAGGAGGCGCTGGAGGCGTTCGAGCAGGAGAGAATCGCCCAGACCGGTTGCGCGGGGCCGGTCTACGCGTGGACGCCGCAGATGCGGGTGTGGCTGGTGGAAGCCGGGGGCGACAGCGAGGCGGTGCGGGATCGGCTGAACGCCGCGCTCGGCGAGCCGTTCGAATACCGGACGGTGGCCGGCGGCCGTGTGGTGACGCTGCTCGTGGAGGGGCGGTGGATGTGGGGCCTGCTGGGACGGACGGACGTGGAGACGCTGATTGAGGAGGTGGATCTGTTTGCGGCCGGCGCACCTTCAAGACGGTGAGGCGGCGGTGGAGACCGGGTCCGGTGCTGCCAGCCTGGTCTGTCGGCTCAAGGACGTCTACCGCGCGATTGCGGCGCAGTCGCCGCTGGGCGAGAGTCTGGGCCTGCTGGCGGGCCTGGCGGCTCGAGCGGCGGGGGCGGAAGTGGCGGTGGTGTTTGGTCTTCGGGGGGAGGATCTGGAGACGCTGGCCGCAAGCCGGAAGGTGCCGGTCTGGCTCCAGGCGCCGGCGCGGATGCCGGCGCTGGCGGCGCCGTGGTGGCGGCTGCGGGGACAGGCGGTGGAGATGAGCGGATCAGCGGCGTGGGCGCCGTATGCGGGACTGGCTGGCGGTGTCCGGTGGTGCTGGTCGGACCGGTTGACGACGGCGGCGGGTGAGATGGTGGGCTGTCTGACGCTGTTCGGGCGTGCGCCGTTTGGGGACGGGCCTTCGAAAGAAGTGATCGAGGAGCTCAAAGAGCTGGCGGCGCTGGCGGTCGAGCAGGCGAACCTGCTCGAGGAGCTCAAGTACCGGGCCGAGCGGGATCCGGTGACGGGGTTGTGGAACCGGCGGCAGCTTGAGGAATGGATCGAGCAGATGCGGCAGGGCGAACGGGGCGCGCCGGCGGCGCTGGTGCTGGTGTCGCTGGAGGGGGCGCGGCGGGTGAGGGAGATCCTGGGGGAGGAGACGGGGGACGCGCTGCTGCGGAGCGCCGCGGAGAGGGTAGTGAGGACCTGCGGGGCGGGATTTGCGGCGCGGCTGAGCGGGGATGAGATTGCGGTGCTGACGCGGGGCGCGGGCGAAGATCCGGGGTCGTTTGGGGCGCAGCTGCTGCGCCTGCTTGAGGAGCCGTTCTTGATGGGGGGGCACGAGATCCACGCCCGACCGGCCATTGGCGTGGCGGCGGCCGAAGGGGCCGAGGAGGTGCGGCAGTGGCTGCGGCGTGCGAGGGCGGCCGCGGCGGCGGCGCGGGCAAGGCGCAACGGGGCGCGCTGCGTGGTGTTTGATCCGACGATTGCGATTGAGGCGCCGGAGCGGCTGGAGCTGGAGCGGCGCCTGCGCGGGGCGGCGGGCCGGGGCGAGCTGTTGCTGCACTATCAGCCGCAGGTGCGGTTGCGAGACGGCCGCACGGCGGGCCATGAGGCGCTGATGCGGTGGCGCAATCCGGAGATCGGGACGGTGTCGCCGGCGGCATTCATCCCGGTGGCCGAGGAGACGGGGCTGATTGTCGAGCTGGGGCGTTGGGCGCTCGAGGAAGCGTGCCGCCAGGCACGGCGCTGGCAGGAGCGCCGGCTGCCGGCGCGGATCGGCGTGAATGTGAGCGCGCTGCAACTGGCCGATGCGGGCTTTCCTGAGGACGTGCGGCGGGCGCTGGCCGACAGCGGAATAGACCCGCGGCTGGTGGAGCTGGAGATCACCGAAAGCGCGGTGGTGGAGAACCTGAAGCTGGCGGCGGAACGGATGCGGGAGCTGCGCGGGCTGGGGGTGCAGTTTGCGCTGGACGATTTTGGCACGGGAACCAGTTCGCTGGCATATCTGAAAGAGCTGCCGGTGAACCGGATCAAGGTGGACCGCAGTTTCCTGGGAGAGCTGGATCAGGGGCGGGCGCCGCTGCTCGAGTCGATCATCCGGATGGCGCACGGGCTCGCGCTGGAGGTGATCGTCGAAGGAGTGGAGACGGAAGAGCAGCGGGCGGCTCTTGAGCGGATGGGCGCCGATGAGGTGCAGGGGTATCTGACCGGACGTCCGATGCCGGCCGAAGAGGTGGAAGCGCGGAAAGCCTGACGGAGGCAGGCGCCGGGGCGGGCGGCGTCAGCGGCGTGCGTGGGGCGGTGCACGGGACAATCGGACATTTGACACCGATTTTGCCGGCGTGATATCCCTGAAACTTCAGTCAGGAATCTGCGATGCCAGACGACGCGAAGCCGGAAGGCGCTCCGGCGCCTGAGTCCAGCCGCGAGCCGGCGCAGCCGCCGGCCGTATCTTCCGCAGCCCAGCCGCCGGGCGGCGGGGCGGCCGCGTCCGCCGGAGAGGGCGGCAAGCCCGAACCGAAGGCGGCGCCTGCGAGCGAAGGAGGCGCGGGCCCGGCGGCGGAGCCCGCCGCGGCCGAGGGGGCGAAACCGGAAGCCGGTGCAGCGAAGGCCGCGCCTGTGGCGGGCGGCGCAGCCAAAGCGCCGGCGGCCGGGGCCGCGAAGCCGGCCGCGGCGAAGGCGCCGGCGGCGATGGCGAGCACGCCCTGGGAGAGCGAACTGACGCAGGCGCTCAGGGAAGAGTTCGGCGATCAAATTCTCGAATTCAGCTCGTATTTGGGGCAGAATTTTCTTGTCGCCAGGCCCGAAGCGGCCATTCCGATTCTCGAGTCGCTCAAGGAAAAACACGGCTTTGATTATCTGGTGGACATCACCGCCGTGCACTGGCCGGAGCGGCCCGAGCCGTTCGACATCGTCTACATCATTTACAGCTTCGCGCGCAATGAGAGGATCCGGATGAAGATCCGGATTGCCGAGGGCTACCGGCCGCGGACGGCGGTGCCGGTGCATCTGACGGCGAACTGGCTGGAGCGCGAGGTGTATGACATGTTCGGCATCGAGTTCGAGGGCCATCCGGACATGCGGCGCATTCTGCTGCCGGAGGAATGGGAGACCTTCCCGCTGCGGAAAGAGAACAGCATTCTGAAGATGGACCAGCACTGGGTGCAGGAGAATCTGGGCATCGAAAGCGGGCAATAGCCATGGCGGACACCTTTCTTGACGCGACCGAGCTGGTTCTGAACATGGGGCCGCAGCACCCGTCGACGCACGGCGTGCTGCGGGTGATCCTGAAGCTGGACGGCGAGCGGGTGCTTTCGACCGAGTGCGTGATCGGCTATCTGCACCGGGGCGTGGAGAAGATCGCCGAGAACCGGACGTGGCAGATGTTCGCGCCGTATGTGGACCGGATGGACTATGTGGCGGCCGTGTCGAACGGGCTGGGCTACTGTCTGGCGGTGGAGAAGCTGCTGGGGGTGGAGGCGCCGCCGCGGGCGCAGGTGGTGCGGGTGATTCTGACGGAGCTGAACCGGATTGCGAGCCACCTGCTCTGGCTGGGCACGCACGCGCTGGACATCGGGGCGATCACGCCGCTGTTTTACTGCATGCGGGAGCGGGAGCTGATCCTGAACATTTATGAAAAATACTGCGGGGCGCGGCTGACGACGCACGCATTCCGGATCGGCGGGCTGCAATACGAGACCTATGACGGTTTTGAAAAAGAGGTTCTGCATTTCTGCGATATTTTTGAGCGGAAAGTGGACGAATACGAGGAGCTGCTGACCGGGAACCGCATCTGGCAGCAGCGGCTGAAAGGGGTGGGAATCCTGACGGCGGCTGACTGCAAGGAGTACGGGGTGACCGGGCCGATGCTGCGTGCGGCGGGGGTGAAGTGGGACCTGCGGAAGGCGCAGCCGTATTCGGGCTACGAGAAATACGAGTTTGAGATTCCGACGGGGCAGAACGGCGACACCTACGACCGCTATCTGGTGCGGATGCAGGAGATGCGGCAGAGCGTGCGGATCGTGCGGCAGGCGGTGAGCGACATTCCGGCGGGGCCGATCATGGCGAAGGTCGGCAAGGTGATCAAGCCGCCGGTGGGCGAGGCGTATGTGTCAATCGAGGCGCCGAAGGGCGAGCTTGGCTATTACGTGGTGAGCGACGGCTCGACGCAGCCCTACCGGGTGCGGATCCGGCCGCCGTCTTTCGTGAATCTCCAGGCGCTGGACCGGATGTGCCGGGGCGCGCTGGTAGCCGACGTAGTGGCGATCATCGGCACGACCGACATCGTGTTGGGCGAGGTGGACCGGTGAGGGCCGCGTGGCGGAAAGGAGGGGCGCGATGAAGGAGCTACTGCGCAAGGTTTTTCTCGTCGACCTGATCGAGGGGCTGCGGGTGACGTTCCGGCATCAGCATCCGAAGCAGATCGTCACCGAGCAGTACCCGTTCGAGCGGCCGAAGATCGGGGAGCGCTACCGGGGCGCGCCGCGGCTGAACATCAATCCGGAGAACGGCGACACGCTGTGCATCTGCTGCGACCTGTGCGCGCTGGCCTGCCCCGAGCAACTGATCGTGGTGGGATGGGAGCGCAATCCGGAGACGAAGAAGAAGGAGCTGGTGACGTTCACCTATGACATCAGCCGGTGCATGTTCTGCGGGCTGTGCGAAGACGCCTGCCCGGTGGACGCGCTGGAGCTGACGCAGGATTTCGAGATGGCCAGTTACACGCGGGAGGGGGCGATCCTGGACCGGCAGACGCTGGAGCAGGGAATGTTGCCGACGCAGTACCGCTGGTGAAGAGTGCGCGCCGGGGCGCGCGGGAGCGACCGATGACGGAAGCGGTTTTCTTTTACAGTTTCGCGGCGCTGGCGGTGGCCGGCGCGATCCTGACGGTGACGATGCGCAATGCGGTGCACTGCGCGATTGCGCTGATTGCGTCGCTGGGCGGGGTGGCGGGGCTGTACCTGATGCTGCACGCCGAGTTTCTGTTTGCGGTGCAGATCGTGCTGTACATCGGCGGCATCATGGTGCTGTTCCTGTTCGTGATCATGCTGGTGAATCTGGAGCAGGCGGCGCGGGAGCGGCAGTTCCACCGAAGCTGGCCGGGGGCGCTCGCGTGCGCGGGCGGCACGGCGGGGCTGGTGACGTGGTTCTGGCTGCGGGGCGTGGACACGCTGCGGCTGCCGCCGGGCGTGCAGCCGACGCCGCGCGAAGGCGGCAACGTGGAGAGCCTGGCGATGGTTCTGTTCCGCGAGTACCTGGTGCCGTTCGAGCTGGCGTCGCTGCTGCTGCTGGTGGCGATTGTGGGCGGCGTGATGATGGCGAAGAAGAGGATCTGAGAGGGGGCGGCGATGACGGGACCGATCACGACGGCGCATTACCTGGTGCTGAGCGCGATCCTGCTGCTGATTGGCGTGGTGGGCATCCTCACGCGGCGCAACGTGATCGTGCTGATGATGTCGATCGAAATCATCCTGAACGCGGTGAACGTGAACCTGATCGCGTTCTCGCGGAACCTGGACCAGTTGGACGGGCAGGTGTTCGCCATATTCGTCATCTGTGTGGCGGTGGCGGAGGCGGCCGTCGGGCTGGGCATCCTGATCGCGCTGTTCCGAAACCGGGAGACGGTGCAGGTGGACGAGATTGACCTGCTGAAGTGGTAGGAGCCGGAGCATGAATTTTCTGGAAATGATCTGGCTGATCCCGCTGGTGCCGCTGGCCGGGGCGGCGGCGATGCTTTTTTTCGGACGCAGGCTTTCGAAGGCGGCGATCAGCGTAGTGGGGCCGGGCACGGTGGGCGTGAGCCTTCTGCTGTCGCTGGGCGCGGTGGCGCAGCTGGCGGGCCTGGAGAAGAAGGCGCACGAGGTGGTGCTGTACGAATGGCTGCCGCTGATCGGGGCGCAGTGGGGCTTTTTGCTGGATCCGCTGTCGTCGGTGATGATCCTGGTGGTGACGTTTGTGGGCTTTCTGATTCACATTTACGCCACCGGGTACATGGCGCATGAGCACGGGCCGCATCACGGCGGGTTCTACCGGTTTTTCGGCTATATGAACCTGTTCGTCTTTTTCATGCTCACGCTGGTGCTGGCGAACAATTATCCGCTGCTGTTTGTGGGCTGGGAAGGCGTGGGGCTGTGTTCGTATCTGCTGATCGGATTTTATTTCCACAAGAAGAGTGCGTCGGATGCGGCCAACAAAGCGTTCATCGTGAACCGCATTGGCGACGCGGGTTTCATTCTGGGGATGTTTTTCCTCTGGACGGTGGTGGGTTCGCTGCGGTTCACCGAAGTGAATGAGACGCTCGCGTCAGCGCGGTTTGCGCCGGAGACTGGCGTGTTCGGGTTGCTGAGCCTGACGGCGCTGCTGCTGTTTGTGGGCGCGACGGGCAAGAGCGCGCAGATCCCGCTGTTTGTCTGGCTGCCGGACGCGATGGAGGGCCCGACGCCGGTGAGTGCGCTGATTCACGCGGCGACGATGGTGACCGCGGGCGTCTACATGTGCGCGCGTTCGAACGCGCTGTTCGTGCTCACGCCGGAGACGTCCCACATTGTGGCGGCGGTGGGGGCGGCGACGGCGATTCTGGCGGCGTCGATCGGGCTGGTGCAGAACGACATCAAGCGGGTGCTTGCCTATTCCACGGTGTCGCAGCTCGGCTACATGTTCGTGGCGGTGGGCGTGGGCGCTTACTGGGCGGCGATCTTTCATCTGTACACGCACGCGTTCTTCAAGGCGCTGCTGTTCCTTGGGGCGGGCAGCGTGATCCACGCGATGGGCGGCGAGCAGGACATGCGGCGGATGGGCGGGTTGAAGGACAGGATCCCGGTGACTTTCCGCACGATGTTCATCGCGTCGCTGGCGATTGCCGGCATTCCGCCGCTGGCGGGGTTTTTCTCGAAGGACGAGATCCTGTGGCAGGCCTGGAGCAGCCCGCTGGGCTCGAAGGCGCTGTGGACGGTGGGCTGGGTGACGGCGGCGATGACGGCGTTTTACATGTGGCGGCTGATGTTCATGACGTTCTACGGCGAAGGCCGGATGGACGAGCACACGCGGCATCATATTCACGAATCGCCGCGTTCGATGACCGTGCCACTGACGGTGCTGGCGGCCGGGTCGGTGGCAGCGGGCTGGATCGGGATGCCGAAGGTATTTGGCGAAAACGCCCTGTTTCAGGCGTTCGAGCACTGGCTGGAGCCGGTGTTTGAAGCCGCCGGACGGCTGGCCGGCGCCGGGCACGAGGCGGCGCACCACGACGCGGCGATGGAGTGGGCGCTGATGGGGCTGTCGATTGGCGCGGCGATCGGGGGCATCCTGCTGGCACGGCACATTTATCTGAGGCTGAAGGAAGAGGAGCGGCCGACGGGCGGCGTGCTGTATCCGGTGCTGTACAACAAGTGGTACGTGGATGACGTTTACAATGCGCTGTTTGTGGAAGGGCTGGCCAAGGGCGGCGGCAGCGCGCTGGCGCGGTTTGACGCGGCGGTGGTGGATGGAGGCGTCAACGGGACGGCGTGGATGACGCGCGTCATCTCGAAGATTTCGATCTGGTACGACACGTGGATCGTGGACGGGCTGGTGAATCTGGGGGCGTTCACGGTGCGGGCGCTGTCGTTCCCGGTGCGGTTTGTTCAGACCGGCTACATCCATTCCTATGCGCTGCTGTTCCTGGCCGGCGTGCTGGCCATTTTCGGCTATTACTGGTGGGTGCGCTAGAGGAGACTGCGGGCGATGACATCGAACCTGCTCTCGATTGTCCTGTTCACGCCGCTGGCCGGGCTGCTGGTGCTGCTGTTCATTCCGCGGGAAAACCGGACGCTGATCCGGTGGTGGGCGAACCTGACGGCGGCGGCGGGCTTTCTGGTGTCGCTGCCGCTGCTGTTCCGCTTCGACCGCCATGCGGACGGTTACCAGTTTGTCGAAAAGGTGGCGTGGATTCCGTCGCTGGGCGTGAATTATTTCATCGGCATCGACGGCATCAGCCTGCTGCTGGTGATGCTGACGACGGCGATGGGATTCATTGCCATTTTCTATTCCTGGGACGCGATTCAGACGCGGGAGAAGGAATATTACGCAATGTTTCTGCTCCAGCAGACGGGCATGATCGGGGTGTTCGTTTCGCTGGATTTCCTGCTTTTTTACATTTTCTGGGAGCTGGTTCTGGTGCCGATGTATTTCATCATCGGCGTCTGGGGCGGCCCGCGGAAGCTGTATGCGGCGATCAAATTCTTCCTCTACACGCTGGCCGGCGGCGTGCTGATGCTGCTGGGCATTCTGACGCTGTATTTCCAGTACGCGGCGCAATACGGCCGCTACACGTTTGAGATCACCGAGCTGATGAAGCTGAACCTGCCGCTGGGACTTCAGCAGTGGGTGTTCTGGGCGTTCTTCCTGGGCTTTGCGATCAAGGTGCCGATGTTCCCCTTCCACACCTGGCTGCCGGATGCGCACACGGAGGCGCCGACGGCGGGGTCGGTGATTCTGGCGGCGGTGCTGCTGAAGATGGGGACTTATGGGTTCATCCGCTTTTCGCTGCCGCTGCTGCCGAAGGCGTCGTCGGACAAGGCGATTGTGACGGCGCTGATCGTACTGTCGCTGATTGGCATCCTGTACGGGGCGCTGGTCAGCCTGATGCAGCAGGACTGGAAGAAGCTGGTGGCTTATTCGTCCGTGAGCCATTTGGGCTTCTGCACGCTGGGGATATTTGCGCTGAATCAGGCGGGGCTGGCAGGTTCGGTGATCCAGCAGATCAACCACGGCATTTCGACGGGAATGCTCTTTCTGATCGTGGGCGTGATTTACGAGCGGCGGCACACGCGGCTGATTGCCGAATACGGCGGGCTGGCGCACGTGATGCCGAATTACGCGATCGTGTTCGCGTTCGCGATGCTTTCGAGCGCGGGGCTGCCGCTGCTGAACGGGTTTGTGGGTGAGTTCACGATTCTTCAGGGGGCGTTCCAGGCGAACCGCTGGTGGGCGGCATGGGCGGCGCCGGGCGTGGTGCTGGGCGCGGCATATCTGCTGTGGCTGTACCAGCGGACGATGCTCGGCGAGGTGACGAATGAGAAGAACCGGGGGCTGAAGGACCTGACCTGGCGCGAGTGGGCGGTGTTCGTGCCGCTGATGCTGTGGGCGCTTTCGATTGGCGTGTATCCGAAGCCCTACTTCGAGATTCTGGAGAAGCCGGTGGCGGAGATCGTGCACCGCGTGCACCAGACGGCGACGTCGGTGGCGCAGGCGCCCGAACCTGCCCGGGAGGCGATTTCGCGATGAGCCAGTATTACACGGCGACGGACCATTTTGTGCTGCTGCCGGCGCTGCTGCTGGCGCTGTTCGGGTGCGCGACGCTGCTGTTTGATTTTCTGGTATTTCCGGACGTCAGGCAGCGGCGCTGGCTGCTGATTTTTCTGGCGCTGGGAGAGGTTTTCGCGGGCGTGGCATTCTGGCGCCAGCAGCAGTTTCTGATGGAACATGGCGGATCGCTGACGGCGTTTCGCGGGGCGCTGGTGATTGACCACTATGCGCTGTTTTTCCACTGGCTGTTTCTGGCGGCGACGCTGATCACGGGGCTGATCAGTTACCGGTATCTGGAAGTCCGCGACGAGCACCACGGGGAATATTACGGGCTGCTGCTGATCGCGCAGACGGGGATGTATTTTCTGGCGAGCGGGACGGAGCTGGTGACGCTGTTCGTCGGCCTGGAGACGATGGCGATCACGTTTTACATCCTGGTGGGATTTCTGCGTGCGGACCGGCGCTCGAACGAGGCGGCGCTGAAATACCTGATTCTGGGTTCGCTGAGTTCGGGCTTCCTGGTGTACGGATTTTCGGTGCTATACGGGATCAGCGGCTCGACGCGGCTGGGCGAGATTGCGGCGGCGGTGGCGGCGCGGGACGCCTGGGACCCGGTGCTGGTGCTGGCGATCGGGACGGCAGGCGCGGGACTGCTGTTCAAGATCGGTGCGGCGCCGTTTCACATGTGGGCGCCGGATGCCTACGAGGGGGCGCCGACGATGATCACCGGGTATCTGGCGACGGCGTCGAAGGCGGCGAGCTTCGCGCTGCTGGTGCGGCTGTTTGCCGGGCCGCTGGGGCCTGCGCGCGAGAGCTGGGAGCCGCTGCTGGCGGCGGCGGCGGTGCTTTCGATGACAGTGGGCAACCTGGCGGCGGTGACGCAGACGAACACGAAGCGGCTGCTGGCCTACAGCTCGATCAGTCATGCGGGCTACATACTGCTGGGGCTGGTAGCGGGGTCGCCGACGGGGCTGAAGGGCGTGCTCGTGTATCTGCTGGTGTACCTGTTCATGACGCTGGGGGCGTTTCTGGTGCTGACGTCGCTGGCGCGGCAGGGCGTGGCCGGCGATGACATCAACGATCTGCGGGGGATGATGAAGCGGGCGCCGGGCCACGCGCTGTGGATGCTGGTGTTCATGGTGTCGCTGGCGGGCATTCCGCCGACGGCGGGATTTATTGGCAAGTTTTACATCTTCTGGGCGCTGATCGAGACCGGGCATTACATGCTGGCAGTGATCGGCGCGGTGTATGCGGTGGTGGCCATTTATTACTATTTCCGGATCGTGAAAGCGATCTTCGTCGAGCCGGAGGAGGCCGAAGCCGGGCCGCTGACGGTGAGCTTCGGCACGCGGGTGGGGCTGGCGGTGACGGGCGCGCTGACGCTGGTGGTGGGGGTGTATCCCGAGCCTTTCCTGCGGCTGGCGCAGATGAGCATTTCGCGGTAAGGACGGACGGTAATGAGCGACCTTTTTTCACAGCCCTGGCTGATTCCCCTGGTGGTGGGGGCGTGCATCCTGCTGCTGGCGCCGCTGGCGGTAGCGTTCACGGTGCTGCTGGAACGGAAGCTGCTGGCCGACATGCAGGCGCGGCTGGGACCGATGCGGGTGGGGCCGCACGGGCTGTTGCAGACGATCGCCGACGCGGTGAAGCTGCTGATGAAGGAAGACGTGGTGCCGGCCGAGGCGAACCGGATCATGTTCCGGCTGGCGCCGGTAGTGACGTTTTTCACGGCGGCGACAACGCTGACGGTGATCCCGTTTTCGCCGCGGTTTCAGGTGACGGACACCAACGTGGGGCTGCTGGTGATCACGGCAATGTCGTCGGTGGGCATCCTGGGAATCATTCTGGGGGGGTGGTCGTCGAACTCGCATTATTCGCTGCTGGGCGGACTGCGCTCGGGCGCGCAACTGATCAGCTACGAGGTGGCGCTGGGGCTGGCGCTGGTGTGCGGGGTGATGATGGCGAACACGCTGTCGATGCAGGGCATTGTGCGGGCGCAGATGGAGCGCGGGGTGTGGTTTGCGTTTGACAATTTCGGGCTGATGCTGATCCCGACGATGATTTTTCTGATCGCGTCCGTAGCGGAGACCAACCGGGCGCCGTTCGACCTGCCGGAGGCGGAAAGCGAGCTGGTGGCGGGGTTCCACACCGAATACAGCGGCTTCCGCTGGGGCGTGTACATGCTGTCGGAATACATCAGCATGTTCGCCATCGGCAGCGTGCTGGTGACGCTGTTTTTCGGCGGGTGGCTGCGGCCGTTTCCGAACGTGGCGTGGCTGGAAATTCCGTTGAATTACGGGATGCCACTGGCGGTGTTTGGCGGCCTCGGGCTGCTGTGTTTTTACCTGATGCGGAAGCAGCCGACGCGCGGCTACGCGGCGGGGCTTGCCGGCGTGGGCGCGCTGTTGTGGCTGGCAGCGATTGCGTTTCTGATACCGGGCTTCAACCGCGAGGCGGCGCCGGTGTTCTGGTGGATGCTGAAGCTGGTGGTGGTGCTCTACATTTTCATCTGGCTGCGCGGCACGTTCCCGCGTTACCGGTACGACCAGTTGATGAACATCGGGTGGAAGGTGCTGATCCCGACGGGGCTGGGAGCGATTCTGGTGAACGCGGTGGTAGGCATGGCGCGGGCGGCCCGGTAAGAGGGGCCGCCGCGCGCTGCCTGTGTGGAGTTGCGGAGGCTCAGCCCTGAGCGAGTCCGGCGCGGATGTGATTCAGGTGTTTTTCGCCGTGGGCGGCGTAGGTTTCCAGCAGCCGCTCGAGCGTGACGGGGCCGTAGTCGGGGTGATATCCCTTGCGTGACCAGGCGTCGTCGGGGACGGCGCGGAAGAAGGCGGCCCAGCGGGCATGGAGGCCGTCGAGGATCTGAAGCGAGGGTTCGATGGGGCCCTCGGCGGCGTCCGGGAGGAGCGCCCAGGCGTTCTGGTCGTAGGGCTTCAGCGGCGGGTCGTTTTCGAGCAGGATGAAGCGGCAGCGGATGTAGGCGTGCATGTGGGAGTCGGCCAGGTGATGGATGACCTGGCGAGAGGTCCAGCCGCCCGGGCGGTAGGGGCGGTTGAGCTGCTCGGGCGAGGCGCCGGCGATGAGGCGGCGGAGCTCGGCTGGAAGCGCTTCGATTTTTGCGATCAGTTCTGCGCGGGTCATGGTCCCTCCTACTGTCAGGTCCGGCCTTTCATTGTGACAGACCGGGGCAGGGCGCGGTGACCGGAGTCACGGAAGGCCGGCCCGGGGGCGCGCGAGGATGGAATCATGATGGCCGCGCCTGCGCGGGTCCGCCGCGAGAAGAAGGCATACCGGAAGCGGGAGGGCAAGGACCGCTGCCAGGCGATCCGCTTTGGGGTGCAGGCAGCGTTTCTGCTGCTGAACGTGTGGATCGGGGTGGAGTTCTATCTATGGGTGAGGGCGTTTGAGACGGGCAGCGCGCCACCGGTTTCCCGGCCCCCTGGAGTGGAGGGGTGGCTGCCGATTGCCGGGATGATGAACTCGAAGTATTTTTTCACGACGGGACGGATTCCGGCCATTCATCCGGCGGCGATGGTGCTGTTTCTGACGTTCGTCGGGCTCTCGCTGCTGCTGCGGAAGGCATTCTGCGGGTGGTTGTGTCCGGTGGGGACGCTTTCCGAGTATTTGTGGAAACTGGGCCGGGAGACGTTTCGAAGGAATTTTTTCCCGCCGCGGTGGCTGGACATCGGGCTGCGGAGCCTGAAATATGTGCTGCTGGGGCTGTTTGTGTACGCGGTGGGATCGATGCCGGCCGAGGAGTTGCATCAGTTTCTGACGTCGCCATACGGCATTGTGGCGGACGTCAAGATGCTGAATTTTTTTCGGTATTTGAGCGTAACAGCGGCGCTTGTCGTTGGAATTCTGGTGATATTGTCACTCTTTATCCAGAACTTCTGGTGCCGGTATCTCTGTCCATACGGGGCGCTGATGGGGCTGGCGGCGCTCGTGAGCCCGCTGAGGATCCGGAGGAGGGCGGAGACCTGCATCGACTGCGGCAAGTGCGCGAAGGCCTGTCCGGCGCGGCTGCCGGTGGACCGGCTGGTGCAGATCCGTTCGGCGGAGTGCATCGGGTGCCTGGAGTGCGTGGCCGTGTGTCCGGTGGCGGACACGCTGGAGATGCGGGCGACGGGAGTGAAGCGGGGCGTGCCGGCGTGGGCGATGGCGGCGGCGATCGTGCTGATCTTCTGCGGAGCGACGGGCTGGGCGATGTGGGCAGGGCACTGGCAGACGCACGTGCCGGATGAGGCGTACCGCGAGCTGATCCCGCGCGCGCACGAGTTCAGCCACCCGTAGATCAGGCGGGCGCGGCGCCGAGGGGGAGGCGCTTTTTCGCCATGGCGAGCAGCGGTTCGTTGAGAAAATCGATGACCGGTTTCATCAGGCGGAAGCGGCTGACGACTTCCGGGACGAGTCTTCGCGTGGTGGCGAGTTCGGCGGGGAGCTCTTTCCAGAAATACCAGTGCCTGAATTTCAGCCACTCGACCGCCGGGTGATCCGCCGGAAAGCCTTTGGGCGCGCGGGCGAGGCGGACTCCGTTGAGCGGCCCCATGGCGGCCAGCAGCTTCTTTTCCCGGGCGAGGGAGTCGAAGCGCTCATGATTTTCCATGATGTGGACGCGGATGAGTCGGAGATTTTCCGGCGTGGGCATGTAGACGCCGCCGGCGATGCCCACGGCGCGGTGGGAGATTTCGACGTAGTAGCCGCCGGCGACATGACGGCCGAGATCGGAGCGGAAAAACGAGGCGGCGATGTGCGTTTTGTAGGGGCTCTTGTCGGCCGAGAAGCGCGTGTCGCGATAGATGCGGTAGATGGCGCGTTCGGGCAGGGTGACCGCCTCCGGGGCGAAGAGGGCGAGCGCGGCGTCGATGGCGGCGACGAACTCCTCCATGGGGGCGCGAACCATTTCGAGGAAGATCTGTTTGCGGGGTTCAAACCATTCGCGGCGGTTGTTGCGTTCGAGCTGGCGGAAGAACCTGAGCGCTTCGGGCGGGAAGCCCGCGAAGCTGGCAGCCATGACGACGTCTCCCCTACAATTGAGAGCGATGGAAGGCCTCGAGGAGGCGCAGCGGCGCCTCGCCCGGATCCCACTGTTACAGGTTACTCTGGATGAGCCCCTGGCGCGGCACACGCGGTTCGGGCTGGGCGGGCCGGCGGCGGTGTTCGCAACCACGGAGGACGAGGGTGCATTTCTGGAAGCCCTGCGCGCGGTGCAGGCGAGCGGCGCCGAATGGGTGCTGATCGGAATGGGGACCAATCTGATTGTGGCCGATGCCGGCTTTCCGGGCGTGGTGCTGCGCTATGACGGCGGGCGGATCGCCATTCAGGGGCAGCGCGTGACTTCGCAGGCTGGCGCGCCGCTCCAGAAACTGGTGGATGCGACGATCGAGGCCGGGCTCCAGGGATATGAGCCGATGACCGGGATTCCAGGCAATGTTGGGGCGGCGATCTACGGCAATGCCGGGGCCTACGGGGCGTCGATTTCCGACCGCCTTGTCCGGGTGCGGTATTTTGACGGAGAGCAGGTGCGCGAGACGGACCGCGCGGGCTGCGGCTTCCGCTATCGGGAGAGCGAATTCAAGCGGCGGCGGCTGGGCGGCGAGCCGTGGCTGGTGCTGGAAGCGGAGTTCGAGTTTCCGGAAGGAAATTCCGCGGAGATGCGGAAGAAAGCAGAAGAGATTCTGGCCATCCGGAACCGGAAATATCCGCCGGATATGAAGTGCGCGGGAAGCATATTCAAGAATCTTTTCTGGGACCGTCTGCCGCCGCAGGCTCAGCGGGCGGCGCCGCCGGAGATCATCAAGGGCGGCAAGGTCCCGGCGGCGTGGTTTCTGGAGCAGGCGGGGGCCAAGGGCATGGCGTGCGGCGGGATCCGGGTGTCGACGGACCACGCCAACACGCTGTACAATGCCGGGGGCGGGACGGCGGCGGATTTCCGCGCCCTGGCCGCGGAGCTGAAGCGGCGGGTGCGGGAGAGGTTCGGGATTGAGCTGGAAGAGGAAGTGCAGTACATCGGATTCCGGGGGGCGCCGAAATGAAATGGATGGCAGCAGGGCTGGCAGCGGCCTGCGCGCTCGGGCAGGGGCCGCTGAAACAGGGGAGCCCGCTCGATAATCTGCCCGACGACACGGAATTGCTGACGCATTTTGGCGAGCGGGCCGATTTTTCGCCCGACAACCGGCATGTGGCTTTCATGGCGAAGAGTTTCGGTGATGCCTTCGTCATCGACCTGGAGACGCGGGTGATCCGGTGCCTGACGTGCCATGTACCGGGCGCGGCGTTTCTGCGGGTGATGCACCTGGCCAACGGCGACTATCTGCTCATCGGGCCGGAACGTTTCACCGATATCCGCACAAGCCGTCACCAGGACAACGAGCTTTGGCTGTTGCGCCGGGCGCCTGGCGCGCGTCCGGTGCGGCTGGGGCAGAAGATGAGCGAGGGGGCGGCGGTGTCAAAGCACTCGCTGCGGATCGCGTTCGCCGAGACGGCGGCCCAGAATCCGGAGCTCAAGCCGCGGCGCTCGCGGATCTGGATTGCAGAGGTTGACGTGGAAAACGCCATGCTGCGGAACCGCCGCGTGGTCGTGGAGAGCCCGGATGATGCCTGCACGCTGGAGGCGCAGGACTTTTTCGACAACGACCGGCGGCTGACCTACACCTGCTACGAGCGGGGCGGCACGGCCTCCGTGTGGACGGTGGATCTCGAGACCGGCGAGCAGATCAACCAGTCGAAGAACATCGGCAGCTACAACGAAGTGGAGGGGATCTTTCCGGACGGGCTGCACACGTGCGTCGAGAGCGACCGGCAGGCGGTGCTGCGCGGCCGGACACGTCTTTTCCGCGACATTGACATCTGGAAGCTGCGGCTGGACGGAACGGGGCGGAGCTTCGAACGGCTGACGTCTTTCAATGACTACGAAGGGTGGAAAGCGTCCAACCCGGTGGTGAGCACCGACGGGCGCTACATGGCGTTCCAGGTGGCGCGCTCGCAGGACGAGGCCGGCGTGGGCTACGGGATCCTGCTGAAGCGGCTGCGCAGGTAACGGAGAGGCGCGTGAGGCTGGAGGGGAAGAAGGTTGTCGCCGGCATGGCGGCGGTGGCCGTGGTGGTGACGGCGGTTTTCGTCGGGCTGACGCTGGCCAACCTGGACAAGATCCGCACGGCGGTGGCGATCCGGCGTTCGGAACGGCCGTTGCTGAGGACGCCGACGGGCGTGATGGTGATTGTTCCGGAAGGGGAATTTCAGGTTCCGGCCTGGGAAAAGCCGCCGCAATTGAAGGCATTTTATATTGATCAGGATCCTGTTTCGGCGGAGATCTACACGCGCTATTTGCAGGAAAGCGGCAGGCGGCAGGAGCCGGGGGCGGAGCCCGATGTGGAGGGTTTCTGCGCCTGGGCAGGGAAAAGACCGGCCACGTTGGAGGAGCTTGCCAAGGCGAGGCGCGGAGCGACGCTGAGCGAAGACACGAGCATTTACGGGGTGCGGGGCCTTGCGCGCGGGCGGGGATTCCGTTGCGCGCTCGATGTCAACGAGGCGCGGAAATTCCGCTGAAACCGGCGCTATTGTGCGGCCCTTTCCGGCACAAAATATCCGGCGCGATGATGCAGTACGGCGCCGGGGAAGCGCGCCTGCGCGGCGGGGGCGAGCCCGACCGTGAGCGAGCGGAACGTGCCGGGAGGGGCCGGAGAGGGACGGATCATCAGGCTGTAGCGGAGGCGGATGCGGCCGATCAGATCGCGGAGGCGCAGGCCGGCTTCTGAAGACTGGATGACTTCGCCGCCCGTTGCTCTGGCGATCCGGAAAATATCCGCGGGGGTGAAATCCGGGTTGACGTCGGGGCCGCGGGCCGGGCGGGGCGGGCGGACATTCTCCGGGACGATGGCATTGACGACGGCGTTGACGCCCGAGAGGGCGCGGATGACGATTTCATCGGGAAGGCGGTAATGGACGCCGCCGTTGTCGGTGAGGACGATGAGCGCACGGCGGCCGGAAAATGGCGGGAGTTTTTCGAGATAACGGGCTGCTTCGAGAAGCGCGTCATTGAGCGAGGTGCCTGCGCCGAGGCCGCTTTCCACGGCGGCGTCCTGAAGCGCGCGCGCGGCGAGGCGCCGGTCGGCGGTGACCTCCTGCACCAGCTGCGCGCGCCGGGCGAAGAAAAACACGGCCACCCCGTCCTGCGGCGCGAGCTGTTCGAGGGCCTGGCGGCCGGTTTGCGCAGCCGAGCGGAGCATGCGCCCCATGCTGCCGGAGACGTCGAGCAGGATCAATACCTGGAGCGGCGCGGCCTCGTGCGCGAAGGCCTCAATGGGGCGCACGACGCCCTCTTCCCGAACGATGAAATCCGCGGCGGTCAGGCCGGAGACGGGCCGGCCGCGCCAGCTGACAAGTGTGTCCACAGAGACCAGCGCGGCCGTGGAGCGGAAGACAGGCGGCTCTTCTGGAGGCGCGGGCGGGATTTGCGCCGCAAGCGGCGCGACGGCGAGGATGAAAAGCAGCGGGCCGCACGAGAGGCGATGGCGGGCCGCAAGGGATCCCATGAAAGACATTATCGTCGGGACGGCCGGCCACATCGATCACGGCAAGACGGCGCTGGTGCGGGCGCTGACGGGGATCGACACCGACCGGCTGGAAGAAGAGAAGCGCCGGGGAATTTCGATTGACCTGGGCTTTGCGCATCTGGAGGCCGGCGAGGTGCGGTTTGGGTTTGTGGATGTGCCCGGCCATGAGCGGTTCGTGAAGAACATGCTGGCGGGGGCGGGCGGCATCGACCTGGTCCTGCTGGTTGTGGCCGCCAATGAGGGGGTGAAGCCGCAGACGCGAGAGCATTTTGCCATCTGCCGGCTGCTCGGCATCCGGTACGGGATGATCGCGCTGACGAAGAAGGACCTGGCCGATGGGGAGATGCTCGAGCTGGTGCGGGCGGAGACGGCGGAGCTGGTGCGCGGGTCCTTCCTGGAGGGCGCTCCGATGGTGGCGGTGAGCGCGGTGACAGGGGAGGGGCTGGACGTGCTGCGGGAGGAACTGGTGCGGCTGGCGGGGCGCGTACCGGCACGGGACATGGCGGGGATCGCAAGGCTGCCGATTGACCGGTCGTTTACGTTGCGGGGCTTTGGCACAGTGGTCACCGGAACGCTGGTGGAAGGCAGGCTGCGCGTGGGTGAGGATGTGGAAGTGCAGCCGGGCGGGCGGCGGCTTCGGATCCGCGGGCTTCAGGTTTACGGGCGGTCGGTGGAGGAGGCGCTGGCGGGCCAGCGCACCGCGGTGAACCTGGCGGGCGTCGAGGCGGGCGAACTGCACCGGGGGATGACGCTGACGCGGCCCGGCGTGTGGGAGGCGACAGGCGTCGTGGACGTCCGCCTGGAGCTGCTGACAGGGGCGCCACCGCTGCGCCACGGCGCGCCGGTCCATTTCCACGCCTGGACGGCGGAGACCGAGGCCGAGGTGCGGCTGTTTGCCGCAGCCGCGCCCCTTGCGCCAGGCAAGAGCTGCCTGGCGCGCCTGCTGCTGCGGGAGCCGGTGTTGCTTAGGCCCGGCGACCGGTTCATCGTGCGGAGGTTTTCGCCGCTGGAGACGATTGGGGGCGGGGTGGTGATCGATACGCAGCCGCCGCTGCGGATGAAGAAAGCGGTGGCAGCGGCACGCCTGGCGGAGGTGGAGGGTGCGGGCATCGAGCGCCGGCTGGCGCTGTGGGCGGCGGAAGAGCCGATGGGCGTGGCGGCGGCGCGGCTGGCAGCACGCGCCGGCCTGGCGCCGGAACAGTTCCCAGTCCATGCGGCCGCAGCCGGACTCGTGATGCTGCGGGGCGAGCCGGTGCGGGTGACGACGCGGGAGAGAGTGCTCGAAGAAGCGGGACGCCTGCGGGAACGAGTGGAGCGTTTTCATCGCGAAAACCCGTTGTTGCCCGGGATACCAAGGGCCGCGGCGGACCTGGATGCGGGATGGCTGGAGGCGGTGCTGGCGGTGGACGAGGAGCTGGTGGCGGAGGGCGAGGTGCTGCGGCTCCGCCGGTTCACGCCGGTGCGGCAGGCCGAAGAAGCAGCGGCCGAAGAGCGGATTGAGCGCGTGTTTCTGAAGGCCGGATTGGCTGTGCCGGCGGTGCGCGAGGCCCTGGAGCGGGCGGGCGTGGATGAGACAAAGGCGCGGACGTTGCTGCAACTGATGATCAAAGACGGAAGGCTGGTGCGGGTGACGCCGGAGCTGCTTCTGCACCGCGAGGCGGCGGAGCGCCTGAAGGCGATGGTTCGTGAGCGGAAGGGGCAGCGGTTCAGCGTAGGCGAATTCAAGGAGTGGACCGGGGTTTCGCGGAAGTATGCAATCCCGCTGCTGGAATACCTGGATCGGGAGCGGGTGACGAGACGGGAAGGCGACCTGCGGGTGGTGGTGTGAGGGGAGGCGAACGGGCCTGATGGGCGCGTAGCAATTGCGACCGAAAGAGACCGCCGTCCATTTGGGCCTGGCTTACTGCGCCGATCGCCAGGAGACCCGGGGAGGACGGCAAATGGCGGGCGTATTTCCGGATTGTTTTCGCTGCTTACCCTCGACAATTACGCTGGTTCAAGTTGCGGAAATGACCGGCCACGGCTTGTTTCGCGCGTCAGCGAAGAACGGCTGGTTCCGCTCGCCGTGGCGGGCGAGCTCCCCTCGCGGATCTGAGGGGCTTGATTTTTCGGGGCAGCCGGCGCGAGGCAGGCGTGCCGGCTCTTTCCGTTTTACCGATCGTCGCCAGGCGGTTCCATCTGGAGCCGCCGGAGGATGCCGGTGACGTAACCGAGTGTCTCTGTGATGGGCGGAATGGTCCCATAGGCCTCGACCCGCGCCGGGCCGGCATTATAGGCGCTGAGGGCGAGCGGGAGGTCGTTGTGGAAGCGGTCCAAAAGCAGGCGGAGGAAGCGCGCGCCGCCGAAGATATTCTGTTCGACGTCGAAGGGGTCGGTCACGCCGAGGAATGCGGCGGTTTCCGGCATCAGTTGCATCAGGCCAAGGGCGCCGGCTGGGCTGACGGCGCAGGGACGAAAGGAAGACTCCTGGGCGACGACGGCACGGAGCAGCGAGGGCACCAGGCCGTAAGTGCTGGCGGCACGCTCCAGAACGGGTGCAAGGACCGGAGGGGGGAGAGGCGGGCAGTCGGGAAGCCGGGCGAGCGCGGACGGCTCGGGCCAGACGGGGCGCGGTTGTCTGGCGGTGGAGTAGACCTGAAGTTCGATGGCGCCGGCCCAGCTCCCGGGCGCGGTTTCCGGTGGCCGTGGCTCGGGCGGGAGGGTCGGCCGGAGCGATGCGGCCCAATGCGAGGGCTGAGGGGGCTGCCACACGGGCGCCGCCTTCGCGGCGGCCATCTGACGCGCGACGGAAGATTTCTGGATCGTCAGGGCAGAGTGGAGCTGTTGAGAGTGGGGTGTTGTCGTTTCCAGCAGCCTGTTGCGAAAATCCGCGGTGGAATTTCTCTGCTGGCCGGGTGTGCCCGTCGTGAGTCCCTGACGAAGGACGGCTTCCTGCTGACGTAGGATGCTTTCCCGCTGACTGGCCAACGCCACTTCCTGCGGGGACTGCGCCCGGCAAAGGCAGGCCAGCACGGTGAGGAGCGGGGCGCGCCTCACGAGAGATGAATCGGCGAGGCCGTCAGCAGACTTTAGGAGCGTCCCCGAAGCCGCGGGTGAAGGGCAGGGGCGGCATATTCGCGGAAGAACGTCAGTGGGAGCTTACGTCCGAGTCCGAGTGATTCACTGGAGAAATCTCCGTCACCAGCCCACGGGCGGGACGATCCAGAAAGGAGAGGGATGCGGGCGCCATACTGGGGTGTTGGGGTGAGGGCGCCCGCACTCGTAACGGGGATTGCTTATAACGACGAAGATGAATGGCCCGTGGGTTACAGGGGCGGTGATGGAATCGCCAGGTTCCAGGCGGCCACGGCCATGGAGGACCGATGGGGGTCGACTTGACGATCGTGCTCAGGTGACGTTCCCAACGAAGAGCACTTTCCGCCTGAGGGGAAAGAAGGCGCAGCGGGGAATTCAGAATCGCCGGCGCCGCGTGGATGCTGGAACTGGCCCGTCGGAATGAAGGCTGATTTTCCGCCCGGTGAGAAGCTGGCGGGCGCCACCCTTGTGCCCAGCTTTCTGATAAAACGCGGGTATGCGGTTGGCTTTGCTGCTTTCTGTTGCCGTAGCTGCCCTGGGCCACGGTCAGCCGGCATGGCGTGATGAAGGGCTGCTGCATCTGGCGCGAAGTCCGCACGCGCGCATGCACCCGGTGCCGGTGCGTGCGGTGAGGCTGGAGGGCGGCTTCTGGAAGTCCCGGCAAGACGTCACGATAGAACGGTCCCTTCCGACGCTGCTCGAGCTGTTGGAAGAGCATGGGGTGGTGGACAACTTCCGCCGGCTGGGGAGGGCGGACCGGCAACCGCCGCGCCGCGGGCCGCTATACACCGACTCTGATTTGTACAAGTGGATGGAGGCCGCCGCGTGGAGCCTGCAAGTGAGGCCGGATGGGAAGCTGGAAGCGAAGCTTGATGAGCTGACGGACGTCATCCTGGCGGCGCAGGAGCCTTCCGGGTATCTGAACACATGGTTTGTGGATGAGCGGGCGGGGCTGCGGTGGCAACAGCAGGTGTCCGGACATGAGCTGTACTGTTTGGGCCATCTGCTCCAGGCGGGGATCGCATATTACCGCTCGACGGGGAAACGGAAGCTGCTGGATGGCGGGATCCGGTTTGTCGAGTATCTGCTGCGCGATTTCGGTCCTGCGCCGAAGCGGCCGTTATTGACCGGGCATCCGGAGCTGGAACTGGCGCTGGCGGAGCTGTATCGAACGACCGGGGACCGGCGATATCTGGAACTGGCCGCGTATCTGTTCAGTGGGGTGGAGCGGGAACGGCTGAAGCTGCGGGAGCGGGATCTTGTGTACATCTTTTCCGGCAAGCCGTTCACGGAACGGACGCAACTGGAAGGCCATGCGGTGCGGGCGCTCTACGCGTCGACGGGCGCCGCCGACTATGTACTGGAGACCGGCGACGAGGCGTTCCGGCGCACGGTGCTCCGGCTCTGGGAGGACTTCGCCCTGCGGAAGGTTTACGTGACTGGCGGGGCCGGGGCGCGGGCAGCCGGGGAGACGTTCGGCGAGGCCTATGAGCTGCCGAACCGGCAGGCCTATTCGGAGAGTTGCGCCGCGATTGCGGGGATGCTGTTCAGTCAGCGGCTGCTGCATCTGAGCGGCGAGGCGAAGTATGCCGACCTGATGGAGCGCGCGCTGTACAACGGGATCTGCTCCGGCATGTCGTCGGATGGGACGCTGTACTGCTACCGGAACCCGTTGGCAGCGCCGGCGAGCGACCGCATCCGCAACCCGTGGTATGAGACGACGTGCTGCCCGCCGAATCTGCAACGGACATTCACGGCGCTGGGCGCGTATTTTTTCAGCACGTCGCGCGAGGGCGTGTGGGTGCACTTCTACGACAATGCGGAGCTGAAGTGGCGGCTGGAGTCCGGCACAGGATTCCGGCTTACCTTGAAGACGGGGATGCCCTGGCAGGGCGAGACGGAGATCGGCGTGTCGCCGCAAAAGCAGGAGGAGTTTACTTTGTTTTTGCGGATTCCCGCCTGGTCTCTGGCGACGCGCGTGGAGGTGAACGGGCAGCCGGTGCGCGGTCCGGTGCGGCCGGGCGAGTATCTGGCCTTGAGCCGCGAGTGGAAACCGGGCGACCGGGTGCGCATCGAGTTCGACATGACGGCGCGGCGGGTGTTCGCAAATCCGCGAGTCGGCGAAGACCATGGGAAGGCGGCGCTTCAGCGCGGGCCGTTCATCTATTGTCTGGAGAAGCACGACAACGCGGACGTGGACGTCTTCGAAGTGGCGCTGGATGGGAACGCGGCGGTGGAGCCTTTGCCTGGTAGCGGTCCGTTGAGCGGCGCTGTCCTGCTGCGAACCGGGGGCCTGGCTTATGATGGACGGCTCGGCGAGAGGCCCCTGTATGAGTTTCAACCGTTGCTTCCGCGGCGGCGGGTCCGTCTGGTGTTTGTTCCGTATTATGCCTTCCATGATCGCGGGCCGGCGGATTTCACGGTGTGGGTTCCGTATTTTTAGAGAAATTGGGGTCAGACACCCAATGCCCCGTTTTTTATGGGGTCAGACACCCAACGTGCCTTTTCTGGGGAGAATTTTGCCGTGTCGGGGGCACTTGTTCTGCGGAATGGCACGAAAACCGCGCTTCTTCGTTCCAGGTGCGCCGCATCACGTGACGCAGAGAGGAAATCATCGTCTTCCAGTCTTCGATGACGACCGTGACCGTGAGTGCTGGCTGGACCGCTTCTTCGAAGCCGCCAGCGGGCTGAACATCAAAGTGCTGGCCTATTGTCTGATGACCAATCACATTCACGTCGTCCTCACGCCTCCCGAGGCTGACAGCATCAGCCGCTTGATGCGCCGAATCCAGGCGGACTATGCGCGGGCGGTGAACTATCACCGCGGGACCTGCGGGCACCTTTGGCACAGCCGGTACTACGCCTGCCCGATGTCGGAAGTTGATGCCCTGGTCGCGATGGCGTACGTCGAGCGGAATCCCGTGAGGGCTGGGATGGTACGTTATGCCTGGGAATACCGCTGGTCTTCCGCGCACGTGCATGTTCGGGGCGTGGACGATACTGGCAGGCTTGATCTATCTCTTTGGGCTCACTACTATCCACCGGAACGATGGAAGGAGGTTCTCCGGTTGGGGATCAAGGAGGAGGCGTGGCAGGCCCGGTTCCGCGAAGCCACGCGAAGAGGACTGCCCTTGGGATCAGATGAGTATGTGAGGTCTCTTTCCGAACGGTTCGAGCGGGATCTCGCCATGCGTCCGGTCGGTCGTCCCAGCCGAAAAGAGATTGGCCGAAGCCTTGTCGCGGGGGACGGGAGGTAGCCCAAGCTCCCGGATCTCGCGCCAGCGATAACGGGGCGCGAGCGGTGTGCTCGACCGACCGGCCCCATTTTTATGGGGCTAGAGGTGTCTGACCCCATTTCATGAGTGGGATCAGCGTACCGGAGCGAAGGTCATTTCTCTGTAAGAACCTGTCGGATCAGATCATTTGGCCGCCAGGAAGTCCCTTGGGTGTCTGACCCCATTTCGAAAGGGGTATTGGGTGTCTGACCCCGTTTGCATTTTATTTTTCGTACTGGCAGAGGTGGTTTTCGGCCTTGATGTACCAGGGCTTGTAGTTTTTCGCTTTCGGGTCCATGCAGCCGGCCAGCGGCAGCAGCTCGACCTTGCGGAACTCGACCGGGTGGCTCTCAGCCTGCAAGGAAATCGAGCCGCCGCGCAGCAGCACGCCGTCCCGTTTCACCTGCGGGTCGTAGTTGGTGACATTGCCGCCGCCGATCTGCGGCATTTCGTAGGCGAGCACCACCTCGCCGTCGATGATGTGCTTGATCGTGCCGTCTCCGTGGACCTCCACCTCGACGCGCACCCACTGGTCGCCGTCATAGGTCTTCGACTTCGAACTGATGCAGTGGCGCGTTTCGAGGCGGTCGTTCATTACCACATGCGTGCCTGGGGTGCAGAGGTTTGCCGTCGGGCGCGGTCCTTCGCCGAGGCCGCCGAGCAGCTGCACCTCGATGGAAATGGGGAAATCCTGGTCTTTCCGCATCGTCTTCGGCGGCTGTCCGTGGATCATGATGCCGCTGTTGCGCCGCGCCCACGCCGGACCGCCCGGGCACTGCTGTCCGACGAAGCGGTATTCCACGGCGAGGCGGTAATAGGAAAAAGGCTCTTTGTAAAACAGGTGGCCGAAGCGGTTTTTGAACTGGTCATATTGGTCGTATGAGACCTTTAAAACGCCGTTCTCAACGCGGAAAGTATTGCCGAAATTCTCGCCTAATTCGTAGCCGGTGATTTTCGGGATCCAGCCGTCCAGGTCCCTGCCATTGAAGAGCTGGATCCAGTCGGACGGAGCAGGCCCCGGCTGCTGTTGAGCCGTGGCGGGCAGCAGGCAGAGCAGGGAAAGGAGCAGGCGGAGTCGGGGCAGTCTCATGCTGTCATGATAAGCCGTCTGCGGTTCCGGCAGAATCAGATCATCTCGCGAAGGAGTTCGGGGCGGGGCTGGGGGATGACGACCCTGTTGACCAGCAGGCCCTTGCGCGCCACCGTCTGCGCGCCGGCCTCGACGGCGGCCCGCACGGCCGCGACGCTGCCCGTGCACGAAGCGAAGGCCTTGCCGCCGAGCGCCATGGCGAGGCGCACTTCCACCAGGCGCACGTTGGCCGTTTTGGCCATGGCGTCGGCTGCCTCGATGAGGCTGGCCACCGAGAACGATTCGACAATGCCGAGCGCCTCGAGTTCGCCGACCACGGCCGTGCCGCTGATGGCCGGGAAGATGTCCTCATGGACGTTGGGAATGACGAACGTGTCGATCACCGAGAAATCCCCGGCCTGGGAGCCGGCATCCACGGCGGCGCGGACGGCGGCCACGTCGCCGCGCACCAGCACCATGTACTTTCCGCTACAGATGGTCCGGGCGAGCACCAGCTCAACGTCGGCCGCCTTGAGCATGGCGTCGCAGACCTCGAAGCCGGCGGCAATGCTGGACAGTTCGATGAGCCCGATGGAATTGCGTGCCACGATGCGTTTCTCTCCCTGAATCAGGCTTCGATCTCCACGGCCTCGGCGGTGACGCGCACGACGCGGCCGCTGATGCTTGCGTGAACGAAAGCGCCGAGCTCGCCCTCGTTCATCCTTGCGATGAGCTCGCCGCGCTGCACGCGCTGGCCCTCGGCCACCACCGGGGTGGCCGGCCGGCCGGTGTGCTGTCTGGTCAGGATCCGCACGCGCGCCGGCTCGGGCCCGGCGCCGGTGAACGGCGTCGGCGACTCGTAGGATTCCACCTGAAGGCGCTGCCGCAGCAGCGTCTGCGGCACGCGCCGGTATTCCTTCATCGGATGGACGCGCACCGGCCTGGTCTGAACGTAGCGGAGGCCGGCGGCGCGCAGGTCGGCCTTGGCCTGGTCGCAGGCCTCTTTCGGGTACAGGTCTTCGGGGCAGGCGTAGAGCGTGCACAGCCCGCAGGCGCAGCAGAGCTCGGCCCACTGGCTCCAGTTCTCCTTCCCGCTGAGCGTGAAGCCGAGCGTCCGCATCACCTTGTGGGGCTGCACGTCGTAGCCGAGCAGATAGCGTGGGCAGAACTCGGTGCAGTAGCTGCACTGGTCGCAGGCGCTTTTGCCGATGTGGGCCATCTCCTGCGCCGGGCGGCTGCGGCGCTCAACGAGCATGTGATCTGCGGGCAGGACGATGAGGCCGCAGGTGGTTTTGGTGACGACGCCCGAAAGGTCGAAGGTCAGCGTGCCCATCATGATGCCGCTGACGAAGACGCCGGCGCGCTCGACGGTCATGCCGCCGGCCGCCGCAATCAGGTCGGCGAAGCTCGTGCCGACCGGCGCCCAGAAGGCGCACGGCCGCCTGACAGCGCCGCTGATGGAGACGAACTTCTGCGTGACGGGCTCGCCGCGGGCGGCGCGCTCCACGTTGAGCAGGGTCTCCACGTTGTTGACGACGCAGCCGACCTGAAGCGGAATGCCGGCCGGCGGGATCAGCCGCCCCGTGGCCGCGTAGACGATTTCGTATTCGTCGCCGGAGGGGTAGAAGTCGCCGAGCAGGGTGAGGCCGATGCCCGCCCTGCGCGCCACCGGCTCGACGGCTTCCACCGCCTCCCGGTTCTTTTCCTTGATGCAGAACCGGCCCTGGGTGGCGGAGACCGCCTCCATCATGCGCTTCATGCCGGAGACGATCTCCTCCGGGTAGCGCTTCATCAGCTCGTAGTCCTTGTGCAGCAGCGGCTCGCACTCGGCGCCGTTGGCAAGCACGTACTCGGCCTTCGAGGCGGCCTTGACTTCCGTGGGGAAGCCCGCGCCGCCGGCCCCGACGACGCCCTTTTCGCGCAGAGTCTGGCTGAGGTTCACGGCTTGCAGTGGAAACACCAGAATAACCCAGCTGCCGTGGGGCGCGGTCAGGCGAGCGGACCTACAACGCGCCGGATTTCGGCCAGGAGCCTGTCGGGCGAAAAGGGCTTGGCCAGCACCGGCCAGCTGAGCGAATCGCCGCGCCTGGCAAAGCCGCTGATCAGCAGGACGCGCAGGCGCGGAAGGCGGCGGGTGAGCTCGCGGGCGAGTTCTTCGCCATCGAGGCCGGGCATGGAGATGTCGGTGAGCAGCAGGTGGAGGTCAGGAGTTGTCTCGGCCAGCCGGAGCGCCTCGAGGGCGTCGCCCGCTTCGAAGACGCGGCAGCCGGAGCCGCGGAGGACCTCGGAGACGAAGCGGCGCACCTCGGGCTGGTCTTCCACGAGCAGGACGCCGATGTCGAGCGGGCCCCCGGCCGGGGGGGCGGGCTCGGAATGGGGCGGGGCCCCGCCATCGGCGGCGGGCAGTTCAATGGTGAAGCGGGCGCCCTCGCCCGGGCGGCTGCGCACGTCGATGCGGCCGCCGCTTTGGGTCACGATGCCGTAGACCACAGCGAGGCCCAGGCCGGTGCCCTGGCCCTTCGGCTTGGTGGTAAAAAATGGCTCGAAAATATGGCCGAGAATTTCCTGAGAAATTCCGGGTCCGGTGTCGGAGACTTCCAGAAAAATCCGCCTGTCATTTTCCCAGGCGCGGATGCCAACTGTGCCGCGGCCCTGCATCGCGTCGCGGGCGTTGACGCAGAGATTCAGGATCACCTGCTGGAACTGGGCCGCATCCATCAGGACCGGCGCCGGGCCGGGCGGCAGCTCGAGATGGAGCTCGCAGGTTTCGCCGAGCAGGCTGCGCAGGACGGGCTCCATCTTCTTCAGGCACTGGCCGAGATCCAGCCGCTCGGGCTGGCTCGGCTGGCGGCGGCTGAACGCGAGCAACTGGCGCGTGAGGTCGGCGGCGCGGTCGCCGGCGGCGAGGGCGGCCTCGATCCTGCCGCGGGCGGGGTGCTCCGGGGCGGTCTGCATCAGGGCGAGCTGGCAGTTGCCGGTGATGACGGTGAGGAGGTTGTTGAAGTCATGGGCCACGCCACCGGCGAGCGTGCCGATGGACTCCATCTTCTGCGCCTGGCGCACCTGCTCGCTGAGGGCGAGCTCCTGGGTGATGTCGCGCTTGACGGCGACGAAATATTCAATTTCTCCGGCCTGATTGAAGACCGGGGAAATTGTGCATTGTTCAACGAAAATGGAGCCATCTTTTCTCTTGTTTTCAAAACGCCCCGCCCAGCTCCGGCCGGAAAGGATCGTGTCCCAGAGCTGGCGGTAGAATTCCTGCGGCTGTCGGCCGCTTTTGAGAATTCGCGGGTTGTTTCCAATGGCCTCCTCGCGGCGGTAGCCGGTGACGCGTTCAAAGGCCGGGTTGACGAAGAGGATGGTTCCGTTGCGGTCGGTAATGACGACGGAGTCCGAGGTCTGGCGCACGGCCTCGGCCAGTTGCCGCGCTTCGGCCTGGGCCTCGATGAGTTCGGTGATGTCGCGCTCGCTGCCGCGGACGCCGATCTGGCGGCCGTGGGCGTCCCAGAGCGGCCCCCAGGAAGTGGCCATCCACCGCAGCTGACCGGTTTTCGTTACCAGGCGGTATGGGGCGAGCTGGAATTCGTGGCCCTCGAAACAGTCCTTCCAGCGGCGCAGGAGACGATCGCGCTCGCGGGGATCGGCCCAGCAGGCAAAACCCCCGGCGGCCAGTTCCGCCGCGCTGCGGCCGGTAAGGCGCTCGGCCGCGGGATTGGAATAGATGAGGCGGCCGGACATGTCATAGGCGAGGATCATCTCGGTGAGGCTGTCGGCGACGAGTTCGAGACGCTGCTGCGCTTCGCGGCGGGCCTGATTGCTGGCGGCCGCCGTGCGGCGCTGCCGCACGTAGGCGGCAAAGAGGAGGACGGAGAGCGCGAGCAGCGCCGCCAGCACAAACGTGGTGAAGCGGAGCCGGTCCACCTGGCGCAGGGCGCGCAGGAGGATGGTCATTTCGTTGGCGTCCCGGATGGTGGCGCGTCCCCAGCGTGTGAGGATGGGAGCGAGCTCGCCGCGCGCGGCGAGGCGCTCAATTTCCGCGCGCAGGGCGTCGGCGGCCTGGCGCGCCTCGAACCGCCCGCCGATGGCGAGCTGAAAGGGGGGCACTTCGGTATCGATTTCGGCCAGTTCCACGCCTTCTTTCAGCGCGCCCTGCATGAGCGCCAAACTGATGGTCAGGTCATCGCCCATGACCGCGTCCACGTCGCCCCGCGAGAGCATGGAGAGGGCGAGATTTGTCGTCGCTACCGGCACCACCTGAGCGCCCGGCGCCCACTGCCGCGCCTTGGCGATGTTGATGGGCAGGTCCTTGACGGCGATGCGCCGGCGGCGCAGGTCGGCGACGGTGTGCAAGCCGGAGCTCCTGCGGACGACGAATTTCATGTAATTGTTCAGGTACGGGGCGGAGAAGTAAACATACGGTCTGCGCTCCTCGAGCACGGTCATGGTCGGCCACAGGTCGACTTTGCCGCTGCGGACGGCGCGCTCGGCGCTTTCCGGACAGTAGATCCACTCCAGGCGGATGCCGCGGCGCCTGGCCGCCTGGTTGACGAGCTCGACACCGAAGCCGGTGGGACGGCCATCCGTGCCGGTGAACATGTTGGGGGGATCGTCTTCCCAGCCGATGCGCCAGACGCGTTCGCGGAGGAGGCGTTCAGAGTGCCACCGCCAGCCCCCGAAGGCCAGCAGGAGAAGGCCCGCGAAGGCGGCGGCGAAGTAGATTCTTTTCATGAGGCCTGCCCGAGCCGCAGTAAGACGGAAAATAGGCAGCTTACTCTGAAATTATATGAGAAGCAGCCGGGGCGGCGGCATGGTCCGGCGTGCTAAAAGGGAGTCATGAGTATGAATCGCGAGACCAGTATCCGGCTGCTGAACCAGGCAGTCGCTGACGAACTCCAGGCCGTTCACCAGTACATGTATTTTCACTTTCATCTGGCCGATCAGGGTTTTGGGCCGCTGTCGATGCTGTTCAAGCGCATCGCCATCATGGAGATGGGCCATGTGGAGCGGCTCGCCGAGCGCGTGCTGTTTCTGAAAGGCGACGTCGAGATGAGGCTGGCCGGGCCGGTGGAGAGGATCACTGAGCCGGAGGCGATGCTTGCCAAGGCGATGGAGATGGAGGCGGAGAGCGCTGCATCCTACAACAAGGCGGCGCTTGAGTGTTCGGCCAACGCCGACGCGGCCTCGAAGCAGATCTTCGAGTCGCTGGTCAACGACGAGGAGACGCACTTCGACCTGTTCGAGAAGCAGCTGGAACACATCCGCCGTTACGGGCCGGCCTATCTGGCGCTGCAATCGTTCGGCGAAGGCGAGCCGAAGCAGGGCGGCGAGTAGGCGGCGGGCCGCTCGAGCGGGAATCGAACGCGCCAACGGGCGGCGGCCCACTGGAGCAGCTCTGGAGCTGCCGCGTCCGGCGGCGGTTCGAGGCCGAGAAAAGACAGGGCGGCGCGCAGATGTTCATGGTCGCGGGCCGGGTCAAGTGCTGGGGCGTGGTTCTGTTTGCTGAGCTTGCGGCCGGCGCCATCGGTGGCGATGGGGTGGTGTAGATAGGCCGGCTGCGGCAGGCCGAGGGCGCGCTGCAAGAGGATCTGACGCGGCGTCGAATCGAGCAGGTCGGCGCCGCGCACCACGTGGGTGACCCCCTGGGCGGCGTCGTCGACGACAACGGCGAGCTGATAGGCGAAGAAGCCGTCCGCGCGCAGAAGGATGAAGTCGCCCGCGTCGGCCTCGACGTCCTGCTCAAACCAGCCCTGCCACCGGTCGGCAAAACCGACGCGTCCGGCGGCCACGCGGAAGCGCCAGGCGCGGGCCGCGCGGCCGGGCGGCAGCCCGTTGCGGCAGCGGCCGGGATAGCGACCGGCGCTCTCGCGGCGGGTGCAGGCGCAGGGATAGGCGAGTCCGGCGCGGCGGAGCCGCTCGAGCGCGTCGTGGTAGAGTTGTTTCCGCTGGCTCTGGCGGACGACGGGGCCGTCCCAGTGAAGTCCGAAGCGCTCGAGCGTGCGCAGGATGTCGTCGGCCCACTCCGGGCGGCAGCGCGGCTCGTCGACGTCCTCGATCCGCACGAGCCAGCGCCCGCCGTGGGCGCGGGCATCGAGCCATGAAGCGACGGCGGCGATGAGGGAGCCCAGGTGCAGCGGGCCGGTGGGCGATGGGGCGAAGCGGCCGCAATACATCCTGCCTGCCATTGTGCCGCGGGCTTGACACAGGCAGCGGCCTGCGCAAACAGAATCAGACAATAGGGTCTGATGTCTGGGGTTCTGCTTGCCTTGCTGCTCCAGTTCGGGGTGATCCACGGTGTGTACCTTGAAGACCGGTCCAACCACGTCCATGGCTGCTACTGCGAGTGGTCTGGCGAGAGCCAGACCGGCGGTCGCGAAGCGGTGCTTGCGTGGCACTTCCTCGGCGGCACTTACGGCGGCGTGGATCTCGCCGGCGCCAGGGCCGCCGCAGTCGTCCGGGGCGAAGCGACGCTCTCGATGGGCCACGCCACGCGTTCCAGCGTGCTGTTCATTGACGCCTCCACGCCGGAGCAGCGGCGCGCCGTGGAGGCGATGCTGCGCGACAGGTACGGCTACTTCTTCGGACGCCTGCTCCGCGTGGCGCACACGCAGATCGAGATGGAGGTTCACGGCAATGGAGGGCGCGTGCGGATCCCTGGGACGCTGACGCTGGAGGTCCGCAAGGCGATCCTGCCGGATGACGCCCTGCCCGGCGCCACCCGCTGGTACGACCCGTTCGTGCCACTCCAGCAGGCTGAGCTGGGGACGCGCGTGCTCAGCCGCTTCACGGCGCCAGACTTTGGCTACGTCTAGAATGACCACGAACCGGCGACGTCCGGTTATTTCGGCCGTTTTGATCTCTATCCGAGGTGATAGGATCACAGCATGATCCGGACAACCCGCCGCAGCCTGCTTGCAGCCTCCGCGCTGCCGCTGTTTGCCAGAAAGTTCACGCGCCCGCTGGGCGTGCAGCTCTACACGGTTCGCATGCTGATGCCCAAGGATCCGCGCGGCACGCTGGCCGCGATCGCGGCCATGGGCTACGAGTTTGTGGAGCCGGGCCGAGGGCAACTGGCGCAACTGGAGCCCATGCTCAAGGAGCTGAAGCTGGCCACGCCGAGCGTGGGACTGGAGCTGCCGCTGGTCACGGGGACGCCGATGCCCGGCAACGGGCCGAAGACGCTGGCCGAGGCCGTGGGACCGCTGCCGGAAAAGGGAGTGCGCTTTGTTGTGATCTCCTACGTCGGCAAGCCGCAGCGCGATGAGCCGGGCTTTTACGACCGCTTCACCGAACAGATGAACCGGGCCGGGGAAGAGTGTCGCCGGCTGGGCGTACAGCTCTGCTACCACCATCACTCGTTCGAGTTCGACCCGGCGACGGGCAAGCGCCCCTTTGATGTGCTGGTGGAAAAGTTCGACCCGAAGCTGGTGCAGTTTGAGGTGGACACCTTCTGGCTGAAGATCGGGGGCGAAGATCCGGCGCGGATGCTGCGGCGGCTGAAGGGGCGCGTCTCGCTGGTGCATCTGAAGGACGCGGCCCGCGGCGCCGCGGTCGAATACAACGAGGGCAAGGTGCCCCGCGAGGCGTTCAAGGAAGTGGGCAACGGCGAGCTCCACTGGCCGGACATCCTGAAAGCCTGTGAAGAAGCCGGCGTGAAGCACTACATCGTTGAGCAGGACTGGTGGCCGGGCGATCCGCTGGACAGTCTGAAGCAGAGCATCCGGTATCTGCGCAGCCTGGCCTGAGGCGGACGTTTTTCCAGCCGATGGGCTGGCCGGCGTGAGCCTGCCTGCTGAACAAACCCGGATGCTCCCGCGGAACCAAAGACCGCCGCGAGGACGACCGCGCCGGGACCGCCTGTTCGCGCGGGCTTTGGCCGCCCCACGCGCGGCCAAGAAGCAGGCGGGCTTCGAGGAAACGTGCCTGCGTGAGGCAATGCCGCCGGCGGGTGGAGAAGCTGGCTGCCACAGAAGCCTGAGACGGCTGGCGATTCCCGGCATCGGCATCAGGGCCCTGTCTAGTCGGGTTTTCCCGTGGAAAGGGGGGTGAGTCCTTTTGCTGAGTCACGGTTTTGCGTGCGCAGTTGACAACGAGTTCTGAAGTTACTATTCTCTAGAGAGAATAGGGATATGGCCTCGACGACGCTGATGAATGTGTCCGTGAAGTGCGAATACGCGCTGCGGGCGGTGTTTGAGCTGGCGCTGCGGGCTGGGAGCGAGCCGACGCGGATTGCCGAGATTGCACAGCGGCAGAACATTCCGCAGAAATTTCTGGAAACGATCCTTGCGGAGCTGAAGAAGAGCGGATTTCTTGAGTCGAAGCGCGGCGCCGAGGGTGGCTACATGCTGGCTCGGCCGGCGGAGCTGATCACGGTTGGGCAGGTGCTGCGGAGCGTGGAGGGGGGACGGACTGGGCGGGCGACGCTTGAGGGGGGCGGGTCGCTGGACTTTTTCTGGGAGCGCGTGGACGCGGTGGTGGCGGAGATCATCGACCGGACCAGTTTTGCCGATCTCGTGCGGGAGTGGCGCGAGCGGCAGGCGCAGTTTGTACCGAACTGGGAGATTTAGGAGACGACGACGATGAGGGTATACGCAGACAACTCACTGAGCATCGGACGGACGCCGCTGGTGAAGCTGAACCGGGTGACCGACGGAGCCCGGGCGACCGTGCTGGCAAAGATCGAAGGGCGCAATCCGGCCTATTCGGTCAAATGCCGGATTGGGGCCTCGATGATCTGGGACGCCGAGCAGCGGGGCATTCTGAAGCCGGGCAAGGAGCTGGTGGAGCCGACGTCAGGCAACACGGGCATTGCGCTGGCCTTTGTGGCGGCGGCGCGTGGTTATCCGATTACGCTGACGATGCCGGAGACGATGTCGCTGGAGCGGAGGAAGATCCTGAAGATCTTCGGGGCGAAGCTGGTTTTGACCGAGGGGGCGAAGGGCATGAAGGGCGCGGTGGCCAAGGCACAGGAGATTGCCAATTCGGACCCCGAGCGTTACGTGCTGCTCCAGCAGTTTGAGAACCCGGCGAATCCGAAGATTCATTTCGAGACCACCGGGCCGGAGATCTGGGAAGACACCGAAGGGGCCATAGACGTGCTGGTTTCCGGCGTGGGCACTGGAGGGACGATCACGGGCGTTTCGCGTTACATCAAGCACGTCACGGGCAAGCCGATCATTTCGATTGCGGTGGAGCCGGCGGCGAGTCCGGTGATTACGCAGACGCTGCGGGGCGAGCCGGTGCAGCCGGGCCCGCACAAGATCCAGGGCATTGGCGCGGGCTTCATTCCCGGCACGCTGGATCTTTCGATTGTGGACCGGGTGGAGACGGTGACCAACGAAGAAGCGATGGAGATGGCGCGGCGGCTGGCGCGCGAAGAGGGGATCCTTTCCGGCATTTCCTGCGGCGCGGCCGCGGCGGTGGCGGTGCGCGTGGCGAAAGAGCCCGAGATGGAGGGCAAGACGATCGTGGTGATTCTGCCGGACTCCGGCGAGCGGTATCTTTCCTCGGCGCTGTTTGAGGGGATGTTCGACTGAGGCTGCGGGCGGCGGCACTTTGCTCGCAAGAGTACGGTGTCTGCTGCCTGCGCTCGTCCGTGCGGGCGGGCCTCAGGCGTGGATCAGAGGGTGCTTTCTGCCTTCTGAGGCGCGAGTGGAGCAGCGCGAAGCGCTGCGGGAACGAGCGGTCCACGGCGGGGGCCCGGCATGCACAGCGGTTGCGGCGAGGCTGCGAGGGGCCGCTCTTTGCGCTCGCCCTGACGGGCGAGCTTCAGTCGCGGGCTCTGAAGGGCGAGGGAAGGGCGTGCGATTCGGGCGAGCGCGCAGAGCGATGCGGGGAGCGCGGGAGGAGAAGGAACCGGGGTGGGGCGCGTGGTGGGATTCGAACCCACGACATCCAGAACCACAATCTGGCGCTACTACCAGCTGAGCTACACGCGCCGCACTGATCTGATTGTAGCAGAGGGCCGCGGAGTGGTTCCACGGCATGCGGCCGTCAGGGCAGCCCGGCGCGCTTCCAGAGCTCGTCGACGCGCGCTTTGACCTCGGGCGACATGACGATGCGGTCGGGCCAGCGGCGGGTGAAGCCTTCCTCGGGCCATTTCCGCGTGGCGTCGATGCCCATCTTGGAGCCGTAGTCAGGCAGGCGGCTTGCGTGATCGAGCGAGTCGACGGGGCCGTGGACGAACTCGATGTCGCGTTCGGGGTCGATGTTATTCAGGGCGATCCAGGCGGCCTCGCTGAGGTTTTGGACGTCGACGTCTTCGTCGAAGACGACGATGACCTTGGTGAACATGGCCTGGCCGAGTCCCCAGATAGCGTGCATGACCTTGCGGGCGTGGCCCGGGTAGGACTTGCGGATGGAGACGAGCATCAGGTTGTGGAAGACGCCCTCGGCGGGCATGCAGACGTCGCGGATTTCCGGCAACTGGAGGCGCATGAGGGGGAGGAAGATGCGCTCGATGGCCTTGCCCATGAAGTAGTCTTCCATTGGGGGCGGGCCGACAATGGTGGTGGCGTAGATGGGGTCGCGGCGGTGGGTGATGCATTCGACGTGGAAGACGGGGTAGTCGTCGTCGAGCGAGTAGAAGCCGGTGTGGTCGCCGAAGGGGCCTTCGCGGCGTGTTTCGCCGATTTCGACGTATCCTTCGAGGACGATTTCGGCGTTGGCGGGGACCTCGAGATCGCTGGTCTCGCAGCGGACCATTTCGACGGGCCGGTTGCGCAGGAAGCCGGCCACCATCATCTCGTCGAGGTCGGGCGGCAGGGGGAGGATGGCCGAATACATGGTGGCGGGGTCGGCGCCGATGGCGACGGCGACGGGCATGCGCGTGACACCCTGGCGGCGGAGGCGGCGGTAGTGCTCGGCGCCCTGCTTGTGGGTCTGCCAGTGCATGCCGGTGGTGCGGTCGTCATAGACCTGCATGCGGTACATGCCGCAGTTGCGTTTGCCGGTCTCGGGGTTGCGGGTGAAGACCATGGGGAGAGTGATGAAGGGGCCGGCATCGCCGGGCCAGCAGGTGAGCACGGGCAGTTCTCTCAGCGAGAAGCCGTCGCGGCGGATGACCTCCTTGCAGGGGCCGGTGGAGACGGTCTTCGGGAAGAAGCCGGCCATGTCGGCGAGCTTTGGAAGCATCTTGAGTTTGTTGATGAGCCCCTGCGGCATGCGCATTTCGAGCATCTCCGAGATGCGGGCGGCGTGCTCTTCGACGGAGCTGACGCCGAGGGCGATCTCCATGCGGCGCATGCTGGCGAAGGCGTTGATAAGCACGGGCGTGGAAGAGCCCTTCGGCTTTTCGAACAGCAGCGCCGGGCCGCCGCGTTTGACGGCGCGGTCAGCGAACTCGGTGATTTCGAGGTGCGGATCGACCTCGAAGGGGATGCGCCTGAGTTCGCCCGCCTGTTCGAGGGCGCGAACAAAATCTCGGAGATCTGTGTAGGCCATGGGAGGGAAACCTTCCGCCGGGGCGGCATTTACTATCATGAGAGACGAAACGCTTTTTGCTCAAGGAGTCCCTCATGTTGCATCGAGTGGCGCTGGTGACCGGCGCCAGCCGGGGCATCGGGCGCGAGATCGCGCTCACGCTCTGCCGCAGTAATTTTGATGTTGTTGTCGCCTCGCCGGAGGTGGAAAAGAACGAGGAGGTGGCCGAAGCGATCCGCCAGTGCGGCGGGACGACGATGACGCTGGACCTGGACGTTTCGAGCCGCGAATCGGTGAAGCAGGGCGTGGAAGCGGTGCTGAAAGAGATGGGCCGGGTCGACGTCCTGGTGAACAACGCCGGCATCACGCGCGACGGGCTGGCGGTGCGGATGAAGCCGGAAGACTGGGAGCGCGTGCTTCAGATCAACCTGACCGGCGCGTTTTACATGGCGCAGGCGGTGATTCCGGCGATGATGAAGGAGCGCTGGGGACGCATCATCAACATTGCAAGCGTGGTGGGCGAGATGGGCAACCCGGGGCAGGCCAACTACGTTTCCTCCAAGGCGGGGCTGATCGGCCTGACCAAGTGCCTGGCGCTGGAGCTGGCACCGCGCAACATCACCGTGAACGCGATTGCGCCGGGCTATATTGAGACCGACATGACGGCGGTGCTGCCCCAGGAGGTGAAGGACCGGATGCTGGCGATGATCCCGCTGAAGCGCTTCGGCCAGCCGAAGGACATTGCGCATGCAGTGAAGTATCTGGCCAGCGAGGAGGCAGGCTACATCACCGGGGCGGTGCTGCGGGTCAACGGCGGGATGTACATGTGAGTGGTTCGGGGCGGGGCCTCGGTGCCGTTGAGGAGAAATTTTCGTTTTCGGGGGCGCAGGGCCGGAGTTATGTCCGTGCTCGGGTGGCTTGTGCTGCTGCCGGCGGCGCCGGCGTTGCGGGGCCAGTCAGCCCCAGCGTGGACGCGGGTCGTCTGGTACACCTACAACGCCGATCATCCGTTTTCCGACCGGTGGGAGCTGCATTTCGACGGCAGCTACCGGCCCACGCTGGGCAGTCCGGCGCGGCAATGGATGGTCCGGCCCGGGGTGAACGTCCGGCTGGCGGGCCGGCTGCGGCTGTCGCTCGCTTACAGCTACTTCGACACGCACCCGCATGGGATGGGAACTGATGACGGTGAGACGCGGGAGCACCGGCTGCATCAGCAGGTGGAGTATTCGATACCGTGGCGGAGGAACGTAATCCGGCACCGCTTCCGCATGGAAGAGCGGTGGCTGTCATCGCCGTATCGGGACGGAATGCGCGGTTCGTGGCACTGGCAGGACCGGCCGCGCTACATGCTTCGCCTGGACCGGCCCCTGCCGTTCGGCGGCAGCGGCGCCAAGTCGGTATTCACGGCCTACGGCGAGGTGCTGTTCAGCTTTGCCTCGCCGGCCGCGTCCGCCTTTGAACAGCACCGCGAGTATACGGGCATCACCTGGAAGCTGGCTCACCAATTTTCGTTAGAGACAGGCGTGATGCACCAGGCGGTGAAGAGCACGGCGGGGCCGTTCCGGCACAATGTGATCTTTCTGGTCGCGCTGCGCAACAATGCGCCGCTACGGAGCCTGTTTGGCTGGGTGAGCGGACACTGAGGCGGCCCGTGCGGGCGCGACGCGCACGGCGAAGACATACGCCGTGCCGAGCATGTTGGAGCGGAAGACGACCCATTTTGCGTCCGGCGTGAAGCTGACGTTCGGCTCCAGGCGGTAGTCGTGCTTCGCCATGTTGACGAGCTTTTCGGCCCGGAGCACGCCCGGGCGGATGAAGGAGGGGTCTTCGATGCCGCGGTTGGGGATGCGCTCCGGGCGGAAGAGATAGATCCAGCGACCGTCCGGCGCGCGCGCCACCTGGCCGGGATCGCCGCCGTCGCCGCAGAACAGCGTACCGTCGCGCGAGACGTTGAAGTGGATGGACCACTCGTTGCGCTGGAGGTGATACCAGGTGCGGACGCCAGTGGCCGGTTCGAAGCCGGCCAGCCAGAAGACTTCGCCGCGCGGCGTCTGGAGGTCGTACCAGACGGTGCGGCCGTCGGAGCTCCAGAATTCGTGGCCGAAGATCTCCATCTCCATGGTGCGTGTGTGAACCTTGCGGAGGCCGGAGCCATCGGTGCGGATGAGCCAGATGCGATCGACCTTGTGCCAGGGACCTTCGTGACAGAACATGAGCAGCGAGGGGTCGGACGGGGAAAAGAGCAGGTGGTTGAACCAGTCATTGCCGCGGTGGATGATGCGCACTTCGCCCGAGTCGATGCGCATGACGAAGATTGCCATGGGGAGGCGCGCCGCCCAGCGCTGTTCGATCATCTGGCCGCGGTTGCGCGGCATTTCCAGCGTGTGGCCCTGGGCGGCGGGAGGCGGCTGGGCCATGGGGACCTGAGCGTCGCCCTCGATGAATGTGCCCGCGGCGAGGGACTCGTCGGCGTTGATGGTGGCGATGGAGGCGCGAGGGGGCAGCGTGCCGACGCGGCGCGTTTCGCCCGAGTCGACGTGAGTCCAGTAAAGGGCGCCATCCCGGATGTAGTAGACGCGGGGGTGCTTCCGGCCGGCCTCAATGAGGCGCACGCGTCCTTCGACGACGCGCCGGGTCTGGCGGGTCTCCCAATCGACGACGGAGATGCCCGAGGGCGCCGTGTAGACGAGGCGGCGACCGTCGGGGAGATAGCCGTTCTGGTTGAAATAGAGGCTGGCGCTGCCGGGTTCGTCGGTGAGGCGCCGGACCAGATGGCCAGTATCGGGATCGACCCATTCGATGGGTGGATCCGCAGCCGCCCAGGCCGCTGAGACGGCCAGACATCCGGCGAGGAGGAATCGCATCATGGTGTCAGCAATATCACGAACATAGGTCATGGCGGGATGGGCCCGGTTTACGGGAGCCAGCCGCGCCAGCCGGCGAAGGCGCTGGCGGCGAGCAGGATGGCGGGATGGAGGCGCGCGGCCGTCAACAGGAGAAACGCCGCTGCGGCGGCGGCGAGGGAGCGCCAGGAGTCCATCTGGCCCCTGCCCAGGACAAAAGCGGCGCTGAGGATCATGCCGGCCACGGCCGGGTTCACGCCCGCCAGAAAACGGCGCGCCCAGGGCTGGTCCCGGTGACGTTCATACTGGCTGCTGAGGAAGAGCATGAAGGCGATGCCAGGCGCAAACAGCGCGGCCGTGGCCACCACGGCTCCGGCGACGCCGCCGAGGTGATAGCCGGCGAAGGTGGCCAGCACGGCGATGGGGCCGGGCGTCAACTGGCTGATGGCGACTCCGTCGAGGAATTCGCGGGGCGTCAACCATCCGAGCCGCGTCACCAGATGGGTGTGCAGCACCGGCAGGAGCACGAATCCGCCGCCAAAGAACACGAGTCCAATGTGAAAAAAGACGGCGGCCAGACGGACCAGTCCCCAGCCGGCAAGCGCACCCGAGGGCGCCAGCAGAAGCAGTGGCTGGGGACTCTCGGGCTGATCTTCCGAGGAGCCGGCAGGACGGCCCTGGCCGCCGTGCGGGGAGGGGAAGAAAAAGCCTGCGGCGCCGGCCGCCAGCAGGATCCACACCGGGTTCGCTTTCCATAACGAGGCAGCCAGAGCGCCCGTGAAGACGAGCCACGCAGGCCAGGACGAAAGTACGCGCCGGCCGATGTTCCAGGCCGCGGCGAGGATCAGCGCTACAACGACGGGAGTGAGCCCGGCGACGGCATGTTGCATGGCGGGCACGGCGTGGTAGCGGAAGTACAGCGCGGAAAGCAGAATCACCAGCGCCACCGAGGGGGCGAGGAACGAGGCGGCAGAGACGAGCGCGCCCATCCAGCCGGCCAGCCGGTAGCCGCAGAACAGGGACGCATTCACGGCGAAGGAGCCGAGCACCTGGCCGAGCCCGACGCCGTGAAGGAATTCGTCCAGCGGCAGCAGCCTCCGCCTGCGGATCAGCTCGCGCTCCATGAGGGCGACCACGGCCATGCCGCCGCCGAAGCCGGTGGCGCCGATGCGGGCGAACAGCGCGGCCAGATGATGCAGGCGGATTGGCGGGACTGCATGGGGGGCCTGGCTGGAATCATTCATGTCTATCCGAAGTGTACGAATTCAGGGATGGGGGGCAGGGGAAGGCGGGACACAGGAATTTCTGTGCGCTGGCAGAAAGCGGGAACCTGGCGCCGATTGTGGCACGTCGTGTGCTGGTAGAGCCGATAAGAAAGTGGGGGTTGCGATGGTGATCGGAGCGATCATTACCGGGCTGCTGATTTTGGGGCTGTTTTTCTCGATGCTGGGGTCGTCGCCGCGGCGGAATGGCTGAGTCTTTTCGGGCGCGGGTTTGCGTCGTTTCGACACAGGGCATTGGCGGGACGGGCGCCGCAAGGCGGGAGTCCTGAACCGCTCCCGGCGGATGCAGGGGATGAATGGGTCAGATGCCGGTGAACCGGGGACGGGGGCGTTGATCAGGACGGCGCACCGGGTCCTGTGGGTGGATGGTCGAAGACGGAGCGCACTTCAGCGGCGAAGATGGACGCCAGACGCGCGCCGATGCCGTGTGTGCATCGCTCAGAGAAGACGGCGGCGAGGCTTTCGTAATACCAGCGCTGTTTGTCGCGTCCGCGGCGGAAGCGGAGCCAGGCGAGCTCGCCGTTGATGGCAAGGTCCTCGCGAATGGAGCGGATGTTGTCGAGCTTGTCGGCGAGGCAGACGAGGAGCTGATCCTCGCCGGCGGTGCGCAGATATTCGATGGTGTGCTGTTTGCGCGCCTCCCAGGGCTGGCTCTTGTCGGGTTCGCTGGCGCCGGCGACGAGTTCGGCGATGCGCGGGCCGAAGAGACGGCGGATCTGTTCGAGCGTGACGAAGCAGTCTTCCACCGTGTCGTGAAGGACGGCGGCAACGGCGAGGTCTTCCTGGCAGCCGGACTCGAGCAGGATGGCGGCGACGCGCAGGGGATGGATCAGGTAAGGGATGCGCGTGCCCTTGCGATACTGGCCGGCGTGGGCGGCGGCGGCGAACTGGATGGCGTGGAAGATGAGCGGCGAATCCATCCCGGGTTTTCTTCAGTTCACCACAACGCGGGCCCGGCCGGCCAGGGCGTTCAGCGGAGGGCAGCCAGCAGCGAGTGGGTGCGGCGCATGAGTTCGACGCGCGCCAGCTCGAGATCATGGACGGCGTCGTAGTACAAAATCCAGCGTTCCTGTTCCAGATAGCGGGCCTGTTCGAGCTGGCGGAGCGAAGCGCGGCCTTCTTCGACCTGGGCCAGGAGATTGGAGACCTGCTCGCGGGCGAGGTCGAGATCCATGCGCGCGAGTTCGCGGGCGGCCTCGGCGTCCCGCACTTTCTGCCAGGCGGTGCGGGTATCGCTTTCGATGCGGCGGCGCAGGTCCTGCAACTGAGTGCGAAGGCGGCGGGCCTCGATTTCAGCCTGTGAGGCGCGCGCCTCGTCCTGGCTGCTGGAGAAGAGCGGGATCTGGACGGAGGCGCCGAGCTGTCCGTTGTGGCGCTCGAAGCGGTTGAAGAACTGTTCGTAGTTGTTGAACTTGGCGAGCAGGCTGTACTGCGCCACCAGGTCGATGCGCGGCAGGCGCATGGCGCGCCAGGAGCGGGCCTCGAGGTGTTTGGCGGCCAGCTCGGCCTCCAGACGCCGGATTTCGGGGTCGTCGCGCAGCGCCTCGGCGACGGAGGCGTCCTCCGCGGCAGGCAGAGGGGGCGCGGGCCGTTCTTCGCGGGCGGGGATGATGTCCTCGGCGGGATCGAGTCCGAGGGCGGCCGCCAGGGCCATGGCGGTGGTTCTTCGCTGGGAGGCGAGTTGCTGGAGGCGCAGCCGGGCGCGCGCGGTTTCGAGGGCGGCGCGGCGGGCCTCGATGGGGGCGTCGCGGCCTTCCTCGGCGCGCAGGCGCACGGCCGCCTCGATTTTCTGGAGGTGCTCGAGCTGGCGCTCGACGGCTTCGGCCTGGCGCACGACGCGCTCGAGATCGAGGAAGAGCGAAGCCACGCGGAGGACCGCGTCTTCGCGGGCCACGGCGGCAGCGGCCGAGGCGCTGCGGGCGCTTTCGCGCGCCTGGGCCACCTGGTAGCCCTGCGGACGATTCCAAAGCGTGCGCACTGCTTTTGCCTGGATCACCGCGGGCGTGGCGCCTTCAATGGACATGGGCATGCCGCTCGAATAGGCCAGCCCGCTGCCGACAATGAGCCGCGGCAGCGCGGGTTCGCGCACGGCCTGGACGCCGAGCACGGCCCGCTGCTCGTCCAGCCGGGCCAGCACGATGTCCGGACTCTGGCGGGCGGCCAAGTCGACGGCCTCGCGCAATGTGAGGACGCGCTCTCCCGCCTGAACGGGGGAGAGAAAACAGAGACAGGCAAGGGCAAATGCGGGTCTCATGGGGGTCTTTCCACAGGTTAGCCTGACGAGGCCGGTGGAGACCGGACCGGGCGGATGTTAGAATTTGTGATCACGAGGCAGTCATGGCGCGTTCCTTTCTTTCGAAAAGTTCCCCATGTGTGTGGCGGGGTGCGGTGTCCGTAGTGACGGCCGTTGCGGTGATGCTCGTGCCGGCCGTCGCGCAGAGCCAGCGCGCGCAGCTGGAACCGGCCGCGCGGCAGGCGCTGCGGGAGGCACTGCTGAAGTCCTACGCGGAACTGTTTGATGAGGCCCCGAGGCTGGAATTTACGGCGGCCCAGATCGCGGCCATGCGGAAAATCCTGGAGGAAGCGCAGAAGAATTGCACCACGAATTTCCGCAAGCGGGCCGACGATCTCGGGCGCCAGCTCCGGGACGAACAGAACCGGCTGCGGGCCGATACGGCGCGGATCGACGATACGGAGCGCAAGAAGCGGCACTGCGCGATTCAGAACCTGCGCGCGCTGGAGGCGCAGGCGCGCGTGCTGGCCGAGCACGCCATCCCGGTGGCTTACGAGAACCGGAAGGCGAAGCTCGACCTGATCGAAAAATGGCCGGCCGAGCTGAAGCAGATCCAGGCGGAGATCGCCTCCGGGGCGCATGTGCGGCGCAAATGGGGGGACGTCAAGGACATCGGATTCCGCGAGCTGATTCCGGGGCAGGAGAAGGACATCAAGACGGGCCAGGACGCGGTGCGCGAGATGAAACTGGCCGGATTGATGCCGCCGGAGGTGGAAAATCCGGTGGTGAAGAAGTACGTCGCCGATCTGGCGCAGCGCGTGGGCCGACACAGCGACCTGAAGGTGCCGCTGCATGTGACGGTGCTGAATTCGAAGGAGGTGAACGCGTTCGCGCTGCCGGGCGGATTCCTGTTCGTGCAGCGCGGGCTGCTGGAAGCGGCGGAGAACGAATCGCAACTGGCGGGCGTGCTGGCCCACGAAATCGCGCATGTGACCGCGCGGCACGGGAACCGGCTGATGAAGCGGTCGACGATTTCTTCCATCATTTACCAGGCGGCGCAGGTGGCCGCGCTCATCCTGACCGGCGGAGCGGCCACGATCGGCACATATTATGCGCTGCAATACGGCTTTTACGGGCTGGGCCTGGTGCTCAGCCTGGACCTGCTCGGCGTCAGCCGTGATTTCGAGCTGGAAGCCGATCAATTGGGCGTGCAATACGCCTGGAATGCCGGTTTTGATCCCAATGGATTCATCCACTTTTTTGACAAAATGGCCACGCGGGAAGGCTATGTGAACGGGCTGAGCTGGTTCCGCACGCACCCGCCTTTTTACGAGCGGATGGTGCAGAGCAAGCGGGAAATCCTGTACCTGCCGCCGAAGGAAGGGCTGGTGGTGAACAGCGCGGAATTTGACCAGATGAAAGCCGAATTGAAGAAAGTGACGGCGCAGGCCGAGGAAGAAGAGAAGGACCGGCCCAGTCTGCTGGCCCCCGTGCAGGGCTGTCCGGCGCCGGAGAAGATCGAGTACAAACCTGGGGAGCCGATTGAAAAGCTATGTCCGGAACCCGGAGAGTCTTCATCTGGTGCGCGCTAGGCGCACTGCCCGTGGCGGCCGGCGCGCCCGGCCAGGGGCTGGGGCAGCGTTCGCTGTATTTCACCGTCGAGGACGGCGAGAAGCTGATCACGGGGCTGAAGGAACAGAATTTCCGCCTCTATGAAGATGGTCAGCCGGTTTCGTTCCGGCTGGCCGAGCCGGAAACGCCGGTGGCGGTGACCATTCTTGTGGAATACAGTCAGGCGTCCGGCCTGTATCTGAACGACATTGTGACGGCGTTCCGGGAACTGATCGACGCTGCGCCGGAAGGCAACTGGTATTCGCTGGCGACCTATTCGCAGGAGCTTCAGATCCACCAGGATTTCACCCGGCTGAAAGGCGAGGTGCGGTCCGCCTTTGACGGGCTCGGACAGCCGTTCTGGGGCGAAGTGAACACCTATGACGCCGTGTACGAGATTCTGGAGAAACTCGAATTTCTGGACCGCCGGAAGGTGATCGTGCTGATTGGTTCGGGCCTGAACACGCTGAGCCGGCACACGATGGGGGATGTCGAGAAGAAAGCAGAGGCCGCCAGCCTGAACATCTTCGTCATGGGCGCCGGGACACTGTTGCGCGGGCAATATGATGCATACCTGGATTCCATGTCGCGCATGACGCTGCTTCAGTCGGAAGCGTTCCTGAACATGCTGGCGAAGAAGACCGGCGGGCAGGCGTTTTTTCCGCGCTTTGAGACCGCCTACCGGGACATCGCGCAGACGATTTTCACGATGCTCAACTGCCAGTACCGGATCCTGTACGAGTCCCGCGCGAGGCCGGACAGCCGTTTCCACAGGCTGAAGCTGGAGGCGTGGGATCCGCAGAACCCCCAGAAGAAGTACATGGTGAGGGTCCGCGAGGGGTGGCGCTGGCATTGAGCGCCCCCCTCGCGGGGCCGCGAGCGGCGTCTATTGTTCCTGGTCAGCGGCGCCGCCGCGCACGGCAGGTCCGGGGAAGCGGAAGACGGCGTTCAGGAAGAGCACATTCAGTCCGTCGTGGAAGGCGCGGAAATTGGGGTCGGCGGTGAAGCCGACCACGGCGCCGCGGCCCTGACTGGAGATCACGACGAAGGGTTTGAAGGCGAGCTGCCTGCGGTTCTCTTCCCAGAGGTAGCCGGATTGCAGCAGCCGGTCCGGCGCGTCGAAGATGACGGCGTTGACGCCGCGATCGCGCTTGATGGGCGTGTAGATGGCGCGGCCGTCGACGAGGACGTTGAGCGTCTCCGGCAGGCCGGCGGTGACCCAGGTTTCGGGATCGACACGCGCGCGCACGATGACGCCCGCCACCGCGTCCGGCAGCCGGGTGTCCGGCTCAATGGCTTTCTCGAAGTCCTCTTCCTTGACCAGCAGTTTGCCGGGCACGGGGGCCGCAGCGGCTGGAGGCGCGGCGGTCTGTTGCCCGGGCGCGGCGGCCGCCGGTTTGGCTGTCTCCGGCTGGCGCGCGGCCGCGGCGGAGGCGCCTTCACGGGCAAGCTGCTCCTGCTGGATGGCGAGCAGATTCACCTGAGGACTTGAAAGCCACGCGAGCGCTCCGCCGATGCCGACGAGCACGCCGCCTTCGCGCACCCACTGCTGGATGCGCGCCGTTGCGGTATTCAGTGCGGCGGCGTATCCGCCGCCGAAGCCGCCCGCGTCGGGAAGGATCAGCACATGGAAGCGGCTCAGGTCAGCCGTGGCGAGGCTGGAAGCGCGAAGCACGGTGACCGGATAGCCGTACTGGCGCTCAAGCACGAACCGGGTGGCGCCAGCGGAGAGCGACGAAGTGGGCGAATCCCAGACCAGAGCGATACCGGGCCGGCGGAGCGTGCTCACGTTATTGCTGCCGAAGTTGATTCCGTCGTCCACCCAACTGGAGTCTGTCGCGATCACTTCGGCGCCGCTGGAAGCCGCCAGGCGGGCGACTTTCTCGTGGATGTCGCTTCCGTTCTGCTTCACGAGCAGGATCAGCGTGCCCGAAGGATAATTGCGCCCGTTTTGCTTGAACGGCTTGTTGGCGCTGAGCACGCGCAGGCCGTCGCGCAGCGCGGCGGTGAGGAAGCGCCCCGCCGCCTGAGTGCCCCAGGGAACCAGATAGGCTACCTGAGCGCGCCCGCTGACCGTACCTTTGGGCTGGTAGGGCGCGGTGACGGGCGTCGAAGCCACGTTGACGGGCGCTTCAAGCGGGTCGCATTCGACGTTGTACATCAGCGGCAGGCTCCAGCCGGTGACGTCATAGATCTCGTCCGGCAGCCCTTTTTTCCGGCGGCGTTCCTGCTCCTTCACGAAGGCTTCGTCCATGGGCACGTTGCGCTCGAGCAGCGCGCGGATAAACCGCTTGCGGGGCTGGGCGGCGCTGATCAGGTAGGATCCCGCGGGGTATTTTTTCCCGCCGGCCTCGAATTCGGCGCTGGCGCGGCGCACTTCAATGCCGTGCTCGGCCAGAAGAGAGGCGAGCTTGTCCACGGCGCTTGTGTCGCCGCGGCGCGGGAGCACATATTCCTTGACCGGCTCCTTCTGACCCTCCTCCACCGCGGTGACCTGGTAGCGCCAGAAGCTCGACAGGAGCTGTTCGCGCTGGCGCGCGGCGGTTTCGCAGGTGGCAATGGAGGCGATGAAGTGCTTCTGCACGCTCTCCTGATAGCGGTAGAGCGTATCGTCGGAGCGGCGCACGACGAGCCCGCGGACGCTGGCGTTCTCGTAGGTCATGCCCATGCCGCCGTAAAACCAGGGCCAGGAGGCGCCGTAGCCGGGGTAGAACTCGTCGAAGACTTCGCGGGTGAAATAGGGCCAGCCGAAACGGTCGAAATATTTCGCGTTATTCTGGCCGAACCACTGCATCTGTTTTTTCTGATCCGAGGTGATATTGGGGTTATAGGGAGGCGCGCCGGGGGTGAAAAAATACGTGGAATTCGATCCCATTTCATGGAGATCGACGACGACGTGCGGGAGCCATTCGCGGAGGTAACGGACGCGGCCGAGGGTCTCCGGCTGGGTGAGGGCGAACCAGTCGCGGTTCATGTCGAACAGGTAGTGATTGGCGCGCCCGCCGGGCCAGGGCTCGGCGCGCTCGGCGGCCGCGGGGTGCGGGTCTGGCTCGAGGCCGACATTGGTGACGAAGTTGTGGATGAAGCGCTCGCGGCCGTCGGGGTTCTGGAGCGGGTCGAGCAGCACGACGACGTGGCGCCGCACCTGGTCCAGCGTCGGGTCATTGCGCGCGGCCAGCAGGTGGTAGGCGGTGACGAGCGCCGCGTCCGGAGACGAAATCTCATTGCCGTGGACGCCGTACATCAGCGCCAGCACGGACGGCGATGCGGCGATGAGTTTGGCCGCCTCGTTGGCAGTGGTCTTTCTCGGATCCGCCAGCCGCTGCTGTGCGGCCTTGATTTCGTTCAGGCGGCGGATGTTGTCCTCGCCGGAGATGGCGGCGTAGAAGAGGCGCCTTCCTTCCCACGTCTTGCCGTAATCGAACAGACGGATGCGGGAGGGTGCGGCCGCGGCCAGAGCCTCAAAGTAGCGCACGATATCGGCGTGCGTGGCGTGCCGCGTTCCCGGCTCAAAGCCGAGGACCTTCTCGACGGTCGGGATGGCCGGATCGTACTGTGCGCCCGGCCAGAACTCGAACTTCTGTTGTGCGGAGATGGCAGCCGTAACGGCGGCCAGCAGGAAGAGACAGCGACGCATAGTTTTCAGAATACACGTCCGCCGCTGCGGGGCCGGCAGCGGGGTCAGTTCGTGATGTCGTGCGTGTAGGAGTAGCCGCGCACGGGCAGATAGACATTGTCAGCCCAGGCGCGGTGGGCGGGATGGTCTTCGTAGGCCTTGAAGGCGGTCTCGCTTTCGAACTCGATGACGAAGGCGTCGGTCATGGCACGCATGCGGTAGCTGCCGTCGGGCTGGCGTTCTGCGCGCGTGCCCTGCACCTTCAGGGGCCTGAGCCAGACGTTGCGGATGCCGGGGATTTCCGCGGCCATTTTTTCGACGCCATCGAGCACGGCCTGCTTCTGCTCCTCGGTGGTGCCGTCCCTGTAATAGAGCGTGACGACGTGGAGGACGGTTTTCGGCCGCGAGTACTTATTCGCCGCCGCTCCCACGGCGGCGCCCAGCGCCAGCAGCAGTGCAGCCGCGGCCCAGTGTTTCCAGCGGTTCGGTGTGATCTGCATCCTTTGGCTCCTTCGTGATGATGATGGCGGGCAGTCCCGACCACTCTTCGCAGAGGATGATGGAGTTGGCCGGGTTTTTGGGATCATACTTCACGTGGACGGGCCCGATGAGGCGGGCCGGGTCCGGCGGCAGCAGGTGCCGCAGCGCGGTGACGTCCTGCGAGGCGGAATAAGCGACGCCGCGCAGTTCGTACTGATAGTGGATCAGGTCCGGCTCCACATCGAGAACGAGGCCCTCGGCGGTGCGCTGCCAGCGGTTCAGCGCCATGCGGCGGCGGCGCTCCTTTTCCGCGGGGGTGAGCCGGCGCCGGTAGATGATCCAGACGAGCGCGGCCATCAGCAGGGCCGAGACGGCGGCGCCGGCGGCGAGGCGGGGATCGGACCAAACCACTTCCATACAGAAATGTTTTACACCGGACGTCTCACGGTGTCTCCGGCACGATATGGTTTTCCAGCGTTCCGATGCCTGCGATCTCGACCGAGACGGCGTCGCCGGGCTCGAGCGGGCCCACGCCGGGGGGCGTGCCGGTGGCGATCAGGTCGCCGGGTTCGAGCGTCATGAACGAGGTGATGTATTCGACGAGTTGCGGGACGGGGAAGATCATCCCGGTGACCGGCGCGTCCTGCCGCACATGGCCATTGACGCGGGTGACGATGCGGAGGTCATCGAAACGCAGCGCGTCTTTCGGCACCCAGCAAGGGCCGACGGGGCAAAAGGTGTCGCTGCCCTTGGCGCGGGTCCACTGGCCGTCTTTCTTCTGCCAGTCCCGGGCGGTGATGTCGTTGAGCACGGTGAAGCCGGCGACGACGTTCCAGGCGGCCGAGGCAGGGACGCGGCGGGCGCGGCAGCCGATGACGAGCGCGAGTTCGCCTTCGTAAGAAAGCGTCTGCGCGCCGCGGGGAAAGACGACGGGCGCGCGGTGGGCGTTCAGCGACGAAGGCGGCTTGAGAAAGATGAGCGGCTCGGAGGGCACCTCATTGCCGAGCTCGCGCGCGTGTTCGGCGTAGTTGCGTCCAACGCAGACAATCTTGGAGGGACAGACCGGCGGGAGGAAGCGCACGCGGTCGAGCGGCATGGCGGCGCCGGTAGCGGTGACGAAGAGGCCGCTTTCGATGCGGCCGCAGAGGACGCCCGGGTGATGGTCGGGCGCGTCCATCGGGACGGCGGCGTCCCGGGCGATTCTGGCGTAGACGGGCATCTCTTCTATGGTGCGACGATTTCCACCGGCTCGCACGGGCGGCTTTCGTTGCCGCGTTCGTCGATGGCGGAAACCGCGTAACGGTAACGCGTGCCGGAAACGATGCCCGTGTCGCTGAAGGAAGACGCGGTGATGGGCGGGCCGAGCCGGACGAGTTCGCCGCCCTGTTCTGCGCGCCACACCTGATACGCCTTCCAGTCCGGTTCGGTGTTGCGCTCCCAGCTCAGCTCAATGGCGCCGGGGCCGGCGATGGCGCGCAGTCCGGCAGGCGGGGCGGGCGGGAAGCGGTCCTCGAATTCGATGCGGACGGGCGCGGAGAGCTCACTCACGGCGGGCACGGCACCCGTCTCAACCACCTGCTGCACGGCGTATTCATAGGCGGCGCCGTACTGCGCCGCTTCGTCCAGCCAGCGCTTCTCGCCGACTTCGGCGGCCTGTGTGCGCTGGTTGCCCTGCACGCGGAAGACGCGCCACCGGTTCCCCTCGCCCTCCCAGACGAGCAGCACGCCCTGCGGCGTGCCTTCGGCGCGGAGGGCCTGCGGCGGCCGAGGCGGCGGCACGATGCGAAGGACGAGCAGGTTGGACCACTCCGACGGCCGCCGTTTCGGGCCGATGGCGCGGACGGCGAAGACCATTTCCCGGCCGGCCCAGGGCTGCGCCGGCGCGCGGAACTCCGCCCGGCCGTCGCGCACCTGGCCGTTCTCGATGCGCGTGCTCGCCGAAAACCAGTGGTGGATGTCGAAGCCGCCCTCCGGGTTGGGCGCCGCGCGAAGCTCAATTTCCGGCGGTGTTTTCAGCAGCAGGTCTTCCGTGGTTTTTGCGGGAACGGTAAAGCGGAGCACGACGGAATCGCCCTGCTGTAAGCCCTCCAGATCGCGCACCGGCTCGGGAATCATCAGCGCCGGCGGCAGCGGGTCGCCGGTATAGCCGCAGCGGGCGAGCATTAACAGGAGGAAAATGAGGGCCGGTTTCAGCGCAGTTTTCACAGGATATAACGGCTGAGATCCTGGTCTTCGACGATGTCTTTCAACTGTTTGCGGACATATTCGGCGTCGATGACCACCTTTTTCTTCCGAAGATCCGGCCCCTCGAAGCTGATTTCCTCGAGCACCTTTTCCATGATCGTATGAAGGCGGCGGGCACCGATGTTCTCGCTGGTTTCGTTGACGATGCGGGCGAAGCGGGCCATCTCGCGGATGGCGTCCGGGGTGAAGGAGAGCTTGATGCCCTCGGTTTCAAGCAGTGCGGCGTACTGGCGGGTGAGCGCGTTCTTCGGCTCGGTGAGGATGCGGACGAAGTCGTCCTCGGTGAGCGATTTCAGTTCGACGCGGATCGGGAATCGGCCCTGAAGCTCGGGGATCAGGTCGCTGGGTTTGGAGACGTGGAAGGCGCCGGCGGCGATGAAGAGGATGTGGTCCGTGCGGACAAATCCGTAGCGGGTATTGACGGTGGTGCCCTCGACGATGGGGAGGATGTCGCGCTGGACGCCCTCGCGGCTGACGTCGGGGCCGTGGCCGGACTCGCGGCCGGCGATCTTGTCGATCTCGTCGAGGAAGATGATGCCGCTGCGTTCGACGCGTTCGATGGCGATGCGCGTCACCTGGTCCATGTCGATCAGCTTGTTCTCCTCCTCCTGGACCAGGTAGTCGAAGGCCTCATAGACGCGCATGGTGCGGCGGGTGGTGCGAGGCCCGAACAGCTGCGGCAGGAACTCGCGGAGGTTCATGTCCATCTCTTCGCTGCCGGTGTTGCCGAAGATTTCGAAGGTGGGGCCGCGCTCCTTCACTTCGATTTCGACGAGTTTGTCGTCGAGCCTTCCGGCGCGGAGCCGTTCACGGAGCTTTTCGCGCGTGCGTTCGGCGCTCTCGCCGGGCTCCGGCGAGGGGGGCATGAGGGCATCGAGGAGTCGCTCTTCGGCGAGCTCCTCGGCGCGGTCGGCGACCTCGTCGAGCTTCTGCTCGCGCACCATGTCGATGGCGACGTCGACGAGGTCGCGGATCATCGAGTCGACGTCCCGGCCGATGTAGCCGACCTCGGTGAATTTCGACGCCTCGACCTTGAGGAAGGGCGAATTGGAAAGCTTCGCCAGGCGGCGCGCGAGCTCGGTCTTGCCCACGCCGGTGGGGCCGATCATGAGGATGTTTTTCGGCATCACGTCCTCGGCGATTTCGGCGTCGAGCCTTTGCCGCCGGATGCGGTTGCGGAGCGCGATGGCGATGGCGCGCTTGGCCTCGGCCTGGCCGATGACGTACTTGTCGAGTTCGGCGACGATCTGGCGCGGAGTGAGCTCGTCGAGCAGCGGCTCGTCGCGGCTGGCGTCGCCGGGAAGATAGAGGACCATGTTCAGCCGATCTCCTGGATCTGGAAATTGTGGTTGGTGTAGATGCAGATGTCGGCGGCGATGGCCATCGCCTTTTCGACGATCGTGCGGGCGTCCAGATCCGTGTTTTCCATCAGCGCCCGGGCGGCCGCCTGGGCGATGGTGCCGCCGCTGCCGATGGCGGCGCAGTCCGAGTCCGGCTCGATGACGTCGCCGTTGCCGCTCAGCAGGTAGATGTGCTCGCCGTCGGTGACCAGAAGCAGCGCCTCCAGGTGGCGGAGGACGCGGTCGGTGCGCCAATCCTTTGCGAGCTCGACGACGCTGCGGGGGAGGTTGCCGTTGAACTGTTCGAGCTTGGACTCGAAGCGGGCGAACAGGGCGAAGGCGTCTGCCGTGGAGCCGGCGAAACCGGCGAGGATCTTATCCTTGTGCAAACGGCGCAGCTTGTTGGCGCGGGCCTTGAGCACCTCCGAGCCGAAGGTGACCTGCCCGTCGCCGGCCATGACGGTTCTGCCGTTGCGGCGCACGACCAGAATGGTGGTTCCGTGCATGCTGGAATTCATGGGCGACCCGACAACCCCAGTGTAGCGCGGCCCCTGCGGGGCCGCTCAGGCGAGCCCCATGCGTTCGAGCTTGCGGTAGAGGGTCTTGCGCTCGATGCCGAGGATGCGGGCGGCGCGGCTCTTGTTGCCGCCGGTGGCAGCCAGCACCTTGCGGATCTGTTCGGCCTCGGCTTCAGCGAGCGTTTCGCCGGCCTCCTCGCGCGGGCTGGAGGCGCGGATGGCCTCCTCCACCGCGTCCTCGGTGATGCGGCCGCCGGGGGCAAGGATGACCAGCCGTTCGATCATGTGCTGGAGCTGGCGCACGTTGCCGGGCCATGTGTATTCGCACAGCGCCCTCATGCCGCTTTCAGTGATCCTCGCGTCCAGCCCGTAGCGTTCGTTGTAGCGGCGGAGAAAGGCGGCGGCCAGCAGCGGGATGTCGCCGCGCCGCTCCCGCAGCGGCGGCACGGTGATGCGCACGACGTCGAGACGGTACCAGAGGTCCTCGCGGAACTTTCCCTCCTCGACCATCTTCCGCAGATTGCGGTTGGTGGCGGCGAGGACGCGCACGTCCACCTTTTTCGGCTTTGAGGAGCCGAGCGGGCGGATCTCTTTTTCCTGGAGAAAACGCAGCAATTTAAGCTGAAAATTCAGGTCGATTTCACCGATCTCGTCGAGGAAAACCGTGCCCCCATTGGCGGCCTCGAAGACGCCGGTGCGGTCGCGGTCGGCTCCGGTGTAGGCGCCGCGGATCGCCCCGAACAGTTCGCTTTCAATCAGCGAAGGCGCCAGAGAGGCGCAGTCGACCGGCACGAAGGGCATGTTCGCGCGGGGAGAATTGCGGTGGATCATGTGGGCGATGAGTTCCTTGCCCGTGCCCGTTTCGCCCTCGATGAGCACCAGGGCATCGGTGGGGGCCACGCGGGAAATGGTCTTGTATATTTCAACCATTTTCGGGCTGCTGCCGATCATTTCCGTCGGCAACGGCTCTTCGGGCTCGATTTCCTCATCGTCTGCTGCGGCGGCGCCTTCGGCGCGTCTGAGGACCTGAAGCAGCTCGTCGAATTCGAACGGCTTGGCGATGTAGTCGTAAGCGCCGCCGCGGGTGGCGGCCATGACCGTCTCCATGCTGCCGCGCGCCGACATCAGGATGACGCGGGCGTTGGGTGAAGAGGCGCGGGCGGCGTGGAGGATGTCGAGGCCGGTGCGGTCGTCGATATAGACGTCGCTGATGATCAGCGGGTAGGAGCGCGAGGCCAGCTTCTCAAGCGCCTCGCGCGTGGATGAGACCGCATCGACGGCGTAGCCTTCCAGTTCCAGGAACGTGGCCAGCGTGGAGCGTACGCTATCGTCGTCCTCGACGAGCAGCAGCGGGGTCATGCCGAACCCCCAGTTTAGCGCGCAGGCAGCACGACGGTGAACGTGGAGCCCCTGCCCGGTGCGCTCTGCACGCGGATGTCGCCGTGGTGGAGCTCGACGATCTGGCGCACGATGGAGAGTCCGATGCCGGTGCCGGTCTCGCCGGACTGTTCGGCGCGCCTGGTGCGGTAGAACTTGCGGAAGAGGTTTTTCATTTCCGCTTCGTCCATGCCGATGCCCTGGTCGGCGACCCAGAGACGGACCTGCCCGTCGCCGGCGGAGGCGCCGACGCGCACCTCGGTGTCTTCGGGCGAGTATTTCACCGCGTTGGTGAGCAGATTGTAGATGGCGTATTCGAGCAGCTCGGCGTCAGCCCGCAGGCGCAGATCCGGCGGCACCTGGTTGGCCAGGCGGATCCGTTTGCGCTCGGCCAGCGGAGCGGCGCGGCGGCAGCAGGCGTCGACGAGCGCGGCGGCTTCGATGTCGGCCAGCCGCAGCTCCATCTGACCGGCGCTGAGCTTTTCCACGTCGAGAAACGTGGTGATCATGCGCGCCAGGCGCTTCGATTCGGCGTTGATCATCTGGCTGAGTTCGCGCCGCTTCGCCTCCGGGAGGTTGTAGCGGGTGATCAGCTCGCTGGAGCCCTGGATGGCGGTGAGCGGGGTGCGCATCTCGTGGGCGACGAAGTGGAAGGCCTGCTGGTAGCGGCGCGTGGCCGCCTCGCTGGCCGCCAGGCGGCGCCGGACGTAGAAGTAGCGGAAGGCGCCGCCGGCCAGCAGCGCGAGCCAGGCGGAAGCGGCGGGCGCGGCTGCGGAAATCACCAGATCCTGTTTGAAACAGAACCAGGGGATCATGTGCAGCAGGACGGAGATGGCGGCAGCCAGGGCCCAGCCGTGCCAGCGCAGGTCCGCGGCCAGCGGGCCGACGATGAGCAGCGAACCGGCAAGTGACACAAGCAGCGCCAGCCAGAGGGGCGCGTCCGCCAGCCAGGCGCCGGCGTACATCGTCTGGAAGGCCTGCGCGTGGATGGCGACGCCCGCCATCGGCAGGCCGCGCGAAAGGGGCGTGAAGAGCCGGTCCGGCGCGGCGGAAATCGCCGTGACGCCGATGAAAACGGCCTTGCCGGCGAGCATGTCCGCCCTCGCGCCGTCAAGGAGGCTGCCTGCGGAGAAAGACGGGATGCCGCCTTCGACATAGCGCACGCGCAGCGGGCGGCCCTGGTCCCAGCGGGAAGGGATGACGCGGGGGCCCACAGTCAGGTCCGCGGGCGAGGCGATGATGTCGCCGACGCCGGAGACGATGCGCAGCGTTTCGAGCGAAAGCGCCCAGCGGCGCGTGCGGCCGGCGACGCGCTCCAGCGTGATGCGCCGGTTTATGTCGTCATAGGGACCGGCCAGGGTGGACACATGGCCCAGCGCGGCGGCATGGCGGCGGAAGGGCTCGATCGGGTCCTGCCAGCCGGACGCGTCCGGCATCATCTCGCAGGCGAGCACAAGGCCAGGCAGGCGCGCGAAGGCCGCGGACAGGCGTGCGTCTTCCTGCGGATCTCCGGGGTCGGCCAGGGTGATATCGACCGCCACGGCAGCCGGGCGCGCGGCGGCGATCCGCTCGAGCAGGCGGGCCAGATTCGCGCGCAGCCGCCGGATGCCGCCGTGGCGCTGAAAGGTGCGCTCGTCGAAGACGACCAGCACCGCGGGCGAAGACACCGGCCGCGGCGGGAAGGCACGGTAGAGGAAATCGGAGACGTTATTGTCGAACTGCCCGCCCAGCGAGGTGAACGAAAAGACCACCGCCAGCGCCCAGGCCGCGATGGCCAGCGCGGCCGCATACAACAATGTGCGCGTGCGGGGCGTCATGGCCGGATTCGCGCCGCCGCGGCCGCGCCGCGGGCCGGCGCCCGGTTTCCATGATACGCGTGGCCGCCGCTCATCGAGTCCGCAGGGCTTTCAGCTTCCGCTGCTGGATGTCGGCCGGCGAAAGCGTGCGGTCAAAGCCATAGAGCGAGTCCTCCCAGGAGCCATACATCGGGTTGGGGAGGATGATCCAGCGCTCGCCCCACCAGGAGTCGTGGGGGCGCGCCTTTTCCATGCGCTCCTGAGGGGAGAGGCGGGCCGGGAAGAAGTCGTTGAGGTCGTCGCCGCAGAGCAGGAGGACGCGGTAATGCGCGGCGACGGCGGCGCGGCGCGAGGATTTGTCCGACGTCCACTCCGGCCTTTCGCCGCGGAGCAGGAGTGCGTCGCCGAGGCCGCTGGCGACGGAGTCGCGGAAGGGGAAGCCCTGCTCGACGAGGTTTTCGCGCGTGGCCTGCTCCTCCTGGGAGCCGCGGTTGGTGACGTAGAAGACGGTGACGCCGCGGGCGGCGGCCGTTTGCAGAAATTCGCGGGCGCCGGGGACGGGCAGGGCGCGCTTTTCGGCGGTCCACTGTTCCCACTGCTGCTGCGAATAGCGGCCATTGCCCTGAAGCAGGAAACGGGCCTGTGCAGGCGAGTTGTCGAGCACCGTTTCGTCGATATCGACGATGATGGCGGGAGGCAGGCGGCGCGGATCGCCCGTCTGTTCCAGAGCGGCGGTCCAGCGTTTGTCCCTGAGGGCGCGGTCCAGCGAGAGCCGCGCCGAGCGCCACGCCTGCAACGCGCAGGCGCGATATTCGACCGAGGTCTGGACCCAGGCGGTGGCATTCAGCCCGTCCAGAACGGGCTGCGCCCAGGCGCAGGCAGCAAGCACGGGGATCAGAAGAAACGTCGGTCGCACGCTACCATTATCGCCGCCGGCGGCTCAGCGGCCCTGAAGCCTGTGCCACAGGCGTTCGGGCGCGGGGTCGAAGACGGCCGCGGCGTCGCCGGGCAGGATGCGCCACAGGCCGCGCAACCACTCCTGGCGGAGCTGGGCCGTGGTCCATCCGGTGTAGCCGAGATAGATGCGCCCCCTCGGCGATTTTGTCTGGCCGGTGACGATCCACACGCCGGGGCAGAGCCGTTCGGCCGAAGGGTCGGCGGCCTCGGGGACCAGCGAGCGCACGCCCTGGGCTACCGGGCCGCCGGCGTACATCTGCGGTTCGCCCGCGCGGCGGGGCAGCGGCCGGTTCAGCATCAGGCCCATGATGGCCTCGCCGGTGACGGCGAACAGCAGGATGACGGCGCGGGCGAAGTCGGGGTCGCGCAACGCGGGCGTCGCCACCAGCATCTGGCCGACGGCGAACGGAGGAGACTGGGCGAGCCATGCGCCCGCCAGCAGGAACTGGCGGCGGTCCGGCAGAGGGCGGGCGTCGGAGAAATCGCGTGGCACGGCGCGCCTATGCCTTCATGATGACGCGTTGGCGCGCCGGAGGGGTCAGGCGGGCAACTCGTACATCACCAGGCCGGAGCCGAGCTTCGGGTAAAAGTACGTGGATTTCTGCGGCAGGACCTGACCGGCGAAGGCGGCGCGCGCGAGGTCCTGCACCGGCAGGTCTTCGAGCAGGAATGCCGCCTGCGCGCGCCCGCTGCGCACGGCTTCGACGGCCTCCTCGCGCGAGCGCGTGTAGGCGAGGTGACCGCCGGAGGCGGCCACTTCCGGCGTGATGCCGAGCAACGGGGCGAGGATCCGTTCGTGAAGCAGAACGACGTTCAGCGCCCCGTCCGGCGCCGGGACGTCGGCATGATGCTCGCCGAGCGCGGTGACGATGCCGATGCGCACGCGCCCCGGCGGCGAAACGAGCGGATCGATGCCCGGCGCGACGCCAGGCAGCGAGGCCAGCAGGGCCGCCGGGTCGAAGGTGGGCAGCGAGTGCACGAGCCGGTGCGTGGCGAAGCAGCGCAGGCCCGGCGACTCGAGCGGCACCAGCGTCATCATCGTGCGGGGCTGGCCGATGCGGAGCGCGGTCTCGTAGCGGTGGTGGCCGTCGGCGATGAGCAGTTTTCTGTCCGCCATGTGCGACTGAAGTCGGCTGATCCAGGCCGGGTCGGTGAGGCGCCAGAGGCGGTGAAGGGTCTGTTGGTGGTCCGTGTATTCGAGCTCCGGCGGCTGCGCGGCGGCGGTGTCGAGCATCGCCTGGACGTCGTGCTGCGGGTCGGCGAAGAGCATGAAGATGGAGTCGAACTGCACGTGCGTGGCCTGAAGGAGTCGGAAGCGGTCTTCCTTGGGGCCGCTGAGGGTGAACTCGTGGCGGAAGACGGTTTCGCCGTAGGGTTCGGTGTCGCCGAGCGCGATGAAACCGCGGCGGGTGAGCCACTGGCCGCTGCCGGGGGCGGGGAAGCGCTGCTCGTAAACATAAATGGCCTCTTCTGTTTCCGGAGCCAGGATGCCCGCGGCGCGCCATTCGGCCAGCCGGCGGGCCGCTCCGGCGTAGTCGCCCCGCGGAAGGATCAGATGGACCAGATTGTACGGGCTGCGCGCGCGGTAGTGCTCTTCGAGGTCTGGCGGAATCACATCATAGGGCAGGGTAGCGAGGCCGGCGATGTCGCCTGCGGCGGGGGTGTAGCGCAGGGCGCGGAACGGGTGGACGCGTGCCATGGGGAACCCATTACGATAGCGCACGCCTGCCGGGCGCGTCAGGGTGGAAACGGTCGCCGCGCCGCCTGGCGGCCCCGGGGCAGGGCATCCGCAGAGGCGGCGCGGCCGGAGGAGGGGATCAGAGGAGTCTGGAGAGTTCCGTGTACGGGATGCCCTGCGATTCCGCGACAGCCGGGTGCGTACAGTGGCCCTTGTAGGTGTTGACACCCAGGGCCAGCGCCCGGCTGGAGGCGATGGCGGCCTCCACGCCCTTGCTGACGAGCTGGAGCAGGTATGGGAAGGTTGCGTTGGTCAGGCCGTATGTGGACGTGTGCGGGACGGCGGCGGGCATGTTGGAGACACAGTAGTGGAGGACGTTATCGACGAAATAGACCGGATCAGTGTGGGTGGTGGGCCGCGACGTTTCGAAGCAGCCGCCCTGGTCGATGGCGACGTCGACGATGACCGCGTTGCGCTTCATCACCTGGAGCATGTCGCGCCTGACCAGCTTGGGGGCGCTGGCGCCCGGGATCAGCACGGCGCCGATGACGAGATCGGCATGACGCAGGGATTCGCGGATCGTCCAGGCGTTCGAGGCGAGGGTGATGACGCCGCCGTTGTAGATGTCGTCGAGTTCGCGCAGGCGGTTCAGGTTTTTGTCGATGATGGTGACGTTGGCGCCGAGGCCGTGGGCCATGCGGGCGGCATTGTGGCCGACGGTGCCTCCGCCGAGCACGACCACGTTGGCGGGCGCGACGCCGGGGATGCCGCCGAGCAACACGCCGCGGCCGCCGTTCTGCGCCTCCAGGTATTGCGCCCCGATCTGCACGGCCATGCGGCCGGCGACTTCGCTCATCGGCGTCAGCAGCGGCAGCGAGCCGTCGGCCTCCTGAATGGTCTCGTAGGCGATGCCGGTGACCTTCGTCTCGAGCATTTTCTGGGTGAGCTCGGGCAACGGGGCCAGGTGCAGGTAGGTGAAGATCGTCAGGCCGGGCCGAAGGTAAACGTACTCGGAGGGCTGTGGTTCCTTCACCTTCACGATGATGTCGGCCACGTTCCAGACGTCGGCCGCGGTGGGCGCGATGCGCGCTCCGGCTTCGAGGTACTCTTCGTCGGTGATCGAGCTGAGGCTGCCGGCGCGGGTCTGCACGACAACCTGATGGCCCATCTCGACCAGCGTGGTAACGCCGTGCGGGACGAGGCCGACGCGGGATTCGTGATCCTTCACTTCGCGGGGTACGCCAATGATCATGGTTGTTTTCCTTCCGTGCTGGATTGGCCCGCCGCGGCGCTGGAAGGCGCCGGGCGGCTATAGGACGGACCGAGTCCGAGAGCGATGAGGGTGAGCGGGTCGAGCTTGCCCCGGCCGCTGAGGTTGTTGATGTTGTGGTCTTCCTGAAATTTCCTGAGAGCTTCCACCGTGGCCGCGTCCCAGGCGCCGGTGGGTTGGACCGCATAGCCGCGGGCGGCGAGCGCCTGCTGGATTTCGCGGATGCGCTCCGGTTCCGGCTGCTGCTGTGCGCGCGTGCGTGCCGTGCTCCTGCCTTTCCGAGCGTTTGCGGCGCGTTTCCGGGCCGTCTGTTTTTTTGCGGGCGCGGCGCCTCGCTGACCGGCGGCAGGTTTTTTCGGCGGGGCGGCGGCCGGCAAAGGAGGAACCAGAAAGTGGAGCGTCAGCGGCACGAGGAGGGCGGACAGGAAGAGCAGACGGGGCCGCTTCACGATGCCAGAATAGCACCGAACGGCCCCGTTTTTCGAGTTTCGGACGAAGATCTGGCGGTTTGCAGCGGGCCGGTCAGCCAGTGCTGCCGACCTTCGCTTCTTCGCGGAACAGCGCCACGGCGCGCGTAAAATCGCGGTGCATTCTGGCGATGTTTTCGATTTTGACGCCCTTGGGGCAGATGGCCTCGCATTCGCCGGTGTTGGTGCAGTAGCCGAAGCCTTCGTCGGTCATCTTCAGCACCATGCGGATGGCGCGGCGGTCGCGCTCGGGTTCGCCCTGCGGCAGCAGCCCGAGATGGGCGATCTTGGCGGCGACAAACAGCGAGGCGCTCGCGTTCGGGCAGGCCGCCACGCAGGCGCCGCAGCCGATGCAGGCGGCGGCGTCCATGGCCCGGTCGGCGTCCTGCTTTTTCACCGGAATGGAGTTGGCTTCCGGGGCCGAGCCGGTGTTGATGCTGATGTAGCCTCCGGCGGAGATGATGCGGTCGAAGGCGCTGCGGTCCACCATCAGGTCCTTGATGACGGGGAACGCCTTTGCGCGGAAGGGTTCCAGCCACAGCTCGTCGCCGTCGCGGAAATGACGCATGTGGAGCTGGCAGACGGTGGTGCCGCGTTCGGGCCCGTGCGGGATGCCGTTGATCACGAACCCGCAGCAGCCGCAGATGCCTTCGCGGCAGTCGTGCTCGAATGTGACCGGCTCTTCGCCCTTGCGGGTGAGCTCTTCATTGAGCACGTCGAGCATTTCGAGGAACGACATGTGCTCGTTGACGTTGTCGAGCTCATAGCGCACCATCCTGCCGGGGCTGGATGCGTTCTTCTGACGCCAGATGTTCAGGATGATCTTCATCGCCTGCTCCCTCACTTGTAGCTGCGCTGCGCCAGATGCACAAACTCAAAATTCAGCGGCTCGACGTTGCGGACCGGCGGTTTGCCCTCGCCCGCGTACTCCCAGACGGCGACGTGGCAGAACCGTTCGTCGTCGCGCTTCGCCTCGCCCTCCTCGGTCTGGTACTCCTCGCGGAAGTGGCCGCCGCAGCTCTCTTCGCGCTTCAGCGCGTCGAGGCACATCAGCTCGCCGAGTTCGAGGAAATCGGCCACGCGGCCGGCCTTTTCAAGGCTCTGGTTCATCTCGTCGCCGCTGCCGGGGACGTTCACGTTCTGCCAGAACTCCTCACGCAGCTCGGGGATTTTTTCCAGGGCGTGCTTCAGGCCGGCGGCATTGCGGGCCATGCCGCAGTATTCCCACATGATTCTGCCGAGCTCGCGGTGGAAATCGTCGACCGTTTTCTTTCCCTTGATGGACAGCAGTTTTTTCGTGCGCTCGGTCACCTGTTCCCGCGCGGCGCGGAACTCGGGATGGGACTCGTCGACGCCGCCCGGTTTCACCTGGGCGAGGAAATGGCCCATCGTGTAAGGGATGATGAAATAGCCGTCGGCGAGCCCCTGCATGAGGGCGCTCGCGCCGAGGCGGTTTGCGCCGTGGTCGCTGAAGTTGGCCTCGCCGAGCACGAACAGGCCGGGGATCGTGCTCTGGAGGTGATAGTCGACCCAGAGGCCGCCCATTGTGTAATGGACGGCCGGGTAGATGCGCATGGGCACGGTGTAGGGGTCTTCGGCGGTGATGCGCTCGTACATCTCAAAGAGGTTGCCGTAGCGCTCCTCGATGGTCTTGCGGCCCAGCCGCTGGATGGCCTCGCGGAAATCGAGGTAGACGCCGCGTCCGCCGGGGCCGACGCCGTAGCCCTGGTCGCACATCAGCTTGGCCGCGCGCGACGCGATGTCGCGCGGGCAGAGGTTGCCATAGGCTGGATACATCCGCTCGAGGTAGTAGTCGCGCTCCTCTTCGGGGATGTCGTTCGGGTTGCGCGTGTCGCCCTTCTTTTTCGGCACCCAGATGCGGCCGTCGTTGCGCAGCGATTCGCTCATCAGGGTGAGCTTGGACTGGTAGTCGCCGGTCTGCGGGATGCAGGTGGGGTGGATCTGGGTGAAGCAGGGATTGCCGAAGCCCGCGCCGCGCTTGTAGGCGCGCCAGATGGCGGTGGCGTTGCAGCCCTTGGCGTTGGTCGACAGGTAGAAGACGTTGCCGTAGCCGCCGGTGGCGAGGACGACGGCGTCGGCCACATGGCAGTCGATGGCGCCGGTGACGAGGTTGCGCGTGATGATGCCGCGGGCGCGGCCGTCGATGACGACGAGGTCGAGCATTTCGTGGCGCGCGAACATCTTCACGCGGCCGGCGTCCACCTGGCGTTCGAGCGCCTGATAGGCGCCGAGCAGAAGCTGCTGGCCGGTCTGGCCGCGGGCGTAGAAGGTGCGGGACACCTGGGCGCCGCCGAAGCTGCGGTTGGCGAGCGTTCCGCCGTATTCGCGCGCGAAGGGCACGCCCTGCGCGACGCACTGGTCGATGATGTTCAGGCTGACTTCGGCCAGCCGGTAGACGTTGGCCTCGCGGGAGCGGAAATCGCCGCCCTTGATCGTGTCATAGAAGAGACGGTAGACGCTGTCGCCGTCGTTCTGGTAGTTCTTGGCGGCGTTGATGCCGCCCTGCGCGGCGATCGAGTGGGCGCGGCGGGGCGAGTCCTGGAAGCAGAAGCAGCGCACGTTGTAGCCGAGCTCGCCGAGCGTGGCCGCGGCGCTCGAGCCGGCCAGGCCCGAGCCGACGACGATGATCGTATACTTGCGCCGGTTGGCCGGGCTCACCAGTTTCATGTCGCGCCTGGCGTTTTCCCATTTCTGCTCGAGCGGGCCCGAGGGAATCCGGGATTCGAGTTGGAATGCCATGGTCTGACTGCCTCCCGTTCTACTTCACGACACCGGTGAGCACGGCCAGCGGGATCGACACGTTGCCGAGTCCGATGACCCACGCATACAACGCGGCCAGCCGTTTCAGCCACGGCGTATAGCGCGGATGATTGATGCCCACCGACTGAAACATGCTCCAGGCGCCGTGGTAGAGATGGACGGCCAGCAGGATGTTGGCGGCGATGTAGAAGAGGCTGGCCGCCGGGTTGCTGAAGCCGGCGACGACGTTGTGATAGACGTCGCCGCGGCGGAAGTCCGGATGCGCCTGTCCGGTCGTGAAGTGCAGCAGGTGATAGATGATGAAGGCCAGCACGATTGGCCCGGTCCAGATCATCGTCCGCGCCGCGTAGGAGGTGGCGACATAGGACTTCTTCAGATACGCCGTGGGCCGCGCGCTCAGCTTCAGCCGCCAGAGCTGATAGGCGGAAAGGATGTGCAGCCCGACGCAGGCCAGCAGCACCAGCCGCACGGCCCAGAGGCCGGCCCCCAGGCCCTGGAGAAACTCGGCGTAATGATTGAGCTTCTCGGGGCCCTGGTAAATCTGAAGGTTGCCCAGCATGTGGCCGAGCACAAACAGGCACAGCACGCAGCCCGTCACTGCCATCACCACCTTCTTGCCGACGACGGACTGATAGAAAAAGGCGGTCTTTTCCAGACCGCCGTTCAAGGCAATGGTTCCCATCGATGTGCTCCGCTTTCCCTGAAAGCTTCAGGACGTTTGCAGGCATCCGGGTCTGCCTGCCATATCAGATGCCCGGAACTTCTCATTGTATAGAAAACTGCTGCGGGTGCACGAGGAGCAGCCGGGCCGGCATCCTGGAGGGGTTGCATCAACGGCGCGGGCGAGGGCGGGCAGCCCGGCGGCGGCCGAGCCGTGGCAGCCGCATCCGCCTGGTGCGGGCCAGAGGCTGAGGGCGGTCAGGAAGTGATCACTTCGGCAAACGCCGCCTTGAATTTTTCCATTTCCTCAGGCGTTCCGATGGTGACGCGCACATGGTTCGGCCACGAGGGCCAGCTCCGGCCGATGATCACTTTGCGCGCGGCCATGGCGGCCGCGATCTCGCGGCCTGGCCTCGGGGCGCGGATCATGACCTTGTTGCTGACGCTGGGAACAAAATCGATCTTCTTTTCGCGCAGCCAGGCGAATAAATCCTCCCGGATTTTCCGGACATATTCGCGGCGTTCGGCGACCACCCCTTTTGCTTCGAGACTGGCGATGGCGCCCAGCATGCCCGTGACAGGCAGAAAACCGGTGCCGTAGGGGCGGATGCGGTCGAGCAGATCGGGGCGGGCGAAGGCGAGCCCGGCACGCAACCCGGCCATGCCATAAATCTTGGAAAACGTCCGCAGCACGACGACGTCCTGGCCGGCGCGCACCATGTCGAGGCAGGACGGCGCGCCGCAGTAATGGATGTAGGCCTCGTCGACGAGAACGACGCTGCCGGGGGGCTTCTGGCGGACCAGATGCTCGATGGCATCGCGCGGGGTGAGCGTACCGGTGGGGTTGTTGGGGTTGCAGACGTAAAACACGCCCGCTTCCCTGCCCGCCGCGCGGAGCATGGCCTCGACGTCATGGGCGTAGTCCTTCGTGAGCGGGACGCGATGCACGGGCGCGTTGACGAAAGCCGCGGCGCGTTCTCCCGCTTCATAGCCCGGGTCTGCGGTGACGAAGGCCCGGCCGGGGCCGCAGAAGGCGAGCACGACGCGGTGCAGCGGGTCGCTCGACCCGGCAAAGGACTGAACGTGACTTTCCGGAATCTCCTCCAGCCGCGCGGCGGTGCGCGCCAGCCGCAGCGTCTCGCCGAACTGATACCGACCGCCCCGGGGCAGCACCGCCCGCATGGCCTCCAGCGCCTCGGCACAAGGCCCCAGCGGATTTTCATTCGCATTCAGCAGCACGGCATCCGGCGGCGCTTCGCCGGGATAGCTCAACTGCGCCAGCGCCCTCTCGGTCCAAACCGGGATGGGCAGCGCGCCGGCTAGCGCGGCGAAGCGGGCGAAGCCGCGGCGGGATATACGTTCATGTGGTCCCATCGTTGAATTGTCCCCTCGATCAGGTTCGCCATGCAGTCTATCACCGCCTGAAAATACTGCTTCGCCTTCGCCTCGTCAAACCGCACCGATCCCTGCCCGGCCTGATACAGGATCACCGGGGCGGGGAACGGGTAGGCTGCCCACGAGCCGGCGGCGGGGCGGGGAATTTCCAGGTCGCGGCTATAGAGGTCCCGGCGCACAAGCTGCGGGTGAAGCGCCTGGATGAAGGCGGTTTCGTTCCAACCCGCATGGCCGCCGTCTTCGCCGAACACCTTCAACGTGGCATCCGAGCAGGCGCTCCACCAGTTGACGACCATCACGCGGACGCGATGTTCGCGGCTGGCCTGTTCGGCCAGGTCATTGAGGATCGCCGTCTGCGGCCCGCCGTGGCCGTTGACGACGATGATGTTGCGGAACCCGTTCCGGGCCAGTCCCTTGAGCACGTCTGCGACGAAGGGGCGGTAGGCGGTCTCGGAGATCTGGAAGGTGCCCGGGTAGCCATCGAGCGAGCCGGTGACGCCGTAGGGGATGAGCGGCGCGATGAGCGCGTTGAGCCGCGGCGCGATGGCGCGGGCGATGTCGACCGGCGCGGTGTTGTCGGCGCCGTTGTTCAGAACGCCATGAGCTTCGATGGTGCCCGTGGGCAGCAGCACGGTCTGGATGCGCGCGGGCACGAGCCCGGCGAATTCCCGCCAGTTGAGTTCCTGCAATTCGCGGCTGGACTGGGCCTGACAGGGGGCCAGGCAGCCGGCCGCGAGCAGGGCAAGAAAGGTGCGATTCATTGTGCGCCTCCCAATGGTCCCATTCTGCACCCTGGGCGGGAGGCACGGACACTGGGGGCCGTTACTGGGCCAGGCGCAGGATCTCCGAGGCGATGCGGGCGAAGGCCTGGTTCAGTTGCGTCTTGTCGGGCGCGTAGACGTAGAGGCCGGTGGGCTCATCGCGCGTGTAAGTGGGGCTGGAGGGGTCGTTGGCGATCCGTTTTAGCAGGACCGAGTCGACGCTGCCGAGCCCGATGACGTAGAAGAGGGTCGGGTTGGCCGTGTCCTGCCGGATGCGTTTGGCGGCGTTGTCGGTGGCATTGGTGGAGGCGGCGCCCACTGAATCCGGCCGGTCGGGGCGGATCCTGCCCGCAAATGGCCCGCTGGTGAACTTCGGCACGGTCCGATAGCAGCAGTCCATGCGGTTGTTATAGAAGTCGAAGTTCGGCACGTAGGCGATATCGCGGCGCACGTACCGCATCAGGTTGAAATCGGTGGTCCCACTGCCAAAGGCGCATCCCTGGCCGCTGGTCATGGTGCCGGTGGGGCCGTCCAGAGACCTGTCGGCCGAAGTCATGGTGGGGGCATATGGCTTGATGATGCCGTAGGTCTGGCCGGTGGAAGCCACGCCGTCGCCACTGGCCACGAGAACGCCGATGCGGTCTGCCGGGGCCCAGCCGGCCTGAGGATAGGTTTTGTTGGCGGTGTCGTAGCAGCCGCTGGGAAGCATGTTGTAGAGCGTGCCCACGTTCGGGTAGTTGTAATAGATTCCGTTGACGGTGCGGTTTTCCTGGTTGCCGTAGCGGGAGTCGGAGACGGTCTTGACCGGGAACTGGGCGGTGAGGCCGGTGGGGATGCCGTCGGTAAACAGCATGATGATGTTGAGCGCGCCGGGCTCGTTCAGGGCGGCCAGCTTGTTGAAAGCCTCGCTGATGGCCATGGCGGTCGAGGTGCCGCCAGTGCAGGTGATGGTGCCGATGACGGAGTCAAGCGTCGGCGACTGGGTCTTGAAATTCTTGGTGAGCGGGTAGGCGTAGTACCAGGCGGTGCTGTAGGTGATCATGCCGAGGCGGTCGCGGCCTTCGGCAAAGCGGGAGACGAAGCTGCGCGCGGCCGATTTCATCGGCTCACAGGCGCCGGAGTTCTGCATGCTGCCGGAGCGGTCGAGCACCATCATCATGTTGACGTCGCGTCGGCTGGCCTTGCCGAGAGCAGAGACGGGAATGGAGGAGATGCCGACGATCCGCATGAAATACGTAGGGGCGACGACCGAGGCCGAGACGGTGACCGAGCGTGTGCGCAGGGCCGTTTCCTCGACGCTCACCGAAGAGGTCCGGTTGCGCGTGTTCAGGGCGCCGTTCGGGAAGTTGGCGTCGAAAAATGCCTGGGCGCGCGCCCGGGCCGCACTTTCCTGGTCGGCCATCGTGAGGCCCACGTTGAGTGAGCGGGCGGCCGCCAGCGCCGCCGCGTCGCAGGCCATCGAAAGCTTGGCCCGCACCGTGTACAGGTACGAGGCATCCACCGCGAGGCCGGCCATCAGAAGGATCATCGCCAGGCCGAAGGCCAGCAGAATGATCGTGATGCCGCGTTCTTTCCTAGAAGATTGTCCGCGCATAGAGAGGCCCCCGACTGTTGTTCGTTGGAAAATCCTTGACTGGAGATTCAAACCATGCCTCGGCCACGTAAGCCAGTTCGCCGTCGGCCAGATTCAGGATCGAGTCGAAGTTCACCGTCCGCGCGCCGCTCTTGGTCAGGTAATCGGACGGGGCAATGGAGCCATCGGCCAGCAGCAGCGACGCCGGCGGCGTGCCGATCTTGCTGGGCCGCAGGCTGGGGTTGCCGACGACAATGCGCTGGGTGATGACCGCCTGCCCGAGATTGCTGCACGAGCTCAGCGCGATGCCGCCATCGGTGCAGTCCTGCGCGCCGACCTTGAGAACTCTCGTCAGGATCACCACGCCCGCTCCGCCCGTTCTCGTCATGCGCATGCCGGCGGCGAGGCGCACGAGCACGTCCTGGTTGCCTGGAAGCGAAAAGTCGACGCCGCGCGCATACATGTGGCCCGCGTCGCGGCTCACCTGGCTGACCTGCATCAGGTGTTTCAGGTCGAGTCCGTAGATGAGCATCCACACGTAGAGGGGCATCAGAAGCGCGAAACCGAGGGCGAATTCGATGAGCGAGTTGCCCGATTGTCTGCGTTCCCGGCGCGGGTTCTTCATCCCTCTCCTCCTTGAGTCCCTGGCCTTACCGCGGCGGAGGCGAAGCGCCCGTCGGCAGGCCCTCCATCCGGTCCGATGACCGGGCATTGAGCTGAATGGTTCCGGGCGCCCGCCACAGGGCTGCCAGCCATCGGTGCTCGTATCCCTCAATCGAGACTTCGACGATGTTGCCGGGCACGTTGTCCGGCACCTCCTGGAAGGTGATGGGATCGAAGTACCGGATCTTGATCGAGCTTTCCCGGCCGCGGAGGAACCCCATTGAATTGCGAACCACAACGGCGCGGATGCTGTCATCGTGGCCCAGCCCCGGCTGCGTCTGGTAGGTCACCGCATACCGGACTCCCTCCCGCACCGCGTGCTGGAAGGTCGACTGAAGGAACACCACGAGCCCGTGATCGACAATGGCAAAGACCAGCGCAAACAGCGGCAACATGACCAGCGCCGTCTCGATCAGCGCGTTGCCTCTCGCCCCTCGTCGCATGGGTGCACTCTTCCCTCTCATCGTCATGACGCCCATAAGACGAAGAACAAATTGTCATGCTTGACGGCTAAGTGCGTTCTTTGGTGGAAGTCAGGCAAACGCCTGAGGCTGGCACGGATTGCATTTGCCGCCGGTGTCCGGGACAATGGGAGTCGCCCATGCCCGATTCTCCGGAGGAAGGTTCGATCTGCTGGCCGGCGATGGATGCGGCCCGCGAAGGCGGCCGGGCGGAGACGCCCGACGTCTGCCGCGCCGCCGAATCAGCCTACGAGAGCCACGGCCGGCTGCTGCTCCGGCTGGCGCTGGCCGAGTGCCGCGATGAGGGCCTGGCCGAGGACGCGGTTCAGGAGGCCTTCCTGCGGTATCAGGAGGCATTGCAGGCGGGCGTCCACATCCGTTCCGTGCGCGCCTGGCTGGCCCGGGTGGTGGTAAATTTCCTGCGCGATGCCGCGCGCCGCAGCGCGCGGCAGGAACGCCTGGCGGCGGCCGGCTCGTTGGCGGGCGCGCCGCAGGCGGAAGGCGGAGCGGGCGAGCTCGAGGCGCGGATTCGGGCGCTGCTTTCGCCGCGGGAGTTTCAGTGCGTGCGATTACGGGTTCTCGGGTATCAGTACATGGAAATTGCGGAGAGCCTCGGGCTGCGGCCCGGCTCGGTGGCCTGTCTTTTGTCGCGCGCCATGCGCAAACTGGAGGCGCTTCGATGAGCCTGCGTGGAATGCTTGCCGGCTGGATCCGGGCGGTGTCGCGGCAGGTGCGGCGGCATCCGCAGGACTGGACATTGTGCGCGTGGCGGGACGGGGAACTCGGCGAGGCCGAATCGCGCCGGGTGGCGGCCCATGTCGCCGAATGCCGTCTCTGCCAGCGGCGGTTGGAGCGTCTGGCGGAGGGGCTGGAACTGGCGCACCGGGCGCTGGCTGCCGAATCGGACGCGGTGGAGAGGCTGTTTGAGGCGGGACGGCAGCTCCTTTTTGGGGCGTCGGCCGCCCGTGAGGCCGGGCCCACGCCGAGCGAATCCCTGGCGCTGCTGCTGTTGGGCCGCGCCGCTGCCGCCGAGTCGGATCGCACCGGGCAGGTCGTGCTCATGGAGGGACTGCTGGGAAGGCGGGCCATCGAAATGGCCTCAGGGCGGAAGCAGGCCACGGGTAAGGCGGCATGAGGGGACTGGCGCTGGATCTGAGGCGTCCCTGGGCGGAGCCGCTGGCAGTGGCTCGCGCGTTGGTGCTGGCTGTGGCCGGTTCGTGCGTTGCCTTCGTGGCCGTGGGTCTGGCGACCGCAGCCGCGTGGCTCTCTGGCGGGAGCGCGCACGGGCTGGATTTCTGGTTCAAGGAGGTCGGCGGGCCGCTGCTGACGGTGTATGCCCTGGTGGAGATGGCGGCCGCAGCCTGGGTCATGCGCTGGTACGGGCCGGGAGAGCCGCTCAGATCGGCTTGGTTGCTGCTGTCAGCCGCCGGAGGCGTCCATGCCGTCAGCATGTTTTTCCGCCACTGGCTCGCCGTGCCGATCGCAGTGAACCCTCTGCCTGTCTCTGGGACCGCCTCATGGCAACCGGTGCTGGCCGAGTTTGGGCACGTCCTGGGGGGCACGCTGTATCTGCTGCTGCTGGCTGCCGGGCTGACGATGGCCCTTCGGGTTCACGCGCGGTTTGGCCTGCTGCGGCGGCCTTCGGGGGAAGACTGGATGGCGCTGCTTGGCGCAGCGTGTTTCTTCACCTATACCCTCCATTCGTTCGCGTTCTGGCTGGGCGCGGCCGGGGTTCGGCGGACGGCCCTGTGGTGGATCGGCTGGCTGACGGACCCGCTGCTTGGGTGGCTGCTGGTGCTGAGCGTTCTGCTGGCAAGGGCAGCGGCGCCGCTGCGGGGCGGGCTACTGGCGCGTCCCTGGCAGGCCTACTTTGGAGCCGCAGCGCTGACCTGCGCCGGCAGCTTCTGTGTCGAGCTGCAAAACACCGACCTGGTGCCGTCCCGCCTGCTGTGGCCGTCCTGGTTTGTGTGGCACCCGGCCGCAGCGCTGGCGGCGTTGGCGCCGTTGCTCCAGCTGGACGCAGTGCGGCGGCTGATTACGGCGCCGGACGGCGCGGCCGGTGAGCCGCGTGCGGCCGGCTAAGCGGCTATTTCGGCCGTTCCCGTTTGCGGTAGGGGAACTTTTCCCAGTCCGGCGCGGCCCAGCCAAGGCGGTCCCACATGACCGTGCCGTCCTTGATGGTCAGCTCGGCCACCAGGAGGCGGTCGCCACGGAAGCGAGCGCCGGCGGCGTCGATGAAGCCGAATTTTCCTTTCTGGAGGCTGAGGACGGTGATGTCGGCCCCGGCGCCCTCGCTGAGGTGTCCGAGCTCGGGGTGACCGATTTCGCGGGCCGGGGCCCAGGTCGACATCCGGATGACGTCCTCGAGCGGCGCGCCGAGGTTGAGGATCTTCGACATGACGTTGGTCATGTCCTTCATGCCGGCGTTCATGCTGCCGGTGTGGAGGTCGGTGGAGATCGAGTCCGGCCAGAAGCCCTCGCGCGTCATTGGCACGGCGATGTTCCAGTAGAAGCTGCCGCCGCCGTGGCCGACGTCGAACAGGACGCCGCGCCTGCGGCCGGCCCACATGGCCGGGTTCGTTTTGCCCCCGACGAGTTCGTCGCGGTGGCCGGAGTAGCAGTGCGTGTAGATGTCGCCGGGGCGGAGCTTCTGCTCGAGCAGGATTTTCAGGTTGCGGTTTTCGTTCGTCCAGCCGAAGTCCACCATGATGGGGAGCTTGAGCTCGTTGGCGGCCTTGAGCGCGTTGTCGATGTCCGGCCAGCCCTCCTTCGAGTAGTGAGCAACCTTGATGCCGACGATCCGGTCGCGGTTGGCGCGCACCATGCGGATGGCCGCCTCCGGGTCCATGTCGGCCGGGTCGTCTTCGCTGGTGAGGCCCATGCCGCCGCCGACGATGTTGAGGAAGGCGAAGACGCGCGTGCGCGCCCGCTCGATGATGCGCTGGCGGAAATCGGGGAAGTTGCGCCAGCCGCTGGTGCCCGCGTCGACCATGGTGGTGACGCCGGTCCGGAAGGAGAAGCTGTCCGGATAGACGCTGAGATCGCCCGTGTAGACCCCTTTCAGGCCGGTGCCGGCGTAGACGTGGACGTGGATGTCGATGAGGCCGGGCACGACATAGAGGCCGCCGACGTCGACCACGCGCGCCGCCTGGCGCGGATCGATGCGGGCGGCGACGCGGGCGATGCGGCCGCGGGCCACGGCCACGTCCATGCGGGCGTTGATGCCGTTTTTCGGGTCGATGACATGACCTCCCTGGAGCAGCAGATCGTAGGCGGGCTGGGCGCGCACTACCGCGGCGAGGACGATGAGAACGGCGACGGTGAGTTTCATGAATCGGGGAACCTCCTGGCGGGCACATGGCCCGCGGCCGGCCGGCGTTTTAGGGGGCGGGCGGCCATGCGTCGATTCTACAACCGGCGCGCGCCCCGGCGAAGGCAGACGATATGGATCTTGACGGACGACGCGCCGATACAACAGAATGGGGATGTCTTGTTTGACCGGCAGGCGGGGCGCCGGTGAGCGTCTTCCGCCTCGAAAACCAATTCGAGTTGAGGGAAGATGATCCGTTTCCTCTGCCTGGCGTTCCTTGCCGCTCACTGGGTGCCCGCCCAGGCCGCGCACGGAAGCAGCGCGGCCCGGGTTGCGAAGCAGAAGACCTCTCCGGGCGCCGTGGCCTCCACCCGCGCGGTCTCTGTGGGGACGGCCACGAAGACTTCGGCCGCAGCCTCCCACCGAAGCAGAGCTTCCTCGGCGCGCGGGACCACCGCAGGCCGCAAAGCGCGTCCGGAGGCGAAGGCAGCGACCTCGGCGGTGGCGGCGCGCAGCACGCCTGCGTCGCGGCGGCCGCGCGTCCGGCGGCGGGCATGGAGCCCCTGGTCGACTCCCACCTACGCTGATTCAACCCTGGGCGACGAGCCTGAAGGCGAAGACCCGGTGGTGCGCCGCGCGGCGGTGGAGGCGCTGGGCCCTTACAACGGCAGCGTTGTGGTCGCTGATCCCTTCACCGGGCGCATCCTTGCGATGGTCAACCAGAAGCTGGCCCGCGCCGGGGCCTACCAGCCATGCTCGACGATCAAGCTGGTGGCCGCAGTGGCGGGGCTTGAGGAAGGAATCATCGACCGCGAGACCCGGCTGCGGCTGACCCGGCGCACGAGCATCGACCTGACGGAGGCCCTGGCCCGCTCGAACAACAAGTTCTTTTTTGACGTCGGCGAGAAGCTGGGCTTCGACCGCATCTACCACTATGCGCGCCTGTTCGGGCTGGGAGAAAAGGCCGGGCTCGACATCGAGGGCGAAAGCCCCGGCATGCTGCCTGAGTGGAAGCCGAAAGAGGTGCCCTGCGGGATGATGACCAGCTTTGGGGAGGCGATCTCGATCACGCCGCTCCAGTTGACGGCGCTCGTCAGCGCCATTGCCAACGGCGGATCGTTGTACTGGCTACAGCACCCGCGTTCGCAGGAGGAGGCCGAGCGGCTGGTGCCCCGGCTGAAGCGCCGCATCGAGATGGCGGCGCAGATCGAGGAGATCCTGCCGGGGATGATGGCGGCGGTGGATTATGGCACGGCCCGCCGGGCCGCCTTTGATCCTTCGACGCCCATTTTCGGAAAGACGGGCACCTGCACGGACGCGCGCACGCATCTGGGCTGGTTTTCGAGCTTCAACGACGTGGGCGGGCGCAAGCTGGTGGTGACCGTGCTGTTGACCGGCGGCGCGGGGGTCAATGGTCCGGTGGCGGCGGGCATCGCCGGACAGGTCTACAAGGCGCTGGCCGAGCAGCAGTATCTGGCCAACCAGCGGCCCTATTCTCCCGCGGCGCTGATCTCTGACGGCGGCCGCTAGCGGCGCTGGGCCTGAGGCGCGGGTCTCGGCCGCATTGCCGCCGGATGGATTTTCCTTCACGAAAATGCCCCAGGCCGACGATATGGGGCGTGTGAGGCTCGTGTCATTCTGTGGACTTCCCATCCGGTTCACGCGGAGCGTCTTCCGCGATCTGGCCCTGGTGATGGCCGGCTTCGGGTTGCTGGTGGGCCTGATATTTCCCTATGCCGTGCATCAGATGGGCGTGCCCGCCGAACACATCCTGAACTGGCCTTTTCATCTGTACTGCCTTGGGGCCGGGCTGGCCGTGGGCGGCATGAACGTGCTGATCGCCAACGGCGTGGTGCGGACACGGCTGCGGCTGCTGGGCGGGAGGCTGGAAGAGGTGCGGGCGACGCTCGAGCGGATCCAGCAGGAGGGCGACGTCTGCGGCTGCGACCCGGAGCACTGTTTTCTGCCGGTGGACTCCGACGACGAACTGGGCCGCACGAGCGAGGCGTTCAATCTGATGGCGGGCACGCTGGCCGAGGCGCTGCACACGACCGCTGCGGTGCGGCGAATGACGGAAAGGATGGTCGAGCGGCTCCGGATCGAAGAGATGGCGCGCACGGCGCTGGACGAGCTGGTCGAGCACACGGCCTCGGCCGGCGGGGCGCTGTATCTGGCCCGGGAAGGCCGGCTCGAGCTGGCCGCCTCTTACGGCTTAGCCGATGCCGCCGCGCTGGCCTCGCATCCGATGGTGGTCCGCGTATTTGAAGAGAAGGGCAGCATGCGGCTGGAAGTGCCCGGCGGGATCGTGCTGGACCGGCTGCTGGCGCATTTCCCGCCCCGTTCGGTGCTGCTTGAGGGCGTGCATCACCACGGCCGGGGCCTGGGGGTGGCGCTGTTGGCCAATGACCGGCCCTACACGGAGGAGGAGATCCGCCGCGTCCTGCTGTTGAGCCGCCCGCTGGCGCTCGCCTTCCACAACGCGCTGGCTTACGACGAACTGGAGAAGGTGGCGGCGCTGGACGGTCTGACCGGCTGTTACAACCGCCGCTTTGGCCTGACGCGGCTGCGCGAGGAGTTCGCCCGGGCGCGCCGGATGGAGTCGCCACTGGCGGTCGTCCTGCTGGACATTGATCATTTCAAAACGATCAACGACACCTGGGGCCACCTGGCCGGCGACCGGGTGCTGATCGGAGTGGTTCGGCAGGCGCGGGCGCTGCTGCGGCAGGGGGATGTGCTGGTGCGCTACGGTGGCGAGGAGTTTCTTGCGATTCTGCCCTTTGCTGGCGAAGAGGAGGCCGCCGAGGCGGCCGAACGCATCCGGCGCGCGGTGGCGGCGGCGCCCGTGCCGGACGGCCGGGAGATGATCGCGGTCACGGTGAGCGCCGGGGTGGCGGCCTGGCCGCAGGCGCCGGCGGAGACGGAGATGGATCTGATCGACCTGGCCGACGCGGCGCTGTATTTCGCCAAGCGCGCGGGCCGCAATCGCGTGGTGTGCCGGTCCGGGATGCTCGACGCCAACCCCGGCTGTCTGGCTCGCTAAACAGCAGGACCGTTCGGCCAGGGCGGCTGGAGCAGGCTAGTCGGCCGGGGGCGTCGGAGCGGGCGCCATTTCCGGTGCGACAGACGCCACTGGCGGAAGGACCGCCTCGGCCACGGCGTGCAGGAGCTCATTCAGGCCGCTGCCGGTGACGGCCGAGATCGCAAAGAACGGCAGCCCGAGGCGCTTCGCCTTGCGGCGGAGGCTTTCCAGCCGCCGGCGGTCCTGGAGCACGTCGAGCTTGGTGGCGACGACGAACATTGGCTTGCGGGCGAGCTCCTCGCTGTAGCTGGCCAGCTCGGCGAGGATGACGTCGAAGTCGTGCTTCGGGTCGCGGCCGCTGGCCTCGCTGACATCGACCAGGTGAAGCAGCAGGCGGGTGCGTTCGATGTGGCGCAGGAACTGGATGCCGAGTCCGTGCCCCTCGTGGGCGCCTTCGATGAGGCCCGGAATGTCGGCGACGACGAAGGTGCGCTGATCCGGCATCTGGACGACGCCAAGGTGGGGCTCGAGCGTGGTGAAGGGGTAGTCGGCGATTTTGGGCCGGGCCGCCGAGATGCGCGAGATCAGCGTGGATTTGCCGGCGTTGGGGAAGCCCACCAGGCCGACGTCGGCCAGCAGTTTCAGCACCAGCCGCAGGCGGCGTTCCTCGCCCGGCTGGCCCGGCTCGGCGAAGTCCGGCGCCTGGCGGGTGGGGGTGGCGAAGTGCTGGTTGCCGCGGCCGCCGCGGCCGCCGCGGGCGGCGACGAAGCGCTGCTCCGGGGCGGTGAAATCGAACAGCAGCTCGTCCGTGTCGGCATCGTAGACGAGCGTGCCGACGGGGACGGGGACTTCCAGATCGGCGCCGCTGCGGCCGGTGCGGTTGCTGCCCTCGCCGTGGCGGCCGCGTTCGGCGCGGTGCTCGGGGTTGAAGCGGAAGTGGAGCAGCGTGTTGTGGTGGAGACTGGCCACGAGGACGACGTCGCCGCCACGGCCGCCATCGCCGCCGCTTGGGCCCCCGCGGGGGACATACTTTTCGCGCCGGAAGGCGACGCAGCCGTTGCCGCCGTCGCCGGCCTTGACGCGGATGATGGCCTCATCAACGAACATTTCGACGATCTGGATCGCCAGGAACGCAAAAGAGCCGCCGGCGGCTGTTTCCGCGCGGCGGCTCGTCGAATGCCGGAGCGGGAGTCCCGGGCCGGCTCACTGGGCCGGCTCGAGCTCGACGACGCTGACCCACTTGCCCAGGCGGCCGCGGTCGCGCCAGACCACGCGGCCGGGCACGCGGGCATAGAGCGTGTCGTCGCTGCCGATGCCGACGTTGTCGCCGGGCTTGTAGCGCGTGCCGCGCTGGCGGACGAGGATCGCGCCGCCCTTGACGATTTCGCCGCTGAAGACCTTGATGCCGAGCCGCTGTGCGGCGCTGTCCCGGCCGTTTTTCGAGCTGCCGAGCCCTTTCTTGTGCGCCATGGCGTTTCCTCCCTGCTGCCTAGAGCACGATCTCGGCGATCTTCACCGTGGTGAAGTTCTGCCGGTGGCCGATCGTGCGCTTGTACTGCTTCTTGCGCTTGAACTTGAAGACGATGATCTTGTCGCCGCGGCCGTGGCCGGCGATCTGGCCGCGCACGCGCGCCGAAGCCGCCTCGGGACCGGCCAGAAGCCGGCCGTCGTCCTTGACGACGGCGACCACGCGGTCAAATTCGACCGCAGTGCCGGCCTCTCCGGGAAGCGTCTCCACCTGGATCGTATCGCCCGGAGCGACGCGATACTGCTTGCCGCCAGTTTCAATCACTGCAAACATGGGTGTATCCTCTTGTTGACGCGACAGGGGCTCGAATCGGAGCCGTCCCGGCGGGTGCTCGGGCGCCACGGCGCGCAGGTGCGCCCCGCCTGGGCGCCACAACTCTTTATCCTAGCCGATCCGCGACAACACTGCAAACGCCAGGCCATCTGAAGCGGCTTTCATGAATCCCTCAAGCCTTCAGGGGATTGGCCGAAGAGAGGGCTGAGAAGAGCGATTTCGCAAGCCATGTCGACCCGCGATTTCATCAGCCTTCGTGCCAACCTGGAGCGCGCCGAGTATCAGCACGCGTTGTTCCGCACGGCGCTGACCGCCTATCTGGACGCCCTGGCGGGGGTGGAGGAGCACGTCTTCGAGCCGTGCGCGGCCAAGATCTCCGGCCAGCCGCCGTCGGTGGCCGTCGCGCGGCGGCGGCTGAGCGAGGAACCGGACACGGAAGCCTTCGCCGAGGCGCGCACGGGCCTGAGGCGGGCGCTCGAGACGGCGCATGAGTTCATCATCCGCGAGCTGGCAGGGACGGTTGAGTTGCGGGAGGTGGTGCGGCTGCTGGAGGAGACGGCAGGGTCGTTGCAGCGGCGCTCCAGCCGGCAGGAGTCCCGGTTTCTGGACGTTGCCTCGGGCCTGGAGCGCGCCGCGCAGCGGGAGGATCTGCGGGAGCTGCGCCAGCAGATTCTTGTGCAGATCCAGCGGATCAGTGCGCTGGTGGAAGAGATGCGGGCTGAAAACCAGCAGATCATCGCCGAGCTGGAGCGCGAAATGCAGGGCTACCGCCGGAGGCTGGACGAGGTGGAGCGGGCGGCGCAGCGCGACGCGCTGACCGGGCTGGCCAACCGCACGTCGTTCGAACGCCGCGCCCGGGAAATGATCGAGGCGGGCGTTACCTTCAGCCTGGTGTTGATCGACCTGAATCACTTCAAGATGGTCAACGACAAGCACGGCCACCTTGCCGGCGACGAGCTGCTGCGGCTGTTTGCGGCACGGCTGAAGCGCCAGCTCCGCGCCGACGACCTGGCGGCGCGCTGGGGCGGGGATGAATTTGTCGTTCTGCTGCCCTGCCGGCTGAGCGACGCGATGACGCGGGCGCGATTTCTCGAGCAGGCGCTCACGGGCGACTATCAGTTCAGTGTGGGAGGCGAGACGCTGCGGCTGAGAGTGGGCGTGGCGATGGGCCTCGCCGAGCACCGCGAGGGCGAAACGCTCGAGGAAGTCCTCGGGCGGGCGGACCTGGCGTTGTACCAGCGCAAGGGCCAGCGCTGAGGCGGGCGCGCCGGGCTCCCCCCGTGCCTGCTAGGATCGGGAGGGAGACCGTGGAAGCCGTGGCCGAGGCGAGTGAGTTTCGCAATCAGGCGGTGCTGATTTCAGGGGCGGGGCGGGGCATCGGCAAACGGCTGGCGCTGGCCTTTGCGGCCGAGGGCGCCTGGGTGGGGCTGCTGGCGCGGTCGCGCGCCGAGCTGGATCTGGCCGAGCTGGAGATTGGCCATGCCGGCGGCCGGGCGCTCGGGCTGTTGTGCGACGTGAGAGACTACGGGCAGGTCTGCGAGGCGGTGGAGCGGTTCCGCGCCTTCGCCGGAGCGGTGCGGGTCCTGATCTGCGCTCATGGGGCGTTCGGCTCGATTGGGCCGCTGGCCGCGTGCGACCCGGCGGCGTGGATGGACGGGATCCGGACGAACCTGGGCGGGGCAGTGCACCTTGCGCGTGCGGTGCTGCCGGAGATGCTGGCGGCACGGGCGGGCAAGATCGTCTTTCTGACCGGGCCGGGTGCGGCGAGTCCGCGGCCGAACTTTTCTTCCTACAGTGCGGCGCAGGCGGCGCTGGCGCGGCTGGCCGAGACGCTGGCCGAAGAGGTGCGGGAGTCCAACATTCAGGTCAACTGCATGAATCCCGGCGCCACGTACACGAGCATGACCGAGGAGATCCTGGCGGCGGGCGAGCGCGCCGGGGCGCAGGAGCTGGAGGCGGCGCTGAAGCTTCAGTCAAGCGGCGGCACGCGCCCGGAGCAGCAGATCGAGCTGGCGCGGTTCCTTTGCTCGTCGCGTTCGAATCATGTGAGCGGGATGCTGCTGTCGGTCAGCGACAACTGGAAGAAGCTCGAGCATTCGCGCTCGCACGGCGGGATGTTCACGTTGCGGCGGATCCTGCGCTCCTGAGCTGGGTGTAGCGCAGAAATCCTCAAGAAGGGCGGGCGGGCCGCCGATACGACGAGTGCGGAGGCTTGCCCGATGCCGTTGTCGCCGCTGACATTTACCGGGATCAGCAGTTTTTCGGACGATTTCCAGGTGATCCTGGATCGCTCGGTTTCCATCGCCAGCCTGCCGGCGCGGGCGCTGGAGCAGGAGCAGGCGGGGCTGATGACGCGCAAGATGGCGGCCGCCGAGTTGCGTTCGGCCGTTGCGGATCTGGCGGGGGCGCTGCGGCAGTTGGGCCAGCTCTCGCGCGGCGGGGCGATGCAGGCGACGAGCAGTTCCTACGCGGTGCAGGCGACGGCCGGGCCGGGCGCCTTGCCGGGACTGTACCGGATCACCAACATCACGAGCCTGGCCTCGCAGGCCGTGGCGCGGACGGCCGCCGGCTACGCTGATCCGGGCACGGCGGTGGTGAGCGGCGGCAGCGGCGAGGTGGAGCTGGTGGTTGGCGGCGAGGCGCACACGATCAGCCTGGCGCCGGACAAAGACAATCTTGAGGGGCTGCGCGATGCGATCAACGCAGGCGGCTATGGGGTGACGGCAGCCATTCTGGACGCGGGCGAATCGGCCGGAGCCAGCCGGTATTATCTTTCGATCACGGCCAATGAGACCGGAGCGCGCACGATCGAGCTGAGAACCGTTCCTGGCGACGCCAACTCGAACCTGCTGGCAGTCGTCTCGCCCGGCTCCGACGCCGCCTTCGAGCTGAACGGCGTGGCGATGACCTCGTCCACCAACATCATCACCGGGGCCATTGCCGGCGTGACGCTGGAGCTGAAGGCGACCACCGAGCCCGGCGCGGCGGTGGACATCAACGTGCGGCCGGGCTCAGGCGGCGTGGCGGGCGCGGTGCAAAGCTTTGTAAAAGCCTACAACGCGCTGGTGGACAAGCTGGACCGGCAGACGGGCAAAGATGGCGGCCCGCTGGCGGGAGACTCGATCGTCATTGACCTGAAAGCAGCTCTGCGGGAAATCACCGGCTATCGCGCCGATGGCGCCCGGGGCAGTCTGTTCGAGATCGGCGTCTCGATCGGCACCGACGGCGTGATGAGCTTTGATCCCGGCGTGCTCCAGTCGATTCCTCCGGCCGAGTTGCCCGGCGTGTTCACACTGCTTGGGGACGGCTCCAGCGGACTGTCCGGCTTCGAAAACCGTCTCAACGCCTTCAGCGATCCACTGACCGGCTCGCTTACCAGCTTCATTCAGAATCTGGACCGCACCGACCAGCGGCTCACCGACCAGATCAACGCCATCTACGCGCGCGTCGACGCGACCCGCCAGACGCTGGTGGCGCGGCTTCAGGCCGCCGACACGCTGCTGGCCCGGCTCGAGGGCCAGAAGAACATGCTCAACGCGGCCATCGAGAGCCTCACCACCGTGGCCTTCGGAAAACGCAGCCAGTCATGACGCGCGGCGACTCTCTCGAACAACTTCTGTGCCGGCTCGCGGCCGTCAGCGAGGAGCTGGCGCGCCAGCTCGAACGGCGCGACCCGCGCTACCTCGAGTCGCTCGAAGCCCGGGAGGAACTGCTTGCGGAACTGCTGGAGAAGCTCCCCGCGGCGAACCCTTCTCCGGTTGCCCGCGCCGCCCTCGAACGCATCCGCCAGATCGGCGAAGCCTGCCAGCGCCAGGCCGAAGCCATGCGGCGGCAGGTGGAACGGGACCTGAGTGCAATGGAAGCCGAGCTGGCTTACGCAGACTCGCTCCGCCGGCTCAGCGGGCCGGAAGACGGAAGCCTCCTCAATCTGAGAGGCTGAACCGGCTCAGTCCCATTCGCCGGCTTTGACCAGCTTGCGGATCTTGCGCTTGATCAGATCGCGCTTGAGCAGGCTGAGGTGCTGGAGAAAGAGGATCCCGTCCAGGTGGTCGATCTCGTGCTGGATGGCCCGGGCCAGCAGCTCTTCGCCCTCGGTCTCAAACGGGTTGCCATCGAGATCCTGCGCGCGCACGCGGACGCGGTAGGCCCGCCGGACGTCCTCGCGGAAGCCGGGAATCGACAGGCAGCCCTCTTCGCCGATCTGGACGCCCTCCTTGACAAGGATCACCGGATTGACGAGCACCAGCTTTGCCGCCGGATCCTCGCCGGCGCTGGGATCGAGCACGGCCAGACGGCGCGAAACGCCCACCTGGGGGGCGGCCAGGCCGATGCCCTTGTTTGCGTACATGGTCTCGAACATGTCATCGGCCAGCTGGCGCAGCTCGCCATTGAACTCGGTCACCGGTTCGGCCGGGATCTCCAGCACCGGATCGCCATACTTGCGGATGCGCAGAATCATCCCTGTCTCAGAACTCCCTCACCTGTTGGATGTAGCCGTCGAAGTTTCGATGCGCCTCGGCGAGCGAATCGCCGCCGAATTTCTCCACCATGGCGCCGGCCAGCACCAGCGCCACCATTGCCTCGCCGATGACGCCGGCGGCGGGCACCACGCAGACGTCACTGCGCTCGTAGGCGGCCAGGGCCGGCTCGCGGGTGTCGAGGTCGACGCTTTCCAGCGGCCGCCGCAGCGTGGAGATCGGCTTGAGGTAGCCGCGGACGACGATGTCCTCACCGTTGGTGATGCCGCCTTCCAGCCCGCCCGCCTGGTTGGCGCCGCGGGTGAAACGGCGCTGCTCGCGGTCATAGTGGATGGTGTCCTGGACGCGCGAGCCGAACTCTTCGGCGGCCAGCTCCGCCTCGCCGATCATGACGCCCTTCACCGCCTGGATGGAGAGGATCGCCTGCGCCAGCCGGCCGTCGAGCCGCGAGTCCCAGGTGATGTGGGATCCTAACCCAACGGGCACGCCACGGGCGCGGACCTCGAACACGCCGCCGACGGTGTCGCCGGTGCGGTAGGCCTCGTCAACGACCTCTTTCATGCGGGCTTCGGCTTCCGGGTCGGCGCAGTTGAGCAGGACCTCCTCTTTGTGTGCCAGCGCCACGAGCTCCTCCCAGGCTACCGGACGCGTGAGCCTGGCCGTACCGACCTGGATCACGTGGCTGAGGACCTCGATGCCGAACTGCCGCAGATACTGTTTGGCCAGCGCGCCGAGGGCGACGCGGGCGGCCGTCTCGCGGGCCGAGGCGCGCTCGAGGATGTAGCGTGCGTCGTGGAAGTTGTACTTGATGGCGCCGGCGAGGTCGGCGTGGCCGGGCCGGGGCCGCTTCAGCGGCTTCTGTTTCCCGGCGCTGTCGGGTGCGGCCTCCACCGGGAGGGCTTCGGTCCAGTTGGCCCAGTCGCGGTTGCGGAGGATCACCGCGATGGGCGCGCCGGTAGTCTGCGAGTGGCGCACCCCGCTGACGATTTCGGCGGTGTCCGTCTCGATTTTCATCCGCCCGCCACGGCCATAGCCCTGCTGGCGGCGCCAGAGTTCACGGTTGACTTCGGCCACCGAAATGGGGACGCCCGCGGGCAGGCCGATGAGCGTGGCGACGAGACACTCGCCGTGGCTCTCGCCGGCGGTTTCGAATCGGAACATAAGGGGCTTGCTTTTCAGCGTACTGGAAATGCGGCTGAACCATCAAGTTTCGAGCACAAACCGCAGCATCAGGTGAGCCGAACGGCGGATGCCGATGCGGGGCGTGACGGTGATGGATTCGCGCGCCGGCGCAGGCTGGCGCAGGATTCGCAGCGGGCTGCTCACCAGGTCCCAGCCGTTGTGTTCCAGCGTGATGCCCAGGGCGCGGGTGAGCCTGCCCGGTCCGTTGCCGACGCCTTCCACCGCGCGGATCAGCACACAGCCCGGGATGCCGGGCGGTTCGGCGACGACGTTCAGGCAATGATGCATCCCGTAGGCGAGGAAGACATAGGCGTGGCCGGGCGGGCCGAAGAGGACGTCGGTGCGCGCCGTACGGCCGCGCCAGGCGTGGGCCGCCTCATCGCCTTCGGGCAGGTAGGCTTCCACTTCCAGGATCCGGCCGCCGCGGCCCTGATATTCCAGCCGCTGGCCGAGCAGCGAGCGGGCCACCTCCACCGTGGGGCGGGCGTAGAAGCTGCGGGGCAGGACTCGGCCGCTCATCTCGCGTTACGCTAAGTGAGAGTATCACGCGCCATGCGCCTGTTTGTCGGCCTGGATCTGCCCTACGAAGTGCGGCGCAACCTCGAGCTGCTGCTGCAACTGCTGCGGCCGAAGGCGGACCTTCAGTGGAGCCCGCCCGCCAACCTGCACATCACGACGAAATTCATCGGAGAATGGCCGGAAGAGGAGCTGGAAATTCTCCGGGAAGCGCTGGCCGGCGTGGCCGTGCCCGGCGAATTTCCGGTGGATATCCAGGGGCTGGGCTGGTTCCCGGACGCAGAGCGGCCGCGCGTTTTCTGGGCGGGGATCCGCGCCGGCGAGCCGCTGGCGGCGCTGGCCCGCGCCACCGAAGACGCCTGCGCCGCATTGGGCATCGAGCGCGAGAACCGCCCCTACAGCCCGCATCTGACGCTGGCGCGCATCCGGCGGCCGGTGGATCTCGGGCCGCTGCGCCGCGCGATCGAGGGGCTGGCCACGGATCATTTCGGCCGCTTTACGGCCGCAGAATTCCATCTTTATGAGAGCAAATTGCGCCCCGGCGGCAGCATTTACACGAAATTAGCGAGTTTTCCGCTGAAAAAATGATTGAAAAATTTCTCGCCCTTGTGGCCGCTTATCTCGTCGGCGGCATTCCTTTCGGGTATCTGATCGTGAAGCTGCGCACCGGCCGCGACGTGCGCACCATGGGCAGCGGCAACATCGGGGCGACCAACGTGCTGCGCACCACCGGCCGGGCCTGGGGCGTGCTCACGCTCGTGCTCGACATTGCCAAAGGCTGGGCGGCCTGCGCGCTGATGGAACTCGTGGCGGGCGGCTCGCCCGGTTGGGTGGCCGCGGCAGGCGTCGCGGTGGTGCTCGGCCATGCCTATCCGGTATACCTGGGCTTTCACGGCGGCAAGGCGGTGGCGAGTTTCGTTGGCGTGGCGCTGCACCTGGCCCCATGGGCGCTGGCGGCCGTGGCCGCGGTGTTCGTGGTCACCGTGGCCTATACCCGGTACGTTTCGCTGGGCTCGATCGTGGGCGCCGGGCTGTTTCCCTTTGCCGTCTGGCTCCTGTACCATCCGCCTCTTCAGGTGCTGGCGGCCATCGTCTTTTCAAGCGTCTTCATCATCTGGCGGCATCGCTCCAACATCGCGCGCCTGATGGCGGGCACGGAGAATGCCATCTCGTTCGGAGGAAGGAAGAAGTGAAGCGGCTCGCCGTGGTGGGCGGCGGGAGCTGGGGCACGGCGCTTGCCCTTGTGCTCGCGCCGAAGTTCGACGAGGTGCGGCTGTGGGTCTACGAAGCGGACCTGGCCGAGCGGATGGCGCGAACGCGCGTCAACGACCTGTTCCTGCCCGGTTTCGAGTTGCCGGCCCAGGTGCGGCCGGGGGCGGACCTGCGCGCCGCGGTCGAGGGCGCCGACATCGTGCTGAGCGTGATGCCGTCGGATCACGTCCGGCGGCTGTACACCGGGATGCTGCCGTGGCTGGAGCCGCGCATGCTTTTTGTCAGCGCGACCAAGGGGCTGGAACAGCGCACGCTCCGGCGGATGTCCGAGGTGATCGCGGAGGTGGTTTCGCAGCGTTTCCCGCCGCGGGTGGGTGTTCTCAGCGGACCGACGTTTGCGCGCGAAGTGGCCCGCGGCGAGCCGGCAGCGGTGGTAATCTCCTCGCAGGATGCCGGGCTGGCCCGCACGGTGCAGCAGGCCTTCTCCGGCCCGACGCTGCGGCTCTACACGAACGGAGATCCCGTTGGCGTGGAGCTGGGCGCGGCGCTCAAGAACGTGATTGCCATCGCGGCAGGCGTCTGCACCGGCCTGGGGCTGGGCGCCAACACGCTGGCGGCGCTCATCACACGCGGCCTGGCGGAGATCAGCCGTCTCGCTGTGGCGGCTGGCGGCCAGGCGCGGACGCTGGCCGGACTGGCGGGGCTCGGCGACCTGGTGCTGACCTGCACGGGCGAGCTCAGCCGCAACCGCCGGGTGGGCATCGAACTGGGCCAGGGCCGGAAGCTCGAGGAGATCCTGGCCGGAATGCGCATGGTGGCGGAAGGAGTCCACACGACCTACGCCGCGGTGGAACTCGCCCGCCGGCTTGATGTCGAGATGCCCATCACGCGCGAAATGAACGCCGTGCTGCGCGGACAGAAGAGCCCGCGGGAAAGCCTGCGGGAGCTGATGGAGCGTTCGTTGAAAGAAGAATAGGTTGCGGAATTCCTAAACATTCCGCGAAGACGCTTCCCGGCGGGCGGCTTCTGTGTTAACATTCCTCAACATGCGAATGCTTTCCAGGTTCATTCAGTGTCTGGGTCTGCTCGCGCTGGGAGCGGCGGCCGCGTGGGGGCAGGGGACCACCAGCCGTGTGATCGGCGTTGTCTCGGATCCAAGCGGCGCCAGCGTGCCCGGCGCCGTCGTGAAACTCATCAACGAAGGCACCAACGCCACATTTGAGACCAAAACAGCCGAAAACGGCGCTTACTTCTTTGAGGCTGTGCCCAGTGGATTGTACACGGTCATGGTGGAAGCGCCTGGATTCCGCAAGTTTGCGTCGCGCCGGAACCCGGTGACCATCGGACAGCCGGCCACCGTGAACGTGACGCTGGAAGTAGGTACGGTGACGGAAGTTGTGGAAGTGAGCGGCTCGGCCGAGATCGTTCAGACCTCCACGTCGGGCAACTTCGGCAATCTGTTCACCGAACAGGTGATCCGCGACCTGCCGATCGTCGGCACGCGCGGGCGCAACCCGCTGGATCTGGTGGTTCGCCAGCCCGGGGTGGTCAGCGGCGCCAACACCGGCGGTGGCGTGCACGTCAACGGGGCGCGGGACCGCGCCTGGAACTTCACCATTGACGGCATCGATGCCAACGAGACCAGCGCCGGCGGCTCAAACTTCGCGCCCATTCGGATGAACCCGGACGTGCTGAGCGAGTTCCGCGTGCTCACCGGAAACGCGACGGCCGAATACGGCCGCAACTCGGGCGGCCAGGTGGCAATGGTCACCAAGAGCGGCACCAACGAGATCCACGGCACCGCCTGGTGGTTCTACCGCACGCCGCGCCTCAGCGCGAACGAGTGGGAGAACAACATCAACAATGTGGGCAAGCGGCAGTACCAGCAGAACATCCCCGGCATTGGCATCGGCGGCCCGGTGATCAAGAACAAGCTGTTTTATTACGGCAACCTTCAGATTCTGCGCACGCGCGAGTCGGCCGTGGTCAACTCCACCGTGTATACGAAAGAAGCGCGCGAGGGGATCTGGCGATACAACAAAGCGGGCCGCAACCTGCCTGCCGGTGTCGCCGGCGCGGTGGTGGATGCGCAGGGCAATGTGCTTCCCGGCGTACCCATCGGCACATACAACGTGATCACGATGGACCCGCAGCGGCTGGGCTGGGACGCGCGAACCAAGGCGATTGCGCAGGCCGCGCCGCTGCCGAACAACTTCACGCTGGGCGATGGACTGAACACGGCCGCCTACACGTTCACCGCGCTGCAAATGGAGAAACAGCATGACGTGACGCTGCGCGGCGACTACATCATCAACAACAAGAACACGTTCTTCGCGCGCGTCAGCTTTGGCCGCCAGGACACCAACTGCGACCGCGTCAACGGCGGCGCTCCCGTCTGGCCCGGCGCGCCGTGCATCGTCAATACCAAGCGCGACCCGAAGAACCTCGCCTTCAACTGGCGCACCATGCCCGCGCCGTCCATGACCAACGAATTCGTCTTCGGGCTGAACCAGTTCGCCTTTGACTTCAACATCCCCACCGCCGATCTCACCAAGGTGGACCTGGCCACTCCGGTGGCCAACCCGATCGTCTACAGCTTTGGCAACGCGCGCAAGCTGAAGACGTGGCAGTTCGTCGACAACTTCGCCTGGATGCGCGGCGCGCACAACCTGAAATTCGGCATCAACTTCCGCCTGGGCCGTCACCGCGACGTTCGCGGCTCCATCGGCGGCTACAACGCCACACAGGCGGCCGATTTTTCGCGCGCGGTGAACACCGTGGATGCCGCCGCCTTCGGCCTGCCCGCCGACATCAACCAGCAGTTCGATCGCATCACGCTGGAGACGCACATCAACTTCATGCTGGGCCGCGTCGGCAACACGAACCGCGGCTTCCCGTCGACGAAAGACAGCTACGTCACCGGGCTCTACAATTTCCTGGCGAAATTCAACGAATACGACTTCTATATCCAGGACACCTGGAAGGTGAACCGCAATCTGACCGTTGATCTCGGGCTGCGCCTCGAGGCCAAGCAGTCGCCGCGCAACCCTGACGGCCGGATCCGGCGGCCCGACCAGGTGGCCGTGGCCGGTGCGGCGCCGACCAACACGCTGAAATGGGTGCCGGGCAATCTGTACAGCGACGACGTCAACAACTGGGCGCCTTCCATCGGCTTTGCCTGGGATCCGTTCGGCAACGGAAAGACATCCATCCGCTCCAACTACCGCATCGCCTACGATCGCATCAACACGTTTGTGCTGAGCTCGCAGGTATTCCAGAATTTGCCCGGCATCGTCATCGGCCTCAACGACGCCAGCTACGGCCAGAGCGGCGGCCGCCTGGCTGGATTGCCGGAACTGAAGCCCCCGGCCGTCTCGCCCGAGTCGCTGGCCCAGCCGGAGCCGTTCTCCAACCGGACGATCACGGTAGTCGACCCCAACTTCAAGACCCCGACCACGCACCAGTGGAGCTTCTCGGTGCAGCGGGAGATTTTCCGCAATGCGGTCATCGAGGCCAACTATATCGGCCGCCGCGCCTACAACCTTTTCGGGGCCTACAACGCGAACCAGGTTGAGTGGCGCAACAACGGCTTCTATAATGCGCTCGCCACGGTGAATTCGGGCGGCGAAAGCCAGCTCATCAACCAGCTCATGGCGGTGGATTCGCGCAAGCGCTCCACCGAGACCGGCTCGCAGGCGCTGCGCCGCATTTATTCGGTGGACCTGAGCAACAACAACTGGGCCTTCATCGCCCAGGATCTGAGTCGCCGCGTCGTCGGCGGCCGTGGGCAGGCCGAGGCGGCCGGGCTCAGCCCGTTCTTCTTCCTCTCGTTCCCGCAATTCGCCAACGGGCTGAACGTGATCGACTCGAACGACTTCTCCACCTACCACGCCGGCCAGGTGCAATTCCTCAAACGGATGAGCGGCGGGCTGGAGTATCAGATCAGCTACACGCTGGCCAAGTCGCTCGACACGCGCTCCTACGATCCCGCATTCACGGTGGTGGCCACGGCCAATGCGCAGTCGGCCGGCGGCACCCCGTTTGACATCTACAACCGCCGGCTGAATTACGCCCCCAGCGATTTCGACCGCAAACACGTGGTGCAGACCTACTGGATCTGGGAGCTGCCGTTTGGCCGCGGGAAGCGGTTTGGTTCGTCATCCAGTGGAATGACCCAGCGGCTGATCGGCGGCTGGCAGGTGGCCGGCATGGGCACGTTCCAGAGCGGAAGGCCGATGTCGGTCTTCTCCGGCTTTTACACGTTCAACAACGTCGTGCAGAGCTTCGCCGACTGCAACGGCTGCAAGCCCACGATGGGCAAGGTGCAGGACATCGACGGGCTGAAGTGGTACTTCACAGCCGAGCAGCGGGCGCAGTTCAGCAACCCGGCGCCTGGCTGGATCGGCAACACGGGGCGCAACTTCTTCCGCGGGCCAGGAGGCTGGGGCGTGGACATGACGGTGATGAAGCGCACGATGATCACCGAGCGCTGGAACTTCGAGCTCCGCGCCGACATGACCAATGTATTCAACCATCCGGTGTTTGGCTTCCCCACCGCCACCCGCAGTTCGAACACTTTCGGCCGCATCCGCGACTCCGTGGTCAGCAGTTCGCGCAAGATTCAACTCGGCGCGAAGATCAACTTCTGATTCTCGGACAGCCGAAACGAAACCAGGGCCGCGCCCCATGCCGGGGACGCGGCCTTTTGTTTGAGCATGTCAAACCGGAGCCTCCTGCGAGCACGAGGGATTCGGTGCCCCTTCGCGCGCCGGCTGCTGCCCTACAGGCAGTTCCATCCAGGGCCGAAAGCCTGAGCGAAGGGGGTGTAAACGCTCAGCACTTTTCCGATTGAATCGGGCCGAACCTTTTGATAGAATGCCGCCAGCCTCGCCAGCTGGGTTGGCGCCCGCGCAGGCGTCATTCAGCTGTGCTCAGGGAATTCGATCATCTCACAGAGACAGGGGGTTCAACCGAATGAGTCGTCTCTCAATTGCCAGAACAGGCCTCGCGCTCTGCCTTCTGGCCCTGGCGGCCATGTCGCAGGAATTCCGCGCCACGATTTCGGGGCGCGTGCTCGATCCAACGGGCGGCGTAGTCCCAAACGCCAAGGTCACGGCCGTGAACACGGCGACCAACGAATCATCGACCGCGACAACGGATTCCACCGGCACATACTCGATCCCGTTTCTGCGTCCCGGCACATACAAGGTAACGGTGCAGGCGGAAGGGTTCAAGCAGTTCAACCGCGAGAACGTGGTCCTGGAAGTGGGCCGCATCTTCCCGCTGGACGTGACGCTCGAGGTCGGCATGGTGACTGAATCGGTAAATGTCACCGCGGAAGTGGCCGTACTCGAAACCCAGACGGCGAGCCGCGCGGCGGTGGTCACGCAGCGGCAGGTGGCGGAAATGCCGCTGAACTCCCGCAACCCGTTCATGCTCGGCGCGATGATGAGCGGGGTCACCTTCCGCGGCGCCGCCATCTGGCAGCGGCCGTTTGACAATGGTGCCATCGCCGAATGGTCGGTCAATGGCGGGCGCCAATCCAACAATGAGTTCCTGATGGACGGGGCGCCGAACAACGGGCAGGCGGGCGGCAACAACATTGCCTATGTGCCCATCGTCGATGCCGTGCAGGAGTTCTCCGTGCAGCAGAACTCCTATGACGCGCAGTATGGCAAGACCGGCGGCGGCATCTTCAACGTCGTGCTCAAGTCCGGCACCAACGAGTTTCACGCCACCGGCTGGGAATTCCTGCGCCGCAAGGTTCTGGACGCCAACACCTACCAGAACAACGCCGTCGGGGCGCCGCGGCCCGACCACAAGCTGGACCAGTACGGCTTCCAGCTTGAAGGGCCCCTTTACTTTCCCAAGCTGCTGCGCAAGGACGGCAACGTGCGCCTGTTTTACCTTGGCAGTTTTGAGAATTACCGCGAGAACTGGCCGCAATTCCTGCTGAATTCCTACCCCGAACCGGAAATGAGGCAGGGCGATTTCTCCAAGATGGTCACCGCCGATGGCAAGCCGATCGTGATCTACAACCCGTACGACTACACGATGTCCGGCGGCGACCCGGTACGTCGGCCCTTCCCGGGCAACATCATCCCGCAAAGCATGATCAGTCCGGTGGCGGCGGCGGTGACCAAATACATGCCGTTGCCAAATTACAAGACGCCGGGAGTGCGCTATTCGACCTCGAACAACGTCAATCCGACCTACGCGGCGAAGGACAAGTTCTACAACCTGATCCTGAAATTCGACTGGAATTTCGGGCAGAACCACCGCGCCTTCGTCCGGCACGCCTCGAATGACCGCACCGAGGACCGCTCGGTGAACAACCTCGACAACAAGATCGGCACCGACGGCCAGCAGCCGTTCCAGCGCATCAATGACGCCTACGTGATCGACTGGGTGTGGACGGCCACGCCGACCACCGTGCTCAACGTCCGCGGCTCCTACAACCGCTTCATTGAGAAAGGCTTCGGCCGCGCCAACGAAGGCTTTGATCTCACCAGCCTGGGCCTGCCCGCGTCGCTCATCAACCAGTTGCCGACACCGCGCTACTTCGGTCGCTGGGAGTTCCCCGGCTACAGCTCGCTGGGCCGTTACCAGTCGATCAACATCACCAACAACTACAACCTGATGTCGAACCTGACCAAAATCTGGCGCGGCCACACGATGAAGATGGGGCTCGACTTGCGCAGAATTCACTTCATCCAGCAGAACACCGGCAACATCCTCTACTTCCAGGGCCAGACCCAGTGGACGCAGCGGCTCTGGAACCAGGGCGAGGCGACCTCAGGCGACAGCTACGCTTCGTTCCTCATCAGCGGCGTCACCGGTTCGGTGAACATCCCGCTCTATCCGTTCAACCGGCAGTGGTACGCGGCGCCCTATTTCCAGGACGACTGGAAGGTGACCCGCCGACTCACTCTGAACCTTGGCCTGCGCTGGGACTACAACGGGCCGCCGGATGAGAAGTGGAATCGCATGAACCGCGGCTTCAACCCGAGCGCGCCGAGCCCGGTGGCAAAGCAGATCCCCGCCTCAATGCTCGCTCTGTACCCGAACCTGGCCAACCTCACCGGCGGGCTCGAGTTCGTGGGTGTAGGAGGCAACCCGCGGATTGCCGCCAGGCGTGACCTCAACAACTGGCAGCCGCGCATCGGCGTCGCCTATCAGTTGGCCAGCAAGCTGGTCATGCGCGGCGGCTACGGGCTGTACTACATGAACCCGAACAACGATTACCTGAAGTTCGCTGGCTTCAGTGAAAACACGCCAATGGTCAATAGCGAGGACGGCGGGCGCACGCTTGTTTCCAACACGCTGCTCACCAACCCCTACCCCGGCGGCATCAAGTTCCCGGCCGGGGCCGCGGGCGGCTATAACACCTTCCTCGGGCGGAACACCAACTGGTTCAACCCCGATTTCTGGACGCCCTACGTGCACCAGTTCTCGTTTGGCTTCCAGTACCTGCTGACCGGAAACTCAACCATCGACTTCTCGTATGTCGGCAGCCGCACGGTGGGCGCCAACGACGAGAAGGCGTTCAACATTCCGCCAGCCTCCTTCCGCAAGCAGTGTTACCTGCTGGAAGGCGGCAGCCCATCCTACTGCAACGCCCAGATCCCGAACCCGTTCCAGGGCATCGAGGCGTTCCGCGGGACGTCTTTCTACACCGCCTCCACTCTGTCCAGGTACCAGCTTGCCCGCCCCTTCCCGCAGTTCTCCGGCAACATGACCATGCAGGGGCTGAACACATCGAAGATCTGGTATGACTCGCTCCAGATCAACTACAACCACCGCGTCGGTCGCGATCTGACGCTCATGTGGAACTACACGCTGAGCAAGATGATCGAACGCTGGGGGTACAACGATCCGTTCAGCGACGTGCCTCAACGCGGCCTGTACTTCAATGACCGGCCCCATTATTTCAAGTTCAATACCGTCTATGACCTCCCCATCGGCCGCGGCAAGAAGTTCGGCGGCGGCATGGGCCGACTGGCCGACGCCTTCGTCGGTGGCTGGACCATCAGCACCTACACCCAACTGGCCTCCGGAGAGCCCAACAACCTGCCTGGCAATGTGATCATGCTGAAGGACCCGCGCACCATTGGCGGCGACTGGAAGGGCGCCGTCGACTGGAAGCTGCACCAGATCGTCGGCTGGAACCCCTGCGTGCTGCGCCAGTTCGACGACGGCAGCATCAGGCCGCAGTCCTTCTCGATCGCCCGCGGCTGCTCAGCCACCGACTTCAGCCAGTACGCCTGGCTGGTCACCTCCAGTTACGCGCCAAGATACACGCCATACCGTAGCGGCCAGATCCGCAAGCAGCGGCTGTTCAACGTGGACCTGGCGCTGTCGAAGACGATCCGGTTTACAGAGCGTCTCCGTGCACAGATCCGCGGCGAGGCGTTCAACCTCACCAACTACTACTTCTTCGGACGCGACAGCCACTTTAACACGAACCCCAACGACCCGAACTTCGGCACGATCTTTCCACACCAGGCGTGGATTGGCAACGGCTATCCGCGCCAGGTCCAGATCGGCTTCAAGGCCTTCTGGTAGTTTCCCGCCAAAACCGGTCTGGAAGCGCCGGGCCGCCCCCAAACGGGGCGTCCGGCGCTTTTTCTTTTCGAATCAATCAGTTCCCCTGAATCCCGGGCTGGACGGGCCGTCCCCTGCACAAGATCCGCGATGGATGTCTTCGGGCGACCGCAGAGTGTCTCCAACTCGGAAGTGGAGGATTCGTGTCGTTTGTACTTCTCTTCATATATAAAATGTGTTATAGGTTGAGCAGTGAGGGGTTTGGAGAAGGTTAGACCGGCTGTATCGTTTCGAGATCCCTGACACGGTTGAGTGAATGTTGAGGGCTCTCGAAGCGCCCGGCCGGGATCGCAACCGCCAGACTTGGTTCCTTCAAATACTGCACAGGAGATGGACACGATGAAACACCAGCCTGTCTCTCGATGGGCGCTGGCGTTGCTGGCCGTTGCAGCGCTGGCCATTCCGGTTGCGGCACAGACCATTTACGGGTCTCTGGCGGGAACGGTGACGGACTCCTCCGGAGCGGTGATTCCGGGGGCGGAGGTCATCATCCGTTCGATGGACCAGGGCCTGACCCGCGAACTCAAGACGGACGAAACCGGTTTCTGGCGTGCTCCTTCGCTGCCCATTGGCCGGTATCAGCTTGAGGTCGTGGCCAAGGGGTTTGAGAAGGTGATCCGCGGCCCGCTCACGGTGGAAGCCTCGGTCGAGCGCGCCGTCGATGTGACGCTGAAGCCCAGCGGCACGCAGGAGGTGATCACCATCACGGAAGAGGCTCCGTTGATTGAGGCCACCAAGGCCCAGATCAGCCGGGGCGTCGAATCCCGGCGAATCCTCGAACTGCCCGGTCTGAACACGCTGACGGGCCTGGCGCTTCTCCAGCCCGGTGTGACCGGCAACAGCAACAACCGGCCCGGCTCGGGCTTTGTCGTCAATGGCGCGCGCACCCGCTCGAACAACTTCATGCTGGACGGCGCCAACAACAACGACCAGTCGCTTTCGATCCCGCGGCAGTCGCCGGCGCCGGAATACCTGGGCGAGTTCCGCATCATCACCAACACATTCTCGGCTGAATATGGCCGGAACTCCGGGTCGGTGGTGATGCAGGTGACCAAGTCCGGCACAAACGAATTCCACGGCATCGCCCGCTGGAGCTGGCTGGGCAACGGCTGGGATGCATTCACAACGGGCGAGCAGCGGACGTACAACGCGCAGAAGGCTGCCGGCGCCAGCGATTACGACGCCATGCGGCGCGCGCGGGGCGTGATTGTGCGCAACCAGGTGCTGGGTTCGCTCGGCGGCCCGATCATCAAGAACAAGTTGTTCTTCTTCGGCGGCTACGATCTGGATCGTCTCCGCTCGACGGCGAACCCGGTCACCACGACGTTTTCCCAGCAGGGTTGGGACCTGCTGACCCAGTATCAGAACAGCTTCGCGCCGGGCACCGTGGCGTTTCTCAAGCAGTGGTATCCGGTGGCCAATGATCCGACGCCCGTCGGCACCGTGAACGTGACCATCCCCGGCGGCCCGACCCTGGCGATTCCCATTCAGCAATACCGCCGTGGCGCCGGGCAGGCCTTGTCTTACGGGCGCGACATCCACCGCGGGCTGATGCGTTACGACTGGCGGCTGACCGACAAGGACAACCTCCAGATGCGCTGGATCAAGGACGACAACACCGATCCCGGCTCGCCCGCGTCGCTGGCGGTGAACCAGATCGGCTCGGTGGTGGTGAACAACAACGCCACCATCAACCACATCCGCGTCTGGAGTCCGACGCTGGTCATGGAGACCCGTCTGAGTTATGCCCGCCGCGAGGCCACGTTCCCCGAGAATCTGCCCGCGCAGTTCTCCATCACCGGCTCCGGGCTGCCGACGATTGGCAACCAGAATTACCCGCAGTACCGCACGGACAACCTCTATGAGCTGACCAACAACTGGTCGCAGATGAGGTCGAAACACACCTTGCGGTACGGCTTCAATTATCTTCAGTACCGGTTGAACTCGTTCTTCGCGCCGGCCAGCCGCGGCGTCATCAGCTACCCGAGCCTGGCGGATTTCCTCTTCGACCGCAACGCACAGTTCAGCCAGTATGCCGGTACCGGCTCGGTCCCGGCCAAGACGCACGAGTTTCAGGGCTTCTTCGCCGACGACTATCGGCTGACGAACAGCCTGATGTTGAATCTCGGCATTCGCTATGAATACACGTCGGCGCCGTTCGGGTTCTTCTCCAACGCCAAGGCCGACATCAACAACTGGGCGCCGCGCGTCGGTTTTGCCTGGAGTCCGAAAGCCACCGATGGCCTCTGGGGCTGGATCAGCGGCGGTGGCCGGTTCGTTCTCCGCGGCGGGTATGCCATCAGCTACGACCAGGTGTTCCAGAACATCCTGCTGAACACCGCACGTAACTATCCGCGCGGCGTCACGGTGACGCTGGCCAACCTGAACGGTTCCCAGATTTTCGACCCGGCCAAGCGCCCCGCGCCTCCGCAGCCAAGCGACTACAAGGGTGATCCGAATCTGTTGCCCTACCGCTACTTCTCTCCGGACAAGCGGATCCAGCAGCCCTATTCGCAGCAGGTCACGTTCGGCTTTGAGCGCCAGCTCACCACGGATTACGCCTTCAAGCTGTTCTATGTGGCGACCCGCGGCGTGCGGCTTGTGCGCGAGGCAGAGCGCAACCTTGGCTTCTTTGACGCGGCCGTCAAGGCCAACCCGTCGCTGCTGGAGCCAGTCGTCCAGAGCTATGGGATGAAGCCGACCACGGTCAGCGGCCAGGCCGCCTGGCGCGTCGACCCCACCCGCGGCTCCATTCTCGTGGGTGACGGCTACGGCATGTCCAACTATCACTCCATGCAGCTCACCGTCGAGAAGCGCTTCTCGAAGGGATATCAGTTCGAGGCCAACTACACGTGGTCGACCTACATCAGCGAGAACGACGACATTCTCGGCGGCCAGATCAACCGCACGCTGCCGTCCGTGCCGTTCAACATGCGGCTGGACAAGGCGCGTTCGGGCTTCGATACGCCGCACCGCTTCGTCCTGAACGGCATCTACCAGTTCCCCGAGTTTTTCAAGGGGCGCGGGCTGTGGGGCCGCGTGGTGGATGGCTGGTCGATCTCCGGCATAACCACGATGCAGCAGGGATGGCCTTACAGCATCCTGAACGGCAACAACCCGCTCGGGATCCTGCCGGGGCAGATCTCGACCATCAACTTCAGCCAGCGGGCCGGTTACAACCCGAACGGCACGCCCAACACGGGCACAAGCCCCACGGTTCCCAACCCGATGTGGGTGGCGTATCCGAACAACTCGGGCCTCATCGGCGCGGGCGCCAACATCCGCCGCGTGGGCAACACCTACAATACCGACGCGGCGCTGATCAAGCGCGTGCGCACCGTTGGCGAGTCGCAGAACCTCGAGCTGCGGTGGGAGGTGTTCAACGTCTTCAATCACCGCAACTTCAATGTCCTGCCTGCCAACACCGTGTCCAATAACACCAACAACACGACATTCATGAACCTGGGCTTTACGGATGTTGGCGGTAGAGGCATGATCTTCACCGTCCGCTATAACTTCTAGGCCGGGTTTACCTTCGCCCTGAGAAAGGCCCGGGAGCTCCACGGAGTTTCCGGGCCTTTTCTTTTGCGCCGGGCATGCTTGACAGCTTGGGGGAAACGTTTCCCTGGCAACTGAATGGAGATGATAGCGATGGCACGGAGTAACGGCGCCGCGGCGAGGAGAGGTCTGAAAGAATCGTGGTGCAGGCGCATGTACCGCACTCGATGTTTTGAACAGTTTTTCGAATTATCTTCATGCGCCAGGCTTCAGGGCATCAAGGGCCTGATGAGCCTGCTGCGGGGACAGAAAGTGAAACCGCTCGACCAGCCAGCTCTTCGAGCGTGTCGAAGTACCGCACCGATAGTGTCAAGCCCTTTCTGTAGATTCATTCTTCCTCGGCCTCGGTCAGGCTTGTTGTCTTCCATTCTGAGATAGAGCTTCGCGGTTTCCCACTCTTCGCTGATTTCCATCAGCACGTCGCTGACCAGTCGCAGCAGAGAAGCCTCGTTGGGACACAGGCCAGCCACGCGGGTGCGCCGTTTGATCAACCGGCTGAGGCGCTCCAGCAGGTTGGTCGTGCGCAGTCGGCGGCGGTGCTCGGGCGGCAGCAGAAACACGGTCAGAGCCTCGGGCACATTGGCCGCCAGCCAGGCGGCCAGTTTCGGTTCCGTTTTCTCATACCGGCTGGCCGTCATCTCCAGTCATCGCTCCGCCTCCGTCCGGTCGGGCGCGTCGAAGTCCGCCCGCGGTTCAGATGCCACTGCCTTCCGCATCGAAATCCGGGACACAGGATGCAGCGCGTTCTGCCGCAGGTGGAACCGACGCCTCTGCCACGGTACGCAGGTCCAACGCGCTTCCCGCGCTGCCCTGAGCCCCGCATGGTTACCGCTCACGATCAGCTTCACCCCGTGCAGGTCCCGCCGCTCGAGGCTGGCGAGAAGCTCGCGCCAGTGCAATTTGGCCTCGCTGAGCGACACGCTCATCCACAACAGCACTCGCCGGCCTTCCGCCGTAATACCGGCCGCGATCAGCACCTCCTACGACACCACGGAGCCGCCCTGCCGCACCTTCTCGCAGCGGGCGTCCAATAGCAAATAGGGAATCTCGCCGACCGGCCGCCCTCGCCACACTTCTAGCCCCTCATCCAGCAGCCGCACCGCACGGCTGGCCTGCGCGCTGGGTACCTCCAGCTCGCACAGCCGCTCCATGACCGCGGTCACCTTGCGCGTGGACCCGCCCTGCACGTACATCTCGGCCACGGCCAGCTTCAGCGCCCGCTCGCTGCGCACGCCTTTTTCCAGAGCCGGCGGATAGAAGTCTACGCCGCGCGTCTGCGGCACCTGCACCGTGAGCGGCCCCAGCCGTGTCCCGAGGGTCTTGGGCTTGAAGCCGTCGGCGAAGCCCTGGCGCTGCTGGCTGCGCTCGTAGCGGGCGGCACCGAGCACGTGGCTCCTCCCGATCTTCATTGCCTGGTAAATCAGGATGCGTACGGCCTCGGCCCTGTGGGCGAAGCCGGATTCAGAACGCAGTTGAACCCGCGTGTCGATCACGCCAGAGTCGGCGTGGCGGGCCATGTCGGTCTCCTTTCCGGGCAATTCACTTTTTCCCCGAAAGGAAAACAGATGTGGCCCGCTGAAACATGGTCGGTGCGATTTGTTCTGGGCCTCGGCTGTGGGCTGCGCCGCCCGGCGCGCCCCTTCGCTCCGTCCTGGAACAAATTCTCTGCCCGTCCTCGCCGTCTTCACCGCCACTGCCTCTGCTGCTCTCGAATCAAACGCAATTTACAGAGATGTTACACGCGCCCCGCACCCAGAGCCGCTGCTCCTTAAGGGCGCCGCAGAAGCGCTCCATACAGCCGTTGCCTTCGGTTTCGCGGACGAAAGAAGGTGGAGACACAGGGCCGAGAAAGCAGATCGCTCGTTGAAAGTCGTCGCTCATGAACTGCAAGCCGTGGTCATGGCGCAGCTTGACACCGGCAGCGATGCCCTCCGAGAAACCGCCGAACTGCTCGCACACCGCCTGGCGCACCGGTTCGAGCGCCTGGAACCGCGTGCCTCCTCAGCCCCGTGGATGCCCAGGCAGCATACCGAGCGGTGGTCGATCATCGCGAAGACGGGCGCCTGGCCGTCTCGCAGGGTGAAACCAACGGTGACGACGAGGCCCTTCAGATGGTTGGGCGATTTCAGCAGGATGGTTCGTTCATGGCGCTTCGGCGCGGCGGGCTGCGGTTGTTTCTGAGGAGCCAGCAGCTCGTGTTCTCGCCTCAGCCTCAGCACGCGCTGGAGGGACGGGTGCACATCTCGAATTTGCAGCAGCACCCACACCTTGCAATGCCCCTCGCCATGAAAGGGCGACTCACGCATTGTGCGGCGGATCTCTCCAACGAGTTGCTCGTCCGTGTACCGCGTCTTTGGACTCCGCCTGGCGAACGGCCGAGGCTAGACCCGCCGCCGGCGCTGCCCGTAGAATGTGGACCGCGACAGCTGCCAGGCCTTGAAAACCCGAACCCGCGCGTACCAGCGCGCGCGTGGAGGCCGACCTAGCATGGCTCACTCGTTCGACCTCCACTTGAGATATGGCTTCTCTTCCTCCATCCGCAGATGCGCCCGCGAAACAACTCGTTCTTGATCGCCAGATCGGCGACGAAGGATTTCATCCGTCGGCCCTGCTGGTCGACCAGATCCTCCTTCCGGATCTTGAGCCTCTCTTGGCCGTCTGCCAGGAAGCCCCGAGCCATTTGGTTAGCGTCGCTGCCGTGATCCCACCCTTGTGGGGCGTGGCCTCCCGGCCGGCGTCGCTGGGCCGTTCCGGAACAACGCTCACCCTGCGCCTGCGTGAGCTCGCAGCCCTCGCTGCGTCTGGCCCGCCGCCGAGCACCGCCAGGCCGGCCAGTTCGAGCTGCTTCCGGCGCACCGCTTCGAGCGCCTCGGCCGGCGTCTGACCGGCGCTCTGGCGCCGTCGCTGCGGGTCCTCCCACCACTCGAGGAAGTACTGCCCCGGCCGAGGATCCCAGACCCAGCTCGCGCCCTTGCGCGGCAGCGAGACAAACTGCCACTGGCCGGAGGCCAAGCGGACTTTCTTGAGGAGACGAACGCGTTTGCGGAGCCTCAGGGGAGCCAACCCTTGGTGTCGGTTTTCGCAAATTTACCGACACAAAGAGCGTACCTCACTCTTCAAGTTATTGCAATAAAATAATTTATCTTTGGCGTGGCGGAGAGGGCGGGATTCGAACCCGCGATACGGTTTCCCGTATACACGCTTTCCAAGCGTGCGCCTTCAACCACTCGGCCACCTCTCCGGATTCGCTGGGCAGGCAGGCGCAGCGCGTGCGGCTCTTTTTCAGTGTAACATTGCGCGCCTGCGGGACTCCGGGCCGCTGTCTGGCGCTTCAGTAGCGGGGCACAGTCGGGTCGATTTGGCGGCTCCACAGGTCGATGCCGCCGATCAGCGACACGCACTGCTCCACGCCCTGCCGGCGGAGCCACTCCACCACGCTGAGGCTCCGCACGCCGTGATGACAGTACACGATCAGCAGTTTCTCGTCGGCCGCGGCTTCCAGGTCCTGAAGCCGCTCAGGCACCGTGTGCATCGGAACCAGCTCGGCGCCTTCGATGCGGGCCAGCAGATACTCATGCGGCTCGCGGACGTCGATCAGCGCAGCCTTCCCTTCCAGAGAAGCTGTGCGGCCTGATCGGGCGTGATCTCCATCGCAAGAACAGATTCGTTCGTCATCGTCGGGATCCGAGGGGTGCCGGAAGGACGTCTTGGCCACCGGCAGCGAGGACAACTGTTCATTCTAAAACGAACGGGACTCGCGTGGCCGCCGCGCCCGGCCGGAGCATACAATGGTGAGCCGGAGGCTTGAATGAATCCTCAGGAAATCCTGAACCGGCTGGGCATTGACGAGATGCATTCCGGCGCCTGCGGCGCGGGCTGGGTGGAACACCCCTCCGGCGGCGAGCTGACCAGCATCAATCCGACGACGGGCAAACCCTTGGCCCGCGTGGCCATGGCTTCTGCCGATGATTACGAGCGGGTCGCCGCCGAAGCGCATGAGACCTTCCTGCGCTGGCGCATGTATCCGGCGCCCAAGCGCGGCGAAATCATCCGCCAGATCGGACTCGCGCTGCGCGAGCACAAGCAGGATCTCGGTGCGCTGGTGTCGCTTGAGATGGGCAAGATCCTCGCCGAGGGTCTCGGCGAAGTGCAGGAAATGATCGACATGGCGGACTTCGCCACCGGCCTGTCGCGCCAGCTCTACGGGTTCACCATGCAGAGCGAGCGTCCGCAGCACCGCATGTACGAGCAGTGGCACCCGCTCGGCCCGGTGGGCGTCATCTCAGCCTTCAACTTCCCTGTGGCTGTATGGAGCTGGAACGCCTTCATCGCTGCCGTCTGCGGAGACACGGTGATCTGGAAGCCCAGCTCGGAGACGCCGCTGTGCGCCATCGCGGTGCAGCGGATCTGCCAGAAGGTTCTTGAGGACAACGGCTGGCCGGGCGTTTTCACGCTGGTCATCGGTCGCGGCTCGAGCGTGGGCGAGCGGCTGCTGGCCGATCGCCGCGTTCCGCTCATCAGCGCCACCGGAAGCTGTCAGATGGGCTACCGCGTGGCCGAAGTAGTCGGCAAGCGGCTGGGGCGGACGATTCTCGAGCTGGGCGGCAACAATGGCGTTCTCATTGAACCGGATGCCGACCTCGACCTGGCTCTGCGGGCCGTGCTGTTTGGGGCGGTGGGCACCGCCGGCCAGCGCTGCACGACCATCCGGCGCCTGTTCCTGCACCGGCGGATCGCCGCGGAATTCACCGCGCGTCTGGTCAACGCGTATTCCCAGATCCGCATCGGCGATCCGCTTGATCCGCACATTCTGATGGGGCCGCTCGTCAACGCCGCAGCTGTCGACGAGATGATGAACGGGCTGGAGCGGGTGCGCCAACAGGGCGGCGAAGTGATCTTCGGCGGCCGCCGGCTGGAGCGTGACGGCTATTTCGTCGAACCCGCGCTGGTGCGCGCGCGGCCGGAGATGCCGATCCTGAAAGAGGAGATCTTCGCGCCGATCCTTTACCTCATCGAGTATGAGGATCTGGAACAGGCCATCGAGTGGCACAACAACGTGCCGCAGGGCCTCTCCAGCGCCATCTTCACGCGCAACCTGATCGCCGCCGAGACGTTCCTCTCGGCCCGCGGATCTGACTGCGGCATTGCGAACGTGAACATCGGCACTTCCGGCGCCGAAATCGGCGGCGCCTTTGGCGGCGAAAAGGAGACGGGCGGCGGCCGCGAGGCCGGCTCGGACGCCTGGAAGGCATACATGCGCCGTCAGACCGTCACCATCAACTGGTCGCGGGATCTGCCGCTGGCCCAGGGCATCCGCTTCGAACTGTGAGAAAAATGGCGGCCGAGGGGCACTAATTAGTGCCGTGTCCCGCCGCTGCCTGATGTTGGTGTTGCTGTCTATCCGCGCCCTTGCGGATCCGCCCGCCGCGCCCGCGCCTGGCGAGGCGGAGCGTATCAACACGTTGATCGAAGAACTCACGCAGCTCAAGGCGCAGGTGGCTGCCGTGGAATCGCGCCTGGAGGCGCTGTTGCGCGCTCTGGCCGAACAGCGCGGAGCGTTGCAGCACCGGCCTTCTTTCGACGCGCTGAAACCGCCGGCCGAATCGACGCCCGATGCGCCGGACCGCAAGCCGCCAGTCGTGCGTTGCGCCGCCATCACGAATTCGGGCAAGCGGTGCAGCCGCCCGGCGCTGCCGGGCTCGCGCTACTGCCGGCAGCATCAGCTGGCCCACCAGAAATAGCAACGCGGATGCGGTTGGCCGCCTCCGCGCGCTTGCGGCGTCAATCGACGGGAATCAGTTCCGGCCCGCCGTCGCCGCGGCTGTCCCCGGTCTGCGATGCGGCCGCCGGCTGCTCGAAGAAGCGCTCGACATCTTCGATCCGGGTCGTCAGCCGATAGGGCGGCAGCGAGTTCAGGAAGACCTTGCCATACGCGTTGCGCAGGATGCGGTTGTCGAGCAGGACCAGCACGCCGCGGTCGGTGGCCGAACGGATCAGCCTTCCGAAGCCCTGTTTCAGCGCAATGGCCGCCTGCGGCACCTGGTATTCGTAAAAGGCGTTGCCGCCGGCCTGCTGGATGGCGCGCACGCGCGCCTCGACGATGGGATCGTTCGGCACCGCAAACGGCAGCCGGTCGATGATGACGCAGGAAAGCTGCTCGCCCTGCACGTCGACGCCCTGCCAGAAGGAAGACGTGGCGAACAGCACCGAATGCGGCGTCGAGCGGAACTGATCGAGCAGCACACGCTGGGGCGCGGTGCCCTGAAGCAGCACCGGATAATCGAGCGCCGGAGCGACGCGCTCGTGGATCTGCCGCATCTGCTGATAACTCGTGAAGAGCACGAAGGCGCGGCCCCGGCTGTGGCGAAGCACTTCGCGCACCTCGTCGGCGGCGGCGCGCACGAAGGCCTCATTTCGCACATCAGGCAGGTGGGGCGGCACGTAGAGCAGCGCCTGACTGGCGTAGTCGAAATGACTGGGGACGATCAGCTCGCGTGCGCCGTCCAGCCCAAGCCTGTCTTTCACGTAGTCGAACGTGCCGCCCACGGCCAGTGTCGCGCTGGTCAAAATAACCGTCGGGATCACGCTGAAGACCTTCTCGCGGAGCAGCGAACTCACGTTGACCGGCGTGGCCTGGAGCGTCACATTGCGGCCTCGCCGCTCCACCCAGTAGACGTAATCCGGGTCGGCGGCCTCCATGTATTGCTCAAGGGTCTCTTTCTGGGTCTTCAGCCGCCGCACGAGCGGAACGAGCTCGTCCGGCGCGTCCTTGACGAGCGACAGGTGCGCGGCCAGCAGCTCCAGCGTGGACAGCAGCCGGCGGTACGCTTCGCCATGCCGGCGGAGAAATTCCTTGTGGGCGCCGAAGCCGGAGCGGCCTTCTTCCTGCGGAAACAGGAGGAAAAACTTCTCGGCGTGCTCGGCCAGAAGCCTGGTCATCTGCTCCAGGTCGCGTGTGAAAAAGTTCTTGCGCCGGGCCACGGCGGCGATGTCGCGGCGCAGGTCTTCCACCTGGTTCCAGGAAATGCTGATGCCGAAATACTGGCCGGCGACGTCCTCCAGCTCATGCGCCTCATCGAAAATGACAGCGGAATACTCAGGAAGAATTGCTCCGAATTCGCTGTCCTTGACTGCGATATCCGCGAAAAAAAGATGGTGGTTGACGATGATGATGTCGGATTCCTGCGCCCGCTGGTGCATCAGCGTGATGAAACAGCGGTCGAAGGACGGGCAGCGCTGTCCGGTGCAGAGCTCGGCGCGTGCGTCGAGCTTGGCCCAGGCGGTGGAGGAGTCCGGGAGGTTCGGGATGGAAGAACGGTCTCCGGTGTCGGTGGTCTTTTCCCACTCGCGGATGATGGCGAAGTCGCTCACTTCCTCGAGGCCGGACAGGATCGGCTCGCGCTCGGCGTCGTAAATCTTCTGCCGGCAGGCGTAATTGCTGCGGCCTTTCATGTAACAGGCCTTGATGCCGCCAGGGAAGAACTGCGCCAGGAACGGGATGTCCTTGTAAAAGATCTGCTCCTGGAGGTTCTTTGTGCCGGTGGAGATGACGACCCGCCTGCCGGAAAGGATGGCCGGAACCAGATAGGCGAGCGTCTTGCCCGTGCCGGTGCCGGCCTCCACAATCTGGTGGCGCTTTTCAGCGAGCGCCGCCTCCACCGCGAGCGCCATCTCGATCTGGCCTTGCCGGAACTCGTAGTTCGGATGGGTGCGCGCGAGGGGCCCCGAGCGCGAAAAGAACGTCTTGACGGTAAAGGGCGCGGGCAAGGCTCTCGATTCCAGTGTATGATGCCCGCGGCCACTTTCGTTCACGCCGCCGGGCCGACGGCCGATAAATAGGCTGAAGGGCGGGGAGAGCATTTCATGGCGTCCCAGCAGATTCCGGTGCGGCTGGATGCGCTGCCTTCGTTCAGTCCGGTGGTGGCCCGGCTCCTGGAAGAGCTGAGCGGTGAAGTTCAGAGCTACCGGCGGCTCAGCCTTCGCATCAGTGAGGACCCGGGCCTGGCGGCTCAGGTGCTGCGGATGGCCAATTCGGCGCTTTACGGCAGGCGCGGCGAGGTGTCCAGCCTGCTGGTTGCCGTCAACCTCATTGGCATCGACCGGCTGCGCGCGCTCGTGCTCACCTATGGCGTGCGGCAGATGTTTCGCCCCGTGGCGCGTCTTCCGCTGGCGCGTCGCATCTGGAGGCACAGCCTGGCAACGGCGATTCTCGCCGCCGATTTCGCCATGGACGCGGGCAGCGACGCGATGGAGGATTACACGGCCGGCCTGCTGCATGACATCGGCCGCCTCGTCTTCCTCGTCTGCGCGCCCGAGGCCTACTCGAAGCTGGTCGAGCAGGCGGACGGACCGGAAGCCTGCCTGGCACTCGAACTCTCCTGTTTCTCCATGACGCACGCCGAAGCCGGAGCGCTGGCGATGGCGCGCCACCGCCTGCCGAAGCGGCTTGCCGATGCGGCCGCAGCGCACCACGCGGCGGACCTGAGGGCGCTGTCCGACGAGGATCCGGACGCAGCCCTGACCGCTTCCTGCTGCCGCGTGGCGACGGCCTCCGGGTTTGCGGTGATGCAGTCAGAATCCGACGAAAATGTTTCTGCTGACGATGACGACCTCGTCCTCTACATCCGCGAACGGATGGCGGAGATCGAGGCTGGCCTCGGCCTCCTCTGACGCGCCGCGGCGCGCCTCTTTAATGGACGCACGCCTCCCGCAGCCTCTCCAGGGCCCGGGACACTTCCGGGTCCACCAGCGCCCCGCCCGCCCGGTCCGCGTGACTCTCCAGCGCATTGCGGCACCAGCCGGCCCGTTGTACCGGTTCCAGCAACCCCACGAGCGCCGCTGCGTTGGACAGATACGGCGTCAGGACGTCGGGATCATTCGGTGACTCGTACAATAGCTGCTCGTAGGCCGCTGCCGCTCTGCGCCGGTGGGCGAGAGCATCCGCGCTCTCCCCGCGAGCGGCCGCCGACTGTGCCAGCCACACCTCCGCCATCGCCGCATTGAGCCGCGCCTGGCGGTGCCCGGGGTCGTTGGAGAGAATCCGGCGGGCGGAGGCGAGCGCCGCCTCCAGCACCGCTTCTCCCCGCTGCCAGTCCCGCGTTCCCACCAGCGCCGCCGCGTATCGGATGGCAGTGGCCTGCAAGTCGAGCTGCGCGCGGACGTCGGCCGCGTCGGCGGCGGCGCGCCGTTCGGCGGTCAGCCACGCACTTTCCAGCAGGCGCCGCGCTTCGGCTTCATACGAAGGGGGTCCGTAAAGCAGCAGCGAGCCGAGCAGCGATTGGCCCACCATCACGTTGCGTTCCAGGGCGGCGCTGGATGGCGTCAGCAGGCGCTGTTTTTCGAGGACGTCGTTGGCCTCGCGCTGCACGGCAATGGCGGATTCATAATCGCCGCGGCCTTCATGGATCCGCGCCAACATGCGAAGGTCCGCGGCCAGCCGCAGGGCCGCGTCAAGGCTGAGGTCGTTTGTCTGCGCCAGCCGGTCGAGGGAGATGGCGCGTTCGATGGCGCGCTGCGCTTCATCCAGATTGCCGCGTCTGCGCCAGGCGCGCGCCGCCCGCGCGCTCGCCAGCGAGCCGAGGCGGCGCCAAGAGTCGTTCTGGGCGTCTTCCCGAAGCAGCTCGTCGGCAAGCCGTTGCGCCTGGATGGCCCGGTCGAGCGATTCATCCAGCCGGCCGCTGCCCTCAAACACTTCGCTTTGACGCACCAGCAGGCGGACGCGCTCTTCGCGCAGCCGGAGGTCGTCGCCGGGGACCGCGTCCAGCAGTTGCTGCGCCCGCTCGAGGCTCTGCATGGCGCCGGAAAGGTCGCCCAGGCTGCTGGCTGCGGGGTCGTACTGGATCTCGCTGATTCGCCGGTACGCGCTGGCGAGGTCGAACAACAGATCGGAGTCTCCTTTCGCTTCGGATGCGAGCCGCTCCAGGTAATCGATGGCCGTGCGAACAACGAATTGACGGGCCCGCGTGGCGCCGGCAATGTCACGGATCTGCTGCTCGAACTGGAAAAGAAAATCGCCGGCGAGCTGACGGAGCTGCTGGAAGCGCCGCTCGGCGCGGCGCGCCTGATAAATGGAGGCGGCCGAGCCGGCCAGAATCGAAGCCACCAGCGCTGCTGCGGCGGCCGCTTTCCAGCGGTGGCGACGCAGAAATCGCCAGGCGACATAAGACCATGAGTCGCCCGTGGCCGACACCGGGCGGTCGGAGAGCCAGTTCCGCAGGTCCTCTTCCAGCTTCTCCACGGAGGCATAGCGGCGCTCCGGTTCCGGCTGCAAGCATTTGTTCAGGATATTGTCGAGGTCGCCGCGCAGCTCGGGCCGGCGGCTGGAGGCGCGCGGCAGCGTGATGGAGCGGGCCTGGTTGAGATCGCGCCGCGGCGGCTCTCCGGTGAGCAGCGCGTAAAGCACGCAGCCCAGGCTGAAGATGTCGCTGGCCGTATTCATGGGCCGGCCCTCGATCTGTTCCGGGCTGGCGAAGTCCGGCGTCATCGCGCGCAGGGTGGTGGCGCCGCTCGGCGCCGCCGTGCTCAGCAGTTTTGCAATGCCGAAGTCAAGCAGCTTCGGCTCGCCTTCCGGAGTGACGAGGATATTCGAGGGCTTCAGGTCGCGATGAATCACCAGATGGCGGTGTGCGTGGGAGACGGCGGCGCAGACTTTGAGAAACAGCTCCACGATCTGCCGCACGCCGAGTCCCTGCCGGCGGCACCATTCGTCGATGGGGATGCCCTCGATCAGTTCCATGACGAGGTACGGCGAGCCGTCGGTGGTGGTGCCTGCGTCGATGAGCCGGCAAATGTTCGGGTGATTCAGGTCGGCCAGGATCTGCCGCTCCTGGCGGAAGCTTTCGAGCACCGCCGGAGAACGCAGTGCGAGCGGAACGAACTTGATGGCCGCCCGTTGCAAGACTTCCCCGTCGAACCGCTCGGCTTCGTACACCGTGCCCATGCCGCCGCGGCCGATGGGACGCACCAGCCGCCAGGGCCCCACCTGTTCGCGCGGCGCCGAAGGCGGCGGCTGAATCTCGGCGGCGAGTTTCAGCACCGGCCGCCGCAGAAATTCTTCGGCGCCGGAGTCGAATTCGGCCAGCTTTTCCACCTCCGCGCGGAGCAAAGGATCAGGGCAATGCTCGTCGAGCCAGCGGCGGCGCGCTTCCGGGTCCAGGTCGGCGATTTCGTGGAAGAGTCGCTCAAGCTCGGGGCTCAAGCGGAGAGCTCCTTGTGCAGCCACGCCTGCGCCAGCCGCAGCTCGCGGTAGACCTGGGCGGGCGTGAGTCCGGTGGCCTCGGCCGCCTCCTCGGCGGTCATGCCGCCGAAGAACCGCATCTCCACAAGGCGCGCCTTCATCGGATCATGCTGGGCCAGCCGTTCGAGGGCCTCGTGGATGGCGAGCACCCGGTCGGCGTCGTCGTCAAGCGAGACAACTTCTTCCCGCAGGGGAAGCTTCTCGGCGCCGCCGCCGCGCTTCTGCGCCGCCTTTGAGCGGGCGTAGTCAATGAGGATCTGCCGCATGACGCGCGCCGCGAGTGCGAAGAAGTGAGTGCGGTTCTGGATGTTGCGCGCTTCGCTCTCCACCAGCTTGATGTAGGCTTCGTTGACGAGCGCCGTGGCCTGGAGCGTGCGGTCGCGGTTCGAGCCGCCCAGATATGAGTGCGCCAGCCGCCGCAGCTCGGTGTAGACCAGCGGCATGAGCGCATTGACGGCGTTGCCATCGCCCTGGCGGACGCGTTCAAGAAGCTGGGTGACTGATTCTTCCGGCACGGCGCGTGAAACCCTCCGCAAGGCGCCGCAGGCGGCCGCCTCGCTTATCGAATCATCATACCGCCGCGGCTGCGGCCGCGGATTCACGGCCTGCTCTCCGGCCCAGGGATCACCGTGTAGGCTGCGCCGTCCGCTGCATGGCCTGCCGGCACGAGCCTTGCCAGCGATTCGAACACAGGTTCGATGGGAGCGTCGGAGAAAATCACCAGTCCCTTGTCTTCATCGCTTTCGCGGACATAGCGGGCCACGGCAGCCAGGTGGCGGCTGCGGTCAGCAAACAATGGGCTTTCCACGGAACCGAGTTTCAGCAAGGGCACAAAAAGGTCATACGCCTGGATGGAGGGCTCGGTGATCCAGGCCTTGTAGGCGGCGGCCTCCATCATCAAGAATCCATCCGGGTCCGATTGGACGGAGAATGCCAGCCAGCAGCCATGACCGCCAACCTCGCGCCAGACTGCGGCGTAGTCTCCGCCACGGGGCGCAACGCGGATGAACTGGTAGATTGGGGGGCGCATCGGCACGCCCGGGGGATGCCTGAGAAATTCCTCTTCCGTCCATAATGTCGGCGGAGGCTGGTCGAGCCACACCCCAATGCCGAATTCTGGCATCCATTCCGGCGCTTTCCGGCTCAGAATTTCTGCGTTTCCACCCACATGGAGGCGCCACATCTGGAGCCCTGCGATGACGTGCGAAGGAGGGCCGAACAGCGTCTCCTGCAATGCAGCGCAAAACTCCCGCCAGCCCGTCAGGAGTGGCCGGGGAACCGGCCACGCGGAGGGGCGCAACAGCGCGCGGTGCCAGCCGGCTACAGACGGTGCGACCAGCAGGGAAAACACTGGTGGCGGCGTCATCGGTGTTCCTCCCTTATCTTTGCGTCCAGACGGGCGCGCACCTCGGCCATGATTCCGGCCAGGCGCGTGGAAAACGGCGCAGCAGAGACCAGCAAAAATCCGTCGTCCTGGGCACTTTCAAAAAAGCATACTGGCGCCACCTGGAGCAGCAGCTCGAGCGCCGGGCGCTCGTTGGAGAAAAAGTCGAGGCTTTTCAGCTTCGGCACAACAAAAAGCGCCTTTTCGCAATGTGGCAATCCCTCCCAGCCTCTGAGAAATTCTTTTTGTATCGTCGCCATCCGCGGATCTCCAACGCGCTGCGTCTGGCGGAACTCCCTGCGTAAATCTCTTCCGGGTGCGATCTGCTTCAGGAACGGATTTTCGAAGATGGCGGCCGGAAAAGCAGCCAGGGGATCCGGCTGCGATGCCGGGGCCGCGAACAGCACGGTCAGTCCTCCGTAGCCGCCATAGCGGAGGCAGAAAGCGCCGGAATCGGGCGGGTCCACCCAGAAGGCCAGCCCGCGGGCGAACAGTTCATAGGAGAAAGACCGCCTGCCCTGCCGGATGGCATCGAGCTCTGCCGGATCCAGCGCGCCCGGCGGGGGATCCCAGAGACGGCGGCAATATCCGGGCAGGGGAGCCAGAGTCGCAGCCTCCGACAGGAACGCGTCTTGAAGCGGTCCTTGAAGAATCCCGGCCTCAAGGAACCAGCAGGGGCTGAGGCTGTCGGCTGCGACATGATCCACGAGCGTACGCAGAAATTCAGCCTCCCATTGCCTTTCCACCGCACGCACGGGGAGGCCGGAGACCGGCGTCCAGAACAGATCGGGCCATTCGAGCGTCTCGGCACGAACCCATGGCCTGAGCCGGAATTCCACCGGCATGCTGAGGTTGAAATGCGACATCGCCTGCTCCGGGTTACATCGCGTAAGAGTTCGCGGCCATCTTCAGGGCGGAAACCGTTGTGCCGCTGGAAAGGAAGAGAGCGGTGATGTTGGTGCGAACGGATACGATCTGGGTGTAAGAATAGGCGTTGATGACCACCTTGGCGTCTTCTTTGTTGAGACTTAGCATGGTATGCTCACACCCCAAAACGGTGAGCCCCAAGGCGCTCCCCTTCACGTAGAGGTCTGAACCAATGAAATTTATGCTGGCCCAGCAGGCATCGAGGTTGATGTTGTGCTGCTTGAGGGCCTGCTGCACGTACTGAAACCAGGTGGTCGGCTCGTTGATGTTGCGCGGACAGGAGTGATTTTCGGTCACCGGCCCAACGAAGGTCGCGATCACCGGGCCGCTGTGGTGGATGGTGGAGGGGCCGAGGACGTTGCGGTCCTCACTTCCAGCCGTCATATGCCTCAAATTGCCCCTTTCGTACATGCGCCTGTTTCCCCAGACCTGGCAGCTGTAATTCGCTTCCGTGTTGAGCGTACGGTCTTTTGCGACGGTGCTGTTCAGATTGCCTTTGATTTCGAGTGTGCGGTCACCGTGAACCAGCGCGTGTTCCGCGGGCGACGAAGCCCGGGAAAGAGTACCCATCTCCGCGCGCCAGCGGTCTTTGCCAATCGAGACCCTGGTTGACACCCTGGTTTTCCCGTCGAACACGGGCATGCATCACCTCCTGTGCCTCACGCCATGTCCGTGGAGAGCGCCGATTCAGGATCCGGGGGGCCCGGCCGAAGGTCTCCATGGGGCAAGTCGGCGTTTCCAAAATATACTACGGGACTCGCCGCTGGAATCAATGAGGGCGTTCGCTGTGGTCCTGTCCTGCGGAAGGAAATCTTCCCGTTTTATCCTGCGCGGGACTTTCGGCTGGAAGGAGTATCAGTGAACCCATTGCCGAGGCAGGCGCAACACGGGCGAGACCGGGCCATTTTCTCCGGGGGGATCCCGCAGGATCCCTGCCTGCGGTAGCGCCCGCCAGCCGTCAGGCTTTCTCGCCGTGCAGCCGAAACATGGTCACTTCCGGTGCGGGACTTTCCCACGGCACCAGACGGAAAGAGGTCTGGAAAACCCGATCGAGGTTCTCCCTCGCCAGGATCAGCAGCCCCTCGTCTTCGACACTTTCGCGGACATAGGTGACAATCGGCGCCGTGTGCCTTTCGCGGGTGGCAAACAGGGGCGAGCCGAAGCTGGAGCCCTTGATCAGCGGAACGAAGAAGGGAAGCGAGGCGATCATCGGCTCTTCAATCCACTCCCGGTACAAGGCCGCCTGCGTTTCAAAAAAAGTCGGCACGCTTCCGCTCACGGAGAATTCCATGTAGCAGCCGCGGCCGCCCAACTGCTTCCAGGCGTGTTCGTAATCCAGCTCCTCCGCCGCCAGGTGGATGGCCGTCAGCACCGGCGGCGGCAGCATCTCCCCAGGGCCGATGTTCATGAAATCCTCCGGGGTCCAGAGCCGGGGCGGCGGATCGTCCAGCCACACGCCGGCGCCGAAGCCTGGCATCCAGGCGCGCCCGTTCCGGCTCAGGACGGAGGCGCCGTCATTGTGGTGCAGGTGCCACATCTGGATCACGACCGCCGGCCGGGATCCTGGCGGGAACAGCAAGCGCCTCAGACTGGCATAGAGCCCCAGCCACCGATGCAGCACCGCCGGCGCCAGCGGGAACCGGCCGCAGCGAATCAAATAGCGATGGAAGCCTGCTTCCGGCCCCCGGATCTCGAGAAACAGCGGGCTTTGTTCCAGAGAATGGCCGGTGGATTCGCTCATTGGACGCGCCCTTGCCTGTCTTCAGCGGCCAACTGTTCATTCACATCGGCTACCAGGCCGGCCAGCCGATCGTCCATCGGTTTGGCGGAGGCGATCACAATGCCCTGCTCTTCCGGGCTCTCGGCCAGGTAAATGGGCGACGCCTCAAAAAGAGCGTCGAGCACTGGCTGGTCCAGCGAAAAGAAGTCCTGGGATCGGAGCCGCGGAATCAGCACTGGCACGGACTGAAACATCAGGCTGTCTTCCGCGCCGCGCCCGAACGCCTGTTTCAGCGCGGCGAGCCCCTTGTGCTTCAGCAGCAGCAGGTACTTGAGGTCATCCACGGGATTGCCGTGGGCAAAGAGCTCACGGAAGTGCGGGCTGTTTTTGACCCCCGGCGGGAAGTCCATGGGGGGCGGCGAGGTGGCCGGATCCGGCAGAATGAACAGCATCGTGGCGCCCCCGAGCCCAAAATAGGAGGGAATCACCTTTTCCGCAGGAAAATTCCGAAACCAGCGGGCAAGGCCGTTGAGGTAATTTTCCAGTGCAAAAGGTTTCTCCTGCCGCCGCAAAGCCTCTGCCTCTTCGGCGGGGAGCTCTTCCGGAAGCGGCTCCCAGGGCCGGCGGGAAAGCACCGTCATCACCTTGTATTCCAGCGACTCCCGCAGGAAACGCTTCAGGCAGTACTGATGGATCGCCCGAGTTTCGAGGAAAAAACACGGCAGGAGCCCGTCGCCGGCGGCTGCCTGGATGAACAGAAGCAGAAAGCGCGAAAACCACCGCTTCTCCTGCTCGCGCCACGGTGTGGTGGAGACGCCCGCCCAGTAGAGTCCGAAGCGCGTCTCGCTTTCGGCGCGGATCCAGGGCTTCAACGGATTGTTTCTTTCCTGCATGAACTGCCTTTTCCTACAAAGAGATGGAATTCGCGGCAAATTTCAAAACATCAATCGTTGTCTTTGTTGTCGTCTTCAGCGCTCCTATGGTATTTTTAACTGCCTGGATCGAGAAATCGATCGGGTTTTTCGTGTCCTTGAAGAGAAGCGTCTGGTCTTCGGTCAGCGAGGCAACGGCTTTTCCGCCATTGAGTTCCGTTCCAAAAAACAGCGTGGTGGCGCTCATCCCTGTCGCCTCGACCTTGAAGGCATAGGCGGCTTTCGTGGTGAGGCCGCACCAGTTTTCGTCCAGCGCATTCTGAATGGCCTGCTGCACCTGCTCCATGCGGACGGCCGGTTCGGAGAGGCTGCGCGGAGAGACGTGGATCTCCACAAGCGGGGCGACAAAGTTATACATGGAGGGCCCGATGTAGTTGATGTTGGTGGGTCCGATCACAATGTGGGTGAAGTTGGACAGGGTTGTGCGGGAGAGTTTCAGCTCGGTCAGCGTCCGATTCTGGACAACGGTGCAACTGAAGTTCTGGAGAGTCATGTACGTCCGGCTGCCCATCACCGTGCTCAGGAGGTTTTTCTCGATGACGATCCGGCGGGCGCCGTGAATCAGAATGTCCTCCTCCGGCGAGCCGGGTCCCAGCATGCCCATATTGGGCTTCCAGGCGTCCTTGCCGATGTTGACGCGTGTCTTGATCTTCGTGCGGCCGTCAAACGTTCCCATGTGAATGTCCTCCACTGCTGTTTGCCGCTGCCCTAGCCCACCTCGCGCAGGAACTGTTTGCAGCGGATGTGAACCGTACCGCCGGCGTGAATGTTGATATCGCCGTCGGAATGAATCAGCAGCGTCTTGTCTCCTTCAAACATCGAGATGCGGATATGTTCCGGCGTGGCGACCACGATGGTCTCGTTGCCCTCGATGTCATCCATCACGATGCGGTTGCCGCTCTTGGTGACGATCCTCTTGATGTCGTTGTTGCCCTGCTCGTCCCCGTGCAAACCCTCATTGGGCGGCTGGTCGTTGCCGTTCCAGAGCGAGCCGAGAACAACCGGGCGGTTCGGGTCGCCCTGTTCGAAGGCGACCAGCACTTCATCCCCGATCTCCGGGATGAAATAAATCCCACGGCCGGCGCCGGCGTGCGGCGTAACGACCGGCGCCCAATGGCTTTCGTTGTCATCCTCCCACGGAAACTGCACCCGGATGCGGGCGGCGTCCCCGGGATCGACATTGTCCAGCACCCGCGCTACACAGATCCCGGAACTGCGGCCGGCCGCCGACGGCTGTGCCGGCGGGGGAGGCGCAGCCGCCGTGGGCAGCGGCGCCGAAGCGGCCAGCGGCATCTCGCGAACTACCGACGGCGCCGGCCGTGTCTCGTCGAGATACTTCTCGAATGGCATGCACCAGAACCGGTTCGTGTAACCGGAAGCGAGCACCCAGTGATGTTCGAGTCGATATACGCCGTACGTCCCGGCCGTCTCAATCTCACCGGCGATTTCGATCTTATCGCCCACGGCGACTTCGGCGTTCTTTGATTCCCCATAGGCGGTACAAGAATGCAGCCGCCGGCGGGCCGACTCAGTCCGCAGCTCATCCTCGAAACGGGAATGATCGCCGGAGAGGAACTTGTCATAGAGGGCGTCGGTAAGACCATTCTCCTTCGAGCCCTTCTTCGCGGCCTGTCGCAACGGACCGAGCGCTCCCGTGTCCGGCGGTTCGGCGCTTACGTTTTTCAGATGCCGGCTGGAAGCCTCGGCGCGGTCATAATTCACCCCGTGGATGGCGGCCGCGTAGATCCGGCCGAACGTGCGGAACAGGGCCAGCCCGCCTTCCTCGCGCCACGTGACTGACGTAGCCGCCGGCTGGAACCCGTCAAGCACATCCACCCTGTCGCCCCGGACGCGCAGGAAGCAGCCAAAGCGGTCGGCAAGGCGGTGCGCCAGGCTCCAGTCCGTCTCCGCATACTGCACGACGTGAAGCGGTCCGCTCTGGATCCGCAGCTCCCCGGCCGCCTTTCCAAACAGTTTCCCGACAATATCCTTCGCGGAATTTTTGATGAACGTCCTCGATTTACGCTCCACATCCAGCAGAAATGAATATCCGATGCCGTGATACACCAGGTTGCAGCCGCCGGACATCTCATATTCGGTTTCGACGCCGCGGACGATGCCGTCAAACAGCGTGATCTCCTCTCCAGCCTCGCTTACGCCCACAACCTTCATGCCAAGGCCGATGTCGGATTCAAACGGTCGCCGCGTCGCCGGAAGCTGGCGGTACCGGACGGTGCAGGCGGGATGCCGGTTGAGCTCATGGACGATGCCGGCCTCCACCATGTCAATGTCTTCGGGTTCCTTCCCGTCAATCAACACCTTCAGATAGGCTGGACGCATCTTCGCGCATCTCCTGCCGCCGCCACGGCGGGCCGCCGCCCGCCGTCGGCGCTATTTCTTCTTCCGCCGCTCGAATCCGACTTTCACCGTGCACGTGCCGGCGAAAGTGACCCGTGATCCCCCCTTGAGCAGCACCGGCTTGCCGGGCTCAAGGCGCTTTTTGTCAACAAATGTTCCGTTGTAACTGTTCGTGTCGACAATATAAAGCTTGCCGTCTTTCCAGTGAAAACGGGCATGGAAGCGCGAAATCATCCGTTCCGCATCGCGCAGAACGATGTCGTTTTTCGTCCCCCCATCTTCGGGAATGGCGCCGACCATCACCACTTCCTTGTCGATGTTGAACCGCTTGCCCTTGTCCAGGCCGGCGATGACTTCGATATACGGGTCGCGCCGCCGCCGGGCCGCGAAGATCCAGGCCAGCAGCGCAATGCAACCCGTGCCCACGCCGGCGGCGCCGATGGCCAGGATCGACGAACGGCGCTGGTTTGCGTAGTTGAGACGCGAGCGCAGCGCCTGCACCTGCGGGTTGTCCGGCGCAATGCGCTCGGCCGCATTCAGCGCCTTCTCCGCCGCCAGCAGGTTGCCGGCCAGAAACGCGGCCTCGGCGGCCTGGATGCTCTGCGCCAGCGTCATCTGCTTCTGCTGCTCGGCCTGCTCCTGCTGCGAGCTGGCCGCGGCCTTTTCCGCTTCGCGCCGTTGCTGCTCTTCCAGCTTCGCCATCGCCTCCTTGCGGCCATTGAAGGCAACCTGGTTGTTCGGGTTGATGGCAAGAATCTGGTCGAAGATGGCGATCTGCTGCGCCGGATCCTGCGTCCGCAGCGCCTGCTGCAACAGCATCGCTTCCTGCTGCGTGCGCTGCTCCTGCTTCATCTGCGCCATCTGCTGCTGCTGGAGCTGCTGTTGCAGCGCGGCGGCGCCCGTGTCCGGCGCTGCGGGCGCGGCGGCGGGGAGCGAGGGAATTGCGGGCGCTACAGGCGCCTGGGGAAGGGCAGTGATCTCCTGTTTCTTCGGGCCGAGCCCGAACGTCTTCGGAAGCTGTACGGCGCGCACGTTGCGGATGTCGATATCGGCGTCATCTTCCGGCGTGTAAAAGGCGATGACGCCGGGCGTGCTGCGCGCGTCCTTTTTGGGATTCGTGCCCTCAGGGCGCGCATCATTGAAATCGGTCACGGCGACGCCGTCGGCCCACACCTGGATGTGGCGTCCATGCGCGGCAATCGTGACGGTGATGAACTGGTTTGCCGCGCCGACGTTGCGGCGCGCGGTGGTCAGGCCCATCAGCGCTCCGGTCGCGCCCGGCTGGATGTTCACCTCATAGCCCGAACCCAGCTGGCCCGGGTCGCCGCGGAACAGAATCGCGTAACGGCGCCGCTGGTCCGCCCGCTTCGAGTTGATACGAACGTCGGCCTGGAAGATGAAATCGCCGAACTGGAGCAGCGACTCCAGTTGCCCGGGCCCGTCCGAGCCGTGAATCATGCCGCGCACCACTGTCCACTTCGCCTCTTTCGGCTTGCCCCCGCCGAACAGCCGGCCGAGCCCGCTTTTCTGTTTGGCCGGCTCCCCGGTGGACTTCCATCCGGAAAGGTCAGTTCCGTTGAACAGCAGATCCGGCTTGAGCAGCCGCAGGCGCATGTTCCGGATCTCCACACGCCCCCCGCCGCGAGCATCCAGAATGAAATAGCCTGCCGGAGCCACAGGCGTCGTCGAATGGTCAATCATCCGCCCGCCGGCCCGCACGCCCACACCACCGCCGACGGCCTCGATTTCCACTGGCGTCCACGCCGTGGATGCGAGCGAAGAAAATTCGATTCCGTACCCGGTTTCCTTCGGATTTCCGTCTCGCGCAGCGCGCACATAGAGCGCCCCGGAGGCGCTCTTTTCGGCGCGAATCTCGAAGCGCAGCAGAAAATCGCCAAAGGGCGTGTTCGAGCGAAGCTGCCCGGCGCCGCCCTCGGCCACGAGCACGCCCCGCGCCGCCGTCCAGGCGGCGCCCGCAGGCGTCCACCCGAAATGCGACTCGCCGTCGTGAAGCACGATCCAGCCCTCTTCAGGAGGCGGCGCCTGTGCGGGCAGCCACCCGAAAAGGAGCGCCGCAACCGGAATGGCGATCCACCGTTTCATGGCAATTCCTCGTACCGGCCCGCGCCGGCGGCCTCCGCACTCAATAACGGATTTCGTGCACTCAAATCCGCCGCCGGCCGGCCCTGCATTTTCACGAATCCGCCGAAACCACGCTGAAGGTCAATCCCTCCCCTTCGCGCACCGTGACCGGCTCGGCCCCCTCGGCGCCTTCGATCACCTTCTCGACGCCCGGATCGTAGTCGATGCGGATGGTCTGGCCGGCCTGGGCCTCGCCGGACAGCAGGATGCTGGCCAGCGGCGAAAGCACCAGCTGCTGCATCGTCCGCTGTACCGGGCGCGCGCCGTAGGCCGGATCGTAGGACTCTCTGGCCAGGTAGCCGAGCGCGGCCGGCGTCATCTCGAGCCCGATCTCGCGATCTTCGGCCAGCTTCTTTTTTACCTGATTGAAGTTCTTCATCACGATCGCCTCCAGCTCGCGCTCGGTGAGCGGATTGAAGGTGATCACCTGGCCGATGCGGTTGTACAGCTCCGGCCGGAGGCTTCGCTTGACCACCTCCACGATCACCTGCTTCTGCACCTCCGGATCGTCGCTTGCCTCAATCGCCTCGCGCACGCCGAGGTTCGAGGTGAACAGCACGATCGTGTTCGAGAAATCGCAGAAACGGCCCTTGGCGTCGGTCAGGCGGCCTTCGTCGAGCACGCCCAGCAGCAGGTCCAGAATCTCCGGCGCGCCCTTTTCCACCTCGTCGAACAACACGATCGAATACGGGTTCCGCCGTACCTGTTCGGTGAGGAAGCCGCCCTCCTCGCTGCCGACCAGGCCCGGGCGGCTGCCGATGAGGCCGGAGACCGAGCTCTTGTCCTTGTACTCGCCCATGTCAATCCGGATCAGCGCGTTCTCGTCGTCAAACAGCGCTTCGGCCAGCGCCTTGGCCAGCTCGGTCTTGCCGACACCCGTGGGGCCGACGAACAGGAAGCTGTTTGGTTTGCGTCCGGGCTGAAGGTCGGCGCGCATACGGCGGGCCGCGTCGGCCACGGCGTTGACCGCCTCGTCCTGCCCGAAGACGCGCTCCCTGAGCCGCTCTTCCAGCTTCATCAGCCGTTCCCGTTCGCTCTCCATCATCCGGCTCGACGGAATGCCGGTCATGTCAGCGATCACCTCGGCCACGTGCTCGGGCAGCACGGTGTCGGGAACCAGCGAGACGCCGGCGGTCTGCTTCTCTAGGTCGGCAAGCTGCTGCTCGAGGTACTTGAGCGAGCCGTAGCGGATCTCGGCCGCCTTTGTGATGTCGCCCGCCTTTTCGGCCGCCTCGAGCGCCGCCGTCTGCTCCTGGATGGCCTGCTTGGTCTTCTGCAACATGTCCAGAGCGTTCTTCTGGCTGTTCCAGTCCTCCACCAGCCGGGTCACCTGCGGCTCCAGCACGGCGATTTCGGCGCGCAGCGCCTCGACGGCGCGCAGCGCGGCCGGCGTCGACGCCGACGACTCCAGCGCCTCCAGCTCCGCCTTCTTGCGCAGCAGCAAACGCTCCTTCTGGTCGATGTGCGTCGGCTTGGATTCCTTCTGCATGCGGATGCGGGCGCAGGCCTGGTCGATGACGTCGATCGCCTTGTCCGGCATCCAGCGGCCGCGGATGTAGCGGCGGCTGAGTTTGATGGCCGCCTGAAGCGCATCGTCGGTGAGCTTGACGCCGTGGAAGGCCTCGAAGCGCGGCCGCAACCCGCGCAGCATCACCATCATCATCTCGTCGTTCGGCTCGCGGATCTGCACCACGTCGAAGCGGCGGGCCAGCGCGCCGTCCTTCTCGATCTTTTCCCGGTACTCATCAAACGTCGTCGCGCCCAGGCAGCGCAGCTCGCCTCGCGCCAGCGCGGGCTTCAGGATGTTGGCCGCGTCCATGCCGCCTTCGGTGCCCCCGGCGCCGACAAGCGTGTGCAGCTCATCGAGGAACAGGATGATTTCGCCCTTCCGCGCGCGCACCTCATCCACCACGCCCTTGATGCGCTCCTCGAACTCGCCGCGGTACTTCGCCCCGGCGACCATCGCCGTCAGATCGAGCGCGATCACCTTGCACTTCTTGAGCGACTCGGGCACGTCGCCGGCGGCAATGCGCTGCGCCAGCCCTTCGGCGATGGCCGTCTTGCCCGTGCCCGGCTCCCCCACCACCACCGGATTGTTCTTGCTTTTGCGCAGCAGGGTCTGGATGACCTGGCGAATCTCGTCGTCCCGGCCGATCACCGGCATCAGCTCGCCGCGCGCGGCCGCGGCGGTGAGGTCGCGGCCGTACTTTTCGAGCAGCTTGCCGCCGGTCAACGCCTTTGGGGCAGCGCCGGGCATGGAACGGCCGGCCTGTTTCTCACCCAGCGTCTCGCCGATTTCGGCGCGCGTCTCCACAGTCTTCTCAATGGCCTGCTTCGTGAGGCCGTTCTGGCGGAGATCACCGCGCAGCGCCTCCTCGCCGTATTCCACTGCCGCCATGATGAAGTCGATCGGTTCGGCGCGTTCGGCGCCCCGCCGCTCCATCATCTCAAAGGATTTCTCGATAAGATTGCGCAGCGCGGAGCTCGCCGTGGGCCGGCGCCCGGGCTCCAGCGGGGCATTGCGCTCGGTGTTGAGCCGCGTGGCGAAGGTCTCCAGCAACGCGTCGACCGCAATGCCGGCCTTGTCGAGCACCGCAGCCAGCGGCGATTCGGCGTCGAGCAGGACGTATAGCATGTGCAGCGGAGTGATCTGCGCCTGCTTTCGCTGTTCGGCCAGCAGGCGCGAGCGTTCGAGGGCGTCCTCGAGTTCGTTCGAGATCTTGTCGAGGTTGATGGCCACGGGCTTCCTCCTGAAGAATCGGACAATGGTTCAGATGATGTTCAGACTCCCGCACGGGCCGCCGCGCCGGGCGGCCCAAAACTCCTATTCAAGCCTGCGCCGGCGCGGAGGCGGCGGCGGAGGCGGTTCCTCACCCTGGTCGAAGCGCGGCCGCGGCGGCCCGGGCTGCCGCGGCGGCGGCTGGGGCGGCGTCACCGGCGGCTCCGGCGGCGGGGGCGCTCCCGTGGCTCGCCGGAAAAACTCCCACGGCGCCCCGCCGCGCTTCGGCTGCTCGGCCGGCGGTGGCGGCGGAGGCGGCGGCTGAAAAGGCGGCGCCGCCGGGGGAGGCGCGCCGCGCGGAGGCCCGTAAGGCGGCGCCTGCGGAGGCGCTCCGTGGGGAGGCGGCGGCGCTGCCTGCGGCGGTTGGTACGGCGGAGCGGCTGCCGGAGGCGCGGCATAGGGCGGCGCACCCGGCGGTGGCGCACCGTACGGTGGCGCCGTGGCCGGGACCGGCTCCGGCGCCCGCTCGATCGGTTGCACCGGCCGCGCTGCCGGCTCCTGCGCGCGGCCCGCATAGAAGCGGTGGCGCGTAAACAGCAGCGCCGTCCGGATCGGTATGTGCGCCGGCACGGCCACGCGAACGTCGGTGATGGTGGGCACGTCTGGCGCCTCGAAGTCGAATTCGAAATTGGTCTGGCCTTCGATGACGGCCTCGCTCACCAGGTTCAGCGGCGCCCGCTGGAAACCGCTGCCTTCATTGATGCGGATTTCCGCGGGAATTCGCGTTCCTTTTTCGAACGTCGCGTTCTGCTCGCCCACAAGGATCAGCCGGTATTTGTCCCGGCCCTCCAGCCGGAGCTGGCTGAAGAAAGTCACCATGTCGTCGCCGACGCCCTGCACGCGGCTCGGCTTGGCCGCCAGCTTGTACAGCACGTTGCCGCCGCGGTCGAAGACGAAGTTCATCGCCTCCAGTTGCGGGCTGACGCGGAAGTCGACATACTTGCCCTCGAGCGCGCGTTCCAGCCGCTGCAACGCCGCCAGCGAGGCCAGCGCCGAGCGTACCTCGACGCCGAGATCGTCCTGCACCCGCCAGGTACGCGTCATCCGGAGTATCCGCTTCTGCTGGTTGATGAGCTGGATGAATTCCGTTTCGCCCACTTCCTTCAGCGTGTCGTAGTAGGTCTGCAACCCGGGCGTCAGGTCGAAATACACGGCCGCCGAGTGCAGAAACTTGCGCAGCTCGCCAAAGAAGCGCTGCGGCGGCTGCGCATAGTCGAGCAGCTCGTACGCCAGGTCTTGAAGCGCGGCCACCATGCGGTCGACGAACTGTACCGTCTGCGTGTCGACCTCCGTTTCGATGCCGCGCTCGGTAAAGAGGATCAGGTACTCGCGCATCGCGCGGTGCAGCTCGGCGTAGCGCTCGGCGAGGAATGTGACCTCCTCGACGATCTTGCGGTAGCCCGCCGCCAGCTCGCTGTGCGAAGCCATGGTGGTGCAGGGCGGAATGTAAGACGGGTCCTTTTCGTAACCGGCCCCGTAGCGCTGGCGGCGGATGCGGGCGGCGGCCAGCGCGTAGGGAATCGAGTCGGCTGAAGGCTGGAGGCTGATGCGGTAGTCCCACTGGCGTTCGGTCTGCATCTGCGGGTTGAACTCGTCCGTTTCCCCTTCAGCCGGAGACTTCTCGTGCGGCGTCGCCAGAATGTAGACGGGCGCTTCCTGCACACCCTCCAGATCCGCCCGCGGGAAGCTGCGCGAGACCGGACTGGACGGGTCGATGTCGATGATGCAGCCGGCGGCCGTAATGCCTCGGCACTGCGAAACGGTGATTGTGAGCTGCTCCTCGTCCTCGTGCAGGCTCACCACCGGATCGTAGCGCGCGGCGCCGATCTCGTTTTCCGGCACGCGCGGTCCGGGGCCGACCAGGCCCCGCGCGTTGGTCATGTAACGCAGGATCCACAAAAACAGGGAGTCGACATAGCGTTCCTGCCGGAGAAAATGGTCCGGCGTGAGGAGCATGCCATGCTCCCAGTTGACGCTTCGGAGTTTGAGATCACTGGGGTTCATCGGGTTAATCCTGCTTTCTTGCCTTCTCCGGCGGTTCCGCCGGCCACGTCCAGACGCCGGGCGCGGACTCGACGGCGCCCGTGGCCTTCCAGACGCGTTCGAGCGGGCGCCGGGAGGCGATGAAGATGCCGTTTTCCTCGGGGCTTTCGCGGAGGAAGAAATGAATGCCGCAGGTCCACCCCTCAAGCTTGTCCGCATGCTTCGCGTCAAACGTCGCGGCGCACAGCAGCGGGTAACAGTATGCGAACATCCGCAGCGCCGGCTCCTCGATGAGCGGCTGGAACAGCGCCGTGGCGCGTTCCTTCACCTTCTGGACCGAGTCCTCGGACAGCGTGAACACCATGGGACCCAGGCCGGCGAGCAGGCTGAAGGCTTCCAGAATCGCCTCCAGCCCCCTGTTGATGCCGAAGACCTGATCCATCAATGGCCGCGGCATTTCACCGATGTCAAGTTCAGTGAAATCCTCTTCGGTCCACAATGCCGGAGGCTCCCGGTGCGGCCAGTAGCCGAGGCCGGCGTCCATCCTCCAGGCCAGGAACTTGTCCCCCATGACGCGGTACGCATTGCCGCGGTTGAGCTGGTTGTACTGAACCAGCCCGTAGGGGTGAAAGCCGGGATAGTCCTTGCCGGTCTCAGCCAGCAGCCGCTGAAGAATCCTGCGGAGCAGGGCGCGGTCCGCGTCTTCGAGCGGAACCGCCCCTGGATAGCGAAGGAGATGGAGGTTCCAGCCTTCGGGAGAGGTCAGCGTGGTCGCGGCGGGATGCCAGGGGAATTTCGTCATGGCTGCGGCACAGTGGGATATTTGAGGTCCTCTCCGTGGAGGATGGCAAGGCACTCCAGGATGACCGGTTCGATCTCCTTCAGCCCCCAGAGAACGACGCCCTGATCCGCCCGGCTTTCCGCCGCGTAAACCCCAAACAACTGGAGCCACGCTTCCCGCTGCTCGCCGCGGGCGTAAAAGATGTCCTGCGGCGTGAGGAGAGGAACAGCGAAAGGCATGCCGCCATACTGGGGATCGCTGGCGAGATCAGGAACAAACACCTGCTTGCTCTTCGGCAGGAAGGGATCGCGGAGCGAGTAAGTGAATTCGATTTCCGCCTCGAGGTCGAGTCCGGCAAAGGCGGGGTTCTTGAGCGCCTTTTTCGGGAGGCGGAAGTCGGGCGGGCGTGTCTCGTCGGTGACCGGAAGCCACAGGGAGACCATGGCGCCGTAGCCGAAGAACACCTCCATCTGGCGGATCCCTTTCTTCTTGGCCAGCCAGTATGCAATGTTCTTGGGGGCGTTGCGGATCTTCGAGGCGTCGCCCGATTCCATGATTTGGCGGAGCTCCTCCTCGCTCGGGGGGCGGAAGGGCGGCTTCGACGGCTCCACGAGCATTCCGGTAATCGGGTTGAATTCCAGGGTGTGGCGCAGGAAATGGTCCTGCAAGTGCGGGTAGATATAATCGAAATTCAGGAAGTTTTCCTGGCGGAATTCCAGTGTTTTGATCAACCCCTCGGCGAACAGCGCGAAGAACGCGAGCAGCCACTGCTTCTCCTGGGTGCGGACAGGGAAGTTCGACACGGGCAGCCAGAACATGGAGGAGCCGACGAGGCTGTCGGCGCGGAGGAAAGGCCACCACGGGCTTCGTGTCTGGAATCCCTGGGCGCGGCTGGCCTCGGTGAAGTCGGTCATTGGATCACTGGACTCCCGGTAAGGATGATGGAGGCGCGCTGATTTCACAGCCGACCGCCGGCCGGACGGCGCGGACCTCCGGATGAGCGCCGGTCATGTCGGAGCGCATGAGATGGATGGCGATGCAGGTGGCCTGGGCCGTGTTGCGGAGGCTGGCAACCATCTTGTTGGAGAGGTTCTGGAGCTTGGTCTGGATCGCTTCGCTCTTGTTCTTCGCCACCACAACTTCGCTCTTCAGCCCGAACACATCCACCGCGGTGGCCACATTCTGTTGCTGGAACAGGTAGGCCGCGCAATTGGTCAGCTTGGTCTCGTACAGATCGCCGCTGTTGATGAACGTGCCGCCGGGGCACATCCATACGCTGGAAGCGACATCGGTCCGGGTGTGAGGCCCGACGCAGACCGTCATTTGGCCGGCGACGAGGGTCTCGCTCAGCATGCCGATGATCGTTGTGGTGCACGTGCCCATGATCGTCCCCGTATGGCTGCCCATCAGCGTGAACGTCTGGTTGCCCATGATCGTCTCGGTCTGATTGCCCATCAGCGTGATGGTCTCATTCGCCATGAACGTGCGCGTGACGTTGCCCTGAACAAGCTGATTCAGCGTGCCGTGGTTCATCACGTCCTCCGTGTTGGACGAGCCCACCAGGGCGCCCATGTTGGGAGAAAAAGAGTCTCCGCTCAGGTCGATCCGGGTGGGGGTCTTGTTGGTCCCGTCGAATACCTTCATGCATCTCCTCCTCAGCCGATCTCGCGAAGGAACTTCGCGCACTTCATGTGCACCGTCCCGCCCGCGTGGATGTGTATGTCGCCGTCGGATTGCAGCAGCAGTCTCTGGCCGCTGTCGAAAAGCGACACCCGCACATGGTGGGGCGTAGCCAGAACCACCGTCTCCTTGCCCTTCTTGTCGTCCAGTACAAGGCGGTTGCCGCTCTTCGTTGCGATCCGCTTGATGTCGTTGTTCCGGTATTCGTCTCCATACACCGGACCGCACGGCGGCGTCTCGACGCCGTTCCACGAGCTTCCGACGATAATCGGCCGGCTGGCGTCGCCGAATTCGAAGCCAATCATAACCTCGTCGCCCACCTCGGGCGAGAAGTAGACGCCGCGGTTCTGCCCCGCGTATGGGCTGAGGAAACGGACCCACAGCCAGGGCTCTGTCGTTTCCCACGGGAACTGGACCTTGACGAACCCTTCATGGTCTTTCTCGCCCAGCTCGACCACACGCGCCGGCATCAGCCCCGGCCACCGCGGCGGCTCGTACCGTTTCCAGCTCAGCGGCCTCGTGGATGCGGACACCAGGAATTCATTGGTGTAACCGCTGGGATTCCACCGGTGCCTGACCTTCAACACACCCCAGTCGCCGGCGAAATCCACCGGCCCTTCGATGGTGACTTTCGATCCGCGCCGGAGCTTCGCCTCCCGGGAGGTCCCCACGCCATAAACCCTCGATTGCCCATGGCGCATGGACTCAAGTTCGAGTTCGTTCTGGATCGCCTTCGCGCTCCGGGACACAAAAGGCCGGTCCAGATAGCCGATCCACAGATTCCTGTCTGACTGGCTCCTGGCGCTGGCGGCCAGTCCCGCTGCGGGGCCGAACAGGTCTTCGTCCCTGCTGAGAAACAATGTCTCGCTCTCCGCCTTCGAGCGGTCATAGGTCCAGCCGTTCCAATGATGGGATGCCAGCCTGCCGCAAAGGCGGAACTCGATCAGACTGCCCTCGGTTCTCCAGTCAAGCCGGGTCCCCTCATCGAGGAAGTGATCGAGAAACAGGATGCCGTCGGATTTGCTGCGGAAGCCCAGTCCGAAACGGTCGGCGACGCGGCGGAGGAAACTGAAATCGGTCTCCCCCAGCTGGAGATAGCCGAGTTCCAGAGTGAGCGGCTCCTTATCCTCAAAGTCGGCGTAAAAGGAAAGCTCGCGGTGCGCAAGCTGCCGCTCGCCAAGCTTTCTGAACGTGGCCGGCGCATGCGACCGGTGGTAGGGTTCGATATCCATCCGGATCGTATGCGTCGCCGCGCGAAGGAAGAGCCGGTATGCTCCGCCGGGCTCGTAGTGGAGATCCGCTTCATGGATCTCGCCCCCGAAGAGAATCACCTTTCCGCCGTCTTCCTGCACGCCGGACACCTCGATCTCACGGCCGATGAGATCCTCGATCGGCGGGCGGCGGTCGGGCGTCTGGCGATATTCCAGGCGGCACCAGCCGTGCTCGTTGAGCTCCATGTCGATTTCGGCGCTCACCAGGACCAGGTCTCGGCTCAGCGTGTGGATGTCGTTGCCGTCGATGTTCACCAGCAGATAGGCAGGCGTCATTTCACTCCTCCGGCGCTCACCCGGTTAATGCGCCCAGATGCGTATTCAGCCCGAGCCGGGAATTGAGCGCTTCCACCCCCAGCCGCGGGGCGCGGCGGCGGTCGGCCACGCTCCACTCGACGCTCCACTTCTGATGACACGTCGTGACCAGGTACAGCGTGGCGTGCAGCAGATACCGCTGGTCTTCCTGCTGGAACCGGTAGTAAGTCTCCAGCGGAACCGGTCCGATGACAAGCACGAGCTGGGCGAGGTCTTCCACATGATCGCCCAGGGCAAAATCGACGCCGAGCCGGCTGTGGGCCTCCCCGAGCAGGCTCAGGTCTTCCTCGGCCAGATAGCGCACGCGCGGCCTCCGGCGGATCTTTTCGAGCGGCAGGCCCAGCAGCAGTTGCAGGGCGAAGCGGATGCCATGTTCCTTGCCGGCCAGTGATTGCAGGCTCGGCAGCAGCAGCGACAGGCGGAACCACAGCTCCTGCGGCCAGACCTCCGGATCCAGCCCGAAAAGCGAGATCCAGCGGGCGCAGGCGTCGAGATTCCGCTCACTGATGTCAAATAGCCGCGCGCCTTCCCTCAGCCAGTGCGCCGCCTTCTGAAACGGATCATCGATGACGGAGACGATTTCGCGCGTGCCAATTTCGGCTTCGCCACCCGTGTCCCAGAACGCCACCGGCAGATGATGGAAGTAGCCCAGCCCGGCGATGCGGAGCCGGATGGCGTCGCCCGGCCCGAGCGGCGCGCCCGCCGGCGGCGACTGGGCCACCACCCAGCGCGACGGATACCCCGGGCCGTCCATCTCCAGCGTGATCCGGCCCGCCGAGATGCCCATGTTCGAAAGCACCTCCAGCGCCGAGTCCACCGTGTGGTGGAAACCGTGGAAGCTGGAAGCGAGATCAGGCATCACCAGGCTCATGGTTCCACCCACTCGGTGCGGACGCTCAGGACAATATCGTGCAGGAATCGTTTTTCGAGCAGCTCCTGCAATTCATCGCGCAGATAGCCGGCCTCGAGGTCGGGGTCAGTGAACTCTTCGCGCACCAGGCTGACGGTGACGCGTTCGACGCGCCGCAGCGCGCCGCCCACCCGTTCGACCACCGACGTCACGCGCGCGTCGCGGATGCGGCGGTCGAAGGCCCGGACCACCGCCAGGAGGTCGGCGCGCGTGACCACGCGGTCGCGCGCCAGCAGCGCGGCGGCGAAGCGCTCCTGCGCCGAGGCGTAGGACTCGCTGCTGGTGCCGCCGGCGGCTGACGTCGGGTTCAGCACCCGCAGCGCGCCGCCGCCCCGCAGCTCCAGCGACGTGATCATCCCCGGCCCCACCTGGTTGGCGGCCTCGCCCGCGCTGATCCAGACGCGGATGTTGACCAGCGACTGCGGCCGCCCGTCCGGCCACTTCGCCGGCGTGATCTCAATGCGGCCGTTGCGGATCGCGTAGCGTCCGGCCAGCGGATTGGTCGACGGTACCGTTTCCTCCAGATACGGCGTGTCGTCTTCGCCGATCAGTGACAGCGGCGAGACCAGTTGCCAGTCCGTGCCGCCTTCGCGGCTGATCGGGATGGCCGTGCCATGCTTTTCAAAGACGATCGTCTGGTTGAAGCATTCCACGTTGGACGCCGTGATCGCGTGAAGAAACACGCCGCCAATGGCCGTGTGCAGCGGCGGAATCTCGCGCGGCAACGTGATGCGGAACCACGCCCGCGGCCGCGCAAACAGGGCCTGCGCTTCGCGGCCGAAGATCCGGCCCAGCGGCGCCTCCAGTCCCCGCGGCACGGCGCAGAGATATTGCCGCTCCGGCGGAATGGCGGGCAGAAGAAAGACGCGGCCCGCGTAAAAGCCCGGCGGCAACATCGGCGTCTTGTCCTGAACCTCGTCGGCGCCGTTGGCCGCGCCCGCTGGCCGAACCAGCCACTCCAGCCGCCGCAGGCCCGCGTTGGCCGGGCGCGGCCGCAGGATGCCGGGGCCGGAAAATTCCCCCTGCGGCCCGGCCAGGCACCACGTCTCCACGGCCAGCGCTTCCTGCACGGGACGCGCGTCCGGCGTGAGGTCGAAATAAAAACTGTGGCCGCTCAGGTGCTCCTTGCCGGCGGGCTCCACCGCCAGAAACAGCGCCGGGTTGGGCCCGAGGTTCACCTTCACCGGATCGAGCGCCGGCCTGGCGGCCAGGAACGGCTCGGGCATCTCCACGCCGGCCAGCAACCGGAGCTGGCCCTTCTCGTAAGCGGCCCCGAGCACGATCTGAGCGCCGGAAACGGTCACCGGCGCGTCCGTGCTGAAGTTGAAGCGTTCGCCCGTGGGCGTCTGGCTGCGCAGCGTCGCGCCGGCGTCCACATGCACCGGTGATGAAGCTCCAAGAACTCGCACCACCGCCTGCGCGGGACGCGCCTTGCGCGGTTCGATGCCCAAACCGGCGATCAGCTCGTCGAGCAGCGCCAGCCGAATGCGGCCCGTGTCGCTGTAGAGGTTTTCGAGCTGCTGGGCGAACGTCCGGAACAAAACGGCGAGAACAGGATCCGTGCTCTCGGCGCTGACGCCATACTCCTTCAGCCGTTTGCGGAAATCCTCCCGCATCTTGCTGTCGATTTCGACCGCCGTGGCTCTCTGATAGGGCATGCGTCAGCAGTACCTCGCAATGGTTCCCTGGAAGGACTTCACTGGCCTTCCAGCCGCGCGGTCCACGTCTGGCCGGGATCAGCGGCAGAAACCAGCGTCACCGTGTACACATCAACGTCCGGGTTCGGGCCCGGTTCTTTCTGGATCGACTTCACGCGGTAATGCGTGATGCCGAGATCGGCCAGCGTGTCGTTGATGGCCTTCTCCGCCTGCCGCAGCCCCTCGGGCCGCAGCCGCATCGCCTCGAAAAGGTGGCGCACACCGAACGAGGGACACCCGGCCCAGCTTCCGCCCGGCGTGCGGGCCATCATCTCGATGAAGCGCAGCACCGCCTCTACTTCGCCGGTGCGGCGCAGGAAGCCGTTCTCCAGCCGGAGGGGGAACGCAAGGAAGGTGATGGCGCGCCTCCTTTCGACCGGCGGAGGCCCCTGCGGCCTCCGCCGCCGCAATCGCTTTACGTGGTGAACTGGATCTCCTGGAAGTTCTGCTGGTTCATCACCGGCTCGAGGTCCATCACCAGCATGTGGTTCAGCCCCTCGCCGGAGGGCGTCATCTCCACCGGCGGGTTGGAGACCTCGTAGTTCGAAATCCAGCCCTTGAACTTGTAACAGCAGAGCGCGTCCTCGTGGGTGTCGTCCTTCCAGAATTCGATCTTGATGTCCTTGATCTTGTCGCGCGTCACCACGTTGGCCAGATCAAAGAATTTCTGAAGGCTCGAATAAGGCAGGTTCTTGTCGTCGTGAAAGTCCGCCCACACGCGGATGCGCGACCTCAGGCTCCCCATTTCGGGCATACCGGCCTTGTCCTTGTCGGTGGTGAAGACCACCTGCGCGCTGACGGCTTCGAATTTCGTTCCGTCAATGGTGACGGTGCAGCGGTACGGCGTTGCCATGTTCTTTGTCCTCCTCGCTCAAAGCATTCTGCCCGGTTCCTACTTGCTGATCTGGATGTCCTTGAACTTCTCCTGGCTGAGCGTCGGCTCCAGGTCCAGCACCAGCACATGGTTCAGGTTGGGGAAGGCCGCCGCCGGGTTGTTGGCGAACTCCTCTTCCGTCTTCAGGGCGGCCAGGCCAAGCGGGTGCGGGTTGGACGTTTCGAAGCGGCTGATCCAGCCCTTGAACTGGAAGCTGACCAGCGCGTCCTCGTGCGTGTCGTCCTTCCAGTATTCGATCTTCATGTCCTTGATCTTGTCGCGCGTGACGACATTGGCCAGATCAAAGAACTTCTTCAGCGCCGAAAACGGCAGGTTCTTGTCATCGTGGAAATCGGCGATGACGCGGATTTTCGTGTTCAGGCTGCCCATCTGGGGCATGCCCGTGCGGTCCTTGTCCGTCTGAAAGCGGACGGACGTGGACACGGCGTCGAACTTCGTGCCGTCGATGGTGACGGTGCACCGGTAAGGCGTTGCGGCCATCGAGCTCTTCCTCCTCTATTTGCTGGCGAAAAATCCAAGCAGTTTTCCGAGCAGCCGCCGCGCCAGCGGTTCGGCCTGCCCGGCCGGCGGAGCCGCCGGCTGCGCCGCGGGCGCGGCCGCCGGGGCGGCCCCGGTGGTTTGGGTTCTCACTGCGCTTCCTGCCGCCGCGGCAGGCGCCGGGTCGCCCTCCGGTGTGAGCCTGCCTTCGGCGATCAGCCGCGCTTTCAGATCGGGCGGGAGATAATCGGAGGCCTTCCTCTCACTGAGGTCGGCAGGCGGCGCCGCCGGCCCGGCCAGCCGCGCCCCCACCACGCGCGGGAGATGGAGCTGCATTGAGCTCCGGTATTCCCCGCGCGGCGCGGTGCGGATGCCGTGCGCCTCGTTGATGAGGTCGCCCTCGGTCTCCGCCTTCCGCGCGGCGTCGCCGCCTGCGGGCAGGGGCATCTTGCTCGCAGGCACGTTGCCGCCGGACTTTTCGTGGCTTCGGGCGGCCGAACCGGCCATGTGCTCGCGTCCGTCGCTCACCGATTCGCTCCATCCTGATTACGGAATCCCGCCCTACTTCTGCTCCTGTTTGGCGAATTCCGGCGTGTCAATCTTCAGCACGAAGGTCTCCGCCGGACCTGTCGGCATCACGTTCAGGCTGATGTCACAGATGCCCTGCATCCGCTTGTTGGAGTCCTTGTCGACGAACAGGTCGTAGCCGAGAATCGTGCCCTGCTCCACCTGCTCGTCCAGCAGCCGCTTGAGCGGCTTCTCGATGCTTTCTTCCATGAAGTCGCGCGTCAGCACCTGGCCGGCCACCTGAAGCAGGTAGTGACGGCAGCAGCGCTCCAGATAACGCAGGATGCGGTAGCTGGTGAAAAACTTCAGCACCCCGTGCGGGTCTTCGGCCTGCGTGCGGCAGCCGAAGAAGCACAGGTGATTGTCGGCGTCCCGGATGATCGGGATAAGCTGCCGCTCCATCGACAGGTGCTCCATCTCGCCGATGAGCGGCTCGAAGCGGACCTTTTCGACGCCCACGATCTGGCCGAAGCGCGATCCCACCGGGCCCTGCGCCATGCCCTGGCCGTCATCGGCGCGCGCCACCGCGCCTGCAAAGACCAGCGACGGCGGCACGTACAGGTCGTCGCCTCCGTCCACCGTCTTCTCGAACCAGTGCTTCGGCCGCGCCATCAGATAGCCGGCGCAGACGACATCGGCCGCGGCGCGGTCCTCGGGCCGCTTCATGAACTCGTACTTGCCGCCCGGCAGGAAGTTGCGCTCGAGGTTGCGGAACGACTTCTCGTCGTCCACATCGGTGATCAGCAGCATGCCCCACTGATTGGCGATGTCCTCGAACTTCTCGCGCACCGGCTGGGGCACGTAGCCCGGCACGACCAGGTTGCAGATGTCGTCGCGGAAATTGAAATTGTCATTCCGCTTGCGGACGAAATTCTCGATGGCGGCGATGTTCATCGAGAAGACGTCCTTCATCGCCTTCGTGTCGGCGTTCAGCACATACAGCTCCACCGGCTTGCGCACCTTGCCGTCCATCACCTTCGAGTTCTCGAAGAAGAGCTGGATCTGGCGGTAGCTGCGCTCGATCGGCCGGATCTGCGCGAACAGCTTCTCGAGCAGCTCGTCGCGAATCGCCTCCGCCTTGTCGATCTGGTCCTGGATCTTCTTTACCGTCTGCTCGTAGGTGTCTTCGACCGAGAGCAGGTTCTCGAGATCCATGAGCTGCTTGAGAAAATCCGCCGCCGACTGCGGCGTGAAAATCGAGGCGATGGTCCGGGTTTCATCCATGAAGCCCGGGTGCAGGTCGGAGAAGATCTCCTGCAACAGGTCCTTCGCGGCGCTTTCGCCGAGAATCTCGGCCGTCGTACGGGTTTCGACGAGTTCAGCCATTTACTGTGCCCCTCCTTTTGCGGCCACCTTCTGCAACTCTTCGCGCAGGCGGCCCAATGCGCGGATGATCTCCGCCCGCTGCTCCGGGTTGTTCCAGGCGCGGCGGACGGCAGGCAGCTTCCAGCGGTCCTTCAGCCGGTACAGCAGATCGATGTTGGCCTTCAGGTCCGCAATGTCGTTGCGGGCATAGGTGACATTGCCCTCCTCGTCCCGGAATTCCTGCCTCTTTTGCAGATTTTCCGGGTCGAAATCCTTCATTGACCGGAACTTGAATTCAGCGCGGAACTCTGTCTCCTCCGGTCCGGCGGTCGCCTTGAAATTCAGCTCCGGCTTGAATTTCGCGAACGCGTCGTTGAGGTCCTCGATCTTGACCGGTTCTTCGTTTTCCGACGCCACCTCCTTGCCGACGCGGTTTACCGTCATCGGCAGAATGACGGCGGCGGTGGACGTGGGCACTTTTCGCACCGAGGGCGTGACCCCCTTGCGAATCACCTTGACTAATGGCATCTGCTTTGGTCTCCTCTCTGGCTTGCCAGTCAGCAGTCGTTGCTACACTTCACCCGGGCTGCGGCCTGAAGAAACTGCCGCCGCCTAGAACGGTTCCCTCGGGCCCGGCCCCTGGCGGTTGCCGAGCCTCGTCTGGGAGAAATCGCGATGGGCCTGGGGATTGACAACGGTCGCATCGGCGGCGCTGCGCGGCGGCATCGCCACTCCTCCGGGTCCCTTCTGAAAGCCCGGCGGAGCGGGCCGCCCGGCGATGACGCCGTTGACGATCCGCGTCTGCGAGCCCCATTTCGTCTGCCCCGTGCCGGGCATCACGCCAATGTACTGCTCCGGCCATACCAGCCGTGGCACCCAGTGCCACAGGATGAGCAGCAGCAGCGCGAGCCCGCAGAACACGCCAATCGGCCGGATGATCGACGTCCATCCCGCGCTCACCGGCAGCGCCGCCAGCACCGCCTTCATCTCGTCCGGCGTGCACTTGCCCGCGTAGACCGGCACACCCATCTGCGGCGCCGACCACACAATTTCCGGCGACTTCAGCACCTGCCCGTTCGGCAGCGTCAGCTCCGCCGTCACCGGCAGGTTCTGGCCCGCCAGCGAGGCGCGGTCCGGATAGGGCGAGGAAAAGGTCGCCACCAGGCGGTTATTGAGAAACGTGCGCGTAAACGTGAAGATCCGCCGCAGACCTTCAAAATCGCCGGCCAGATAATATTTCGTGCTGAGCTGCCGCAGCGCCCCCTCATCGATTGTGCCCGGCTCGCCAAAACCGATGGCGATCACCGGAAACGGCGCCTGCTTCACATGCCGCGCCGCCTCTTCCATGCCCGCCGGCCCGGCGAGCAGCCCAAGGTCATCGCCCTTCAGCACTTCGTTGTTGCCGTCGGTGAGCACGATCACCATCGCCTCGGGCGATTCGCCGGTCTCCTGCTCGATCCGCGGCAGCGCCTGCTTCAATGTGTCGATGCCAAACACGACCGCTGAAAAGAGCGCCGTATTGTTGCGCAGCTCCGGCTCCGGCAGCGCATCCACCTGCCCGAGCGCCGCGGCGCGCGTGCGGGCGAACACCGCCGAGCGAATCCGGTCCTCCACCAGATGGCTTTCGAAGGGCACCACCGCAACCCGGTCCGCCCCTTCCTCGAACTGGTCCAGAAAGCTCCGCACCGCCGCCTTGGCCGCGTCAAACCGCGTCTGGCCCGTCGGCAGCGCCTTCTTCATGCTGCCGGAGATGTCGACGATGATCAGCGCCGCGCGCCCGCGCACCTTGGCCACGGACTCGCCGGCGGCCGAAGCGTAGAAAGGCCGGATCTGCTGGCCGCCCATGTTGACCGTGATCTGCGAGGCCAGCCGCTCCGGCGGCGGGAGCTGCGCATTGTACGGCTGGCCGCGCCCGTCGACGAGGTTCAGCTTCATCCGAAAGCAGGGCACCGTCGAGGCGGGCTCGCACGAGACCAGCTTCAACGGCTCGGCAAAATCCAGCCCCGCCGTCTGCGCACCGGCGGGCGCAAGCATGGCGCCCAGCACCGCCGCCGCCAGCCCGAACCTGCTCAAGTTCATTGCATTCTCCTCCACAAGGCTGAATCAGCCTTCCTTCCTCGTCATGAACTTGATGGCCGTGCGCCCGACGAGAATGTCGTCGCCGGCCCGCAACTCCTGAGACGTCGTCACCGTGCGGCCCCGGACGCGCAGGACATATCGCGCCAGCCCCTGCGGATTGTTGATGTCCGGGTGCCGGGCGATATAAAAACGCCCCTCCTTACCGAACAGAATCGCGTGCCGCGGCGCAATGGCCGCGTCCGGAATAAAGACCTGCACTCCCACCGCGAACGCCGTCTTGTTCAGATCCAGCGGCTGAGAACCGATCAGCAGCGTGTCGCCCTGGCGGATCTCCCACTCCTTGCCGCTGCGCCCGAACTTCGCCTGCGCCCGCGCATCGCCGCTCGAAACAAACTTCAGCAGCCCGTCCCGCAGCAGGATCGGGGCCAGCGTGACGCCGAAACAGATGCCCACGCCCACCAGCACGAAGCCGAGCGCCTGGGTCAGGTCCGGGATGCGGCTGCCGAGAATGTGGAACAGCGAGCCGCCGACTGCCCCGCCGACCAGCCCGCCCAAACAGGCGTGCACCACCCGCATCTTGTTTGCCATCACCCACCGCAGGCCGAGCCCGAGCCCGATCAGGCTGCCCACCAGCATCCAGCTCAGCAGCCGCGCCAGGAACGGCATCTGCGGACCGAGCTTCTCGGTGATGGGGATCATCGCCAGCCCGCCCAGCAGCCCCGCCACCAGGCCGATGGCCCCGCCGGCCAGCACATAGCGGCCCACGACGCGGTTGCCCGACCACCTGTCAGAAAAGGCGACCGTGAGCAGCCCGATGATCAACCCGAGCAGCGCCGCCGCCGTCAGATCCGCCAGCGCCGGGCGGTTGGAAAGGATCGTCGCCGACAGTAGCGCCGTCAGCGCCCAGCTCAAAAGTCCGGCGAAGCCCCCGGCCAGCGACATGAAGTACAACGTCTGGTAGAGGCTCATCCTTAGACGCTCCTCCTTCAGAGCCCTTGACGCGATTGTATGCTAAACACAATCTCGTTGCATCATCCTCTCCGCCCGCGTCAAGGGGCGGCTGCCGGCGCGCTGAGACGCGACACCACCTGCCGGATCCGCGCCAGGTAGGCCCTGCTCCGCTCGGCCTCGCCCGTGTCCGGGTTGATCTCGATCACTTTCTCGAAATGGGCGCGGGCGGCCGAAAGATATCCTGCCGAGGACGACTCGTTGAATTTTTCCGTGAAAATCAGGCCCAGCGCGTAGTGCGCATACAGATCCCCGGGGTCGAGTCGCAATGCCCGCTGGCACCAGCCGGCGGCGGCGTCGAAGCGGCGGCCGATGCGCTCGCAGTCGCACAGGCCGAAGTTGGCCATGAATTGCAGCTCGCGCCAGATGTCGGTCTGCGCCGCGCGCTTCTTCCGCCCAACTCCGGCCAGGTAGCCCAGCACATAATAATTCAGCTTGCCCGCCAGCTTCGAATCGAAATCGCTCAGCCGCAGGTACTGCTGGTATTCCGGAATGGCGTCGGCGCAGCGTTTGCTGAAGCGCATCGCCTCGGCCAGCCAGAAATGCGCCTCGGCGTGACCCGGATTCAGGCGGATCGCCTCCCGGGCGTATTTCACTCCCTCCTCGTAGGCCCCCTTCCGCGTAAAGGCCTGCGCCAGCAGCGCCGGCGTGAGCGAGCTCGACGGGTCGCGCTGCCAGGCCGCCGTCAGGTGGCGGATGGCGGCGTCAAGGTCGCCCACATCGAGCAGCATTCCGCCGAAAGAGGCCTGCGCCTCGGCATAATCCGGGTCGATGGAAATCGCCAGCTCGAAGGCCTTCCGCGCCTTTTCATAATCGTAGAGGGCATGATAAACCCGGCCCAGATAGAGCGCCGCCTGGCTGTATTTCGGGTCTTCTTTCAGCGCCTTCTGGAAAAATTCCGCTGCTTTCAGGTAATTTTTCTCAAAGCCTTTCTGGTAATATTCCATGCCTTCGTTGAAGGCGTCCACCGCCGAGCGCTTCCGCGTCCGCGGAATCACGATCCGCAGCGTCACCGTCGTCTCCTGGCCCGGATACACGGTCTCCTCGCGCGGCCCGTCCGGCTCGTAGCCCATCCGGACGCCCTGAATGACATGGACGCCCGGCGTGATGCCCGGCAGCCGCAGCGGCTTGCCCCGGTTCACCACCCCCTGGCTTCGCCCGTCGACAAAGACTTCGACGCCGTCCATGTTACTCTCAATCACCAGCGCGCCAAATTTCGGCGGCTGAAGCGGCGCTGCCGGCGCCCGCGCCGGATTGTAGGCGAGGATCATGTTGGGGTCGTAGCTGCCCCGCTCGGCCGTCGGGTTCTGCCTCGCCTGGGTGTCCCGCCGCACGTTGACGCGCACGTACTCGCCGAGCTCGTCGGCGGTGACGACGCCGTCGCGGTTTTCATCGGCCTCGCCCTCGATGCCCTGGATCAGATAGTAGGTGAATACCCCGTGGCCCCCGCCCCAGATCTCGCTCTCAAATGACTGCTCGCGGTCGCGGCTGGCCGTGAGCGAAAACAGCGAGCGGTCCAGTTGCAGCAGGCTTGCGTTGATCTGCCGCGTGTCGGCCTCCGGCGTGATCGCGCCGGAATGGCAGGCGTCGGTCAGCAGCACCTTCCACTTTGCCCGGATCTCGGCGCCGATCACGCGCCCCAGCCGCTCCATCGGATACGCCGTGCCAGGGATGTCGGCGGGGTCGATGTCATAGGGCGCCAGATACGCCTTGCCCCCGGCGACGAAGCCGTGTCCGGCGAAGTAGATCACCACCCGGTCGTCCTCTTTCGCCACCGACGGCAGCCACCGCTCCAGAGCGTCGCGCATATTGGCCAGCGTCGCATCCCGGCCGATCAGCCGGCGGACGTTCTCTGGCGGAAACTGCCCGCCCTCCGGGCTGATCAGCGCCGCGTAAATGGCCGCCGCGTCGCGCGCCGCGAAGCGGAGCTGTCCCTGCGGCGGCAGCTTCGGATACTCGCTCACGCCAATTACCAGCGCGTAGCTGCGCGGGATCACCACGTTCTCGCCCGGCTTGATCACCGGGGGCGCGGGCTCGCGCGTGAACTTCAGGTCGCGCTGCTGCTCCGCCGGCGGCGCGGCGGGCGCCTGCGCCCAGGCGGCCAGAGGCAGCGCCAGCAGGAATGCGGCGGCCCTCATGCCATCCTCTCCCTCATCGGTGCGCCAGCCGCAGCGTGTAGAGGAACGGCTCCTCGCTGTCGTCGGCCACGCTGACGGCCGCGCTCCGGTTCGACTTCACAAACGTCAGCTCGCGCGACGCCGACCCAGAAAATGGAGCCAGATTTTCCGGAAGCGCCGCATTTTTATCCACCGGTTTCAGCCCGGCGGCGTGGTCGATGCATTCGCCACGGGCACGGAAAATCGTGTCGTCGCAGCGCGGCGTGATGGAAGGGTTCAGCGCCGGCGCGGGCAGCTTCGGCATCGCCACCCTGTCCCGGCCCTCGCTGAGCCGCACCGGACTCACCAGCCAGTAGACGATCTCGTAGCCCGGCGGCCCCTCCAGCCGGAACCATCCGTTCTCGGTCATTGGCACCAGATACTCCCGTCCGGCCTCGATCCGGTTCATGGTGCCGGTCTCCTCCTTCGGGAAGAGCAATGTGAAGCTGCCGGTGGTGCCGTGGTTCATCACGTAGAGATATCCGTTGAATGAGGCGCGGAAGCGGAAGCGCACCAGGTCACCGGTCGAAAACACCTGATTCGGATCCACGCGCCGCGCCGTGCCGCGCTCGTTGCGCTCGACGATGATCTCGATCCGCTTCGGCCCTTCCGGTGCGGGCCGGGCGTCCAACCCGCCGCGCAGCGGCGCCGGCTCTGCTCTGTCGCCGGGACGCACGAGACCGCCTGTGGGCGGGGCCGCCGCGGCGGCCGCCGCGAGAATCCAGCCCAGGACCACGCCGCGCAACTCCATCTCTCCTCCTCCATTCCTTCGGCTTACCGGTGCCGCAGCGTTAACTCCGCCACCACGCGCCCCTCTCCGGCGCCACTGCCCGCAGTGGAGGCGTTCACCACGTACACCGCCGCTTCCGGCCCCCCTCCGACTGGCGACGGCGCCGTGGCGCTGTCCCTGTCGACCTTCGTGAACACAAGGTCGCGCGACTGGATCCGCGAACGGAGCTGCTCCATCCAGGCATCGTCGTACCGGCCGGCCGAGAGCGTCGGCGCCGTGGCCGGTCGCGCAGCCGGCCTCGGCAAGGCCGGCCCCTGGCGCGAGAGCGTGCCCACCAGCTCCTCCAGGTCCTCCACCGGCTTCAGTGAAAAGACCAGGAACAGCCGCTCCTCGCCCGCCTGCTCGTCAAAGGTGAAATACTCGCCCTCGCCCCCAGGAACCTGATACAGGCGGCCCGGCACGATCTCATTGCTCTGCTGCGATGACTCCGGGTGCGGAAACAGCGGCGACCACACGCCGCTCGAGCCCCGCGCGATCACGTACAGATAACCGCGCCGGTTGCCCATCACGCTGAGTCGGATGCTGTCGCCGGCGTGGAACTCCGTGTCGGCGCTCACCTCCACCAGCCCCTGTGGCGTACGCTTCAGCAGGCTGTAGCGCAGTCCCAAGGGCGGGAGGTTCTGTGAGGTCAGCGATACTTTCTGGAAATACGCCTCGGCATTGGCCAGCGGTGGCGCGGCGGCCAGCTCTGGCTTCGGCCCGGCAGCCTTGGCCGGTTCGCGGCCCGGTTCCGATCGCCGTACCGGCGCCGTCTTGGCGGATTTCTTCGCGGCCGTCTTCTTCTGCACCGCCACCATGTCGGCGGCGGAAAAAAACGCGTCCCTGGCGTTGATCAGCGGCTCCTGCGTCCCTGCGGCAAACCCGCCCAGGGCGGCCAGCAGAAGTCCGGACAGGCAAACTGGAGTTTTATTGGGCATCTTTCACGCACCGGAACCCAATGGCTGCATGGGGCAGGCTGGCGGGCCAGCCCCTCCGCATATACAAACGGAAAAACCGGTCGTCCTTGAGCAGGAAGCTCCCGCCCTTGATGCAGTACCACTCGCGCGGGACGTCGGCGCCGCCGAGCGCGCGCCGCAGGTCTTCAATCTCCCGCTCGGTGGCCGGAAACGGCGTATCGACCCACTCAAAAACATTGCCGGCCAGGCCGAGGATCCGGTACGGGCTCTGCCGCTCGGGATAATCGTCGACGGGAACCAGCGTGCCCGGATTGGGCATCGGCTGGTTGCCCCATGGATAGATGCGGCCGTCCGTGCCGCGGCCGGCCTTTTCCCATTCCTGCTCCGTTGGGAGCCGCTTGCCCGCCCAGGCGCAGTAGGCGCGGGCGTCGGCCAGGGTCACGTGGGTCACCGGCAAAGACGGGGCGCTGCGGAACTCATCTGACGGTGGCGCCGCATGCCCGGCCGCCTCCACGAAGCGCGCGTACTGGGCGTTGCTCACCTCGGTGGCGTCCATATAGAACGCCGGCAGCCGGACCTCCTGCCGCCGGTGCGGAGACTCCGGACTGTCGTCGCCGAAGATGAACGTCCCCTCCGGGACGAGGAACATCGTCACGCCCTCCTCGCGGATTACGGCGGGCAGCTCTCGAACCAGACGTTCCGTCTTCCCGGCCGCCTTCCCAGTTTTCCGCTCATTATCGCCCGATTTTGAAACAAAGTAAATCCCCGCGGAAACAGCCGCCACCAGAACAAGCGCCACGCTCGCCACCAGGGGTGCGCGCCTCGGCCGCGGCGACGCAGGGGGCGGAGCGGCGGGCATCGGTTCGGCCTGCGGCGACGCTGGCTCCGGCGCCCGCTCCGCGTTACGCGCCGCGGCCAGCAGGTCGGGCCGGTCCACCACCGGTTCTAGGCGCACCTCCGTCTCCAGCCGGTAAGAGTGGCGCAGGTCCTCAAGCAGCTCGCGCGCGGACTGGTAGCGCCGTTCGCGGTCCTTTTCGAGCAGCCTGTTGACGATCCTTTCGATCTCCGGGTCGATGTCCGGTACAATCGTGCTCAGCGCCGGCGGCGCCTTCTGGCAGTGGCCGATCTCGATGGCGCGGAAGCTGTCCCCGGTGAACGGCTTCATTCCGGTGAGCAGCTCGAAAAAGATCACGCCGAGCGAATAGAGGTCGCTGCGGTGGTCGCACGGCTCGGCGCGGATCTGCTCGGGCGACATGTAGTAAGGCGTGCCGAGCGTTTCGCCCGCGCGGGTGCGCGCGCTCGGCGCGTCGCCCGCCTTGGCGATGCCGAAATCGAGCACGATCACGCGGCCGCTCATGTCGATGCGGATGTTGGCCGGTTTGAGGTCGCGGTGCACAAACCGCCTCTCGCCCGCCCAGGCCAGGGCCTCGGCCACCTGCCGGATGATCGATACGGCCTCGGGCTGGGTCAGTCGCCCGTGCCGCTCGAGGTAGCTCTTCAGATCCTCGCCCTCAATGTAGGGCATGATCAGCCAGTGCAACGAGCCCCACTCGCCTACGTCATAAACGGGTGCGATGTTGGGATGGCCGCCCAGCGTCGCCGCCGTGCGCGCTTCGTCCATGAAGCGGGCAACGATCTCCGGCTCGTCGGCAAGCGCCTCCGCCAGCACCTTCACCGCAAACAGGCCCCCGTGCGCGCGGTGACGGGCCAGGAAGACCTCGGCCATGCCGCCGCCGCCGATCCATTCAAGAACGTCGTATTTGTCGCCGATCACCTGTTGCAGCGCGGTGCGGATGGCTTGACGGGAGGCATTCGACATGGCGGGTCTTCTCAGCTTAATCGCTTTCTGAATTTTCCTGGCGGCAGCCCCGCGCTCCGTTCGAGCTCATAGCCGGGCGGCGGCGCCACCGGCTCGTATGGCAAGGGCGGGCGCACGCCCGCCTGCGGCTGCATCAGATGGTCGGCCGACAGATTGTACAGCCGCCAGGAGACCACGCGCTGGAGCTGGCGCACCGCCTCCACCAGCGACGTCCCTTCCTGGCGCATGTCCCACAGACAGACATAACCGTTTTCCGGATGCACATTCGGGTGCAGCACCGGAAAAACCAGCCAGGCTTCCAGCGGAACCGAGGGGTAATATTCGGGAAATTCGAAGCGCACTGCGATGCCTTTTCCTTCCCTTCCATCCATCCGGTAAAACGGCGTCTCGGGCAGTTGCACGACGCCGCCCGGTTCCCCGGGCACCACGAGCCTGCCGGGATTGGCGGCCGCCGCCCGCTTCAGCCATTCCCATTCATTGCGGATGCGGCGTGCGCGGATCCGCTCAAAGGCCGCCTGCGGCATCAGCCGTTGGTGGCCACCGTGGAGACGCGCAGCACGTCGTTCGGCCTCACGCCCTGCTCGGGCAGCGGGCGGCGGAAGTCGAGCGCCACGCCGTTCCACACCACCTGCGGCTCCCCCTCGCCCTGAAGCACGTCGCCCCGCTCCCGCAGGTCGTAAAGGATTTCGTGCAGCACGTCATCGAGAATTTCGTGCTCGTCAATGTCGACGTTGTATTTCGTTTCCCCGTTGATGGTGTCGAAATACATCTGGTATTTGGGCATAAACGTCTTCCCCCTACTGCGCATCCACCAGGAATTTCCTCAGCGATTCCGGCAGGGCCTGCACCCTCCAGCCGCAGCGGGCGCACAGGCCGTTCGCATCGTCCCAGCACTCAATGCACTGTGGCCGGCCGCAGCGCGGGCAGGCCCGGAGCTCGGCCTCCTCCGGGCCCGTCTGACACACCTGGCAGCGGCCGGCCGTGACGCCCGGCCCGACGTTGCGGTCCCACCACTGCCGGCTGGGCGGAAACAGCGGCACCGCGTTCTGCACGCACAGCCGGCAGCGGAGCTTTTCAAAATCCCAGCACCGCGTCTCGCAAACCTCCAGATTGCAGCGCGGACACACGAACGAAATCTTCCCCGCCAGGCGGCAATTGCAAAGGCCGCACCGGCGCGCGTCGCGGTTTTGCCACCAGACGATGGCTGCCGTCACCGCCGCCGCCAGCATCGGTCCCAGCCAGTAGAGCCGGTCCAGCCGCGGCTGCGCCAGGCTCCACACCGTCACTCCCAGCACCGAGGCGACAGCCGATGGGATCACCGCCAGCCACGGGTTTGGCAGTTCCGCCTCGAAGACCCGCAGCAGAAACACCGCCAGCCCGCCGACGGCCGCCGCCACGGCCACCGCAATCCCCGGCCCGCCCATACAGGCGAAAAATTGCGCCAACCACAACAGGAATGTCGTGGCGGCAAGCACCGTCACCGAGCGGCCGCTCATTCGGATTCCTCCCGTTTCCGTCCTTTTCGAATACTATACAGGTGTTCCGGGGGCAAGCCCAGCTCCTCCGGCCTCCGCGCGGCCAGCGGATCGTCCCGCGCCACCCCGGCGCGCGTGTCCAGCTCCAGCAGCCTGCGGCCGCCGCACTGTGGACACAGGCCCTCGCGGCGCAAACGCACCGCCCGCACGAGCGGACGCCACTCATGCCCGCAGTCAAGACAGCGCGCCTTCAGGCACACGGGCCATTCCCAGCAGGCCGCCTCTCCCTCGGCCAGCGCGTCCCGGAAGGGTCCGGCGATTGGCGCCAGCGGCCGTTCCTCCGCCGTGTGAAACGGGCACGCCTCATTCACCGCCAGCCGGATCTCTTCCAGCCGCAACGGCTCCTCCAGTCGGAACTCCACACTGCGCCCCTCGCCCTCGCCGCGCCCAAGCCACTCCACGGCGAAATGCACCTGCAAGGCAGCGGTCACCGCCGCCAGTTGCGGCGTAGCAGTCCACCCGCCCGGCTCCTGCGGCACGCGGCACGGGTGGGCGACGCTCGACCAGCTCTGCAACCACTCCCGCCGCCGCGCCGCCGTCAACCGGCACCCGTGGCAGGCCCCTCCCGCCCCGGGATACCAGCTCACGCGCCCTCCCGCTCCGCCCGTGTCCAGCCCTCCGTCGCAGACCGGAATGTTCAGCCGGGTACTGATCCGTGCAATCTCCAGCCGCGCCGACTCCCGGTCCACGCCCGCAAACAGAACCTGCCGTCCGGACAGACGGGCCCACCCCACATCGGCGACTTCCGCTCTCACAGGAATCCAGCGCGTTTCGGGAAACCACTCCCGGCCCGCTTCGGCCAACACTTCCGCCTTGAACCGCCCAACCGCGCCAGCCAGGCGGAAAAAAACACATTTTGCCAGGTTGCTCTCCTCCACCCGGTCCGGATCCACCAGCAGAGCTTCCCCGACTCCCAGCAGTCCGAGCTGCCGCACCAGCTCGTTGCCCAGGGCTCCCAGGCCAACCACTGCCACGCGCCAGCTGTTTGCCCCTCCCATCAATTGCCCGGCAGGAACCTTCCGTCTACCCTGCGGCCGTCCTGGAGCTGGAGAAATCGACAGCTTGGCATTGTGTCGTCTTCCCCTCCGGAGTTCACTCGTGTATCATACGATAAACTCGTCTCCGCGGATCGGACTCCTGGGTTCTCGCGGAAACATGAGGAGGAAACGGATGTCTGGGATTGCCCATTGCCTGTCGGCCCGGTGGCTGGCCTCGGTTCTTGCCGTCCAACTCTCCCTGTCGGCCGCACCCTCGGCGCCTCTTTTGCAGGGTTCCGAAGGGAGTCTGCGCATCACGATTGTGGAAGGTGATGAAGCCATCTTTAACGTCAGGCAAAGAGTTGGCCGTGAAGCCATCATCCAGGTGGAGGACGAAAACCGCCGTCCCGTTGCGGGTGCGCTCATCACGCTGACCGCCCCCCGGGACGGAGCCAGCGTTGTCTTCAGTAATGGCCTCAACAACATTACCGTGACTACGGATTCGGCCGGCCGCGCTGTCGTCCGGGGAATCCGGCCCAACTCCGTTCAGGGCAGGTTTTCCATCCGCGTCACTGCCGTCAAGGACGGTCTCCGGGGGAGCGCTCAAATCAGTGCCACCAATGCCGCCACGGCTGTCGCCACCGGGGGCATCAGCGCGAAATTGTTGACTTTTTTCCTTGTCGCTGGAGCGGGAGCGGCAGTTGGCACTGTCGCTGCCACGCGCAGCGGCGGCGGAAGCGCAGGTCCAGTCGCGCCTCCACCGACAACCGTAACACCCGGCACGCCAACGGTGGGCCCGCCCCGCTGACCCGCTAATAAGGTCGCGCCGCAGCCACAACGCCCGGTGGCAATCCCCGGCCTGCGGGGATTCCCGGACGAGAAACGGAGGAGCCTTGTTCCGGTGGATTCTCCTGTCAGCCGTGGGGTTTTCCTGTCTTCTGGCTCAATCAGCCCGTGGACCCGATCTTGGATGGGTGCTGGCCGGGCAGGCCGGTCAGGTTCGTCAAATCCTCGGAGTTCCTGGTGCGGCTTTGCTGGGGAGCTCCGTGGCGTTGCGCAACGCGGAGATCCTGGCTTTCCGTCCCGGCACGAACTCTGCTCTGGTTGTGGGCGCCGACGGCGCCGTTGGGCTCCTGCACCTCCGGCCGGAAGAGCCAGACGCCACATGGCAGGCTCTCAGGGAGGCCGTCCACGATCCCGACATCGCTGCCTGGAGCCCGTGTGGAGATGGGCTCGTTCTTGCCTCGGCCGCCGAAGGCCGTCTCCAGGTCTGGCATATCGAGGACAACTTCCCGAAGCTCGCTTATGAGTTGCCTCTCGCCCCCACCCGCGCTGCCGTCAGCGACGCCGGAACGGTTCTGGCCGAAGTGGACGGGGCGCTCTACACGACAGGCCCGGACGGATCCATGCGAACCGTCACCGCGCAGGCAGCAGGGCCCTTCACGTTTCTCGCCGGCAGCGAACGGTATGCATGGCTGGATGGCGGCCGCCTGCGCATGGAAGGCGCCGGGGAGGCTCCGCTGACGGTGGGTCTGCCCGAAGGAGCCGATCCCCGGCGCGTCCTTCTGCTCAGCATCCGCGGCGCGCCCCTGGCGGCTGCTTCGCCGGGCGATGACGGCACGTTGTTGACGGCGTGGAACGAAAGCGGCGAAAGGATCGGTCAGTGGCAGTGTCCGGTGGCCGCGGTCCGGCTGTGGATGGCCGGGCCGGAAGGAGTCGTACAGCTCGTCTCCGGCGATGACGGCCCTGTATGGATGGCGCTGTTTGAAAACACAGGAGCCCGGATCTTCTTTGTCCCCAGGGCGCGAGAGGAGGCTGAACAGCCATGAATCGCTTCGCATCCCGCCTCGGACTCGTGCTTCTGGCCGCTTTTGCCGCCGCCTATGCTCAGACCCAGCCGCTGATTCTGCCGGACGTGAATGCACTGGAGGCCCTGGTCGGCCAGCCGGTCAGCATTCAGTTCTCGGTACAGAACCCACCCGCTGGCGGCGTGAGTGGGGGCTGGGCCATCACCTCGGGCTCCCTTCCAGCGGGTCTGACCTTCAGCACCACAGGATTGCTCTCCGGAACCCCGACAACTCCGCAGTCCACAACTTTTGTCGTTACCACGGTTTACACGTTCCCTTTCGCGGCTGCCTCCATCCCCCCGCTGATTGTCAGCCGGACGTACCTGTTCAACGTGGACAACCAGTTGCGCATCCTCACGTCCTCCCCGCTGCCAGCGGCCACTGCGGGCAGGCCGGTCAACTACGTCATCAACGCGACGCTTCCTTCCGTCTGGTCGTATGAATTGAACGACCTCCCCCCCAGCGTTTCCGTGAATCTGACGGAAGGATCCACATCGATGTCGATCACCGGCGTGTTCCCGCCCATATCCGCGCCCACGATTTATTCCATCGACCTTTATGCGTTTGGCGGCAGCTACGTCAGCCAGACAGACCACCGCCTCTTCCGCATCCCGGTCAATCCAGCTCCCACGCTGTCTGAGCCGGCCGGCACGGCCGTGGTGGGCAAGGCCTATTCCAGTGCAATGACCGTCTCCGGCGGCACGGCCCCGTTTACCTTCAGCATCGCCAGTGGTTCTCTCCCTCCGGGTCTTTCGCTCAACCCTTCCACCGGCGCCATCACCGGTTCTCCCGCCTCTATTGGCAACTACAACTTCGCCGGCGCCGTCACCGACGTCAACGGCGCGAGCACCTTCGGCAACTTCCTCATTCGCGTCCTGCCGCCCCCGCTGGAGATTCAGACCCAGGCGCTGCCAGCCGGCACCGTCGGGGTTCCTTACACCGCCTCCGTCATCGCGGCCAACGGAACGCCTCCGTATCAGTTTCGTCTTGCCGGCGGCCTGTTGCCGCCGGGCATCACCCTGTCTGCGACCGGCAGCCTGTCGGGTACGCCCACGCAGCCCGGTCCCTCCTCCTTCTCCGTTCAGGTCACCGACTCGGCCGGGGCTTCGGCTTTCGCTGATTTCGCCATCCAGATCCGCGTGGCGCCACTCACGGTCACGACCACGGTTCTGGCCAACGGTCTTCAGGGCGTTCCCTACAACGCCGCCCTCTCGGCCGCGGGCGGCATGCCGCCTTACGCCTGGAGCCTCTCCAGCGGGTCCCTTCCCCCGGGTCTCACCCTGGATCCGGCCACCGGCGCCCTCACCGGCACGCCCACCGCCACTGGCTCGTACGCGTTCACTGCGGAAGTCCGGGACTCTGCCCGGTCCACCGCCTCGCGGTCCTTCACCATCAGGATGTACGAGCCGCTCCGCATCCTCACCACTGCGCTGCCAGAAGGCGCCGAGGACAGACCGTATTCGGCCTCTCTGGATGCGGCGGGCGGTTCTCCTCCTTACGCCTTCTCTCTGGCTTCTGGCTCGCTCCCCGCAGGGCTGACTCTTTCTTCGGCCGGCCAGATCTCCGGCACGCCTGCCGTCTCCGGAGAGTTCGCCATCGCTGTGCTCGTCACTGACAGCGAAGGCTTCACCGCACAGCGCCCCTTCATCGTCGTCATCATCCTCAGGCCGGCCATCCTCACCGAAAGCCTGCCCGAGGGACGCGTCGGTGACGCTTACGCCGTAACCCTCAGCGGTCAGGGAAAGGCGCCTCTGGTCTGGAGCATCAGCTCCGGCGCCTTGCCCTCCGGACTCACACTGAACTCCCAGACCGGCGCCGTCACGGGCACTCCCGCCCAACCGGGCGATTTCTCTTTCGAGGTGACGCTCGCTGATGGACGTCAGCCGCCCTTGACTGCGGTCCGCTCATTCACTGTCCACATCAGTCTGCCCCCGCTGCCCAATCTCACCATCACCCAGCTTGCCGACACCACGCCCCCGGCCAGCCAGCCCACGTTCGGGCTCCAGTTGGACCATTCCTTCCCCGTCGCCCTGAATGGCACGGCCACGCTGTCCTTTGCCCCGGACGGCGACCTCCCGCCCGATCCGGCCATCCGGTTCGCCAATGGTGGCACATCGGTCGACTTCTCGATCTCTGCCGGCCAGACCGCCGCCGTGCCGGCCTCGGGCAGCCTGTTCGCCTTCCAGACGGGCACCACCGCGGGCGTTATCACGCTGACGGTGACCCTGCGGCTGGGATCCACGGTGCTGGAGCCAGCCCCGTTTCTCGTGCGCACCATCCGCATTCCTCCTTCTGGTCCAGTGATCACCGGGGTGGTCATCGTGAGAACGGCGGCGGGCTTCGAGGTACGTGTGTCGGGCTACTCGAATATCCGGCAGATCACCGGAGCCACGTTCCGCTTCACCCCGCTGCCGGGCGCCACCCTTGGCACCACGGACGTCAGCGTCCCGGTCGCTTCAGCTTTCCAGGCGTGGTTCGGCAGCCAGGAGTCACGCCAGTACGGCGGCCAGTTCCTGCTCGTCGTGCCGTTCAACGTACAGGGCAGCTTCGGCGCGCTCGCTTCCCTTCAGGTGACGCTCACCAATAGCGTGGGCTCTGGATCAGGAAGCGCGAACTTCTGACCGATTCCACCACCTCGCTGGCAAGAACAGCCATCGCGTCCCGTTTATCAGGACAGCAACTCCGGTGCGGCCGCGCCGGATTCCGGGATTCCCGTGAGACGGAGGTTCGGCTTCCACCCGGGGACGCCCGTTCCGGGGGGATTCATCGCTCTCACTCTGTCGGTGTCGCTGTCGCTCCAGCCCGCCTGGGCGCAGGCGCCCGACGCCCGGCAGTAGCAACAGCTACGTATCGTGATCGTCGAGGGCGAGCAGGCGATTTTCAATGTCCGCCAGCGCGTTGCCCGCGAGACGATCAACAAGGTCGAGGACGAAAACCGCAAGCCCGTTGCTGGCGCGTTGCTCACGCTCACCGCGCCGCGTGACGGCTCGAGCGTCGGCTTCAGCAACGACCTGCACAACATTCCGCTGGGCACCGACGAGATGGGCCGCGCCGTCGTGCGCGGCATCCGCCCCAACCACGTGCAGGGCCGCCCCACCATCCGCATCACCGCCGGCAAGGACGGCATGAATGGATCGGCGGAAATGCAGGTGCTCAACGCCGCCATGGCGGCTGCGGCCGGGAGCGTTTCGACGAAACTCATCGGAATTCTCGCCGCAACCAGTGCCGCCGCCGTCGGTTTGGCCGGGGCCGCCTGGGACGACGGTGCCTGGTCTGCGGCCCAGGTCCCGGGCACTCCAACCGTCTGATGGCCCTGATGCCCGGGCCCCGCACGGATCTCTTGCAATTCACGCTTATCTAAGCCGCAAGCGTAGGGAGAGAAGCGCCCCGGCCGAAGAGCGGCCACGGCGCGGTCGCGTCACCCGCGGCGATTCTTACCCCTGCTAAGTCGGGCAGGAGCTTGGCGGCTCTCCCTCATCAGAACACGGTCGCAAGTGCCCTCCTCATGCGCGCCCGGCTATGATGGACCCAGTTGTTGGAGGCGGCCAGTCGGCCTCGCCCGCCGGATGCAACTCAGGGAAACGCGTCGGGCCGCGGATACATCTCGAACAAAAAGGAGGGGACTCTGTGCGGGTCAAGCGCGTGGACGCAAAGTGTGGTTGCTGGATTCTCTGCTTTCTCTTCAGTCTTCTCAGCCTGCGCGCACAGTCTTTCCTCGGAGCCTCCGGCGGCGATGGTGTGGAGGCGGCCGCAGACCCGGAAAAGCCCGGAGACACGGCGGGCGTGGTCAGAACCGTGAAGCCCGCCGGTCGCGCCGAAGTCTGGGTGCCGCCTGACCGCGGCACCGCGGTCGACTGGGACGGGCTCAGCCGCCAGTCGAGCCTCTTCCTTGCCGTCGAACACGCCTTCCGCCTCGCGACCGAGCCCGACACCCGCGCCGGACTGCGAGGCCCCTTCTTCCGTGGCTGGATGCAGTCGGCCGGCAACCTGCATGGGTGGTCGGATGGCGATCCATTCTATGTGAATTACATCGGGCATCCCATGCAGGGCGCCGTCAGCGGCTACATCTGGACGCACAATGACCGCAGCTATATCGGCGCGGAAATCGGCCGGAATTCCTTCTACTGGAAAAGCCGTCTGCGCGCCACCGCTTACTCCTGGGCCTACAGCACCATGTTTGAAATCGGGCCCTTCAGCGAGGCATCCCTCGGCAAAATCCAGAGCAGATACCCGCAGCAGGGTTTCGTCGATCACGTCGTCACCCCGGTCATCGGGCTGGGCTGGATGATCGGCGAAGACGCCCTGGACAAGTACGTGATTCAGCGCTTCGAGGAGAAGTTCGAAAATCCCTGGCTTCGCCTGCTGGTGCGTGGCGCGCTGAACCCGTCGCGCTCGTTTGCCAACGCCATGCGCTTCAAGGTGCCCTGGGCCCGAGACGACCGGCCCGGCGTCTTCTCGCCCGTGCTGACTTCCTATCTTTCCGACAAGCGCGCCGGCGTGATACCACCCCGCACCAGCCCGAGGCCGGAGCTCGTCAGTCCCTTCGGCGTCTCCACCTTCGAACTGGCCGCCACCGCGCGGCCCGTCTTCTATGGCTCCCACACCGGCGTCTGCATCGCCGGCGGCGGCGAGGCCGCCTTCCGCCTTTCCTCCTCCTGGCAGTTCGTCGCCGACGTCTCCGGCTGCAAGCTCAACGGGCTCGGACCCAACCGCAGCGGCGACACCCTGAGCTATCTGTTCGGACCGCGCTGGTCCGCGCGCCCCGCCGCCCGCTGGAACCCCTATGCCCACCTTCTGGTCGGCGGCCTGAAGGTGACGCATGAGCATGTTGACCCCGTTTTGCGGGACGAACTCCGCCGCACCGCGCGCATCGAAAACCGCAACGCCTACGACGATCATGCCCTTTACGCCCGGCGCTGGGAGGCCAACGGTTTCTCGGTGGCTGCCGGGACAGGGATGGATCTTCGGTTAAATCCCGCCGTCGCTCTTCGCGTGGCGAATCTCGAATACCGGAAATCCTGGCTGCCGCCGCTCAACGGCCGCAGCTATAACAACGGCGTCGCCCTTACCATGGCCGTGGTGCTCCGCACCGGCACCTGGTGATCCGTTGCCCCCGGGTTCACCTTCCCGCATTGAGTAACGCCACGCCGGCCAGGATCAGCAGAATGCCGCCCGCCTTGCGCCGCGTCAGCGGCTCGCCGAAAAACAGCCGCGACCAGAACATCGTCCAGATGTAGCCCAGCGCCACCATCGGATACAGCACGCTCAGCTCGCCTTCCCGCACGCCGAGGAAGTAGAAAACGAAGGAAAGCAGATACAGCGCCACACCGGCGGCGAGCCGCCAGTTCAATAGCAGCGTCACGATCTGCCGGTGCAGGCGGCCTGCGCCCAATTTGAGAAACACAGCGCCAAAGCTGCCAATGAAGCTGGCCAGCAGCACCAGCACGATGGATTTTGCCGGCGTGCTCACTCGCTCTTCCCCTTCCCGAGCAGCGCCACGCCGCAACAGATGGTGGCGATGCCCGCCACTTTCAGCCCCGTCAGCTTTTCCTGAAAGACGAGCACCGAAAGAATGGTCACCCAGACGTATGTCAGTGAAATGACCGGATACAGCAGCGAAAGCTCGCCGTCCCGCAGAGCCAGAATCAGCAGTCCCGTGCTCACCCCGTACAGGCTCAGGCCCGCCCAGAGATGCCAGTTCGCCACGAGCGCCGGCAGTGTGATCTGCGTCATCTGCATGCCGCTCGTCTTGATGAAATACTGCGCGGCCACGCCGAACAGCGTACAGAGAAAAACAAGCCCCACTGACTGGCGGTGCGAAAACCGAAACGATTCCCGAGGCACTGGTTTTCCATTCTAACAACGGGGACGTGGACAAAAGCCCGGCCTGCCGCCAGCGTTCCACCGAGACATACACGCCCCGCGGGCCCCCGCATCGCCGCATGCCTCGCGGTTCGTGCACGAAGCCCTCCCCCGGATGGCCAATGCAGCGCACTTAGGCAGCGGGTCCAGGAAATGCTGCGCCGGTTCCGGCGCCCCGCCACGGCCGAGCTTGCCAAAATTACGGCCCTCAGACTTCAGAGCCACGAGTGAAGCGGCGCTCGAGCGCTGGACAACGAGCGGACCGCGGCGCGGCCTGAATGCACGGTGCGATCGGATATCCACTCCTTGCGCCCGCCCTGGCCGGCGAACGCCAGTTGCAGGTTTGAAGGCAGATCTGACGGGGTCATTGCCCTACGTGGTGGTCAACAGGAGCCGTTATTTCAGCCGATCCGGTCGCGCGATTTCCGTTCCGAACGGTTTGTGGCCTCCGGCAATCAGAGGGTTAATCGTGCTTAATGGCACAGGAGGCATTCACGAGGATGCAAACCACGCTCCTTGCGATAGACTGTGAAAGATCCGGTGTAACCCCCCTCAGATGAGGTTCGCCGGGGAGGGAAGGGGAACTGCTGTGAGTCGAAACCCAGATTCCGAACTCAAAACATCCCAAGATCCACGCCGCGGCGTATCGCGCCGCGGACTGCTCCAGAGCATTGGCGTGACCACGGCCGTGGGTCCGGCCCTGCTCGAACAGACGGCCGAGGCGCAGACGCCGGCGGGCGTCGTCGGTCCAGGCGCCGTGCCCATCACGCTCACCATTAACGGCAAGCCCGTCAAGGTCACGGTCGAGCCTCGCGAAACGCTGCTCGACGTGCTCCGCGACAAGCTGGACCTAACGGGAGCCAAGCGGGTCTGCGACCGCGGCACTTGCGGCGCCTGCTCCGTGCTGGTCAACGGCAAGGTCATGTACGCTTGCACGATCCTTGCCATCGACGCGCAGGGCAGGCAGATCACCACCATCGAAGGCTTCGCCCTTTCCGGCGGCCGCCCGCACCCGGTGGTGCAGGCTTTCGTCAACAACGACGCCCAGCAGTGCGGCTACTGCACGCCGGGCTTCGTGGTTGCCGCGAAGGCCTTTCTCGACACTCACCCCAATCCGACCTACGAGCAGGTCCAGGAGGGCCTCGGCGGCAATCTCTGCCGTTGTGGCACCTACGTAGGCATCCGCAAGGCCGTGCTGGAGGCGGCCAGGGCGATGAAAGGAGGGTCCAATGCCTGAGTACAAATGGCCGGAAATGTCCAAGCGGCGGGTGATGGGCAAGCGCATCAGCCGCCTGGATGGCATCGAGAAGGCGTCGGGCCGCGCAAAGTATAACTCGGATCTCAACAAACCCGGCATGCTCCATGGCGCCGTGCTCGTCTGCCCTTACGCCCACGCGCGCGTCAAGTCGATCGACGTGAGCGAGGCGGAAAAGCATCCGGGCGTCAAGGGCGTCCGCGTCGTTTCGCCTGCGGGCACTGAAATCCAGTGGGCCCATTGGGAAGTCGCTTTCGTTGCCGCCGAGACGGAGCTCGCCGCCCGCGACGCGCTGAAGAAAATCCATGTCGAATATGAGGTGCTGCCCCACGTGGTCCACGAGGCGGACCTCAAGAAGGTCATGGGCAGCGCCAAGGCCGCCGGCGAGCAGATCGAAGGCGACCCGGACCAGGCGCTGAAGCAGGCCGCTGTTGTCAGCGAGGGCTTCTATGGGATCCCCGTGCTCGAACACTCCTGCCTGGAGCCGCACGGCAATGTTGTTTCCTGGACCCCCGACAACAAAGTGGAGCTGAACCCGTCCACGCAGGCCGTCACCAGCATCCGCGGCGACATGGCCCGCGCGGTCAACGTCCCCGCCGCCAACGTCCATGTCCATCAGGACCACATTGGCGGTGGCTTCGGCTCGAAGTTTCAACCGGATCGCTGGGGCGTGGAAGCCGCCCATCTGTCGAAGATGGCCGGCGGCCGCCCGGTGAAGCTCTTCCTCGAACGTCCCGTAGAACAGGTGATCGCCGGCTGTCGTCCCTCCGCCTATGCACGCATCAAGCTGGGCGCCGACAAGGACGGCAAGATCATCCTCTGGGAGAGTGAGAGCTGGTCGACCGGCGGCGTCGGCGGCGGCGGCAGCCCCCCGATCCCCTATGTCTACACCCGCATCCCCAATCAGCGGAAGAACCACTGGGCAGTGAGCACCAACACCGCGCCCATCCGCGCCTGGCGCGCGCCGAACCACCCGCAGGCGTCCTTCCTCACCTGCGCTGCCATGGAAGACCTGGCGGCGAAGATGAAGATGGATCCGCTGGAGCTGTTCCTGAAGAACGTCAGTCTCACCGCGCGGCCGGACACATACGAGCGCCAGCTGAAGAAGGCCGCCGAGATGGCCGAATGGAAGAAGCTCTGGCATCCCCGCGGCGAATCCGGCAAGGGCCATTTGAAACGCGGCCTGGGCATCGGTGTCTGCACGTGGGGCGGCGCCGGCCACGACTCCACCGCCCGCTGCAACATTCATCCTGACGGCACCGTCGAGGTCGAGCTGGGCTCCCAGGATCTCGGCACTGGCACCCGCACCGTCATCGCACAGGTCGCTGCCGAAAGCCTGGGGCTCAATGTCACCGACGTCCGCGTCAAGATCGGCGACACGAACTACCCGCCCTCGGGCACCTCGGGCGGCTCCACCACCGTCGGCGGGGTCAGCACGTCGACGCGCAAGGCCACGCTGAACGCGCTGGAAAAACTCTTTGAGGAGGTCGCTCCCTCGCTCGGCGTGCCCGCCACGGAGCTGGAAGCCGTCGATGGCAGGATCCAGGTGAAGGGAAACCCGGCCAAGAGCCTCTCCTGGAAGGCCGCCTGCGCCAAACTCGGCGTCAAGACGATCAGCGAGACCGGCCAGAACATCCCGCGTGACGCGCCCAAGGAGGGTTTGAACACCGGCGGCGTCGGCGGCGTGCAGATCGCGGACGTCACCGTCGATGTCGAGACCGGCCTAGTCAAAATGAACCGCCTGATTGCGGTGCAGGACTGCGGCACGATCATCAACCCGAAGACCGCCGAAAGCCAGGTTTACGGCGCCTGCATCATGTCGATCTGCGGCGCGCTGATGGAAGAGCGCGTCATGGACGCGATCACCGGCCGCATGCTCAACAATGACCTCGAGTTCTACAAGCTCGCGGGCATCAAGGACATCGGCGAGATTCTCGTGCACCTGGAGATCGACGAAATCAATGACCGGCGCGGCGTCATTGGCCTGGGCGAGCCGCCCGTCATCGGCGGCATCGCCGCCATCTCAAACGCCGTCGCCAACGCCATCGGCGTCCGCGTGCCCTTCGTGCCGTTGACGCCCATGAACGTTCTGAATGCGCTGAGCGGGAGGATGAGCTGATGCAACCCTTCGAATACGCTAGCCCCAAGACCCTGAAGGAGGCCCTCGCGCTGCTCGGTTCCGGCTGGAACGACGCCGCCGTGCTGGCCGGCGGCACCGACCTCATCAGCCTGATGAAGGAAGAAGTGATGACCCCGAAGCGTGTCGTGAACATCAAGGACATCTCCGAGCTTCGGGGCATTACGAAAACCGCTGCCGGCGTCCGCATCGGCGCCCTCGCCACCGTGGACGAGGTGCTCTCAAGCCCGCTGATCCGCGCCTCGTTCCCGGCACTCACTGAGGCCGCCCGCGGCGTCGCCAGCCCGCAGATCCGCAACATGGGCACCTTCGGCGGCGACCTCTGCCAGCGCCCGCGCTGCTGGTACTTCCGCGCCGGCTTCGGCCTCATCGCGCAGCACCAGGGCAAGGACCTCGTCGCCGAAGGCGACAACCGCTTCCACGCCATCTTCCACACCGGCCCGGCAAAATTCGTCTCTGCTTCGAGCTTCGGGCCCGCGCTGGTTGCCCTGGGGGCGAAGATCAAAATCGCATCGGCCTCGGGCACGCGCGAGATTGACGCGGCAAAGTTCTTCGTCGCGCCCCCTTCCAGCGACGTCCGCGAGGTGGACCTCAAGCCGAATGAGATCCTCACTGAGGTCATCATCCCGGTCACCGGCGCGAAAAACGCCACCTATGAGGTCCGCCAGAAGGAAGCATTGGATTGGCCCCTGGCCACTGCCAGCGTCGCCCTCAACATGAATGGGACCACCGTGGCTGCCGCGCGAGTCGTGCTCGGACACGTGGCCCCGACGCCTTGGCTGAGCGAGGCCGCCGCCAGGGCCATCCAGGGCAAGACCGTCACCGCCGAAACCGCCGAGGCCGCCGGCAGGGCCGCCGTCGCCGATGCCCGGCCGCTCAGCATGAACGCCTACAAGGTGCAGATCGCCGCAGTTGCCGTGAAACGCGCCCTCATGGCGGCCGCCGGCGTCAAAGCCTGAAGGAGGCGTCCATGGCGATCGTCAACCGCGAACGCGCCGGCCTGGCTCGCATCACCAGCGACCGCTGCGAAAACCTGCGCTGGAAGGGCCTTTACATCGAGGCCGAGTGGGATCCCACCGTCCCGCACAGCAACGACCGCGCCTTCTGGTGCGACCGCACCCACATCCCCATCGGCCCCGACGGCAAGCTGGTGGACGAATACGAGTGCAACGAGACCCGGAGCTGCTACAAGCCGCTTTGACCCTCTGACAACGACAGCCTGACGCGGTCGTGAAAAACGGCCGGGTCAGGCTGTTGTTTTTCTGGTCAACGGAATTCAAGCGAGACCGAGGACCGTCCACTTGTTCCCTTCGGCCTTCACACGGAGGCGGACGGGGCCGAGGGATTTTTTGTTCTTCAACTGCTCACGCTGCTCCTGCGACAGGCTTTCCAGGAAGGCCTTTGCCGGTCCCTGGTCGAGAATCGCTTTCGGCTTTCCGGAACAAATTGCAGTGATTTCCTGTTTGCCAGGATTCCATTTCAGCATGGCATTTTCCCAGATTTCGAGCTTTTCCTCGGCTCCCGCCGGGGATTTCTGTACGCCGGACGATTCTTTGCGCTCTCCCGAGGAGACTCCTGCGGGCCTGGTCTTGCGCCGCATCGCCCCGTATCCCACCCCTGTCTTCGCGCCGAAACCGAGCCAGTCGAAGGCGTGCGCAAAGGCCGCGTCAAGCAGTTGCTTCCAGCGGTCCCCTTCCGCGAGGGAAGGCGCCACGCGTTTCAGCCGGACAAGGTCGCATGTGACGAAAAAGTGGAATTTTGAACCTGGCGGCACGGTGAGAAACAGGATCGGATTCGGCTGGCCGGAATCATGAGGCGTGGTGCTATCGCCGGACTTTTTGTCCGTCTTTTGTTGATAATAAGGAGTCTGATGCGGCGTCATCACCTCGACACGCAGCGCTTTGCCGGCCATCTCCGGGATGACGTCCCAGAAAGAAAGCACGCCGCGGAAATGGTCACTTTCGCCCTCGGGCGTCTCGCGGCCAAAGAGAACATCAAGGGCGGTGAGCTTGATCTCCTTCTCCTCCCCCTCAGCGCGAACCGTGAATTGGCCTACCGGCTCCAGGTCCCATCCGCGCGAGTCCTCCCATTCGCCTGCGGCCAGTTGCCGCGCCGCCTCGCGCACGACGCCTTTGACGCCGCTGCCCGGCAGGTAGGGCAGCCCGTAGGGGTTCAGAAAACTGAATCCGTTCTCCAGCGGATGCTCGTTCCCAAGACCGGTGGTGAAAGGAGCGGTCGCCTCGGCTTCGGCCTCCCAGAGCGCGCCCCCGGCCTGAAGCCCGGCGACGGCACGCATCCGGCCGGCCAGCGCGCCCATCAGATTCTTGTCCGTTTGCGTCAAGGCGGAGACCATCTTCCATGCCTGCCGCCCGGCATGGTCGTTCTTGGACCAAACCCTGGGGATCTTGCTTTGGCTGGCCATTTGCTGAGTCACTTGAGACAGATTCCGGCTGTTAGGGCCCAGCGCCTGCCTCAGATTCTCGGCCTCAGGGCTTCTCCGGGACGCTCGATCGAGCACTTCTTGTTCCTGATCCCTGCGATCCGTCCAGATGGACAACAGCAACCCAAACCGCAGTCCCGGCGAGGCCTTCGCAAAATCTCCCGCAGGAAGATAATTCGGCACAGCGGCGACCGGCATTTCACACTGCTCCTTTCCTTGCAGCCGACATCAGCCGCAGCCATTTCAGCCACGCCAGCGCCTCGGCCGTGATCTGCTGGTATTCGCGCGGATCCGACTGCATCAGCACCGTCATGAACGCCTCGAAGCCCCCGGCGTTCTGCAGCCGCGGAAAACGCCCCGCGAGCCACTCACGCAGGCCGCGCGACACCTGTTCGTAATCGCCGCCCTTGTCGTTGCAGAAGGCCAACACCTGCATCAGCCCGCTATTCATAATCAACGCCGGCAGTCCCTTGGCCACATTCACCTGGGCTTTGCTGTAATTGGCGCAACTTTCCCAGGCGTGCTGCGCCCGCTGTTGCTCGAGTGTCAGCTTTGGATGTGTTTTTTGCGACGGCATCCTCGTCACCTCCCGTTAACGACCCGCGCCACCAGCAGCCCTCGGCCGGTGGTCGCGTCCCCGCCCACCTGCAAGAGCTTTTCGTCGATGGCCGTGCGGATCTTCGCGATCACCCCTTCGGCGTCCATCCAGCCATTTTCACCGCGCTTCTTCTTCGGGTTCCGCACCTGGCTCGCCATCAGCGGCGCAATCAGGATGGACTCCGGCGGCAGGTTCTCCGTGTAAAAGAGCCCGCCCGGGTCGGCCGCGCCCGTTTCGTCGTTGATGCGCACGTGAGGCTCCACGAGCATCGCGTGCTCGGCGAAAAACGCGAAATCAGTGTCTGAAAGCACCACCAGGTCGCGCTCCAGCTTCTGCCGGAAGAACCTGAACTCGGGCTTGTCCGGGATGGCTGCTTCCGCCAGACTCTTCCCGATTTCTTTCAAACCGTCCACTGCCGCCGCCGCGTATTCATAAGCCTCCAGGTGGAGCTTGCCGTTGGTCAGCAGCTCCGTGTTCGCCACCAGGCAGGAACCCTCGGCAATGGGCTGCCCCATGGGCGCCCATCCCGGATCCGCGCCGGTCAGCGTCAGCAGCCGGTGCGTGCGCGCCAACGCCACCGGGCACGTCGCGTACACGTAGCTCTCCTTCAGGCACCGCACCGGCAGCGCCACCAGCTGGGCATCGCCGAAGCTCACCGCGCCGGCGTGCAACTCGCTGGCGCCCGCCTCCGGCCCGAACAGATCGTCAGCCAGCGTCGGGTCCCCGCCAAGCTGCACAAACCCGTGCCGGACCGCGCCCTTAATGCCGGACCCGGCGAAACAGGGATGGCCCGTGTGTCGCTCGCGCTGAATGGGATTGTCGATGACTCCGATCGCCTGCCCCGTGCCCAGGTGCACGGGACTCACCGCATAGAAGAAAACCGCTGCCTGCTTCTCAAACATTTCTACGCTCCTTTGTTCTCATCCGCCCACGGGGCGATCCAGATCCGGTTGAAACCCTCGGCCCGCCGCTGTTCGTCAGGACACGGCGACGGCCACAGTCCGCTCGCGGCCAGGCCTCGCAACGCCTCTTCGTCCGCCTCCAGATCATCCAGCCAATACACGCTGCCCGCCGGCACGGCCCGCTGCGCCGGCTTCGGCGCCTCGCGGGCCAGGTCCCAGCCGGAGACGGTCTCCGCCCGCGCCGCCGCCGCAGCCACAAGGCGCGCGCGGACGCCGTGAAGATCAAACAAAAACTGGCCGTTTTGTTCCCGGCACCCCTCCGGCAGCCAGCCGCGGCTGAACAGGCCGGGCGTGGCCAGAATCAGGCGGCATCGCCGCTCGCTCACGATGCGCGCCCAGTCCGGCTCGGCCGGCGCGAATCCGTCGGCTGGCCGCACCGCCGCAGCCCGCCCGTCGGCGCCCAGCCGTACCAGTCCGCCTCGAGGCGCCGTGCAGCCGCTCACGCCCACCAGCAGCCCGGCGTCATACGAGTCGCTGGCGTGGATCCGGAGCCGGAACGCCGCTGCCTCGGCCGTGAACAGCCGGCCCTCTTCCACGCTGCGCGTGTGCGCGTTGAGTCCGATTCCGACGCGCGCATCGCGCTGCCAAAGGTCACTGCCGCTGACGAGGTCCTCCCTGCCAGGAATGCCCCCGTCGAGATATGTTCTCCAGCCCTGTTCGGTCAGCCACTGCCCGCCTTCCGGTTTGCCGCGCTTCTTCTGGGCCACCACCGGATGCAGCGGAAGCGGGTAGGACGAACGCAGGGCTTCGGGCAAAGACACCGGCCTTGCCATCCGGATGCCTTCTTTCTCAACGATCAGGTCGGCCGGCGCCGGATACAGCGCTTCCACCTTGTCCTCACGCCGCCGCGCCAGTTGCAGGCAAGTCAGCACGAAGCTGCCTGGCATGGTGCATGTGCCGATCTCCCGACGCACGGCGTGGCCCTTTGCGAACTCGGCCAGGTCAGTTCCGGAGTCAGCCAGAATCCGCGACCGCAGCGCTCCGGCCACGACGCTCGGCCACGGCGGCACCATGCTCTCGCCATAGCTGCCCGGGTCGCCGAAGCCCTTGTTCGCCCGGAAAAACAGCACGTCCACCGGCTCCAGGAAAAGATAGTCGACGCCGTTCACGACTGCCTCCCTTCGACGCCCGCCGCCTGCCGCGCGGGCCGGCTGGCCCGCTGCTCGCGCGCCAGAAACTCGGCCACGCAAAGGAAAGTCCGCAGCCGGTCCAGTGCCTGCGGACTGTGTTGCGCGGCCTCTTCGGCCAGCTTCCCGGCCAGCTCGCGCGCTCTTGCTTTCATCGGTTTGTCCGCCTGCCGCTCCAACTGGTACGCCAGCAGCGTCTCAAGCTGCTGCCGGTCCACCCGGCCGGCCTCATGCGGCAGATCGTGGAGCCACTCGAGCGAGTTGTACACCGCCCGCCGGCTGACCTCCGGCGCCGCCAGAAAGTCGCGCAGCTCAATCAGCAACTCCAGGGGCCCGCCCCAGTCGCCGGCCAGATCCAGCCGCCCGCCCGAACGTTTCAGCACCGTCACCTGCCAGGCATCGCGGTGTTTCATCTGTCCGTTCACGGCACGCCTGTACTCTTTGGCGCGCCGCTCGGCCGCGCGCAACTCGCGCAGCACGAGCGAGAGCGGCGTCTGATGATGCGCGATCACGACGCCGCAGCTCGCCGTGGCCCGCGGCCCCATCATCCGCATCAGCCGTCCGTTCAGATACGCGAAGCCATCGCGAAGCATCAGCCGGTTCCACCGCTGGCCGCGCTGTTGGGGCATCGTATCGGCTCCATCGCCGCTGTAGGCCTTGCGGAGCCTTGCGGCGGCACTCAGCGCATCGGCCACCGGCAGCATCGCCAGCACGTCATCACCACCTGCGTAAATGAGGCGTCCGGCGTGTTCCCGCTCCACGACCCACGGCGCCACCACCTGCGAGAAGTCATTCAGCGCCCCGCTGATCACCAGGTGGCGGTTCGGGGACACCGGCCGGGCCTGCTTCGCGTATTCCCGCAACAGTCCGCCCGCATTCGCCAGCAGCGGCTGCACCTGCGGGTGGAAGCTCGCGAGGAAGGGAATCGAAGTTTCTGCCTCCTCATCGCCCGAGAGAATCGCGCCCATGTGGTCGCCGTCCATCATCAAAAGCGCGTAATAGGTCTCCAGCTGTGGCGCGTCTTCGTCCTCACCGCAAAGCACCCTGCGGACGAATTTCCGCGCCTCCTCGGCGGCGCCGTCCTCGTCCTCTTTCTCGCGCGCCTCTTCGAGAATCGCGGGAATGCGCGCCGCCAGTTCGATGCGGTCCTGCCATTCTGCCCGCGCAGCCAGCTGCGCCGGCAGCGCCACGCGCGAGGACACGGACTCGACCCGGCTGCGCTGCTCTTTCGTCAGCGGCGCGCCGCGCTCCATCCACTCGCGGATCTGATGCGCCAGCGCCATGGCGTGCGTCGACACCACAAAACGCTCGGTCACGCCGCCCGTCGCCTCGCGGACCTCTTCGGCAAACAGCGTCGGCCACAGCCGTTTGATCGCCGGCAGCGCGCCCAGATGCTCGCCCTTCTTGGCCCACGCGGGTCGCCGCTCGGCCACGAGCGTCCACAAGGTCTCGTGATGCTGTCCCTCCTGGAAACGCGGATCGCTCCGGCTCAGCCGCTGCCCGCGCGGCACGCTCAGCAGGTCGCGGTCATGCGTGAGCCACTCGGTCTCACCCGTCAGCGTGCACCGCCATCCTTCCTCGCGTGTCTGGGCAAAAGGCCGCACGCTTTTGGCCGACGCCATCAGTCGCTCGTTCAGTTCGTAGAAGGCGGGATACAGCACGCCGGGATTCGGCTTGAAAAACGTCATCCCGTCAGGCCACTCAATCTTCTCCCGCAACACTTTCCACGCGGGCGAGGCGAGAAAACCGGCCTCTTTCGCTCCGAAAAACGGCTCCATGGCATTGGCCAGCGGGCCGGTGTCGAGGTCGGTCTGCTTTTCCTCGTTGCGGGGCCGCGCCAGCGAGAACGGCGTCACCGCCCAGTGCACCTCCGGAAAGTCCTTCAACTGCCTGCGGACCTGCTGGTAGGCGTAGATGGAGTGGTCCCTAGCCGCGCCAGGCCCGCGCATCCCTGCCTCTTCGAGCAGCCGGTCCACCGTGCGCAGACCCTGTTCTAACAGCCACTGGCGAACATGGTCGCGGCACCGCTCGGCCAGCTCCCGGGCCCGCGACGCCGGAACCACAGCGACAAACCGGTTCGGCAGCGCCGCCGCAAACAGCGGATTCGCGTCCGGTCGCCTGCCCCACCATGGCAGCTTCTCAAACCACTCCGCCGGCAGGCCGCACTCGTTCTTCAACCACAGGTCTACTAGCGGAATTCCGCGCAGCCGCGGAAAAAGAATCGCGTCCGGCCCAAGCGCCTCGCATAGCGGCTTCATCGTCTCCCAGGCCAGCCGCGACAGCAGGTGGGAGCCCGCCCACAGGTCTTCCGTCTTCCGCGCCGCCGCAATGAAACTCTGCACCGGGCCGATCGAAACGGCCAGCAGCGCGGCCGCATGGTTCGGATCGGCGGCAAACGCGCCCGCGAAGGCCGAGACCAGGTCCAGATGGTCCCAGATCGTATGGTCCGGAACGCGCGTATCGGCCGGCAGCAGTTTCCACAGTTCGCCCAGCTCGGCTGCGTCCTGCTCTTCGCGGATCTCCGGCCCGAAGCGCCACAGCGCCAGCGCCACCTTGCGCCAGTCGAGTTCCTCGTCCGAGCCGGCGCCGAGCGCCTGGATCAGGTCCGCGAAATGGTGGAAGCTGTGCTCCTTGATCTGCTCGACGTCCGTGTGGCCCAGATATCCGAGGTCTATGACCCCGCCGGAGAGCGGATGCACCAGATTGGGCTGCTCCGTCCAGCGGACCTGCGCTTCGGGCGGATGCGCGTAGATTGTGGCCTGCTTGCCGTCTTTCGGCGACACCGTCAGTTTCTTGACCGGCCACTGCGGGCGGTCGGCGGCTGCGGCCCACCAGTCCGCGCGGCGGACAAGCTCGTAGATCTCGCGCGGCAGTCCGGTGCGGAAGCAGGCAAAGGCGAGCGCGCTCTCCGAGTCTAGCTCAATCGTGCCCTCCGGCAGTGTCGTCTCGTACAGGAGCCGTGTCAGCGCCAGCGACGTGCCGTTCTCATGACCCGCCGGATCGCGCAACAGCACCAGCGCCTTTTCGGCCGGATCATGCAGCCGCGCCGCGACTTTCGTCTGCCAGATCACTGTGTCCTTCATCGCTTACTTCTCCCCCCGCTCGAGCTCATGCCGCTGGTCGAGACACTGATGAACTCTCTGCCAAACTCTTTCGAGTATTGTCTGTATCGGCGAAAAGGCCGCCGGTGGCCGGCACGGCATGTGGAAAATCACGCCACGCAATTTGCCCGTGCCCTCATCAGCGCGCACTTTGAACCGCAGCGAATTCGGCAGCCGCGCCTGGTTGCCCCAGGATTTCACCACATGATTCGTCACCGGATAGGCCAGCCAGTGGCGTTCCTCTGGTCCCCCCTGCGGGATTCCCGCAAAACTGAATTGCGTGCGCAAGGCGATTTTGATCTCCGCCATCACGCGCATCAGCTCTTTCCAGTCGGCGTATTCATTTCTTGTCTGCCAGATAAGAGGTCCCGTATCGTCCTGCCCGATACAATGCGGCCAGTCCAGTGTCAGCGCTTCCCGCCACGGCCTAAACGGCGGTTTTACGCTCCCGGCAGGCTCGAGCCGAAACGAACCCCACCCATTCCGGCTCCGTCCCCCAACTGCGCCATACAGATTCATGAGCGCCAGGGCCGCTTCGATCTCGGACTGATGCGATTCAGGATAGGCAAGCGGCAACTCCGCCTTCTCATTGGCCTGAATCGCCGGCGGCGCTTTCAGGGCCGTCCCGGGCTTCTCTCTGTCATAAGTCAGCGGACCATAGCCCAGGTAAAGATGCGGCCCGATGGGCTGGTTCACCTCGGGGTGCCTGACGTTAACCTCGCCTGCCCAACCCTTCATCCCGCCCGCATCCCACCGCTCCAGCCGCAGCCGCACGAGGCTGCGCGATGCCGCGGTCTCGCCCCGGTTGTTGGTCAGCCAGGCGTTGCCGAAAAGTTTCCCTTCCGCCTCGCGCATTTCGAGCGGGTCCACTTGAAAATCGTGTTGGTGCGCATACACCACCCGCCACCACTGCCGCAGCAGCGCCTTGAAGGGCGGCGTGCGCCACTGACCGCTCTGGTCTGCTCCGCCGAGAAAGGCGGGCGTCAGAAATTCCAGCGTGTATTTCCGGGTGATCCAACGGAAGTTGCCTGGCATGATTCGCGCCTCAGAAGTGTTGTATCACAGAAACACCGGCGAGAAGAGGCGCGACAATCTTGTGGTCGCGCAGACGCGTTCTATTGTCGGCTGGCGCCGGAGAGAATCCCGTGCTATTTCCAGCCTGCCGGCTGCCCTGTCACCGCCAGCACCGCCTTCCATAGCTCCCCGTCGAGGCTCACCCGTTTCCGCCCGGTGGTGATCATGTGCGCCGGCACGTGGACCATCCGGTTGTGCACCTGCCCGATGATGAGGCCGGAGCGTCCGGTCATGGCCGCGTGGACGGCGCTGCGGGCGAGGCCATCGCACAGGACCGCGTCGTCAGTATCGGCCGGAAGGCCCCGGATCAGATAGCTCGGGTCGATGTAGCGCACGTTCACCGGAATGCCCTTCGCCCTGAAATGACGCGTAATCTGGTCCCGAAGGAACACGCCAATGTCGGCGTGTTTTACGTTGCCCGAGGCGTCCTTTTCCACCGATTCACGTGGAATCAGGTGCTGGCCGGCGCCCTCGGCCACCACGATCACCGCGTGCGCCTTCCGCTCAAGCCGCCGCTCGAGCACCGCCAGCAGGCCCCTTTCTCCTTCCAGCTCGAAAGGCTGCTCCGGGATCAGGCAGTAATTCACCTCGCCGCTGGCCAACGCCGCCCCGGCGGCGATGAAGCCGGAGTCCCGGCCCATCAGCTTCACCAGGCCAATTCCGTTCAGCACCGCCCGCGCCTCGGTGTGCGCCACATCGATCACCTGCCGCGCCGCGTTGACCGCCGTTGCATAACCGAACGTCCGGCTCACGTACAGGATGTCGTTGTCAATCGTTTTCGGGATTCCAACCACCGCCAGCGGATGGCCCACGGTGCAGGCCGTCTCATGAATCCTGTAAGCGCCCCGCTGCGTCCCATCTCCTCCAATCGGAAACAGCACGTTTACGCCCAGCTCGCGCAGATAGCGGACCATCATTTCCGGATCTTCCGGGCCGCGGGACGTCCCCAGAATGGTTCCACCCTGCTCGTGGATGTCGCTTACGAGTTCCGGCGTCAGCTCGATGGGGGCGTGTCCGTTGGCCGGGTTCAGCCCGTGGTAGCCGTATCGGAACCCGAGGATCCGCTCCACGCCGTAATGACACCGCAGGCTCATCACCAGGCTGCGGATCACGTTGTTCAGCCCCGGGCACAGCCCGCCGCAGGTGACAATTCCGGCCGTCACCCGTTCGGGTTCAAAAAATATTTTTTCGCGTGGCCCGGCTTTTTCAAACAGGATATTGCCGGGTCTTTCCGCCGCAAGATCCAGCGTAATATGAAGCGGAATATAGTGCGTGTCGGCAACAAAAGGATTCGGATGTTCCGGATCCAGTTCCCGCAGCGGCATCGGCGAAGGAATCTCCGCCGGCCCCAGACGTTCAATGAATGCAACCGGTGCTTTCATGCCGCCTCCATCTGCCGCGCCAGCCGATCCGCCACTTCCTCGCCGATCGCCAGGCAGGCCGTCGCCGCCGGCGACGGCGCATTCAGCACATGCACCGATCCCGGCAGGTCGAGAAACACGAAATCCTCCACCAGCCGGCCGTCCGGCGTCATCGCCTGCGCGCGGATGCCGGCGCCGGCCGGCTCCAGGTCTTCCACGCGCACCTCCGCCACCAGCTCCTGAAGCGACCGGCAGAACAGCTCTTTGGAAAAAGCGCGCCGCAGCTCGGCCCAGCACATCCCGGCATGGCGCGCCAGAAAGCGCCAGAGTCCCGGAAACGTCGCCGCGTCCCAGGCGTCGCGCACGTTGAAAGCCGTGCGCGAATACCCTTCGCGGGCCAGCGAAAGCACGGCATTCGGCCCGGCCTCGACGCCGCCGTGGATCATGCGCGTGAAATGCACGCCCAGGAAGGGAAATTTCGGGTCCGCCACCGGGTAAATGAGGTTGCGCACCAGGAATTCGCGCTCCGGCCGCAGCCGGTAGTAGTCGCCGCGAAAGGGCACGATCCGGATGTCCGTTCTGCCGCCGGCCATCCGCGCCACACGGTCCGCCTGGAGACCGGCGCAGGCCACCAGGTAATCCGAAACAAATTCACCTTGCCCTGTTTCGGCGATCCATTCCCCGCCGCGCCGCCGGAGCCGCCCGACCCGCGCCCCAAGCACCACCCGCCCGCCCCGCTCCGTGATCAGCCGCGCAAGCGTTTCGCACACGCCCGGATAGTCCGTGATCCCCTCCTCGGGCACGCGCAGCGCCGCCACGCCCGCCGCGTGCGGTTCGTACTCGCGGATCCGCTCCGCCGGCAGCAGCTCCAGTCCGCGCAGTCCGTTCGCCGTGCCCCGCTCATACAGGTCCCGCAGCCGCGGCTTCTGCTCCTCGCGCGAGGCAACCACCAGCTTGCCGCAGATGTCGTGCGCGATTCCGTGCTGCTGGCAGAATGCGGTCAGTTGCCGGATGCCGCGCACCGCCAGCCGCGCCTTGGCGCTCCCCGGCCGGTAGGCGAGCCCGCAGTGCATTACTCCGGAATTGTTCCCCGTCTGGTGCGCCGCCACATGCGGCTCTTTCTCAAGCAGCGTCAGCCGCGCGTCCGGCCAGCGCTCCAGAATCCGGCAGGCTGAGGCCAGGCCCACCGCGCCCCCGCCAATCACCGTGATGCGCGGCCCGCCCACGCTCTACCGGCTCCTTTCCGCCCGCAGCGCTTCGCGCGCCGCAAGCACACGCCGCCGCGCCTCTTCCACGTCGTGCGCCAGCGCCGTCAGGTGCCCCATCTTGCGGCCTGGCCGCGCTTCGGCCTTCCCGTACAGATGGATCTTCACCTCCGGAAACTCCGCTGCCCGCTGCCACTGCGGCTCGCCTTCTGCCCAGAGGTCGCCCAGAAGGTTCGCCATCGCCGCCGGCCGCATCTGCTCGGTGGACCCGAGCGGCAGGCCGCACACGGCCCGCAGCTGCTGTTCGAACTGCGAGGTCACGCAGGCGTCAAACGTATAGTGGCCGGAATTGTGCGGCCGCGGCGCCAGCTCGTTGACGAGCAGCTCGCCGTCGCGAGCCAGGAACATCTCCACGCACAGGACGCCCACCACGTCGAGCGTTTCCAGAATGCCGCGCGCGATCTCCACGGCCCGCGCCGCAACGTGCTCTTCCACTGGCGCCGGCGCCACCGTCACGTCCAGGATATGCCGCGCGTGCGTGTTCAGACACACGGGAAAATGCGCGAAACGGCCGCGCTGGTCGCGCGCCGCCACCACCGACAGTTCGCACTCGAAGTCGATGAACTGCTCAAGCACTGCCTCGGCCCCGCCAATTTCCTCCCACGCCGCCGGCAGCTCGTCCATCGCGCGGATCAGCCGCTGGCCCTTGCCGTCGTAGCCGAACCCGGCCGTCTTCAGGACCGCCGGCAGCCCGATCTCGCCCGCCGCCGTGCGCAGCCCGGCCAGGGAGCGCACATGGCGGAAGCGCGCGCACGGGAAACCATTCTTCGAAAGAAATGTTTTTTCCCGCAGCCGGTGCTGTGTCGTATGCAGCACCTCGGCCCGCGGATGCACCGGCACAAGCGCCGCACACGCTTCGATCGACGCCGCGGGAACGTTCTCAAACTCGAACGTCACCGCGTCCACCCGCGCCGCAAACGCGCGGACGGCGTCGAGGTCATCGTATGCGGCCCGAACTTCGACGTCGGCCACCTGCCCCGTCGGCGTGTCCTCGTCCGGCGACAGCGTGTGCACGCGATAGCCCATCCGCCGGGCCGCGATGGCGAACATCCGGCCCAGTTGCCCGCTGCCCAGCACGCCAATCGTGGATCCGGGCGGAAGAATCCGGCTCATGACTGCGCGGCCACGTCAGGAAGAGTCGAGCCCAACACCGCCGCCGTCTGCTCGGCGCGGAACTGCTCCAGCCGCTCGGCCAGCGCCGCATCGGAGAGGGCGAGAATCGCCACCGCCGTCAGCGCCGCGTTCACCGCGCCGGACCGGCCGATCGCGAAGGTCGACACCGGCACTCCCGCCGGCATCTGCACGATCGAAAGCAGCGAGTCCAGCCCTTCAAGCGACGAGCCCTTCACCGGGACGCCCAGAACCGGCAGCGTCGTGTGCGCCGCCATCATGCCCGGCAGATGCGCCGCGCCGCCGGCGCCGGCAATGATCACCTTCAGCCCGCGCGCTTTCGCCGTCCGTCCGTACTCGGCCATCAGTTCCGGCGTGCGGTGGGCGCTGGTCACGCGCTTCTCATACGGGACGCCAAAACGTTCCAGGATCGCGCAGGCGTGCTGCATCGTCTCCCAGTCCGACCGGCTCCCCATGACGACGCCCACCAGGGGCTGTGCTGTCTGGCTCATCTCCTACAGCATAGCCCCCGCGCAAATGCGTCTTGTTTACTGGCCCTGCCCCAGCGAGTAGCCAGGCTTGCCGTCGTAGGTGTACAGATGCTCGGTCTTGACCACGTCGATGCCCGCCCCCAGGCACCGCTCCAGCAGCGAAAGGATCTGCCGCGGCGTGGCGGCTGCGCCGTTCTGCGGCTGGAACCGGCAACGCCACGTGTCGCAAAGCAGCGTGGCAGGCAGGGGATCCGGAAATACCTTCGTGCCGCGGTTGGTGATCATCACCAGCTCCAGTCCGTCGCCGGCAACGCTCTTCATCAACGCCCCGATGCGGTTCGGATCCGTCGGCAGATGGTGAATGTAGACGTCCACTCCGGCCAGCTCGCGCTTCGCGGGTGGCGGAGGCGGTTCCTCCTTCTGCACACTCTGAGGCGCGGCTGAGTACTTCACCGGCTTCAGTTGCTGCGGCTTCTGGCCCAGCCGCTCCACCACCGCCTGCGCAAACTCCCGCGTGCCCGCTTGTTGCTTCGTGTACGGGTTCCTGCCTTCCTTGGCGATGTCATAGGTGTGGATGCCGTCTTCAATCGTCTTCAGCCACGCGTTGTGCACCCGCTCGGCGATCTCAGGCTGCCCGATGTGCACAAGCATCATCACCGCGCCCAGCAGCAGCCCGCTCGGATTGGCCAGGTTCTGGCCGGCGCGCCGCGGCGCCGAGCCGTGAATCGCCTCAAACATCGCGTATTCCTTGCCGATGTTGGCCGACCCGGCCAGCCCCACCGAACCCGCGATCTGCGCCGCCACGTCCGAAAGGATGTCCCCATACAGGTTCGGCATCACCACCACGTCGAATGCCGTCGGCGTGTCGGCCAGCTTCGCGGCGCCGATGTCCACAATCCAGTGCTCTTTCTCGATGTCCGGGTACTCCGCGCCGATTTCGTCGAACACCCTGTGGAACAGCCCGTCGGTGAGCTTCATGATGTTGTCTTTCGTGAAGCAGGTCACCTTCTTCCGGTGGTTCCTCACGGCATACTCGAACGCATACCGCACGATGCGCCGGCAGCCGCCATAGGTGATCACCTTCAGGCACTGCACCTGGTCCGGCGTGTGGAAGTATTCGATGCCCGCGTAAAGATCCTCCTCGTTCTCGCGCACGATCACCACGTCCATCCCCGGGTGCTTTGTCGGAATAAAGGGATCGTAGGCCACGCAGGGGCGCACGTTGGCGTACAGCCCCAGCAGCTTCCGCGTGGTCACGTTCAGGCTCTTGAAGCCGCCGCCCTGCGGCGTCGTGATCGGCGCCTTCAGAAACACCCGCGTCCGCAGCAGACTGTCAATGGCCTCCTTCTCGATGCCCGCAGTGTTGCCCCGCAGATACACCTTCTCGCCAATCTCAATCTCTTCGATGTCCAGCCGCGCGCCTGCCTCCCTGAGGATGAACAGCGTAGCGTCCATGATCTCCGGGCCGATGCCATCGCCCCGCGCTACCGTGATGGGAACGTTCTCTGGCAAGTAAAGCTCCTTTCTTGTGCCGATTTATCTGGATGTTATCACATATGAATGTATAGAGGGAGACACCTGCCCACCCCGTGCCTGCCTGCTGACTCTTGCGGAAGCCGGAAGGGAAGGGGGCGCTTCATACGAAGGAAGATCGATGAGCGCCAGCTGCGGGACTCAGCGCGTGACCAGCGTGGAGCCCGGCGCGGGCGCCGACGCCCTGGAAACCCTCAACGGCCGCGGCACCAGCGGCGCCAGGCGTGACGCCAGCTCCGGCGCGGGCTCCATCGTCAGCGCCGTTTTCCCAGGCCCTTCCAGCTCCATCCGGAATACGCCGAGCCACGCTGCCTCTCCGGGCGGGACGTCGTAGTATCGGAGGAAGCGGGAAAGCGGATTGCCCGCCTCGCCGGATCCGTCGAGTGCGAAACCCGCCAGCCCCAGTCGGCCAGCGGGGACGCGGATCATGTAAAACGCCGTGTCCTCAATGCCGGGCAGTTTCATCCTGGCCCCAAAGCGCCTCCACGGGCGCAGCTCCACCCCCTGGGGCTGGCCGTTGGCCGTCCGGTAGTCAAGGATGCCTTCCAGATCCGTGGTGACGCGCCCGTCGGGCAGCGTCGCCGAAAACCCGAAGACGGCGAACGCGGGACGCTCCTGCGGCGCATACGGCTTCAGCTCCAGCGGCACGACTTCCGCTTCCCCGTCGCAGTAGGAGACCGACCCGATGGCGTCCCAGGCGGTCGCCTCCACCGGCTGCCGCCCCAGCAGCAGGTCGCGCACCTGTACCCGGTACCGGCGTGGCGTGCCGTCTCCGCACCGCAGCCGCACCTCGAGCAGCGCCGACGCGAAATCTTGCCCGCTGCGGTTGTCCACCGTGGCTGACAGAGCGGGAATGAATTCGCCGCGCCCTTCGCTCCACCGCCACGCATGGATGTCAGAAAACGCCAGGCCGCCCTGAAAAAACACCGCGGCGAGGAGCGGAAAAATCATTCGAATTCTTCCCGTCCCATGTACAATTCGCTGATGATTTGTTTCAGATTTGCGATTACTTTCCCCCGGCGAAGCTTCATGGTGGGAGTCATTTCTCCGTTCTCGATGGAAAATTCCCGGTCCAGAATGCGGAACCTGCGGATCTGCTCGAACGGGGCGAGCTGGCGGTTCACCCGGGCGACGATCCGTTTCATCTCCTCTTCCACGGCCGGCGCCCGAGCCGCCTCCTCAAGCGGCGTGCCCGGAGGGACCAGCCCGAGCGTTGCCGCCGCCTCCGCGTGAATCGTGAAGAGCGCCGTCACATACGGCATCCGGTCGCCCACGAGCATCACCTGGTTGACCAGCGGCTCCAGCTTGAACAGGCCCTCAATCTTCGCCGGATAGATCTTCTTGCCGTTGGAAGAGACAATCACTTCCTTCTTGCGCCCGGTGATCCAGACATAGCCGTCCCGGTCAATTTCGGCCAGGTCACCCGTGTGCAGCCAGCCGTCCCGCAGCACCGCCGCGGTCGCCTCCGGATCGTTGAAATAGCCGGAAAACAGCATTTCGCCGCGCACCAGCAGTTCGCCGTCCTCAGAGATGCGCGCCTCCACGCCCGGCAGCGGCCGGCCAATCGAGCCCGGCCGCGGATTGGACAGAGGATTCAGGATCAGCACTCCGCCCTCGGTGAGCCCGTAGCCCTCGATCAGCGGCAGACCGATGGCGGAGAAAAATTCGGCCAGCTCGCGGCCCAGCGGCGCCGCTCCGCTGGCGGCCACCTTCAGCCGCCCGCCCAGCCGTTCACGGATGCGGGCGAACACCGCCCGGTCAAAGAATTTCAGCGAGGCCTTCACCCAGGCCGAAGGCTCTCGGCCCTGAGCCCGGGCCCGCGCCGCCTCCGATCCCACGCCCAGGCCGAGGTAAAACAGCTTTCGCACCGCTGCCGGTTTCTTGCGGATTTCCGTCGTGACGCTCGCATAAATCCGCTCCCATACCCGCGGCGGCGCCACGAAAAACGTTGGCCGCACGCGGCGCAATTCGGCCGGCATTTTTGAAAGTCCTTCGCTGAAATACACCTCCACGCCCATCCGCACCATCAGCAGCTCCACCACCAGCCGCTGCGTGATGTGGGCCGACGGGAGAAACGCCAGCGTCGAGTCCCCTTCGCCCAGCGGAAGCACCGGTGGCCCGCATTCGCAGTTGGCCAGGATGGCGTTATGGCTCACCAGCCCCATCTTCGGCTCGCCGGTCGCCCCGGAGGTCAGGTAAAGGATGGCCGGGTCAGACGGCTGAATCTCGTTCTGCATCCGTTCCACCAGCCCCGGATCGGCCGCCAGCGCCCGCGCCCCCATTTCGAGGAACTCCTCGAAGGTCACCGCGGAGGAGTCCTCTCCGCTCAAAAGAACCACCGGAACCTGAAGCCGGCCAAGCCCGGCAAGGTTCAGCGCCCGCAGCGACTTCGGATTCTCCACAAACACCAGCCGCGGCCGGCATGCTTCGAGCGTCCTCACCTGCTCCGTCGCCGGCAGGGAAGTGTACAGCGCCGCGGCCACCGCTCCCGCCGTCATCACGCCCATGTCGGCCAGATAGAACTCCGCCCGTGTCTCCGAAGACAGCCCGACGATGTCGCCCTTCTTCACTCCGGCGGCGCGCAGCGACGCGGCCGCCCGCCCGGCGGTTTCCAGATACTCGCGCCAGGTCCACGTCCTGTACTGCTCCTTACCCAGCGGTTGGTGAAGCGCCGGACGCCCGTCCCATGTCTCGGCCGCCATCCGCAGCATGCGGTACACGGTCCTTTGGTCTTTCGGTACTGGTGGCGCAATCCTCGCCATGCAGTCGTCCTCGGGTTCGGTCTGGGATCAGCGCGCGGCCGGGCGCGCTTATTTCAGGTTACTGGATCCCCGCCCGGTAAGATAAGGGCATGGCCTGGGAACACGAACTCGAAACGGCGCTGGAACTCGTCAAGGCCGCCGGCCAGATGGCGCTGGGCTGGTTCCGCCAGGCCGTTCCGGCCGCCGCCAAAAACGACGGCTCGCCCGTTACTGAAGCGGATCGGGCCTGCGAACGTCTGATCGCCGCCCGCCTGGCCGAACACTTCCCTGCCGACGGGATCCTCGGTGAAGAAGGCGCCAACCGGCCCGCGCAAAGCGGCCGCCGCTGGATTGTCGACCCGATTGATGGGACCCGCGACTTCCTCCGCGGCAGCTTCCTCTGGTCCCACCTGCTCGCGCTGGAAGCTGAGGGGGAGGTTGTTCTCGGCGTTGCGTACTTTCCGGCCCAGGGGCGTCTGTTTTATGCCGTCCGCGGCCACGGCGCCTGGTGCGTTGAGGGCCGCACGGAATCGCAGCTCCGCTGTTCGGACATCGCGGATCCATCCCGCGCCGTCCTCTGCTTCAACCAGCCCGCTCAGGCCCTCGGCGCCGAATGGGGCCCACGGCTGCTGCCCTTCCTGGCCCGTTTCTGGGCCTTTCGTTGCCTTGGCGGCGCCACCGATGCCATGCTGGTCGCCTCCGGCATGGCGGACGTCTACCTCGAGGCCGGCCTGAAGCCCTGGGACGTCGCCGCGCTGTCCATCATTGCCCACGAGGCCGGATGCATCTTCCACGACTTCGACGGTCGCGACACCATCTACGGTGGCAGCGCCGCCATCTACACGCCCGGCCTCCGGCCGGCCGTCCGGGCTTTTCTCGGCCTCGAAGCCTGAAACAAAGCGCGAATCTTCTGTTGCGCAAGTTGCATCTTCAGATATAGTATTAAGGGACAATCGAGTATTAACATCCTGCGCTCCCGAGGTATGCATGATCTATTCGCGCTCCGCTGAATACGCCATCCGGGCCTTTGTCCAGCTCGCCACCGTGCCGGAAGGCAGGTATGCCATGGTGAAACAGATCGCCGAGCAGGCCGACATCCCCGCCCACTTCCTCGCCAAGATCCTCCAGCAGCTCGCCCGGAAGGGATTCCTCCGCTCGAGCAAAGGCCCCACCGGCGGCTTCGCGCTCCGCGTCCCGCCCTCCGAGCTGAATCTGCTCGCCATCGTCGAGGCCGTCGACGGACTGGCCGACTTCGAACGCTGCCCCGCCGGCATGGCCGTCTGCAATGACGAGGCCCCCTGCGGCATGCACGACAGTTGGAAGGCGCTGCGGAATCGTATCATGGAATATCTGGAGCGCACCACCATTCTGGATCTCGCCAAAGGCTTCGAGCAGAAACGCCGGAACCTCGAGCGGATGCAGAAGAAGGCGGCAAAACGCTCCTTGAAAAAGGCCTGACGGGCGGGTGGATCCATTCGCCGCCCGCCGGGGCGGATCGGGAGAGAAGGAGGCAGAATGCCGGACCGCAGAATCCTTGCGCCCGCGCCCGTCGACATGCTTGTCCCCATGGTGGTCGAGCAGACCTCGCGCGGCGAGCGCGCCTATGACATCTACTCGCGCCTGCTGCGCGAAAACATCATCTTCCTCGGCACGCCCATCGACGACCAGGTGGCCAACCTCGTCATCGCCCAGATGCTGTTCCTCGCCGCCGAGGATCCCGAAAAGGACATCCAGCTCTACATCAACTCGCCCGGCGGCTCCATCACCGCCGGCCTGGCGATCCTCGACACCATGAACCTCGTCGAGCCCGACATCGTCACCTACTGCGTCGGCCAGGCCGCCTCGATGGCCGCCGTGCTGCTGGCCTGCGGCACCAAGGGCAAGCGCTACGCGCTGCCCCACTCGCGCATCCTCATCCACCAGCCCTCGATGAGCGGCCTCGCCGGCCAGGCCACCGACATCGACATCTACGCCAAGGAAATTCTCCGGATGCGGGAGATTCTCAACAAAATCCTTTCCGACGCCACCGGGCAGCCGGTAGAGAAAATCGCCCGCGACGTCGACCGCGACTACATCATGGAGGCCGAACAGGCGCTCGAATACGGCATGGTCGACAAGATCATCGCCCGCCGGGAAAAGTAGGAATCCGGCCCAGACCCGTTTTGTCCAAAATCCGCTCCGGCAGTTGCCGGCGCCTCGCTCCGAACCGCGACGGAAGGGAGTGAGGCGCCCGACAATGAGTGAGTCCCCATCGACCTGGGGACGTCAGAAGGAATGAAAATCGCCCGGGGTGGGTGGTCGATCGCCTGCTGCTCCACCTTGCTCTGAGCCGCGGCGGGAGCGAGCCTGTCCAGGCGAGCGGAAGCAACGGTTCTTCCTTCTCGCGCGGAATGCGCTGATCCCGCGCGTTCTCGCTGCGTGTGGCCGCTTCACTCCCGGTTCAGAACAACGTCAACTTTTCGACGGAGTGGCCGCAGAAGCTGCAAACCGGCGTCACCAGATGATGCCAGACACTACCGGACCGTGGACTGGCGCGGGCGTCTGGTTCCCGAATTGACAATGACGGTTTCAATGGGGCAGACACCTTCCACCCCATTTCTAAAGAGGGCCTGCCCCCATTTCTCCGCCTTGATTTACCGAGTGGTTTTTTCTCGCCCCGGTCCATTGGGTGTCTGACCCCATTTCCTGATCAACACCTGCGCCGCAGGCCCTGGCAGTGAGCGCATGCCGTGCGGCAAACATTTTACACAGCATGTGTTTTACCGCCCGGCCCGCCAGCCAGTCTGACAGCGGCCCGAGTGGCAGCGAGAATTCGATCTCGTCCACCAGCACGCAGCGACCGTCCACCGTCTTTTCGAATCCATGGCGGTGCCGCCAGACACGGAATGGCCCGCGCACCTGTTCATCGGAAAAGAACTCGTTCTTTCGATATCCGGTATGCCGCGCCAGCCAGCCCAGCCGCATCGGCCCGAACCGAACCTCCAGCTCGACCAGCGAGCCGGGCTCCAGCCCGCCCGTGCGGCGGACAACCCGCACCGGCGGCCAGGCGGGCAGAAGCCGCTCCAGCGCGTCCGGCTGCTGGTGGAAAGCAAAGACGCGTTCCACCGGCGCATCGATCACCGACCGGTAACAAAAGCGAATCATTGCCTGTTGTTATTGATGCCCTCCAGACCTGCTCCGGCTGGAAATCCGCTGCCAATGGGCAGCGCCGGGGGAATACAATGAAGGGCGGATATTCTCTGCCACGGGCCGCGGCGGCCTGCATCTGGATCAGCGAGGGGATTTGTGACTGCTTTCTACTTTGCTCTCTGGGGCCTGGCGGCCATCCTTGGCGCCACCGCCATCGGCGGGCTGGTCTGGGCCATCCGCCGCGGCGAGTTCGATGATCTGCGCGCCGGTGCGACCAGCATCTTCGACGAGGAAGAGCCCATCGGCCAGGTCACAGACCGTTTCCCCGGCGAATGACATCCTGAGGAGGACTCGCATGGCCGCTTCTCCCGAAGCCTCCGCCCCGGCCGTCCAGGCTGGCGAAGAACGGGAACGCCTCACGCGCATCCAGATTGACCGCTCCTGCCGTCAGGCCGTTGTCTGGTATTACACGAGCGCCGTCTTCTGGCTGCTCGTTGGCAGCGCGCTCGCCCTGATCGCCTCCATCAAGCTTCATTCGCCCGGGTTTCTGGCGGACTGGCAATGGCTCACCTTCGGCCGCGTCCGCCCGGCGCATCTGGCGGCGATGATTTACGGCTGGGGCTCAATGGCGGGCGTCGGCACGCTGCTCTGGCTTCAGGCGCGGCTGACGCGCATGCGGCTGCCGTTTCCCACGCTTCTGCCGGTGACGGCCGTCATCTGGAACATCACCGTCGCCTATGGCGTCATCTCGGTACTCGCCGGCCGCAGCACCAGTATTGAATGGATCGAAATTCCGCCGGAGACGGCCATCCTGTTCGGCTTCTGCATCGCTGTCCTCATTGCCGCTTCCATCCGGATGTTCCGCCAGCGCGATTCGAAACACACCTACGTTTCGCAGTGGTACCTGTTCGGCGCCATCTTCTGGTTCCCGGTGCTCTACGTGTCTGCGCAGATCTTCCTTCACACCCCGCTGGCCAAGGGCGCGGTGAAGGCTGCGGCCAACTGGTGGTTTGCCCACAACGTGCTGGGGCTGTGGTTCACGCCCATCGGGCTGGCAACCGCCTATTACCTGATCCCCAAAGTGATTGGGCGTCCGGTGCACAGCTATCACCTTTCGCTCCTGGGCTTCTGGACGCTGGCGATCTTCTACAATTGGGCCGGCACGCACCACCTGATCGGCGGGCCGCTGCCGGCGTGGCTCATCACCGTCGGCATTGTCGGCAGCGTGATGATGTTCGTTCCGGTCATCACCGTGGCGGTGAATCATCACATGACGATGGTCGGCAATTTTCATCATCTGAAATACAGCCCGACGCTGCGTTTTGTCGTCTACGGCGCGATGTGCTACACGGCGGTGAGCGTGCAGGGCTCGCTCCAGTCGCTTCGGACCGTGAACGAGATCAGCCACTTCACCCACTACACGATTGCGCACGCGCACCTCGGCGTCTACGCGTTTTTCACGATGGTCATGTTCGGGGCCATCTATTACGTCGCCCCGCGGCTGCTCAATGCCGAATGGCACTCGGCGGCCTGGATCCGCGTGCACTTCTGGACCACCGCCGTCGGCATGGCCATCTACTGGCTGGGTCTGACCTGGGCCGGCTGGCAGCAGGGGCGGATGATGAACGATCCGCGCATTCCGTTTCTCGACATCGTCCGCTACACCGTTCCCTGGCTGTGGTCCCGCAGCGCTGCCGGCGTGCTGATGACCGTCGGCCATCTCTCCTTTGCCTGGCTGTTCTGGAACATGCTGCGCCAGCGGGGCGCCTGGCTGCCCGGCCCCACGCTGCTGGTGCGCAGGCCGGAGTCGGCCCAGGCCGTGGCCGGAGGTGAAGGATGAACCGCGCCTGGATGCTCGCTCTCGGCGTGTTCGCAACGATCATTGCTTCGATGACGGGACTTGTGCTGCTACCCGAGAAACAGTTGCGCGCCACGCCCCCGGTCAGGGACGAGGACCGCGACATCACTCTGCCTGCGGGTTACGACGGAGAGGTCGCAGAGGGTCGCAGGGTGTATATGGACCTCGGCTGCATTTACTGCCACACGCAGCAGGTGCGGCCGGAAGGCTTCGGCGCCGACATCGAACGCGGCTGGGGCGCCCGCCGCAGCGTCGCCCGCGACTATATCTACGACGAGCCGCCCCTGATGGGCACCATGCGCACCGGCCCCGACCTGATGAACATCGGCGCGCGCCAGCCCAGCCGGCAGTGGCACTATCTGCACCTCTATCAGCCGCGCATCACCTCGCCCGGCTCCATCATGCCGCCGCACCGTTTCCTGTTTGAAGTCCGGCACTCGCCCGACGGCCTGCCCGAGGACGCCGTCCGGCTGCCAGACGAGTTCGCCCCCAGCAAGCCGGCCTGGATCGTCCCCACGGACCGCGCCCGCCGGCTCGTGTCGTATCTGCTGAGCATGGATCATAATTACGAAGTCCCGGAGGCCCGCTGAACGCCATGCCGGAGGAGAAGGATCTCAAACGCAGCGGCGAATTCCGGCTCAGCCTGGAAGCGGCGGAGCGGAAGACGCCCGACGTGATCCCGCTGCACCGCGCCGTCATGCGGGAAATGGCCGAGCCGCGCGACGGCCTGGAACCGGTGCCCGTCTGGCTGATTCTCGGCTTCCTCGCGCTCGCCGGTTGGGCCGGCTGGTACATCGCCATGAACTCGGGCGGCTTTGCGCCGGACCAATACAATGAAAAAGCGCTGCTGGCTGGAAAATCCACCGAAGCGCCGAAACCCGTCGACCCAATGGTTCTCGGCCGCCGCACATTCTCGAATTGCGTCACCTGTCACCAGCAGAACGCCGAGGGCGTGCCCGGCACGTACCCGCCGCTGGCGGGCTCGGAAATTGTCAACGGCCCGCCGGAACAGCTCGCCGCCATCCTGTTGCACGGACTCAACGGGCCGCTTCACGTGCGTGGCGCCACATACAATGGCGAAATGCCGGAATGGGGCTCGAAGCTGAAGGACGATCAGATCGCCGCGGTGCTTACCTACGTGCGCGCTTCGTTCGGCAACAATGCGCCGCCGATAAGTCCCGAGCTGGTCCGGCAGGTGCGGCAGGCCACCTCTTCCCGCACCCGTCCCTGGACGGAGGCCGAACTGAAACAGTTCCGTCTCGGCGGATGACGCCGCCTCTGGCGCAAACGCCCTGAGCACACGATGCCGCTCACGGTGACCGAAACGCAAGCGCCCGCCTGCTCCGCGCCTTCCTGCCACACGGCGTGGCTGAGTGCGACGCCCGCTTCATGGTGGTGGCGCATCGGCATCGGCGCGTTCCTCGCCATGAACACGATGACCGTCAGCCTCGCGGTCAATACTTCGGAAGCGACCCCCGCCGAGCGGCGCGCCATCCATGCGGTGCTGCTCGGCTTGACGCTGGCGGTCTTCGCGCTGCTTGGCAAGCCGCTTCTCGACGGGCTCGTGGAAAACTGGCGCTCACGCCGGCTCTCGCTCGAGCCGCTGTTTGCCCTCGGCCTCGGCGGTGCCTTCGCCGCCAGTGTCGCCGCCAGCCTGCGTGGTCACGGCGCCGTCTATTACGAAGTCAGCTCCATTCTGCTCGTCATTTACAGCTTGGGCCGGGTGATGACCGGCGAGGCGGAGAGCCGCGCCATGCAGGCGCTCTCGCTCGCCTCGGCCGTTTCGGAGACATGCCTGGTGCGCATGCCCGACGGAGCCCTGCGCGAGGTGCGCGTCGCGGACTTGCAGCCAGGCGATGTGATCGCCGTGCCCGCCGGCGAGCAGGCGGCCGTGGATGGCATCGTCGAGCAGGGCGAGGCCCTGTGCCGCGGCGAGGCGGTGACGGGAGAAAGTTTCCTTGTGCTCAAGCGGCCGGGCGATCCCCTGCCCGCAGGAATGATTCCCGCCGATGCCGCGCTCTGGGTTCGCGCCTCGGTGGCCGGCACGGCCCGCTCGCTGGACCGGATCGCCGAGTCGATCCGCCAGAGCCGCATCGCGCCGTCGCCACTCGAGCGCACTGCCGCGCGCGCCGCGCTCTGGCTGACGCCCGCAGTCGCCATGGCCGCATTTCTCACTGCCGCATTCTGGTATATCCGCTCCGGTGCGGAGGCCGCCCTGATGAACGGACTTGCGGTGCTTGTCGTCGCCTGCCCCTGCGCGCTCGGCTTTGCCACGCCGCTCGCGCTGTGGGCGGCGATGAGCCGATTCGCGATGCGCGGCGCATGGCTGCGCAACGGAGAGGCGCTCGAGCGCATCGCAGAAACGGACCTCGTCCTGCTGGACAAGACCGGCACGCTGACAAGCGTCGAACCGCAGCTGGAATCATTCGTCCTGGCTCGCGAAGCGCCCTTTGGCCAGGAAGAACTGCTGGCCTTGTTGGCCTCGGTCGAACGGCTCAGCGGCCATCCCATTGCCGGGGCGTTTCGCGCCAGCGCGCCTCCGGCGCGTCCAGGCCATCTTGTCCGCGAAGTGCGCCTGATGCCCGGCCAGGGCGTGGCCGCAATCTGCGAGGATGCGGCCTCGGGCCGCACTTGGCGGATTGCGGTGGGGCTTCCCGAGAAAATGGTTCCTTACGAGGAGCAGGAACTGTGGCATCAAATGATCCTGGACGCCAACCCGGCCGACGGATCGCGGCTGCTTGCCGTGACCGCCAACGGGCGCCTGGCGGCGCTGGCCGCCATTGGCGAGAAGCCGCACGAAGAGCTGCGCGTACTTTTTGAACGATTGCATGCCGCGGGCCTCGACAGCCAGGTGCTCTCGGGCGATGAGCCCGGGCGCGTCGCCGCACTGGGCCACCCCCACTGGCAGGCGCGGCTGACGCCGCTTGAAAAACTCGAGATCGTGCGCGCCCTGCGCGCCGAAGGGCGCAGAGTCCTCTATGTTGGCGACGGGATCAACGACGCCGCAGCCATGGCCGAAAGCCACGCCGCCCTGGCCGTCGAGACCGGTGCCCCGCTGGCCCGCGAGACCGCGCACGGCGTCCTGCGCGCCGGCGCGGTGACGCGGCTCGCCGAACTCATCGCCATCGCCCGCTCAGCGCGCCGGCTCGCCCGGTCGAACCTGGCCTGGGCCGCAGCCTACAATCTCGCCGGTATTTCGGTGGCGGCCGCCGGCTGGCTGCATCCGGTCTTTGCCGCGCTGGTCATGACGTGCTCCAGCCTGATGGTCGTCTGGCGCGCGGCGGCCTTTCTGACTCCTGACCTGGAGGCGCGCCCCCAATGAACCCGACGCCACGGCTGCCTCTGGAACGCGCCGCGCCCGTATTGTTGGCCGCGATGACTGCCGCGCAGGGCGCACCCTTCGTGTTTGCGCGCTGGTCCCTTGGCCTGCCCTGGCAGCCGGTGGCGCTTGGCGCGCTGCTGGCCGTGCTGGTGGTCTGGTTCGCCTGGCGGGCCCGCTTCCTGCTTTCTGCCCACGCCGACATGCTGATCATCATGGCCGCCTTCGGCGGCTTCGGCATGTGGCTGGGAGACCGTGCCGACCACTGGCTGGACGCCGGCGCTCCGCTCTGTCCGCTGCACGATGCGCGCGGCGTGGCCGCACTGGCCACCTCGTGGATGACCTGGCTGATGCTGGCCTTCGCCATTCCTCCCTCAGTGCTCTGGAGCCGCTGCCTCCAGCCGCTGCGCAGCAGCCCCCTGCGTCTCTCCTTCGCGCTGGCGCTCGACATGGGCGGCATGCTCGCCGGCATGATCGCCGCCCATTTCTGGCTGGGACGCGCCTGGGCGCTGCGCATCCCGCCGCCGGAGCTCGGCATGCACCTGGCAATGCTAACCGGAATGCTCGCCGGAATGCTGCCCGCCATGTGGCTGCGCGATGCGGCCCTCGCTGCCTGGGATCGGCGCAGACGCTTCGCTGCCTCCGCTGGCGTGGCTTCGTAATCGGGTCCGGCGCCCCTCCAGGATCGCAATCCTCTGACCCGCGAGAGGGAGCCGGCGTCACACGGCCGGAATGCGCGCCGTCAGCCGAGGAACGCTTGCCGCGCTCGCCCTGCGATGCGCATGCTCGCGCTGTCGACTAGTTGCCGCTTTCCCCAGCCGCCACCGGAGCCTCCTCCGGAATCAGTCCGGGCACCGCTTCGAGGAACACATCGTCGATCGACTCGGCGAAAATGAACTCCATCTCCTTGCGGACGTTCTCCGGCAGGTCGCGCAGGTCCTTCGCGTTCCGCTTCGGCAGAATCACCCGGCGGATGCCCGCCCGTCGCGCCGCCAGCACCTTCTCCTTGACGCCTCCAATCGGCAGCACCCGGCCAGTGAGCGTGATCTCGCCGGTCATCGCCGTGTCGCTGCGCGCCGGCTTCTTCGTGTACAGCGAGGCCAGCGCGACGGCAATCGTGATGCCCGCCGAGGGGCCGTCCTTCGGAATCGCGCCGGATGGCACGTGGATGTGCACGCCGTAGTCGCTGAACAGCGCCGGGTCGATCCCATAGGCCTCCGCGTGCGCCCACAGGTAGCTCTGCGCCGCCTTGGCCGACTCCTGCATCACGTCGCCGAGCTGGCCCGTCAGCGTCAGCCCCTTGCCCTTTGGAAGCAGCATCGCCTCGACGTAGAGCACGTCGCCGCCGGAAGGCGTCCATGCCAGGCCCGTCGCCACGCCGGGCGGCAGCTCCTTGCGCGCCTCTTCGGGCAGATACGTCTCCGGGCCCAGCAGCTCGACGATCAGCTCCGGCGTCATCACCATCGGCTCCGTTCGCCCTTCGGCAAACTTCAGCGCCGCCTTGCGGCACAGGCTGGCGATGTTGCGCTCCAGGTTCCGCAGTCCGGCCTCGCGCGTGTAGCTTTCAATGATCTTGCGGATCCCTTCCTCGGGGAACTGCACCAGCTCGGCCGTGAGCCCGGTCTCTTTCAACTGCCGCGGGATCAGGTAGCGATTGGCGATGGCGACCTTTTCCTCTTCGCTGTAGCCGGCCAGGCGGATCACCTCCATGCGGTCCAGCAGCGGCTGCGGCACGGTGTCCAGCGTGTTGGCCGTCGTGATGAACATCACCTTCGACAGGTCAAACGGCAGGTCGAGGTAGTTGTCACGGAACGAATGGTTCTGCTCCGGATCGAGCACCTCGAGCAGCGCCGATGCGGGGTCGCCGCGGAAGTCGCGCCCGAGCTTGTCCACCTCGTCGAGCATCAGCACCGGGTTCTTCGCGCCGGCGCGCCGGATGGCGTTGATCAGCCGGCCCGGCAGCGCGCCGATGTAGGTGCGGCGGTGGCCGCGCAGCTCGCTCTCATCGTGCATGCCGCCCAGCGAGAACCGTTCGAACTTGCGCCCGAGGGCTCGGGCGATGGACTGGCCGAGGGACGTCTTGCCGACGCCCGGCGGACCCACGAAGCACAGAATCGGCGCCTTGGCCGAGGGGTTGCGATGCAGCACGCCGAGATGTTCGAGGATGCGCTCCTTGACGTCTTCAAGGTCGTAATGGTCCTCGTTGAGGATCTGCCGCGCCCGCGCGATGTCCAGATTGTCCTCCGTCTGCGTGTACCACGGGAGCTCGAGCACCAGGTCGAGCCACGTGCGGATCACGTGGCGCTCCGGGCTCTGATCCGGCAGCCGCTCGAAGCGGCGGAACTCGCGCTCGGCCTCCTTCCGCACCTCATCGGGCAGCTTCGTTTCGTCCAGCCGCTTGCGCAGCTCCTCGGCTTCCGCCCGCGCCGGGTCCTCCTCGCCCAGCTCCTGCTGGATCGCCTTGAGCTGCCGCCGCAGGAGGTACTCGCGCTGCTCCTTCGACATCTCCTCCTGCGCTTCGCTGACGATCTTCTGACGCACCTCGAGGACGCGCGCCTCTTCGGTGATGTACTGCACCGCGAGCTGGAAGGCATCCTTGAGCGTCGGCGATTCCAGCAGCTTCTGGAGCTTGTCCACGCCGAGGTTGAACGCCGTCGCCAGCAGCCACATCAACTGCTGCGGATCGTCGGCGCTCGACAGCAGATTCGAGATCTGCTCGGCCGCCTGCGGGTTGATCCGTTCCAGCGTCTTCGCCGCCAGCTCAAACAGCGCCGTCTGAAGGGCGCGCTCCTCGGTCGAGTGATCCGGCACGAGCGGCAGCGGCTGCGCCTTCGCCTGAAGGTACTGCCCGGTGTGCTCGATCGAGAGCACGCCGACGCGCTCCAGGCCCGAGGCGACAATCTCGATCAGCGACGGCGTCGAGCGCAGCACCTTGCGGATCTTGGCGTGCGTGCCCACCGTGTGCAGGTCGTCCGGCGTGGGCAGCTCAACGTCAGGGCTCTTCTGCGTCAGCAGAATCAGGTGGCCCTCATGGTTCTTGATGGCCGCCTCCACCGCCGCGCGCGAAGCGTCCCGGCCGACCGAGAGCGGCAGGATCAGCTTGGGAAACAGCACCACGTTCTTCAGCGGAAGAACGGGCAGCACGAGCAGGTTCCGCTCCGGATTCTGCTGGCTCTGGATGTTCACTTCACTCATGGGCCACCTCGATCGAATTGCCTTATTCATTCAGATGCGCGCGGCGCAGGGCATGTTGCCATGCGCCGCTGCGCCATCACTGCGTGCGCACGGGTTCGCGTACCTCGATCTCGAGCGCGCCCTTTGAGGCCGTCACATAGAGGTGCGAGCCGTCGCGGATCCTGCCCTCCAGGATCTGGCGCGCGATCAGCGTCTCCAGCTCGCGCTGGATGGCGCGTTTCAGCGGCCGCGCCCCATACTCCGGCTCGTAGCCGACCAGGATCAGATGGTCCCGAGCCTCGTCGCTGAGCTCGAGCGTGATGTGGCGATCGGCCAGCCGCTTGCGCACACGATCGATCTGGATGTCCACGATCCGCCGCAGATGCTCGTGCGTGAGCGCGTGGAACACCACCACTTCGTCAATGCGGTTCAGGAACTCCGGCCGGAAGAACGAACGCAGGTTTTCCGGCGGCAGGTTCGACGTCATGATCACGATCGTGTTGCGGAAGTCCACCGTGCGGCCCTGCCCGTCGGTGAGACGCCCGTCGTCGAGCACCTGGAGCAGCACGTTGAAGACGTCCGGATGGGCCTTCTCGATCTCATCGAACAGGATCACCGAATACGGCCGCCGCCGCACCGCCTCGGTCAACTGGCCGCCTTCCTCGAAGCCCACGTAGCCCGGAGGCGCGCCGATCAACCGCGCCACCGTGTGCTTCTCCTGGTACTCGCTCATGTCGATGCGGATCAGCGCCCGCTCGTCGTCAAACAGCGCCTCGGCGAGCGCCCGCGCCAGCTCCGTCTTGCCCACGCCCGTGGGGCCCAGGAACAGGAACGAGCCGATCGGCCGGTTCGGGTCGCTCAGGCCTGCGCGCGACCGCTGCACCGCCTCGACCACCGCATTGACGGCCTCTTCCTGGCCGACCACGCGGCGATGCAGTTCGCTCGACAGGTGCAGCAGCTTCTGGCGTTCGCCTTCGAGCAGCCGCGCCACCGGAATGCCCGTCCAGCGCGACACCACGCGCGCAATGTCTTCCTCGTCGACTTCCTCCTTGATCAGCCGCTCGCGCGAGTCCTGCGACGACAGCCGCCGCTCTTCCTCAAACAGCGCGCGCTCAAGCTGGATCAGTTTGCCGAACTTCAGCTCGGCCACGCGGTTCAGGTCGTAGGCGCGCTCGGCACGCTCGATCTCCAGCTTCGTCTGCTCGATCTCCTCGCGCAGCTTCCGCAGCTTCTGGATGGCCTCTTTCTCGGCCTTCCAGCGCGCCTCCAGCTCGGCCACCTCGCGCGACAGCGAGAACAGCTCCTCTTCGATCCTCGCCAGCCGCTCGCGCGAGGCCTCATCGGTCTCCTTCTTCAGGGCTTCGCGCTCGATCTCCAGCTGCATCTTCCGCCGCAGCTTCTCGTCCAGTTCGGCCGGCATCGAGTCGATCTCGGTCCGCAGCCGCGCCGCGGCCTCGTCCACCAGGTCGATCGCCTTGTCCGGCAGGAAGCGGTCGGAAATGTAGCGGTTCGACAGCACCGCCGCGGCCACCAGCGCCGAGTCCTTGATCCTGACGCCATGATGGACTTCATAGCGCTCGCGCAGGCCGCGCAGGATCGAAATGGTGTCCTCCACCGAGGGCTGGTCCACCATGATCGGCTGGAAGCGGCGCTCGAGCGCGGCGTCCTTTTCAATGTATTTGCGGTATTCGTCCAGCGTCGTCGCGCCAATGCAGTGCAGCTCGCCGCGCGCCAGCATCGGCTTGAGCAGATTGCCGGCATCCATGGCGCCTTCGGCCTTGCCGGCGCCCACCACCGTGTGCAGCTCGTCAATGAACAGGATGATCTGGCCCTCGCTGGCCGCCACTTCCTTGAGCACCGCCTTCAGGCGCTCCTCAAATTCGCCGCGGTACTTGGCGCCGGCAATCAGCGCGCCCATGTCCAGCGCCACCACGCGCTTCGACTTCAGCCCTTCGGGCACGTCGCCGCGCACGATGCGCTGCGCCAGGCCCTCGACAATCGCCGTCTTGCCGACGCCCGGCTCGCCAATCAGCACCGGGTTGTTCTTCGTGCGCCGGCTCAGCACCTGGATCACCCGCCGGATCTCATCGTCACGCCCGATCACCGGATCGAGCTTGCCCTGCGCGGCCATCTGCGTCAGGTCGCGGCCATAGTTTTCCAGCGCCTGATAGGTCGCCTCCGGGTTCTGCGTCGTTACCCGCTGGCTGCCGCGTACTTCCCGGATGGCCTGCTCCAGCCGCTCGCGCGTGACGCCGTTCTCGCGGAACAGTTGCCCTGCCAGCCCATCGCCCTGCTGAAGCGCCAGCAGCAGGTGCTCGACGCTGATGAAGTCGTCCTTCATCCGCCGGGCTTCCTGCTCGGCGTGGCCCAGCACCGCCGCCAGCCGCTGCGTCAGGTACATGCCCGAGGCGCCGCCGCTGACTGTCACCTTCGGCTGGCGTTCGAGCTCCGTCATCAGCCGGCGGTGGAGCTTTTCAAGGTCAAAGCCCGCCTTCAGCAGAATGTTCGGCGCAATGCCCTGCTCCTGCTCCAGCAGGGCCACCAGAAGATGCTCGTTGTCCACATGCTGGTGCGACAGCCGCGCCGCCAAGGTCTGCGCCGCGCGCAGCGCATCCTGGGCCTTTTCCGTAAACCGATTGAGATCCATAGGGGACTCCTTCGCTCTGGACTCCTCTGGCCTTCACTATACCAGATTAGTCAAGCATTGTCTAGATTCTTTAGCGTAACTCTATCAAATTTTGACTCGCACGGCCCTACCCCGGTTTCCGAAATCTGACCCATACCGGGAGCTGCCAGGGTTGAGAAAGGAAGTCCTTTAGAATGAATGCCTTTTCCCCCATGCCCAGGAGCGGGAAGCACGCTGATGGCTACCCTGCAACGTCGCCCGCCTCGGAGCCGAGGCTGGAGCGAGTCCCTCAGGCCGGGCGGAATGAGCAAACACCCGCGCAGTGGGAGGCCGTCGGTTGAGCCGAAAAAGGGGCCCGCTCCGCAGAACGGGCCCAGGTCAGTCACCGGATCCGGGGACGGCGCAATTCAGACGGCTCAGCGGCCCGTGGGCAGCCCCACGAACCGGCTCACCCGCTTGTGCCTTCGTCCGCCTGCCCCGCCGTCACCCTGCTGCGTCTCCGCCCATGCGGGGCCGGCTCGGATCCGGCCACTGCGTGAACGGCGCCGTTCGCCGGGAAAGACGCCGGAAACTCTACTTGCCTTGCATCGCCAGCGCTTCGGTCACGTCGAGGCGCGCCTTCCAGGGGTCGGGTTTGGCTTCGACGCGCTCCGGGCCGAACTCGATGAGGATGTCCCGGGCCGGATCGTAGGCGGGCCAGGCGGGCCGGCCGGCGCCATTGGGATCGCCCTTCCTGACGAAATCCACCCAATAGGCATGAACCATTTCCGACATGGCCTCGTCGGATGGCGTGAGCCGGGTCCCGTATTTCGCCCTCACGGTATTGAAGACGAACGGAATTTCGGTGGCATGCGGCGCTCCGGGCCACTGCTTTCTCATCGATTCCGCAACATAGGAGAAACGGTAATGCCACGCTTTTTGCCCGGTTTCAGTCATCTTTTTCACGGTGAAGCGGGCCGGCTCGATCATCATCCGGTCCATCGCAGCCAGATAGCCCACGGTCTTGACGTCGCCCTTGCCGTCGGGGTTGTAGGCAGCCTCGGCCCGGGCGCGCAGCGGCCCGAACGGCTGAAACACCTCATCGAGCGTCTTTGCGAAAGAAAAGCCGATGTCCATGTTGTTTGCCCCGGCGATGAACGGAATTTTCGCCTGCCGCCCGCCGAGAAACGCCTGTTCCACCGTCTCGACGACGATCTGCCCGTCGAGCATCGGCCCCGCGTAGGTCGGAGTGTTCATCGAAGCCATGTTCAGCCCGTCGACGATCTTTTCCGCCGGCAGCGCGCGAAGCGCCTCGAGCGCCGCCGCATCCTCGCCCTCGATGCCCATTTTCTTCGCAAACGCGAGGCCGACGCTTTCGCCTGAATCAAGCGCGCCCTGTTTTTCGCGCACGCGGCGCATCGGCCCGAGCAGGTTCCGTCCTCCGCCCGACTCGACAATCGCCTTGTGGAACAGCCCGCGCGCTGGCGGCGACGTCATCAGCGTCAGCACGGACATGCCGCCGGCCGACTCCCCGAAAATGGTCACATTTTTCGGATCTCCGCCAAACACGGCAACATTTCGCTGGATCCATTTCAGCGCCGCAATCTGGTCCATGAATGCATAATTTCCCAGCGGCCCGTCAGGATTTTCCTTCGAAAGCGCCGGATGTGCGAAAAAACCAAACCGGCCCAGGCGGTAATTGAAGCTGACAAAAACGATGCCCTTTTCGGCAAACCGGCTGCCGTCATACACCTCCGGCGAACTGCCTCCGTTGACGAAGCCGCCTCCGTAAATCCAGACCATCACCGGGAGCCGCGTGCCGCCGCTCGCCGGCTTCCACACGTTCAGATACAGGCAATCTTCGGCGGGCGCCGTCCCGAGCGGGGCCGCGTCGCTGGGGAAGGGAAGCTGCATGCAGTCGGCCCCGTATCGGGTCGCATCGCGCACGCCCGTCCAACGGGCCGCCGGCTGCGGTGGCCGCCAACGGTTCTTTCCCACCGGCGGGGCCGCGTAAGGAATCCCTTTGAAAGCCACCACCCGGCCCGCGACCGCGCCACGGAGCCTGCCAGTTTCGACCGTCACCTCGTTCACTGCTGCCTCCGCCCGTGCGTGGCCGGTAAGAATAAGACAGAGCACAATTGCCGTCCGCATTCACTGATCCTTTCGCGGGTCCTCGCCGGCCGCCCATCGGGGGCGCCCCGCGCCCTGCGATGACCTCCGGCCGATCCAAATATATCCCAGAGCGCAGGTGCGGCGGGCGGCCGTCCGCAATCGCTTGCAGGCCCTCCTTGGCAGGCTTCCCTGCCTTGGGAGTCCACCAAGCCGCCGCCAGATTGAGGCAGGAGCGGCGCGCCGCCGGCCGCGGGCTCCAACGCCCGGTCCGCCTGAGGCCGGCCGCATTCCAGCTGGCAGGAGAAAGGGCGCGCTCCCCGATGCGCTTGGCTGGAGGAGACGTGTGAGGCGATCCGTGGAGCGCGCCTTCCTGTTCATATGGTGCGCGCCGCCCCCAAAAGTTCTCACTCGATATAATGCAGCCATGGCTCTTTCTCATCCCTCCCGCCGCACCGTGCTGCGAAGCGCCGTCCAGGCGCCGGCGGCCTTCACCGCCCTTTCTTACTCGCGAATCCTTGGCGCCAATGACCGTTTCAACCTGGGCCTGATCGGCGCCGGAGAACGCGGACGCCACGTCATGCAGTTGTTTCAGAAGACCGGTCGCGTCCAGGTCGTCGCCGCCTGTGATGTCTACGGGGAGATGATCGACCGGGTGAAAACGCTTGCGCCTGAGGCTAAAGGCTATACCGACCACCGGCAGTTGCTGGAGCAGAAGGATGTCGACATCGTCCTGAACGCCACCCCGGACCACTGGCACGCCGCCACCACCATCGACGCCCTGAACGCAGGCAAGGACGTCTACGTCGAGAAACCGCTGACACTGAAGATCGAGGAAGGCCCCGCCATCGTCAAGGCGGCACGCGTCAACAACCGCGTCTGCCAGGTCGGACTCCAACAGCGCTCCGGCGCCCATTACATCGAGGCCAAGCAGAAGTACATCGACTCGGGCGCGTTGGGAAACATCATGCTTGTCCGCACGTGGTGGCACGGCAACATGTACCATCTGCGCCGCGCCCCGGAGCGGCTGAAGGAGAAGCCGTCGAACCTCGACTGGGCCCGCTTCCTCGGGCCGGTCACCTGGCGCGACTGGGACCCGCAGCAGTTCTGGAACTGGCGCGCCTACCTCGATTTCGGAGGGGGCCAGGTGACCGATCTCTTCACCCACTGGATCGACGTCGTCCACATGTTCATGGGCAACGATTCACCCACCTCGGCCGTTGCGGCCGGCGGCGTCTACAACTACAAGGACGGCCGCACCGCTCCGGACACCATCAACGTCCTGCTCGAATACGGCGGGCAGTACACCGTGACCTTTGAGGCCACGCTTGCCCCCGGCATCCGCGGCTACGGCATCGAGTTCTGTGGCACGAAGGGCAAGCTCTTCATTGACCGCTCGCGCTACGAATTCCTCGCCGCCGAGCGCGGCGCCCAGCCGGTGGAAGTCAAGGGCCCCGACTACGACTTCACCCTGGACCATGTGAAAAACTTCCTCGACTGCTGCGTCTCCCGCAAGCGCCCGAACTGCGATGTTTACGACGGCCACCGCTCGGCCATGGCCTCGCATCTTGGCAACATCAGCTACGTCCAGAAGCGCCGCCTGAACTTCAACCCGCAGCGCGAAGAAATTCTGCCGCTCTAAATCAGGGGCGCCTCCGCCGGGCAAACACCCGCAGGCGCCCAACGTCCGCGTCCGGCCGCGCCCGGTCACCGCCGCGGCTGGATGCGGATCAGCTTGTTGTGACTCGTGGCGCCTGCGACGATCTCGATCGCGTCCCGCGGCACGCCGAACTCGGCGGCCAGAAAGCGGATCAGCTCTTCGTTGGCCTTGCCCCGTTCGGGAGGGGCGGCCACGCGGATCTTCCAGTCCCCACTTTCGAGGAAACCCGCCCATTCGGTTCGCGGGCTGCGCGGCACGATGCGGACAGGCAGGTTCAGCCTGCCTTCGGCTTTCAGTCGGTCATGGAGCCGGGCGATTTCCATCGGTGTCACTCGCTCCTCAGCGAAACCATTTCCCCCACACGCATCTGCCAGCCTTCCGGCGGCGGCTGCGGCAGCGGGGCTGCCGGCGCGGGACGGCAGCGCGCGTCAAAGCCGAACGCGCGCCCCAGGCGCGCGATGCGGCAGCGGCCGTTCTTCGGCACGGGCTGCTTCTCCAGGCCGCGGCGGGACAGGCACTCAAAGGCGATCTCGGCGATGTCGGCGGCGGAGCGGCCCTCGGGCAGTTCCACCGCCGTGCGCGCCCAGCCGTCCCGTTCGATGAAATTCCCGGCGATGCCCACCGCGGAGCCCCGCCAGACCGCCTCGCCGCGGAGCCGGTACAGAAACTGCACTGCGGAATTTTCGCTTTCTGTATAAAATTCCACCACGAAATATCGGCGCGGATCGGCGATTTTTTCTCCGTCAAACCAGGAATTGGCCACGCGGATTTTCCCTTCGCGGACCATTTCTTTCCACGCGATTTCGTAGGTAAAAGGCTCGGAATCCATCATCAGCTCGCGGGAGCCGTCGGAAAGACCGGCGGGCACCGGCACGAACTGGAAGCGCAGCGCCCCGCCGGGCCTCACCGCCGCTTCCACCATGTTGTTGTCGGTCACCGGCTCCAGCAGGGGATGCAGCCCGAAATAGGGCCCGTCGTATGGCACGTCCTGGTGTTCGCGGGTCTGGATCAGCGTCCGGCGCGGCGTGCCGTCAGGGCCGGGCCACACCCGGTAGACGAATTCAATATCCGTGGTCCTGCCCCAGCGCGCCAGCAGGTCGCGCGTGGAGGTGCCGCCATCCTCGTTGGAAAAAATCACCGTGTATTCGATCCACGCCCCAGTCGCGTCGCTCCCCCGCGTGGCGTAGACGAGCAGCGGAACGTCGCTGAAGCGCCCGTCGGTGTCCTGGCGCGAGTAGAGCACCGGCGCCAGGCGGATGAGCTCTTCGTCGGGGCTGCCCGGTTCCAGCGGCCGGATGCGCGCCTCGCCGATCTGAAGCTCTGACGCCGGGGCTGAATGGCGCGCGTCGCGCGCCACCGCCAGCGTGTGCTCGCCCGCCGCCAGCGGCCCGAGAAAGACGCGGTAGCGGCACGACTCCTTTTCGCCAAAAACAAAAATGTGCTGTTCCGTGTGACCATCCACCGTCACCGCGGCCACCGCGGCTTCGTGGCCGGGCTGCGACCAGTCAGACCCCGGCGAGGCCAGCTCGAGCTCGGCGACCACCTCAGCGGACTTCTCCAGCAGGAACGGGAAGCTTCGCGACTGCGCGCCGGCGGGCAACCACACGAGCAGCGGCACGAGCAACGCCGCCAGGCGCGACAGGGCCCGCAGAAGCGCCTCCGTTCGTACCGGCTTGCGCAGCACGGCGCGCACCAGGCCGGCCTCTTCGGACCGCTCGAGTTCGGCCGGCGCGCCCGAGACAACGATCACCGGAAGGCGCGGGCGCCGCTCGTGCAGCCTGCGGATCAGGCGCCGGCCATCGCCGGCCGTGGGAAGGCGCAGGTCCATCAGCACCGCGTCCGGTGCGGTGCTGTCCACGAGATCAAGCGCCTCATCGGCCGAGGCCGCGGCCGTTACGCGGAAGCCCTGCGATTCCAGCAGAAGCGTGCGGAGCCGGCGCTGGGTGCTGTCGTCTTCAATCAGCAGAATGTGCGGCATGGCGGCTTCAGTTCTCGAAGTCGATGCGCGCTATGACGAGTTGCGGCAGCACCTGGTTCCATCCGGAGGGGATGCTGTCGAAGGCGAGCCGGAACGGGCGCGACTCGCCCGGCTGGAACGGCCTGCCCTTCACCCGGCGCACGATCGGCACGCGTTCGCGGTGCACCACCTGGCCGTAGGGATCGTAAAAAACGCAGTTGAGTTCCACCACCGCGATCGTGCGCGGGCCCTTGTTGGTGATCTTGCCGGTGACTTCCACCAGCGTCGTCATCATGTAGTTTTCGGCCGCCTTCATTTCGACTTCCGACAGCGCCAGATACCCGTTGCGGACGTATTCGCGCGCCTCTTCTGTGAGAGGCGGGGGCTCGGGCGGCTTCGGCGGCGTGCGCAGGAAGAACCACCAGACGGCGGCCCCGGCGAGGATCAGGACGGCGACGATGGCGGAATACAGCGGCAGCGAGGAGCCGCCGGAAGGAGCCGGGACGCTGGCGCCAGGTTCGGACTTGAGTGCCACTGCGCAATGACCTCCGCAAGAGGAGCGGCTGTGGGTACGCTCAAGGCGTCCAAAGCCCGCTCAAGGATTAGTTTGACACCGGCGCGCGCACCGCGCCAAATCATGCGGGGAACAGGCTGCCCTGCATGCGCGAGGCGGCCCGGGAGATGTCCCGCACCAGCGCGCGGTAGGGGATCGAATCGCGCGAGGCGAACGGCCGCCATTCGGCGTCGCGCGCCGCGCCGTAATACCACTGTGCCAGCAGCGCAATGTGCGCGGCGCGCTCCTGCACCGGGATCCGCGGGGCATCGAGCGGGCCGAGCAGCGAGCGCAGCCGCGAGTCCAGGCTGACGGCCGGACCGGACGGGGCCACCGGAAAATCGATCAGGTCGAGCCACGCGCCGCCGAGCATCACCGCCAGCCGCACCGCGCCGGGCGTCTGCGCCGACAGCACCGCGGCGCCGTTGAGCTGGTCCAGCGGCGCGGCCAGCTCGCCGCAAAGCGAGGCCGCCTCCCGCACGCGCAGCCAGCGTTCATGCCACACGCGCGCCTGCTCGAAGTCCAGCGCCTCGCTCGCCTGGTCACGCGCCGCGGCGACGGACTCCATCAGGCTGCGGCCGCGCGTTTCCAGGAATCGCACCAGCCGCGCCGTCTCCGCCGCGTACTCTTCGCGCGAAACCGCCTGCTGGCAGGGCCGCAGGCACTTCATCATCTCGCCATAGATGCAGCCCGGGTGGTCCGGCGACGGCTCCAGATCCTCCTGGCATCGCCGCAGCTGAAACAGATCCAGCATCTGTTGTTCAAAACGGGAAGCTTCGGTTCTGTTCCGGAACGGCCCGAAGCAGAGCGAAGACGAGCGGCTCAGCCGCCGCGAGACGGACGTCCGCGGCCACGGGTTGGAAAGATGCACCTTGACGAACACCGGCGCCCGCAGCCGCATCCGCCGTGCCGCGCCCTCCGGGTCGAAGCGCCGCAGAAGCTGGTAGTGCCGCAACAGCAGGCCGAGCGCCGAAGGCTCCGGTTCGTATTCCACCGCCGTGGCCAGCTCGGCGAGACGCAGGGCCCGGCCGGCGACTGTCGATCCCTCAAGCAGCCGCTTCAGGCGCCGGCGCAGCAGCCGCGTGCGGCTGACATACGGCTCGCCGCTGCGGATGTGGATGACGAAGACGCCAGGCGTCTCGGGCACGGAGGCGAGGTCGAACGGCGGCTCCAGGCGGACGCAGGCGTTCATGGCCGGGACTCGAACAGTGTCATCCATCGTTCCAGCGGCGTGGGCGGCACGCCCGCCAGCGCGAGATTCTCCTCGATGTGCGTCGCCGAACTCATTCCGGCCAGCGCCGTCGTCACACCTGGCGCCGAGCGCGCGAATTGCAGCGCGCATTGCGCGTCCGTATGGCACTCCGGAAAGGCGCGGCGCACCGCCTCGGGCAGCCCCTGGGCCAGCCGCGCCTGGAGCAGCGGAGCGCTGGCGATGACGGTGATGCCCAGCCGCGCCGCCACTTCAAGCAGCGGCGCGCCCTCATGGTGCGGGCGCGTAAACGCCTCCGGCATGGCGAGGTTGAACGGAAGCTGCACGAAGCGGAAATGGCAGTCCTCGCCGGCCGCCTGCCGCGCCAGCTCCACAAGGCGCGCCAGCGAAAGGCGGCCCGGCGCGCCCTCCTTCAGCCGCAGTCCGTCCCAGGTGGCCACGCCCCAGGCGCCGATGCGGCCCTCGCGGCAGAACCGCTCCAGCCGCGCGAAGGCGGCGGCCAGCCGCTCTTCCAACTGCTCTTCGGAAATGAAGCGCAGCTGCGTCTCCGGGTTGTGCAGGTAGTAGACGTCGATCGCCTCCAGGCCCAGATTGGCAAGACTGCGCGCCAGCTGGTCCTCGAGGAACTCCGGCGACATCGAGTGCATCCTTCCCACGGTGGCGGGAGAGTCGAGCGCGCCGTCGGGCACGGCCCCAGGCGTCAGGAAGCCTGCTTTCGTGCAGACGAGCAGTTCATCGCGCGCGGCCGCGCCGCGGTCGAACAGCTCCCGCAGCGCGCGGCCGACCGAGCGTTCGGAGCGCTGGTGGCGGTAGTTGATGGCCGTGTCAATGACATTGACGCCCGCCGAGACCGCAGTGCGCACCGCCTCCGTGTAGCGGGCGTCGTCGGCCTCCGAAGGGGCGCCGAGATACGTGCCAATGCCAATCGTGGACAGCAGGCATCCCTGGGCCAGCCGGTAGAAGCCCTTTTCCTGCGCAGCCGGGAAGCGCGCGGCAAAGCGCCGGCTGCCTTCGGCGGTGATCCACGTTGCGGCCACGTTCCGATTGTAACGGGGGCGCGCTCCGGCGTCGTACACTTGCGGTAACGCGGTGCGCCGCGCCGCCGGACGAAGCCCTATGCTCCAGACCGTGGTGCGCTTTCTACTCAAAGTTCTCTACCGGCTCGAGGTGCGCGGCCAGCCGCCGCGCACGGGGCTCGTCATTGCCAATCATCAGTCCTTCCTCGATGCGCCCATCCTGTGGTCGATGCTGCCGCGTAATGCGCTCTGGCTGGTGCACACGCAGGTCATGCAGCAGTGGGTCTTCCGCTTCCTGATCCGCGCCGCCGACTACATCGTCATCGACGTCACCAATCCGATGGGCGTCAAGGAAGCGATGGCCGCGCTCGAAGCCGGACGCACCGTGGTGATCTTTCCGGAAGGTCGCGTCACCGTCACCGGCGGGCTGATGAAGATTTATGACGGGCCGGCTTTCATTGCCGCAAAAACGGGCGCGCCGGTCGCCGTTGCCGTCATTGACGGGGCGGTGCGCGCCCGCGGCTTCACGCGGATGCGCGGAGACTTTCCCCTCCAGTGGCTGCCGAAGATCCGCGTCACATGGTTCCCGCCACGCGTGCTCGAAATGCCGCAGGGCCGCACCGGCAAGGAGCGCCGCCGCGCCGCCAGTGAAGAGATGCGGCGCATGCTGCAACGCGCCATCTGCGAGGCGCGCCCCCGCCGCACGCTCACAGAGGCGTTTCTCGATGCCATCGCCGTCTATGGGCGCGGCCGCGACCTCGTCGAGGACGCCGGCGGGACGAAGATGACCTACGGGCGGCTCCTGCGCGGCGCGCTCGCGCTCGGGCGGCTTGCGGAGAAATTCACGCGCGAAGGGGAAATGGTGGGCGTGATGATGCCGAACGCCGCCGCCACCCTGGCGCTGGTGCTTGGTCTGATGGCGCGCCGGCGCGTGCCCGCGATGCTCAACTTCACCTCCGGCGCCGAAGGCCTTCAGAGCGCCCTGCGTGCGGCCGGCATCCGTACCGTGATCACTTCGCGCGCCTTTCTCGAGCGGGCAAAGCTCGACCCGGTCATCGAGCGGCTTGAGGGCGCGCAGATCGTTCTCCTCGAAGACCTGCGCGAGCGGCTCACGCTGGCGGACAAACTCTGGCTGCTCGGATTCGCGCTGCGCCTGCCGCGCCTGGCGGTCCGCCGCGCGAAGCCGGACGAGCCGGCCGCCGTGCTGTTTACCTCGGGCAGCGAGGGCAGGCCGAAGGGCGTCGTGCTCAGCCACTGGAACATCCTCAGCGACATCGAGCAGGCGCTGGCGGTGCTGGACGTCACGCCGGCCGACAGGATCTTTTCCGCGATGCCCGTCTTCCACAGCTTCGGGTTGATGGCGGGATTCCTGCTGCCCGTGGTGAGCGGCATTCGCGTCTTCCTGTATCCCACGCCGCTGCATTATGCGGCGATTCCCGAGCTCTTTTACGACCGCGATGCCACGGTGATGTTCGCCACGCCCACGTTCCTCAAGCACTACGCGCGCCGCGCGCATCCTTACGATTTCCGGCGCACGCGCCTGCTGGTGGCGGGCGCGGAAAAGCTCACGCCGGACGTCGAACAGATCTACATGGAAAAATTCGGGCTCCGCATTCTGGAAGGCTACGGCGCCACGGAGTGCTCGCCGGTGATCAGCGTGAACACGCCGCTGCGGGCGCGGCGCGGCACGGTGGGCGAGCCGCTGCCGCTGGTGGAGACGCGGCTCGAACCGGTGGAAGGCCTGGAACAGGGCGGCATCCTGCACGTGCGCGGGCCGAACGTGATGCTCGGCTACCTGCGCGACAGCCGCCCCGGCGTTCTGGAGCCGCCCGAGTCGATCTTCGGCAAAGGGTGGTATTCGACCGGCGATCTGGCAGCAATCGAAGACGGCATGATCCGCCTGCTCGGGCGGCTGAAGCGGTTCGCCAAGGTGGCCGGAGAGATGGTGGCGCTCGAGCTGCCGGAGCGGATCGCCGAGCAGGCCTCGCCGAAGCACCAGCATGCGGCGCTGGCGCGGCCGGACGCCGCGCGCGGAGAAATGATCGTGCTTGCCACCGAGGATCCGGCGCTGGGCCGTGATGCGCTCCAGGCCGCCGCGCGCGCCCTGGGCGCGCCGGAGCTCGCCATTCCGCGCCGCATCGTTTTCATCGAGAAGCTGCCGCTGCTGGCCACCGGAAAGAAGGATTATCCGCGCATCGCCGCCATGGTGGAGGAGCTGCTTGACACACGCGGACGCTGAGAACGCCCTGCTCCGGCGCGAACAGCGCGCCTGGTACATGTACGATTTCGCCAACTCGGCGTTTTCGTCGACGGTGGTGACGCTGTTTCTGGGGCCGTATCTGACGGCGCTGGCGAAGGCGGCGGCGGACGCGGAAGGGACGGTGCGCCCGCTGGGCATTCCCGTCGATGCGCGCAGCTACTGGGGCTATCTGATTTCGCTCTCGGTGCTGTCGCAGGTGGCGGCGCTGCCGGTGGTGGGCGCCATCGCCGACGCGAGTCCGAACAAGAAGAGAATCCTCGGCGGGCTGGCATACACGGGCGCTGCGGCCACAATCGCCATGTTCTGGCTCACCGACGGGATGTATCTGCTCGGCGGGCTGTTGTTTCTGGTGGCCAACCTCGCCTTCGGCGCATCGATTGTCGTCTACAACAGCTTCCTGAACGACATCGCACCGCCGGAAGAGCGCGACGCCGTTTCCAGCCGCGGCTGGGGCATCGGTTATCTCGGCGGCGGCATTCTGCTGGGGCTGAACCTGCTGCTGTATCAGAACGCCGCGCGCCTGGGCCTGGACGATTCCATGGCGGTGCGCATCAGCCTGGGCTCGGCCGGGGCATGGTGGGCGTTCTTCACCGTGATCCCGATGATGGGCCTGCGCGCTCGCGGCGCGGCGCATCCGCCGGCAAGGGCGGTGTGGAAGAGCGGCTTCGTCCAACTGGCGCGCACCCTGCGCAGCCTCGGCCGTTACCGGCAGGCGCTGCTGTTCCTGATGGCCTACCTTCTCTACAACGACGCGGTCCAGGCCGTCATCACCTTAAGCGGTCAGTTCGGCGCGGACCACCTCGGGATGCCCATGGCCGACCTGACGCTGGCGATCCTGATGGTGCAGTTCGTGGCGTTCGCGGGCGCGCTCGCCTTCCAGCGCCTGGCGGAGAAGCTGGGAGCGTACCGGACGGTGATGGGGAGCCTTTTCGTGTGGACCTCGCTGATGTGCGGCGTATTTTTCATCAGGAATTCAAGGGATTTTTTCATCGCAGCGGCGCTGGTGGCGCTGATCATGGGCGGCACCCAGGCGCTGAGCCGGTCGCTGTTTTCAGTCATGATTCCGAAAGGAAAAGAAGCCGAATTTTTCTCGCTGTATGAGATCAGCGACAAGGGCACGAGCTGGGTGGCCCCGCTGATTTTCGGGCTGGTGATGCAATTCACCGGCAGCTACCAGTGGGCGATTCTCAGTCTGGTTCTCTTCTTTCTCGCCGGCATCGCCGTGCTGGCCCGAGTCGATGTGAGCCGCGGCATGGAGGAGGCGCAGCAGATGCGATGAGCGTGCCTGCCATGGAGGCGGTGCGATGAAAGTCATTTACCGTTACGCCGAAACGGAGGAGGATTTTGACCGGCTGCGGCGGCTCAACCACGCTGCCTTCGCCGAAGAGCTGGGCCAGCACGAGCCGCGCCCGAACGGTCGCCTGATCGACCGTTTCGAGCAGAAAAGCCGCTTCCTGCTGGCGCTCGAGGGAGAGCGGCTGGCTGCAATGGTCTGCTGGTCGATGGAGCGGCCGTTTTCCGTTGAGTCGAGGCTGAGCGATGCGCGGGTGCTGGAAGAGCTGCCACAGCCGCTGTGCGAAGTGCGGTTGCTGGCGGTGGCGCGCGAGTACCGGCACACGGGGGTGTTTGCGGGGCTGCTGGCGAAGCTGCTGGAGGAGGTGAGGGCGGCGGGGGCATCGACGCTGCTGATCAGCGGCGTGGAAGAGCGCATTGGAATGTACGGGAAAATGGGGTTCCGCGCGCTGGGCCCCCCGGTGCCGCAGGGCGCGGCCCGCTTCGTCCCGATGGCGCTGCACCTGGCCGACCTGCCGCAGCGCATCCGCCGCGAGGCGCAAAAGGTTCAGCGGCGGATCTCCTGATCCCGGTACTGAAGCTGGTACAGCTTCCAGTAGATTCCGCGGCGCGCCAGCAGCTCCTGATGCGTGCCCACCTCGCGGAGCTGTCCCTTGTGCATCACGAAAATCCGGCTCGCGCGCTGGATGGTGGACAGCCGGTGGGCGATGATGATCGACGTCCGGCCCTCCACCATTTTTTCCAGCGCCTCGCGCACTTTGAGTTCGGTTTCCGTATCGACACTCGAGGTGGCCTCGTCGAGGATCAGATATTGCGGGTTGTGAGCCAGCGCGCGGGCAAAACTGATGAGCTGCTTTTGTCCCGTGGAGAGCCCCGCCCCGCGCTCGCGCACCGGGTGTTCAAACCCGCTGGGGAGCTGCTCGACGAAGTCCAGCAGATTCACCTGGTCGGCTGCCACCTCGATGGCCTCTTCGGTTACATGCAACGAGCCAAGGCGGATATTGTCGGCGATGGTTCCGGTGAACAGCGTGGGGTCCTGGAGAACCACGCCGAAGCGGCGCCGCAGCTCGCGCGGGTCGAACTCGCGGATATCCATGCCGCCGATGCGGATAGCGCCCTGCTGCACGTCATAAAAGCGCAGCAGCAGGTTGGTGAGCGTCGTCTTGCCCGCGCCCGTATGGCCGACCACCGCGATCACCTCGCCCGGCTCAATCCGGAAGCTGACGTCCCGCAGCACCCACTCCCCGTCCTTGTAGGCGAACCACACGTGGTCGAACTCGATCGGGGCGATCGTGTCCGGCAGCGGGCGCGCGCGCTCGGGCGGGCGGATTTCGACGGGCGTGTCCAGAAGCTGGAAGATGCGCTCCGCCGCGGCCAGCGCCGTCTGAAGGATGTTGTAACGCTCGCTCAGGTCCTGGATGGGCCGGAAGACGCGCATCGCATACTGAAAGAACGCCACCAGCACGCCAAGCGACAGCGCGTCCCGGCGGACCTGCCAACCGCCGGCCACCAGCAGCGAGGCGACCGTCAGCACCGAGATGAATTCGATGGCCGGATAGAACCAGCCGTAAGCGCGGATCGCCTCAAAGTAAGCGTCGCGGTGCGCCGCATTGACGGCGGCGAAGTCGCGCGTGGCCCGCGCCTCGCGGTTGTAAAGCTGGAGCACGCTGATGCCCGAAATGTGCTCGTGCAGGAAGCTGTTGATGCGCGCCACCGCCGCGCGGATCCGGCGGTTGCTCTCCGTCACCGTGCGGCGGAACAGCCAGGTGACGCCGAACACCGCCGGCAGCGCCACCAGCATCAGCAGCGTGAGCACGGGGCTCAGCCGGAACATCGCCAGCAGGATGAAGGTGAGCACCAGCGTGTCCCCAAGCAGCGACACGAGCCCGGAAGCGAACAGTTCATTCAGCGCGTCCACGTCGCTGGTGACGCGCGTCACCAGCCGCCCCACCGGGTTCGTGTCGAAAAATCGCAGGTCCAGCTCGTGCAGGTGGGCGAGAATCCTCCGCCGCAGCGCGAACATCGCATACTGGCCCGTCCGCTGCATGATGAGCTGCTGGGAGAAATCGAGCAGCAGTCCGGCGGCGAGAATGGCAAAGTAGATCAGGCTGATGTGCGCCAGGCCCGGAATCGGCTCGACGGGCAGCCGCTGTTCCAGCCACGGTAGCGTCATCCCGGGCGCCGGCGCCAGATACCGGTCAATGGCGATCTTGACGAGCAGCGGCGAAAGGATTTGAAGCGCCGAGTTCGCCAGCAGGCAGACAACCGCCACCAGCACCCAGGGCCACCAGGGCAGGACGAGGCCCAGAAGACGGCGCGTCAGACGGGAATCGAACGGACGTTGGAGCGAGACCTCTTCCTGCACTCAGAACTCAGTGTAACGTTCCGGGCGCGAGCCGCGGGTACAATGGGAAATTGCGTTGCCGGGCGCGCACGCGCCGCGGCGCCTTCCATCTCATGAACGAAACACTGAACGGCGTCATCGTCGTCGACAAGCCCGCCGGCTGGACCTCGCACGACGTGGTGAACAGGCTGCGGCGCATCGCCGGCACGAAAAAAGTGGGACACCTGGGCACGCTGGACCCGCCAGCCACCGGCGTCCTTCCGCTGCTCCTGAACCGCGCCACTCGTCTGGCGCAGTTTTTCAGCGCGGGCCAGAAGGTCTACGAAGGCGTCATCCGCTTCGGCTACGCCACCACAACGTACGACGCCGACGGCGAGCCGCTCGGCGAAGATCAGGCGCCGGAACTCACCTGGGAAGACGTGGAGCGCGCGCTGAAGCCCTTCCATGGCACGTTCCTTCAGACGCCGCCGCCGGTCTCGGCCAAGAAAATCCGCGGCAGGCCGGCCTATGAGCTGGCGCGGAAACAGGTTCCCTTCGAGCTCAAACCCGTAGAGGTCACCGTGCATTCCATCGAGATCCTCGGGCTCGATGGGTGCCGCCTGAAGCTGCGCGTGCGTTGCAGTCCAGGCACCTACCTGCGCGCCATTGCCCACGAAGCCGGGCAGATCCTCGGCTGCGGTGCGTTCCTCGAGACGCTTCGCAGGACCGTTTCCGGCCCGTTTGGCGAGTCCCAGGCGAAAACCATCGAGGAGCTCGAACGCCTGGCCGCGGAGGGCCGGCTCCGCGAAGCGCTGATCCCCGCGGCCGAGCTGCTGCCGGAATTCCCCACGCAGATCGTCGACTCCATCACCGAGACGCAGATCCGCCAGGGGCGCGATTTCCGCGTCTCGCCCTTCCGCGGCGCCGGCGGCGCAAAATTCGTGAAAGCCGTGAACGGGCGCGGCGAGCTGGTGGCCATCGGTGAGGCGGCCATGCCGAACGTCTATCACCCGGTGGTCGTCCTGTAACGGCCAGGAACGCCACGCATTGTTTCAAACAGAACGGCCCGAATCTGTGACGCGCGGCGTCACTGCCGGCCCTGTTTTTCCTTCTCCCGTCGCGCGCGGGCCCAGCCCTCGCGGTTCACCTGATGGGCGCGGCCGATGGCCAGCGCGTCCGCCGGCACGTCCTTGGTGACGATGCTGGCGGCGGCGACGAAGGCCCCGTCGCCGATCACCACCGGCGCCACCAGCGTCGCGTTGCTGCCGATGAAGGCTCCGGCGCCGATCGTGGTCGGGTGTTTCCGGAACCCGTCATAGTTGCAGGTGATCGTCCCGGCGCCGATGTTGGTGCCGGGACCGATGGTGGCGTCACCCAGGTAGGCAAGGTGCATGGCCTTGGCGCCCGCCCCCAGCGTCGAGTTCTTCATCTCGACGAAGTTGCCCATCTGCGCGCCCGCGGCCACCGTGGAACGCATTCTGAGCCGCGCAAACGGCCCGATGCGCGCGGCGCTCTCCAGCCGCGAATCCTCGACGTGGCAGAAGGGCAGAACTTCGGCGTTTTCGCCGACGTCCGCGTTGCGCAGGACCGAGCAGGCGCCGACGCGCGCCCCGGCGCCCAACCGCGTGCGGCCCAGCAGCTGAACGAACGGCCCGACATGCGTGTCCGGCGCGGCCTCCACGTCCATGTCGATCAGCACCGTTTCCGGGCGCTCGATGGTCGTGCCCGCCAGCATCAGCTCCTGCGCCTTGCGCGCCCGCAGCACGCGGTCGGCTTCGGCCAGCTCCACGCGCGTGTTGATGCCCAGCACCTCGCCCGGATCGTCGACCGCCAGCGGCGCCGAAAACAGCCCGTCGGCGCGCAGCAGCCCGATGACCTCGGTCAGGTAGAGCTCGCCGGTGGCCGGGCTCGGCGTCAGCCGTTCGAGCCTTGGCCAGAGCGCGGCCGCGTCAAAACAATAAATGCCGGAATTGATTTCATCCACGGCGCGCTGATCAGCCGTTGCGTCTTTCTCTTCCACGATGGCGGCGATGCGGCCCCGTTCGTCCCGCAGAATGCGCCCGTAGCCGTGCGGATCGGCGAGCCGCGCCGTCAGCACCGTCGCGGCGGCCTCGCCGGCCTGGTGCGCCTCCACCAGCCGCCGCAGCGTGGCCGGTTTCAGCAGAGGGCAGTCCCCATAAAGCACCACCAGCAGCCCCGAGTCCAGCCCCGGTTGCGTACGGCAGACCTGCAAGGCATGGCCCGTGCCCCGTGGCTCCGGCTGGAGCTGAAACCGCACGCCGTGATGCGACACGGCCGCTTCCACCTGCTCCGCCTGATGTCCGGTGACCACCACAATGCGCTCCGGCGGCGCAATGGCGCGCGCGGCGCGAACCACGTGTTCAATCAGCGGCAGGCCGCCGGCGCAATGGAGAACCTTGGCGAGCGACGACTTCATGCGGGTGCCAAGTCCCGCGGCAAGAATCACGACGGAGATCTCTGCTGGCATGGCAGGCCGATGCCCTCTTCTGGAAGTGTAGCGGGCCGGTCAGGCACGGCGGCGGGCGGGCCTGGCCAGGATCACGCGCTGGCGGCGGCTGTGCAGGGCCAGATCGATCACCGCCGCGGCCGTCCGCTCCGGGTCATGGCGGATCTTTTCGCCGCGCGCCAGCAGCGGCAGCCCCAGCACCTGGAGGCCAAGCTGTTCCAGCCTCTCCTGATCCACGGTCACCTGCCGGGCGCGGGCGCGCGCGTAACGGGCCAGACGGGCGCGGGCGATCGGCTGCGTGTTCACAATGGCGAACTGGAGCAGCGGCGCGCCGGCATGGCGATAGATGGCCTCGATGTGGTCAGCCGCGCTCATCCCGAGAGTTTCGCCCGGCTGCCACATGAGGTTCACGATGCACGCCTTCCAGGCCGGCGAACGCCGGATGGCCGCGGCCACGCCGCGCACCAGCAGGTTGGGAATGACGCTCGTGAACAGGCTGCCCGGCCCCAGCGTGATCAGATCGGCGCGGGCAATGGCGTCGAGAATTCCCCGCGTCGGCCGCACGTCCGGCGGCACCAGTTCAATGCGCGCGATCGGCGCGTCCGAGCGGCTGATCGACGTCTCGCCGTCCACGATGCGACCGTCGGCCAGGTGCGCACGCAGCGAGACGTTCTGGCGCGTCGAAGGAAAAATGCGGCCGGCGATGGCCAGCACCGCTGAGCTCAGTTCCACCGCGCGGGCGAAGTCGCCGGTGATCTGGGTCAGCGCCGTAAGAAACAGGTTGCCGAAGCTGTGTCCCTTGAGCCCCCGGCCGCTGGAAAACCGGTACTGGAACAGCCGCGCCAGCAGCGCCTCGTCCTCTGACAGCGCCACCATGCAGTTGCGCACGTCGCCCGGCGGCAGCATTTCGAATTCCCGCCGCAGCCGCCCGCTGCTGCCGCCATCGTCGGTAACGGTAACCATGGCGGTGATGTCGACATATGGTTCCAGCGCGGCGGCCCCGGCCTGGTGCGCGTACCGCTTCAGCCCTTTCAGCAGCGTCGATAGCCCCGTGCCCCCGCCAATGGCGAAGATGCGCAGCGGGTCATGCACCCAGTCGATCTCCGGCTTCGCCGCGGAAGCCGGTCCCATCGGAAATCGGGACAACGAAGAACTCCTGCCTGCCGGCTTACCCGCCGGCGAGGGTCTCCCGGATCAGCTCATTTTCGAGCAGCGGAGCAAAATCCGGATCTTTCTTCGCCGCCGTGCGGAGCCCGGGGTCAGCCTCAATGGCGTGGCGCAGGCTCGCTGCGGCGCCCTCCAGGTTGCCCAGCATGCCCAGGGCCAAAGCCAGCGCGTAGTGATAGTCCGGGCGTGGATCCACGGCGACGGCCTGTTCCAGATGCGGCCGCGCCTGGTCGTATTGCTGGGCGTTCAACAGGCTCACGGCGTAAAGGTAGTGCTCTTCCGGCGTCTTTGGCGCACTGCGCGCGGCCTCCAGCCGCCGCTGGCACATGCGGATGTGCATCTTGGCCGACTCGGCAATGGATATGTCACGGCCTAGAGCGGCCTGCTCAAACAGGGCGATGGCCTGTTCGTAATGCCCTGCCCAGAAGGCGCGCATCGCTTCAGAAAAGGATTCCTGCTGCGACAAGGGCACGCTGGGCTCCTTTGCCGAAGCAGCCTGACGGGCATCCTTGCTGGGCTTTGCTTGCTTTTTCATAGTCTTGCCGCAGAACCGGCTCGCCGGGGACGGCCGGCGGTGGCAGGCCGACTTCCTATCTTACCTAGCAGATCAGCCGGCAAGGTTGCAAGGGCACAAAAAAACAGATGCGCCTCGGCCGGGCGTGTGCTAGACTCAAGACGTATTTGATCGCTCCGCTAGACCGGTCCGAGAGTTTTCCCGCCGAGTAGAGCCTGCCGTCAAATTCAGAAAGAAGAAAACACTTGAAGAACATCTTTGTTGGCAACCTGGATTTTGGAGCCACGGAGGCAGCCGTGCGTTCCTGGTTTGAGGAATATGGCACGGTTGATCGTGTCCAGATCATCACCGACCGTGACACGGGGCGCAGCCGCGGCTTCGCCTTCGTCGAAATGGCCGATTCTACGGAAGCGGACCGGGCAATCGAAGCGCTGAATGGCGCCTCGGTGAATGGGCGCTCACTGAACGTGAACGAGGCGCGGCCGCGTGAAAACGGCCGCGGCGCCGGCAACGGCGGCGGCTCGTTCCGCCAGCGCCGTCCCAGCCGCTGGTAAGCGGAGCCGAACGGGGGAGCCGGCGTGCGCCGCCGGCTCCCGCGGAAAGGAGAACCTCCATGGCGCACCGATCCAAGTCCACTTTCAACAAGCGCCAGCGCGAGGCGCAACGCCTTGAACGCCGGCAGGAAAAAGAAGCCCGGAAGCAGCAGCGTAAAGGCCAGAAGATCAGCCCGGACTCGCCCGAAGCCATCGGCTCGCTCGACGAACTCCTGCCCGAGCTGCCCGCCGCGCCCGCCTATCTGAAAACGGATTTTCCTCCCACGCGCTACTGAGCGCACCCCGTTCCGGCCCGCGTGGCGCGCGAGGCGGCGCCGGCTGGCCCGAATACAATGGGAATTGATGAGCGAGCGTGACGTTCCTCTGCCTCCTCCCTCGTTTGACATTCTGGTGGTGAGCCTGCGCATGCAGGCCGAAGCGCACCTGCACGAGCCGAAGGAAGGCGGCGCGGAAGGCGCGCCCGACCTGCGGCTGGCCCGCCACTTCATCGACATGCTGGCGATGCTCCAGGAAAAGACCAAAGGCAACCTGACGCTGGAAGAGCAGCGCCTGCTCGACAACACGGTGACCGAGCTCCGCTTCCGCTACCTGCACGTCTTCGAGATGACGCAGAAGAAGGCCGCCGAAACGGGCGCATCCCATGGCTGAGCCCCGCAGGGTCCGGCTCACCGTACTCGGCTCGGGCACCAGCGTCGGCGTGCCCACCATTGGCTGCGACTGTGCCGTCTGCCGCTCGGACGATCCGCGAAACCGCCGGCTCCGCCCCTCGGTGTGCCTCCGCTGGGACGGCTGCACGGTGGTCATCGACACCGGGCCGGACTTCCGCCAGCAGGCGCTCGCCTACGGCATCCGGAAAGTGGACGCGGTGCTGTTCACCCACGCCCACGCCGACCATGTGCTGGGCCTCGACGACCTGCGGCCTTTCAATTTCCATCAGCGCGGTCCCATTCCCGTCTATGCGTCGGCGCACACGCTCGAAGTCATCCGCCGGATTTTCAGCTACATTTTTCACGACGGACCCAGCGAATCCTCGCGTCCAAGAATCGAAACCCACGTCTTCCCCGACGAACCCATCGTCGTTCACGGCCTCGAATTCCGGCCGATTCCGCTGAAGCACGGCAGCGGGGATTGCCACGGATTCCGCTTCGGCAATCACGCCTATCTCACCGATCACAGCGAAATTCCCGAAGATTCGCTCCGCCTGCTCGAGGGCGTGGAGACGATTTTCCTCGACGCGCTCCGCTACAAGCCGCATCCCACCCACTCCACCGTCGAGGCCAGTCTCCGCACCGTTGAGCGGCTGCGGCCGAAGGCGGCCTACTTCACGCACATCTCCCACGACCTCGACCACGCCCGGGCGCAGAGCCTGCTGCCCGCGGGCGTCTACCTGGCCTACGACGGCCTGGAGCTGGAGCTGGAGGTCTGAACGCCGCATGTCCCGCCTCCGCATCTTCCGCTCGCTCGAGGAGGCCCGGCAGGGATTCCCGCCGTCAGCCGTCACCATCGGCAACTTCGACGGCGTGCACGCCGGCCACCGCGAACTGATGCGGCGCACCGTGCGGCTGGCGCGCGAGCTGGGCGTCAAGCCCTCGGCGCTCACCTTCCATCCTCACCCCGCCACCGTCGTCGCGCCGCAGCGGATCCCGAGACTGCTGTCGACTCCCGATGAGCGCTGCGCGCTGATGGCCGCCGAAGGCATCGAGCAGGTTCTCATCATGCCCTTCGACGAGTCGATCTCGCACCTGTCGCCGGAGGAGTTCTTCCGGCGCGTGCTCGTCGAAGACCTCGGCGCAAAGGCGGTGGTCGTCGGCGCGAACTTCCGTTTCGGGCACCGCCAGTCGGGCGGCACCGAAGACCTCGTCCGGCTGGCGCAGCACCACGGCGTGCGGGCGGAGATCGTGCCGCTGCTGGAAATCCGCGGCGTGCGCGTCTCTTCGTCCGAGATCCGCCGCCTGCTGGCGGAAGGCAACGTGTCGCGGGCCAACCGGCTGCTTGAGCGTCCCTACTCCATCGCCGGCAGCGTCGTGACGGGCGCGGGCCGCGGCGCGCGCGAAGTCGTGCCCACGCTTAACCTCGAAACCTCTTCCCTCGAAGACTCCACCTCGGCGCTGCCGCGAAGCGGCGTTTACATTACCCGCACCGAGGACCTCGACGCCGACCGGCGCTGGAATTCGATCACGAATATCGGATACAGGCCGACGTTTGACGGACGGCATTTGACCATCGAAACGTATCTTCTGGATCCGTTTCATCCGCCTTCACCGAAGAGAATTCGCGTGGAATTTCTCCGCCGTTTGCGGCCGGAAAAGAAATTTCATTCCGCCGCCCAGTTGCGGGCGCAGATCGCCGAAGACGTCGAAAAGGCCCGGACGTTTTTCCGCCGGCTGGAGCGGTTCAGGCCCGCGCTATTGTCCAGGCAGCCGCCGCGCTGAACATCAGCGCGAAGCCGATGGCCACCTGACGGGCGAACCGGGGCCCCCCATCGCGCCAGGCCAGCGCCGTCTTGACCGCCGCGTTGGCACCCATCGCCACCAGAATCGCCGTAATGGCCATGGCCTCCGGAATGTGGCCCTCGCGGAACAGGCCGGCCACGGAAAAGATGATGGCATCGACGTCCACGGAGCCGCCTGCGGCGCTGCTGGCCAGCACGCCCGAGCTTCCGTAGAGGGCGTCGGCCGCGCGGGCCAGGAAGCGCACCGCGGCAAACAGCAGCCCGAACTGAATGGCGGCCACCAGGCGCAGGGGGTTGCCCAGGCGCAACATGGGCTCCACCGCGGAACCGCCGCCGGGCGCGGGCCGCAGCCGCCAGGTCCATGCGAGCCCGGCCAGCGTCATCGCCGCCAGCACCGGCAGCGCCGCCGCCAGCAGCGCTTGGCCCGCCAGCCAGAGGATGACGGCCACGCGCGCGTTCAGCACAACATTGGCCAGCACCGCGGCGCAGGCCCAGTGCCGGGCCACTTCCGGCTGCGAAGCCGCCAGCCGTGCGAAGGCGAGCGTCGATGCCGTCGACGAGCCGAGGCCGCCGACAATCGCCGTCAGCGGCAGGCTGCGGCGCGCGCCCAGAAATTTCTGGAAAAAATATCCGAGGAAATTGATCCCGCTCACCAGGATCACGAAGACCCAGGTCCGGTACGGATTGAAGCCGCCATAGGGGCCGTAGTCATGGTCCGGCAGGATGGGAAGAATCACGAAAATCACCGCCAGGAAGCGCAGCGTGTCCCAGTATTCCTGCTCGCTGAGCGTCTCCCGCGCCAGCCGCCGCAGTGGCTCCCGCGCGTCAAGAAACAGCGCCAGCACCACCGTGATGGCAATCGCCAGCGGCGCGCCATAGGCCAGCCCGCGCGAGGCGGCCAGCACGCAGAGCAAAAACGTCACCACCGCCGCCAGCTCGGTGGTGATGCCGGTGCGCTGCGGGTTCTGCATGCGGAAGATCACCAGCATCGCTGTCAGCGCCACCAGCGCCGCCGCCGTCAGCCACGGCTGATCGAGAATCCCGCACAGCCCGCCGGCCAGCCCAATGCTGACGAAGTCCCGCAGCCCGGCGTGGCGCTCCTCTCTGTCGGATTCGCGCTCGATGCCGACGATCAGCCCGATCAGCAGCGACTCGCCCATCACAACCCACGCCGGTGTCAGCATCTCCATGGAAGCTCTCGCCGTATTGTGCAACAAAATTGGAATGATTTGTAGCATGCCGTGGATACACGCCCGGCGCGCGAACGCGATATGTTGAACCTGAATCATCCCGCGGGAGCAGCCCAATGAGCATCACCAGAAGAACCTGGCTGGCCGCGTGGACGGGCGCGGCCCTGGCCTGGCAGCGGAGCCGGCAGTCCACGTTTTCCTGGAACGCGCGCCTTCAGGGCGAGGCGCCGCCCCCGCAGCCGCCGCTCAAGCTCTGGTACCGCCGGCCCGCTTCCCAATGGGACGAGGCCCTGCCCGTGGGCAACGGGCGGCTGGGGGCGATGGTCTTCGGCGGCATCGAGCTCGAACGCCTTCAGCTCAACGAAGAGACCATCTGGGCTGGCGGCCCGCGCGACCCCAACAATCCCGCCGCGCTGAAGGCATTGCCCGAAGTGCGGCGCCTGCTGTTCGAAGGCAGGGAGCTCGAGGCGACGAAACTCGCCGAAAAGACGATGCTCGGCATCCCGCCGCACGTCGAATCCTATCAGCCGCTCGGCGATCTATGGATCGAGCTGGAAGGAATCACCGAGGCGGAAAACTACCGCCGCTGGCTCGATCTCGAATCGGCCGTGGCCGTCACTGAATTCCGTTCCGGCGGCGCGCTCTTCCGCCGCGAAGTGTTCGCCTCCGCGCCGGACGACGTGCTCGTCGTGCGCGTCGCCGGGGAGCGCCCCTTCACTGCGCGCGTCCGCCTCACCCGCGGCGAACACGCCATCACCGCGCCGGATCCCGCGCGCACGGACACGCTCATCCTGCGGGGCCGCGTCAACGGGGAGGGGATGCAGTTCGAAGCCCGGCTGGAAGCCGAAGCCCGCGCCGGGAGCGTCTCCCTCCAGGGCCAGGAGCTCATCCTCACAGGCGCCACCGAGGCCGTGCTCCGGCTGGCCGCAGCCACGGACTACCGCGGCCGCGCGCCGGCCGCGCAGGTCGCCGAAACGCTTCGCCAGGCGCGCCGCCCGTTCGCGGAGCTGCAAAAACGCCACGAAGGCGACCATCGCGTCTTCTTCTCGCGCGTCCGCCTGGAGCTCCCCGCCGACCCGGCTGCCGAAGCCCTGCCCACCGACGAGCGGCTGGCGCGCGTCCAGCAGGGAAGCGCCGACGAAGGCCTCGCCGCGCTGTATTTCCAGTATGGCCGCTACCTCCTGCTGGCCAGTTCGCGGCCCGGGTGCCTGCCCGCCAATCTCCAGGGCATCTGGAACGAGCACATGAAGGCGCCCTGGAATTCGGACTTCCACACCAACATCAACCTCCAGATGAATTACTGGCCCGCCTGCGTCGCCAACCTGGCCGAGTGCGAGCAGCCGCTGTTTGACTTCATGCAGATGCTCACCGGGCCGGGCTCGCGCACTGCCCGCGTCATGTACGGCGCGCGCGGCTGGGTGGTCCATCACCTCACCGATCCGTTCGGCTACACCGCGCCCGCCGACGGCATCTGGGGCGTGTGGCCGATGGGCGCCGCCTGGCTGGCGCGCCACGCCTGGGAGCACTACCTGTTCACCGGTGACCGGGCGTTTCTCGAAAAACGCGGCTACCCGCTGATGAAAGGCGCGGCCGAATTTGTCCTCGATTTTCTCGTCGAGGCCCCGCCCGGCACCGCCGTTCCGGGCCGGCTTGTCACCGCGCCCTCGCACTCGCCCGAAAACCGCTTCCGCAAGGCCGACGGCACCGAAGCCATGTTCACTTACGCCGCCACCATGGACATCGCCATCTGTCACGACCTGCTCCACAACACCGCCCGGGCCGCTGAAACGCTCGGCCGTGACGCCGCCTTCCGCCAGCAGTGCCTCACGGCCGCCGCGCGGCTGCCCGGCCTCCGCATCAGCCCCCGCACCGGCCGCCTGATGGAGTGGATTGAGGACTACGACGAGCCGGAGCCGCAGCACCGCCACGTCTCTCACCTCTACACCCTGCACCCGGCCGAGTTGATCGACATCCACCGCACGCCAGAGCTCGCCGCCGCCGCGCGGCGCACGCTGGAGGCGCGCGGCGACCGCTCCACCGGCTGGTCCACCGCGTGGAAGATGAACTTCTGGGCGCGGCTCGGCGATGGCGAGCGCGCGTACCGCCTGTGGCGGATTCTCATCGGGACTTGCACGTTGAAGAACCTGTTTGACACCCACCCGCCCTTCCAGATCGACGGCAACTTCGGCGGCACGGCCGGCATCGCCGAGATGCTCCTCCAGAGCCATCTCGGAGAGCTGCGGCTTCTGCCGGCGCTGCCGCGGGCCTGGCACACGGGCCGCGTCGAGGGCCTTCGCGCCCGCGGCGCGTTCGAAATCTCCATGGAATGGCAGGACGGCCGCCTCCGCGTGGCGCGCATCCGCTCCCTGCGCGGCAACCCCGTGCGGTTGCGCTGGAGCGGTCCTGTCCGCGTCACCCGCAACGGCCGGCCCGTCACGCTCCGCCAGCAGGAAGGCTTGACCGTGTTTGAGACTTCGGTCAACGGCGTCTACGAAGTGCGCCCGGCCTAGCGCCGGCTCATCCGCCGCACGAGATCAGCGCCGGGTGGCGCCTCGCCCCGGTGGAGCAGCCGTTCCAGCCAGCTCCGGGTCTCGTTCTACGCTGGATCGTCGGCTCCCGCCAGATGGCCGTTGCGGTCGCGCGGCGCCGTCGTCGGCGGGGCGGAAGCGCCGGCCAAGCCCAGGGCAGGCTGCGGGAGCCAGCGCGACCGGTGGGGCAGGGCATCGCGTTCTCCCCAGCACAGCCAGCACTTCGTTTGCCAGAGCCTCCAGAAGGTGCGCCCAACGGAGGGAAGGCCCTGTGGCGGGGAGCCGCAGGGCCTTCGTCAGTAGAGGGGCTTCACGAGGTGCTGGGTCACCTCGAGGGATGTTTGAGTCGATGACGACTGCTTCTTGCCTTCAATCTATGCATCCCGCATGCCAAACATGCCAGCTCTATTTTGCAAGGGATTCCGCGTGCGGACTCCTGCTACACCCACTCGGATCTGGGTCACATTGCGCCCCAAGGTGTGAACATTGGGTGACATTTCGCAGCCGGTCGGCCACCAGCGGGGAGAAAGAGATCCAAAAAGCGATGAGGCCGTGTGGCTGGGCACCACACGGCCTCCTGTCAGAGGGGCTTGCGAGGAGCTGGGCCTCCTCGCGGGGATGCAATCAAGTCGATGACGACTTATGTTTGATTCCATTATTGCATTTCAGGCCCGATGGTCGTCAATAGGAAAACGCAGGGTGGAGCCACTTTAATGCGCTCCCATACAAACTGGACGTGTGAATGTGATTTGCCGCTCCTGCCCCTTCGGGAGACCCGCCTGCTTCTTCTTCCCCGCGGATGCACACCTGGCTGGCGGACGCCGGCGCAAAATGTATCCTCTGTAAGGCCGTGAACCGCCCGCCCGGCTACGGGGCGCGGACCGATCCCGTTCCCGGTCTGAAAAGGGAAGCCGCCAGTCAGGGCTCTCCGAACGTTCTCGGGGTTCGTTCGGGCGCGATCACCGGCCGGCCGCGCTCAGGGCTGGATCCAGCCCGAATGCAGCAGCCAGTAAACCACCGGCACGGAGAAAAGGCTCGAATCCACGCGGTCCAGCCAGCCGCCGTGGCCGGGCAGGGAATTGCCGCTGTCCTTGACCCCCGCGCCGCGCTTGATGGCAGATTCGCACAGGTCGCCCGCCTGGCCGCTCATGTTCGCCAGCAGGCACAGCGCCACCCCCTGCCATGGCGTTACCTGCGGGAACCTCCAGTGCAGGAACCACAGGCCCAGCGCGAGCGTGCCCGCAACCGAAAAAATCGCGCCGGCCCATGTCTTGCCCGGGCTCAGCACCGGCGCAAGTTTCCGGCGCCCGAAGTTTCTGCCTCCGTAATAGGCAAATGTGTCTCCCACCCAGTTGATCGCGGTCGCGAACAGCATCCACCAGGGGTTCATCAGCCGCAGCGAAAGGCCGCACTTCCAGGAGCCGAAGACATACACGATGCCAAAGGTCGCCATCGCCGCGAAAGGCAGAATGTGCGCCAGCTGCTTCGCACGGAGGGCGAAAATCCACATGAGAAATGCGAAAAGGACGATGGTGAGGATTTCGCTGCCCGGTAGAAGAAGTAAAAGCAGGCCCGCCAGATAACCGGCGGGATTTTTCTGCGGGTCGTAGTCAAAATCCGGCAGGTGCCGCGCCGCAATCCCCAGAAATTCGTAATAGCAGACGAGGCCCACCGCAGCCAGCGTCGCCAGAAACGCCCAGTCCGGAGCGAAAACGACAATGTAAAAAAAGAAGGGCGTCAGGACCAGCCCGGTCAGCAGTCGCTTCATCAGGCAGCGGGCCCCGGCGCGCCAATCAGGGAAGTCTGCTCGACGGCTGCCCCGCGCACGGTCTCAATGCCGCCGAAGCGGCGGTCCCGCTTCTGGTAAGCGGCAATGGCCTCGAGCAGGGCGAGCCGGTCGAAATCCGGCCAGAGGGTGGGGGTCACATAGAGTTCGGCATAGGCGATCTGCCAGAGGAGAAAATTGGATACGCGAAGTTCGCCCGACGTCCGGATCAGCAGATCCACATCCGGCTGGCCGGCGGTGGCCAGATGCGACGCTACCAGCTCTTCGTTCACCACCAGCTGGTCGAGCGTGCCCTCCCGCCGCGCTTCCTCAATCAGCGCATTGATGGCGTCGACGATTTCGGCCCGTCCGCTGTAATTGATGGCGAGGTTCAGGATGAGCCCGGTATTGCCGGCGGTCGCTTCCACGGCGGCCTCCAGCCGGCGGCGCACTTCCTTCGGCAGCCCGTGGAGCCGGCCAATGGCGCGCAACTGGATGTTGTTCTCCATCAGATGCGCCACCTCGCGGCCCAGATAGTAGTCGAGCAGCCGCCACAGGGTTTCCACTTCCGCTCGTGGCCGCTTCCAGTTCTCCGCCGAAAAGGCGTACAGCGTCAGGCTGTGGATCCCCAGCCGCGCGCACGTCTCCACCGCCATCCGCACCGGTTCCACGCCCGCGCGGTGCCCCGCCACGCGCGGCAGGCTGCGACGTCGCGCCCACCGTCCGTTGCCGTCCATGATGATGCCGACGTGCGCCGGCAGACGCGCCGGGTCGAGCGACCGGGCCACTTCATACTCGCGGCTGCCCGGCGGCAGGATGGCGAAAAGCTCTTTCATCCGGGATTGACTACCATCTTAGCGCAGGCTCGTACGCCTGGCCCCTCAAAGCCGCGTCGCCGCCGCAATCAGCGCACCCACGCCCAGAAACGACCCGAACGGCAGCTCGTACGTGGACATCTCCGCCCCGCGGACCCGGATCCAGACGAGCCCCAGCACGCTGCCCAGCAGCGACCCGGCCAGCATCGCCAGCAGCGCCGTCTCGAAACCCAGAAACGCCCCGAGCATCGCCGTCATCTTCACGTCCCCCAGTCCCAGCCCCTCCCGGTGCCGGATCTTCTCATACGCCAGGCCCATCAGCCACAACCCGCCCGAGAGCAGCCCCGCGGAGATCAACGCATGCATGAAGGACTCGAGCGCCGGCGTCGATTCCGGCACGCGCATCCGCCACAGCCAGGCAATCAGCCCCTCCGGCACCGGTGCCACCGGCGCCAGCGCCAGTCCCGCAAACAGGCCACCCACGGTGAACTCGTCCGGCAGGATGCGTGTCTCCGCGTCGGAAAAGATCAGCTCCACCAGAATCGCCGCAAACAGGCACCACTTCACGCCGGCCCAGCCGCCGCCCGTCCGCCACCATGCCCAGAAAAACAGCAGGCCCGTGGAGAACTCCACCAGCGGATACCGGAAGGAAATCGGCGCGCGGCAGTGACGGCAGCGCCCCATCAAGAGCACAAAACTGAGCAGCGGAATGTTGTCATACCACGCTATCGGCGCGCCGCACCGCGGACAGTGCGATCCCGGCGTGACCACCGAAAAATCATGCGGCAGCCGGCTGATGCACACGTTCAGGAAGCTGCCGATGATCAGTCCGAACAGGCCGGCGAGAATGCTTGAGGTAAGCACGTCGTTCATGAGAGCACCCTGCGGTAGGCTTCCAGCGTGGCATCAGCCATTCGTTCGATTGTAAACCGCTCCTCCACCATCCGGCGCCCGGCCGCGCCCAGTCGCGCCGCCAGCGCGCGATCTTCAGCCAGCCGCGCCACCGCCGCGGCGATCTCGGCCGGGTCGTTTTCAACAAGAATCCCTGTGACGCCGTCGACAACAATCTCCGGCAGCCCGCCCACGCGCGAGGCGATCACCGGCACGCCGTGCGCCATCGCCAGCAGCGCCGCCGAGCCCAGTCCTTCGCTTTCGCTGATATAGACCAGTGCCCGCGCCCGCGCCAGGTCCCGCGGGAGGTCGTCCGAAAAACGCACCGCCACGCCCGCGCGCCGCACCAGCGCCGCGCCCTTGCGCGGATCGGCAGACTGCGGCGCCACGATGCCGCCGTCCAGCGTGCTCGTCTGCGCCGGCAGCGGCACGCCGTCCGGAACCACGGTCACTTTCTGCGGCGCGACGCCCGCCTCGATGAGCCGCCGCCGCGCGGCCTCGCTCACCGCCAGATAGAGCGCCGCCCGCGCGTATTTCCATCGCGAAAACAGGTGAGTCTTCACCGGAAAGTCCACCCGCCGGCTCACCACGAACGGCCGCGGCGCTGCCAGCGCCGCCAGCGTATGCGAGCGCGCGTCGTGGCAATGCAGCAGGTCGAACCGCTCCGCCAGCCGGCGCAGCCGCAGCGGCCGCAACGGCTCCGCCCGCACTCCTTCGCGCCGCGCCGCCTCGAGCAGCTCCGCGCCCGGCGGCGCCGCCAGCAGGCAGTCCACGCCCATCGCCTCCAACGCCGCCGCCAGCCGCAGCGCCTGGTGCTGCCCGCCCCGCATCGATCGGCCCGAGTCCAGGTGCAGCACGCGCATCGGCTCACCTGCCCGGGCTCATGAACCGCGCCTTGGCGTATTTGAGGAACGTGTACAGCGCCGCCATGTAAGCGATGGCCAGGCCCTCCACGCCGTCCAGAAAGCCCCGCTTCAGAACATATGTGCGGAAAAATGTCCACGCCGGCTCCGCCAGCAGATGCCGGTAGCCGATCCGCGCCCCGCGCGCCGCCAGCTCCTCGGCCGCCAGCGTCGTGTAGCGGTCCATCGTCTTCAGGTGCTCGCTCAGCGATCCGCAGGTGAAATGCAGCAGGTTGCCCTGAAGGTGGCCGACGCGCCCCTCGCACACCACCGACTCATGCACATAGTCTCCCACCCACCGCGCCTTGCGCCGGTCGAACAGCCGGATCTTGCGGTCCGGGTACCAGCCCGAATACAGGATCCATTTCCCCAGATACTGCGCCAGCCTCGGCACCGTGTAGGCGTCGTACTGCGGCCCGTTCTTCTTGAGCTGCCAGATCTCGGCTTCCAGGTCTTCGCTCAGCGCCTCGTCGGCGTCGATCGAAAGAATCCAGTCATGCGACGCCTGCTCGGAGGCGAAATTCTTCTGCCCGGCATAGCCGCGCCAGCCGGCCTCGATCACACGCGCCCCAAACCGGCGCGCGATCTCCACCGTGCGGTCCGTCGACCCGGAGTCGACCACGAGGATTTCATCGCAACAGCGCAGGCTCTCGATCGCCCGCGGCACGTTGCGTTCTTCGTTGAAGGTGATAATCGTGGCCGAAATCTTCATGCCGGCTGTCAGGGCAGCCAACCCTGCCCGTTATTGTACAGAACGGGCGCCGGAATGAAGCTCAGCACGAAGATCAGCACCGTGAGCGCGAACACGCGCCGCCGCCCGGGCCCGAGCGGCGCGACGTCATACACGTGGAAATGACGCCGCCCGATGAAGAACAGCACCGCCGCCCACACCCACCACGGCCAGTAGACGAACCCAAGCAGCGCCATTGCGCCGATCGCGGCAGTCGAGATCGCGCGGTGCCGCTCGCCGAAGCACGCGTACACGATGTGGCCGCCGTCGAGCTGCCCGATCGGCAGCAGATTCAGCGACGTTGCCAGCAGCCCCACCCACGCCGCCCGCGCCACTGGATGCAGATAGATGTCCTCCGAGGGCACGCCCGGAAACAACCACATCTCCAGCAGTCGCACCAGCAGTGGCGAGCCGAACTGGATCTCGCTCTGCTGCCCGATGCCCGGCGCTACCTGCGATAGCGCCATGCCGATGCCGAGCACCGGAATCACGAACAGAAATCCGGCCAGCGGCCCCGCCACCCCCACGTCGAACAGCTCGCGCCGGCTCTTCACCGCCGAGCGGAAACGGATGAACGCGCCAAAGGTGCCGATGAAGGTCGGCGCCGGCAGAAAATACGGCAGGCTTGCGTCAATGTCGTGGTAGTAGCAGGCCAGCCAGTGGCCGGCCTCGTGCGCCAGCAGCACCAGCATCAGCGCCAGTGCGTACGGCAGCCCGTCCACCAGCAGGCGCGGCTCGCGCAGGGCGTCGGTAAACGCGCTCAGATCCTGCTCGAGATCGAACGGCGGAAGCTGGTGCGTGAAGTTGTAATGGAGCCGCGCCCCAAGCGCGGTGGTGGTGAACAGCGTTGCCGCAAACAGCAGGATGTGCAGCCAGAGCCGTGGTTGGCCCAGCAGCGTCCGTGCCAGCGAAGGCGGCGCCCAGAAGGGCTCATAATACGGGCGCGCGTCTTCAGGCTGCGGATACACGGGAAGCCGGATGCCGCCTCAGTCGAGCGACTGCAATTCCTTGCCGGGCTTGAAGCGGACGGCCTTACCGGGCGGGATGGCGACCTCTTCGCCGGTGCGCGGATTGCGGCCGATGCCCGTCTTGCGCGGGCGCACCGTGAAAATGCCGAAACCGCGCAGCTCGATGCGCTCTCCCTGGGCCAGGGCGCGCTTCATCGACTCGAACACGGTTTCCACGGCCATTTCCGCCTTCGTCTTCGTGATGCCCGTGCGGTTGACCACCTCGTTGACGATATCCAGCTTGATCAAGTGCGCCTCCTGTCGGGAGAGTATCGGCCGAGGGGCGCCTCCGCCCCATTGCAAACCCTATGATAGGATTAGGTTTTTGGCCTTGTCAAGCTCGCACCAGAAAAACGGCGCCCTCACGCCGGCCCTCTTCCGCCGCGCCTGCGGCGCCTTTGCCACCGGCATCGCCGTGGCCACCGTCATGGGTCGCGACGGCAAGCCGCACGGCCTCACCGTCAACTCCTTCACGTCCGTCTCGCTGCACCCGCCCCTTGTGCTCATCTGCATCGGCCACCGCGCCGCCACGCACGGACCGTTTTCGACAGCCCCGCATTTTGCCCTCAATTTCCTCGACGACACGCAGCGCGAGCTCTCCGAACGCTTCGCCTCCTCGCATCCGGCCCGCTTCGAGGGGCTGCACTGGTCGCCCGGCGCCACCGGTGCGCCCGTGCTCGAAGGCACGCTCGCCGTGCTCGAGTGCGAAACGTGGAGAAGAATGGATGCGGGCGACCACACCGTCTTCTTCGGACTCGTGCGGCATGCCCGCGTCCGGGAGGGCCGCCCGCTCGTCTATTTCGCCGGCGCCTACCGCCGCCTGGCGGACTGATCAGCCCGCCAGCTCTTTCAGCTTCGCCAGCACCGCGTCGTAATCAGGGTGCTGCGCCACCTCCGGCACATATTCCACGTATTGCAGAATATCGTTGTCGTCCAGCACGAAAATGGCGCGGCTTTCAATCCGCCAGTCGCGGATCAGCGTCCCGTAATTTTCGCCGAAACTCGCGTATTTATGGTCGCTGATCATCTTCACGTGATCGGCGCCAAAGCTCGTGCACCAGCGGTTCTGCGCGAACGGCAGGTCCATGCTGATCGTGTAGAAACTTACCTGCGGGAACCTGGCTGCCTCGTCGTTGAACCGCTTCGTCTGCGCGTCGCAGACCGGCGTGTCCAACGAAGGAACCACGCTGAAAACGCGGATCCCCTTGCCCGTCGAGGCCAGCGTCACCGGCTGCATCGACTTGTCGACGGCCTGAAAATCCGGCGCCTTGTCGCCCACTTTCAGCTCCGGCCCGACCAGCTCGAGCGGCATTCCCTTGAATGTCGTTGTCCGTGCCATCATTCCTCCTCTGCGGGTGATTTCGTGCGGCTCACGCCCAGTGTAACAGGGAGCGCAGTTCATCGACCGAACGGACCGGCGGCTTGCAGACGAAGTCCGTGCAGACCGTCGCCCGCGGCTCGCCGGCGCGGTCTCTCCACTTCGCCGTCACGAAGGGTTCAAAGCGCCGGTGCAGCTCCCGCACCATCTCTGCCGCCGGGCCGCCAAACTCGATCTCCACCGGCGGCGCCTCGAACAGCATCAGCGCCGCCAGCATCCGCGGCAGCGAAGTGGGCTGCTGTTCCAGCCGTTCAGCAAACGCCTCCAGCGTCCGCCGCGCCGGCGCGAGAAAACTTTCGTCGCCGGTGAGCCGCGCCAGCCGCACCAGCGCCTCCACCGCCAGCGAATTGCCCGAAGGCTCAGCGCCGTCGTAGTCGTCTTTCATGCGGACGAGCAGGTCGGCGCTGTCCGCGGACGCGGCATAAAAGCCGCCTCCGCGCGCGTCCTCAAACCGCTCCAGCATCGCCCGCGCCACCCGCTTCGCTGTCTCCTCCAGCCCGCCCTCGAACGTCGCCTGGTGCAGGTCCACCGCCGCCAGCGCCACCGCGGCGTAGTCGTCCAGCATCCCGTCGATCGCCGCCTCGCCCTCGCGCCACCGCCGCAGAATCCGCCCGTCCGGCCGGATCAGCGTCATCTCAAGAAACGCAAATGCGCGGCGCGCCGCCTCCAGGTAGCTCCGCTCGCCGGTGGCCGCGCCCACGCGCGCCAGCGCGCTGATCATCAGTCCGTTCCACGAAGCCAGAATCTTGTCGTCGAGATGCGGCCTCGGCCGCCGCGCCCGCGCCCGGAAGAGCGCCCCACGGCACATTGCCACGGCCGGATCCTCGGCGAGCTCCGGCCGGGCCAGCCACAGGATGTTCCTGCCCGCAAACTCCCCATGCGGATCATGCTCCACATTGCCCTCCGCACGGCACCCGTAACAGGCCGCAAACAGCGGGAAATTCTCCCCCAGCAGACTTTCCATCTCCGCCCAGCGCCAGAGATAAAACGCGCCTTCGCCCTTGTGCCCCGGACGGTCCGGGTCCTCGCTGTCGGCGTCCTCCGCCGAATAAAATCCGCCTTCCGGGTGCGTCATGTCGCGCAGCACGTAGTCGCAGATCTCCTGCGCCGTATCTGCAAATCGGTCTGGCGTTCCCGCTCCCGCGGCCTGGCCCGCCTCGATGTAGGAAACCGCAAGCTGCGCCTGGTCGTAGAGCATCTTTTCAAAATGCGGCACGAACCACCGCTCATCCACCGCATAGCGGTGGAAGCCGCCGCCGAGGTGGTCGTAGATGCCGCCGCGCTGCATCGCCCGCAGCGTGTGCAGCGTCATCTCCAGCGCTTCCGCCTGGCCCGTCCGCCTCCAGTAGCGGAGCAGGAAGTGCAGCACGGCCGGCCGCGGAAATTTCGGCGCGCCGCCAAAGCCCCCGTGGACGGAATCATAAGCCCGGCGGAAATGGAAAAATCCGGTCTCCGCCGCGCTGCCTGCGGGCATTCTGCCATGCGATTCCAGCCGGATGGCGCTCTCAATTTCTTCCTGAATTCGCGCGCCCGCCTCAAGAATTTTGGCGCGATTCGTCTGCCAGGCCAGCGCAATTTGTTCGAGAACCTGACGGAAACCAGGCCGCCCCCAGCGTGTCTCCGGCGGAAAATACGTCCCCCCATAAAACGGGCGCAGCTCCGGAGTCAGCCACACGCTCAGCGGCCACCCGCCGCTGCCCGTGGTCGCCTGCACGAAGGTCATGTAGATCCGGTCGACGTCGGGCCGCTCCTCGCGGTCCACCTTCACCGGCACAAAGTGGCGGTTCAGCAGCGCCGCAATCTCCCCGTTTTCGAACGACTCGCGCTCCATCACATGGCACCAGTGGCAGGTGGAATAGCCGATCGAAAGAAAAATCGGCCGGTCTTCGGCCCGCGCCCGCGCAAAGGCCGCTTCGCCCCAGGGGAGCCAGTCCACCGGGTTGTGCGCGTGCTGGAGCAGATACGGGCTCTTTTCGTGGATCAGTGCGTTGGTGTGCATGGGAGTTCTGGAACCGCTATCCTCGAAACGGAACGCCCGGCCCCGGAACACGGCGCGGGCATCAAGTCCCGGGTGGAGCGCGAACAGGCGTCTCCACAGGAAAGTTGGATTCATGACCGATTTCGAAAGCTTCAGAAAACAGGCCCTCGACGAACTGATCGAGTGGCTCCGCATCCCGAGCATCAGCACGCTGCCCGAACACCGCCCCGACATGGAGCGCGCCGCCGCCTTCGTCAAAGACGCGCTCGAGCGGGCGGGCATGACAGACACCGCGCTCGTCGACCGCGGCGGACATCCGATGGTCTACGCCGAATGGCTCGGCGCGCCCGGAAAACCGACGCTCCTCCTCTATGGCCACTACGACGTCCAGCCCGCCGATCCGCTCGAAGAGTGGGTCTCGCCGCCCTTTGAGCCGCAGATCCGCAACGGCAATCTCTACGCACGCGGGGCCACCGACGACAAGGGCCAGACATGGATCCTCGTCAAGGCCGTCGAGTGGCTGATGCGCCGCGACGGGCGGCTCCCGCTCAACGTCCGCTTCCTCATCGAAGGCGAGGAAGAATCAGGCGGCGAGTCCATCGCCAGATATGTCGCCGAAAAGCCGCCCCGGCTCGCCGCCGACGCGGCCGTCATCTGCGACAGCGAAATGTTTGCCCCCGGCCTGCCCTCCATCTGCACCGGCCTGCGCGGCATCGTCTACGGCGAGCTCCACGTCGAGGGCGCGCGCCAGGATCTGCATTCGGGCGTCTACGGCGGCGTCGCGCCCAACCCGCTGATGGCCATCGCCGAAATCCTCACCGCGCTCAAGAACCGCGATGGCCACATCCTAATCCCCGGCTTCTACGACCGCGTGCGCGAACCCGCGCCGGCCGAAAAGGAGGCCTGGGCCCGCCTGCCGTTCGACGAAAAGGAATACCTCGAAAAAGAAATCGGCGCCCCCGAGCTCACCGGCGAACCCGGCTTCTCCGTGTTCGAGCGCACCTGGGCCCGGCCGACCCTCGAAGTGCACGGCATCCGCGGCGGCTTCATCGGAGAGGGCGCGAAAACCGTCATTCCGGCCCGCGCCGTGGCCAAGATTTCCATGCGCCTTGTGCCCGACCAGCGCCCCGAGGAGGCCGTCGAGCAGTTGAGGGACGCCATCGCCAATGCCACCCCGCGCGGCGTCCGCGCCTCGTTCCGCCTTCTTCACGGCGCGCCGGCCAGCCTCGTCGATCCCGAAAACCGCTTCGTCCGCGAGGCCGCCCTGGCGCTGGAAGAGGTGTTCGGCCGCAAGACCGTCTTCATCCGCAGCGGCGGCTCCATCCCCATCGTCGGCCTGTTCAACGAGCACCTGGGCATTCCCAGCGTCCTGATGGGATTCGGTCTGCCCGACGACAACCTCCACGCGCCCAACGAAAAGTTCCACGTGCCGAACTTCTACCTGGGGCTGGATTCGCTCGTGCGCTACTTCGAACGGCTCGGGGCGTAACCGCGCCCCGGCCCTCTCCCGACTACCGCAGCCCGAGCTTGCAGTCATGCTGGAGCGCAATCTGCTCCAGGTCGCGATAGGCGCGGTTGCGGCGGGCCATCTCATCGAAGTCCACCTCGTGGGCGTCGAAACACGGCCCGTCGACGCAGGCAAAGCGCACCTGCCCGCCCACGGTGACGCGGCAGCCGCCACACATCCCCGTGCCGTCGATCATGATCGGGTTCAGGCTCGCGTGCAGCTTCAATCCCCAGCCGCGCGTCGCCTCCGCCGCTGCTTTCATCATCGGGATCGGCCCGATCACGTGGCCCTCGGCGAAGCTGCCCGGCCCGGCCAGGCTCAGCAGGAGCTGGACGACGTTGCCGTGAAAGCCGTAGCTGCCATCATCGGTTGCCCAGTGGACTTCGTCGCAGCAGGCGCGCAGCTCGGCGTCGAGAATCCGGTACGAGTCCGAACGCGCGCCGCACAGCGCCACCACCGTGTTGCCCGCTTCTTTGTAAGCCCGCGCCACCGGCAGCAGCTCGGCCACGCCCACGCCCCCGGCCATGCACAGCACGCGCTCGCCGGCGCAGATCTCGGCCGGCTCGCCCAGCGGACCCACCACGTCGCACAGCGAATCCCCCGGCTCCAGCGACACTGCTTCGCGCGTCGTCTTGCCCACCGCCTGAATCACCATCGTGATCGACTGCCGCTCGGCGTTGGAGTCGACAATGGTCAGCGGAATCCGCTCGCTGTGCTCCAGCGGCCGGATGATGATGAACTGCCCGGCGCGCCACCGCTTCTGGATGCGCGGCGCCACCACCTCCATCAACGTGATCTCCGGCGCCAGTTGCCGCTTGTCCAGAATCAGCGCGCTCATGCCTTCACCTCCTCGCGCGTCTCGCGCGCTCCGCTCAGCGCCTCGTGAATGGCCCGGGCCGCCGCCCGGCCGTCCTTCATCGCCAGGATCACCGTCGAGCCGCCCCGCACCACGTCGCCGCCGGCAAACACCTTCGGAATTGACGTCTCGCCCCATTCGTTGATCACGATCTTGCCCCGCTTGGTCAGCAGTTGTGGCGTCGACTTCTGCAACGTCGGGTTCGGCGCCTGCCCGATGGCGGCGATCACCGTCTCGGCCGGAATGCGAAACTCCGACCCCGGCACCGGAACCGGCGCGCGGCGCCCGCTTTCGTCCGGCTCGCCCAGCTCCATCCGGATGCACTCCATCTCGCGCACATACCCGTTTTCATCGCCGTACAGCGCCACCGGCGCCGCCAGAAACTCGAACCTCACGCCTTCTTCCTCGGCGTGTTCGATCTCTTCCAGTCGCGCCTTCAGCTCCGCCCGCCCGCGCCGGTACAGAATGGTCACCTCGCTGCCCAGCCGCACCGCCCACCGCGCTGCGTCCATCGCCGAGTTGCCGCCGCCCACCACTACCGTATGCCGGCCCACCCGCACCGGCGTCGGCGACTCCGGAAACTTGTAAGCCTCCATCAGGTTGACGCGCGTCAGGAACTCGTTCGCCGTGTACACCCCGATCAGGTTCTCGCCCGGGATGCCCATCAGGTACGGCAGCCCCGCCCCCGTCCCGATGAAAATCGCCTCGTAGCCCTCTTCAAACAGATCCTCGATTGTCGCCGTCTTTCCGACAATGAAGTCCGGCACGAACTCCACGCCCATGTTCTGCAACCGCGCGATCTCTTCGTGCAGGATCTCGCGCGGCAGACGGAAATTCGGAATGCCGTACGCCATCACCCCGCCAAGCTGGTGTAGCGCCTCAAACACCGTCACCCGGTAGTTCAGCCGCACCAGGTCATAGGCGGCGATCAGCGACGCCGGCCCGCTCCCAACCAGCGCCACCTTCTTGCCCGTCGGCTTCGGATAGCTGTCGGCCAGCTCCTTCATTCGCAGCCGCGCATGGTCGGCGGCAAAACGCTCGAGCGACCCGATCGCCACCGGGTCCCACTTCTTGCCCACCACGCACGCGCTCTCGCAGAACAGCTCGTGCTGGCAGACGCGCCCGCAGACGCCCGGGAACGGGCTCTGCTCGCTGATCACGTCGTGCGCGCCCTGGAAGTCGCCTTCCACGATGCGAAGAATGAAGCGCTTGATGTCGATGTGCAGCGGACAGGCCTCCACGCACACCGGCTTCTGGCACTGGAGACAGCGCTGCGCCTCCAGTTGCGCCTGCTCGGCCGTGTAGCCAAGAGCCACTTCGTCGGCCGTGCGGCGGCGGCGCTCCGGATCCAGCAGCGGCAGTGGCTGGCGGGGCAGCTTCGGGTTGGGTTTGTGTTTCGGCGGAGGGGCGGGCATACGCACTCCTATTCTAGCAATCGGGATTCAAATCTCCGGTTTCGGTGACAGCCCCGCCCGCCGCGTCCCCCTTCACGGCTGCCCAAACTGCTTCTTCGCCTGCTCGGTCACCTCCCAGAAATAGAGCGTCTTGCCATTGGCTTCGATCTTCTTTTCCGGCTTCCAGTCGCCCATGTCGAAGCTGTGGCTCACGATGCGCGCCCCGGTGCGCAGCTCGCGCAGCAGCTTCGGCCGCAGCCGCAGGTTCACCTCCGGCAGCAGATACAGCGTTACCACCGTGGCCCGGCTGATGTCGGCGTCAAACAGGTTCTTTTCGATAAACTCAACGCGGTCTTCGACCCCCGCCTTCTTCGCGTTCTCCTTTGCCTCGGCGATCCGCTGCGGGTTCAGGTCATACCCCATGCCCCGCGCGCCGAACTTCTCCGCCGCCATCACCACAATGCGCCCGTCGCCGCAGCCGAGGTCAATGACGAAATCGCCCGCCTTCACGTTGGCCAGCTTCAACATCGCTTCCGCCACCGGATACGGCGTCGGCACGTAGGGCACGTCGCCGCCGTACTCGTCGTATTGCCCCCGCGCCACCCAGGGCAGCACCAGAAAACCAAATACCAGAAGAGCCGTACTGCGTTTCATGGCTGAAGGCTATCACAGCAGCCTTCGCCCGGAGGCCGCGCACACTTTCCGGCAGCCCGCCAGGGCCAACAGAGCCGCGGCTGGAGCTCGCCCGAAGGACAAGCGACAGGAGCCGACACCTGCGGCATGCCCCCAGCCGCAGGCCACGCCGGGCCGCACCCTTGACCGCCCGTTCTCGCACCGCTCCGCGCCCTTCACTCGCGGGTCAGAGGAGCGGGATTTTCGAGAGAACCTTCATGAGCCTGCTGATTTCAGGCACGGTGATGAAGGCTCCCTGCGCTGGACGCATCGCCTCGGCACTCTCTGCTCCCGGCCCGCCACGGGCCGCTTCGTATACTGAAAGAAGCATCCCGCCATGAACGCATCCGCCCCGGCACTGGCAGCTCCGGAGACCACTGCGCGCCTGCGCTCCGGCGCCCTCGCGCTCCTCCTGCTCTCGCTGGGACATTTTCTCGTCGATTTGTACTCCGGCAGCCTCGGCGTCCTCCAGCCTCTCATCATTCAGCGCCTTGGACTCACGCTCGCGCAGGCCGGCCTGCTCGGCGGCCTCCTCGTCTTCAGCTCCTCGGTCACTCAGCCCCTCTACGGCTACCTTTCGGACCGCTTCCGCTCGCCGCTGTTTTCCGCCCTCGGCCCCGCCGTTGCCGGGCTCTTTATCCTCTCTGGGGCGCTGGCCCCGAACTATCCGGCTGCGCTCGCCCTCATGCTGGCCGGCGGCGCCGGCGTCAGCGCCTTCCACCCGCAGGCTTCTTCATGGGCGGCCGCCGGCATGCGCTCCCACCGCGCCCGCTGGATGGCCGTCTTCATCAGCTCCGGCACGCTCGGCATCGCCGCTGCTCCGGTTTTCTTCAAGGAATTCCTCGCCCGCTTCGGCCCCTCGAATCTCGTCTGGGCGGCTACGCCCGGGGTCGCGCTCTCACTGGTTTGCCTGGCACTGCTCCGGCCGCCCCTGGAGGCCCGCCCCGCCCGGCGCAGCTTCGACTGGCCCGCCCTCCGCGCCGTCCTCCGTCCCCTGTCGATCCTCTATTGGGGCGTCTTCTTCCGCTCCGCCGTCCAGGTCGTCTTCGCCCAGTTCCTCGTTCTCTATCTCAGCCGCGAGCGCGGCTACAGCCTGCATGCGGCCGCTTACACGCTCAGCACATATCTGGCGGCGGGCGCGCTCGGCGGCATCGCCGGCGGCCAGCTCTCGGCCTGGTTCGGCCCGAAGCGCGTCATTCAGCACTCCTTCCTCTGGTCGGCGCCGTTGATGGCCATCTTTTTCCTGACGCGTTCCCCGTGGGGCGTGGCCTGCCTCATCGCCGGGGGTCTGGTGCTCCTGTTCACGATCCCTGTCAACGTTACCGTCGCCCAGCGGCTCGCCCCCACCCAGGCAGGCACCGTCTCGGCGCTGCTGATGGGCTTCGCCTGGGGCGCGGCCGGCATGATCTTCGTCCCCTTCACCGGCTGGCTCGCCGACCGCACCTCCCTCCACACGGCGCTGGCCTCGCTGCTCATCTTCCCCGTGCTGGGCTTCTGGCTCAGCCGCAAGCTTCCGGAGGACCTCTCCGAATGAAGAAAGCGGTCTGCCTCCTCAGCGGCGGCCTCGACTCGGCCACCGCCCTCGCCTGCGCCCGCCGCGACGGCTTCTCCACCTACGCCCTCACCTTCGACTACGGCCAGCGCCACCGCATCGAGCTCGAAGCCGCCGCGCGCGTCGCCCGCCAGCTCGGCGCCGCCGAACACCGCATCTTCCATCTCGACCTGCGCGCCTTCGGCGGCTCCGCCCTCACCGCCGACATCGCCGTGCCCAAAGACCGCCCCCTCCAGCTGCCCGCAGCCGAAATCCCCGTCACTTACGTCCCCGCACGCAACACCATTTTTCTTTCCATCGCGCTCGCCTGGGCCGAGGTCCTCTCCTCCTCTGACATCTACATCGGCGTCAACGCCATCGACTACTCCGGCTATCCCGACTGCCGCCCCGAATTCATCCACGCCTTCGAACACATGGCCAACCTCGCCACCCGCGCCGGCGTCGAAGGACGCCAGAAGCTTCGCATCCACACTCCGCTCATTCAGCTCAGCAAGGCCGAAATCATCCGCCTCGGCCTCGAGCTCGGCGTCGATTTCTCGCTTACCCACAGTTGCTACGACCCCGTCGGCACGCTTCCCTGCGGCCACTGTGACTCCTGCCTCCTCCGCAAGGCGGGCTTCGCCGCCGCCGGCGTGCCCGACCCGCTCCGCTACGCCGACCAAACGGCCCCATGAGGATCAGCGAAATCTTCGAATCCATCCAGGGCGAAGGAATGTTGGCGGGCGTGCCCTCGCTCTTCCTCCGCGCCTCGGGCTGCAACCTCCGCTGCGCCTGGTGCGATACCCCGTATTCATCCTGGGCGCCCGAGGGCGAAGAGTGGACCGTTGAGCAGCTCGCCGCTCGCGTCGCGACCTCGCCCCTCCGCCACGTCGTCATCACCGGCGGCGAGCCGATGATCTTTCCTGACCTCGTGCCGCTCACCCAGGCCATCCACCACCTGGGCCGCCACATCACCATTGAGACCGCGGGCACCGTCGATGCCCCGGTCGCCTGCCATCTGATGAGCCTCAGCCCCAAGCTCTCCAACTCGACTCCCCTCGAGATCGAGGGCGGCCGCTGGGCCGCCATGCACGATCGCGCGCGCCTGCGCCCGGACGTGCTCCGCAGCCTCATGTCGCGCTACGAGTATCAGTTGAAATTCGTCGTCTCCCGCCCGGAAGATCTCGACGAAATCCGCGCCCTCGTCCACGAACTGGCCGCCCCGCCGGACCGCGTCCTCCTCATGCCCGAAGGCACGACCCCCGAGACAGTCCTCCAGCGCTCGCTGTGGCTCGCCGAGCTCTGCAAACAGACCGGCTACCGCTACTCTCCCAGGCTGCACATCCTGCTCTACGGCAACCGCCGCGGCGTGTGAGCCGGGCACAGGCGAACCACTGAGTGCGCCTCTAGGTGTTTTCCCCGCACCTCGGTTCATTCACGGATTGAAAAGTTTTCTTCCGCCCCGTACTGTCAAAGGTGGGTGACCGTGCCATGACACTGAGGGCAATCGTCATTTGCCCGGAGGGCGAACTCGCCGCCCGGTTTGATGAGGCGCTGGCCGATTTTCAGGGCGTCCAGATCGTGCGCGAGCTGCGCCGCTACCCGGACCATCTCGAACTGATGAGGATGATCCGCGCCAGCGTCCCGCACGTCCTGTTCGTCAGCATGGAGACACTCCCCAAGGCGCTGGAGATTCTCTCCATCGTGCGCGCCGAAGCGCCGGGCATTCAGGTGGCCGCCCTCAGCCGCACCCTCGATCCGGCGGCGCTGCTCGAAGCGATGCGCGCCGGCATCCGCGAATGCCTCGCGCCGCCCTTCGACCGCAAAGAGCTCGGCGAAGCCCTCGCGCGGATCCTCGCCGCCGCCGAACAGACCCCCGTGCTGCTCGACGTCACTGACCATGTCTATGCGTTTCTCCCGAGCAAGCAGGGCGTCGGCGCCTCCACCGTGGCGATGAACCTCGCCATGGCGCTTGGCCGGCAGCGCAAGGGCGAAGTGCTGCTGCTCGACATGGACCTTTCCAGCGGCATCATCGGCTTCATGCTGAAGCTGACCAACACGCACTGCGTCGTCGACGCCGCCGAAAACGCCCACGCCCTCGATGAGTCCCTCTGGTCGCAGATCGTCAGCCAGAAGGGCGGCATCGACATCGTCCACAGCGGCCGCCTGAACCCCGATTTCCGCATCGAGGCCCAGCAGATCCGCCACATCCTCGATTTCGCCCGCCGCAACTACCGCTTCGTCTGCGTCGACATCTCCGGCAACCTCGAAAAATACTCCATCGAGGTCATGCACGAGGCGAAAAACATCTTCATGGTCGTGACAACGGAGATCCCCTCGCTGCACCTCGCGCGCGAAAAGCTCGCCTTCCTGCAACGGCTGGACCTCGCCGACCGCGTCCGCGTCATCCTCAACCGCTACCACCGCAAGAGCCTGGTCACGCCCTCCCAGGTGGAAGGGCTGCTCGGCGTACCGATCGCCTTCACCTTTCATAACGACTACCAGGGCGTCCACGCCGCCCTTCAGGACGGCCGCGCCGTCGATCCCAATTCCGAACTCGGCAAACAGTTCCGCGCCATGGCGGATTCCATCCTCGGCGCACAGCCCGCCGCCGAAACGCCCCAGACCCGGAAACGCGTCGTCGAGTTCTTCTCGATTCTGCCGCCCCGCGTGCCCGCCACCGGGACCGACCGCCGCTGAGCGTGCCGCCCCGAGGGACAAAAAGCGGCCTCGGGCGGGCGGAATCCACCCACTCGAGGCCGCCCCGTGTTCTTCAGTAGCCCTCCGCCTCCGCCTGCACCTTGCCCGCAAACCGCCGGTACAGGAACCAGAAGTAGAAGGCGGCAATCAGCAGTCCTGGAATGAACCAGCCGAGGCCCACCTTCAGGCCGTATTCCGGCGCGCTCGCGTTGTAAACGGTCAGGCTCAGCGCCGGATCCGTGTTGGCTGGCAGCACCATCGGGAACACGCCAAAGACCACGCTGGTCAACATTCCCAGCAGGAAGAACGTCGAGGCCAGAAACGCCTTCAGGTCCGCCTGCCGGCGCTCATACATTAACAGCAGGATCAGCGACACGAGCGCCAGCGCCGGAAACACGTAGCCGGCCGGCCATTGCGCAAAGCTCTGGGCCAGCTTCGGCTGGAGCCGGAAGCTCGCGATCGTGACGATCACCGTCAGCGCCGCCATTACGTACCAGGCGCGCTGCGCGATCGCCCGGGCGCGCTCCTGCACCGCGCCCTCGGTCTTGTACGCGATCCAGAGCGCGCCGTGCTGCATCAGCACCACGAACGCGTAAACGCCAACCAGGATCGTGTACCAGTCCAGGATGCCCGCCTCGCGGCCCGGCTGGAAGTTCGTCCACAGCGGCAGGAAGAATTCGCCCTTTTCGTCCAGCGGCACCCCGCGCACCACGTTGCCCAGCGCCGCCCCAAAAAAGATCGCCAGCAGCGCGCTCGCCAGGCTGAAGATCACGTCCCACATCGGCCGCCAGACCGCGTTCTGAATGTGGGATCGGAACTCCACCGACGTGCCCCGCAGAATCAGCAGCCACAGCACCACCATCAGCGGCAGATAAAATCCGCTGAAGCTGCTCGAATACAGGGCGGGGAAGGCGAAATACAGCGTTCCGCCTCCCGCCAGCAGCCACACTTCGTTGCCGTCCCAGACGGGGCCGATCGCCTTCAGCACCGCCCGGCGCTCGCCGTCCGTGCGGGCCACCGCCAGATGCACGATGCCGGCGCCCAGGTCAAACCCGTCCAGCACCACATACATCGCAATCATCACCGCAACAATCCAGAACCAGAGAACGGGTAGCATCTTGGGGTCGCCTCCTTCAGTCTCCAACGGCCGGCGCCGGCGTCTGCACGGCGCCTCCTCCAGCCGCCGCTTCCGTGCCCGGCCCGTGATCCAGCTCGCGCCAGATCAGAAACAGGCCCAGCATCAGCAGCAGCGTGTACATGCCCATGAACCCCAGCAGCGTGAACATCGCGTTGCCGCTCGATACGTGCGCCGAGCTGCCCTCGGCCGTCTTCATCAGCCCGTAGATCAGCCACGGCTGCCGGCCCAGCTCCGCCGTCATCCAGCCGGCCGTGTTGGCCACATAGGGCAGCGGCGCCGCCAGCAGCAGCACCCACAGCAGCGGCTTCGACTCAAACAGCCGGTTGCGCCGCAACTGGATGAAACTCGCTGCCATCACCACGATGAAAATCGTTCCCAGCCCCACCATGATGTGGAAGGCGTAATACAACAGCGGGATGTTGGTCGGCCATTCATCCTGCGGGAACGCGTCCAGGCCCTTCACCTCCGCGTCCCAGCGCTTCGAGGTGATAAAGCTCAGCATTCCGGGCACCAGAAACGGATTGTCGATCTTCTGTTTCTCGACGTTCGGCTGGCCCAGAATGAACATCGGCGCCGCCTCGCCCGTCCGGAAATGCGCCTCCATCGCCGCCAGCGTCGCCGGCTGGTGTTTGGCCACCAGCATTCCCTGCTGGTCGCCCGTGGGAAACAGCGCCAGGATCGAGGCGATCACCCCGGCCGTCACCCCCACGCGCAGGAACGTCCGCGCGAACTCCTCATGCCGCTCGAGCAGCAGATACAGCGCCCCCACGCCGCTCATGATGAACGCCCCCGTGATCACGCCGCCGATGATCGTGTGCGTGTACTGCCAGAACGCCCATTCGTTGAACACGAGCGACCGCCAGCTCTCCAGCAGAATCTCGCCCTTCGGGCCCAGCCGGTACCCGGTTGGCCGCTGCATCCAGGCATTCGTGGCAACAATCATGTAGCCGGAAAGCCAGCTTCCGATCCACACCGCCAGCGACGCCGCCCAGTGCCCTACCGGGCCCAGGATCTTCTCCCCATACAGAAGCAGGCCCAGGAAGGAGCTCTCCAGGAAAAAGGCGTACAGGCCCTCCATCGCCAGTGTGTGGCCGATGACGCCTCCCGCCGCCTTGGAAAACCGCGCCCAGTTCGTGCCGAACTGGAATTCCATCGGAATCCCGGTGACCACGCCGAGCGCAAAATTCACGGCGAAGATCTTCGCCCAGAACCGCGCCGCCTGGTTGTAGTGCTCATCGCCCGTGCGCAGGGCCATCGTCTTGAGGACGAAAATCAGCAGAGCGAGGCCCAGCGTCAATTGGACGAAAAGATAGTGGAACGTGACCGTGAACGCGAAGTGGAACCGGTGGATGTCCAGCGCAATGTCCATAAGGTCTCGACCTCAATCGGAAGTTTACACCACCTTAATGTGGGCCGATGCAGAAATCACAACGGCCGTGACATCCGGCGGCGCCTGTTCTCCCCCGCTCCCCCTCGGACAGCCATGCCGGGCTCACGAACCCGTGAGCCCAGTCCGACGGCGGGGCTAAACTTTGTTCCCATTTGGACGATATTCTGTTCAGCCCGCCCCGCGGGCTGGCCGAGGCGCCATGTTCAATGCTGTCGTCATCCTGGGAAGCGCCGAATCGGCGCCGCTGGTGCGGTCCCTCGTCGCCGGCACAGGATTGGTCACCATCATGCGTGAGCTGCCCGCCCCGCCGGGCGACTACGAACTGGCCCGCATCCTCAACAGCCTTCAGCCAGACCTGCTTTTCATCGACCTCACCGGCGGACAGGAAGCGCTCGAGTGCATGGCCCGCGCCCGCGAACTCTCGGCCCGCACCCCCGTCATCGCCCTCGGCTGCACCGCCGAAACCCGCCTGCTGGCCCGCCACCTCGGCGCCGCCGGCCTGGCCACGGCGGACTGTTCGCCCGAACAGCTCCGCGGCCTCATCCGGCAGGCTATGGAGACACACTTCGGCGGCATCGACGAGCGCCTGTTCGCCTTCCTCCCGGCCAAGGCCGGCAGCGGCTGCTCCACTGTGGTCCTTCACACCGCCATCGCCGCCGCCGCCCTCGGCAAACGCGTCCTCGTCATCGATGCCGACCTCCGCAGCAGTGTCCTCGGCCTCATGCTCGGCCTCGACCCCATCGGCGGCACGCAGGCCGTCCTTCAGGCCGCCGCCGACCTCGACACCTTCGTCCTCCGCCGCAACATCACCCAGCGGCACGGCGTGGACTTCCTCCTCTCGACCCGCGCCCTCGACGCCGAGCTGCCCGAATGGGTCGACTACTTCCAGCTCCTCAACTTCGTCCGCGGCCAGTACGACCTCGTCCTCGTTGACATGCCGGAGCTCATCAATCCCGCCACCGTCGAGGTCGTCCGCCGCGCCCGCACCATTTTCCCGGTCTGCACGCCGGAGCTCCCCTCGCTCCGCCTCGCCATGCAGCGGCTCACCGAACTCGAACGGCTCGGCATCGGGCAGGACCACACCGCCCTACTGCTCAACCGCGTCTCGCGTACCTCGCCGCCCGTGGCGGAAATCGAGCAGACACTCGGCCACAGGGTCGCTCACCTCTTCCCCAACGACTATCTCGCCCTGTCGCAGTCCATCCGCGAGGCTGCCCCTCTGAAGGCCGACACCGCTCTGGCCCGCGCCTTCCAGGCCTTCGCCGCCTCGCTGGCCGGCGTCGAGATCGAACAGGCCCAGCCCTCGCTCAGAGACAGGCTGAAAGGGCTGCTGCACCTGGCCTCCGCCTGAGTCCAGCAGCCCGCCACACGCGGCGCCCTCAGCCTTTCACACCCAGCTTGCGCAGGATCGTCATCATCGGGCACCAGTTCGTAAACGCGCTCTGCAACAGGTTCAGCCCCACAAATGCCGTGAACCACAGCCAGCGCTGGTCGTGATACACGCTCAGCGCCAGGCTCAGCAGAATGAAAAACCCGGCAATCAGCCGCAGCAGTCTCTCAACCGTCATCACTCATGCCTCCCTCTGTTGCAGATGTAGTAAACAATCGGCACGGTGACGCGCGACAGCAGCAGCGAGGCCACCTCGCCCGCCATCAGCGCAATCGCCAGCCCCTGAAAGATCGGGTCGAACAGGATCACCGCGCTGCCCACCACCACCGCCGCCGCCGTCAGCATCATCGGCCGGAAGCGCACCGCCCCCGCGTCGATCACCGCCAGGTCCAGCGGCATGCCCTCCTTCAGCCGCAGCTCGATGAAGTCCACCAGGATGATGCTGTTGCGCACCACAATCCCCGCCCCGGCAATGAAGCCGATCATCGACGTCGCCGTGAAAAACGCGTTCAGCAGCCCGTGCGCCGGCAGGATGCCCACCAGCGAGAACGGAATCGCCGCCATGATGATCACAGGCGTCAGGAAGCTCTCAAACCAGCCCACCACCAGCACATAGATCAGCACCAGCACCGCCGCGAAGGCCAGGCCCAGGTCGCGGAACACCTCGTAGGTGATGTGCCACTCGCCGTCCCACTTCATCGCGTACTTCGTCTCGTCGCCCGGCTGGCGCGCCGCATACTGCTCGATCTCATAGCCCTGCCCGATGTCCAGCTTCGCGATCTTCGGCCCCAGCGCCAGAATCGCATAGACCGGGCTCTCCATCACGCCGGCTACGTCCGCGGTCACATACGTCACCGGCATCAGGTTCTTGTGGTAAATGTTCTTCTCGCTCGTCGTCTCTTCCACCCGTACGATTTCAGCCAGAGGAACCAAATTGCCCCCGCGACCCATCACCTTCAGGCTCTTCAGCCGCTCCAGGTCGCTCCGCGTCGCCCGGTCCAGCCGCACCACGATCGGCACGTCTTCCTTGGCCTCTTCCACATGCAGCAGCCCGGCGGTGAAGCCCGACGAGGCCGCCATCATCGTCTTGGCCACGTCCTCCACCGAGACGCCGTTCAGCGCCGCCTTCTCCCGGTCCACGTGCCAGATCTGCCGCGGCTGCGGGTCCTCCACGTACCAGTCGGCGTCCACCACGCCCGGCGTCGTGTCAAACAGCCGCAGGATCTCCCGCGCCAGCTTCTCGCGGCCCTCGGCCGTGGGCCCATACACCTCCGCCACCAGCGTCTGGAGCACCGGCGGCCCGGGCGGCACCTCGGCCACCTTGATCCGCGCCGCGTACTTGCGCGCGATCGGCGTCAGCCGCTCCCTGACCTGCTTGGCGATGTCGTGACTCTGAAGCTCCCGCTCCTTCTTGCCGACGAGGTTCACCTGGATGTCGGCCACGTTCGATCCGCGCCGCAGAAAATAGTGCCGCACCAGCCCGTTGAAGTTGTACGGCGCCGCCGTGCCCACATAAGTCTGCACGTTCACCACTTCCGGCTGCTCGAACACCGCCTCGGCCAGCTCCCGCGTCACCCGCGCCGTCTCCTCGAGCGTCGTGCCCTCCGGCATGTCGATGATCACCTGGAACTCGCTCTTGTTGTCGAAGGGCAGCATCTTCACCTTCACGAACTCGATGTAGAACAGCGACACGGAGGCCAGCAGCAGCACCGTCACCATCACCAGAAATCCGTACCGGAATAGCGGCACGTGGATCAGCCGGTCCATCACCTTCCGGTACAGCAACGTCAGCCGGTCTTCCACGTGCTCGTGCCCGTGGCCTTCCTGCTTCTTCAGGATCCGGATTGCCGCCCACGGCGTCACCAGAAAGGCCACGATCAGCGAAAACACCATCGCCGCGCTCGACCCGATCGGAATCGGCCGCATGTACGGCCCCATCAGCCCGCGCACGAACGCCATCGGCAGAATCGCCGCGATCACCGTCAGTGTGGCCAGGATCGTCGGGTTGCCCACCTCGTCTACCGCTTCCACCGCCACATCCGCCACCGGCCGGCCAGCATTGTGCGGCATTCTCACGTGGCGCACGATATTTTCCACCACGACAATGGCATCGTCCACCAGAATGCCGATCGAAAAGATCAGCGCAAATAGCGTGATCCGGTTCAGCGTGTACCCGTACAGGTAGAACACCGTCAGCGTCAGCGCCAGCGTCACCGGAATCGCGATGAAGACGATCAGCGACTCGCGCCACCCCAGCACGAGCGCGATCAGCAGCGTCACGCTCACCACCGCTATGCCCATGTGGAAGAGCAGCTCATCGGACTTCTCCTCGGCCGTCTCGCCATAGTGGCGCGTGATGTCCACCTCGACGTCCGGCGGAATGATCCGCCCCTTCATCCCCTCCACCCGCTCCAGCACGTGCCGCGCGATCGTGATCGCGTTCGTCCCCTTCCGCTTGGCTACCGAGAGCGTCACCGCCGGCTCGAACCGGCCCCCGCGCGCGAACTGCACATACTGCACCGGATCCTCGCCCGTGTCTTCCACCCGCGCCACGTCGCGCAGATACACGGGCCGGCCCTGCGACACGCCCACCACCAGGCTGCCCGCCTCCTCGGCGTTGCGGATCCAGCCGCCGGCCTCGAGCACCGTCTCCACGTTGCCGGCCGCCACCGTGCCCGCCGGCAGCTTCTGGTTGGACATCCCCAGCGCGCCGATCACTTGAAGCGGCGCCAGATGGTAGGCCGCCAGCCGCGCCTCGTCGAGCGTCACCTTCAGCACCCGGCGCTGCCCGCCGATGATCTTCACCTCGCTCACGTCGGGCACCTGCTTCACTTCGTCGTGCACCTGCGCCACAATGCGGCGCAGCTCGAAATCGTTGTAATGCGGCGAATGGAACGTCAGCGCCAGGATCGGCACGTCGTCGATCGAGCGCGGCTTCATCAGCGGCTGGCTCGCCCCCGGCGGGATCAGATCATAGTTGGCGTGCAGCTTCTGATTGAGCCGCACGATCGCGTCTTCCTCGTTCTGCCCCACGTAGAAGCGCACGATCGCCATCGACATGCCCGGCGACGTCGTCGAATAGATGTACTCGACCCCCGGAATCTCCCACAGCAGCTTCTCCATCGGACGCGTGACGCGCTCTTCCACCTCCTTCGCGCTCGCGCCCGGCATCGCCACCATCACGTCGATCATCGGCACGATGATCTGCGGCTCCTCCTCGCGCGGCAGCATCAGCACCGAAAAGGCGCCCACCAGCAGCGAGGCGATGATGAACAGCGGCGTCAGTTTCGAATTGATCCAGCCGTGCGCCATCCGCCCGGCCAGTCTGTAACGAGGCTTCTCGTTCTGCATCGTCACGGCCTCACCTCGACTCGGCTTCCATCACGCAGATTCGCCGGCACTGGCGACACCACCACCTCGCCCGCACTCAGTCCGGTCAGTACCTCCACCCGGTCGCCCCGTCTGGCTCCCGTCGTCACCAGGCGCAGCTTCGCCACGCCGTTGTCCACCACGAAAACATGCTCCACCTGCCCCTGCCGCACCACCGCCGCCGCAGGGATCATCAACGCCTTCTTCTCCCCCATCGCAAACCGCGCCCGCCCGAACATCCCGCTCCGCAACATCGGCCCGGCGACCGGGATCTTCACCGTGAAGCTGCGCGAGCCAGGATCGAGCGCCGGCACGATCTCCTCCACCCGCCCCGGCATCGTCTGCCCCAGCGCCTCAATCGTTACCTCCACCGCCGTCCCCGGCCGAATCGCCTTCACGCGGTTTTCCTCGACGCTCGCCTCCAGCCGGTAGCCCGACGCCTGCTCCACCACCGCAACCGGCATCCCCGGCGCGGCCAGCATCCCCGGCTCGGCCTTCCGCTCCACCACCACCCCGCGGAACGGCGCCGTGATCTCCATGTAGCCCTTCATCGTCGCTGCCTGCGCCACCACGGACTCGGCCTGCCGGATCTTCTGCTCAAGCTGCGCCCGCTTGGCCAGCGCCATCTCGTGGTTGGCCTGCGCCATCCGCAGCTTCGCCTCCACCTCGTCGAACTCCTGCTGCGTGATCGACTTCTGCTCGAACAGCGACTTCATCCTCCGGTGCGTCGCCTGCGCCAGCTCAAGCTGCGCCTTCGCCGCCGCAATCGCGTTGTCCGCTTCCGGCAGCGCATTCCGAGCCTCGTCCCGCGCCGCCTCGGCCTGCTTCAGCCCGCTGTCGATCTCGCGCGCCTCGATCACCGCAATCACCTGCCCGGGCTGCACCGTGTCGCCCGCCTGCACGCGCACCTCGCGGATGTAGCCCATCACCCGCGCCGCCAGCACGCTCGATACGCGCGCCCGCACCGTGCCAGTCGCCTCGTAGATATCCGGGACCGTCTCTTCGGCGAGCTTCACAACCCGGGCGCCCACCGGCGGAAGCGGCTCCGCCTTCCGGGACGCCGGCTTCTCCCCGCCGCAGCCGCTCAGCGCCGCCGCAGCCAACACAACCATCACGCCGGTTGCTCCGGCCAGCTTCGTCTTAGTCCAGAACATGCGAGTCTCCATTCAGCTTCCCAGCAGATCTCTCCACTTCCACCGCCGCCAGCCGCTGATCGTGAATCGCGGCCAGGCGGCGCGTCTTTGCGTCCAGCAGCGCCGTCTGCGCCCGCAGCAGTTCGGTCACCGTCGCCAGCCCGTTCGAATACCGGTTCCGGATGATCCGCAGGCTTTCTTCGGCCTGCGCCACGCCGGCTTCGGTCACCTTGATTCGTTCGGTCGCTGCCTCGTAATCGGCCAGCGCCTTGGTCAGTTCCAGGCGCAGCGCGTTCTGATATTGCCGTTCGCCGGCGGCCGCCGCCGCCGCCATCGAACGCGCCTCGCGCACCGTCTCGCGCGTCCGGAAACCGTCAAACAGGTTCCACCGCACCGAACCCATCACCAGCCAGTTGCCTCCGCCCTTGTTCACAAACTCCTGCCGGTCCGTCTCCACCACCGCGCGGAAGGCAATCTGCGGCAGATACCCGGAGCGCGCGCTCCGCGCCTGCGCTTCCGCCGCCTGCCGCGCCATCCGGATCTGCTCCAGCTCCGGACGCTGCTCCGGCCCCGCCGCCTCCACGCCCGCCGCCGGCGCCAGCGGCGTCACCAGCCGGTGCGGCGTCTCCAGCGGCAGCCCCAGCGCCTCGTTCAGCGCCGCGCGCGCCACCTTCAGGTCCGCCTCGCGCCGGATCACCTGCTCCTTCATCGCCGCCACGTGCACCTGCACCGCCAGCACATCGGCCTCGGTGGCCATGCCGGCGTCCCGCACCGTCTCGGCCCGCTTCAGGTCCGCCTCGGCCGTCTTCAGCGCCTCCCGCGCTACCTCCAGCGCCTGCTCGGCCAGCGTCACCCCGTGATAGGCGCGCGCCACCCGTGCTATCAGGTTCAGCTGCTCGGCCCGTTTTTCGGCTTCCGTCATTTTCTTCCCAAATTCGGCCGCCTTGACGCCATTTTTTACGCCGCCAAAATCGTAAATCAGTTGCTCGGCCGTCACCACGCTCTGAAAATTGTTCAGCGGATCCGGCCGGTTCAGCCGCCGAATGTCAAAATTCGCCTCCGTGAACTGGTGCTGCGTCAGCAGCGAGCTGAACACATACACGGGGTTGTTGCCCCGCATCTGGTTTTCCATGTACTGGACGCGCGGCAGATAGCCCGAGCGCGCCTGCCCGACACGGCTCTCCGCCGCCTGGATGCGCGCATCGGCCGCCTCCAGCGACGGATGCCGCTTCAGCGCCTGCTGCACCGCCTCTTTCAGCGACAGCGGCTCCTGCCCAAACGCCGCACACGCCAGCAGGGTGAGGGGGATGATTCGGTTCCGCACAACCCACATGATGCGGCAATTTTTGCGCCGTGACAGCCCAGCCGCGCGGCTTTTGCGCGCCCGCCGCATGCCCCTCTCTCGGCCCCGTCCCGCATCCCGTCACCTCCTGCGCGCATCCGCATCCTCAGGATGCGAGAAGACGGAAAATCACCGGCGCTCCCCGTCAGAGCGCCGGAGGCCAAACCATCCGGAACGGCGGCGCTTTACCATGGAAAGGTGGCCACGACATCGCCCCCGCCTGCCGCTCCGGCGCCGGAAGTCGAATGGGCGAGGCGCCTGCTTGCCGGCGACGCCTCGGCGTTTACCCCGTTCGTCGAGAGTATTCAGCATCGCGTCTTCCAGTACACCTGGCTGATGTGCGGCCAGCGGGAGGACGCCGAAGAGGTGGCGCAGGAAACGCTCCTCAAGGTCTTTGAAAACTTCGACCAGTTGCAGGACCCCGAGCGCGTGCGGGCCTGGGTCTTCCGCATCGCCAAAAACTTCTGCCTGATGAAACGGCGCCGCAGCGTCTTCGCCCCCGAGCGCGAACTCTCGCTCGACGAGCTGCTGCCCGGCGCCGAGGATGTGCCCCGCTCGGCCCAGCTCGAAGACCGGGGCGAGCTGCCCGACCAGCGCCTGCTCCGCGCCGAGCTCGGCAGACAGCTCGAGCGCGCCCTCCGCGAGCTGCCGGAAACCTACCGCTCGGTCGTCCTGCTCCGGGATGTCGAAGGACTGTCCACCGCCGAGACGGCGGAGATCCTCGACCTGAGCATCGACACCGTCAAACAGCGGCTTCACCGCGGGCGGCTGGCCTTGCGCAAAAGCCTGGCCCGCTACCTCGGCGGCAATGGGGAGGGAAAGCAGGAATGACCCGTCACACGCACCACGCACACGCGGCGCGCGACCCGCGCTGCCTCGAGGTCTTCGCCCGCCTGTCGGAATACCTCGACGGCGAACTCGACGAGGCCGACTGCCGCCTCATCGAAGAACACATCCAGGACTGCCAGCCCTGCGTCGAGTTCCTCCGTTCCCTGCGGAAGTCCATTGAGGCGGCCCATCATTTCAGTGCTCCCATCGAGCCCGCGAAGGTGCCACCGGAACTCGAGGCCCGCCTCAAACAGGCCTGGCAGGCCGCGCTCGCCCGCCGCCATCCGGCCTGATGCTCGCCGCGTCTCACCCGCGCACGCGGCCTCCGCTCCAGGCGGCGACCGCCTCCAGCACCAGCCTCAGCAGTTCTTCCGGCCGCTCCAGCTCCAGCCGCACCGGCGCCGCCACAATCGCCGGATGTCGGCGCAGCTCCTCGGGCAGGTTCCAGAGGTCCTTCTCGGTCGTCAGCAGCAACGGCGCCAGCCGGAACATTTCCTCGATCTCCTGTTTCCGGTAGCGCCAGTGGTCCGGGAACGCCCGGAAAAACGCCGGCTCAATGCCCAGTTCCGCCAGCGTTCGCCGGAAACTCTCCGGCTGCCCGATCCCGCAGAACGCTCCCGGCCGCACCCCTTCCGGCACTCGCGGCCTTTCGGCGGCAAAGCGCGCGAAAAACAGCGGCGCCTGCCGGTTGTGCCGGCGGATCTCCTCCACCAGCCCGGCGTAGGTCCGGCCCGGCTCGGTCCGCGTCACCACAATAGCGTCCGCGCGCCCAAGCGCCGAAAACGGCTCCCGCAGCCGCCCGCCCGGAAACACGCCCCCGCGGAACGGATCGAGCGCGTCCACCAGGACGATGTCCAGCTCGCGCCGCATCGCCCAGTGTTGAAACCCGTCATCCAGCACGTAGACGTCCGGCCGGTACCCGCGCCCTTCCTCCAGCAGCCGCCTCGCCGCTCCGCGGTCGGCGCCGGCGGCCACGGCGGCGAATCCGTCCCGCAGCACAAGCTGCGCCTCCTCGCCGGTGGCTTCCACCGGCAGACTCTCGCCCGGCAGCGCCGCCACCGGCGCGCGCCCGCTCCGCCTGTAGCCGCGCGTCAGCACCGCTGGACGCAGCCCCCGCGCGGCCAGCTCCCGGCACAACCAGCGCACCATCGGGGTCTTGCCCGTGCCCCCCATCGCCAGGTTGCCCACGCTGATCACCGGCCGCTCCGGCTCGTCTTTCCATGGCCCCGCCGCCGCGCGGTGCACCGCCATTCCGGCCAGCCACAGCCGCGCCAGCGGGTGTAGGCCGGCCGGCCGTGGAAGGGCCGCTTCGCGCAGTTCCGCAATCGCCTCAAGCGCCCGCTCCGTCGCCCCCCGCCGCGCCGCCGCCAGCGCCCGCGCCCGCGCGCCCGTCTCGGCGCGCAGCCCGGCGTCGGCAAATATCCGCTCAAGAGCCGCCGGTAATTCCTCCGCCTTTTCCACGGAAATCATCCCGCCATTCCGCCGAAAATCTTCGGCAATTTCCGAGAAATTTTCCAGGTGCGGCCCGGCCGCCACCACCGCCCCGTGCGCCGCCGGCTCCAGGATGTTGTGCCCGCCCCGCTGCACAAGCGTGCCGCCCATGAACACCGCCGTCGCCGCGCCGAACAGCGAGCTCAGCTCGCCGATCGAATCCAGCAGCAACACAGCCGGCGGCTCCGCGGCCGTCCCGGCCCCCAGCTCTGTTCTTCGCACAAACCGCAGCCCCCGCGCCCGCAGCTTTTCCGCTGCCGTGTCGAAGCGCTCCGGCCGCCTCGGCGCCAGAATCAGCAGCATCCGCGGCCAGCGCCTCGCCAGGCGCTCGAACGCATCCAGCACCGCGTCGTCTTCGTCCGGGTCGCCAGCCTCCGCCGGCGGCATCGTCGATGCCGCCACCCACACCGGCTCCGCCCCCAGGCGCTCCAGAAAATCCCGAATATCCTCGGGCATTTTCGTCCCCGCGGGGTCGAAATCATACTTCAGATTTCCGGCAATCTCCACCCGTGGCGCTCCCAGCGCCCGGTACCGCTCCCCCGCCGTGTTGTCCTGCGCCAGCACCAGGTCCGCATGTTCCAGCGCGTGCCGGAAAAACCAGGCAAACTTCCGGTAGCGCGGCAGCGCACGGTCCGAGATCCGCCCGTTCACGATCACCACCCGCGCCCCCGCCCGCCGCGCCTCCCGCAGCAGGTTCGGCCAGATCTCGGTCTCCATCACCGCCACCACCGCCGGCCGCAGCCGCCGCAGCACGCGCCGCACCGCGAAGGGGTAATCCAGCGGCGCATAAAAAATCCCGTCTGCCACCCCGCCCAGCTTCTGCTCGCACAGCGCCCGCCCCGCCAGCGTCGTGGTTGACACATACACCGCCGCGTCCGGCATCCGCTCCCGCAGGCGCCGCACCAGCGGCCCGGCCGCCATCGCCTCGCCCACGCTCACCGCGTGCAACCAGACCGCACCCGGCAGCGTCGCCTTCATCGAACGCGGCAGCAGGCCGAACCGCTCGTCCAGCCCTTTCCAGTACGCCCGGTTCCGCACCACGCGGCCGCACAGGTACAGTAGGAGAAACGGGAACGCCAGCCACTGGATCGCCCGGTAGAGCCCGTATATGATTCGCGTGCGCAAAACACTGATTGTAAGCCTCTGGCTCGCCTCGCTCGCCGCTGCCGGCGACGAACCCTTCCGCCCGAAGCCCGCCGCCGCCTACCCATCGCACCAGAAAGTCGGCCCGCTCGTGATTGCGGCGGTGAAGTTCGAAACCGATTCCGAGACGAAACCCCTGTTCGGCATCAATCCCAACGAATACGGCGTGCTCCCCGTGCTCCTCATCCTTGAAAACCAGGGCAACACCACGCTCATGCTCGACCACATGCGCGTCGCTTATCAGGCCCGCCGCACCGAAGTCCTGCCGACTCCCGCCCACGAGCTGCCGTCGATCCTCGCCCCGCGCCGCCCCCGCGTCGGCATGCGCTCCCCGGTCCCGCTCCCCAAAAAGAAAAACCCGCTCGCCCGCGTCGAGTTCGAATCCCGCGCCTTCAGCGCCAAAACCCTGCTGGCGGGCGAGTCTGCCCACGGATTTTTCTACTTCGAAACGCCGTTCAATCCCGGCGCCGTGCTCTACATCACCGGCATCCGCGAAGGCGTCACCGGCAAGGAGCTCTTCTACGCCGAAGTGTCCATCGACCCGCCTGGCGACACGCGCCCCTGACCCGCGCTCCGCTCCCACCTTGCGCGCCGGCCCGCCGCGCCCGCTACTGTTTCGGCGCGGCCGCTTTTGTCGCCGGGGCCGCTTTCTTCGCCGCAGGCTTCGCCGGCGGCGTCAGCACAATGCCGCCTTCCGGCACGGGCCCCACCCGCTCGATCGTCACCTTCGTCATCACCACCGGCGTCAGCGGCTTGTCGCGCGCGTCGCGCGGCACCCGCGCAATCTTGCCCACCAGCTCCTGCCCTTCCACCACCTGCCCGAAGATCGTGTGCTTGCCGTTCAGGTGCGGCGTCGGCACCTCCGTGATGAAGAACTGGCACGAACCCGTGTTCGGCCCCGCGTTGGCCATCGCCACCCGGCCCGGAATATCAAACTTCAGCGACGGGTGAAACTCGTCCTTGATCACGTCCGTGCCGCCCGTCCCGTTGCCCAGCGGATCCCCGCCCTGGATCATGAAGCCCGGAATCACCCGGTGGAACGTCAGCCCGTTGTACAGCGGCCGCCGCACCCGCGCGCCCGTCTTCGGGTCCGTCCACGCCTTCCGGCCCAGCGCCAGATCCACAAAGTTGCGCACTGTCACGGGCGATTCCAGCTCGTACAGCTTGAACACGATCGCTCCCATCGGCTGCCCGCCGTGGGACACCTGAAGGGTCGCATACAGCCCGTTTTCGCGGGCAGGCTTGGATTCCTGCGCGGACGTCTGCTGCGCCGCCAGCCCCAGCGGCAGCAGCGCGCCGGCTATCATCAGGCCAATAAAGCTCTTCATGGTCACAGCATAGCGCGCCCCCGGGCGGGCCGGTGATAGGATCGAATCATGAAAAAAGAGACCATCCTCTCCTCGATCATCGACATCGGCATCGTCCCCGTTGTCCGCGCCCCGTCGGCCGATGGCGCATACCGCGCCATCGAGGCCATCTACGAGGGCGGCATCCGCGCTGCCGAGGTGACCATGACCGTGCCGGGCGCGGTCCGGGTCCTCGAAAAGCTCGCTGACCAGTTCGGCGACAGGATGGTTCTCGGCGCCGGCACCGTGCTCGACCCCGAAACCTGCCGCATCTGCATGCTCGCCGGCGCGCAATTCTTCGTCACCCCGGCGCTGAATCTCAGGACCATCGAGATGGCCCACCGCTACTCGAAGCCCATCATGCCCGGCGCTCTCACGCCCACCGAGGTGCTCGCCGCCTGGGAGGCCGGCGCCGATATCGTCAAGGTCTTCCCCTGCGACAACGTCGGCGGGGCCCGCTACATCAAGGCCCTCAAAGGCCCCTTCCCCCACATCGAGCTCATCCCCACCGGCGGCGTCAGCCTCGCTACCGCCGGCGACTTCCTCAAGGCCGGCGCCTGCGCCGTCGCCGTCGGCGGCGAACTCGTCGACGCCAAAACCATCAGGGAGGGCCGCTTCGACGTCTTCACCGAACGCGCCCGCCAGTTCCTCGACGTCATCCGCAAAGCGCGCGAGGAAATGCGGGCCGCCTGACGGCCCTCTGCTAAAATTGAGACGATTCCATGGCAGTCAGTCAGGATCTGTTGAACATACTGGCGTGCCCGGTCTGCAAGGAGCCCGTCCAGCTCACCGAGGACCAGCAGGGGCTCCGCTGCCCCAAATGCCGCCGCGTTTACCCCATCCGGGATGACATCCCGGTCATGCTGGTCAGCGAGGCGACCATCGAAGAAGAGTAGCTGCATCCGATGGAGCCTGCGCTCGACAGCCTGCCCGCCCGGGCGCGGGTCCTGCTCATTCGCCTGCGCTCCCTCGGCGACTGTGTCCTCACCACCCCCGCTCTCCGCCTCCTCCACGGCTTCCGCCCGGACCTCCAGCTTGCCGTGGCCGTCGAGCCGCGCTTCGCCGCCCTCTTCACCGGCAACCCCGCCCTCGCCGCCGTGCTCCCACCAGAGCCCGCCGCCGTCCGGGGCTGGGGTGCCCACCTCACCCTCAACCTCCACGGCGGCACGCGCAGCCTCTGGCTCACTCTCGCCTCCGGCGCGCCCCTCCGCGCCGCCTTCGGCCACTTCCGGCACCTCTGGGCCTACAACCTCCGCATCCCCCGCGCGCAGCAGATCCTCGGCGAGGAGCGCGTCGTCCACACCGCCGAACATTTGGCCTCGGCCATGTTTTATCTCGGCGTCCCCCGCAGCCCCGTGCCCCGCGCCGAACTCTTTGCCCCTCCGCCCGACCCCCGCCCGCCCTACGCCGTCCTCCACCCGTTCGCCTCCGCCCCGGAAAAGGCCTGGCCGGCGGAGCGCTTCGCCGAACTTGCCCGCCGCCTCCGCGCCGAACACGGCCTCGACCTCATCGTCATCGGCGGCCCCGCCGACGACTTCTCCCCGTTCGCCGGCCTGCCCGCGCTCGCCGGCGCGCCGCTCGACGAAGTCATGCGCCTCATCCGCGGCGCCTCGCTCTTTGTCGGCAACGACAGCGGCCCCGCCCATATCGCCGCCGCCTTCGCCGTCCCCTCCCTCGTGCTGTTCGGCCCCTCCGATCCGCGCATCTGGGGGCCGTGGCGCGCGCCCGCTGAAGTCCTCCACTCCCCCGGCGGCATCGGCCGGATCTCGCTCGACGATGCCCTCCGGGCCGCCGGGCGCCTGAGGACGCGAACATGGTGAAAGAGACCTGGCGCCTGCTCGCCTACGCACGCCGCTACACGCCGGTGCTCCTGGTGGCCGTCTTCCTCATGATGGTCTCTGGCGCCGGCCGCGCCATGCTCCCCGTGCTGCTCAAGCCCGTCTTCGACCGCGTCCTCGAGCCCTCCTCCCCGGAAGCCCGCGTCGCTCTCCCCATCCCGAAATGGGCCGGCGTTGAGCTCTATCTCGACCAGCTCATCCCGTTCCCCATCCACAACGTCTGGACCCTGGTCGCCGTCGCCATCCTCCTCGTCTTCCTCGTCAAAGGCATCGCCGACTACTTCGGCAACTTCCTCATCAGCTACGCCGGCCTCGGCGCCGTCACCGACCTCCGCCAGAAAACCTTCGACAAGGTCATCCGCGAAGAGCACGCCTTCTTCGGCACGCACTCCACCGGACGGCTGATGTCGTCCATCCTCAGCGACATTGAAAAAATCCAGCTCGCCGTCTCGCAGATGCTGGCCGACTGGTTCCGGCAGATCTTCGCCGCCGCCGGAATGGTCTACGTCCTCGTCCACAACGACTGGAAACTCGCCCTCGTCTCCCTCACCGTCCTGCCCTTCGTCCTTCTTCCCACCGCACGGCTCGGCAACCGCATCCGCCGCAGCACCCGCCGCGCCCAGGACGAGGCCGCCGCCATGAGCGAAATCCTCCAGGAGGGCTTCAGCGGCCACGCCGTCGTCAAGTCCTTCACCGCCGAACGGCTCGAAAGCGAAAAGTTCCGCCGCGCCGCTCAGCGCTTCCGCCAGGCCAGCCTCCGTTACATCGCCCTTCAGGCCCTGCCTTCGCCCATCATCGAATTCTTCGGCGCCGTCACCATTGTCGGCCTGCTCACCTACGCCCGCGAGCAGATCAAGGCCGGCCAGATGACCACCGGCGACTTCATGAGCTTCGTCACTGCCCTGCTGCTGCTCTATGAGCCCGTCAAGCGCCTCGCCGGCATCCATAACATCTTCCAGCAGGCTGCCGGCGCCAGCCAGCGCGTCTTCGAATACCTCGACCGCCGGCCGCTCGTCTGCGAACGCCCGGACGCGCGCGAGCTGGGCGGGTTCCGCCATTCCATCGTCTATGACCGCGTCAGCTTCCAGTACCCGGACGCGCCCAACGGCGCCGCCCTCGTCGATGTCTCGCTCGAAATCCGCAAGGGCGAAGTCGTCGCCCTCGTCGGCCCCAGCGGCGCCGGCAAAACCACTCTCGCCAATCTCCTCGTCCGCTTCTACGACCCCACCGCCGGCTGCATCCTCATCGATGGCGCCGACATCCGTGAATTCACGCTCCGCTCGCTCCGCCGCCAGATCGCCATGGTCGGCCAGGAAACCTTCCTCTTCAACGACACCGTCGAGGCCAACATCCGCTACGGCCGGCCCGAGGCCACCCGCGACGAGATCGTCCAGGCCGCCCGCGCCGCGCTCGCTGACGACTTCATTCGCGATCTGCCCAACGGCTACGACACCATCGTCGGTGAGCGCGGCGCCAAACTCAGCGGCGGCCAGCGCCAGCGCATCGCCATCGCCCGCGCGCTGCTGAAAAACGCCCCCATCCTCATCCTCGACGAGGCCACCTCGCAGCTCGACACCGAAAGCGAAATGCTCGTCCAGCGCGCTTTGGCCAACCTCATGGAAAACCGCACTGTCATCGTCATCGCCCACCGCCTCTCCACCATCCGCCGCGCCGACCGCATCGTCGTCCTCAGCCAGGGTCGCGTCAGCGAGGTCGGCACCCACGAAGAACTCGTGGCCCAGGGCGGCATCTACCAGCGGCTGCATGAATTGCAGTCGGTGGACTGGGAGCACTGATCATGAGCCTGAAAAGCATGACCGGCTATGCCCGCGCACGCCGCTCGAGCGGCCTCGGCGAGGTCGTCGTTACCGCGCGCAGCGTCAACCACCGCGGGCTCGACCTCCACATTCACCTCTCGCCCGAACTCGAGCCCTTCGAGCCCGCCCTGCGCGCCGCCGCCAGACGGCACGTCCGCCGCGGTCACCTCAGCCTGCGCGTCCGCTTTACCCCCGCCCACGCCGCCCCCGGCGCGGCGCTCAACCGGCCCCTGTTCGAGGCGTATCTGAAGGCCCTCGACGACGCCCGCACCGGCTACGGCATCGAAGGCGCGCCCGACCTCAACGCCGCCCTCCGCATCCCCGGCATGCTCATCCAGGCCGCCGAAGACGAAGAGGCGCCCGAAGGGCTGGAAGCGCTCGTCGTCGATACCGCCGAAGCCGCCCTCGCCGCCCTCGACGAGTTCCGCGCCCGCGAAGGCGCCGGGCTCGGCCATGCCCTCCGCGAACTCAACGCCGCCATCCGCCGCGATGTCGACTCCATCGCCGCCCTTCGCACCCCCGCGCTCGACTACTTCCAGTCCAGGCTCGCCCAGCGGCTCCGCGAACTCGTCCAGGGCATGGAGCTCGATCCGCAGCGCATCGCCCAGGAAGCCGCCATCCTCGCCGACAAAAGCGACATCGCCGAAGAGGTCAGCCGCCTCCACGTCCACGTCGACGAACTCGACCGCCTTCTCGACGCCGGCGGCGAGATCGGCAAAAAGCTCGATTTCCTCATGCAGGAAATGAGCCGCGAGACCAATACCATCCTGTCGAAGACCGCATCGAGCGGTGAGTTCGGCCTCCGCATCACCTCGCTCGCCCTCGAAATCAAGGCCAACATCGAACGCATCCGCGAACAGGCGCTGAACCTCGAATGAGCCAGGTTTTCATCATCTCCGCCCCCTCGGGCTCCGGCAAGTCCACCCTCGTCCGCTCCCTGCTCGAACACGAGCCCGGCCTCATCTTCTCCGTCAGCTACACCACCCGCACCCCCCGCGGCCAGGAACAGGAGGGCCGCGAATACCACTTCGTCAGCCGCGAAGAGTTCGAACGCATGATCGCCGCCGGCCAGTTCATCGAATGGGCCCGCGTCTTCGACCACTACTACGGCACCCACCGCCGCTATGTCGACCAGGGCGCCGCCGAAGGCCGCGACGTCGTGCTCGACATCGACGTCCAGGGTGCGCGACAATTAAAGGAAAAGATCCCCGGCGCCGTCAGCATCTTTATCCTCGCCCCCTCCCGCGAAGAACTCGAAAAGCGCCTTCGCGCGCGGGGCGACACCGGCGACGACGTCATCCGGCGCCGGCTCGCCGAGGCGGCTCGGGAGATCCGCAACTTCGAACAGTACGACTACGTGCTGGTCAACGACGATTTGCAGGCTGCCTCCGAGCGCCTGCTCTGGATTGTCCGGACGTCAAGGCTGCGCTCTTCGGACCCGAAAGTGAAAGCCCGCGTCCGCGAGATCCTCCAGACATTCGAGCAGTAAACTCAGAGAGAGAGTGAGGCAATAACCAGAATGGCCGATAACACCCGTCGACCCTTTCACGTCATCCCCGATGACCCCGAACAGAGCGTCTACCGCTTCATCATCGTCGCCGCCAAGCGTGCCCGCCAGCTCCAGAGCGGCCAGCGCGCCCTGCTGCCCGGCGCCACCAAGAAGCCGACCGTGATGGCGATGGAGGAGGTCCGCCGCGGCCTCATCCAGTACTGGGACCCCGCCGCCCAGCAGCCGGAAAAGAAGGAAGACGACCAGCTCTAGGGAGACCGCTCGATGGCTGGCTGGCGCGCAGTCGTGGGCGTGGGCGGAGGCATCGCCGCATACAAGGCGGCCGAGCTCGTGCGCGCCCTGGCCCGCCGCGGCATCCCCTCCACCGTCGTCATGACGGCCGCCGCCCAGGAGTTCGTCCGCCCGCTCACCTTCGCCGCTCTCACCGGACGCCGGGTCATCACCAGCCTCTTCGGCGCCACCCCGGATGAAGTCCTCGCCTCCAGCGTCGAACACATCGCCGTCGCCCGCGAACACGACCTATTGATCGTCGCCCCAGCCACCGCCGACCTGCTCGGCAAGTTCGCCCACGGCCTGGCCGACGATTTCCTCTCGACCCTCTACCTCGCCTTCGACCGCCCCGTCCTGCTGGCTCCCGGCATGAACACCGTCATGTGGCAGCACCCCGCCACTCAGGCCAACGTGGCCACGCTCCGCGCCCGCGGTCACCTCGTCATGGAGCCGGACGAGGGCGAGCTCGCCTGCGGCGAGACCGGCCCCGGCCGCCTGCCCGAACCCGAACGTATCGCCGAAGAGGCCCACTACCTGCTCGCCCGCCGCCACGACCTTGACGGCGAAACCGTCCTCGTCACCGCTGGCCCCACCCGCGAGCCCATCGATCCCGTGCGCTTCCTCTCGAACCGCTCGAGCGGCCGCATGGGCTATGCGCTGGCCGAGGCCGCCGCCTGGCGCGGCGCCCGCGTCATCCTCGTCAGCGGGCCCGTCGATCTGCGCCCCCCTCTCCACGTCGAGCTCGTCCGCGTCGAAACCGCCCGCCAGATGCGCGACGCCGTCCTGTCCCGCCTCCCCGACTGCTCCATCATCATCAAGAGCGCCGCCGTCGCCGACTACCACGTCGCCAACGTCCCCGCCCAGAAGCTCAAAAAGACCGCCACCCGCCTCTCGCTCGAGCTCGACCCCACGCCCGACATCCTCGCCGAGGCCGGCGCCGAAATCGAACGCGCCGGACGCGGTCAGCTCCTCATCGGCTTTGCCGCCGAGACCGAAAACGTCGTCGCCGAGGCCAAACGCAAGCTCCGCGCCAAGCGCTGCCACATCGTCGTCGCCAACAACGTCGCCGCCGAAGGCGTCGGCTTTGAAAGCGAGGAAAACGAAGTCGTCCTCGTGACCCAGACAGGCGACGTCATCGAACTGCCTCGCGCCCCCAAACGCGAACTCGCCGACCGCATCCTCGACGAGGCCCTCCGCCTCCGCCTCGCACTCCATAGCCGGAGTTGACCCGCGGCATGGATCCTCACGAGCTGCGCCGTTGGCTTGAGTTTTACCGCGACTTGGGCATCCGCTCGATCTACCTCCCTATGTCAGCCCCGGCCGATTCTGAAAAATTACGAAACGAACCGAAAACTGATTTAAGTTTAACAAAACAAAAGGCTTATACATCGAACCCGCCAGCCTCTTCCGGCCCTTCAGCCCCCGCAAAGCCCGAAATGCGCTCCCCGGCGCCCGCCGCCACCCCCCAGCTCGTCCCCCTCTTCGACCCCGGCCCGGAAGGCGATTCGCTCGAGCGCATCCTCGCCGACATCGGCGACTGCCGCCGCTGCCGCCTCTGCGAGGGCCGCACCCACATCGTCTTCGGCAGCGGCAACCCCCAGGCCCGCCTCGTCTTCGTCGGCGAAGGGCCCGGCGAGGAAGAGGACCTTCAGGGACTGCCCTTCGTCGGCCGCGCCGGACAGCTCCTCACCCAGATGATCAACAACACCGCCGCCAAAGAAGGCATGAGCGTCCGCCGCGAGGACGTCTACATCTGCAACGTCGTAAAATGCCGCCCGCCGAAGAACCGCGCCCCGGAGCCGGACGAGATGGAGATCTGCGGCCAGTTTCTCTTCCGCCAGCTCAACGTCATCCGCCCGCGCGCCATCTGCGCCCTCGGTTCAACCGCCGCCCGCGCCCTGCTCGGCGCCAAAGAGGGAATCACGAAACTCCGCGGCCGCTGGCACATGTGGCGCGACATCCCGGTGATGCCCACCTACCACCCGTCCTACCTGTTGCGCCCCTACAACCAGAACGCCAAGCGCGAGGCCTGGGAAGATCTCAAGAAGGTGCTGCACTATGTCTACGACGAGCCGCCGCGGCCTCTTTCTGACTTTTGAGGGCCTGGACGGCTGCGGCAAGACGACGCAGATGCGGCGGCTGGCGGCGCGGCTGCGCGCCCGCGGCCAGGACGTCGTCGAACTGGCCGAGCCGGGCACGACCGAAATCGGCCGGAAAATCCGCGCCATTTTGCTCGATCCCGCCCACGAAAACATGTCGCCCGTGGCGGAAATGCTTCTCTATTTCGCCGCCCGCGCCCAGTCGGTCGACGAAATCGTCCGGCCTGCGCTCGAGGCCGGCCGCACTGTCCTCAGCGACCGCTGGACGGATTCGACCCGCGCCTACCAGGGCTACGGCCGCGGACTCGGGCTCGACTGGATCGACCAGCTCGACCGCATCGCCTGCCGCGGCATCGAGCCCGACCTGACCGTCCTCATCGACATCGGCATCGATACGGGCCTTGAACGCGCCCGCCGCCGCAATGTCGAAACCGGCACCGGCGACGGCACGCGCATGGACGAGCAGGCCCGCGCCTTCTATGAGCGCGTCGCCGCCGGCTACGGCGAACTGGCCCGCGCCTGTCCGCGCATCGTCCGCGTCGACGGCTCCGGCGGCATCGAAGAGGTGGAAGAGCGCGTCTGGCGCGCCGTCGAGGAGTTCCGCAGCCGCCATGTTTGACCGCTTCTTCGGCAACCGCATCGTCGCCGAATCGCTCGAGCGCATGATCGAGACCGGCCGCATCGCCCAGACCATCCTGCTGGCCGGCCCCGAAGGCGTCGGCAAGGCCACGCTCGCCCGCCGCTTCGCCGCCCGCCTGCTCGCCCTCAGCGCGCCCGGAGCGGCTGAAGAAATCCGCCGGCAAATCGAGCAGGATGACCTGAGCCTTCCCGAAAACCGGAAAATCATCGAAGAACGCGAAAAATGGCCGGGCGAAAAACGCGCGGAAGATCCGCTGTTTTTCGCCTCTTATCCCGATTTCGTCACCTTTTGCCCCGAAGGCCCGCTCCGCCAGATCTCCATCCAGCAGATGCGGCTGGCCCGCTCGCGCGCCCAGCTCCGGCCCCTCCGGGGCGACTGGCGCGTCTTCCTCATCGACCGCATGGACCGCGCCGGCGCCCAGGCCGCTGACGCCCTTCTGAAAACCCTCGAAGAGCCGCCGCCGCACCTCGTGCTCTTCCTCACCGCCGAAAACCCCTACGAGCTGCCCGCCACCATCCGCTCGCGCTCGGTCGTCTTCTGGATGACGCCGCTCAGCGACGCTGAAATGGAGGCGGCCGCCCGCGCCCTCGGCTGGAAGGACGCCGAGCGCCGCATCGCCCTGGCCGGCGGCTGCCCTGGCGTCGCCGCCACAATGGATCTCGCCCTTTATGAGAAGCGCCGCGCCGCGGCGCTGGCAATGCTGGAGTCCGCCGCCGGCGCGGCCAGCTTCGCCGAATGGGTGAAGAAAAGCCAGCCGCTGCTCGCCGGCAAAACCGAGAAACTCAGCGAGCACCTCAAGCCGCTCTACGCGCTCATCGAGGACCTGCTCGTGCTGAAAAGCGGCGGTTCGCGGCTCCGCAATCAGGACCTGCGCCCGGCGCTCGAACGGCTCGCCGCGCGCGTCGACTTCCCCTGGCTCTGCGAGGCCGTCGCTCTGGCCGACGCCTGGGACGGCCTCGAACGGCGCAACGTGCAGAAGGCCGCCGCTGCCGATCAGTTCGTCGTCAGACTGGCCGGACTCGCCAACGCCGCCCGCTGGAGCTGATCGAGATCCAGTACCTCGCGCCAGCCGTCCGCCAGCCGGATGCGGCCCGGCGCGCGATAGAAGGCCGCCGGCACCTCCTCGATCCGCGAGATCGAATCCACCGCCAGCGCAAAGGCCGCCTCGGCCGGCGACCCGCCGTGCCGCGCCCCGTCCCGGATCAGCACGAGACACGACCGCGCCGAGACCGGCCGCCCCTTCAACCCCAGCAGCCCGTGCGGCCGCACCACCGGAATCTCCCGGCCCCCGATCCGCAGCCGCTCTCCGCCGGCCTCGCCCGGCGGCGCCGCCTCCAGATCCGACGTCCGCACAAGCATCATCCCGCAGATCCGCGCCGCCGCCACCCCGTAGTCGCGGCCCCCGAGCCGCACCACCACAAACCGCAGCGGCGGCGCCGACACCATCGCCCGAGCCGCTCCCATCGCCGCCTCACTCAATCGTCAGCACCGCCGTCACCTGCTCCCGCGCCGCACGGCCATGCGCGGCCGCATCCCGGCTCGGCGCCAGACACAGATGCACCTCGATCACCTCCCCGCCCACATGGAACGGCACCACCGTCCACTTGCTCCGCGCCACGCTCCGCGTCGTGAAATTGCGCCCGTAGACCACCGTCGGAATCGATAGCCCCATCGGGCCCAACTCCTCCTCAAGCGACGTCTTCACGTTGCCCAACACCATGTTGGTGATCTCGCCCACCGCGTCGAGCACCTCTTCGTTGATCGCCTCATAAGGCTGCATCAACAACTGCGACGCCAGCCGCATCGCCATCGCCGCCGTGCAGGAAAACGTCCCCGACCCGGCCCACCGGCCCGCCAGCCCAATCAGCGCAATCACTCCCTCCGACGGGCCGGGCGCCGAATCGTCCACATACGGCTCACCGTCAGCCAACTCCATGCCCAACATCGTCGTGAACACGTCGCGCGTCGCCTGCCGGATCAGCGCCACCAGCTTCTCATGCGTCACTTCCTCGTCCTCCTTCACCCATAGGCCGCGGCTCAGAACAGCCCGGCCAGCTTCTCCTTGATCTGCTCGGCAGTGAACGGCTTGCGCACATAGCCCGAAGCGCCCAGATTCACCGCCTCCATCACGCGCGAGCTCGACCCCTCGGTCGTCACCATGATCACCGGCACATCGCGCGTCGCCTCCTGCGCCTTCAGCGCCCCGAGCAGCGCCAGCCCGTCCATGTTCGGCATGTTGATGTCAGAAAGGATCAGGCCCACCTTGTGCGTCTTCAGCTTCTCGAGCGCCTCCACTCCGTCGCCGGCCTCAATCACCTTGCCCAGCGGCACGTCGGCCTGCACCAGCACCCGGTGCAGGATCTTGCGGATGGCGGCCGAGTCGTCGACGATCATCACGTCCACAGGCATTCGCAGGTAACCTCCCTGTTTCTGGAGGGCTTATCGGATGCGCTGGGCGGAACGTGAGGAAATGTGGCTGGCGCGTTTGGGGTAGTCTGTGGACATGACTCCGCAAAGCTGGTTCCGCCTCGATGGAAAGACGGCGCTGGTGGCCGGCGCCAGCCGCGGCATCGGGCTCGCCATCGCCGAGGCCGTGGCCCGCGCGGGCGCCCGCACGCTGCTGGCCTCGCGAAACCTCGCCGCCCTGAACGAGGCCGCCGCCCGCCTGCGCGCCGAGGGCTGCCAGGCTGAGGCGCTCGAGCTCGACGTCGCCAGCCGCCCCTCCCGCCTGCGCGCCGCCGAGGCCGCCGGCGAGGTGGACATCCTCGTCAACGTCGCCGGCATGAACATCCGCAAGCCGATGGTCCGCTACTCGCCCGAAGAGTATGCGCGCATCCTGGAGACCAACCTTACCGGGCTGTTCGAGCTCACGCAGGCCGTCGGGCGGGGCATGATCGCGCGCGGCCGCGGCAAGGTCCTTTTCATCGGCAGCCTCACCTCGCTGCTCGGCCTGCCCTACGCCTCCGTTTACGGAACCACGAAGGCGGCGCTGGCCGGCCTGACGCGCATGCTCGCCGCCGAGTGGGGCCGCCACGGCATTCAGGTCAACTGCATCGCCCCCGGGTTCATCCTCACCGACCTCAACCGCGAAATGTGGCAGTCGGAGCAGATGCGCTCCTGGCTGAAGGCGACGCAGCCGATTGCGCGGCTGGGCTCGCCGGCCGACATCGCCCCACTGGCCCTGTTCCTGGCCGGCAGTGGCGCCGACTACATCACCGGCCAGGTGATCGCCGTCGACGGCGGCTTCTCGACCACCTCGGTCTGGCCCTTCGAACCGGCCGACTGAAGCGCCGCGTCCGCGCGGCGTCCTCTGCCCTGCGCCCGCCCGGCCCGGATCTGTTGCGCGCGGGCAGCCATCCGGGTCCAGACAGGACGGGGCGCAGAGGTTTCGACTGTGTCTATAAGTTCTACACCTGCCTGGCCATCCATGCCCGTGTTGCCGGGCGCGGCGCGCAAATTCCGCACTTCGGGATGGGAGCCTTTGCGCAGGGTGCTGAACATCACCCATACGGATCCGGATTTCCAGATTCCCCGCAACGCCAACCAAACTAATAAGTCATTGATATTAATGCGCTTGACTCCGGCCTCCGAATGCGATAGGTTTGGCTTGGTTCATGCAAAGGAGCTTTTGAGCCGTTTGTCGGTTCAGAGGTTCAGGTATTGCTCAGTCACCGAGTTTCATGTTCGCTCGCAGAAGGGAGTGCACTATGCGTTCAAGGAGACGCTCTGGCGGTTGGATGAAATGGACGCTGGCGGCACTGTTGCTGATTACTTCAACAGTGTTGGTCAGTTCGACACAATCCCCGTTCACGCAGCGGGACAAGGCTTTCTATGCCGACGAAGCGACGATCAATTTCGTGCGGCCCGGTCTCGTATTCAAGATCCTCGGTCATGAGATTGCCGCCGACGGCACGGTGAAGGTCCGCTTCCGGATCACGGACCCGAAGGGTGTGCCGCTCGAGCGGGAGGGCATCAACACGCCCGGTCCGATCTCCACCAGCTTCATTCTGGCCTACCTGCCCAACGACGGGAACCACTGGCGGACCTACACGACCCGGCTGAAGACCAGCACCTGGCCTCCGACGGCCGGCAAGCAGGCGCGGCAGTCCGCGGCAGACTCCGGCGGTTCTTACCAAAAGGTCGCCGATGGCGAGTATGTGTACACGTTCGGCACCAAGCTGCCGGCCAACTACGACAAGACGGCGACGCATGCGATTTCGCTCTATGGCAACCGCAACCTGAGCGAGTTCGAGCTGGGCGTCAACTACGCCACCGACAATTATTACTTTGTGCCCGACGGTTCGGCCGTAAAGCGGGTGCGGCAGGTGATCACCACCGAGTCCTGCAACAAATGTCATGAGGACCTGAGCTTCCACGGCGGCTCGCGCAAGGGCATGGACAACTGCATCCTGTGCCACTCTCCTGCCTACACGATCGGCAACACGGCGGTGCAGAACATCAATCCGGAGACGGGCAACACGATCGAGATGACGGTGATGATCCACAAGATCCACATGGGCGCCAACCTGCCGAGCGTGCAGGCGGGCCAGCCTTACCAGATTGTGGGCTTTGGCAACAGCGTCGCGGATTATTCGAAAGTGGGCATGCCCTCGGGCGCCAACAACTGCCAGTGGTGCCACGTGGAGAAGAATGATAAGGCGGCGCAGAAGGACGCCTGGCTTTCCAATCCGACGCGGACGGCCTGCGGAAGCTGCCATGACAACGTGAACTTCGCCACCGGCGAAAACCACCTGGGCATCATCCAGGTTTCGGACAACCAGTGCAAGAACTGCCACATTCCGCAGGGCGAGCTCGATTTCGACGCCTCGATTCTCGGCGCGCACGTCACCGAGCAGAATTCGTCGCTGGTTCGTGGCGCGGTGGCGAAGATCGAAAGGATCGACAACGCCCAGCCGGGCAAGAAGCCGGTGATCACGTTCTCGCTGAAAGACCGGGCGGGCAATCCGATGGCGATCAGCGACCTGATTCCAGGGGCGGGCCGCGGCCGGCTGGCGTTCACGCTGGCGCCGCTCGACGTCGACTACGGCCTGAATTTCGGCACGGCCACGACAAAGGGCTATGTCAACGAGACCGTGACCGTGACGAGCGTAACCGGCACGCCGGGCCTCTATACCTACACGATGAGCACGGCCATTCCGGCTGACGCCAAAGGCACGTGGACGATCGCGCTCGAGGGACGCACGGACGAGAAAGTGCTGGAAGGCACGCTGAAAGAGCGCGTCATCGAGGTCAACATCCCCAACGATGTGAAGTACGTTTCCGTGGACGGCAGTCCGGTCCAGGCGCGGCGCGTGGTGACGACGACGGCCACCTGCAACCAGTGCCATGCGCGGCTCAGCTTCCACGGCGAGAACCGCAACGAAATCAACAACTGCGTCATCTGCCACAACCCGTCAATGACGGACGCGGCGCGCCGGCCGGCCGCGCAGGCGCCGCCGGAGTCGATCAATCTGGCGACGATGATCCACCGGATCCACACCGGCGAGGAACAGCCGCGCGAGTACACGATCTACGGCTTCGGCAACGTGCCGCACAACTACAACCACATCCTGCTGCCGCCGCCGGCCACCGGCGCAAGCTGCACGCTCTGCCACGTGAACAACAGCCAGCAGGCGCCGTCAAAGGGCGTGCTCGCGGTGACCGATCCGCGCGGCTGGCTGAACCCGGTGCAGCCGACCGCAGCGGCCTGTCTGGGGTGCCACGCCAGCCGGGAGGCGGCTTCCCACGCGCTGGCGCACACCACCACGCTCGGCGAGAGCTGCGGCGTCTGCCACGGGCCGAACGCCACCTATAGCGTGAACAAGGTCCACGCGCAGTGAGAAGTCGGCCCGGCTGATTCAGGCGGGGCGGGCCCGCTCAAGGGTCCGCCCCGGTTCCGCACAGAGGAGCACTCATGAAAGTCCGTTACCTGCCGCTGATTGCCGCCTTCGCGTGGGCGGCATGGCCGGCGGCTGCGCCTCGAGGCCAGGAGCCGGCAAAGAAAGGACAGGCCCCGGCGGCGGCCGCCACCACCCAGGCAAAGAAGGAATATGTGGGATCGGACACCTGCGCGGGGTGCCACGACGAGATCCACACGAACTTTAAGAAGAACGCGCACGTCATTCTGGAAACGGCCAAGAGCCGCGGCTGGGAGGGCAAGGCCTGCGAGAGCTGCCACGGGCCGGGCTCGGTTCACGCCGAGACGACGTCGGCGGACGACATTCTCAGCCCGAAGAAGATGACGCCGGCGGCGATTGACCAGATGTGCCTCGGCTGCCACAAGAACCAGCAGACGCAGGCCGGCCGCGTGCAGAGCGGCCACGCACGCAACAGCGTGCCCTGCACGGCGTGCCACAACGTCCACCAGACGGGCGAAGAGTCCAGCGCCCGGCAGTTCCGCCGCCCGGCAGGGATCAACCGCAACTGCCAGGGCTGCCACATGGACGTCTGGGCCAGCTTCCAGAAGCCGCACCGGCACCCGCTGCCCGAAGGGGCGATGTCCTGCACGAGCTGCCACAACCCGCACGGCAGCTTCCTGAATCGCAACCTGCGGCTGACGAGCGGGCAGCAGCCGGGCTGCTTCCAGTGCCATTCGGACAAGCGCGGACCGTTTGTCTTCGAGCATGCGCCCGTGCGCAACGAGCCCTGCACGATCTGCCACGAGGCGCACGGTTCGGCCAATCCACGCATGATGACCCGGCATGAAGTGGCCAACCTGTGCCTGGAATGCCACTCCAACATCCTGTCGCCGCCGCAGGCCACGACTGCGGGCGGCGTCGCCATCGCGACGCACGACCTGCGGCTGCCGCGGTGGCGCAACTGCACCGCGTGTCACCAGAAGGTGCATGGATCGAACGTGAATGGAGCCCTGCTGCGATGAGATTCCTGCTGGCGATCGCCCTTCCGCTCGCGCTTCTGGCGGAGGGCGCGCCCATCCAGAAGGAAGCGCACCGGCACAAGGCCGCCATCACGGCGAAGAAGAAGCTGCTCAAGATCCGGTCAGCGAAGAAGCTCGCTGCGGCGCCGGCGGCGGCACGGGCGGAGGAGAGCGCTCCGGCGGCGCCGGCTGCCGCGGTGACGGAGACGCAACCGTCTGCCCAGGCCGCCAGTCCGCAGGAGAAAAAGTGGGAGGTCAATCCTGAACCGACCGGAACGGAAAGCGTCTTTGGCGGACACATTGACATCGGCGCCCGCTGGATCACGCGCGCCGGCGACTTCAACACCTACCGGAGCCTGGTGAACCTCAGCCAGGGAACGAGGCTGACCAACGCCGAGCTGCGGCTCGAGCCGAAGGAATCGAAGCTCCTCGACAGCGGCCTGCTGACGATGACCGCCTGGGGCGGCGACCCGTACAACACGGCACGGCTCGACCTGTTGAAGCGCGGCCTGTACCGGCTGACGAGCACCTATTCCAACATCGCCATGTTCAACGCGCTGCCCTCGTTTGCCAACATCGGCGCGCCGGGCGGGCCGCTGTTTTTCAACCAGCGCACGATGGACACGCGCATCCGCAACTATGACAATGAGCTGACGCTGTTTCCCGGCAAGCGGGTGATGCCCTACATCGCCTACAGCCGCAACACGAGCTACGGAACGGGCATCACGCCGCTGGTGGAGCCGCCGAACGAGTATCCTCTCCGCAATGTGGTGGACTGGAGGCTGTACGAGGTGCGCGGCGGCATCCGGGTGGAACTCGACCGTTTCCACGCCACCGTCGAACAGGGCGGCCGTCGGTTCCACGACGGACAATCGGTATATTCCACCGAGACGCTGGCAGGCAACCGCTCCACGCCGTACCTGGGGCAGATCCTGTTGCTCACCCAGGGCAGCCAGCTCTACCGCGTGCGCGGCGAGGCCGAGCACACGCGAGCGCTGGTGACGACGTCGCCCTTCCACTGGCTGGATCTGTCGGGCAGCTTCATCCGCAGCCGCCCGAAGACGTACTCGGAGCTGAACCAGCTCGTGCGGGGGAAGGTTGTGGATCCCAACGACCCGCTGCTTGTGTTGCTCGGGACCACCGACTATTTCTTCGGCAACGCCACCATGCCGCACATCTCCGGCAGCGCGGCGGCCGAGGCGAGGCTGGGCCAGCGCATCCGCATCCGCGAGAGCTGGGAGACGGACCGCTTCCACACCACCGGCATCAATACGCTGCGCTCGCTTCAACTGCTCTCGCCCACGGCCACGGCGGCGCTGACCCTCACCGATGGCGAGCGGCTGGAGGTGAACCGGCACCGTCAGCAGATCGAGGCCATCTGGGACGTGAGCAAACAGCTCACGATCCGCGGCGGACACCGCTACGAGTGGGGCCGTTCGCTGATGAAGGCCAGCACGTACACGCAGGGCGCGCCTTACGACCGTCTTGAGATGGAGCGGCAGGGCGGCGTGTTCGGGTTCGTGCTGCGGCCGTTGCAGCGCGTGTCGCTCAACGGCGACATGGAATTCATCGACGGCATCAAGACCTATTACCGCACCGGCCTTTATGATCACACCCGGCTGCGGTTCCAGACCCGGTTCCAGTTGCCGAAGAACCTGTTCTTCAACGCCAACTACAACCGGCTGACCAACGAAAACCCGAACCCCGACGTCCGCTACTGGTATGAAGCCGAGGCGATCTCGGGCAGTCTCCAGTGGCTGCCCGGCGGAGGAAAGAATGTCGCCGTCATCGCCGAATACCAGCGGTCGAAAGTTCGGAGCGATATCAATTTTCTGTACCCGCTGGGGCTGTTCCCGGTGGCCAGCAACTACCGCGACTATGCCCACACGGGCACGATGCTGGTCGACCTGCGCCTGCCTCTGGCCCCGCGTTACAGCGGGCGGCTCTCGGCGGGCGGTTCCTTCGTGACCACTTCCGGGGTGAGGCCGACGGACTATTACCAGCCGCAGGGACGGCTGGTGCTGCCGGTGACCGGGAAGATGGAGTTCTTCTCGGAATACCGCTATTTTGGCCTGAGCCAGACGATTTACGTCTTCGAGGGCTTCCGGACGCACATGTACATGGGCGGCGTCCGGCTGCTGATGTAGAGTAGAGCGCCTTCCTCCTCCCCTCCTCCGCACTCCCGGGGCAGGCTCCGGCCTGCCCCTTGTTTTTTCCTGACTCTCGCATACATTGGAGGGAGGAGGTAGGTTCTCATGTTCCGGTTGTTTTGGGTCCTGTTATCCGCTGCCACGGTCTGTTCCGCCGCCGTCCCGCTGGGGGACTCGGCGCGGGGCGCGCAGGTGTTCCAGGAGCAGAAGTGCATTGTCTGCCATAGTGTGAACGGGAAGGGCGGCAAGTCGGCTCCGGATCTGGGCCAGACCGTGGGCCGCGGCTACACGCCGGCCACGCTGGCGGCACAGATGTGGAACCATGCGCCGAAGATGTGGGAGTCGATCGAGCGCGCCAGCCTCAAGCCGCCGAAGCTGACCACCCAGCAGGCGGCGGATCTGTATGCGTATTTTTACTCGGCCCGCTTCTTTGAGAAGAAGGGCGACGCGGCGCGGGGCAAGAAGCTCTTTGCCGAGAAGGGCTGCGCCGGCTGCCACCAGGGCGCGGGCGGGGGCGCGCCGGACGTCAGCCAGTGGCCGGCGATCACCGACCCGATCGAACTGGCGCGCCAGATGTGGAACCATTCGCCGCAGATGAAAGGGGCGATGGAGGCGAAGAAAACCGCGCTGCCGAAGATCACCGCCGACGAAATGAACGACATCACCGTGTATCTCCAGAGCCTGCCGACGGCATCCAGGGAGGCGCCCAAATATGTGCCGGCCTCGGCGGCGACGGGCGAGGAGCTGTTCAGGGTGAAGGGTTGTGCGGGCTGCCATGCCGGCGCGAAGGGACTGGGCAAGAGCGGTCCGAAGAGCAACGCGGAACTGGCCGCGGCGCTCTGGAACCATCCGGGCAAGGCGCCCCGCAACAGCGAGCTGCGGCCGGAGGAGATGACGCGCCTCATCGGCTATGTCTGGTCGCTCCAGTTCATCAACGAGGGCGGCAACGCCGTGGCCGGCGAGAAGGCGTTCGCATCGAAGGGATGCCGGAATTGCCACGGCTCGGGGATGCCCAGGCTCGCCCACGGAGAAGGCGACAACAGCTTCGGCATGTTGGCCGTGCTCTGGAGTCACGGGCCGCAGATGTTGGGCCAGATGCGCGCGAAGGGCATGCAATGGCCCGCTTTCGGCGGCAGCGACATCGTGGATCTGCTCGCCTACATGAAGTCGAAGAAGTAAGGGCTGCGCCGGCCTGGCGCCACGCCGCGCCCGGGCGGCGTGGCGCGGATGGCGGGGCGGGTCAATCCAGCCGCTCGGGGTCGAGCCGGATGCCGGTCTCTCCGGCGGCCTTTTTTTCGGCGTAGCGGCGGACCCAGTCCTGCCAGCGCCTGCCGGCGGCCATGTCGCGCCCGCTGAATTCGATGCCGGCGATGTCGGCGTAGCGGAAGACGAGCTTTTCGGTGCGGCCCGCCGGGATGAGCCGAACCAGGCTTTCCTCAAGACTCGGCCGTGGGCGGCGGTCAAAGAGATATCCTTCGACCCGCGTCCCGTCTTTCAGCAGAAGCGTCACGTCGCCGCGATAATCGAAGGCCGCCTCGATCCCCTCGCGGAGGTCGGCCTCGTTCTCGGCGCGCCAGACGACGCCCTGGGTGGCGTGCCTGTGGGCCGTCCCGTTCATGAGGTTTTCTCCCGCGGTCCGCCGCCGATCTGCACCAGCTCCCAAGGGTGCGGCGCGGGCTGCATCCGTTCGAGCTCTTCGGCGGCCTGGGCGTCCGGGTAGAGCGAGAAGGTGGCGCGGATCGTTTCGAGGAATCCGCGCCAGCCGGAGAAGGTATGGTGGACGGCGGTCGCTTCAAAGCCGCTGTGCATCATGCAGTTGGCGCACTTCGGATTGCCGCTTTCCGGGCCGTAACGCTCCCATTCGGTCTCTTCCATCAGTTCGCGGAAGCTTTCGGCATAGCCGTCCTGCTGGACGTAGCAGGGGCGCTGCCATCCGAACAGGTTGTAGGTGGGCATGCCCCAGGGGGTGCAGGAGAGCTCGCGCAGCCCCATCAGAAACTCCATAAAGAGCGGAGAAAGGTTGAAGACCCAGTCCTTTTTCCGGTTGGAAAGGATCAGCCGGAAGAGTTTTTTTGTCCGCTCGCGCTGGAGCCAGAGTTCCTGATTGGGTGCTTTTTCGTAAGCATAACCGGGCGAAAGCATCATGCCTTCGACGCCCAGATCCATCATTTCATCAAAGAAAGCGCGGACGCTTTTCGGATCCGCGCCATCGAACAGGGTCGTGTTGGTGGTGACGCGGAAGCCGCGGCGAACGGCCTCGCGGATCGCCTCGACCGCGATTTCATAGCCGCCTTCGCGGCAGACGGAAAAATCGTGGTGCTCTTTCTGCCCGTCGAGGTGAACCGAAAATGTCAGATATTTGCTGGGACGGAAGAGGTGGAGTTTTTCTTTCAGCAGCAGCGCGTTCGTGCAGAGATAGATGTATTTTTTCCGGGCGATGAGGCCTTCGATGATCTCGTGGATCTGCGGATGCAGGAGCGGTTCGCCACCGGGAATGGAAACGATGGGGGCGCCGCACTCGTCGACGGCGCGGAAACATTCCTCGGGCGGCATGTTCTGCTTCAGGATGTGCACCGGATACTGGATCTTGCCGCAGCCGGCGCAGGCGAGGTTGCAGCGGAACAGCGGCTCGAGCATCAGCACGATCGGGTAGCGGCGGCGTCCTTTCAGCTTCTGCTTCAGGACGTATGTGGCCACCGTCCACATCTGCGAGATCGGGATTGCCATAATGACTATGCGGGGCGGCGGCGCCAAACGCGAAGCCCCCTTCGCTTTTTAGCATTCTCCCGGCGGAGCTGTCAAACCCGTCCGATGAAGGAACCTCCCGCCAAAGACATTCCGGTGCGGCGCGCGCCGGTGCAGCAGCGCGGCGCGTCCACGGTGGAGGCGGTGCTGCGGGCCTGCTCGGTGCTGCTCGAGCGGCTGCCGCTTGAGGAGATCAACACGACGCGGATCGCTGCCGAGGCAGGGCTTTCGGTGGGCGCGCTGTACCGTTTCTTCCCGGACAAGCAGGCGATCTTCGACGCGGTGGCGGTGCGCCACATGGAGCGGTTTCGCGCCCGGATGGCGCGGCTGCTGGTCCGTTCGGCGCTGCGCTCGGGGCCGGTGGTGCTCGGGCGGATGATCGACGCCTATGTGGATTATCTGGAAGCGCACCCGGACTTCCGCGCCCTGGCGCTCGGGGGGCACATCTCGGCGCTGGCGCGGGAATCGCAGATGCGTCCCGGGGCCGGGCCGGCGGGCCTGCTGCGGGCCTTCATCCAGAAGCGGCTCGGGGCCGGGGATGCATCGACGCTGGACCTGCGGCTGCGCATGGCGATGGAGACGGGCGAGCGGATGATCGCCTATGCGTGGGCTCAGCCGGTGGTGGAGCGCGACAAGATCCTGGCCGAGCTGAAACGGATGCTGGCCCGGTACCTGTTCGAGTGAGGCGGCGCGTGCGCCGTCACTTGGTGACGTCCAGGTACCAGCGGCCTTCCAGCCGGACGAGCCTGTCACGGGTCGTTTCGCTTTTGCCGTCCTTCATGGTCAACTGGCTTTCGACCTCGGCCTCGTCGCCCTGGATCTTCTCCTGACTGATAGACACCCGGGACAGGCCGCCGTGTTCGCCCAGCTTTTCCTGCATGGCGAGCACGGCGATGCGGATCTTGTTGTCGCCGTACTTGGATCGGACCTTTGGATGAATGTAGCCCAGCGCGTCATCCGCTTTTCCTTTTGCCACGCTTGTATAGAACCGGCGAACCGTTTCGCCCGGGCCGGGGCGGAACAGGCTGCATCCGGGTTGCAACAGGACTGCGGCGACAAACAGAAACGCCACCTCGCGACGGCTCATGCAGGCAGTCATGACCGATGTTCCTCCTTGGTTATTGCCCGGCAGCCAGCACGGGCGCCAGGCGATGGGATCGTTCCAGATCGCCGGGTACGATGATTTTCCGGTGCAGGAGTCCCAGCCGGACGCTCGCCGGCGGCTGAGTGAGAATGTTCACGCCCGCCGCGAGGTAGCTGCGCCAGACCAGCTCGGTACAATACAGGCTGTCGTCGGAATCCAGCCGGAAGGCCCCGTCGAACGGACGGCCGACCCAGGCCAGGGCCGCCCGCGCCGCCGCACGCGGGATGGCGCGGTCCGTCCCGCGCAGCCGCAACACCTTCCAGGCGGTTGCGTTCTTTGGCGAGAGGAACTCCTCGACGGTAGTGATCACCACCCCGCCGTTGCGGGAGCCGGGTTCTGGATCGGCCTCCACGACGAAGAGGCGGCCGGCCTCTCCGACCACAATTCCCGCATGCGAGTAAGCGCTGTCCGGGGCCGCACGGAGCACGGCACTGCTGACAAGAGACCTGCCCCGGCGCAGGAGGATATCTCCAGGCTGAAGCAATGGAAGGCGGCCGGGCGGGGCCTCGCCGGGGGGCGCAGGTGTTGACAACAGCAGGAATCCCCACAGCAACAGCGGCACTCGCAGGCGCATTTGGCGGTCGAAATGATCCGCCTTATGGTATCACGCGCGCGTTTTGCAGGATCCAGTTTTTTTCAACGGATTTTTCTTTTTTTGCCCGAATTCACCCAAAATGGGACAGTGAAATCCCGGCTTTTCCGGTCCGGAGGCGCCTTCTTTCCGGGACCCTGGGGGCGGCGACCTCAGCGCTCGATCTTCATCGGCCCGAACGCCGGAGCGGCCATGCCGGCCTCATCGCGGAGATTCACATACGGATTGCGGCCGGCGCCGTAATACAGCACGGCGTCCTCAGGCAGCTTGCCCTGGATAAGGAGCTCGACGACGTCGGGCGCTTCGCTGGAGACCCGCTGGCGGTAGATCACGGGGAGTTCGTTGCCGGCGGCGTCGCGCACAGAAAAGCCGTTGAGCCGGCCCGCGTGGACGAGCCGTCCGTTGACCTCGCTGAACTCCACCTCAATCACCTGGCCGCGCAGGCGGGCGGCCACTGGCCGCGGGCCGCGCCGGAGGCGGCCCTCGGCGAGGTTGGCCAGGCGGCGTCCGAGCAGGCGCAGGTCGTCCGTGCCCACATGAATTCCGTCGTCGAGCTCGCAGTCGACGCAGGTGGTCATCCAGAGGTTGGGCAACTGCCGTTCGACCCGCACCTGCGCGTCCTGCACCATGTCCCACGGCGTGGCGGGGGCGTTGGCGACGTGGCGGCCGATCTGAACGTAGTAAAACGGCAGGTCGCGCTGGCCCGTGTCCTGGCGCAGAGCCTCAATGAAGCGCCGGAACTTCTCCTCGAACAGCGGGGCCGCCTTTTCGCTCGCGTCGCTTTCGCCCTGATACCAGAGAACGCCGCGCACGCGGCCGCCGGCGAGGCGGATGCGCCGCAGCATGGCGCCGTAGAGCGAGTCGCCGCCGCGGTCCTTGAGGTCCGGGCTCCACTGGTCCATCGAGGTTCCGCCGTGGGCGCACGGGATCAGGCCCACGGGGACGCCGGTGCGGCGCACCATTTCGAGCGCGAACGGCAGGCCCGGCCCGGCGCCCTTGCGCCGCGCGGCCATCCACTTTCGGAGCTCCTCGCCCTGGAGCTTCACGGGCTCTCCCTGTGGGTTCCGGCGCCAGTGCACGCGGTCGGCCGCGTCCACCAGCCGGTGCAGCGGATCCTCGGCCACCACCCAGGTGTCGGTCATGTCGAGAGAATGGACCAGCGAGCTGGGCGTCGGCAGATCTTCGAGATTCCCGACGCCTTCCATGTTGGACTGGCCGGCGAGCACCCACAGGTCGCCCACCAGGACGCCGGAGATGGCCGCCACATCGCGGCCGCCACTGACGCGGAACTCAAGCCGGTAGGGGCCGCCCGCGGGCACGCCCTTCAGTTCGGCCGACCAGCGCCCGGCCGCCGCCTTGCCGGCCGCCTTCCATTCAAATCCGGGCAGCTCGAGACCCGCCCTGACGATGCGCGCCTCGATGGAGCGGCCGTCAGCGCCCTCGACCGAGCCCTCGACGCGGATGTCGGCCGTGTTGGCCGGGCCGCGCTGAAACACCTGATCGTCAACGGCGCCCCTTTCGATCCGCAACGCCTGGCCGGAGGCGGCCATTGCGGCCAGCAAGAGAAGCAACAAACGCATGAGAACCTCCAGGCGTGAATTCTATCCCTTTTGGGCAGGTGCGCGGAACGGCGCAGTGAGGCAGGGGCGTGCAGCGGCGCTAGCGGCGGGCCGGAGCAGCTCCGCCCGGCTCCGTGCTGGGGGAAAAGCGGGAAGAGTCGGGTAATGGCAACGCTGGCAGGCCCTGCGGCCCGCCGCCGGCCTCAGTTGAGGGCGAACAGCGGGTCTTCCCAGTGGAAATCGCTGAACTGGATATCCAACTGGGCAGGGCCCCAGAAACGGGTTTCGATCGAGGTCTGCATCGTCTTCGGAATGGCGACACCGTCAAGAATGGCATACTCCCTGCTGAACTCCACCTTCTTGAGGAAAACTGAAGGGCTCTTGACGAAGCGGCCCGTCTCATACACGGTCAATGCCGTTTCAGAGTCGATCCAGATTTCGCCCTTGAACAGCCCCTGCCGCTTCTTGCGCGGCGTGACCTCGAAGACGTGCGCGATGCGGCCGTCGCGTTCGCGTTCACCCTTGTACTTGAATTTGTAGTTGGCGGGCGTCACGGCCACATTGGAGTGATCTCTGCCCGCGTTTTCCATCTCGCCATTGATGTAGCGGAGGATGAGCTCCTTCCACACGGTGGCATCGCCACGCCGGTCCGTGATCTCGTAGTTGACGGCGCCGTCCCGGGTGATCAGGCGCCGGGCGCTGACCGTGGCCGCCTTGCCCATTTTGGGGAGGCTGGCCGCGAACAGGGCCGCCATGGTGATCCCCCGGGCGACCCGCGACCCGCTGGCTTGGGCGTAGCGGCTCAAAACGCTGTCGCCCGCCTTCTCCTTTGCGGAGTCGGCGGTCATTTCCAGGGACGCGGGTTCGGGCGCTTTGGGCGCGGCCTCCGCGCCGGGGATGAGAACGGCAGCCAGCAGCAATGCGGTGACGATGGGCATCAACTCCTTCCATTCATGAGATGCGGAAAAAACGAGAAAGTTACTTTCCGGCAAGGCGGAAGACACCTGCAAGTTACCATATTGACATGAAAGAGATTCCCCTGGGCGTGCGCGGCCGCCGGCACCTGCTGGTGACGCCGGAGACGGCGATTGACTTCCTCGGCGACGAGCGGGCGCGCGTGCTTTCGACGCCGCACCTGATCGCCTACATGGAATGGGCGGCCCGCGACGCCCTGCTGCCGTATCTCGACGAAAACGAGGACAGCCTTGGCACGATGGTTCACGTCCGCCACCTGGCGGCGACTCCCGTCGGCATGAGCGTCGAATTCACCGCCACCGTGACCGGGGTGGAAGGGCGCCGGGTGACGTTCCGCGTGGAGGCGCGCGACGAGATGGAGCTGGTGGGCGAAGGCACGCATGAGCGGTTCGTGGCGGACATCCCGAAGCTCGTCTCCCGGCTGGCGGCCAAGCGCCCGCGCTGAGCCGTACCCGGTTCGGCGACAATGGTGGTTTCGGCCATGCGACTTTCCTTCTTTGCTGCATTTCTCTGCGCGGGGGCCGCGCTGGGCCAGATGGACCGGATTGAGGCGGAGCGGATCCGGCCCCATGTCCGTTTTCTCTCGCACGACCTGCTGGAGGGCCGCGGTGTCGGCCAGCGGGGCGGGCGTCTGGCGGCTGAATACATTGCCGCGCAGTTTGCCGCGGCCGGCCTGGAGCCCGGCGCGCCTGGCGGCTCGTATTTCCAGCCGGTGCCGCTGCGCAGCGTGGAAGTGCTGCCTGGCGCCGAACTGAGCGCGCAGGCCGGCGGGCGGAAGCTCGCCTGGCGGTGGCTGGACGATTTCGTGGGAACGTCCCATACGCAGCAGCCGGAGGCGGCCTTTGACGCCGAGGCCGTCTTTGTCGGCCACGGCATCACCGCGCCGGAATACCAATGGGACGACTACGCGGGCGTCGATGTGCGCGGCAAAGTGGTGGTGCTGTTCACCAACGAGCCGCCATCGAACGACGAGAATTTTTTCAAGGGCCGGGCGCTCACCTACTACGGCCGCTGGACGTACAAGTACGAGGAGGCGGCGCGCCGCGGCGCCGTGGGCGCGCTGATCATTCACACGACGCCCACGGCCAGCTACGGCTGGCAGGTGGTGCGCGCCAACGGGCGTCCGCAGCCGCAGGTTCGACGGAAGCCGGGTGAGCCGGCGCTGGCCTTTGCCGGCTGGATCACCGAACAGGCGGGGGCGCAACTGGCGGCGCTGGCCGGGGAAAAGCTCGAGGACCTGCTGAAGGCGGCCGACACGCGCGGTTTCCGCGCGCGTCCGCTCGGCAAGGTCCGCATCCGCGGCCGGTTCCGATTCCGGCTGGAAGACATGGAAGCTGCCAACGTGGTGGGCAGGGTGCGCGGCAGCGACCCGCGGCTGGCCGAGGAGGCGGTGGTGTTTTCGGCCCACTGGGATCATCTCGGCGTGGGCGAGCCGGTGCAGGGCGACAGGATTTACAACGGCGCCATCGACAACGCCACCGGGTGCGGCATGCTGATCGAGATGGCCCGGGCCTGGGCCTCGATGGAGCCGAAGCCGCTGCGCAGCGCGTATTTTGTCGCGGTGACTGCCGAAGAGAGCGGCCTGCTGGGATCGCGCTACTTTGCCGAGAATCCGCCGCTTGAGGCCGCCAGGATCGCCGCCGCGCTGAATTTTGATTCGTACACGCCGTACGGGCGCGTCCGTAGCGCCGTGTTGACCGGGGCCGAGCGGACGTCGTTCTATCCGCTGGTGGAGAGCGTGGCCAGGCGCCACCAGCTGGCCATCCGGCCGGATCCGCGCCCGGAAGCGGGCGGATACTACCGCAGCGATCACTATTCGTTTGCGCGCGTCGGGATCCCGGCCTTTTCGGTGGGCATGGGCAATGATTATGTGGGCAAGCCCGCCGGTTTTGCCGAGGAAGCCGGCAGGAAGATGGCAGCGCGCTACCATCAGCCTACCGATGAATACAGCGAGGACTGGGACTTCAGCGGCATGGAGCAGTTCGCGCGCTTCGGCTTTGCGCTGGGGCTGGAGATCGCCAATCTGGAGCGGATTCCCGCGCGCGTGGACGCCCGCTGAGAGGTTTGCGCCGCCGCCGGTAGGGCGCCCCCGGAGCCGCACGGGTCCTCCCGCTCAGGAAACGCCGCCGAGGAGCGAAAAGAGAGGGCCGTGCGGCGCCACGGAACCGAGTTCCGCCACCGGACGGCCCTGAATCCGGACTTCCAGGAGAAGCCCGACCGAAGACAAGGCATGGTGGATTTGCTGCGCGGCCTGAGCCCGCGGCGCCGCCCCGCGCCAGGGCGAAAACAGCCGCAGAGCGTCTTCGAGCGTGTCGAAGTGGAGAATGATGCGGTTCATTTCGGCTTCAGCGCGGGCGGGCGTCATGGAACCGGCCTCGCCCTACGTATCGGCCGGACGGCGGAGAAAGATTAGGGCGCACCGCCACGGGAATTTCAGCGTGATGGGGCGGCGAGGAGGTCGGCGAGGGCGGCATGGCCGGCCTCGAGCGCAAGCTGGCGGGCGTCCTTGCCGGCATGGTTGCGCAGGGTGCGGTCGGCGCCGCGCTCGAGCAGCAGCCTGACCACCGCCTCGTGGCCCCAACTGGCGGCCACCATCAGCGGGGTGAGGCCGGAGTCGCGCTCGCGCGCGTCCACGGGCGCGCCGCGGTCGACGAGCAGCGCCACAAGGGCTGCGTGGCCCGCCAGCGCGGCATCGTGGAGGGCCATTTCGCCGGCCGGGCCGGGCAGGTCGACGCGGGCGCCGTGTTCGAGCAGCAGCTCGACGATGGCGCGGCGGCCTTTCAGACAGGCGTCGTAAAGGTGCGGCTGAGCGCTGGCGCCCAATTGGAGCAGCAGCGCGGCCATGTCGGTCTCGCCGCGAAGGACGGCCTCGTGCAGCCGCCGGTCGAGGTCGGCCGCGGCGCCGTGGCGCGCCAGCAGGGCGGCGACGTCAGGGTGGCGGAATCGGAGGGCCTCGTCGAGCGGGGTGGCGCCGGAGCGGTCTCGGGCCGCCGGATCGGCGCCGGCTTCAAGCAGCAGTTTCACCACAGCGGCATGTCCCTTGATGGCGGCGCCGTGCAGCGGCGTCTGGCCTGTTTCCGGGTTCGTTGCTGAGGGAGGGGCGCCGTGGGCGATGAGGACCCGCGCCACCTCCTCGCGCCCGTTCCAACAGGCCTCGTCGAGAGGCGTCATTCCGGCAGCATCGCGGGCGGCCGGCGAGAGTCCTTTGGACAGAAACAGCCGCACCAGCTCAATGTGGCCGCGGTTGGCGGCCAGGTGGAGGGGCGTGGCCCCGCCGCGGAACGGGGCGCGCAGATCGGCGCCGGCCTCGAGCAGCACCTCCACCACCTCTCGCCGGTTCATTAGCACGGCGTAGTGGAGCGGCGTCGAGCCGGCCTCTTTATGGCGGGCGTTGACGTCCGCCCCGTGCCGGATGAGCAGCCGCGCCACGCCGGCGTGGCCCGCCCAGGCGGCGTCGTGCAGCGGCGTCGCGCCGAGCTCGTCGTACTCGTTGGCGTCCGCGCCGGCCTCGAGCAGCTCGCGCACGCGCTCGAGGTCGCCGCGCCGCGCCGCCTGGTGGAGGTCGGACAATGCAAGGCAGAAGAGGAGCGCGGCGATCATGCTGACCCAGGCCTTCCCGCAACCACGATGATGCCATGTCCGCCTTCGCTCCGTGCGGCAGGTATAATCCATGCCATGCGTGCCGTGCTCAAAGCCCGACTTCTTCTTGCACTTTGTGTGGCCGCCGCGCTGGCGGCCCAGGCCCCGTCGAAGCGCCCGATCACGCACCGGGATTTCGACGCCTGGCGGACGATCTCCTCGGTGACGCTTTCGCCGGACGGGCGGTGGCTCGCTTACGCCTACATGCCGCAGGCGGGCGACGGAGAAATCGTGGTGAGGGAGCTCGCCACGGGCCGCCAGTGGCATGAAAACGCCGGCGAGCAGCCGCCTCCGCCGGTGGCGCCGGTGGATGCCGAGGGTCCGCCGCCGGAGCCGCCCGCCGTGCGCATCTCATTTACCAGCGACAGCCGCTGGCTGGTGGCCGGCACGTTTCCGCGCAGGGAGGAGATGGACAGGGCGCGCCGGGAGCGCCGCCGCGCCGAGGAGATGCCGAAAAACGGGCTGCTGATCATGAAACTCGGCACTGGGGAGACGACGCGCATCGAACGGGTGAAGAACTTCCAGACGCCCGCACGCGGCGGGGCGTGGGTCGCCTATCACAGGGAGGCCCCACCCGGAGCCAGTCCGGCCAAGCCCGCCGCCGAGGCCGCGCCGGGCGGGCAGGGCGGGGCAGAGGGCGAAGAATACGCCGCCGACCAGCCGGCGCGGCGCGCCACCGGGGGCGGCGCCTCCCGCCAGACCTATGGCACGGACCTGGTGCTGCGCGAGCTGGACAGGGCGGAAAATAACGAACGGATTTTTGCGAATGTCGCCGAATATTCTTTTGCGCGGGACGGAAAAATCCTGGTTTATTCCGTGAATTCCCGCAATGAGGAGGACAATGGCGTCTATGCGTTTGCGCCGGGAACGGACGGCGCTCCGGCGGCGCTGAAAGCGGGCCGGGGCAAATATTCGAAGCTCGCCTGGGACCGGGCGCAGCGGCGGCTGGCGTTTTTCGAGGAAAAGCGCGCCGTCTGGGTGTGGGACCGGGGATCGGACGCTGCCCGGGAGGCCGTCACGAACCAGATGCCCGGCATGCCGCAGGGCATGGAGGTGAGCGCCAACGGCACGCTCCAGTTTTCCGCCGACGGGCAGCGCCTGTTCGTTCCGGTGGCGCCGCCCACGCCCGAGGAGCGCCGTGAGGAAAGCCAGCCTGAGGCGCAGGACCGCGTGCTGATGGACCTCTGGCACTGGCGCGACGACTACGTCCAGCCGATGCAGCGCGTCCGCGCGGCCCGGGAGCGCAACCGCACCTATTTGGGCGTCTGGCACTCCGGCGAGAACCGTTACGTGCAACTGGCCACGCCGGAAATGGCCGTGGTGACGCCCGCCCGGACCGGCCTGGCCGCGCTCGGCATGGACGACCGCGCCTGGCGCCGGATGGTGGATTTTGACGGCAACTATCAAGACGTCTATTCGGTGGACACGCGCACCGGCGCGCGCCGCCTGCTGGCCCGCCAGGTGCGCGGCGGAGGCGGCGGTCCCGGCGGCGGCGCGGGCGGCTGGCAGATCTCGCCGGACGGCGCGCACGCCTATTACTTCAACGACCGCTGCTGGTTCCTGGTGCGCCTGTCCGACGGGGCCACGCGAAACATGACCGGAGCGCTGCCGGTGGCGTTTCACCGCGAGGATCATGACACGCCCTCCGAACCGGGCCCCTATGGCGCGGCCGGCTGGGCGAAGGACTCGCGCAGCTTTTTCGTCTATGACCGTTACGACGTCTGGCAGGTCTTCACCGACGGCGCCGCGCCGCGCAACTTGACCGCCGGGGCGGGCCGGAGGGCGAAGATCGAGTTCCGCATTCAACGCATCGAGCCGCCCAACGAAGAGGAGGAGCCGGGCATCGACCCGGACAAGCCGCTGGTGGTTCGCGGCGAGAGCGAGGAGACGCGCGAGACCGGCTTTTTCCGCGTGCCCGCCGGCGGAGGCGAGCCGCAGCGGCTGCTGTGGGGAGCAAAGAACTATCGCTACGTCACCCGCGCCCGCGACGCCGACGTGCTCGCCATCACCGCCCAGCGCTTTGACGAGTACCCGGACGTGCACATTACCGACAGCGCTTTCGCCACACCGCGGCGGGCCACTGACGGCGGCGCGCAGATGCAGCCGTTCCGCTGGGGCACGGCCGAGCTGATCCGCTACAAAAACGCCGACGGCGTGCCGCTTCAGGCGGCGCTGTACCGGCCGGCCGATTTCGACCCGAAAAAGAAATACCCGCTGATGGTCTATATTTACGAGAAATTGTCGCAGAATGTCCACAATTTCGTCCATCCGCGGCCGGGCCATAATTTCAATTTCAGCCAGTATGTGAGCGATGGATATGTCGTTCTCACGCCCGACATTGTCTACACGGTCGGCCGGCCGGGCCAGAGCGCGCTGAAGTGCGTGCTGGCGGCCGTGCAGGCGGTGGAGTCAATGGGCTTCATCGACCCGGACCGGATCGGGATCGCCGGGCACAGCTGGGGCGGGTATCAGGTGGCCTACCTGGTGACACAGACGACGCGCTTCCGCGCTGCCGAGGCGGGCGCGCCGGTGGGCAACATGACGAGCGCCTATTCGGGCATCCGCTGGGGCAGCGGACTGCCGCGGCAGTTCCAGTACGAGAAGACCCAGAGCCGGATCGGGCGGCCGCTGTATGAGGATCCGCTGAAATACATCGAAAACAGCCCGGTATTTCACGTGAAAAACGTGAAAACGCCGCTGCTGATTCTTCACGACGACCAGGACGACGCGGTTCCCTGGTATCAGGGCATCGAGCTGTTTCTCGCGCTGCGGCGGAACGGCAAGGAGGCGTACCTGCTGAATTACAACGGCGAACTGCACGGACTGCGGCGGCGCCACAACCAGATGGATTATTCGATCCGGATGAAGCAGTTCTTTGATCATTACCTGAAGGACGCGCCGAAACCGGAGTGGATGGAGAAGGGCATCCCCTACCTCGACCGCGAGAAGGAAAAGGAGCGCTTCCGGAAAGCCGCCGGACTTGAATGAAAGCCTTTCCAGAGAGAGCCGCGGGGGCATCTGCTAGCCTGAGGAAGTACGATCTCATGAGGATTTCGAGCGTGCCCCTAGGCTCGGTGCCGGGATCAAGCGCCCTGTTTTCGGCCTACGTGTCGTGTTTCCCGGCGGCCGCGCGCTTTTACCGCCATGACCCCTTCAGCGAAGAGGGCCGGCGCGCCGCGGCCGCTGAAGCCCTTTCCGGCGGCGCGCCCCGCGAGCAGGTGGTGGAGGCGCTGCGGCGCCTGAACGGCGACAGTCCGGCGCTGGAGAAGCTGGCCCGGCCGGGCACGGTGGCGGTGGTCACCGGCCAGCAGGCCGGCCTGTTCGGCGGCCCGGCGTACACGCTGTACAAGGCGCTGACGGCCGTGCGGGTGGCGCAGCAACTGGAGGCGACAGGCATTGCCGCGGTGCCCGTATTCTGGATCGCTACCGAAGACCATGATCTGGACGAAGTGAGCGCGGCGCACGTCTTCGACACGCGCATCCGTCCGGTGCGGCTGGAAGCGGGCGCCGACGGGCATCAGGGAAAGCCCATCGGCACGGTGCCCATTGCGCGGCCGCCGCTCGACGGGCTCGCCTCGGCGCTGGACGGGTTTCTTCATTCCCGCGACGTGCTGCGCCTGGCCGAAGCGGCCTACCAGCCGGGACGCACCTTCGGCGAGGCGTTTCACGCGCTGCTCGGCGCCCTGCTGGGCAGGCTGGGCGTGATTTTCGTCGATCCGTTGCAGCCGGAACTGCGCCGGCTGGCCGCGCCGCTGCTGGCGCGCGCCTGGCAGCAGCGCGCGCGGCTGGGTGAGGCGCTGGCGGCGCGGCGGCGCGAACTCGAGCAGGCGGGCTTCCATGCGCAGGTGGAAGTGAGCGATGGAGCCGGATTGTTCTTTGTTCTGGAAGACGGCCTGCGGCGGCGCTCGAGTCTGGCCACGCGCGAGCCCGAGCCGGAGAGCCTGTCGCCGAACGCGCTGCTGCGGCCGGTGATGCAGGACTGGCTGCTGCCCACGGCCATTTACGTCGGCGGCCCGGCCGAGATCGCCTATTTCGCCCAGGCCGCGGCGCTCTACCCGCCGCTGCTGGGCCGCATGCCGGCCATTCTGCCGCGGGCGGGCTTCACGCTGGCCGACGGGAGGACGCGGCGGCTGATGGAACGCTACGGGATCACGCTGGCCGACTGCATGCGGGGGGAAGAGGCGCTGGTGCAGACACTGGCGGCGCGGCTGGCGCCGGCGTCACTGGAGGCCGCATTGGACGAAACGGATGCGGGCGTCACAAGACTGCTGGACCGGCTGCGGGCAGAACTCGAGGGCTTTGACCCGTCGCTCGCCTCGGCGCTGGATCTGAGCCGCGCCAAGATCCTTTATCAGCTCGCGAAGATCCGCCGCAAGGCCGAACGCGTGGCACTGCGGCGGCAGTCCGACGCCGAGCAGCAGGCGCGCCACGCCTTCCGCCTGGTGACGCCGGAGCGGCGCCTTCAGGAACGATATTATTCGTTTCTGCCGTTCCTCGCCCGCTATGGGTTGAGGCTTGTCGACGACCTTCTGGCCGCGGTGGATCCGCTCTGCCCGGCCCACGAGATTCTGGCCCCATGAAGAAGAACACCGTCAAACAGGGACTGAGGGAAGGCCGCCTTCAGCTGGGCACCGCCTTCCAGCAATTACGCTCGCAGGACGTCGTGCGGATCCTTGCCGCCGCGGGCTTCGACTGGGCTTTCCTCGACGCCGAGCACGGCGGCTTCGGCCAGGAGACGCTCCAGGACCTTTGCCGGATGGCGGTGAAGGTCGGCCTGGCGCCCATCGTCCGAGTTGCCGATCTCCAGTACGCGCTGATCGCGCGCGCGCTGGACTGCGGCGCCGAAGGCGTGATCCTGCCGCGGGTGGAAGACCCGGCGCTGCTTGAAAAGGCCGTCTCGTGGGCGAAGTTTCCCCCGCTGGGCGTGCGCGGCATGGGACTGACGCCGCTGCAAGTGGATTTCGAGCCGGCCTCGATCGCGGCGATCATGGAGCACATGAACCGGGAGCAGATGGTCGTGCTCCAGATTGAGACCGTGCGCGCGCTGGAGGCGCGCGACGAGCTGCTGAGCGTGGCGCACATCGATGCGGTGATGATCGGCCCGGTGGACCTGTCGATCAGCCTTGGCGTGCCGGGCGAGTTCGAGCACCCGAAGATGCTGGCCGCGGTGGAAAAGATCGTGGAGAGCTGCCGCGCCCACGGCGTGGCGCCTGGCGCGCAGGCGCGCAGCATCGCGCTGGCCCAGCGCTGGAAGAGCATGGGCATGCTGTTTGTCGGCTGCTCCAGCGAGGTGGCGATGCTGTACGAGGCGGCGCGGGCGATCAGCGCGGCGCTGAAGCCCTGAGCGGGCGCGGCTCAGGCGATGCCGAGCCGCGCCATCTCGCTCTCGATTTCGGCGACCTCGCCGGCCGTGAGGCGGAAGGCGGCCGCGCCGGCGACGCCGGCAAGCTGCTCCGGCGAACGCAGCCCGACGATGGCGCCAGTTACCTCCGGGCGCCGCAGCACCCAGGCGATGGCCACTTCGCCGGGAGTCCGTCCGTGCCGGGCACCGATCTCGCGCAGCTTTTCGACCAGCGCCAGGTTGCGGCTGAGCAGCGGCTCCTGGAACTGGGGCCGGCGGCGGCGATGGTCGTCCGAAGGAAGGCCGGCGATCCGCTCCGCCGTCATTTTTCCGGTGAGCAGGCCGGAATGCATGGGAGAATAGGCGATGACGCCGATGCCTTTTTCCGCGCAATAGGGAAGAATTTCCTTTTCAATTTCCCGGGCAAGGAGGTTATATGGCGGTTGCAGAGAAGTGATCCCGCCGTATTTTTCCAGCCGCTTGAGCTGGGAAAGGGAAAAATTGCTGACGCCAATCCAGCGGACTTTTCCCTGCCGTTTCAGCTCGAGCATCGCCTCCCAGCCCTCTTCGATGTCCTCGTCGGGCTCCGGCCAGTGAATCTGGTAGAGGTCGATCACGTCCACCTTCAGCCGGCGCAGGCTCGCCTCGCACTCGCGCAGGATGGAGTCGCGCTTCAGGCAGCCGTAAATCTCCCCGTCCTCACGCCAGCAGCGCTCGCACTTGGTGAAGATGTAAGGCTTCGGGGAGACCCCTTCGAGCGCCTGGGCCAACACTTCCTCGGCGTGGCCGAGGCCGTAGACGGCGGCCGTGTCCACCCAGTTCCAGCCGGCCTCAAGCGCGGCGCGGATGGCGGCAATTGAGGCGCGGTCGTCCTGCGGGCCCCAGGAAAACTTCCACCCCCCGCCGCCCATGGCCCATTGCCCGATGCCGAGCGGCGTGATCCACATGTCGCTGTTGCCGAGTCTGCGTTTTTCCATACCTTCCCCTTTATACCGGAACGGCGGCGGGCGCGTGGAGCATGGCATTTTCCGCTTCCGGGCACGCCAAAGCGGCGTACCATGGAAATGGAATGAGCGGGCGGCCATCGCGGCGCAGCATCTTTCCGGCGTGGTTTGTGTCGGCATTTTCGTTTTCCATGAACGGCCAGGACTGGAATGCACTCCGCGAGCGGATGGTTCGGCAGCAGATCGAGAGCCGGGGCGTGCGGAACCCGGCCGTGCTGCGGGCGATGCGCGAGGTGCCGCGGCACCTTTTCGTGCCCGAGCCGTTGCGGAAATCTGCCTACGACGACCATCCGCTGCCCATCGGCCACGGGCAGACGATCTCGCAGCCGTACATCGTCGCGGCGATGACGGAGATGCTCGATCCAAAGCCGGCGGACCGGGTGCTGGAGATCGGCACGGGGTCGGGCTATCAGGCGGCGGTGCTGGCGCGCCTGGTGCGGCACGTCTACACGATTGAAATCGTCGAGGCGCTCGGCAGGGAAGCGAAGGCGCGGCTGGAGTCGCTCGGCTACCGCAACGTCACCGTGCGCATCGGCGACGGCTACCTCGGTTGGCCGGAAGAGGCGCCGTTTGACCGGATCATCCTGACGGCCGCGCCGCCGGACGTGCCCCAGACGCTGATCGACCAGCTCAGGCCAGGCGGGCGCCTGGTGGCCCCCGTCGGCACCGGGTGGCAGGAGCTGGTGGTCATCGACAAGGACCTCAAGGGAAATGTGCGCCGCCGGACCGAATTTCCGGTGATGTTCGTGCCGATGGTGCCGGGCAAGCGCTGATCAGCCGGGGCCGGTCTGCTCGAATTCCAGCTCGTCGCCCGGCCGTGTGCCGGTGGCGCGGATGGTGCCCTCCGGCAGTTCGAGCACGGAGTGCGCCCGCAGCGAGCCCGAGATCCGCCAGGGCCTGAGCGAGGGCCGCACCTTGACGACGCGCTTCGCGCGGTCGAGAAAGACGACGTCGATGGTGAACTTCATGAAGAAGCAGTGAACGGCCTCGCAGGGCACGATCCACAGGCCTTCTCCCTCATCGAGCGACGTACGCCCCAGCAGCCCGCGCCGCCGCGAGCCGCTGTCGCCGGCGGTCTCGGCGCGCGTCGCCAGCACCGTGCCCCGCGTCCTGTTCAGGATCCGAAGCGCCATGTCCCATCTATTCTGGCAGACCCCCGTCCCGCCACGCGTGCTACTCCCGGCGGCGCTGGTGGCATATGCATTGCCGGCAGCGCCCGTCCGATGGATGGAGCGATGGACGTTTTCGCCCACCCGTTGACGATCCTTGCCGCCTGCGCGCTGACGCTCGTCGGCGCGCTGCTGCTGTATTTCTCCGTCCGGCGGGAGATGGCCGCGCTGCGGGCCGGCCTGGCCGCGGAGAAAGAGTCCCGCACGGCGGCGCTGGCCGAGTTTCGCCACGCGCTTGAGCAACTGGAAGAACGGATGGAAGCCGAGCTCCAGGAGGCGCTCGTCCGCGCGGCCCCGCCGCAGCAGAGCATGAACCTCAGCCGGCGTAGCCAGGCCCTGCGGATGCACCGGCTGGGCGACCCGCCGGAAAAGATCGCCCGGACGCTCGGCCTGTCCCGCACCGAGGTGGAACTGCTGCTGAAGGTTCACCGGACGGTGCTCGAGTCGCTGGGAGACGGCGCCCGGATGAGGATAGAGTATGGCTCCGGGGCGGGCGCCCAGCCATCGGCGGCGCGTCCTGACGCCGGAGTGGTTGGAGCGCGGGCAGGCCCGGAAATTCGGGCCCAACCAGCATAGGGCGCGCGCTCTCGCGCGGGTCTGGCTGCTGGCCTTGTGCATCCGCCAGGCAGCCCGACTGGGATGAGCCCGTCAGGGCGAGCGGAAGGAGCGGTTGCCGGAAATGGAACCGGTTCTGAGCGGCGCCGCTGGCCGCACGTTCTCGCGGCCTGCGTCCACCTCCCTCGCGGCTCCGAAGAGCGTGAATCTCAACCGATTCGACTGTAGATCCGGCCTCAGGCTGCGCCCTCGCACCCGGCAGCGCAAGGCGCCTGTTACCGGATCGGCGTGTAGCGGAAGGGGGCGGTGTCCGTCCAGCCATCCTGCCCCACCGTGAGCAGGTAGCCCCCCATGTGATTCAGATCGAAATTGGGCACCGCGGAAAGGTTGACGTAGATCGTCTCGCCGTCCTGAACGCGGATCGCATCCTGCGGTGCGACAATGTCCTCGAAGACGACATAGGTCTTTGTGTCGGTGAGGAAGCGGCCCTTGATTTCCAGCCACATCGCATCGCCACTGCGGAACTGCCGCCACCAGTTGATGCCGGGCACCATATAGTCCGTGTCGGCCAGGTCCCGGAAATACTCGCCGGCGGCGAAATCCAGCGCCGACATGGAGTCGGGCTTTCCCGGCTGGGAGACGATCACCTGGTACGTGGTGAGCCCGCTCTGCCAGAAGTCGCCGAGCGTCCTGATGCCGGGCAGAGACAGGGAGAAGCCCACCGGCAGGTCCGCCTGCACCTGCAACGCTTCGAGCGCCCACTCCTGTCCGTCCGGCGGGATGATGAAAGCCTGGACCGTGCTGCCGGCGGGCAGTGGCTCGGTAAGGACGAAGTAAGCCTCCCTGCCGGTATCAAACGCATTGATCTGCACCACGCCCGGGGCCATCGGCATCATCGCCTGGCGGGCGGAGCCGGCCCCGCGCACCCCCGCCTTGCCGCGGGCTGCGGCGTAGGCGCGCGCTGCCGCGCGCGCCGAGTCTGTTACCTGCACGCGAACGACTTTCCCCTCCGTGGTTACCCGCCTGCGTTCGGCACGCTGGGCAAACGCGGCAGGCGCGGCCAGCGCCAGCGCCGCCATCCAGCAAATCATCCTGCGGTTCATCTGCGTATCTCCTTGGTCAAACAGCCTCGGCCGGCGTTCTCAGAGACGTTTATGGGCAGGCCGCGGTTGCAACCATTCTCTCAAACCGGCAGCTCAATGACAGTGCGCGTGCCCTGGCCGGGCTGCGAGGTGATGCTGAGGCGGTAGTTTGATCCGAACAGCACCTGCAACCGCTCGTTCACGTTGGACACGCCGATGCCCGGCTGCTCAAGGATCATACGAAGCCGTTCCTCCCTCATGCCCACGCCGTCGTCCTCCACCGTCAGCACGAGCTTCTCGCCGCGGCTGTCATGTTCGAGCCGGCTCTCGATGCGCACGCTGCCGCCTTCAATCTTGTGCGCCAGGCCGTGGCGGATCGAGTTTTCGACGATCGGCTGGAGCAGCATCGCCGGAACCTGGAAGTCCAGCGTACGCGCATCAATTTCCTTCACCACCCGGAGCTTGTCGCCGAAGCGCGCCATTTCTATCGAAAGGTAGTCGTCGATGAAGGCGAGCTCTTCGCGCAGCGGCGCGAAATTTTCGTTTTTCCGCAGCAGGCGGCGGAGAATATTCGACAGCCGGTAAACCACCTGGCGGGCCTTTTCCGGGTCGGTGCGAATCAGCGAGCCCACCGTGTTCAGCGTGTTGAACAGGAAATGCGGGTTGATCTGCGAGCTGAGCGCGCTCAGCCGCGCCTGCACGAGCAGCCGCTCCTTGCTTTCGAGCAGCCGCTCGTTGCGCGCGCTGCCCCAGATCTTGATCGGCAGCGACACGGTGAAAATCGTGGTGGCGAAGACGGCCAGGTTGGCCCAGCCGCGCGACGGGTCATACAGGGTGAAGATCATCTGGCCGCCGAAGAGCCGATAGACGGTGTAGCGCATCAGCTCGGCCAGCACGATGACGGCCAGCCCGGCAATCTGAAACAGGCTGCGGATGCGGTCTTCGGGATGAAAGATCAGGCGCCACAGGCTGAGGTCGAAAAACGGGCTGATGCGCCAGACCTCCTCGGCCCGCGGCGCCAGATCGCGCAGCAGCCCGCCCATGACTCCCACCGCCGCGTAGAGCGGCATGGACAGGTACTCGCCGGCGAAGACGGCCGGCAGAGAAGTGAGCACGCCCGTCACCAGTCCGGGAATGTAGCCGCCGATGATGCCGGCCAGCAGGCTGCTCTCCATCGACATCTCCGCCGCGGCGTAGCTGCGGGTGGACAGGCGCACGAAGCTGCCCGCCATGCCGAAGGCGCTGATCATGCCGGCCAGCTGGAGCCCTTCCACCGTCGTCCGCTCCTCGCGCAACAGCAGGCCGAGGAAGTGGCTCGAGCGCGACAGGATGCTGGCGATGGACGCCGCCGCGGCGAGTTTCACCATCAGGATGATGAGCTGGTTCTCCATGCGCCTGTCCTGCGGCGCGGCCTCGGCGTGCGCCCCATACTAGAATAGGAAAGAAGCCCTCCCCCAGATGGAAGCCGCCTCACAGATCGAGCTCACGCACGTCGCCGAAGCCGACTTTCCCAGCGAATTCGGCCACTTCCGCATCCACGGCTTCGAGGGCGTGCGGGGCGCGGCGCGCGAAGAGGCCGTCGCCCTGGTGATGGGCGACGTGCGCGGCGCGCCGCCGCTCGTCCGCATCCACTCGCAGTGCTTCACCGGGGACGTCCTCCATTCGCTGCGCTGCGATTGCCGCGCCCAGCTTGAACTTGCCCTCGAGTCCATCGCCGCCGAAGGCCGGGGCATCATCATCTACGAGATGAAAGAAGGGCGCGGCATCGGCCTGATGAACAAGCTCCGCGCCTATCAGCTCCAGGACCAGGGCGCCGACACCATCGAGGCCAACCAGCAGCTTGGCTTCGAGGCCGACCTGCGCGAATATGAACTTCCCGCCGCCATCCTGCGCCATTTTGGCGTCGAAAGCGTCCGTCTGCTGACGAACAACCCCGACAAGATCGCTGCGCTCGAGCAGGCGGGCATCCGCGTGGCCGAGCGCGTGCCCTGCCAACCCAAACCCCTCACCCACCACGCCGTGCGCTATCTCCAAACGAAGAAGAAGCGCATGGGCCATCTGCTGGAACTATAGCCTTTCGTGCCGTCCCCACGCGGCCGCTGTCTCCCCCCGCGCCGGCTGCGCGTTCCCGATGCGCGATTTCCACGTCATCCTCTGTGGGTGACTCCCATGTGGGCCCGCGCCGGCTGCGCGTTCCCGATGCGCGATTTCCGGCAACTGTGGACTCCTGGTGCGGGTGAATCATCACCACTACATATAGGGGCCATCCTGAAAAAGTGCCAAAATGTTCGATCCTGGGTCTTGCCTTGCCGGCCGTTTCGGTGTAAGCTCGGAAGTAACTTGCCCCCCCGAGAGGCCGTGCCATATGAGCACGCGTCCAACACAGCAGGAGTCCTGCGCAAAGAGAGGTTCCGCCTTTGCTGATCCTGAAACGCGTTGAACTTCAGGGCTTCAAGTCCTTCCCGGACCGGACGGAGATGCGTTTTCCGGGCCGGGGCATCGCGGCCATCGTCGGCCCGAACGGGTGTGGCAAGTCCAACCTGAGCGATGCCATCAGTTGGGTGCTGGGCGAGCAGTCGGCCAAGAGCCTGCGCGGCTCGCGCATGGAGGATGTCATCTTCGCCGGCACGCGCGACCGCAAGCCGCTGGGCATGGCGCAGGTCACGATGGTGCTGGTCGACCCGACCGGCGAAGTGCAGATACCGGGGCAGAAGCCGGCGGCGAAGGCCGCCGCCGGGAAGGCGGCCTCTGGCTCCAACGGCCACGGGGCGAACGGCAACGGCGCCAATGGCCACGGGGAGGCGGGCGAAGCGGCCGAGCAACCCGCCGCACCCGCTGCGGTGACGCTGGCCCCGGCCGCGGCGTTGCCGGAAAAGGCGCAGGAGATCACCGTCACCCGCCGCCTGTTCCGCTCCGGCGAGAGCGAGTATCTCATCAACGGCAAGGTGGCGAGGCTGCGCGACATTCAGGAGCTGTTCATGGGCACGGGGCTGGGGCCGGAGTCCTACGCCATCATCGAGCAGGGCCGCATCGGGCAGATCCTCTCGTCGAAGCCGCTCGACCGGCGCGCCGTCATCGAAGAGGCCTGCGGGATTTCAAAGTTCAAGAACAAGCGGCGGCTGGCCGAGGCCAAGCTGGAAGGCGCCAAGCAGAACCTGACGCGCGTCTTCGACATTCTGGAGGAAGTCGGCCGGCAGGTGAACTCGCTGAAGCGCCAGGCCGGCAAGGCGCGGCGCTATGAGGAGCTGAAGGCAGAACTGGACCGCCATCTGCGTGTCGCGCTTGCCGGCCGCTATCTGCTGCTGGAGCGCGAGGCGGCGCGGATTGCGGCCGAGTTTGAGTCGGCCTCGGCGCAGCATGCCGAACTCCAGGCGCGCGCCGCCGCGCAGGATCAGGCCGTCACCGCCGCGCGCGAAGAGTTTTACCGTCTGGAAGCCGCCCTCACCGACGCCCGCAAGCGCGCGGCGGAGGCGCGGCTCGAGTCCGAGCGCGTCCGCGGACAGATTGCCACCCAGGCCCGCGAGATCGCCTCGATCGAACAGCGCCTTCAGCAGGGCGAGCTGGAAACGGCGCAACTGGCCGAGCGCGCTGCACGCCAGCAGCAGGAGCGCGAGCACCTCACCGCCCAGCTCGCCGAGCTGGAATCGGCGGCGGCCGCCGCCCGCCAGCGGCTCCAGGCGAAGCAGCAGGAGCGCGACGCGCTCCAGCGCGAGCTCTCCAGCCGCGAGCGCGCGCTCGAGGAGATGCGCCGCCGGGTCGTCTCCCTGCTGGGCGAGGCCTCTTCGCTCCGCAACCAGCTGGCGCAGATCGAGACTTTCCTTTCGGCGATCGAGCGCGACCGGGCGCGCGTCCGCAAGGACGCCGAGGCCGCCCAGGCGGACCTCGAACGGGTCCGCGCCGCGCGGGATGAACTTTCCCGCCAGATCGCCGACCGCCAGCTCCAGCTCGAATCCACCCAGGACCGCCGTGCCCGCACCGAGCAGGAGCTCCAGCAGCGGCGGGCCGCCGCGGCCGAAACGCGGAAGAGGCTGGAGGCGCTGCGTCACGAGGCCAGCTCGTTGCGCGCCCGGCGGGACTCGCTCGAGCAGATCCTCTCGCACCGCGCCTACACGGCCGAAAGCGTCAAGCGCCTCTTCCAGGCGGCCGAACGGGGCGAGACGGACGGCTTTGCGCCGGCCGGCGTGCTGGCCGATTTCATCGAACTCACGCACCCGGAATTTGAAAAAGCGGCCGAGGAATTTCTCCACGAAGAGCTCGAATATGTGGTCGTCAAGTCCTGGGAAGACGCGCGGAAAGGAATTGAACTTCTCCGCGGAGACCTGGACGGCCGCGCCACCTTTCTGGTCGAGCCGAATTTGCACGGCAGCGCTCCTGCCGTGTCCTCCCCCGTCCCCGAGCCGGCCATCGGCCCCGAAACCGGGATCGTTGGCCGGCTCAGCGAGGGCATCCGCTTCACCAACGGGCTGACGAATGCCCCGGCGGCGCTGCTGCCGCGGCTGGCGCGCTGCTTCCTGGCCGAATCGCGCGAGGCGGCGCAGCGGCTGGCCGCCGTCTACCCGGACCTCTTCTTCCTGCTCGCCGACGGCGTCTGCTACCATGGCCAGGCCGTCACCGGCGGACGGCGTACCGGCGCCGGCCCGCTCGCGCTGAAGCGCGAGCTCCGCGAGGTTTCGGCGCTGTTCAGCCAGCGCCATGCCGAACTCGCCGCCGCCCAGCAGGAGCTGGAAAGGCTCGAAAAAGAAATCCAGAGTCTGACGGAAACACTCGAGCATTTGCGCGCCGAACAACAGAAACAGGAAAAAGAAACGCTGCTGCTCGAACAGGAAATGCGCAAGCTCAAGGAAGAGGCGCAGCGGGCCGAACAGCGGCTTTCTCTGGCCGGCGTCGAGCTGGAACGCCTGGGCCGCGACGCGGAACGGGCCGCGGCCGAGCGGGAGGCGAAAGCGGCCGCCGCCGCGGAGAAGGAAGAGGAGCGCACGCGGCTGGAACAGCAGCTCGAAGCCGCCCGCGCCAGCGGGGAAGAGCTGAAGCGGCAGCTCGATGCGATCGGCGAGGAGCACTCTGTCCTTCGCGTCGAGCTGGCCGGCTGCGAAGAGCGCCGCCGGGGCGTCGAACAGGCCCTCCAGCGGCTGGAGCGCGAGGCGCAGGAGACGGCCGCGCGCCGGCGCAACCTGGCGGCCGAAATGGAAAATCTCGCCGTCAAGCGCAACCAGCTGCTCGAGCTGAATCTCGCGCTCGAAGACCGCGCCGCCCGTGCGGCGGCCGAGTTCGAGCAACTCGAATTGGCGTCGGCGACGCTGGCCGAAAAAGAGGCCGCGCAGCGCACCGCGCTGGCCGAGGCGGAGGAGCGCGTCAAGGAAGTCCGGCAGGAGCTGGCCGCCGCCCAGGAACGGCGCGCCCAGATTGAGCTTGAGCTCGTCCGGCGTCAGTCCGACCTGAAGCATCTCGACGAGAACTGCCGCAAGGACCTCGGCCTGTCCGTGCTGGAGGTGGCGCAGCAGCTTGCCGGCCTTCAGGCGGAGGCCGCGCCGGAGGCGGGGCAGGCCGAAGAGCCGGAGGGCGAAGGCGGCGCGGCCGGGACCGCGCCTGCCGCGCTCGACGAGCTCGCCGTCGCCGAGGCCGAGGAGAAGGCCGGGGACCTGCGCCGCCGCATCGAGGCGCTCGGCCCCGTCAACCCTGAGGCGCTCAGCGAGTACCAGGAGGCGCAGCAGCGTTACGACTTCCTCAACGCGCAGCGGCAGGATCTGCTCGATTCCATCCGCGACACGGAAAAGACGATCAAGGAAATTGACGCCGAATCCCGCAAGCGCTTCAGCGAGGCCTTTGCGGTGATCAACGAGAACTTCCGCAGCATGTTCCGCACGCTGTTCGGCGGCGGCATCGGCGAGATGCGCCTCACCGGCGAAGGCGACGAGCTCGACCAGGGCATCGAAATCGTCGCCCAGCCGCCGGGCAAGCGGCTTCAGAACGTGCTGCTGCTCAGCGGCGGCGAGAAGGCGCTGACCGCCATCGCGCTGCTGATGGCCATCTTCCAGTACCAGCCGAGCCCCTTCTGCGTGCTGGACGAGGTGGACGCGCCGCTCGACGAGGCCAACGTGGGCCGCCTGGCGGCGCTGCTCAAGGACATGTCCGAGCACACGCAGTTCATCGTCATCACCCACGCCAAGAAGACGATGGAGGCGGCCGAGCTGCTCTATGGCGTCACCATGCAGGAGCAGGGCGTCTCCCGGCTGGTGAGCGTGAAGCTCCAGCCCGCAGCCGCGCCGCCGCCGCAGGCCGCCGGCGAGCTCCAGACGGCCGCGAGGGCCTGACCATGGCCGCCGGGCCCGGGCCTGCGCCCTCGCACCTGGTGGGCATCGCCGGCCCTTCCTGCGCCGGCAAGACGGAACTGGCGCGATGGCTTGGCGCGCGGCTCGGCGCGCCGGTGCTGAATCTGGACCACTACTACGTCGATCTGGCGCACCTGCCGCTCGAGGAGCGTGCGAAGACGAATTTCGACGAGCCCGCCGCCGTGGACCGCGAGGCCATCCTCGAAGACGTCGCCGCGCTTGGCCGCGGCGAGCCCGTCACCGCCCCGCTGTACGATTTTTCCACCCACGCGCGCGCCCGCGGCGGCGAACGGATCGTTCCGACGGGGCTCGTTGTCGTCGAAGGGCTGTTTGCGCTCTACTGGCCCGAGCTGCGCGAACATTTTTTTGTGAAATTGTTTGTGGACGCGCCCGACGCGCTCTGCCTTGCCCGCCGCCTGGAACGCGACGTCCGCGAGCGCGGCCGCACGCCGGAGAGCGTGCTCCGGCAGTTTGAATCGACCGTCCGGCCCGGCGCCGAACGCTTCATCCGCCCGACGCGTGCATACGCCGACCTCGTCCTTTCCGGCGAGGAAGAGCTCGAGGTGCGCGGCGCCCGGGCGCTCGCGCTCGTCCGCGCCCGGCTCGGATCTCAGCCTTGATCCACAGGGAGGACCCGCGATGCCGTCCCCTCCGCAGGTGACCGTACTTGGCTGCGGACTCATCGGCCGCGCCATGGTCTTCGACCTCTGCCGCGAGTTCGATGTCGCCGCCGTCGACCGCAGCGCCGAAGCGCTCGCCTCGGTCGCCCATCTGCCCTGCCGGCGCATCCAGGCCGACGTGCTCGCTCCGGGCGTGCTGGAAGAACTCGTGCGGGACTCGCGCCTCGTGCTCTCCGCCATGCCCGGCGCCGTGGGTTATGCGCTTCTTGAGCGGCTGATCGGGCTCGGCCGGGACACCGTGGACATCTCCTTCACCGCGGAGGACCCAACGGCGCTCCATGAGCGGGCCGCGGCCCGCGGCGCCACTGTCGTCGTCGACTGCGGCGTCTGTCCCGGCCTGTCCAACATCGCCGCCGCCCACGCCGCGCGGCGCCGGTTCGAGCGGCTGGAGAGGTATGTGTGCTACGTCGGTGGCCTGCCCGCCCGGCCCGAGCCGCCGTGGTATTACCGCAATCCCTTCGCCGCGGAAAGCGTGATCGACGAGTATACGCGTCCGTGCCGCTTCCGCATCGAGGGCCGCGCGGTCACGCTCGAACCGCTCTCCGGCGCCGAGACGGTCGAGTTTCCCGAAACCGGCCCGCTGGTGGCATTCCATACCGACGGCATCCGCACGCTGCTCGGGTCGCTTCCCGAGGTGCCGACGCTTGTCGAAAAGACTCTCCGCCACCCACAGCACTACGAATTCATCGTGCGCCTGCGCGATGCCGGCTTCTTTGCGCCCGACGTCCGGCCGATGCTCGAAACCGTATGCCGCCGCGGGTGGCGCTTCGCGCCCGGCGAGGCCGACCTCACGGTGATGCGCCTTCTGCTGGAGGGTTCGATGAGCGGCGCGCGGACGCGCCTGCTCGTGGACCTCGTCGATCACTACGACGCGGCTCACGGGCTGCTTTCGATGGCGCGGACCACCGCGTTCACCGCCACCGCCGCGGCCCGCCTGATTCTGGAAGGGCGTTTCCGCCGGCCGGGCGTCCACCCGCCGGAGGCGCTGGGCTTCGACGGTGGCCTGTATGAGCGGCTGATGGCCCTGCTGGAGCAGCGCGGCATCCGCTTTGCCGAGCGCCGCGAGCCCGCCGGCGCGGCTTGATTGCGGCCCGTGCGCGTTCTATATTGCGGATGGAGGCATCCGATGAGGCACGCTCATGTCCTGCACCCTGACCCGAGGGCCATGGCGTGGCTCAGGTTGGCCGGGGTCGTTCTCTTTACCCTTGCGGCGCTGGCGGCGCTGATCGCCATTCTGTTCTGGGCGCAGCCGCAGGAGGCCCAGCCGCTGCTGATCGCGGCCGCCTGAGGCGCGATGCGGCGAGAGCCGGAGCAGCGGAGCTTTTCCGCGCGGCCGGAATTTCAGGCTCCGCGCAGCATCCGCCGCGCCGTGCGAACCGCGCGGCGCAGTCGCCGGGCCGCCTCCCAGGCGAGCCAGGCGTCGCCCCACGGCCAGGGCCGGCGCGAGTGCTCCCGCCAGCCCTCTTCGAGCAGCAGACGCTGGTACAGCTCAAACAGCCGTTGCAGGGGCCCCAGGCTGTCCACGCGCCAGCCAGGCCGATACCGGGTCACCAGAGACGGCCGCTGCGGGTCGTAGCCGCTGAAATGGAACAGGCGCAGCGGCCTGCCGCAGATCAGAAAGCGTCCGGCCTGCGGGTCCCAGGCCGCTTCACCGAGGCGCCAGTAGCCGGCATTGCATCCAGGATCGCGCAGCAGGTGCAGGTCGGCCACATAGCCGGGAGCCAGATCCAGCCACCGCTGGTCGAAGTGGATCCCCTGGCGCGGGTCCTCGTAACACTGCGTCCGCAGTCTCTCGATCCACCATTGCAGGAAGGCGCGGGCCTCGCTGCCTTCCCGCACGGCCACGAATCCGGCATTGAACATGCCGGCCATCAGCAGGGAGCGTTCCAGCGGCTCGTCGGCCAGCACCAGCGATTCGGGCCCGATGTGCGGGGTGAGCGTAAGCGAGTGCGCCGCCGCCTCGGCCAGGCACGGCTTGAGCGTGTCGGCCACATAGAGGTCCGGGTCGAGGAAGACCGCCGTCTGATGGCCAAGGTCGAGCAAAGACAGCAACAGCGCCGGCTTGATGGCGGCGCAGAACTGTTTCGGCCCGTAGCGCAGCAGCATGCCGGCCAGCCCGGGCGCGCGCAGGGTCCTGATGGACACGATCCGCACGTCCAGGTCACGCAGCCGCCGTTCGGCCTCGCCGTCTCCGGCCAGGAAGGCATAAAAGGGCGCGGCGTGGTGGCGGCGGAAGGAGCGCGCCAGGACGCGCACCTGCGCCAGGTAGTTGGGCGCAGCGGCCGTGACCACGGCAAGCGGTTCAGCCATCAGTGCCCCCCTGGACGAGCTTCGGGTGCCGCGCTTGAAGCCAGGTGTGAAAAGTGTCCGGCGCCCCGGTGCGGAAGGGATCGCCGAAACGGGTCGATTCCGGTCCGAGGAGGCGGAAAATGCGGCGGGCTTGCGGCCGAATGAGCGCGCCGTTGTCGAAGCGGTCCCAGGCATAAGGCAGGCGCCAGGTCTCGCGCCAGCCGCACACTTCCAGCAGTGCGTGATAACGGCGCAGCAGTTCGGCCGCCGGCCCGATCGAGGCGGCGGTCATCGCGGGCGCATGGCGGCTGAGCACGTCCGGGCGCGCCGGATCGAAGCCGCTGAAGCGGAAGATGCGGCACGGCTGGCCGCAGGCCGTGATGAGGCCGCCGCGGACTTCGATGCGTCTCTCCGGCAGGTTCCAGTGGCCCACGTTGATGCCCGGATCGCGCAGGATGAAGCAGCGCGGTGCGAGGCTGGGAATGAAGTCCAGCCAGCGCTGTTCGAAATGCAGGCCGTCCTCGACGTCGACAACGCAATGCTGCTCGGTGCGCTGCCGCCACCATGCCAGCACGGCGTGGGCCTCCGGGCAACGGGAGAAACCGAGCACGCCGCCGTTGAAAATGCCGGCTCGAAGCACGTTCCATTCGCGCCGCCGCGCGCCCGGCCCCAGCGGCGGCGCCAACAGGTGCGGAGTCAGCAGCACCGGGTGATGCCCGAGCCGGTCAAGCAGGGGATCGAGCCGGCCGAGCACCATCGTCTCCTGCTTGAGGAACAGGACGGCATCAAAGCCCTGTTCCAGCAGATGGCTGATGAAGTGCGGCGTGCAGGCGAAGCTGAGCTCGGCTTCGGTGTAGCGGAAACGCAGGGCGGCTTCCCGGGCGAGGCCGAGGCTGGAGAGCGGAACCAGCCGGAAGGGTTCGCGGGCCGGGTCGATGGCGGGATGCGGACCATCGGCCTGGAGCGTGAAGAAGGGCAGGTCGGGGTGATGCTGTGCCAGGGAACGCGCGGTGGCGCGCGCCAGTGCGATGCGGCAATTGGAGACGATGGTCGCGGCCGCGATCCGCATGGAAGCCAGACAACCCTTCAAGCGGCGGTTTCGTCAGGCCGACGGCAGTGCGTCATCTGAAGGCTATGACACGGGCCGGGCGACCGTCAAGTTTGCCCGCTCACCCTGCCGCAGATTTTCTCAAGCCTTCGCACCGCGCGCCGATGAGGCGGGTGAAGCCGGTGCACGGGTCCGAAACGGGCCCCGGCTGGAAGGAGTCCAGCCGAAGCCTCGGCCGAAAAAGGAGAGAAGGACTGTGGCGTTTACGATTAACACCAACATTGCCTCCATGCAGGCGCAGGAATACCTGCGCGTCACGCAGGAGTTTCAGTCGAAGACGATCAGCCGCGTCACCTCGGGCCTGCGCATCGTGAGCTCGGGCGACGACGCGGCCGGGCTGGCCATTGCCAACGGGTTCCGCAGCGACCAGGCGGTGCTGACGCAGGGCATCCGCAACGCCAACGACGGGCTGGCGACGTTGCAGACCATTGACAGCGGCATCAACAACATCAGCAAGCTGCTTGACCGGGCGCGGACGCTGGCCACACAGTCGGCCTCGGGCACGTTCAACGGCAACCGCGAGGTGCTCAACAGCGAGTTTCAGAGCGTGATCGAGGAGATCAACCGCCAGGCGAAGGCGATCGGCCTGAACCAGGGCGGCGATTTCGCCAAGAACCTGAGCGTGTTCATTGGTGGCGGCCGGGGCTCGAATGACGCCGAGATCATTCAGAACGGGTCGGTGAGCGTGGACCTGCGCCGCTCGACCGTGGACGCGCGCAGCCTGGGTCTGAGCGGGTATTCGGCGGCGAGCGATTCGACCTACGACCTGAGCGTGTATGACAATGGCACGGCCAACGATCTCGAAAGCGCGATCGGTGGCGCCACGTCGATGACCTTCAACCTTTCCGGTGTCGGTTTCGATGACACCACGATTACGGTCAACCTCACCGGCGTCCAGGATCTCAAGGGCCTGGTCGATGCCATCAATGCCGGAATTGAAAGTGCCTCCGGCGGTTCTTCTCCCGGTGCCGTTGCCCTTCGCAACGCCAACATCACGGCCCAGATCAACGCCGACGGCAAGGGCTTTTCCCTTGTCTCGCCCTCCAGCGCGTTCACTGTCGAGGCGGGTGCCGACGCAGCCGCCAGGCGTCTTTTTGGCCTCACCGCCGCCGCCAACGTCAAGGTGGCTGGTGGACTCGAGGCGCGCTCCTTCACCTTCACTGCTGTGACTGGCAGCGACACCCAGAGGGTCACCATCTCCGCCGTCGGTGCCGACGGCTCCCTACAGTCGGTCGATGTCACTCTCAATGCGACGAATGCCGGTACTGCGGAGGCTGCGGCCGACACGATCAATGCTGCCCTGCTGGCCAGCAACAAAGACGGTCTCATGAAGATCGTTGCTGCCGAAGCGGGCGATGGGACAAACAGGATTACGTTTGCCAGCACGTCCTCCTTCAAGATCGTCGTCCAGTCTGGTACCGGAGCCGTCGGTCTCAACGGTGGCACTGCCATCACCAGCGATTCCACGACCGACTTTAGCTCCGAAACCACTCTCGACTCCAGCGGCGGCGCCAACCTCTCGATTTCGACGCAGCAGGCTGCCGAGAAGGCGGTCAACGCGCTGGCCGTCGCGGTGAAAAAGCTTGGCGAGGCTCAGGCCGTCGTCGGCAAAGGCCAGAACCAGTTCAACTTCGCCGTCAGCCTTGCCTCCACCCAGCTCACCAACCTCGCCGCCAGCGAGTCGCGCATCCGCGATGCCGACCTCGCCTTCGAAGCGGCCAACCTGACCAAGGCCCAGATCCTGACTCAGGCCGGCGTCGCCGCCCTGGCCCAGGCCAACGCCGCACCGCAGGCCGTCTTGACCCTGCTGCGCGGCTAAACCGCCAGCACCAACCTCTGAGCTGACCCGCGGCCCCGGGACGCCTCAAGGCCTCCCGGGGCCTATACTTTTTCAGGCTTTCCGCCGATCCATCCTCTGAGAGGTTTCACCGAGGATGGCTGCCCCCAACAACGAAACTCCCCGTTCCACCGCCCAGTGGCATTCCGCCGCACTGGAACAGCTGGAGTCCGGCCACATGGAAGATGCGCTCCGATCCCTCCGGCGCGCTGTTGAACTCGATCCCCGCGCCTGGCGCGCCTGGAACGATCTGGGCGTCGTGCTGGAGGCCCTCGGCAACCGCCGTGATGCTCTCCACTGCTACCGGCAGGCGCTCCGCGCGGCCCCGGACGCCGACGAGCCCCGGCGCAATCTGATGCTACTTGCCCTCGGTCTCAGTCTGGCGCGATCTCTGGAAATGGCTCCGCCCCGGAGGAGCCGGGCGCTGCTGGCGACCGCCCGTTAGTGGAACCGTTGTGTCCGCGTCCGCGCTGTTTCGCGCTTCCCGCTTCTGAGCCATGAGCCAAGCGGCCGAAGGTCGCCAGTTCGACCGTCGCCGGCGCACCGTGACTTTCTGCCTCACACGAAGTCCGCCCATCGCGCTTGCCCTGGCGGACTCGCTGCACTCACGGCTCTGTCGGCGCTCGATGTGCGACCCGGGGCACCCGTGGCGCTCTTTCGCTTGCTGATTCTGCGCTTCTCAACCGCAAGCCAAGCGGCCGAAGGCCGCGAGCTCGACCGGCGCCGGCGCACCGTGACTTTCTGCCTCACACGAAGTCCGCCCGTCGCGCTTGCCCTGGCGGACTCGCTGCACTCACGGCTCTGTCGGCGCGCGATGCGCGACCCGGGGCACCCGTGGCGCTCTTTCGCTTCTCGACTCTGCGCTTCTCAACCGCAAGCCAAGCGGCCGAAGGCCGCGAGATCGACCGGCCACGTCCTGTTCCCGCGTCCCCTCAATGGCCGAACGAATCTCCGCTCATTCCGCGCACCCTGGCGGGCTCCCTCCATTCACGGCTCAATCGCCCGCCATCGGCGGCGCTATTACGCCTGATCCGCGTGGCGCGTTCGCGTTCTTTGTTTGAAAAACAGACTCAAGGCGCGGGGCCGGAAGGTAACTGCGGAAGAGGTTGGCACAGGGACGGGTGAGGGAGAGGAGGTGGGAAAGGGAGAGAGAGTCGGTCGGCCCTCGCGCCTTGAGTCCACCCTGTGGCCTGGATTCTTCTCACACGCTGATGAGCAAGCACGCCGCTCGCCAAATCTCGGAACTTATTGAAGGGGAATGACATATGGCAACCGCGGAGCGTGATTGGTAATTGCTTACAAGCCGGTGTTCAACTCTGGTGCACCGTTCCGGGACTTTGGTTCCGGTTTGGGCTCACGCGCGCCGCCCAACCCTGTCACGAACCTGGATGGTGCCTGAGCGGCTCGACACGCGGATGCTGGATGGGCCTTTGCAAGGGAGGGCGCTCACACAACAGGACTCGCCCGGCAGGGTCTCGGTGAGACGGACTCAACATTGCAGGAATACGGCAAAAGAATGCATGGGCGCGGCCCAACGGTGAATCGGCAGCGACAGTGGTTCGCGCGGCTGCGGCCGCCCGCCCCGCAGCGAGTTCTCGCGCGACAGCTTTCCTTGCCGGAGTGCGCGAGAAAAGCTCCCTCGGCCTATGTGTGCCCATTCCTCATGGTCTGGCTGGCAGGGGACATCAGCCTCGGAGACGCTACTGCGGCCATTGCGTCATCGAACCTCAGGCAAACCCTGTCATCGCATGCCGGTGTCTCCGCGTCTGGATCCACGCGCTGCCCCGCGTGCTGCGGATCACGTCGCCACAGGCATAGCCCGGGGGAAGACGATCAGGCGCCTGTCCGGACAGAGGACTGCGCGTCAACCCTTGGATCGCATCCGGCCGACCGGCGCCGTGCGGGTTCGACAGGCTCCTGTCGGCAGCCCCGCAGGGATCGTAGCGTGACGATTTGCGCAGGGCCGACTGTGGACAAACTGCTGGCTCGCCGCCATGCGGTTCACCAGCGCCGGGAAGAGGGTTCCTGGGGCTCGCGCGGCGACGCCTCCCGGCCGGCCAGCACCAGGCTGATGGTGAGCCGGTCCCACAGACTCAACGCCCGACCGGACTGTTTCAGGCTGGAGAAATAGCAGAAGAAGCGCTGGGTCGTGGTGGGCAGCTCGCGCACCGGCTCCGGCGAGGCCACCGCCAGCCAAAGAGCGGCCGCCGCGCTGGCGAGCAGCCATCCTGCTTTCGGATCTGGTCTTGCCGTAGGCCTCACATCAAACAAGACGAGTGAGAGCCTGATCCGCTTTCCAGTACCGCTTTAAGATCTGTAAAAAGTTTCCGCGCCGCTGCGGCTTCTTCCGGCGTGGCAGGCCACTGGGCCCCGCGGGCCACGAACCAGTCCTGCCCGCCCCGCCGAACCAGGGCCGCAAATCCGTGCCCTTCGACGAGCTTTCCCGGCGAGCCGATGCCGCCAAAGTCCATGCCGCGGCGTTCGACGAGCACGACGAAGCCGCCGCGCTCGAAAACGAAGTGCGTGCTGATGCCCGCGGCAGGGATCAGGCCGATGTCGAGGGCGGCAATGCGCTCCAGCTTCTGAAGCAGCTCCGGACTCATCGGGGCGCTACATCTTGTACCGGCCGAAGTCCTCGTCGTTGAGCCCTTCCAGCCAGCGCTTCAGCTCCTCGTTGCCGGTCTTTTCGGCCATGCTGGCGGCGCTCTTGCTGCTGCGGAGCACCTCCTCCTCGACGTAGATCGGGCAGTCCACGCGCAGGGCGAGAGCAAGCGCGTCCGAGGGACGCGAGTCGATGGAGATCAGCTCTCCATCGCGCTCCAGCCAGATGACGGCATAAAAGGTGTCTTCCTTAAGTTCGCTGACGACCACTTTCTGCACGCCCGTCTCAAGCCCGAGCAGCAGGTTCTTGATCAGGTCGTGCGTCATCGGGCGCGGCGTGGCCACTTTCTCGATTTCCAGCGCGATGGCGTTGGCCTCGTAAATGCCCACCCAGATGGGCAGGATCTGGGTGCCGGCCAGATCCTTGAGGATCACGATGGGCATGTTGGTTACCGGGTCCATCATTAGGCCCCGGATTTTCATCTCGATTTCCATCTTGCGCCGCCTTCCTTACACCGCTATAGCACACTCGCCCGCCAGCGAGTTCGGGCCGGCGCGCGTCACGCGCACCGGCAGATAGCGGCCGAACATTTCTTCCTTCGAGGGCTGGCTTCCGTCGGCTCGCGCGGGCGTTGTGAAGTTGAGCACGCGGTTTTCCGTCGTGCGGCCGATCCACTGCCCCGTCGAGCTGTTGAATCCCTCGACCAGCACCTCCTGCACCGTGCCGATCTGCGCCATGTTGCGGCGCAACTGGATGCCGCGCTGCTTCTCCTGGAGGATCGTCAGCCGCCGCGATTTCTCTTCTTCCGGCACCTGGCCGTCGAGCCGCAGCGCCGGCGTGTTTGGCCGCGGCGAGTATTTGAAACTGAAGACCTGGTCGTATTCCACCTCGTCGAGCAGCCGCAGGGTCTCGTTGAAATCCTCCTCGGTTTCTCCCGGAAAGCCGACGATGATGTCGGTGGAAAGTGCGATCCTGCGCCTTGCGTTCTTGAGCCACTCGATGCGCCGCATGTAGTCGTCGCGCGTGTACTGGCGCTGCATGCGCTCGAGCACGCGCGTCGAGCCGCTCTGCACGGGCAGGTGCACCATGTTGCAGATGGTTTCGTTGCGATCGATGACTTCCACGATGTCGCGGCCGAAGTCGCGTGGGTGTGATGTGGTGAAGCGCACGCGGCGGATGCCCGGCACCCGCGCCACTGCTTCCAGAAGCGGCGCGAACGTGCGCGCCGGGTCGGAGGGGTCGCGGTAGCTGTTGACGTTCTGCCCGAGGAGCTGGATTTCGGTATAGCCCATGCCGGCCAGCGTGTGCGCCTCCTCAAGCACGGACTCCCAGCGGCGGCTGCGCTCGCGGCCGCGCGTGAAGGGCACCACACAGTAGGCGCAGTCCTTGTCGCAGCCCTCGATGATCGTGATGTAGGCGCGGTAGGGGTTGTCGCGACGCGTCACCGGGGTCTCGAAGGTCGACTCCGTGTCCAGGCTCAGCCCGGTGACCCGCTTTTGACCCTGCTCGATCTGGACGAGCAGCTCGGGCAGCTTCGGATAGCTGGCCGAGCCGACGACGAGGCTCACATGCGGCGCCTTTTCAAAAATCCGCTCGCCTTCCTGCTGCGCAACGCAGCCGAGCACGCCGAAAACTTTGCCTTTGGCGCGCCGGTTTTCGTTCAGGCGCTGGAAGACCTTCTGCTCCGCCCTGTCGCGGATGCTGCACGTGTTGTAGAGAATCAGGTCCGCCTCTTCCGGCGAATGGACCTGGACGTAGCCCCTCTGTTCGAGCGTGCCGATGACCTTTTCCGAGTCATGCACGTTCATCTGGCAGCCGAATGTCTCGATGTAGAAGCGCTTCATGGCCCAGCGGGGAGTGTCACTTTCATTCTAGCGTGCCGGCAGCGGCGCGCCGGCTGCCGTTCATCGGCCTGCCCGGGCCGGGCCGCGCGTTACAATCGGTGGGTTGCGGTACTTCTTTTCCAGGCGGATTCCGCCGCTGCGGCGGGTGCTGCTGGTGGAAAGCGGCTCGCGGCGGCTGATCGAGTCGCTCCTGCCAGGCATCTACAGCCAGCCCGTCAATGAGCGCGTGGATCTGTTCACCTGCTTCAGCGGCCTGCCGCACGGCTTTGACACCGGCCGCGGCGAGGTCTTCCGCACTCAGGATTACCCGGGGCGGGCGCAACGCAAGAAGCTTTACGCGATGTTGCGCCGGCGCGGTTATGACGTCTGCGGCATCCTGTGTTCGGACGAGGCCGTGATGGCGAAGTGGAAGTGGGCGCTGGTGTGGCAGGTGCCGGCAAAGGTTTTTATCGTCAACGAAAACTGCGACTACTTCTGGTTCGACTTCAGCCAGTGGCGGACGATGCTGCACTTTGTGCTGTTCCGCGCCGGTCTCACCGGCGGGGAAACCGTAGCGACGCTCGGCCGGCTGATTTTTGTGCCTTTCGTACTACTTTACTTGCTCGCCTTTGCGGCGTATGTTCATCTGCGGAGGGCGATAAGGACATGAAGGCCGTCTTTGTCACCGAATTCGGGGGAGTGGAACGGCTGCGCTACGAGGATTTGCCCTTGCCGGCGCCCGGCGACGGACAGGCGCTGGTGAGGATCCACGCGATTGGCGTCAATTTCATCGACATTTACTACCGCACCGGGCTGTATCCGGCAGCGCCGCCGGTGGTGCTGGGCATGGAGGCCGCGGGCGTGGTGGAGAAGGTGGCGCCGGGGGTGACCGAAGTGCGCCCCGGCGACCGCGTCGCCTGGGCGATGCACCGCGGCACGTATGCCGAGTACGCCGCCGTGCCGGCCTGGCTGCTGGTGCCGATTCCGCCCGAGCTGGACTTTCAGTCGGCCGCTGCCTCGCTGTTGCAGGGCATGACGGCCCACTATCTGACTCATTCGACCTACCCGCTGAAAGCGGGCGAAACGTGTCTGGTGCATGCGGCCGCCGGCGGCACCGGCCGTTGGGTGGTGGCGGCCGCCAAAATCCGCGGCGCGCGGGTCATCGGCACCACGTCGACGCCGGAAAAAGCAAAGATCGCCCGCGAGGCCGGCTGCGACGAAGTGATCCTGTACACCGAGCAGGACTTCGAGTACGAGACCCGGAAGCTGACCGGAGGGCGCGGCGTGGACGTCGTTTACGACGCTGTCGGGGCCGACACCTGGGAGAAAAGCCTGAACTGCCTGCGGCCGCGCGGCATGATGGTGAGCTTCGGCAACGCCAGCGGCCCGGTGCCGGCGTTTCAGCCGCTGGTGCTCAGCCAGAAGGGATCGCTGTTCCTGACACGCCCGGTGCTGACGCATTACTGCGCCACGCGCGATGAACTGATGTGGCGTGCGGGCGACGTCTTCCGCTGGGTGGTGGAGGGCAAGTTCCGGCTGCTGATCGACAAGGTCTACCGACTGGCCGACGCCGCGCAGGCCCACCTGGACCTGGCCTCGCGCCGCACCGCCGGCAAGCTCCTGCTGGTACCGTAGGCGCCGCGCCTCAGCGGGGCGGCGGCGGCATGGGCACGGTCTGCCCGCCCAGGCCCGCGTAGGTGTCCTTCACGCGGATCACCTTGCCGTTTGCGAACGTGACAAAGGTGATCTTGCCGGGAGGATATCCGTAAACCCAGTCTTCGGTCTCCACGCCGTCCACCGTCTCGCGCCACTTGTCGCGCGGCTGGCCGAGCGCCATCTTCACCTGCTCGGGCGTCATGCCGACCTCGGCGCGGTTGGCCTTGATCGCCTCCTGGATCTCCGGCGGCAGCGTGTCGAAGTAGCTCTGCGTGGCCGAGCGTGTTTCGAATTCGAGGATTGGCTTGAGCATCCGCTTCACGTCAGCCGGCCTGGTCTCTGGCGGAATCCGGCCCGGGAAGACGAGCGCGATGGTCGTGCCCGCCGAGCGGGTGATGTTGCGCGACATCGGCACGGTGCGTCCGCTTGTGCCGACGCCTCCCTCGATACGCTCATACCACTTGCCGCGCGTGTTCAGCCCGCCGTTGATCTGGAGGATGATGCGGTCGTCTTCGATGTCCACTTTCGTGATTTGCACGAGGTCGCCCACCCGGGCCACGGCGCCGTATTCGTCGCCTTTCTCGCGCCATTCCGTCTTGTCGTAGGTGCCATCGGCCCGGATCTGCACCGGCCGTTTGACGCGGGGGATGTAGGCCTTGACGGTGGCGAATTCGGCGGTGAGCCCCCGCAGCAGCTCGATCTTTTCCTCGTCAGTCAGCTTGCGGACACGGTCTTCCGGGGCCCGCTGCGCAGGCAGAACAACGCATGCCAGTGCGAGCACGAACAGCCGCATCACGGCCTCACTCCCCCACTTCTATCAGACGCCTGCCGCGGCCCGGCGTTGCCATTTCCGCCGCCACAGCCAGAGACCCAGCCCCAACGCGGCGGCCGCGCCCGGCAGCCCGCCTTCGATCCCGTATTCGCCTCCGCTCCATAGCGGCCCCGCCTTCCAGCGCACCGCAAACCCAGTCAGCCCCATTGTAAAACCGCTCACGCGGACGCCCAACAGCGGCAGCGCCCAGTTCCAGCCGAAATGAATCCCGATGGGCAGCCAGAGGTCTCCCGCGCGGTAGAAGGCATAGCCGAGCACCACGCCCCACAGGCCCGTCACCGCCAGCCCCGTCCATTCCGCGTTGGGATTGCCCGTGTGCGCCAGTGCGAACAGCAGCCCGAAAGGGAGGATGGTCTGCCACGGGCCCAGCCGCCGCAGCAGGATCTGGAAGGCATAGCCGCGGAACATCAACTCCTCCCCCGCAGCCCCAAACCAGAGCAGAACCGTAACAAAGAGGAACTTCCCCGGGCTGAAAGCCAGCTCCGGCTCCGGCGCGCGCACGATTTCGGCCAAGCCCAGCGCCGCCGGCACAAGCACCGCCGCCAGCCCCGCTATGAGCCCCGCCAACGTTCCGCTGAGGAAATGCCGCCCACCATCAGGCCACCAGCCCAGCCCGACGTCCTCCAGTCGCCCGCGTTCAAAGATCCTCACTACCAGGGCCGAGGCCGCCGCTGAGGCCAAAAACACCCCGAGCGCGGCCGAAACCAGGAGGTTCTCAAACAGCCCGTGCAACAGTCCCCCGAACAGCAAAGACCCGGCCCACACGAACAGCACAAACAGTCCGGCGCGGATCAACAGCCCGGTCAGACCCGGACGTGCTTCAGCAGGTGCGGCAGGGCTTGCCATGACGGGTTCAATGCGACCGGCCGCCCGCGGCCTTCGCATCAGCCCAGCTTACCGGATCGACAGCCCCGCTGCCCGTCACCTAGGATGAAGACATGGCCGTCAGGCGCATCCTCGAGCTCGGCGACGAGACGCTCCGGCTGGTTTCGCGCCCCGTCACGGACCTGGGCGAGGCCCGCCGCGTCCTGAAGGATCTGGAAGACACCCTTGCCGATTTCCGCTCCCGCCACGGCTTTGGCCGCGGCATCAGCGCCATTCAGATCGGCGAGCCGCTGCGGCTGATCTTTCTCGAGGTGGACGGCCGCCGTTACGAGCTGGTCAACCCCGTTTACCTCGACAAGAGTCCTGATACCTTCGAGCTGTGGGACGACTGCTTCTCATTTCCGGACCTGATGGTGCGGCTGCGGCGGCACGTGTGCGTCGTCATCGAGTTTGACGATCTGGCGGGCCAACGGCAGCGGGTCGAGGCCGAATGGGCCTTGAGCGAGCTGATCCAGCATGAGATGGATCACCTCGACGGCGTGCTCGCGGTGGACCACGCGCGCAGCGGGCGGGATTTTGCCACGCGGCGGGAGTGGCTCAGGCAAAGATCGTAGCCCTGTCCGGTGTTTCCTTGGATTCCTCCGGCACTAAAGGTACTATGGGAACGACGGGGCAGGCGCGGCGCTACCGTTCGGGGACTGCCCTAACTTGGGCTAAGGCAAAATTGTCGTGCGCCGGGATCTGAATCCAGGCCGCCTGGCTTCCGATGGAGAGGGTGTATGATCGATCGGCGGTCGGAACCGAGAATGTTGTGCGCGGACCTGGTTGATGTCCGCTGGAAAGATCAGAACGGGAAGACACGCCGGGCGGTGGCGAATCTGGAAGACATCTCCTTTTCCGGCGCCTGCCTGCAACTGGAGACGAAGGTGCCCGTCGGGGCGCCGATGCGCATCACGTATGCGAAGGGCGAATACAGCGGCGTCGTGCGCTATTGCATGTTCAAGGACATCGGCTATTTCGTTGGCGTGCAGTTTGAGCCTGGCTGCAAGTGGAACGAGCGCGAGTTCCGTCCACAGCACCTGCTGGATCCGCGCACGCTGATGCAGCGCGCCCCGCACCGCGTGAAGGCGGACTATCCCCGCCCGAAGAACGCATAAATCCCGGGGCGCGGGCGCACCCCGGAAGCCGCCCTGGCCGCCCCCCGAAAATTCCTCTCTTCGCATCTGCGAGGGAAGCTGCGCTCGAGCACTGCGAGAACGCGCGGCCACGGCAGCCGGAGCGCGCACTGCGAAGCGATGACTTCTCCTCGCCCTGACGGGCGATCTCCAGTCGCGGCTCAAAACACGGTTGAACGGCGCGCCCCGCCGCACCCGCGCATTCAAGGGCGGCGCCGTTTCCGCGCAAGATACACCGAGCGGCACCCGCGGTCGAAGTCCGGATATCCGCGGAAGAAGGGCGAGGCGTCGTAATGTCGGATGGAAACGAAACCGGCATCGCGCAGGGCGGAGCGGATCTCGCCGGCCGTCCAGCAGACTTCCTCGACGCGCTCATGGTAGCGCCGCCAGCAGCGCCCCTCGCGGACGAACAGATCCACGTCGCTGGAGGCGCGTCTGCGGCGGGCGTCAAAACCGTTGTGCAGCGCGACGGCGATGCCCGGCCGCTCGATCCAGAACTCGCCGGTCCAGTAGCGTTCAAAGCCACGCGCGTTGTTGACGTCAAAATAGAACAGGCCGCCCGGCACAAGAGCGTCAGCGACTGCCTGGGCCACACGGGCCAGCTCCGCCCGGGCCGGCAGGTGGTTCAGCGCGTCGCACTCGCAAAGCACCAGATCCACCGGCCTGGGGAGCCGGAACGAGCGCATGTCGGCGCAAAGGACGCGCACGGCGACGCCGGCGCGGCGGGCTTTCTCCCGCGCCATGCGGCACATGGACGGGGAAAGATCCACGGCGAACATCTCGATGCCGCGGCGGGCCAGCTCGACCGCAGTGGTCCCGGTACCGCAGCCAAGATCGCAGGCCGAACGGACCGGACCGAGCAGCGGCTCCAGCAGCCGCCGGCGGGCTTCATCGAGAGGTCGCCGCAGCGGAGCGAAGATCTCGTCGTAATGGAGGGCGAGCTGGCGGTAGAGATGCGGATTTCTCTGGCGGGCCACGCCCGGATTATACGGCTTTGGCGGCATCGCCCGGCCGGTGCCGCCGCGCCGTGAGTGTCGCCGCGCGGAGCGGCGCCAGAGCAGACGCCTGCCGCGTGTTGCGCCGGGCCGGACGAAGCTGTCCCTTCAATGCAGCTCGCGGATCCGGATGTTGCGGAACCACGCCGCGTCGTTGTGGTGCTGCAAGGCGATTGGCGACCGCCGTTTCGGGATCTCCACGAGCAGCCGGCGCACGGGGTTGTCCGCGGGCCAGCGCTTCTCGATGCTCGCCCGTACCTCCGGGTCGTCCAGGCGGATGTCGACAACCTTCACGCCGTTCAGCCAGTGCTCCACATGAAGCCCGCGCAGCACGATGCGGCCCAGGTTGAACTCGCCCGCAGGGCGGGCGGCCGCCTGCACGGGCGCGGTCATGCGGTACAGGGCCCCGGCGCGGCTGGCGGCATTGAACAGCGCATCCGGGTGCCTGCGGTCGTCGATCACCTGATACTCGAAGGCCACCGGGTAGACCTGCGCTCCCGACCCCGCCCGCACCAGTTCGCGCTTGGCGCTGCGGTGCGTGAGAAACCAGCCGACCTGCTGTTCGAAACTGAGCCGCATTCCCTCGGGCAACTGCTTTTCGTCCACCAGCACGATGTCCTGAATCAGGTACTTGACGCCGCTGTTAGCGCCGGGCGCGACCTTCCACTCGAATTCGAGCTCAAAATCGCCGAACTCGTCCGTCGACACAAGGTCTTCCCGCAGCGCCGGCCTCGGCATCGCCTTCAGGCACCCGTCCTCGATGGTCCAGGCGCCTTCGGCCGCAGGCCGCCAGCCGGCGAACGAGCGGCCATCGAACAACGCCTTCCACCCGTTCTCCTGCGCTCCGGCCGGATGCCTGCTTTCAGGCGGCGCAGCAGAACTGCGGGCGGCATTCCCCGAAAATAATAACATCACCGGAGCTGCTGCCAGACAGAAGAAGATCCGCTTCATTGCCGAATATCGTCCTATTGTTTTCCTCGCTGCGGCCCCTTTTTCGTGCCCCCATTTTCAGCCAGCAGCTGCTCGACCGCCCTGCGAAGCGTGGCCTCTTCCGACTGCGGCGCCATGCGCGGGTCCTCGCCACGGAAATGCTCCCGGAGCATCCCCTTGCGGTCGATGATCACGATCTGCGGATAGGACATCCGCAGCATGATGGGCGCCTGGAGGAACTCGCGCGCGGCCGCGTCGCTGTAAGCGGCGATCGGGAACTGGGCGCCGGTCTCGACGGCAAACACGGGAATGCGCGCCGCCGAGCCGACATCAACGGCGAGACCGATCACCTGAAGGCCCCGCGGGCCGTATTCGCGCTGGAGGCGCGCCAGGATCGATCCGCTGAGTTTGCATCCCGGGCAGGTGGTGAGCAGGAATTCAATCACCACCACCTTTCCGCGGAAATCGGAAAGACGCATTCTGCCGCCGCCTCCGGTCACCGGAGCGAACTGGATGTCCGGGGCCGGCCTCGGGATCTGCGCGGTGGCGAGAGCCGCCGCAAACGCGGCCGCCGTCAACAGGCGTTTCACTTCCTCTGGCCCCCGGACTTGACCTCGGCCCGGGCGCCATTTTCCCGGGAAAGCTCGAGAATCAGCCGCCGCATATTCGCTTCTTCGTTGCGATAAAACTCGTCGCCGCCGGGGAAATAGTAGCGGATAATTCCCTTCTTGTCGATGAAAACGACCTGTGGAAAATACATCGGCCCCTGCGTGTTCTGGGCCTCGAGCCAGGCGTAGGCCTGCTCGCGGGGCGTCCAGCCGACGGGGAACTTCAGGCCCAGGCTGCTGACGTAGGCCGGCACCAGCATCCGCGCCTCGGTCATCGAGTTCGGATTGATGGCCGCGCCCAGCGGCTGGAAGACCCGGTCGCCCAGTTCCGCATAGAGCTTCTGCATAATGGCTGAGCAGCTTTGGCAATGCGGGCAGGTGGTGAGCAGGAACTCCAGCACAACCACTTTCCCGCGGAAACGGCTCAGCAGCAGGTGCTCCCCGCTGTTCATGATGATCGTCAGCTCCGGCGCGGGCTTGGGCGGCCTGAGCTGGGCCAGCATCGGCGAAGCCCCGGCAAGGGCAAGAAACGTACGGCGATTCAGCATGACCGGGAATTCTTTACTATAACGCAGGATGCGCCGCCCCCAGCCGCGGTTGCAGCGCTTCCAGGCCGCCCACGGCCGTTCCCCGCACTTCAATGCGGAATTCGCCGTCGGCGTTGCAGCCCTCCAGCCGGTCCGCAGCCGTGGTTCCCCACTCGAGCTGCCGGGACTTTCCCTCGATCACGGCCCGGTAGCAGCCGGCGAATTCGAGCGCCGCCGCGCGGTCGGCAAAGCCCAGCGCCCAACGCAGCGCCGGCCGGCGCGTCTGGCGGTGTTCGAGCAGTTCGTAGCTGCCGCCACGCCACTGGCTGCCCAGCCGCTCGGCCGCTTCGGCGCCGCAGTACTGCCTGATCAGCACACGGATGTCAAACTCTCCCAGGATTCCCGAAGAGACCCGGCGGTAGCTGCTATCCTCCGGGGGCACAGGGGCCGGCGGCGCCTCCCAGCGGCCGCCCTCCAGCCACGTCTCCGCATGCAGAACCTGGTGCGTCGTCTCGGGCGGCCTCTCAAACACCTGCCGGAAGGCGCGCGGACCCAGCTTCTCCATTGCCGCCTGCTGGAACAGCACCCCCGCGGTGTAGGGGAACAGGAGCGTTTCCTGCAAATAAAGAGGTGACGTGGCAAAGACCGGATAACTGGCAGCGGCCATCTGACCAAGGGCCGGCATCATCCGTTCGAGCGCCTCCCGGTTCTTTGCCACCGAACCCAGGCCCATCCGGCCGAACTGCCATTCCAGCATCACCCACATGGCCTGCCCTTCGGCCACCGCGAGCCTTGCGGCCTGCTGCTCGCCGGTGCGGACGCCCTTGTCGAGAAAACGGCGCATGTCGAAGTGCTGGTCGGCCAGCGCGTGCGCCAGCTCGTGCACCAGAATGGCCTCGTCCAAGGCTCCGCCGGGGCCATCCTCGAGCAGCAGCATTTTCTTCCGGCGGTGATCATAGACCGCCGCCGCCTGCTCGGCCAGCAGGTCGATGGTCGCCTGGCGGAGGTCGAAGTCCCGCGGCAGCAGGCCAAAGAGCTGAAGCGTGGTCTGGTCCGCCCGCAGCTCCTCCTCTTTCACCTCACGTCCGATCTCCCGCTCGACGTAGCGCTTCCATTCGGCCCGCGTCAGTGTCTCTATGGGGACCGGCCGCCGCACGGCGAAGCCGGTGATGCGCGCCACCTCAGCCGTCAGTGCGCGGATGCGCTCCGCCGTCGGAGCCTGCGCGAAAACGGCGCAGACGGCCGCCGCTTGCCACAACAGGGTGCGCAATAGGCGGGAGACTTTCATCGTTCTGGATCCTGGATGCGATGCCGGCGAGCCCGGTGCTTCCAACATATCGCAGCACCGGCGTCCGCGCGGTTTGCTAAACTACCGGTTTGGAGGTCGACTTGGCAGAGAAGGACTCGAGCAGGCTCTACCAGGCTGAATATCTGGGCTGCGGTACGTTCATCATCCACAAGCCCAAGCGCAACCGGCGGAAGCTGCGCCAGCAGCGGCTGAAGAATCCGAACCCCGGAATGCGCAAGTAGGCGGCTCCGCCTCTCATTTTTGCCCCCTATCCTCTCATCCCGATCCACGCCACTCGTGTGCAGGGCGGTGCCGGGCTTCTTTCCCCGAGACCTTCGTGCGTGATACGTTGCAGGCGTGGTCATCCGCGAATTCCACATCCACCCGCTCGCCGTCGCCGATCCGCCCCTGCGCAGCAGCTACGGCCTGCATGCCCCTTATGCGCTGCGCACGCTGATCTGCCTCGAAACCACGGATGGGATCAGCGGGGTGGCCGAAGCCCACGGGGGTGAAGGCTCGCTGGCGGCCTTCCAGGCGTTGCGCGAACAGGTCATCGGCATGGACCCTTTCGCGCTGCATGCGCTCTGGATCCGCTGGACCGCCGGCGAGACCGGCGGCGACCGTTCCCAGACCTGGCTCGTGCCGGGCGAGAATCCAAACGATGCCCGGCGCCGCGCGTTTGCCGCTGTCGAAGCCGCCTGCCTGGATATCATCGGCAAGGCCGTCGGGAAACCCGTCTGCGACCTGCTCGGCGGCCGCGCCCGCGACGCGGCTCCGTTTTCGGCCTATCTCTTCTACAAGCACGCCGGCGGTGGCGGCGAGGGGGCCGACTCACGCGAGGATGAGTATGGCGAGTGTCTCACGCCAGAATCCATCGTGCGTCAGTGCCGCCAGATGATCTCCCGGTACGGCTTCCGGGAGATCAAGCTCAAGGGCGGCGTCCTCGATCCCGCCCTGGAAATCGAAACCATGCGCCTGCTGCGGGCCGAGTTCGGGCCCTCGTACCCGTTGCGCATCGACCCCAATTGCGCCTGGAGCGTGGACACCTCGGTGCGCGTGGGCCTCGAATTGCGCCATGAGCTGAGCGGTGGAGGCTATCTGGAAGATCCCACTGCGGGCCTCGAGGGTATGGCGGAAGTGCGCCGTCGGCTTGTGGCGGCGGGCGCGGACATCCCGCTCGCCTCAAACGTGGCCGTTACCGGATTCGAAGACGTCGTGCCCGCCTGGCGGCAGTCCTCGGTGCAGGTTGTGCTTTCGGATCCGCACTACTGGGGCGGCATCCGCGCCGTGCAACGCCTCGGAGATCTCTGCCAGGCGCTCGGCCTGGGGCTCTCCATGCACTCCAACACCCACCTCGGCCTCAGCCTGCTCATCATGGCCCACTCCTGCTGCGCCACGCCCGCCATGCAGTTCGCCTGCGATACGCATTATCCGTGGCAATGCGCGGAAGACGAGATCCTGGAGGGCGGACGGGTCCGGATCGAAAATGGCGAGGTTCGCATCCCGGACCGCCCCGGGCTGGGGGCGGAAATCGACTGGGACCAGGTGGCGAGGCTGGAAGAAAGATACTGGCAACTACCCTACCGCCGCCGGGACGACGCCGAAGAAATGCGGAAGCGCGTCGATCCTTCCTGGCGACGGATCCTTCCACGGTGGTAGAAGGCGAAATTTCCTCCGGCGGGCCATGACCTGCTGGCTTGACGTCCGCATGGCCGCTTGGCCAGGCGGAGCCGCTCCAAAGGATGGCTCCGCCCGGCGCGGCTCAACTCTTCTTGCTTGTGACTGCGGAAAACGTCGTGACGGCAAGCTCTACCCGTGTGCTCCCGCAATGGGGGCACTCCACCTTCTTCTTGCCCAGCTCGTCCATGTGCATCACTTTCTCGAACTCTTTCTTGCAGTCCTTGCAGATGTACACATAGTGGGGCATAGACGACCTCCCAATCCAGCGGGGCTGCCGGCAGGCTCAGGCGGCCTGCACGGGGAATCGTGCAGCCCGCTACTTCCTCTCCTACAACAGCGCCGCGCCTGTTTCCAGCGGGGGCGCGCCCGGCCGCCATACTCTTTCCACGGGATTGTCTGAAGGTTTCAAAAGTGTTAGTGTCAGGATGACGGCGGTCTGTTGGAGGACCGCCGCCGGGTAGCACTGATGCAACGGTCCCTGCGCCGCGCCCTCTCCCTCGTCCCGCCCCGAGAAGGCCAGGCGCGGACCTCCCCATCCAAAGGAGAAAGTCACATGGAGAAGTTCACCCAGGAAGAACTGAAAGAGTACCTCATGCAGCACAATGAGGAGTTTCGGGCGCTCGCCGAGAAGCACGCCGAATACAAGCGGCTGATCGAGGCGATCGAGGCGAAGCCCTACCACACGCCTGAGGACGAACTCGAAGAACACCGCCTGAAGAAGCTGAAGCTTCATGTGAAGGACCAGATGCATCAGATCATGTCCCGGTATAAGACCAGCGAGGTGGCTTAGCCGGCCAGTCCCGGCGCGGACTTGCCCTGAGTATTCAACGCCCCGGCCCGGGATGGGCCGGGGCTTTCCTTTCCCGCCTCGGCGCGGCCGTGCCTGGCGTTGCAGCGGACACGGCCGCGCCGTTAGCATATCGGCCATGCGGGCCAGCCAGTCGTGGATTTTGCCGAGTCCGATTCACCCCAGGCAACGGCTGTGGTTTTTTGCGATCCTCGGCGCCCTGCTCCTGCACTGCGGCAGTCCCGCCCCTGGCCCCGAGCAGGCGGCGCAGGCGATCCTGGCCAGCGTCCCCTTCTCGTCGGCCTCGGCCCGCGTGGTCCGGCTCCCGGCCGCTGCTCCAGGCGGCTGCCCACAGGCTTTGGCGTCCCAGCCGGAGTGGAGCCGGTGGACTCAATTGGGCCTCGCTTCCCTGTCTCCGGTGATGACCTCCGCCGGGCCCTCCTGCCGGCTTGTTCTGGAGGAGGTAATTGCGCGGGAAGCCGAAAGCTGGATCCACCGGGTTGAGGCTTCCAGATCCGGGGAAGGGGACGGGCTGGTGGTTCCCGTGGCCGTGAGGACGCTGCTTCGAGTCGTGGAGGTTCACCCTACCGGCAGCGGCGCCGCCGATGTGGCATTCGAATGGCAATGGCGCCTGAACGCGGCCGGCCAGAGGTTGGGCATTCAGGCGAGTCCCAAAGTGGGTACGGCTCAGCTCGTCCTGGAGGACGGCAGGTGGCGCGCGGCGCGCGTAGACGTGGGCGGCGAATGAAGGGCGCCGGTTTCACCCAAATGAGTGGCCGATTCCGCATGAATTTGTAGGCTTACGGTTTCCTCTTGACAATTGTCTAATCCTTGGGCAATATGATCCTATCACCGGCTCACGGAGGAGTTCCCGCGACTGAATATGGTGGGTGGGACTCACGGGGCGGTAGCTTGCCTTATCTAGTGAGATTCCCCCCCGTTTGGGCTAGTACTGGCTCCCCTTTTTGATTTCCGTCGGAAGTGTTGACGCCTTGAATCCCGGTCTTGCCATCCCTGCCGGCCCCGCGCTGCGGCGGCAATTTCCCCTCGCTGCTGCGGCAGCGGCCGAGATGCCTGAACTGGCGCGTTTGGCTCTTCTCTTCACCCTGCATGCGGCTCTGGGGCTGGCCATGCACCGCCTGCCGGCGCTGGCCACCATTCACACCTTCGCGACGGTTCTCACGGTCCTGGCGGCTGCCGTCTCCACCCGGAGCCCGGCGGCGGTGCTGATGTGCGCTGCCTACGTCAGCGGCTCGGAAGTGCTTTGGCGGATGTCAAAGGCGTTTACTTTCCATGAAACCGCCAAATACACGGTAGCGCTTCTTTCGGTGATTGGATTGGTGCGCCTGCGCAGGGTGCGGCTGCCGGCCGGGGCCGTGTTTTATCTTCTTTTCCTGCTGCCTGCGGCCATATTTACGTTTGTTTATTTTCCGCTGAATACGTTCAGAAAGACGGCCCTGTTTCACCTTTCCGGGCCGATTTCTCTCACTTTATGCCTTCTTTTCTGTGCGAATATTCGGCTTTCCATCCGGGAATTGTGGCGCGTATTAATTGCTTTTGTAGCCCCCCTTTGCGGCGTGGCTGCGGTGACCGTGGTTTCCTCGTATCTGCGGCAGGTGCGCTTCACGACGGACTCCAATTTCCAGACAAGCGGCGGCTTCGGGCCCAACCAGGTGGCCTCATCGCTCGCCCTGGGCGCGCTGATGGTTGTGCTGATCGTCCTGCTGGGCCGGATGCAATGGAAACTGCGCGCCCTGCTGACGCTGCTGGCCGGACTGCTGACACTGCAGAGCTCGATGACGTTTTCCCGCGGGGGCGTCATGGCCTCGGCCCTGGCGCTGCTGCTCGCCCTGCCTTTTGTGCTGGCCGGGCACAAATACCGCCGACGCATTGTTGCCGGTCTGGTCGTTTTTGCGCTGCTGCTGGCCGTCGCATTTCCCATCGTCAATTCGTATACCGGCGGCAAGCTTGCCAAACGCTTCGCCCAAAAAGAGATGTCCGGGCGCGAACAGATCGCCCTCATCGACTGGCTGCTGTTTGTCGAGCATCCCTGGTTTGGCGTCGGCGTGGGCATCTCCGGCTATTTTCATCCTGGCGGCGCGACGGCGCACATCGAATTCACCCGCGCCATCGCCGAGCACGGGCTGCTGGGCATCGGCGCCTATCTGTGCCTGGCCTGGCTGCTACTGCGGCGCTCGCTGGCGATTCTGCGCGACCCGGCCAACCGCCCGTGGCGAGGCTTTCTGGTGGCGCTGATGGCGTGGTCCCTGCTTTATATGGCAGTGAACGCCATGCGGACCTCGGCCCCCGGCTTTGCGCTCGGGCTGGCTTTTCTCACCATCCTGCCCCGGCAGACGGCCGAGACGGAGCTGTCCTTTTCGCGATGAGCCGCTCCTCCTGCGTCCAGCTTCCTCCCGTGCTGCTGGTGAGCAACTTCCTGTCCGGCCGGGACGGACGCCGCACCTACGCCGAAGATCTGGCCGCGCGGCTGCGGGCCGCGGGCGTGCAGGTTCGCAGCAGCTCGCACTTCTGGTTTAAACCGGCGCGGCTGGCCGACATGGTTCTCGCTGCGATGGGCGCGCGCGGCGGCTACGAAATTGCGATCGTCGATGTGTACAGCGGCCAGGCCTTTCTGTGGGCGGAGGCCGCCGTGCGGGCGGCCCGGCTGGCCGGCAAACGCGTGGTTGCCGTGCTGCATGGGGGGCGGCTTCCGGAATTCGCGGCGCGCCACCGGGCGCGCGTCGCCAGGCTGATGGAAAGCGCGGACCTCGTGGTCTCGCCGAGCCCGTTCCTGCAAACCGCGCTGCGCGGGTTCCGTGCCGACATCCGCCTGCTTCCGAACGCCATCGATCTGGACGCCTGCCCCTGGCGGGCCCGCCACGGCGTCCAGCCACGCCTTGTCTGGCTGCGTTCGTTTCACCGGATCTACAACCCGGAGATGGCCGTGCGCGTGCTCGAGGCGGTGCGCCGCCACTACCCGGATGCCCAGCTCGCCATGTACGGCGTGGACAAGGACGGCAGTCTCGCGGCCTGCCAGCGGCTGGCCGGGCAGCTCGGCGTCGACGGCGCGGTGCAGTTGCCGGGGGTCGTGCGCAGGGAGCAGGTCGGCCAGCGCCTGGCCGAGGCTGACATCTTCCTCAACACGACCAACGTGGACAACACCCCGGTCAGTGTGCTCGAAGCGCTGGCCTGCGGCCTGTGCGTGGTGAGCACCGACGCTGGCGGCGTGCCGTTTCTCGTCGAGGATGGCGTCGACGCGCTCCTCGTCAGGCCTGGTGACGTTGAGGCCATGACGGCGGCGGTTCTTCGGCTGCTGGCGGACCCGGATCTCTGCCTCCGCCTTTCGCAGGCGGCGCGGGCCCGCGCAGGCCAGTTCGGTTGGGAGAGCGTTCTGCCCCAGTGGCTGGAACTGCTGGCGACGCTCGATGCCGGAGCGGGGAAAATACATTGAAGCCGGCGGCCCTTCTTTCTGGAGCTCTGCTGGCGGCGGCCGTGTCCGCGGTCGTTTCCGGCTGGCTGGCCGGATGGCTGCGGCGGCGGGGCGTCATGGACATCCCGAACGAGCGCAGCTCCCACTCCGCGCCGACGCCGCGCGGCGGTGGGGTTGCGGTTCTCGCCGGGGCTGCCGCCGGATTGGCGCTCCTCCACGGATGGCAGGGAACGCACCTGCCCAGTGCGGGGATTCTCGCCGCCGTGGCCCTGATGGCACTGGCCGGGCTGGCCGACGACGTGCGCGGCCTGCCGGCCTGGCTGCGGCTGCTGGTGCAGAGCGGATGCGCGGCGCTGGTCCTTGCCGGCGGGCTCAAACTGGAGAGGTTGCCCCTGCCTGCGCCGCTGGATCTTCCGGCTGGCGCGCTGGCGCCGCTGCTGACGTGGCTGTGGCTGGTGGGCGTAACAAATCTATTCAACTTTCTGGATGGAATCGACGGCTACGCCGGCTGGCAGACCGTGCTTGCCTGCGCCGGGGCGGCGCTGCTCGGGCTGGGCGAGCCGGTGACGGCCGCGGCCATCTGTCTGGGCGGCGCGGCCGTCGGCTTCCTGGCCTGGAACTGGCACCCGGCGAGGATCTTTCTGGGCGATGTCGGCTCCACCGCGATCGGTTTTTTCCTCGCCCTGGCGCCGCTGGCCGCGCCCGTCGAGCGGCGGCCTGAGGCCGTGTTCACCATGGCCATGCTGCTCTGGTTCTTCCTGAGCGACGGGGCGTACACGCTCCTTCGGCGGCTTGTTCAGGGCGAAAAGATCTGGTCGCCCCATCGGAGCCACCTGTATCAGCAATTGGCTCGGCGGTTGGGCCGGCATGATGCGGTGGTCGTGCGCATCGGTGCGGCCGGCACGCTCGTGGGCGCGGTGGCTGTCGCCGCGTATGTGGCGCGCGACCCGGGCCGGCAATGGGCGGTGCTCGGGATGGCCGTTGCGTTGTTTTTGGTATACCGGCATCGCGTGGAGCACGCCCGGCGCGCGCCTGCGGCGGCGGCTGCGGGGAGGCAGACGGCATGAAGCTCTGGATGGAGCGGCACCGCCGCACGGCGGTGCAGGCAATGCTGGCCGCGGTGGCGGCGCTGAGCGTGCTCATTGCCTACCTGCTGCGGTTCGACCTGTCCATCCCTCGCGAACACCGCCACATGATCCCGCTGGTGATGGTGGCGGCCGTGCTCATCAAACTCGCCGTGTTTCTGGCCGGCGGGCTCTATCACGGCTGGTGGCGCTGGACCGACACCCGCGATCTTCTCCGGCTGGTGACGGTAAATTTCGTCGCCTCGGCGGTGTTTTCGGCTCTGCTTCTGGCCACGCATCCGGGCGGAATTCCCCGCAGCATTTACCTGATTGATTTCGTCATCTGCACCGGAATGACCGCGGGCCTGCGGATGGCGGCCCGCATGGCCCGCGAGCTGACCATGGGGGCGCCCCGCGGCCAGGGCCACCGCAACGTGCTGATTTACGGCGCTGGGGAAGCGGGCGTCGCGCTGGCGCGCGAGCTGCGGATGAATTCCTCGCTCAAATACCGCGTGCTCGGCTTTGTCGACGACAATCCGGCGCTGCGCGGCGAGCATCTGGGCGGCCACCGCATCCTCGGGCCGGGCCGCGAGATGATCCGCTTCGTGCAGCGGTTCCGCCGGCGGGGCGTGGTGCTGGACGAAGTACTCATCTCGATGCCCTCGGCCACCGGCCGGCAGGTGCGGGAGGCGGTGTCGAACTGCCGTGCGGCCGGCCTGCCTTGCCGGATCCTGCCGGGCCTTGGCGGGCTGCTCAGAAACCGCGGCCTCAGCGGGCAGTTGCGGGACATTGCCGTCGAAGACCTTCTCGGCCGGGAACCCATCCGGCTGGACAAGGCGCTGATCAGTGCGAAACTGAAGGACCGCGTCGTGGTGGTGACCGGCGCGGCGGGCTCCATCGGCAGCGTGCTCTGTCACCAGATTGCGCAGTTCGAGCCCGAGCTGCTGGTGATGGCCGACCAGAGCGAGAGCGGGCTGTTCACCATCGATCTGGAAATGCGGCGCCGCCACCCGCAGGTGCGCGTGGCGGCGGCGGTGGTGGACATCCGCAATGAGAATGAAGTCCGGGAGCTGTTCCAACGCTACCGGGCTGATGTCGTCTATCATGCGGCCGCCTACAAGCACGTGCCGCTGATGGAGACGCACCCGGTATCGGCGGTGCACAACAACGTGCTGGGCACGTGGAACCTGGTGCGGGAGGCCTGCGCGGCCGGCGTGCAGTCGTTTGTAATGATCAGCTCGGACAAGGCGGTGCACCCGGTCAACGTGATGGGGGCGACCAAGCGGGCCGCCGAACTGGTGGTGGGCAGTTTCAACGGGGTGGACGGCGGACGCATGCGCTGCGTGTCGGTGCGCTTCGGCAACGTGCTCGGGTCGAGTGGCAGCGTGGTTCCGATCTTCCAGAAGCAGATCGCCGAGGGCGGCCCGGTGACGGTGACACACCCCGAGGTGCGCCGCTACTTCATGCTCACCGAGGAGGCGGTGCAACTGGTGTTGCAGGCCTCGGCCATGGGCGAGGGCGGCGATGTCTTCGTGCTCGACATGGGCGAGCTGATCCGCATCGCCGATCTGGCGGCGAACATGATCCGTCTGGCCGGGCTCGAGCCGAACACGGACATCGAGATCCGCTACACCGGGCTGCGGCCCGGCGAAAAACTCTACGAGGAGGTCATCAGCGAAGGCGAGCACATCGCGCCGACCTCGCACGAAAAGATCAAGGTGTTCCGCGGGCCCGCAGTGAGCCATCTGGAGATCGAGCGGTGGATCGAGCGCGTCCGGGACGCCGTGCGGCGCCGGGATGAGGTCGAGGCGGTGGCGTTGCTGAAGGACCTCGCGCCGGAATACGAGCCCGGCGAGCTGTGGCGGGACCGGATCCGGCAGGCACGGGCGCAGGTGGTGGATTCCTGAGGGCAGGAGGACGCGGTGACAGTTCTGAGGCCGAGATCGAAGCTGGTTTATTTTCGCGTGTCGGAAGACGAATATCAACAGTTGAGCGCACTGTGCGAGCGGCTGGGGGCAAGGAGCCTCTCGGACCTGGTTCGGACGTCGCTGCTTCAGAGGTTGAACATGCGCGGGGCGGACGAGGACGGGCTCGAATCGCTGGCGGCACGGATTGAACGGCTCACGCGGCTGGTGGAGGAGCTGCGGCAGATCCTCGACGAGAGCCCGAGGGTGAAAGTCTCGCGGAAATTGTAGGACAATGACGGATATCCAGGCGAAAACAGGACGAAGCAGGCAGGAAATATGCGGCTGATTTTTGTGGCGGTTTTGGCGGCGGCCATGGCCGCCGGGCAGGCGGGGAATCAGACGGCGGGCCGGCCGCAGCCCCCGCAGCCGGAGCCCCAGCAGGCGGAGGCGCCGCGGCCCGTGTACCTGCTGAGTCCGGGCGATCAGATCGTGATCCGCGCGCAGAACGTGGAAGAGATCAGCGAGAAGCCCTTCCGGATCGACGGCGAGGGATTCCTGAACCTTCCGGTGGTGGGGCGCATCCGGGCGGCGGGAATGACGGTTGAGCAGCTTGAAGCGGCGCTGGTGGACCGCCTGAAGCTCTTCGTACGCTCGCCCCAGGTGGTGGTCAGCGTCATCGAGACCGCGCGTCCGCAGGAGGTGGCCAACCCCGTGTACCTGGTCGGGGCCTTCAAGCAGCCGGGCGTGTATCCGCTGGGGACGCGGCCTGAGACGCTCGGCGAGGTGCTGATGCGGACGGGCGGACTGCTGCCGACGGCAATGCGGCGGGTGAAGGTGATCCGGCGGATCGAGCAGGGGCGGCTGGACCTGAAGAACGTCACCGAATCGACGGATGGGAAAACGACCTACGGCGAGGTGGCGCTCACCGTGACCGGCGAGCTGGCCGATCCGGCTGACAACATCGTGATGAAGCCGCAGGACGTCGTCGTGGCGATGAAGCTGGAGCCGGTCTATGTGACCGGCGAGGTGGCCCGCAGCGGCGCCTTTCCGCTCGAGGACCGCGACTATCTGTCGGCGACGCAGATCCTGGCGATGGCCGGGGCGGGGCCGAACGCCGATCTCGAAAAGGCGCGGGTGCTGCGCGTGGTGGGCGACTCGAGTCAGAGGGCGGAAATCACGATTAATCTCAAAGACATTTTCAGCGGGAAAGCGAATGATTTTCCGCTGATGGCCAATGACGTGCTCTATATTCCGCGGAAGTCCGGCACCGGCCAGGCAGTGGCGCGTCTTGGTCTGATCGCCGTGCCGGCATTGATCACCAGCCTGATCTGGGTGTGGGTGAGGCAGTAGGCCGGGGGGGAAGGAATGGGTCCGCAGGATGAAAGGAACTCGCTGACGCCGATCCGGGCGGATGCGGCCGGCACACCGGCCGTCCCCGGGGGCAGCGCCGGCTACGGGTACGGCTACGCGGAGGCGGCGGCCGGCGTCAGCACGTTTGCCGAGGCGCTGCACGCACGGACGTTGCAGGACTATTTGCAGGCGCTGTGGCAGCGCCGCTGGCTGCTGGCCGGACTGGCGTTGACCGGACTGATCCTCGGCCTGGCGTTCGTGCTGCCCCGGCCACTGACCTATGGTTCGGAGCTGACCGCGGAGATCCAGGGCATCAACGAAAACTTCATGGGCCTGGCGCAGGTGGACCCGCAGGCAAGCGGCGGCATCTACTCGGCGACGTCGACCAACATCGCCACGCAGGTCGAGATCCTGAACAGCTCGTCGCTGAAACAGCGGGCGGCGGAACGGCTGGAGCGGGAGACGATTCCGACGCTGCCGCCGCCGGGCAGCGGGCTGGCGCGCGCCTTCAACGGGCTGCGGGCGATGGCCGGCCTGGCGCCGGCAAGCCCGGTGGAGGCGACGCGCGAGGCGATCCGCACCGCCGTGGGCACTTCGCGGGCGCAGGCGGTGGAAGGCACGCGCATCGTGCGGCTGACGTGCGAGTCCACCATCCCCGACGTTGCGGCGGAATTTCTCAACGTGCTGATGGCCGAATACACCGAGCAGATGCTCGAGCAGCGTGCGCGCAGCTCGCGCACCACGAACCAGTGGCTCGAGAGCCAGATGAAGGAGCAGAAGCAGAAGCTCGAAGAGGCCGAGACGCGGCTGAAGGATTTCATCGCGCGCAGCGGGCTGGAAGGCGTCACCGTGCAGGAGCAGCAGCAACAGGCGCTGACGCTGGCCGACGCGAAGATGCTCGCCCTGCAACGGGAGCTGGCGCAGTTGCAGACGGACCGGATCGTGCGGCAGTCGCAGTATGAGACGGCGGTGAAAAGCGGGCCGGACGAAATGCCGGAAAGCATTGCCAGTCCGGTGATGATGCAGTTGCGCGGGCAGCTGATTGAGATGGAAAAGCAGCTTGCGGACCTGATGACGACGTTCACCGAGAATCACCCGCGGGTGGTGCGGCTGAAGGCGCAGATGGCCGAGGTGCGCCGGGCGATGGAGAAGGAGCGCGGGGAGATCATCGAACGGCTGCGGACGGACCTGGAGGCGGCGCGGCGGCGGGAACAGCTGCTGCTGGGCTCGTTTGCGGCGCAGACGGGGCAGGTGCGCGGGCAGGCCGACAAGACGCTGCAATACAACCTGCTGAGGCGGGAAGTGGAGTCGGCGCGGCAGGTCTACAACAACATCCTGCAACAGGTGAACCAGGCCGGCATCGCGACGGCGGTGCCGACGCAGAACGTGCGCGTGGTGGATGCGGCCACGCCGAGCGGGACGGCGAACCTGAAGAATTTCTACATCGGCGGCGGGCTGGGCGTAGCGACGGGCCTGCTGCTGGGGGCGGTGCTGGCGGTGCTGCTGTATCAGGGCGAGCTGAAGTTTTACAAGCCGGGCGAACCGCTCACGGTGCTCCAGTTGCCGGAGCTGGGCGTGATTCCAAGCGGGGACCTCTTCGAGCATGGGTCGCGCCGGGTGCGCGGGGGCGGGCTGGTGAGGCTGCCGCTGCCGCAGAGCGGCAACGGGGACCAACCGGCCGAGGTGGAGGTGATCCGCCATGGGGAGCGGCCGACGCTGCTTGCGGAGAGTTTCCGGGCGGTGCTGACGTCGCTGCTGTTTTCGCCCGAAGGCGAGAAGTGCCGGCTGGTGACGGTGACGAGCCCGAATCCGCAGGACGGCAAGAGCACGGTGGCGGCGAACCTGGCGGTGGCGCTGGCCGAAATGGGTCGGCAGGTGTTGCTGGTGGACGGCGATCTGCGCAAGCCGCGGCAGCATGTGATTTTCGATCTCGAAAACACCTGGGGGCTGGCGGATCTGCTGGAGGACGAGACGGCGGTGAGCGCGTATCCGCGGGAGGCATTTTACCGGCAGACGGGGGTGAGAAATCTGCACGTTCTGCCGAGCGGGCCGCCGCTGAAAAACGTGGGAGCGATGGTGCATTCGGCGCGGCTGGCGGCGCTGCTGGAGCGCTTCCGGCAGGAATTTGACTACGTATTTATCGACACGCCGCCGGTGCTGGTGGTGAGCGACGCGCGGGTGATCGGGCAGCGGAGCGACGGGGTGATCCTGGTGCTGCGGGCCGGCGAGACGCGGCAGCTTGACGCGCTTCAGGTGGTGCGGCGGCTGAAGGAGGACGGGACACGGATCCTGGGCACGGTGCTGAACCAGTGGATTCCGCCGCGCAGCGGGCGGAAATATTACAAGAAATACTACGACTATTACCGGCCGACGGAAGCATAAATCATGGCGGCAAAAGAGGCGCAATTGCCGGCGGCGCAGGCGGCGGCGGACGTTCCGGTGATGGTGATCGAGCCGTCGCGCGGCTGGGTGGGGCTGAAGCTGCGCGAGCTGTGGGAGTACCGGGAACTGGTGTATTTTCTGGTGTGGCGCGACGTGAAGGTGCGCTACAAGCAGACGGTGCTGGGGGCGCTGTGGGCGATCATCCAGCCGCTGTTCAGCATGCTGGTTTTTACGGTGGTGTTCGGGCGGCTGGCGAAAATTCCGTCGGATGGAATTCCGTATCCGCTTTTTTCCTATGCGGCGCTGCTGCCGTGGAATTATTTTGCGCAGGGGCTTTCGAGCTCGTCCGACAGCCTGGTGGGCAGCGCGAACCTGATCAAGAAGGTGTATTTCCCGCGGCTGGCGATTCCGGTGGCGGCGGTCTGCGGCGGGGTGGTGGATTTTCTGATCGCGTTCTGCGTGCTGCTGTTGATGATGGCGTATTTCGGGGTTTGGCCGACGGGCAACGTGGTGTGGCTGCCGCTGTTTCTGCTGCTGGCGCTGGTGACGGCGCTGGGCGTGGGGCTGTGGCTGAGCGCGCTGAACGTGCAGTACCGGGACGTGAAATACACGGTGCCGTTCCTGGTGCAGTTCTGGATGTATGCGACGCCGATCGTGTATCCGAGCTCGCTGTTGCCGGAGCCGTGGAAGACGGTGTATGGGCTGAACCCGATGGCCGGCGTGGTGGAGGGGTTCCGGTGGGCGCTGCTCGGGGTGAAGACGCCGCCGGGGCCGATGCTTTGGGTGAGCGTGGCGGCGGCGGTGGCGCTGCTGGTGAGCGGTGCGTTTTTCTTCCGGCGGATGGAGAAGACGTTTGCGGACGTGGTGTGAGGTATGGGGGCGGAGATGAGCGCGGTGCGGGTGTCGGTGGTGCTGCCGACGCACAATGGCGAGGCGATGCTGGGCGCGGCGATCGAGAGCGTGCTGGCGCAGAGCCTGCGGGAGCTGGAACTGATTGTGGTGTTGGATGGATGCACTGACGGCAGTGAGCGGATTGCGCGGGAGTATGGAGCCGCCGATGGCCGGGTACGGCTGGTGGTCCTGCGGGACAACTGCGGTTTGCCGGCGGCGCTGAATGCGGGTTTTGCCGAGGCCCGGGGCGAGCTGTGGACGTGGACCTCAGACGATAACGCGTATCACAGGGAGGCGCTGGAGAGGATGGCGCGGCGGCTGGAAGACAGCGGGGCGGACGTCGTGCTGGCGGGCATGGAGATCGTCTGGGAGGGAGAGGAGGGGCGGGTGGAGATGTTTGTGCCGCCGGAGGTCGACCGGCTGCGATGGGAGAACGTGGCCGGGGCGTGTTTTCTGTACCGGCGGCGGGTGCATGAGATCGCCGGGGGGTATGATCCGGCCGAGCGGCTGGCCGAGGACTACGGGTTTTTTCTGCGGGCCTGGTGCCGCGGGTGCCGGTTCGAGGTCCTGCCGGAGGTGCTGTATAGGTACCGGATGCATGCGAAATCGCTGACGGCGCGGCATGGGACGGCGGTGGCGGACATGCGCGACACGGTGATCCTGAAGCACCTGAAGGAAATGCCCACCCGAGGGGGGAGGGAGAGGGCGCGGGTTGCGGTGGAGGTGGGGGCGCGGTTCCTTCAGAGGGGACGGTGGATGCCGGTGATGAAGAGCCTGGCGATGGCGGCGCGCTACTCGCCCCGGGTGGCTGCGGGCGCGGTCTGCTACGGGGTCTGGTGGCGGGCGCGGCGGTGCGTGGGAGCATGATGGGGAAGCGGGCATGGACGAGGGGCCGGCTCCGGGCGTTCCGGGTGGCGAGATGCGAAGGGAAGTGATTGTCCGGCAAGAGGTTCTGGCAGCCGGAGGGCCAGTGGGCGGCGGGCGGGGCAGACGAGTTCGTTCCAGTTCGTTTCGACGTGGATTTTTTCAAATAAGTCCTTTGTCTTGAATTGGTTGATGGAGATTTTGGGCGGTTTACAACTTTTGCGTCGCGGGTGGGGAGACCGGGGGCGGAGGCCGGCCGGGGATGCGGGACGGATGCAGCCCGGACAGGGTCGGGGGCCAGCCGGGGGAAGGGTGAGTGCCGACGGCGTGACGGCGGCGTGGTGCAGGCATGTGCGGCGCCCATTTGTCGGGTTGAGCCGGGTACTGCGGAGAGAGCGGGATGTCCTGCGTAAGTTATGGAAAATAAGCTGTGTTTGTGCCTGGTGCGGGGCGAGTTCGTTTCAGTTCGTTCCAGACCGGAATCTTGGAGTTTACTCGTTTGTTTTGAGTGGATTACGAGGAAAATTGGGCCGTTTGGCGATTTTGTGCCGTGATCCAGGGGATATCCCGTGGTGAGCGAGACGGGAATGGGAGACAGGTTTGCGCCGCGGGGGGCGGTTTGTGCCGAGGGGATGGAGTTGGTGCTCATGCTGGGGGGAGGGTGGCGCACGGGTTGGTGCAAGGTGGGGGGGCGGATGGCGGAAGTGATACTGCCCGCTGGGATCATTTTCTGGGATGAGCGGGGTACAACGCCGGCGGGCGAGAACGCGCGGCAGGATTGGACGCCAGACGAGTGAAGCTGAGGGAAGTTTTCCAAGGGCGGCGACGCGGGTTTGTGATCGCCGAAGTGGCTCAGGCGCATGATGGGAGTCTGGGGACGGCCCATGCCTACATCGAGGCGGCCGCACGTGCCGGCGCGGACGCGGTGAAATTCCAGACGCACATCGCGGCCGAGGAGAGCACGGCGCGCGAGCCGTGGCGGGTGCGATTCAGCCCGCAGGACGAGACCCGGTATGACTACTGGAAAAGGATGGAATTTAGCGAGCAGCAGTGGGCGGAGCTGAAGAAGCATGCCGAGGAGTGCGGACTCACATTCCTTTCGTCGGCCTTTTCCATGGCGGCCGTAGAGATGTTGGAACGGCTGGGAGTGGAGGCCTGGAAGGTGGGCGCGGGCGAGGTGACGAACCTACCGATGCTAGACCGGATGGCGGAAACGGGGAAGCCGGTGATTCTCTCGTCGGGCATGAGTGGGTGGAAGGAGATCGATGCGGCGGTGGAGGCGGTTCGGAGGAGGGGTGCAGCGGTGGCTGTGCTTCAATGCACGACGGCATACCCCTGCCCGCCGGAGAAGGTGGGCTTGAATGTGATGGGGGAAATCCGGAAAAGGTACGGGTGTCCGACAGGCCTTTCGGATCATTCGGGGACGATCTATGCCGGGCTTGGGGCGGCGGCGCTTGGAGCGGAGATTCTGGAAGTACACATTGTGTTCAGCCGGGAGTGCTTTGGGCCAGACGTGCCGGCCTCGGTGACAACGTCGGAACTGAGGCAGCTTGTGCAGGGAGTCCGGTTTCTCGAAAGAGCTCTTCAACATCCGGTGGACAAGGACGCGGAAGCGGCAGCGATGGGAGAGATCCGGCGGATGTTTGGGAAAAGCGTTGTGGCGGCGCGGCGGATTGAAGCCGGGCAGATCCTGGACGAGACGATGATAGCGTTCAAGAAGCCTGGAGACGGTCTCCGGCCTGCGGAGGCGGAGCGGGTGCTGGGGCGGAGGGCCAAGCGGCGGCTGGAAGCAGACGAGCTGATTTTGGAAGAAGATGTCGAACCCTAAGCGAAAGATCTGCGTGGTGCTGGTGGATCGGGCCAATTACGGCCGGATGAAGCCGGTGATGGAGGCCATCCGGGAGCATCCGCGGCTTGAGTTGCAGGTGCTGGCGGCCGGGACGATGGTGCTCGAGCGGTTCGACCAGCCGGTGGAGCTGGTGCGGAACGACGGCTTCCCGGTGGACGGACTGGTCTACATGGAGCTGGAGGGCAACACGCCGGCGACGATGGCGAAATCAGTGGGGTTCGGAATTGTGGAGTTCGCCAATGAGTTTCTCCGGCTGAAGCCGGACGTGGTGCTGCTGATCGGGGACCGCTACGAGGCGCTGGCGGCAGCGATTGCGGCGGCCTACATGAACCTGTGCATTGCGCACATCCAGGGCGGGGAGGTGTCGGGGTCGATTGACGAGAGTGCGCGGCACGCGATCACGAAGTTTGCGCACTATCACTTCCCGAGTACGCGCCGGGCGTCGGAGTATCTGGTACGGATGGGCGAGCGGCCGGAGACGATTCTTGCGGTGGGCTGTCCGAGCAGCGACCTGGCGCGGCGGGTGGATCTGCGGCTGGAGGAGGATTGGATCAACGGGGCGGGCAGTGGGGTGCGGATCGAGATCGAGCGGCCGTTCCTGCTGGCGGTTTTCCATCCGACGACGACTGAATACGGGGGGGAGCGGCGGCAGATGGAAGAGTTGCTGGAGGGACTGGAGCGGGTCCGGGTGCAGACGGTGCTGCTGTGGCCGAACATTGACGCGGGCGCGGACCACATCAGCAAGGCGATCCGGGTGTTCCGGGACCAGCGCGAGGCGCGGGGATGGCTGCGGACGCTGGTGAACCTGCCACCGGAGATATACCTGAAAGTGCTGGGGCGGGCGGCCTGCGCGGTGGGCAACTCGAGCAGCTTTGTGAGGGATGCGGGCTATTTTGGAACGCCGGTGGTGCTGGTGGGGAGCCGGCAGGACGGGCGGGAGTGGGACGAGCATGTGGTGAGGGTAGACCCGTCGGCCGATGCGATTGAGAGTGCGGTTCGGGCGCAACTGCGGCATGGGCGTTACCGGCCGAGCACGCTGTACGGGGACGGCCGGGTGAGTGGCCGGATTGCTGAAGCGCTGGCGCGGCTGGAGCCATATGCGCAGAAGCGGCTCCATTATGTGATGGAGACGACGATGACGACGCGGGTGGCAGCGGACTGATGCGGGTACTGGGCGTGATTCCGGCGCGTGGGGGATCCAAGGGGATCCCGCGGAAGAACATCCGGCTGTTGGGGGGCAAGCCGCTGTTGGCGTGGACAATTGAGACCGCGAAGGCGAGCCGGCGGCTGACGCGCGTGGTGTTGTCAACAGAGGACGAAGAGATTGCCGAGGTAGGGCGGGCCTGGGGCGTGGAAGTGCCTTTTTTGCGCCCGCGGGAGCTGGCCGAGGACGACACGCCAACGTTGCCCGTATTGGTGCATGCGGTGGAGCATTTTCGGCGGATGAGTGAGGAATATGACGCGGTGATGGTTCTGCAACCGACGAGCCCCTTCCGCAGTGTGCAGGACATCGACGGTTCCATTGAATTGTTGGAGCGGACTGGGTGCGATTCTGTCATTGCGTTCGTCGACGTTGGCGAGCACCATCCCGCAAGAATGAAGGCGGTGGACGAGGAGCTTCGGGTGATTGATCCTCCGTTCGCCGAGCCGGTGGAGGGGATGCCGCGGCAGCAATTGCCCAAATACTACCTCAGGGCGGGCTCAATTTATTTGACGAGGACGCATGTGCTAATGGAGACGGGCTCGATCCG
>JBMFOK010000002.1:0-432437 GCA_049969655.1 Bryobacteraceae bacterium
CGCTGCGCACCGGCAGGCCGGGCTTGGGCCGCAGATCATCGCCGCTTTCGGCACCGAGCCAAGGTGACGGACCATCACCTGGTGCGCTCGGGCCGCGGCCCGCGCGGCCGCGGGTTTCGCGGCGGTCAGCAGAGCGGGCTCGCGGATCCGGATGCATGCAGCATGCGGCCCGCGGATGAACTGCTGGTGAGAGCCCGGCGCCGGCCGCCGCTGATATCCTAGTGAGTTCACCTGGTTCGAAGGAGGTCCTCATGCTGCGCGTTGGCATTATCGGAACGGGCGCCATCAGCCACAAGCACGCCCAGGCGTATCGCAACATCGGATACCGGGTCACCGTCTGCACCGACATCTCGCGCGAGGCGGGCGAGAAGTTTGCCGCGCAGTACGGCTGCCAGTTCGTGCCCACATACGAGGAAGTGTGCAGCCACCCGGAGGTCGATTTCGTCGACGTCTGCACGTTCCCCGACTTTCGTCTCCAGCCGCTGGAAATCGCGGCAAAGCACGGCAAGAGCGTGCAGGTGCAGAAGCCGATTGCCACCAACCTGGAAACGGCGCGGAAGATGATCGAGGTGGCGCGCAACGCCGGCATTGTGCTCGGCGTGGTGAGCCAGCACCGCTTCGACGACTCGACGATCTTCGTCAAGAAGGCGATCGCGCAGGGGCGGCTCGGACGGATTCTTCAGGCGGACGCCTATGTCAAGTGGTGGCGCAGCGAGGCCTACTATGCGCGCCCGATCAAGGGAAGCTGGGCGGTGGAGGGCGGCGGCGCGCTCATCAACCAGGCCGTGCATCAGGTGGACGTGCTGAACTACCTCACCGGCGGCGTGCATGAGGTCTTCGGCTACTGGCAGCTTGGCGCGCGGCACAGGATCGAAAGCGAGGACGTGATCTGCGCGGTGATGAAGTACAAGAGCGGCGCCACGGGCGTGATCCAGTCTTCCACCGCGTTCTGGCCGGGTTATCCGGAAAGGATTGAGATCCACGGCACGCGCGGCACCTGCATTTTCACCGGCGACAAGCTCACCGCCTGGGACGTGGAGAACGACGAAGGCGAGCCCGCGCCCGTCCAGAAAGAAGTCATGAGCGGCGCCAGCGACCCGATGGCGATTCCGCTCACTCCATTCGAGCGGCAGTTCCTCGACTTCGGCAATGCGGTGAAGAACCGCACGCAGCCGCTCGTTTCCGGCGAGGAGGGGCTGAAGGCGCTGGAAGTGGTGCTGGGGATCTATGAGAGCTGCCGCAAGGGACAGCCGGTGCGGCTTGCGGGCGCATGAGCTGGACCGAAGTCCGCGTGCCCGCCACCAGCGCGAACCTGGGCCCCGGGTTTGACGCGCTGGGCATGGCGCTGAGCATTTACCTCGAGTGCCGCTTCCGCCCCTCGGAGACGCTGAAGATCCGCGCCCTGGGGCGCGACGCGGAGATGATCTCCTGCGGCGAGGACAATCTGATCTGGCAGACGGCGCTCCAGGTGGCCGGGCACCTGGGCCGGCCGATGCCGGCCATCGAGCTTGAGATCCGCAATGACATCCCGATTGGCAAGGGCCTCGGTTCGTCGGCCGCGGCGCTGGTGGCGGGCGTCGTGATCGCCGACGAGATCCTCCAGCTCGAATGGGACCGCCACCGGATTCTCGACGAGGCGGCGCGCATCGAAGGCCATCCGGACAATGTCTCGGCGGCGGTGCTGGGATCGATAGTCGCCAGCGCCATTGACAGCGAGGGGATCACGCGCGCGGTGCGCATGCAGTTGCCGGCGCGTTACGGCGTGGCGATCGTCGTCCCGGATTTCATTCTGCCCACGGCGCAGGCGCGCGCGGTGCTGCCGGAGACCTATTCGCGCGAAGACGCCGTGTTCAACATCCAGCGCTCGGCGCTGCTGATTGCCGCGATGCTGACACAGACGACCGACGCTTTCCACGAGGCGCTGATGGACCGCCTCCACCAGCCCTACCGGGCGCCGCTGGTGCCGGGCCTCAGCGAGATGCTTGCATTGCGCGCGCCCGGTCTGCTCGGCTGCGCGCTTTCGGGCGCGGGCCCGAGCGTGCTCGTCTTTTATGAGCGCGGCCACGAGGGCGTGTGTGAGCTGATGCGGGAGATTTTCGCGCGCCACGGCCACTCGAGCGAGATCCTGCCGGCCCACATTCCCGATCACGGCTACGACCTGCTCCACGGGCTCTGAGGGCGGCCGGATATGCCGCCCCGGGGGCCTTTCCCGGTCCGGGGCCCGGAGGGCGTGGAGGAGAGCCCTGCAAGGTCTTGGAATCAAAGCACATACAGCATATAGAATTTTTCTCTTGACCGACCACAATATCTTGGGGTATCGTTTCCATTGCCCCCATAACAATCCGATGAAGCGGCATTCATCCCGGGGGGCGATCTTCGGGACAATGAAAACAGGAGAAGCAGGATGGGACAGCTCAGCGTTGATCTGACATCGCAAGGGAAAACCCTTCGGAGGAATCTGAAGAAAGAGGAGCGGATGGGGGTGTCATTCCCCCGGTACTTTACGGCGCGGCTGGAGCCGGGCAAGACGCCCTATGACGAGATTCGCTGGGAGCTGCGGACGGCGACGATCGCCAACGACAAGGGCGCGGTGATCTTCGAGCAGAAGGACGTCGAGGTTCCGGCAGACTGGTCGCAGACGGCCACCAACATCGTCGCCTCGAAGTACTTCCACGGGCGGCTGGGCACTCCGGAGCGCGAGACGAGCGTGAAGCAGCTGGTGCGCCGCGTGGTGGACACGATCACCGAGTGGGGCATCGAAGGGCGCTATTTCCGCTCGCTGGAGGACGCGGCGAACTTCCGCAACGAGCTGGCCCATCTGATGCTGACGCAGAAAGCGTCGTTCAACTCGCCGGTGTGGTTCAACGTCGGCGTGAAGGACGAGCACCGCGGCTACGGCTGGTATTACGACGAGGCGACCGACACGGTGAAGAAGCTCGACCGCAGCGTGCACCGGCCGCAGTGTTCGGCCTGCTTCATCAACTCGGTGGAAGACTCGCTCGAATCGATTCTCGAGCTGGCCAAGACCGAGGGCATGCTGTTCAAGTACGGCTCGGGCACGGGGACGAACTTCTCCACGCTGCGTGAAGAAAACTGCCCGTTGCAGGGCGGCGGGCGCGCCTCGGGGCCGCTGTCGTTCATGAAGGGCTTTGACGCCTTTGCCGGCGTGATCAAGAGCGGCGGCAAGACGCGGCGCGCGGCGAAGATGGTGATCCTCAACGTGGACCACCCGGACATCGAGCAGTTCATCTGGTGCAAGGCCAAGGAAGAGCGCAAGGCTCATGTGCTGATCGAGGCCGGCTACGACCCGAGCCTGGACGGCGAGGCGTACTCGTCGATCTTTTTCCAGAACGCCAACAACAGCGTGCGCGCCACCGATGAATTCATGCAGGCGGTGGTGAACGACGGCGAATGGTGGACGCGTTCGGTGGTGAGCGGCGAGCCGGTGAAGAAGTACCGCGCGCGCGACCTGATGCGGGCGATCGCCGAGGCCACCTGGCAGTGCGGCGATCCCGGCATGCAGTTCGACACGACGATCAACCGCTGGCACACGTCGAAGAACTCGGGGAGGATCAACGCGTCCAATCCGTGCTCGGAGTACATGTTCCTGGACGATTCGGCCTGCAACCTGGCCTCGCTGAACCTGATGAAATTCGTGAACGCGGCCGGGCAGTTCGACGTGGAGGCCTTCCGCCACGCGGTGGACACGCTGATTCTGGCGCAGGAGATCCTCGTTGACAATGCCAGTTATCCGACCGAGAAGATTGCGCGCAACTCTCACGATTTCCGCCCGCTGGGCCTGGGCTTCGCCAACCTGGGCGCGCTGCTGATGTCGCTGGGCCTGCCCTATGACAGCGACGCCGGCCGCGCCTACGCGGGCGCGATCAGCGCGATCATGAGCGGCCAGGCCTACCTGACCAGTGCGCGGATTGCCGAAAGCATCGGGCCGTGCCCGGGCTTCGCGGTGAACGAGGAGCCGTTCCTGGAAGTGATCCGGATGCACTGGGACGCGGTGAACGGCATCGATTCGAAGCTTGTGCCGCCGGCGATGCTGGAGACGGCCCAGCAGGTGTGGCGCAACGCCTGGGAGCTGGGCCGGCGGACGGGCTTCCGCAATTCGCAGGTGACGGTGATCGCGCCCACGGGCACCATCGGCTTCATGATGGACTGCGACACGACGGGCATCGAGCCCGAGCTGGCGCTGGTCAAATACAAGAAGCTGGTGGGCGGCGGCGTGATCAAGATCGTCAACAACACGGTCCCGCAGGCGCTCATCCGGCTGGGCTACCGGCCGGAGCAGGTGGAAGAGATCGTGCGCTACATCGACAGCACCGGCACCATCGAGGGAGCGCCCCATGTCAGGCCCGAGCACCTGGCGGTGTTCGACTGCTCGTTCAAGGCGCCCAACGGCACGCGCTTCATCCACCACATGGGCCACATCCGCATGATGGCGGCGGTGCAGCCGTTCATCTCCGGCGCGATCTCGAAGACGATCAACATGCCGGAGGAGAGCACGGTGGACGACATCATGAACGCCTACATCGAGAGCTGGAAGCTGGGACTGAAGGCGGTGGCCATCTACCGCGACGGCTCCAAGCGGGTGCAGCCGCTCAGCTCCGGCACGGCCAAGGGTGAGAAGAAGGCCGGGGTGCCGAGCGTCGGGCCGGCGCGGGTCGAAGAAAGGATCGTGTACCGGCCGACGCGGCGCAAGCTGCCTGACGAGCGGCAGTCGATCACGCACAAGTTCTCGATCGCGGGCCACGAGGGTTACATCACCGTCGGCCTGTATGAGGACGGCCAGCCGGGCGAACTGTTCATCACCATGGCCAAGGAGGGCTCGACGATCTCGGGCCTGATGGACAGCTTCGCCACCGCGGTGAGCTATGGACTTCAGTACGGCGTGCCGCTGAAGTTTTTTGTCGACAAGTTCAGCCACGTGCGGTTCGAGCCGTCGGGCTTCACCAACAACCCGCAGATTCCGTACGCCAAGTCGATCATGGACTACATCTTCCGCTGGCTGGCGCTGAAGTTCCTGGGGCCGGAAGCGGTGGAGGCGCCCGAGGTGGGCGACACGCCGAAGCTGCGGCCCACCGAGCCCGAGCCGCAGCAGAAGCTCCAGTTCGTGCCCGCCGACGGAATGGAAGACGCGCCGGCGTGCGCCGAATGCGGCGGCATCATGGTGCGCAACGGCTCCTGCTACAAGTGCGAAAACTGCGGCAGCACGTCGGGCTGCTCATAAGGCGCCTGCCGGTTTTCAGTGCGGAAAAGCCGCCCCCGAGGGGGCGGCTTTTTCCTTGCCAGACTTCAGGCAAACGGCCTATTCACGGCCACCCGGCTTCCACCGAAGGAAGTGGACAGGCACACCATGGAACCCATCATCTATCTCGGAATTCTTCTCGCCGGGCTGATGCTCGGCGGGCTGCTGGCCGGTTTCCTGCTCCGCGGCAGCGGAACCCCGTCGCTGAGCGCAAGCGAAGCGGAGCTGGCCGAGCTGAAGGCGCGCGTGGAAGAACGCGAGGCGGCCAATGAGCGGCTGCGCGGCGAGCTCGAGCAGGAGCGGGCGCGGGCCGCGGAGCTTCAAAAACAGGCCGTGGAGGCGGCCGCGGCGCGCGCGGCCGCCGAGGAGCGGGCCGCCCGGATTGCGCCGCTCGAGCAGACGCTCCGGGAGAAAGAGGCGCTGATCGCCTCGCTTCAGGAAAAGGCTACGTCGCTCGAGGCCCGGCAGGCCGCGCTGCTGACGCGGCTGGACGAAGTCGAAAAGCAGCAGGCCGAAAAGCTGGCCCTGCTGGAACAGGCGCAGCAGAAGCTGGCCGAGACGTTCCGCGGCGTGGCGGCCGAAGCGCTGGCCAAGAACAACGAGAACTTCTTTACGCTGGCGCAGGCCGACCAGCAGGCGCGGCTCCAGGCGCTGGAAGAGATGCTCAAGCCGCTTCAGCAGAAGCTCGAGTCGCTGCAAAAAGAGGGCGTCGAGCTGTACGCGGGTCTGGCCAAACAGTTCCAACTCCTTCAGGAGGCGCAGCGAGAGACGGCCGGCGAGACGCGGCGACTGGTGGACGCGCTTCGCACGCCGGCGGTGCGCGGCCGCTGGGGCGAGATGCAGCTGCGGCGCGTGGTGGAGATGGCGGGCATGGTGGAATACTGCGATTTTGAGGAGCAGGTGAGCGTGGAGGGCGATGGCGGGCGGCTCCGGCCGGACATGATCATCCGGCTGCCCAATGACCGCGAGATCGTGGTGGACGCGAAGGTTCCGCTGGCGTCCTATCTGGCGTCGCTGGAAGAGACGGACGAGGAAAAGCGCCGTGCGCTGCTGGCCGAGCACGCCCGCCAGGTTCGCGACCATGTGCAGCGGCTCTCGGCGAAGGCGTACTGGGACCAGTTCCGCCGTGCGCCGGATTTTGTTGTCGCGTTTCTGCCGGGCGAGACGTTCTTCAGCGCCGCGTTGCAGCACGACGCGGAGCTGATCGAGTACGGCGTGGAGCGCAAGGTGCTGCTGGCGACGCCGACGACGCTGATCGCGCTGCTCAAGGCGGTGGCCTATGGCTGGAGGCAGGAGCGGCTGGCGAAGAACGCGGAAGAGATCTCCAACCTGGGCAAGGAACTCTACGACCGCCTGTGTGTCTTCGTGGACCGGTTCGATGGCGTGCGCGGCGGACTGGAACGCGCGATTCAGTCTTACAACGAAGCTGCGGGCTCGCTGGAGAGGCGGGTCCTGGTGAGCGCGCGGCGGTTCCGGGATCTGGGGGCGGCCACGGGCCAGGAGCTGAACGGCGCGCGGGAGGTGGAGAAGACGCTGCGGCATCTTCAGGCGCCGGAGCTGGAACCGGCCGGAAGCGCCAACGGAGAGAGGGTGGAAGAACAGGCGGCGGCGCCGGCAGCGGACTGAACTGTCTGGGCAGGCCGGACGTTCCGGCGGCCGCTGCAAGGGCACGGGTCTGAAACAGCCTCAGGATCTGGAGATCCCGTATTCCTTCAGCCGGTACTGAAGCGTGCGGAGGCTGATGCCGAGTTCGCGGGCGGCGTGCGTGCGGTTGCCGCCGTGCCTGCGGAGCGCCTCCTCGATGGCGCGCCGCTCGAGCTCGCGCACGTTGAGCGTGCCCGCCCTGGCCGGGTCCACGGCGCGCTCGCCGGTGAAGGGCAGGTGTTCGGGGAGAATTTCGCCGTCGCTCAGGATGGCGGCGCGCTCAATCACGTTCTCGAGTTCGCGGACGTTGCCGGGCCAGGGATGAGCGCGCAACTGGTAGCGGGCGGCGTCGCTGAGGCGGAGCTGCGGCTTCTGAAACCGCGCCGCTGCGAGGGCGACAAAGTGGTCGGCGAGGGCGTCGATGTCGGCCGGACGGTCGCGCAGGGGCGGAATTTCGATGGGGAAGGTGCTGAGGCGGTAATAAAGATCGGCGCGGAAACGGCCCTCCTGGACGTCGCGGTGGAGGTCGCGATTCGTGGCGGAGATGATGCGGACGTCGGTTTCGAGCGTCTCTTCGCCCCCGAGCCGTTCGAAGCGCTTTTCCTGCACCACGCGAAGAAGTTTGGCCTGGAGGCCCGGGTCGAGCTCGCCGATTTCGTCCAGGAAGAGCGTGCCGCCGCGGGCGCGCTCGAAGACGCCGTGGCGGCGGGCCACGGCGCCGGTGAAGGCACCACGCTCGTGGCCGAAGAGCTCGCTTTCGATCAGCGTCGGTGACAGGGCGGCGCAGTTGACGGCGACGAAGGGTTTGTCGGCGCGGTGGCTGTGCTGGTGGATGCAGCGGGCGATCACCTCCTTGCCCACGCCGCTTTCACCCAGCAGGAGAACGTTGGCGGGCGTGGGGGCGACCTTTTCGAGCAGATCGAGGATGTGGAGCATGCGGGGGTCGCGGGCCACCATGGAGGCGCACAGCCCCGGAGTCGCCAGGCGCGGGCCGGCGGCGGGCGCCTCGGCGCCGCTGGCCGACAGGGCAAGCGCACGCCGCACCAGCCGGCGCAACTCGTCAGGGCTGCGGAGCGGCTTTTCGAGGTAATCCAGCGCACCCCGCTTCAGCGCCTCGACGGCAGTGGCGACGGTGCCGAAAGCGGTAATCAGGACGAAGGGCGTTTCCGGGGAGCGTTCGAGGAAGAGCTGCTGTACGTCCAGCCCGTCGCCATCCGGGAGCTTGAGATCGGAGATGACCAGCGAATAGCGTTTGGACGCGCCCTTCGCGCGGGCCTCCGCAACGCGACCGGCGAGTTCGACCACATAGCCTTCCCGTTCGAGGATGGCAGCCAGGAGTTGGCGGAACCCGGGATCGTCGTCGACGACCAGAATTGGATCCATCAGATCAGCTTCCCTTCAGCCCGGTAGGGCTGCTGTCCAAAAAGATGCAGAAATTGCGCGCGGGTGACCGGCGCAGGGCTTCTTCCAGAACCGGTTTTCAGGAACACGGCCGAGAATTTTGTATTTCTTATCAGCGGGTTGCAACGTTTTTGGAATTCGGGGGAGATGCCTCTCTCTAGCGTCGCCTCAGGCTGGCCCCCAGGCCGGCCCAGACAGGAAAGGAGGCGAGCATGGGCACTTCCCCCATCATTATCATCTTCCCCCCGGATTTCTGCTGAGAATAGTCCTCGTCAAAAAGGACTACTCCAGAGGAGGGTGGACTTCGACTCGGTGAAACACCAAATTTCATTTGGTGCCCCTGAGGGGGATCTGATATAGTCGGGAGGAGGGTACTAATAGTTCTAGTACCCTCCTCAGACGAATCCCGGCCCTGCGGATCCAGGAGATCTGAAGTCCGGCCTCGGAAGCGTGGACATGGTTCTGCTGGCTGCCTTGCTCCTGCCATTGACCGCCGCAGCCATTCCCGCTGCGGAACGCGGCGGAGCCTGCCCCCCCGATTGCGCTCCAAAGCGCCTGGCTCAGGAAGCCTCCCGGGCGCTGGCCGAAGGCCGGTTCCAGGAGGCGGAGCGCTGGTTTCTGCTGGCGGCCGAACAGGCGCGCGAGGCGGGAGACTTGCCTCGTGCCGCCAAGCTGTTCAGCAACGCAGGTGCTGCGCGCATCTACCAGCACAAGTATCGAGAGGCGTTCGATGCACTCAGCCAGGCGCAGGGGACCGCCCGGGCCGGGGGGCTAGTCGAGGTGGAGGCGGGGATCTGGTCGAACCTGGCATCGCTTTACGGAATTTTGGGCGCCTGGCAGGAAGCGGAGCGTTCGCTGGAAAAGGCGGTCACCCTGATGCCCGCATCCAGTCCATACCGGCCCGCCGTGCTGGCACAGCGGGTCAGGCAGGCATTGCAGCGCGAGCGCCGGGACGAGGTGCGGGCCAGGCAGTTGTGGATCGAGGCCATGGCCGAGGCCGAGAAGGCGGGCGACTGGCAGACGCAGAGGCATCTCTGGGATGATCTGGCGGAGTGGCGGTTGGGTAACGGCGATCTGGCGCAGGCCGAGGCGGCGCTGGCGAACTCGTTCCGGCTGATCACGCTGCACCATCTACGCGATCCTTCCCCGTTCTGGCTTCTGCTGGGCAGGCTGCGGTTGGCACAGGGCAGTCCACGCGAGGCGCTGGCGTGTTTGCGGCGCATCCCGGCCAGCGGCGCGCCTGGATCCGGCGGAGTCAACAACCTCACGCTGGCGGCTGCGGAGGCGCAGGCGCAGTCCCGTTTGAATGGCCCCGCGGCAGTCCTGGAAACCTGCCGGCAGCATTGGGAAAATGTCTTTCACTGGCGCACCGCAGTGCTGCCCGACCCCGGAGCGGAAGCTGCCGCTGACGTCATGCTGGCCGAGCTGGTGGACCAATATGTTGGCGCCGCTCTGGCCCTGGCGCGGTCCGCGCCTTCGCTGGCGGTGGAGGCCTGGGCCTCAGTGGAACAAAGCCGCGCCTTGGGAATCATCCGGATGCGGAGCGGCCGGCGCCAGGGAGCGGGCACGGGTGGAAATGCCGAGTCCGGGCTGCAATCCAGCAGGCTCTCACCCGCGACCTTGCGCCACGCCAGCCTGATGCAGCCGGCGCAACCGGTCTCTCCCCAGAATCTGTTGCGCGCCATCCAGGCGAGCCTACGCCCGAACCAGACGGCATTTACCTTCTGGCTGGGTGCGGAGCGGCCGGCGGCATGGGCGGTGACGCGAACTTCTTTTGCGTGGGCATCCCTTGGCGACCGTGACGGCCTGGTGCGGCGCCTGCGGCAGTTTCGCGAGGCGGTGGCGGCGGGAAACGATCCCGGCCGCGAGGCGGGCGAACTTTTTGCAGAGCTTTTCGGGCAGTTCCCGCAGGCGTTTTTGGTCAACGAAGAGTGGCTCATTTCGGCCGACGATGTGTTGCTGGTGGTTCCCGTCGGAGCCCTTCGTATGGGTTCCGGAGCAGAAGCGCGATATCTGAGCGAAGCTCACACGGTAACGATCCTGCCTTCGGGGCTCTGGCTGCTGGAGCAGCAATTTCCTTCCCCGCCCAGGAGGCTGCTGGCGGTGGGCGGCCTAGTGCACAACACGGCCGATCCGCGCTGGCTGGCAGGGCGCACAAAGCCGACGGGCTGGAATACCGCCTGGAGCAGGCTTTGGCGGCGGGGCGGGGAGCAACGCGAGACCGGTGAGCTCGAGCTTGCCAGCCTGCCCGGAAGCGGAAGAGAGCTGGGGGCCGTTGCCGCCCTGTGGCAGGCGCGGGGCCTGCACGTCCAGCTGTTGAGCGGCTTCGATGCCACACGCGATGCGCTGCAAACGTACCTCCGCGATGACTGGACGGATCTCCACTTTGCCACGCATGTGCTGCCGGCGCCTGGCGAACAGGCCTACCGCACGCGAATTTCCGCCCAACCTGAGGGTCCGTTGCGCATTCTCTTTCCTGTCGGCGAGCCTTATCTGGCGCTCTCGCTGCGCCGGGACGGCGTGCGGGAGGGGTTAACGGCCGCCTCGCTGATGTCGCTGCCGCAGCCCGCCGCGCGGGTGGTACTGAACGGATGTTCCACGGGTCTGGGGCCTTCCCAGACCGGGGCGGGCATCCGCAGTTTCGCCACTGCGTGGCTGGCGGCGGGCGCGCAAACGGTGATCGCCAGCCTTTGGCCGGTGGACGACGACGGCGAGTTTTTCACGGAGTATTACCGGAACCTCCTTACGGGCGCGCGCGCTTCGGCAGCGTTGCACGCGGCCCAAACCGCCATGATCCGCAGTGGAACCTGGCGGGCCCAGCCCCGTTATTGGGCTGCCTACTTTCACCTCGGCAAGGACTAGACGCCCATGGCCTGGAACCCCGACCCAGCGAGAAAGAGCAGCCAGCCTGACGGGAGCCGAGGCTCCCGGGAGCCGGAGAACCCCTCACCGGATGCGCAAAGCATGCCCGGCCGCTGGACCCGGCTGGTGGAAGGGGTCCGCGCCAATGACGGCACCGCCATCGAGGAGCTGTACCGGCTGTTTTCGCGGGGCATACGGTTCTTTCTCTGCCGGCATCTCGGGCCCCAGGATCTCGACGACCGCGTGCATGACACGTTTCTTGTGGTGGTCCACTCGATTCAGGGCGGGGGCCTGCGCGAGCCGGAGCGTCTGATGGGGTTCGTGAGAACCATTGTGCGGCGCCAGATCGCCGCCTACATCGAGGAGGCGGTTCAGCAGCGCAAGGAAGCGGGCGAACTGGAGCTGGGCGGCCGAGTGGCCGATCCCCGCCACGACCCCGAGGAGTCGATTCTGCGGGAGCAGCGCGTCGAGCTGATGCTGGAGGTGCTGCGGTCCATTTCGCCGCGTGACCGAGAGATTCTCACGCGTTTCTACCTCTATGAACAGACGCCGGAGCAGATCTGCGAAGAGATGGGGCTGACGGAGACGCAGTTCCGGCTGCTGAAGTCCCGGGCCAAGGCGCGCTTTGCCGAGCTGGGCCGCCGACGGCTGAACTCGGCTCCGCTGATGAAACTGATCCGGAAAGTGCGCGGCGCCTGAGCCGCGCAGGCGCCGGTTCCCCACCTCCATGTCTGATTTCTGACATGCCAGTTTGATATAGTGGGATCGATCCGCGCCGGGGCGGGCCGTTTGAGCGGGCACGCCGCGCGGCGCGGAGGGTTCCGCGCATCGCGGCCGCCAAATCACGATCAGGCACACGGAGAGCAAGATGAAATACGGATTGAACATCCCTTCCGCCGGCGCTCTGGATTTCCTCAGCCTCGGCGCGCTGGTGCACCGCCTGGATCCTGGCATCGTTCCGTTCCGGAAGGCGACGGAGTGCCAGATCCACGTCTCCGGAGGCGAATACAACTGCGCGGCCAATCTGGCTGACTGCTTCGGCCTGAAGACGGGCATCGTCACGGCGATGGTGGACTATCCGATCGGCGACCTGATTGCCGAGCGGGTGCGCGCGATGGGCGTTCGCGCCTTTTACAAACGCTTCAAGCACAATGGCGTGAACGGCCCGAACATGGCGACGGTGTATTCGGACCGCGGCTTTGGCGTGCGGCCGCCGGTGGTGTTCTACAACCGTTCCAACGAGGCGGCGGCGCAGCTCAAGCCGGGCGACTTCGACTGGAAGGCGATCTTCGGCGAAGGCGTGCGCTGGTTCCATTCCGGCGGCATTTTCGCATCGCTTTCGGAGACCACCGGCGAACTGATCATCGAAGCGATGCAGGCGGCCAAGGCGGCGGGCGCGGTAACTTCGTTCGACCTGAACTACCGCGCCAAGCTGTGGGGCATCTGGGGCGGGCAGGAAAAGGCAGTGAGCGTGCTCGACCGCATCGTCCGTCATGTGGACGTGCTGGTGGGCAACGAGGAGGATCTCCAGCTCGGTCTCGGCATTCCGGGCCCGGAGGTCAGCGCCAAATCGAAGCTGGACCCCTCGGCCTTCATCGCGATGATCGGCGACGTGGTGAAGAGGTATCCGAACGTGAAGATCGTCGCCACGACGCTGCGCGAGGTGCATTCGACCAATCATCACAGCTGGAGCGCGGTGGCGTGGATCAACGGGGAGACGTTCCAGGCGCCGACGGCGGAGCTGCCGATCTACGACCGCGTGGGCGGCGGCGACGGCTTCGCCTCCGGATTCTTTTACGGCCTGCTGACCGGCGAAGAGCCGATGGAGGCGGTGAAGCTTGGCTGGGCCCATGGCGCGCTGCTGACCACGTTCCCCGGCGACACGACGATGGCAACGCTTGAACAGGTGCGCGCCTTCGCCAAGGGCGGCTCGGCGCGCATCCAGAGGTAGTTTCCTTCAGGGCCCGGCCTGGCGCCGGGCCCGCGGCCGCAACAGCATTCATCCGAAGAGGCAAGCACCATGCCAGATCAACTCTCTGATATCGGACTCGTCGGCCTGGCCGTCATGGGCCAGAACCTCGCCCTGAACATTGCGGATCACGGCTTCCGCGTCTCGGTGTACAACCGGACCACGGCGACGATGGAAAAGTTCATCGCCGAGAACCCGAACACGCCCGGCGGGCTGGCCGGATTCGCTGACCTGAAGGACTTCGTGGCCAGCCTGAAGCGCCCGCGCAAGATCATCATCATGGTGAAGGCGGGCGCGCCCACCGATGCCGTCATTGAACAGCTTGTGCCGCTGCTTGAGCCGGGCGATATCCTCATCGACGGCGGCAACGCCAACTGGAACGACACCATCCGCCGCGAGCGCGACCTCAAGGCGAAAGGCATCCGCTTCATCGGCTCCGGCGTGAGCGGCGGCGAAGAGGGCGCGCGCTTCGGCCCCTCGCTGATGCCGGGCGGCGATTACGAGGCCTACAAGGAGATCGAGCCGATCTGGACGGCGATCGCCGCCAAGGTGGATCCCGAAACAGGCAAGCCCCTGACGGGCGCCAAACCGGGCCGGCCCGTGCAGGGGGGCGTCCCGTGCTGCGCCTACATCGGGCCCAACGGCGCCGGCCACTATGTGAAGATGTGCCACAACGGCATTGAATACGGCGACATGCAGATGATCGCCGAGGCCTACTGGCTGATGACGCAGTACCTCGGCATGACCGCGCCCGAGTGCAGCGAGGTCTTCGCCGAATGGAACCAGGGGGTGCTGGACAGCTTCCTGATCCAGATCACCGCCGACATCCTCCAGCAGAAGGACCCATACACGGGCGGCTATCTGGTGGACTCCATCCTCGACACGGCCGGCCAGAAGGGCACGGGCAAGTGGACGTCGGTGAACGCGCTGGACATGGGCGTGCCGGCCAATACGATCGCCGAAAGCGTCTTCGCGCGGTTCATGTCAGCGCTGAAAGATGAGCGCGTGGCGGCGTCGAAGGTGCTCGCCGGGCCGCCCGCGAAGAAGTACGAGGGCGACCGCAGGGAGTTTCTCCAGGCGATCCATGACGCGCTGTATTCGTCGAAGATCTGCTCCTACGCGCAGGGTTTCCAGTTGATGCGCGAGGCGCAGAAGGAGTACAACTGGACGCTCAAGTTCGGCGAGATCGCGATGATCTGGCGCGGCGGGTGCATCATCCGCGCCCGCTTCCTTCAGAAGATCAAGGAAGCGTTTGACCGGGACCCGCAACTGCCGAACCTGCTGCTGGACCCCTACTTCAAGAGCGAGATCGACCGCTGCCAGGCGAACTGGCGGCGCGTGGTGGCCGAGGCGGCGCTGCGCGGCGTGCCGATTCCGGCGTTCTCCTCGGCGCTGGCCTACTACGACGGCTACCGCTCCGAGCGGTTGCCCGCAAACCTGATCCAGGGCCAGCGCGACTACTTCGGCGCGCACACTTTCGAACGCACGGACAGGCCGCGCGGGAAGTTCTTCCACGTCGACTGGCCCGAACCCGGCCGGCCGATTCTGGAAGTCTGAACCCGTCTGTCTCTCCCTCCGCGGGCGCCGCTTCCCATGCCGGGGCGGCGCCCGTTTTGTGTCTGCGCGCCTGCTATCATCACAAGCCATGATCCGCTGTTTCGTCCTGTTGTCGATCTCCGTTCTGCCGGCCGCGGCCGCGCCGATGGACGCCGCGCTGGCGGCGCGCATGGCGCGCCTGGCGCTGGATTGCGTCCACCGCGAGTATCCCAACAAGATCGCCCACGTGCTCAACTCCGATGACGACGCCCGGCCTCCGCGCGAACTCACGCCGGCTTTCTATGGCTGCTATGACTGGCACTCCTCGGTTCATGGCCACTGGCTGTTGGCGCGTCTGGCGCGCCTGTATCCCCATGAGCCGTTCACGCCCGAGGCCCGGCGCGCGCTGGCGCGGAGCCTTACGCCGGAAAAGCTGGCCGCGGAAGCGGCCTACCTGAACGGCGCGGGAAGGCAGACGTTCGAGCGGCCGTATGGGCTGGCGTGGCTGTTGCAGCTTGCGGCTGAGCTGCGCGAATGGGACGACGTGGACGCACGGCGTTGGTCGGCCGCGCTGCGGCCGCTGGAGGAGGCGGCCGTGGCGCGTCTGACTGCGTGGTTGCCGAAGCTCGCGCGGCCGGTGCGCACGGGCGAGCATTCCAACACGGCGTTCGCGCTCGGGCTGGCGCTCGATTACGCGCGCACGGCGCGGCGGGCGGACCTGGAAGCGCTGCTCGTCTCACGAATCCGGGACTATTATCTGCGCGACACCGCCTGTCCACTTTCGTATGAGCCTTCGGGCGAGGACTTTCTGTCGCCCTGCCTGGCGGAGGCCGATGCCGTGCGGCGGGTGCTCGAGCCGGCCGAATTCGCCGCCTGGCTCCGGCGCTTCCTGCCGCGGATCGAGCTCGAGCCCACCCGCGTGACTGACGTCACCGACGGGAAGCTCTATCATTTGGCCGGGCTGAATTTCTCCCGCGCGTGGATGCTCGAGGGGATCGCCTCCACGCTGCCCGGCGCGCACCCGCGGCGGGCGCCGCTTGAGAGGCTGGCGGCGAGGCTGGCGGAGGCGGGGCTCGCGGCGATCCGCGCCGAGCACTACGAGGGCGGCCACTGGCTGGGCTCGTTCGCGGTGTACCATGCGACGCGCCGTGGCATCGCGGCCGCCGCGGGCGCGCGATAGACTCTTGGCAGGGAATGCTTCTGCTGGCGCTGCTGCTCGTGTCGCCCCCGGAGGCGCAGGCCGCCTATGAAAGGGGCGTGGCGCTGTTTTCGCAGAACCGCGCGGCGGATGCCATTCCATATTTTGCCGAAGCGGCGCGGCTGGCGCCGGACAATGCGCAGTACTGGAAGGCGCTGGGCGTGGCGCATGCGAAGATCGAAGACTATCACGGTTCCATTGAGCCGCTGCGGCGCGCCTGCGATCTCAACCCGGCGCTGCCCGACGCCTGCTACTATCTGGGACGCGCCTACTACGCGGCGGACTTCTACGAGAAGGCAATTGAACCGCTGCGGCGCGCGCTTCGCCATGACGCGGTGAAGGGCCGCGTGGAAGCGGCCCTGGGCCAATGCTACGAGGCGCTCACGCGCTTTGACGAGGCCGAGCGGTGGTTCCGCTCGGCCATCGCGCGCAACGATGCGGCCCGCCAGACGGCGCATCTGGCCTACGCGCGCTTTCTCACGCGGCAGGGCCGGGCGGCGGAGGCCGTGCCGGTGGCGGAAGCGGCGCAGGAACCGGAGACGCCCGAGGCGCGATTCGAGCTGGCGCTGGCGCTGGCGCAGTCCGACCGGCTCGAGGAGGCGCTGCGCGTGGTGCAGCGCGCGCTGGAGCTGCGGCCGGACTACGAAGAGGCGTTCGTGCTGCGCTCGAAAATCCAGGCGCGGCTCAAGGCTCCGCAACCTCAATGATGCGCCCGGCGGGCACATCACGCAGGAGCTGCTTCCTGCCGCCCGGCCAGGTGATTTCCACCTCGTCGGCTTTCGCTGCCGCGCCGATGCCGAAGCGCAGCGTCTTTTCGCTGGAGCATTGGTAGCCGCTGGAAGTGGACACATGGTTGTACTGCGTCATGCCGCCTGCGACGATGCGGACCCTGGCGCCGATGGCGTCCCGGTTGCTCTTTGTGCCCCGAAGGCGCAAGGCCGCCCAGTTGCGTCCGCCGCCCATGCGGTTCCGGTAGAGCCTGGCCGGCTCATTCAGGGCGCTGACTGCGGCGTCCACGCGCCCGTCGCCGTCGAGATCGCCGAGCGCCACGCCGCGGTGCTGGGCGGGGGCGCCAAACAGCACGCTCGAGAAGGTCTTGCCGCCCTGGTTCAGGAAAAGCTGATTGCGTTGCCTTGAAGTGCGCGAGGAGAACAGTTCGGTGTTGTCCTGCACGTCGCCGTTGGCGGTGAAAATGTCCTTCCAGCCGTCGAGGTCGAAGTCCGCCACGCCGAGGCTCCAGCCGCTGTGCGGCAGCGAGGCGGCGCCGATGCGGCTACGGTAGGTGATGTCCTGAAAGACGCCGTTGCCCAGGTTGCGGAAGAGCGGGAAGGTCTCGTTGGCGAGCGCGGTGACGAAGATGTCCGGCCATCCATCGTTGTCGAGGTCGCGGAACTCGCCGCCCATGGTGGAGAGGACCCGGCCATCGTCGGCGATGGCGATGCCGGCGGCGAAGCCGACCTCGGTGAAGCGACCGTTGCCGTCGTTGCGGAAGAGGAAGTTGGGCGCGGTGTCGTTGGTGACGAGCACGTCCATCAGCCCGTCGTTGTTGTAGTCGGCAAACAGGACGGACATCCCCTTGCCGGTCTTTGCGGCAATGCCGGAACTTTTCGAGATGTCGGTGAAGGTGCCGTCGCCGTTGTTCCGCAGAAGCGTATTCGGCAGGCCTTCGTAGTATTTCGGGTGGCAATAGGTACGGTATCCGGCCCGTTTGTCGCCGCAAAATGGCTCTGTCTTTGGATCCCAGCGGCAATAATTTACGATGAATAAATCGAGATCTCCGTCGTTATCCATGTCGAACCAGCCGGCGGAAATCGGCCATTCCGTTGCGGGAATTCCCGCCTTTTTTGTGACATCCTCGAACGTGCCGTCGCCGCGGTTGCGGTACAGGCGGCTGAAGTGAACGCTCGTGACCAGGAGGTCGGTCCAGCCGTCGTTGTCGTAGTCGCCGGCGGCCACGCCCATGGCGTAGCCTTCTCCGGCGAGGCCGGCCTTTTCGGTCACGTCCTCGAACTTCCAGTTGCCGAGGTTGTGGTAGAGGCGGTTCCACCATTCGGGGCCGGACTTGACGAGCGACGGCTGCGGGGCGCCGTTCAGAAAGTAAATGTCGGGCAGGCCGTCGTTGTCGTAATCAAAGACGGCGACGCCGCCGGGCATGGTCTCAATCTGGTGCTTTTCCGGCGTAGCGGCGTTGCGGAGCACGAAGGGAACCACGCCGATGAGCTCTTCGAACGGTTCCGCGGAGGGCTGGTGCGCGCCTGCCACCGCGAAGGCCGCTGCCGCCAGCGCGGCCCACCCGGCCGCAATCCCCATGCCTCTCCGGCCGCCGTCCATGTCCCCATTGTGCCGGAAGCGGAAGCCAGCCTTCAGCGGACGCGCCGCCACCCGCGGCTCTCTTCCACTTCGATGATCTGGTTTACGTCCAGCCCCTGGATTGTCTGGAGCTCGCCGGAGGGCCAGCGGATCTCGAGCGAATCCACCCTGCGCGCGGCGCCGAGCCCGAAATGCTGCCGGCGCTGGCTGGTGGCGCCGAAGCCTTCGCCGCCCTTGACCTCGCGGTACACGAGCAGCGAGCCGGCGCGCGCGGTTAGCTGCGCGCCGAGAGCGTCCCTGTTGGATTTGACCGCTTTCAGGTCCACTTCAAGCCAGGAATTCCGGTTGCCTTTCAGGTTTCGGTAAAAGGCATTTCTGGCAAAATCACCGGGATAATGACCACCCAGTTGCGCATAAATGTCGAAGTCCCCGTCGTCTTCCCAGTCGACGAATGCAACGCCGTGGCCCTTGTTTCCGGGCCGGGAAAATTTCACATAATCCGTCAGGTCGCTGAAGGTTCCATCGCCGTTGTTCCGGAAGAAACGGTTTGGTTCGAGGCGCGACATCTGCGGGTCGCCAACACCGAGATAGAGGTCCAGGTAGCCGTCATTGTCCAGGTCGGCCACGCCCGCGCCCATCACGCCGACGGGGTAGTGCAGGCCAGCCTCGTAGGTGACGTCAGTGAACGTGCCATTCCGGTTGTTGCGGAAGAGGCGGCTCGAGTCCGGGTGAACGCGCGCCTTCGGCACGGCGTAGTCCAGCCGGAGGGCGGCGACGACAGATTCCCAGGCGGCCAGGCTGGTGGTTAGCACGTCCGGGTAGCCGTCGTTGTTGTAGTCGAAGAAGAAGCAGACGAATCCGTTGTGGACGGGCTGCGCGATGCCGGCCTCGCGTGCGACATCACGAAATTTCCAGCCGCCGAGATTGCGGTACAGCCGGTTGGGGGCGGGATCGAGTCCGTTGATGAGGATGTCGACGCGGCCGTCGCGGTCGTAGTCGCCGAGGGCGATGCCGATGGCGCCGTACTCGGGAGGTTCGATGATGCCCGCCTGCCGCGTCATGTTGGTGAATGTGCCGTCGCCGTTATTGCGGTAGATCTGCGGGACGCTGCCGTCCTTGAGCACGCCGTTGGCGATGGCGAGATCGGGCAGCCCGTCGTTGTCAAAATCGGCCCAGAGGGAGACGAAGCCGTTGCCCGGGTCGCCGGCGCCGGATTTGTCCGTCACGTTCTCAAAGCGGCCGCCGGTGTTGTGGAACAGCAGGTTCTTCAGCGGGCCGCTCCAGCCGTTGAGCGAGATGTACAGGTCCGGGCGTCCGTCGTTGTCGTAATCCACGAGGTTCAGGCTGTAGCCGGAAGGGACTCCGGCGAGGCCCGCCTCGCGGGTGGCGTCCACGAAGCGGCCCCCATGGTTCCGGTAGACGCGGATGAACTCGCCGCTGCCGGCCTCGAACAGGTCGAGATTGCCGTCGCCATCGTAGTCGGCCCAGGCGGCCGTGCCATTGCCGTCGAAGCGGTCGATGCCGAGCCGCGGGGCAATGTCCTCAAACTCGAGCAGCGGGCTTTCGCCGGCCCGTGGCAGCAGCGGCCGCGCCGGAAAGAGAAACTGTTTGGGAACCGGGGGCGGCTGGCCGGGGAGCTGATCCATGGCCACTTTCAGCAGCCACTGATCGACGTGATTGTTGTTGATCTGAAGCGCCTGATAGAAAAGCCGGGCGGCTTCGCCGTAATCTCCCATGCGGTAATACGCCGCACCCATCTCCCGCAGCAGCTCGTGCACGAGCACAGGTTCCTTCGTCCGTTCCAGCGCCTGGCGGAAATAGAGCAGCGACTCCTGGAAATTGCCGCGGCGCACGAGCGTCTTCGCCATCGTGGCCAGCGCAGTGAGCTCTTCGTTGCTGTAGGGCATGGAGCCGTCAATGACCTGGTCGAGCAGGTCGATGGCGCGGTCCAGGCCGATCAGCGGGTCGTGCGGCACGCGGTGGCCGGTTTCGCGCGTGAACCGCACTTCGCCGCTCATCCAGTCCGAGAGGTTGAGCAGGAAGCCGAAGGCGTTCGGCTCCAGCTTTGCGACCCGGGCGGCCAGTTCGTAAGCGAGGTTGGGGTCGTAATACAGCAGCTCCGCGCGGGCGTGGATGACGGCTTTGGCCTTCAGCGAAGGAATGTGGTCCGGATCGCGCCGCAGGGCCGTGTCCAGGGCCTCCATGGCCAGGCTTAACGCGGTGCGGCGTTTGACGGGATCCGGGCCGGAGTAGAAGTCAAGCAGGTAGCTGCGCGCCACCTGATACCAGGTCATGGCATCGCCGGCGCCGGCCTGGATGAGGCGTTGGAGCTCGCGGCGGGCCTCGTCGGTCCGGCCTTCCCGCAGCAGCAGTTGCGCTTTCCGCAGCGGCCCGGTCTTTTCGGGAAGGGGCGCCGGGGCGGTGGCGCCAGGCCGGTGCGGGGCATCGTGTTGTGCCGGCAGCGCCGCCGTCAGAAGCGCGGCCGACAGAGCGGCCAGAGTCAGGCCTGCCCGTAACGGAGCACCTTGACGCTTTCCCATGTGACCAGGCCGCTCGACCCGCTTTCGCGTATCATTTCGTCCACCACCGGGAGAAACGTCTCGATCTTCGCTCTCGAATCGACGATTTCGATAATGAATGGCAGATCCTCGCTCAGGCGCTCGAGCTTGGCGGTGTGGAGGCGCGAGGACTTTCCGAAGCCCATCGGGCCGCGCAGCACGGTGGCGCCGGCCATGTGCAGCTCGCGCGCCTTCAGCACGATGGCCTCATAGAGCGGCCGCTTGCCGTAGCGGTCGCTTTCCCCGAGAAAAATGCGCAACAGAACCGCGTCCTGGGGAAGTTCCATCTGTCAATGCCTCTGATTCAGCAGCATGGCCGCCTGATAACCCGCCCAGACGCCTGCCAGGCACAGCAGCAGGCTGGCAGCCATGTTCCAGCCCGCATAGGCCCACTCCCTGTCCTGGAAGAGGCGGAGCGTCTCGTAGCTGAACGTAGAGAACGTCGTGTAGCCGCCACAGAAACCCGTCATCACGAACAGCCTTACGTTCGACGGAACAATCAGCCGGCCTTCAGGCCCGGCCAGCGAAGCGAAAAAGCCGATGAACAGGCATCCCGTCACGTTCACCAGCAGCGTGCCCCAGGGGAACGTCTCTCCGGCAAGGCGCGCCGCCACGCCGGAAAGGTAGTAGCGCAACATTCCGCCAAGGGCCGCGCCTGCGGCGATCCACACATAGCTCACTTATCGTTATCCTACTCCCGTGAGAACCCTGGCCGCATTTCTGATTGCATGGCCGCTGCTCGCGCAGGAGCCGGCGGCGCTGCTGGAGGCGAAACTGATGGACCGGCTCCGGCAGATCGACCAGCGTTTTGACGGCGTAATGGGCGTGGCCGTCATCGACCTTGCTTCGGGCAGAACGCTCGCGCTGAACGGCGACCTGGTGACCGCGCAGGCGAGCCTGATCAAGGTGCCGATCCTCGCCGCCGCCTTTCAGAAGATCGAGTCCGGCGCGCTCTCGCTTCAGCAGAGGGTGTCACTGACCGAGAAGGACAAGGCGGGCGGCAGCGGCACACTGGACGCGAGGCTCGGGCCCCAGCCGCTTGAGCTGACTCTGGAAGAGCTGCTGGTGCTCGTGATCCGGGACTCCGACAACACGGCGACCAACAAGGTCATTTCCCTGGTCGGCATGGACAGCGTGAATCAGCTCATGGCGCAGCTCGGGCTGCGGGCGACGCGGCTGCGGCGCGTGATGATGGACTCGGCCGCCGCCCGGCGCAACGACGAGAACACGTCGACACCGCTTGAAATGGCGCGCCTGTTTGAGTTCATCTACCGCGAGCGGCTGATCAGCCGCAACGCCAGCCGACGCATGATGGACATCCTGAAGCTCGTCCACGCCGACTTCCGCGCCGCGCTGCCGCGCGGGGTGGAGGCGGCGTCGAAGCCGGGCAGCGTGCCCGGCGTGCGCACCGAGGCGGGCATTGTATTCCTCGAAGGAAGGCCGTATGTTCTATCGGTGATGTGCAGCCTGATCGAAGGCAACGCCAACCCGATCCGGGACGTCGTGGAGGCGGTGCATTCCCATTTCGTCCGGCTCAGCCGGAGCAACCGCTACGGCCACCGCGTGTCTGAACCGATCTATTGAGGAACGCGGCGGCGGCGCCGCGCGTCGTGGACACTGACAAGGAGCAGGAGGATGGTCATGAAAGCAGCATGGCTGATGCTGGCCGGGTCGCTGCTGTACGGGCAGGCCTGGAGCGGCAATGAGGCGGTGATCCAGGCGCGGATCCGCGGCGGGGGCAGCCCGGACCGGGGCAAGTGCACCGCGGAGGTGGAAGTGGACGGGGTGGCCGAAGTGGCCCTGAGCGGCAGCGAGGGCCGCATCCGCACCGTGAGCGGGCAGCCGGCCACCTGGCGCCGGCTGGACTGCACCGGACCCATGCCGCGCTACTTCGCCGACTTCCGTTTCCAGGGTGTGGACGGGCGAGGGCGTCAGGCGCTGCTGCACGACCCGCGCACGAACAACGGGGTTGCGGTGGTGCGCATCGAAGATCCGCAGGGCGGCCGCGAAGGCTACACGTTCGACGTCGAGTGGCGCGCCGGCGCCGACTGGAACACGGGCGGCTGGCGCCGGAACCGCGGCGGCGAGAGCTGGGACAGCGCCTCGGCAACAATCCGCGCCACCATCCGCAGCGGAGGAGGCGAGGGCGGCAAGTGCACCGCGGAAGTGGAAGTGGACGGTGTGGCGGAAGTGGGAATCCGCGGAGACACTGGCGAGATCCGCACGGTGAGCGGACAGCCAGCCACGTGGCGCCGGCTGGAATGCACCGCCCCGCTGCCTTCGAACCCGGCCGACTTCCGCTTCCGCGGCATCGACGGCCGCGGGCGGCAGGAACTCATTGGCGATCCGCGCACCAACCGCGGGCTCGCCATCGTCCGCATCGAAGATCCGCAGGGCGGCCGCGAAGGCTACACGTTTGACCTCGAGTGGCGCGGCGGCAGCGCCTGGCCGGTCAGCGGCGGCAGCGGCTGGGGAGCCGGACAGGGCCGCCAGGGCTGGGGCGGCCCATCCAGCGGCGCCGGATGGGGCGGCGGGCCCGCCACGGGCTGGGGCGGCGGCGGTTGGGGTTCGGGCTGGGGCGATACCTTTACCTGGCGCGGCGCGGGCGCCGGGATGTTCTCGCCGGAGGGCGGCACGGGCTACGATCTGCGCGGCGTCTATCTGACCATGGATCGCCGCAGCGGAGACGTGCAGATCCGGTTCGACTCGCGCCTGGGCGCGGACATCCTTCAGTTCCGGGGCCGCATTGAACGGATCGGCAACGACGGCGTCGAGGCGCGTCTGTATGAGGGCGTCAACCGTGGCGACGCGGCCCAGCTCGACGCCCGCGCCCGGATTCAGCTTCGCGAAGGCAACCGCGTGCGCGCCATTCAGATTGAGGGCCTGGCGCGCGGGCAGCGCTTCCGCGTGACGTATGCGGAGTGAGCGTCAGCCTTCCTGCACGAGCTCGAAGCCCAGCAGGCGGCTCATCCGCTCGAGCGCCCGCGTGTGGTCGCCGTAGAAGATGACGCGGTGCAGGCCCGCCTGGTAGTTTTCGAGCCACTTTTCGGCGTCCCGGACGCGGGTGCGGATCTGCGAGCGGCAGCCGCGGTCGCTGTCGCCGTAGCCGGTGACGACGGCGGTGGAAACCAGCATCTTCTTCGGCCCGGCAAAGCGCGCCACGGTGATCGTTTCGTCGCAGGGCATCAACACCTGGAGCACGGCGCCCTCGTGCGTCTCGAGATGATCGCGGATGATGTAAGGCGATGCCGGACCGCCGGGGCCCTTCAGTTTCGTGGCCGAGACGCAGTGGGCGTGGATCACTTCATTGCGGCTGAGGTCGAAGACAGGGTCGCTGATGAAGCCCGGCACGCCGGCATAAGAGGTGACGAGCATCTGCGTCATGGCCGAATGCAGATCGGCCTCGCAGACGCCGTAAAGGCCCGCGTCATTCAGCCGGCTCCAGCTGATGCAGGGATAGCCGGGCAGGGTGTTGGCCATCAGCGTGCCGAAACAGTCGATGGTGAACGCGTTGGCGCGCTCCCTGAGCATGATCGATTTCAGCGCCAGGTGCATCCGCATTCCGTTTTCGATCTCCTCCGGCTTCGGCTCCACCACGCGCAGCGCGTTGCGGACAAACTCGCCGGCCAGGCGCCTGGCCTCGTCGCGGTCGGCGGCGGCGAAGGCGCTCTTCAGTTCGGCGCCGGAAACGAACTGGAACGCGGTGCCGAAGGCGCTGCGGTACTCTTCGGCGGCCCGCGCGCGGCTTTGCGGGTTTTCGGCGCCGATCAGCACCTTGCTCATCCGCAGGTGGTGCACGGTGCGGAAGATCCGGAACCAGGGGTCGAGATCGCCGTAGCTGGAGGACGCAAGCACGTCGACGCGCCGGCCCGCCCGGCGCAGCTCGGCGACGCTCGCCCAGGCGTGGGTGGCGTAAGGGCGCGAGAAGACAAGCACCGGCGCGGGCGCGGCATCGATCAGTTCCCGGAAGCCGGGCGTTGGCTGCGTCAGCGGCAGCAGCAGGATGCCGTCGGCGTCCTGCTGGCGCGCGGCCCATGCCCTGGCTTCGTCGGCGCTCCGGAGCAGCTCTCCCCCGGTCAGTTCCATGAGGTGCGCGTTCTTGCGCGCGGCCTCGGCGATGCGCGCCTCCACCTCGCGGCGCTCAGCGTCGATGTCGAGGGTTGGTTTGGGCCAGTGGGGCTGGCCGGCCAGATAGACGCGCGCCACACGGGCGCGGCCGTTCCAGGGCATGGCGCGGAACGCCTCGAATTCGTCGGCGCGGAGCAGGCCGGAAAACGGCAGCCCGCAGAGGGCGGCATGAAACGTGCGGCGGGTGAGCATCATGGGAGCCTCCTGATTTCGGATCATCAGCTCCTGTTTATCGCGCCGCCCCGCCGGGCGCAAGCGCCGCGCTCAGCGGCCTGAGCTGCCGAAGCCGCCCGCGCCGCGGCGGGACTGGCTCAGCTCGGCCTCTTCCCAATCGATCGCCTCATAGCGCGCGATGACCATCTGGGCGATGCGGTCGCCTTTGCGCACCCGATACGGGGCGCGCCCGAGATTGAGCAGGATGACGCGGATCTCGCCGCGGTAGCCGGGGTCGATGGTCGCCGGCGCGTTGGGCAGCGTAATCGCGTGGCGCAGCGCCAGGCCGCTTCGCGGCCGGATCTGCGCCTCCAGGCCCGGCGGCAGTTCGATGGCGAGTCCGGTCGGCACCAGCGCGGGCACACCCGGCTCCAGCAGCACGTCCTCCACCGCATGGAGATCCATACCGGCGTCTTCTTCCGGGCCGTGCGCGTAACGGGGAAGGATGGCGTCAGGGTGCAGAAGGTTCACTCGGATGCGCACTGCCCGCTATCATAGCAGCCGTGCCCCGTGTCATCTCCGCCGGGCCGATGCCGCCCGAAAAGCTCGCCTACGCGCTGGCGCGTTACAGCCGCTCGCCGGACTCGATCCGCGAGTCCGTAGAGTGGGTCCGCGCGCACGATTCTTCGAAATTCCTGGAAAGCTTCTACTTCCAGTACGGCCACGCCTCCATCGCCGATCTGGGCCACCTGGCGCTGAGCTTTGAAGGCATCAGCGAACTGGCCGCCATCGAAATCGAAGACGAGCCTCTATGGGACGGCCAGGCGCGCTCGTCGCGCTACCAGGACTTCGCGCGCGGCGGCTTTGTGACGCCGCCAGAGGCCGCAGGCGAAGCGGCAGAGACTTACGCGGCAGCGGCGCGGGCGCTGCTCGATGCCTACCGGCGCGTGCATGCGCGGATGGTGGAGCACCTGAAAGAGAAACTGCCGTGGCCGGAGTCGATGCGTGTGGACGCTTACGAACGAAACATCGCCGCGCGCGCCTTCGACGTGGCGCGGTATCTGCTCTTTCTCGGCGTGCCGACGGGCGTCGGGCAGGTGACCAGTATCCGGACGCTGGAACGGCAGATCCGCCGCTGGCGGGCCTCCGCTTACGCTGAGCTGCGCGAGATTGGCGAGGAAGCGGCCGCTGCGTGCGCCCGCCCCCCGGATGTCGTCTGGTTTGAAGGTGAGCCGCACGAGCCGCTGGCGCCGACGCTGGCAAAGTATGTCGAGCCCGATCCCTATCCGGCTGCGGCCATGAGCGCCGTTGCCGCGTGGGCGCAGCAGAATCTGGGCGCATGGAACGGCACTGAGCCGGGCCCGGTGCGGCTTACAAGGATCGAAGAGCCACTGGCTGGCATCGCCGCCACGCTGCTTTACAGCGTGACGGAATGGCCGTTCGAGCCGCTGCATGAAACGGTGCGCTCCTGGAGCCGCGCGCGTCAGATGGAAGTGCTGGAAGCCGCCCTTGGCCCGCGCGGACGCCGCGACGAACTGCTGCGCGCTTTCCGCACCGCGCCCTACGCGTTCGACCTGCGCATCGACATCGGCGCCTACCGCGACCTGCACCGCCACCGCCGCTGCCATCAGACGCGGCAGGCGTGGACGTGGAGGCACGGCTTCGAAACGCCGGATGCGATCCGCGAAGCCGGGCTCGAACGGGAATACGGCGGCGCGCTCGAGGCGGCGCGGCATGCCGCGGCCCGACTGCCCGAAAAGGTTTCTGATTACCTGCTGCCGTTCGCCGCGCGCGGGCGGTTCCTGTTCCAGATGGACTTCGCCGAGGCCGAATACATCATCCGGCTGCGCAGCGGCGTCAAGGGTCACTTCAGCTACCGGCGTGCGGCGTGGGAGATGAAGAAAGAAATGGAGCGCGTCGAGCCCGAACTGGGCCGCCTGATCGAGGCCACGCCGCCGTGGGTGGAGGATCCGCTGGTCCGTTGATGCGCGCGCCTGTGATATTCCTGTCCTGAAGCCATGCAGGAATCCGCAAGCTGGACCGCCGCGCTCACCGTGGTCGCCGGGGGCATTCTCCACGGCAGCTTCGCGCTGCCCATGAAGAAGCTGAGCACGTGGAAGTGGGAGAACACGTGGCTCATTTATTCGATCAGCGGCCTCGTCGTGCTGCCGCTGCTGCTGGCGCTTGTCACGGTGCCGCCCTTCTTTGAGGCGGTCTCTTCCACCAGCGCCGCGACGCTGGCTCTCATCGTGCTGTGCGGCGTGGGCTGGGGCGCGGGCTCGACTCTGTTCGGCCTCGCCATCGACCGCGTGGGCATGGCGTTGACATTCGCGATTGTGCTGGGCATCACATCCAGCCTGGGTTCGCTGCTGCCACTGCTGATACAAAATCCGGCGGAATTGTTCTCGCGTCGCGGGCAGATCCTGCTGGCCGGACTCGCGCTGGTCGTCGCCGGAATCCTGCTTTGCTCGAAAGCCGGGGCTCTGCGCGAGCGGGCGCAGAACCCGGAGGCGGCCTCGAGCCAGAAACGCAGCGGGGCCTTCACCGGCCTGCTGATCTGCATCGCCTCCGGCGTGCTGTCGCCGGCGCTGAATTTCGGTTTCGTTTTCGGCGAGCCGCTCAGGCAGGAAGCCATCCGCCTGGGCGCCAGCGAGGACTTCGCCGGCAACGCCCTCTGGGCGCTGGCGCTGGGCGGCGGGTTCTTCGTCAACGCGGGCTACGCCGTGTATCTGCTTGGGAAGAACCGCACCTGGGGCGTCTATTCGAACCCGGAGGCGCGCGGCTGGTACTGGGCCGGGGCGGCGCTGATGGGGCTGCTGTGGTACATGGGCATCAGCATCTACGGCATGGGCGCGGCGGCGATGGGGCCGCTGGGCGGCGTGCTCGGCTGGCCCATCTTCATGAGTACGGTGATCATCATGGCCAACGTGTGGGGCGCGGCGACGGGCGAGTGGAAAGGCGCGGGCCCGCAGGCCACGCGCCTGATGTGGACGGGCGTCGCGGTCCTCGTCGCCGCCATCGCCGTCATCGCGCAGGCGAACTGAAGCCCGGCCGCGGTTTGCCCACCAAAGCAAGATCCGTGCTTTTTGTTTCGGGCAGGAGGAACACAAGCGCGGCCGCGGCGAGAAAGAATCCGGAATTCACCGCCAGCGCCGCGCCCACGCCGTAACGGTCCGCCAGCGCGCCCACCACAACCGGGGCGAGCGCCGAGAGTCCGCGGCCGAAATTGTAGGCGAAGCCCTGCCCCGCCCCGCGCACGGCCGTGGGATAGAGCTCGGCAAGCATGGCTCCGAACAGCGAGAAGAAGCCGGTTCCGAAGAAGCCGATCAGCGGCCCCATCCAGAACAGCAACGCGGGCCAGTGGCGCGGCGCCATGCCATAAAGCGGCACCAGCACCGCCGCGGTGACGACGTAGATGGCGAACGCCGGCCGCCGCCCGAAGTGGTCCGCCAGCGCGCCGAAACACAGATATCCGGCGAACGCGCCCGCCTGCACGGCGAACACAAACCCGCTGGTCCGCACCACGCTCATGCCAGCGCCGCCTTCCGCCGCGGGCAGCGACAGGAAACCGGGGAGCCACGTAAACACGCCCCAGTAGGCGAACAGCACGCTGGTGGCCAGCGCCGTGGCGAGCACGGTGAAACGCCGAAGGGGCGGGCGGAAGATCGCGTCCCAGCGGGCGTGGCCGCGCTGCTCGCGCCACACCTGCGGTTCTTCCACATGCCGGCGGATGTAAAACGTGAGCAGCGCGGGCAGCACGCCGGCCAGAAACAGCACGCGCCAGCCGAAGCGCGGCAGGATGAGCGCCGTGAGCCCTGCCGCCGCCATGTAGCCCAACGCCCAGCCGGACTGCATGAAGCTGGCCGCCTTGGCCCGATGCTCCGCCGGCCACCACTCGGCCACCAGCGTTGCGCCGGCGCTCCACTCGCCGCCCAAGCCCAGCCCGATGAGCGCGCGCCAGAAGACCAGTTCGCCGAGCGAACGCGAAGTGGCCGTGCCGGCCGATGCCACCGAGTACAGCAGAATCGTGTAGCTCAGCGTCCGCCGGCGTCCAATGCGGTCGGAGACAAAACCGGCCGCCACGCCGCCGGCGGCGCTCGCCAGCAGTGTGGCCGAGGCGGCCAGGCCCGCCTGCGCGTTCGTCCAGCCGAATTCGGCGCGCAGCGCCGCCAGCGCGAACACGTAAAGAAGGACGTCCATCGCGTCCAGCAGAAATCCGAGCTGCGCCGCCCAGAGCGCTCGCCAGCGCGGCGCGGTGAAGACGCCGTCGAAGAATGGCAACGTGGGACGAGTATAGCGCCGCGGCTATTCGTAGTGCAGCGCCTCGATTGGATCCAGCCGGGCGGCGCGGACCGCCGGCGCAAGCGCCGACAGGAGCCCGACGGCGCACAGAACGCCCATCGAAACGAGCACCGGCTTCAGCCCGACCGCCAGGCGGATGTCGCCGACGCCGGTGTTGTCCCTGAAGGCGGGCCCCAGGAACGGCATGGAGCCGATCACCGCCGTCGCGCCCCACCCGAGCAACACGCCGAGCGCGCCCCCGGCGGCGACCACCAGCGACGCCTCGCACAGGAACTGCCGCAGGATCACGCCGCGGGGCGCGCCCAGCGCCTGCATGGTGCCGATTTCGCGCGTGCGCTCAAGCACCGACGCCAGCATGATGTTGGCCAGCCCGACGCCGCCAATGGCGAGCGTCAACGCGCCGATGAAGCCGAGCAGCAGCTTCACCGCCATTGACATGCCGTGGATGATGTTCATGAACTTTGAAAACGCGAGGATCTCCACCGCTTTCTCGTCGTTTGGCGAGAAGCGGTGCAGTTCGGCCAGCTTCGCCCGCACCATGCGGATGGCCTGTTCGCGCGACTCCGGCGTCACCGGACGCCAGACATAGAACCACGGGTGCCGGATGTCGCCGAAGACGGAGAACGTCTCGTAGGGGATGAAGATGCACTGGTTGTCGCGGCGGTTGTAGTTCGAGATCTGGAGCTTGTTGTCGATCACGCCGATCACGGTGAACCGCAGGCCGTTGAGGGAGATCTCCTCGTTGACGGCCGGGGACTCGCCGAACATCTCTTTGGCTACCTCATAGCCGAGTACGGCCACGCGGTGGCGCCGCTGACGGTCCTCTTCGTTGATCCAGCGGCCATCGGTGATCCGGATGTTGCGGACAATGCCATATTCCGGCCAGACGGCGCGGACAGTGGCCTCCTTCTGTTTGCCCCGATACTGCACTCGGAGCCCGTGGCGCATGATCTCCGGCGAGAGAAACTCGACCAGCGGAACGCTTTCCTTGAGCACCTGTGCGTGGTCGTATTCGAGATGAATGCTGCGTCCGGCGCGCATCCCTCCCGCCTGGAGGCTGGTCTGCCCGCCAAAGGTGATGATCAGGTCCTGGCCGACGGCGGTGAACGCCTTGACGAGCGCGCGTTCGAAGCCCTCACCGTAGCTCATCAGCAGGACAAAGCAGGCCACGCCCCAGGCAAGGCTGAGCGTGGTGAACAGAGTACGGTGGCGGTAGTAGCGCAAGGCCGCCAGGCTTTCTCTGAGAATGTATCGCCAGCCCATGACTCACCTCTCCTCGCGGAGCGCTTCCACCGGCGTGAGCCGGGCCGCACGGCGCGCCGGCGGGAGGGCGGAGGCGACGGCCACCGCGCCCAGGGCGAGAGTCGCCAGAGCGAGCGTCTTCCACTGAATGGGGAGCCCGGCAAACATCGTCGGCAGCGGCAGGGAGTTCACGGCGCCGGAGATGAGGAACGTGAGCGCCAGCCCGGCGGCGCCGCTCAGTGCGGCAAGAAAAACTCCCTCAAGAAAGAAGTCAAGCAGAATGCGCCGACGTGTCGCCCCCAGCGCTTTCTTGAGCCCGATTTCATGGGTCCGCTCCGCCACGGCGATCATCATCGTGTTCATGACCCCGATGCCGCCGAGAGACAGCGTCACCAGCGCCACTGCGCCCAGGAAGATTTCCGTCGCATTGAAAATCGAATCGAACATCTGTGCGCTCTCGATGGAGTCGAAGATCTGGAGCGCACCCTTGTCGGTGGGCGAAAAGCCATGTGCGCGGGCCAGCACCTCGCGCACCTGGCGCTGCGCTTCCTCCCACTTCGAAACGTCGGCTGGCCGGTAGAGGAAACCGTGGACGCGGCGCTCGGCGTAAACCTGCCGGTCGGCCGGCGCATCGCGCAGCAGCGTGGTGTGCGGGATCAGGATCTTGTCGTTGTCCCAGCCGTCGTAGGAGCTGTTCTGCTCCTTCTCGTTCATTACGCCGATCACTTCGAACGGATAGTTGTTGATGTAGATGCGCTCGCCGATGGGCGCCGGATTGTGCTCGAAGAGCTGCTTGCGGACGCTGGCTCCGAGGACGGCGACCCGGCGTGCCTCGGCGACGTCCGCCTGGGAGACGGCGCGGCCGATCGCCACCGGCAGGTTGCGCAGCTTCAGGTATTCGGGATTCACGCCCACGGTGAGAAAGCGGCCGGCATTGGTGGCGCTGCGGGCCGGCACGTCCCACGTCTTGTGCTCGGCCGAGATCACCGCCACCGCCGGGCAATTGGCGCGGATCAGGTCAATGTCGGACTCGCGCAGCCGGATGCGCCGGCCGGCCCGCTGCCCGCCTGCCTGCTCCTCGGTGACGCCGCCGAACACGAACACGATGTTGTCGCCGATCTGCGACATGTTCTTCCGCTGCCCCTGACGGAATCCCTCCGACAGCGACGACATCAACACGAGCGAGGCGATGCCCCAGGCGATGCCGAACAGCGTGAGGAAGCTGCGGAGCCTGTTGCGGCGGATGTTCCACAGCGTCTGCCGCACCAGGTCCGCCGCCTGCTGGCCGGCATGCATCCGGCCGCGCGGCAATTCCAGGGCGATCCTCGCTGAAACGGCTACGGGGCGGGGTTCGGCAAGGCTGCTCACGGTTCTGTCCTGCATATGGACATACGCACGGACGGCGGCAGAGTTCCCCGATTGTTTCCGGCGGCCGGCGCCGCTTCTGGCAGAATGTGAACCATGCAGTCCAGGGAGAGAGAGGGCAAGGCCGAAACAATGCGCACGGCTTTTGTTTTCGACCGCGCCTGCCTGCTGCACCAGCCTCCGCCGGGTCATCCCGAGTCGGCGGAACGCCTGCACGCCCTGCATGCGCATCTGGAGCGCGAGGGGCTGCTGGCCCGCACGGCGCTTCTGGAGCCGCGGCAAGCCACCGACGACGACCTTCACCTGTGCCACACCCGCGCATACATCAACATCGTTCAGAAAGACATCGCGCGCCGCGCGGCCATGCTCAGCACCGGGGACACACACCTGAGCCCGCACGCTGATACAAGCGCCCGCCGCGCCGCCGGCGCCGCCATGGCGGCCGTGGATGCGGTTCTCTCCGGCCGCGCACGCAACGCCTTCGCCGCCGTGCGCCCGCCCGGCCACCACGCCACGCTGAACCGCGGCATGGGCTTCTGCCTGTACAACAACGTGGCCATCGCCGCGCGCCATGCCCGCCGCGCCTGGGGCGTCGACCGCATCCTCATCGTCGACTGGGACGTTCACCACGGCAATGGCACGCAGGACATCTTCTACGACGATCCGAGCGTGTTCTTTTTCAGCACGCATCAGGCGCCGTGGTATCCGGGCACAGGGTGGCCAGACGAAACCGGCGACGGCCCGGCCAAAGGAACAACCCTGAATTGCCCCTTTCCCGCCGGCGCCGGCCGCCGCGAGATTCTGGGCGCGTTCCGCCGCCGGCTCGTGCCGGCGATGGAGCGGTTCCGCCCGGCGCTGGTGCTGGTGTCGGCAGGCTTCGATTCCCGGGAAGGCGATCCGCTCGGGCTGTTCCGTCTCCGCGATGGCGACTTTGCGGAGCTGACGCACATCGTGCTCGAGATCGCAGACCGTTGGGCAGAGGGCAGAGTGGTGAGCGTTCTGGAAGGCGGCTACTCGCTCTCCGGATTGCCCCGGGCCGCGGCAGCGCACCTCGAAGCCCTGATTTCTGGCGGATAAAGGAAAAGCCCCGATGTGGGGCGGGTGGGGGAGCGGGAGGGGGGCGGATGGGGGAAATCCCTCCCGCTCCTGGCGGGTGGTGGAGCCTTAAATATATCAAAGCCACAAGCGGTTGTAAAGGGGGGCTTTTCCGGAAATTTCCGAAACGGAATGGTTCAACTGCCCGCCCGGCCTGCCCAAACCGCGCCCTGCCGAGACCTGGAGCTGCCCGCCGGCCGCCTTTCGGCTAGACTGGAACAGGGCCATGCCCGGCCTCCATCCCCAACTCCCCATGCCAGACAAGCATCGGCGAGGGAACCCGCTTGAGCGCTGGTGCGAACGAATTCGCCCTTTCTATCTCCGGACCGTTTATTATCCCTTCCATCCCGCCGGCAAGCCCCCCGAGTTCGACCGATGCTGGCAGACGCCTCACGAGTTCGCGGGCCAGCCGGCGCGCCTCGATATTCCGCCGCCGCACCCCTCATGGCCCGATGTGGTCATCCTGCCGATGACTGACTGGCACCACCGCCTCCAGCGGAGTCAGCAACTGGCACGCCATCTGGCCGCGCTTGGACGCCGCTGCTTCCTGCTCAATCCACATCTCGGACGGGAGTACGCAGCGGCGCCGTGGCGGACACGCAGGCCGGCGCTCGCCCAACTCGAGGAGCGCGTCTTTGAGATTCACGCGCCGCTGTGCCGGGAGCCGGTGTTCCATCACCGTCTTCTAACACCGGCTGAGAGCCGTGCCGTGTTTGAGGCGTCGGATTGGGCGCTTCGGCGCGCCTCAGCCAGCCAGGCAGACATCCTGTTCGCCCTGCCCACCTGGACAGCGGCTGCACAGTGGCTGCGGCAGCATTGGCGTGGCGTGCTGGCCTACGATTGTCACGACTGGCTGGCCGGCTTTTCCAACATGGCGCCCGCGATCGCCAACGCCGAGCCAGAAGCCATGCGCGCCGCTGACGTTGTCATTTTTTCTGCCGCCGGACTCCAGCAGCATTTTTGCGCCCGGTTGCCGGACATCCAGCCGCGGGCCGCGCTGGTCCGAAATGGGGCGCCGGATTGGCCCGAGCCGACCTCAGGGCGCACGCGCGAGCCGGTAGCCGGCTATCTCGGCGCTCTCGAAGACTGGTTCTGGACAGAGGCGGTGGAAGCCGCCGCCCGTGCGCTGCCGGATGTCCGCTTCGTCCTCGCAGGCAAGCCCTCAGAGCCCGTCCGGCGGACTCTCTCCAGCTTCGCCAATGTCGTACTGGCGGGGGAAATCCCGCACAGGGAAGCGCCCGCTCTTCTGGAGCGGTTCCGAATCGGCCTGATCCCGTTCCGCGGCGAGCTTGCGCCGTTCACGGATCCGCTGAAAATTTATGAGTATTTTCACTTCGGACTTCCGGTGGCCGCGGGCCGCATGCGCGAGCTGGACCGGTTCGGCCGGCTCGTGTATCAGGCCGCCACACCGGATGAGTTCGCGCGCGCCGTCGCCACAGCCTTGCAGGAGGAGGAGCCGGAGCTCGAGGCCGCCCGCCGCCGGGAGGCCCGGGCCTCCACCTGGAAGCGCCGGGCGGAGCAATTGCATGCAGTGCTCATGGAGGCGCGGGCCGGATCCGATGCGCGGCTATCATGAGAGGCAGGAGATGAACTGGCAGGGCAAGCGCGTGGTGGTCACCGGGGCCGACGGCTTCATCGGCTCGCACCTGGTGGAGCAACTCGTCGCGGCCGGGGCCGAAGTGACGGCGCTCGCGCTGTACAACTCGTTCAACCACTGGGGCTGGCTGGAGGACGTCTCCTGCCTCGGCGCAGTGAAAGTGGTCACCGGCGACATCCGCGATCCGCACCTTTGCGGGGAGCTGCTGGAGGGCGCCGAGGTCGTCTTCCACCTGGCGGCGCTGATCCCCATCCCATACAGCTATCGCGCGCCGGCCAGTTATGTAGAAACGAACGTCCAGGGCACGTTGAACCTCTGCCAGGCGGCGCGGCGCCAGCGGCTGGAGCGGTTCGTGCACACATCGACCAGCGAGGTTTACGGCACGGCGCGCTTTGTGCCGATTGACGAATCGCATCCACTCTGCGGCCAGTCGCCCTATGCCGCCAGCAAGATCGGCGCGGACGCCATTGCGCTGAGCTTTTATTACTCCTACGGCCTGCCGGTCGCCGTGGCGCGCCCGTTCAACACTTTCGGACCGCGGCAGTCGGCGCGAGCGGTCATTCCGACGATCATCACGCAGATCGCCGCAGGCCGCAGCCGCGTGCGGCTGGGGGACGCCACCACCACGCGCGACTTCACCTTCGTCGAGGACACCTGCCGCGGACTGATGGCCGTGGCCGGAGCGGAGAATGGCTGCGGGGAGGTGTTCAACATCGGCACCGGCCGGGAAATCAGCATCGCCGAGCTGCACCAGCTCATTGCACGGCTGATGGGCCGCGAGGCCGGGCTCGAACAGGACCCGGAGCGGATGCGCCCGGAGAAAAGCGAAGTGCGGCGCCTGCTGTGCAATGCCGCCAAGCTGAACAAGGCCACCGGCTGGGCGCCATCCCACACGCTGGAGCAGGGGCTGGAACGAACCATCGCCTGGTTTTCCGATCCGGCCAATCTGCGCCGCTACAAGCCGGAGATCTACAATGTCTGACCGCGCCGTGATCCTCGCGGGCGGCCAGGGCGCGCGGCTTCGTCCTTACACGGTCGTGTTGCCCAAGCCGCTGATGCCGGTGTGCGAGTACCCGGTGCTCGAGGTCGTCGTGCGGCAGCTGGTCCGGCACGGCTTCCGCCGCATCACGCTGGCGGTGAACCATCAGGCGGAGCTGATCCGCGCCTTTTTCGGCGACGGCGGCCGATGGGGCGTGCAGATCGACTACTCGCTGGAAGACCGGCCGCTCAGCACGATGGGCCCGCTCCGGCTGATCCCGGACCTGCCCGAACATTTCCTGGTGATGAACGGCGACGTGCTCACCGACCTCGATTTCCGCGCCTTTCTTGGCGAGCACATCCTTGCGAGGCGTTCCTTCACGATCGCCGCCAGCCGCCGCGTTCACGTCATCGACTACGGCGTGCTGGAGGCGGACTCCTCGGGCCGCCTCACCGGCTTCCACGAAAAGCCCTCTTCGACGTACCTGGTGAGCATGGGCGTCTACGCGGTGAGCCGGCGCGCGCTCCAGTTCATCCCCGCCAACACGAGCTATGGATTCGACCACCTGATGCGAGACATGCTCGCCGCAGGGGAACCGGTCCATGTGCACGAACATCCTGGCTACTGGCGCGATATCGGACGGCCGGACGACTACATGCAGGCCGTCGAGGAGTTCGAGGGCCCGATCAAGCAGGTGCTGCTGCCTTGAAAATCCTCGTCACTGGCGCGCGCGGCTTCGTCGGATCCCATCTGGTTCCCCATCTCCACGCGCTGGGTCATGAGGTGACCGGACTGGACATGAGACACGGGGACCTCGCCCGCGGCATGCCGCAGGCGCCGCCGGCCGAGGCGGTCATCCACCTGGCCGCGCGCTCGTCGGTGGCTGAAAGCTGGCAGGATCCAACGGCCTTTTACCGGGCCAACGTGCTGGGCACGGTCCATGTGCTTGAGTTTTGCCGCCGGCACCGCGCGCGGATGATTCTGGTCAGCTCCTACGTCTACGGGCGGCCGCGGTATCTGCCGGTGGATGAAGACCACCCGATCGAGGCCTTCCACCCCTACGGTCACAGCAAGATCCTGGCGGAAGAGGCCGCACGTTACTACGCGAAAGCTTTCCATGTGCCGCTGGCGATCGTGCGGCCCTTCAATCTTTACGGCCCGGGGCAGCGGGACGAGTTTCTCATCCCAACGTTGATCCGCCAGGTGGTGGATCCCACCAGGGACCGCGTGGAAGTCATGGATGCACGCCCCCGCCGCGATTTTTTGTTCATCGCCGACTTCATCGATCTGCTCGGGCGGCTGGCCGATACCGGCAGGCAGGGCGTTTACAATGCGGGCAGCGGCGCCTCGGCAGGCATCGGCGAACTCGTGCGGCTTCTTTGCGACCTGGCGAGTGTCGACAAGCCGCTCGTGGAAGCGGGCAGGCCACGCCCCGAAGAGGTGCTCGACATGTATGCCAGCGTGGAGCGCGCCCGGCGCGATCTGGGCTGGATGCCTCGGACGAGCCTGCGGGAAGGGCTCTCGCTGACGCTGGCCGCCAGCAGGCGGGAAGCCTGCTAGGGCACGAACCGGTAGCCCACGCCACGCACCGTCTGGATCCAGCGGGGCGACTGCGGCGAGTCTTCCAGCTTCTGCCGCAGCCAGGCGATGTGAACGTCCACGGTGCGCGACGTGACGCCGCTTGAATACTCCCACACGCTCTGCAACAGCTCTTCCCGTGACACGGTCTGGCCGCGGCGCTCCACCAGGTAGCGCAGCAGCTGAAGCTCCTTGCCGGCAAGCGCCACCGGCCGGCCCGCTTTGGTCGCCACCCCGTGCTCGAAGTCCACCGCCACGTCGCCGAACTCGAAGCGCGTGATCTGCCCGGCATGGTCCCGTCGAGCCCGGCGCAGCAGCGCCTCGATCCGCGCCGACAGCTCCTCGGGGGCAAAGGGCTTGGCCAGATAGTCGTCGGCGCCCAGTTTCAGACCGGCGACGCGGTCGGCCACCTGGCCGCGCGCCGTCAACATCAGCACCGGGGTATCCCGTCCCTGGCGCCGCAGGTGGCGGCAGACCTCAAAGCCGTTCATACCGGGCAGCATCACGTCAAGGATGACCAGGTCGTAGTGGCCATCGAGCGCCCTGCGCAGGCCGCCTGGCCCGTCCTGAGCCGTCTCCACCTGGTAGCCCTCAGCCGTCAGCATGTCGGCGAGCGTCATCACCAGGCCGGGCTCGTCCTCAATGATCAGGATCTGCGCGCTCATCAGGCCGCGTCCCCCCGCACTGCCGGCTCCGCCGCGGTCGCCTGCTGTGAAGCGGCCCGCAGCCGGACCATGAACTCCGTCAGCTCGCCGGGCCGGCTGCGCACTCCCACTTCACCGCCAAAAGACTCCACCGCGCTCTTCACCAGCGCCAGCCCGAGCCCCGTGCCATGAACCTGCTCATCGATGGCACGGCGGCCGCGGAAAAACGGCTCAAACACGTGAGGCAGCTCATCGGGCGGGATGCCTGGCCCGTGGTCCGCCACGCGGATCTCGATCCACTCTCCGCGGGCCGACGCCGCCACGCTCGCCCGGCCGCCGCCGTACTTGATGGCGTTGGTCAGCAGGTTCTGGATCGCATGAGCCAGGGCCCGCCGCTCGGCCAGCGCCGGCGGAAGAGAGTCCGGAATCACCGTCTCCACCCGGCAGCCCGAGGCGTCCACAAGCGGCTGACAGGCGGCCACGGCCTCGCCCACGGCATCCGCGACACTGACGGGCTCGAGCTCCCGCCCTGGACGGTCCGACTTCGAGCGGGCGAACTCCAGCACCTGCTCGACGATCTGCGTCAGCCGCTCGCTTTCCTTCTGGATCAGCGCACCATACTTTTCCACCATCGCCGGGTTCTGCGCGAGCCTGCCGCGCAGGTTGTAGGCCGCCGTGCGGATCACCGTCAGCGGCGTGCGCAACTCGTGGGAAACGCCGGTGACGAAATCCATCTGCAACTCGGCCAGCCGCTGCGCCCGCCGGGTGGAGACAATCAGCGCGGCCAGCGCGGCCATCATCAACAGCAGGATGGCGCCGGTGACAGCCAGGTTCTTTTGCCTCGTGCGCGCCACCACGGCGTCGAGAGACCCGGCACGGTGACGGGCCGAAAGCCATAACCGGCCCATTTCGGCCAAGGCCATCCTGGGCCGGGCCGGTCCCCGCGGCCCCGGCGGCGCGAACCTGCGGAACAGCTGGTCGTAGTTCAGGTCCAGGATGGCCAGGGCCGCGTCCGGCGCACCTCGCAGCGGCTCCGGCGAGTTCCGGTAAAAGACCCGCGAGGGCTCGCCGCGGTAGGCGACCTCCACCTGGTAGTCGTGGAAGGCGTCGCCCAGATGCCGATGCAGGTGCGCGGGCAGCAGCGTGTCCCGCAGATAGGCCGCGTTCAATTCAAAGATCAGCCAGGAGCCGCGGCCCGGCTCGCCCGGGCCGCGTCCCGAGCGGGCGATTTCAAAGACCAGAGCCTGCTCGGGAGGGGGCGGACCCAACAGGAATTCGCGCCCCTTATGTCCCTGGAGGGCCAGCCGCGCCTCCAACCGCTGCCGGATGCCCTGCCAGGCCGGGGGCCACTCCGCCTCCCGCGCACGGCCCGTTTGCGGGTCCAGAACCCAGAGCGCCAGACGCTGCCCGCGCACGGCTGCCAGTCCAATGGAGGCGAAAAGCTGATCGTGTTGCGTCGCCCCGCTCCAGTCCTCGTAAGCCTGCTCAAGCTCGGCGGGCGTCATGGGATGATCCGGCGGACGCCCTGCCGGCAAGAACGCCGCCACGGCCGTCGTCAGGTCGGTGTTCAACGCCGTAGAGGCGCGGATGAGCGCGTCGCGGAGACCCGAACGCAGGCGATCCCGCTCGGCCCGGCTGGCTTCGTCAATCCAGCGGTATTGCAGCGCTCCGAGGATGGAGCACAGCCCCATCAGGACGATGGGGAACAGCCACGCGCGCACCGAAATGGGGCGGGGACGGCGCATCTCCGATCCGAGTATCTCAAACAGAAAGACGGGTTGCGGGTCTTTCAGGCGATCCGCCGGGTGTGAAGAAGTGTTAAATGTCGCCAGCGGCGTCACTGGACCGAAACCGGGCGCTTGCGGCCGGAATCTGGTTTGATGTGTTCATGTGTCGGCTGATGAGGTGCCCCGGATGAATCGGCGCAAGTTTGCCACCGCACTCGCCAGTGCGGCGCTTTTCAGCCTGGGCGCTTACGCGGCGCCCGGAAGGTATGTGGTGGAGCTCTCGGATCAGCCGGCTGCCGCATTGGCGGCCAAAGAGATGCCCGCGGGCCGGGCATCGCGTCTTCGCCGTCCGGCGCCGCAATGGCGGCGGCATGTGGACGCGGTGCGCTCCCGCCAGGCAGCCGTGCGCCAGTGGGCCGAGCAGAGGGGCGTCCGGGTGAAGGGGGCGGTAAGCATCGCCGCAAACGCCCTGTTCGTCGAGGCCGACGAGGAGCAGGCCAGAGCGCTGGAATCGCTTCCTGGGGTGCGGCGCGTTCGTCCGGTGCGACAGTACCGGATGACCATGGATGCCGCTCTGCCGCTGCACAAGGCGCTCGAAGCCTGGGAGCTGGCCGGTGGAGAGAGCCAGGCGGGCGAAGGCGTGAAGATCGCCATCATCGACAGCGGCATCGAGACCACGCACCCGGCCTTCAACCCGGAGGGCTTTCAGGCGCCGGACGGCTTTCCGAAGGCGGATTTCGATTTCGACATGCAGTTCACCTCGGGCAAGATCATCGTGGCTCGCAGTTATGTGGCGTTGCTGGACTCTTTTGATCCAGACGTCTCAGCCCGGGATCACGTCGGCCACGGCACGGCCGTGGCGATGGTCGCCGCCGGCGTGCCGCACGAGGGCCCGATGGGATGGGTGAGCGGCGTCGCCCCGCGGGCCTGGCTCGGCAACTACCGCGTCTTCGGCACGCCCGGATTCAACGACACCACCAATGACTTCGCACTCTTGCAGGCCATCGATGATGCGCTGGCCGACGGCATGGACATCCTGAACCTGAGCCTCGGCCTGGACATCTCGCTGCGGCTCGACGAGGACACGCTGGCCCAGGCGGTGCAGAATGCCGCCGCCGCGGGCGCGATCGTGGTCGTCTCAGCCGGCAACAATGGGCCGGGCTGGAATTCGATTGCCTCGCCAGCCACCGCGCCCCTGGCCATCTCCGTCGGCGCCAGCACCAACAGCCGCACCTTCGGCTTCAGCCTTCGCTTCGCGAACCACCCGGCCGTGCTGAGCATCCCGGGCAACGGTCCCATCCCGGCCGGGCCCGTCAGTGGAGAAATCGCCGACGTCGCCGCCCTGGACGATACCGGCCTTGCCTGCAACCCTCTGCCGCAGGGAAGCCTGGCCGGCAGGGTCGCGCTCATCCTGCGCGGCTCATGCACTTTTGAAACGAAACTCAACAACGCCACGGCCGCTGGTGCAATCGGCGCCATTGTGCAGGCGCGCGAGGACTCCCCGGATGCCATCACCATGGCGGTCGGCTCGGCCACGCTGCCCGCGATGATGATCTCCCATGACAACGGGCAGCAGATCCGCACCTGGCTGGCCGGCGACGGCACGCTCGCCGTCACCATGGATTTCACTTTCTCCCGCGTCGAACAGCAGCCGGGCCGGCTGGCCAGCTTTTCCGCGCGCGGACCGAACGTTGACCTTGCCATCAAACCGGACCTGCTGGCCACCGGCACAGACCTCTGGGTGGCGACCCAGACCTTCGACTTCAACGGCGCCATGTACGATCCCACCGGCTACACGTTCGTCGATGGAACCAGTTTCTCGGCGCCGTTCGTCGCCGGCGCGGCGGCAGTGGTCAGGAGCGCCCGGCCAGGGCTGGACGCGGCGGCGATCCGCTCCGCGCTGATCAACTCGTCGGGACCATCGGACGACGAGGCGGCCGGCTGGATCCAGCGGGGCGGCGCGGGCCTGCTCGACGTGGCGGCCGCGGTGCGCGCGCCGCTGGTGGCCTCGGAAGTCTCCCTGAGCTTCGGCGCTGTATCGACCGGAGCAGTCCCTGAGCCGAAGAGCCTGACCATCAGGCAGACGGGCACGGAGCCGGAAACGTACTTTGTCCGCGTGGAGGCGCATCATGGCCCGGTGACGCCCACCGTGACACTCAGCCAGGCCGAACTCGCGCCCGGCGCGGAAGCGCAGCTTCAGGTGGAGTGGCCGGAGGCCGTGCCGGAAACGGGAACCTACGACGGAATCATCGTGCTGGAGGGGGCTTCGGGCGGCGCCGTGCTCCGCCTGCCGTATTGGCTGGCGGCGACGGACGGGCAACCCGCCTCCTTCACGGTGCTCGACGAGACGACCCAGGCCCTGCGCGGCAGGACCATCAGGGATGCGATCCTGTTCCGGGTGGTGGATTCGAACGGCGTGCCCCTCGGCGACGCTGACATCACGGTGGAATCGCTCGACTCGGGCATCGTGGTTGCCACTAACAACTACGACGCCGATTCACCCGGCGTCTACGGCATCACCGTGCGTCTGGGCATCCGCGCCGGCGCAAACCGTTTTCGCATCCGCACAGGCAACGCCGAGCTGCTGTTCACCATCACCGGGTTCTGACCCGCGGCGCCGCATTCTGGTAAGTTGATCCGCATGAGGCCGCTTGTGTGGATCGCCATGCTGGGTGTGTGCGCGCACGCCGAGCACCGCCTGCATGCCCTCGGAGTCACCACGAAAGGATGGGTCGTTGGCGCGGCCCTGCTGCCAGGCGGAATCTTCGTCCGGCAGCCCTCGGGAGAGTGGGTCAACCCTGGTTACCGCCATCCGTTGATGACGGGCCTCGCCTGGGTGCCTGGCGAACCGGAGACGCTTTACGTGGCTGCGGGCGACGGCGTCATCCGCATCGACGCCGAAGGCCGCTGGCGCGTGCTCACCGACGAGTCGGTGACCGAACTCCAGGACATCAGCGCCGGCCCGGGGGGCGTGCTGGCCTTCGGCCACACCGCCGGATTCCGGATCTCGGAGGACCGCGGCCGCACGTGGCGTGAGCTCTCCGCCGGGCTGCCCAGCCGTTACGGGAAAGCCATCCGCATCGACCGCACCAGCGCGGACCGGATTGTCGCCGGAACAGAATCGGGCTTTTATGTTTCCAGCGACCGCGGCCACACCTGGCGCCTGGCAGGCGCCGCCGGCTTCCAGGCCATGCGCGTCGAGCAGTCGCCGCACGACGCGGGCTTCTGGCTCGCGGTGACGCAGAAAGGCGGCATCTTCCGCAGCACCGACGGCGGACTCTCCTTCGAAGCCACCGCGCGCGACCCGGCCGCCGGCCGGAACCTGTACGACATCGCCTTCGACCCCACCGACGCGCGCCGCATCGCCGTCTGTGGCTGGGGGCCCGGCGTCATGGTCAGCGAGGACGGCGGCGCCACCTGGGAGCTCCGTAACCGTGGGCTGCCGCGCCCGGACGTCTGGAGCGTCGCCTTCGATCCCGACCGGCCGGGCCGGCTGTATGCCAGCGTTCACGAGGAGGCGCTCTATGTGTCCGAGGACGCCGGCCGCACGTGGCGTGTGGAAGGCCTGCCCGGAAGCATCATCTACAAACTGGCCTTCGTCCCCGCCAAAGGAGGCGCGCGATGAGGCGGGCCGCGGCTTTGCTGGTGGCGGCCCTGCTGGCCGGCGAGTCAATTTCCGCCCAGGGCTTTGAAGAGCGCCGACGGCGCCTGATCGACAAGACGGCCCGCGTGCCGGATGACAAACTCGGCTACGGAAACATCGCCGCACGGCTCTGGCTGCGCGAGAATGTGCCCGCGGCCGAGAAGCGCCTGCGCGAGCTGCTCGAGGGCGATATCAGCGGCGACATGTTCTGGATGTTTCCCATGACCGCCATCTCCTACCTGGACCGCGGCCAGCTCAGCGAGCCGACGCGCACGCTGATCCAGCGCTCCTGGAAACGCTACTATCCGTTCCGTGGCGATACGGAGAACCACTGGCTGCTTTATTACGCGTCGATGTACCTGATGGCGCAGCGGTGGCCGAACCTCGATGGCAGCGCGTGGTTCAACGGCAAGAGCTCGAAAGAAAACATGGAGGAGGCCCGGCGCTGGATCGAGAGCTGGGTGAAGCTGACCACCACGAAGGGCCAGGGCGAATACGACTGCACGCACTACATCGGCGTCTACCTGCTGCCGCTGGCCTACCTGGCGGCGTGGGCCGAGGATCCGCGCATGAAGAAGGAGGCAGCGATGATGATCGAGTGGGTCACCGCCGACTTCGCCGCCGAAAGCCTCGATGGGATCTACGTGGGCGCGCACGCCCGCACCGATGACCGCCAGGTGGTGGAGAAAGTGGCCGGCGTCAGTTCAGACTTCGCCTGGCTGCTGTTCGGCCAGGGCCATGAAACTCCGCCTTACGGCAGCTATGCGGCTTTCTATGCCATGGCCGGCGGCCCCGAGCCGCCCGAGATCCTGCGCCGCATCGCCACCGACCGCAGCCGCCCGTACACGCACCTCGAAAAGAAGCGCACGCGCAATCGGTGGCGGTTCGAAAGCGAGCTGCACGGCCCGGTGTACAAGACCACTTACATGACGAAAGACTATGCCGTCAGCTCGGACCAGGGAGGCGTGCTTCAGCCCGTCCAGCAGCATTCCTGGGACGTCACCTGGCGGCTGGACGATCCGCGGGGCCGGCACAACACGTTGTTTTCGCTCCACCCTTACTCGGGCCTGCTGGAGCTGGAGACGTATTTCACCTTTTCGCCCGACTTCGGCACAGAGGGCGTTTACCGGTCGAAGCTCACCTACGACTCGCCGGACAAGCTTCTGGGCGGCTCGCCATATGAGCGGATCGCGCAGAGCGAGGACGCCGTCATCGCGCTCTACGACATCCCGCCCGGCACGCGCTTCCCGCATGTCAATGGATTTTTCTCGAAAGACCTGGAAGAGTTCGAAGAGGATCCGTCCGGATGGATTCTCTGCCGCGGCGGCAGGGCGCGCATCGCCTACCGGCCGCTGGCGCCCTACGTTTGGAAGGCGATCCAGGGGGGCGGACGGCGCCTGTTCAGTCCGTATCTGAAAAACGGCACGGTGGTGCAGGCAGCCAGTGTCGAGGAGTTTCCCACGATGGACGCGTTCCGGAATGCGGTTCGCGCGCTGAAGCTGGACTTCGCCCTGGAACCAAAGCCGCGCGCCGTTTTCCGCACGCTGCGCGGCAGGATCATTGAGTTCGTTTACGGCGAAACGCCGCGCATTGACGGCAAGCCGCTGGACTATGCAGGCTGGCCCGCCTTCGGCGGCCCGTTCCTGAACGCAAAGGCAGGAGAGCCGCGGCTCGTGATGACGTACGGAGGCGTGCGCCGCATTCTGGATTTCCGGAACCTGACGGTGACGGAAGAGAAGTTACCGCCAAAGCGATAGAAGACAGCCAAAGGAGTTCATGATGCAAAGACGATCCTTCCTCGGCGCCGCCGGAGCGGCGGCGTTCACCATCATCCGGCCTAAGCTCGTGCGGGGCACGCAGCGCAACTCGGCGGTGCGGCTGGCGCTGTTCGGCTGCGGCGGCCGCGGCACGGGCGTCGCCGCTTCGTTCATCACGAACACCGATGCGGTGGTCACCGCGCTCGGCGACCTGTTTGAAGGGCAGCTCGCCAAGGCCAAGGACCGCCTGGACACGGCCTCGGCCAAGGCGGGCAAGCCCGCCATCGACCGTTCGCAACTGTTCAGCGGGCCGGACTCGCTCGACCGACTGCTGGAATCGAAGGCCGTCGACGCGGTGCAGATCGCCACGCCGCCCTATTTCCATCCCGAACACCTGGCCAAGGTCGTGGCCGCGGGCAAACACGTCTATTGTGAGAAACCCGTGGCGGTGGACGTGGCCGGCTGCCTCAACGTGATCGAGAGCGGAAAGAAGGCGCAGGGGCGGCTGAGCCTCGCCATCGGGTTCCAGCTCCGCCATGCGCCGCCGTATGTCGAAATGCACCGCCGCATCCGCGAGGGGCAGATCGGCAGCGTGGTCTGCGGCCTGTCGCACTATTACGCCGGCGCCATCCGCCGCCCGGAGTGGCCGAACGCCTCGCCCCAGGAGCGGCGGCTGCGCAACTGGATCCACGACCGGGTGCTGAGCGGCGACATCTTCGTTGAGCAGAACATTCATCTCGTCGACCTGAACAACTGGCTGCTTGGAGCGCGCCCCGTCTCCGCCCAGGGCGTCTGCGGCCGCCACGGACGGCGCGATCAGGGCGACTGCTCCAGCCATTTCAACGTCACCTTCACCTACCCGAACGACGTCCACATCACGGTCACATCAACGCAGTTCATCGAGGGCGAATGGGACGTCGGCGTGCGTTTGTTCGGCACCGAAGGCAATGCCGAGCTGCGCTATGACGCGCCCGTTCGCATCACCGGGCGCCGCCCCTGGGACGCGCCCGGCGTCGGCAAGCCGGAAAAGACGGGAACCGAAGCGGCCGTTACCGGAGCGTTCAAGGGCGCCATCGAAGACGCCGACGCCGAAAGGGAGCGGCACTGGATCTCCAGCATCACCAGCGGAAATTTCATCAACGAGGCCGAACAGGGCGCCGAAAGCACCCTCAGCGCGATCCTCGGCCGCACGGCCGCCTATACCGGCCGCACACTGACCTACGAAGAGGTGGTCCGCAGCGGCGAAAAGTGGGACGCCGGCCTCGACGTCCGGAAGCTCTGAGGCCCGCAAGGGACGGGCAGCGCGGCGAATCTGCTATCGTGAGAATTTCCCCCGATGGAGCCGAAGCTGCCCGACATCCTTGCCCGCATTGTCGAAGTAAAGAAGGCCGAAGTGGCCGAAAAATCCGGCCTGCGGCGCAGCCTCGAGCTCACGGCGCAGTTTCAGACCGGCCAGCGGCGGGACTTCCGCGCCGCGCTGGAGCGCCGCCAGCCCGCCATCATTGCCGAAATCAAGAAGGCGTCACCGAGCAAAGGCGTTCTCGCGGCGGACTTCAACCCCGGCGCCCTCGCCCGCGCCTACTTCGCCGGCGGCGCGGCGGCGCTCTCCGTGCTCACCGACGCACGCTTTTTCCAGGGATCGCTCGGCGATCTGAAAACCGCGCGCGCCACCGCATACCTGCCGGTTCTGCGCAAGGACTTCACCATCGACGAAATCGACGTCGTGGAAGCGGCCGCTGCGGGCGCCGACGCGGTGCTGCTGATTGCGGCCATCCTCACGGCGAAAGAGATTCAGCAGTTCCGCCTCGCCGCGGCGCGCTACCGGATGGCGGCGCTTGTGGAGGTGCATGACGAGGCCGATCTCGACAAGGCGCTTGAGGCCGGCGCTGACCTGATCGGCGTCAACAACCGCGACCTCCGCACGTTCGACGTGACGCTGGAAACGGCCGAGCGCCTCGCCGCCCGGCTGCCGCGCCATGCGGTGCGCGTGGCCGAAAGCGGCATCCACGGCCGGGCCGATATCGCACGGCTGGCCGCGGCCGGTTACCAGGCCTTTCTGGTCGGCGAACATCTCATGACCAGCGGCGATCCGGAGCGGGCGCTCAGGGAGTTGAGAGGCGAGTGACGCTCATCAAGATCTGCGGCATCACCGTGCTGGAAGATGCGCTCGCGGCCTGCGACGCGGGCGCCGATGCGCTCGGATTCAATTTCTGGCCGCGCAGCCCGCGCCATATCCGCCCCGAGCGGGCGGCGCAGATCATCGAGCGGCTGCCCGGCAACGTGCTCGCCGTCGGCGTCTTTGTGGACGCCGCAGCGGAAGAAATCGAGGCCGCCGCCGCGGCCGCCGGCATCGAGGTTGCGCAGCTTCATGGCCAGTGCGGCATTCCACGGTTGCGCTGGTGGAAGGCGCTGGAAGCGGGCCCGGAGCTGCGCCGGGAAATGGAACAATTCGAAGCGGAGGCGTTTCTGGTGGACGCGCCCGCCGGAGCTCAGCGCGGAGGCACGGGCAGAACCTTCGACTGGCAACTGGTGCGCGGCCTTCCGGCAAGAATCGTGCTCGCCGGGGGTCTGGGGCCGGACAATGTGAGAGAGGCCATTGCGGCCGTCCGGCCGTGGGGCGTGGACGCCTGTTCGCGGCTTGAAAGCGCGCCGGGCCGCAAGGATGTGGCCCGGGTGAGGGAATTCATCCGGGCGGTGCGGGAGTCGGAATGAAAGACAACATGACGCAGGTGCCCGACGAACGCGGGCATTTCGGCCCGTACGGCGGCCGCTACGTGCCGGAGACGCTGATGGCGCCGCTCGAGGAGCTCGAGCAGGCCTTCCGCGAAGCGCAACGGGACGAAGCGTTCCAGCGCGAGCTGAAGGAGCTGCTGGAGACCTACGCCGGGCGGCCCACGCCCCTGTATGAGGCGCGGCGGCTGAGCGCCGAGCTGGGCGGCGCGCGCATTTTCCTCAAGCGCGAAGATCTGCTCCACACCGGCGCGCACAAGATCAACAACTGCCTGGGCCAGATTCTGCTGGCGCGGCGCATGGGCAAGCGCCGCATCATCGCCGAAACGGGCGCGGGCCAGCACGGCGTCGCCACCGCCACGGTGTGCGCGCTGTTCGGCATGGAATGCGTCGTCTACATGGGCGAGGAGGACATGCGCCGGCAGCGGCTCAACGTCTTCCGCATGCGCCTGCTCGGCGCGAAGGTAGTGCCAGTGAAAACGGGGAGCCGCACGCTGAAGGACGCCGTCAGCGAGGCGATGCGGGACTGGGTGACGAACGTCGCCACCACGCACTACCTGCTCGGCTCCGCCCTGGGCGCGCATCCCTACCCGCTGATGGTTCGCGAGTTCCACCGGGTGACCGGCGAAGAGGCGCGGCGACAGATCCTCGAGCGCGCTGGTCGGCTGCCGGACGCGGTGATCGCGTGCGTGGGCGGCGGATCGAATGCCATCGGGATCTTCTCCGCCTTCATCCCCGATGAGCGCGTGGCCCTGATCGGAGTGGAAGCGGGCGGGCGCAGCCTCGCGCCTGGAGAGCATGCGGCCCGCTTCGCCGGCGGCTCGCCCGGCGTGCTCCAGGGCGCATACAGCTACCTCCTGCAAAACGGCGATGGCCAGGTGCTGCTGACTCATTCCGTATCGGCCGGGCTCGACTACGCGCTCGTCGGGCCCGAACATGCCTGGCTTCACGACCAGGGCCGCGCCGAATACGTCTCCGCCAGCGACCGGGAGGCGCTCGAAGCCGCGCGGCGGCTCGCGCGCACTGAAGGCATCATTCCCGCCCTCGAAAGCGCGCACGCGGTGGCCGAAGCGATCCGCCGCGCCCCGGCGGCGAAGGACGCGATTTTCATCGTCAATCTCTCCGGAAGAGGCGATAAAGATACGGATATTTATCGCGAAAACTTCCCGGAACTGGATCAGGATAATGGAACCGAGTGAGCGGATTTCGCGCCGTTTTGCCGGGGCCCGCGCCGCCGGGCGGCCCGTGCTTGTCGTCTATCTCACCGCCGGCGACCCGCGCCCGGAGCGGACTCCCGCGCTTGCGCTGGCGCTGGAGCGCGGTGGCGCCGACATCCTTGAGCTGGGCGTGCCGTTTTCCGACCCCATCGCTGACGGTCCGGTCATCCAGCAGGCGTCAGAGCGGGCGCTGAAGGCGGGTACCACGGTAGAGCGCGTGCTGGAAATTGCCTCCGAAATCCGCCGCAGCTCCGAAATTCCCATTGTTCTTTTCAGCTATATCAATCCTCTTTTGCACTACGGTTTTGACAGGCTCTGCCGCGACGCCCGCCAGGCCGGCGTCGATGGCGTGCTCGTCACCGATCTGAGCGTCGAAGAGGCCGAAGAGCCGGTGGAGGCGATGCGCCGCCACGGACTGGACCGCATCTTTCTCGCCGCGCCCACCAGCACCGACCGCCGGCTGGACCTGGTGGCGCGCTACTCGAGCGGTTTTGTCTACGTGGTCTCGCGCACGGGCGTTACCGGCGCCCGCGACACTCTGGAACGTTCGGTCGAGGAGCTGGTGCGCCGCCTGCGGGCGCGCACTCCGCTGCCGCTCGCCGTCGGCTTCGGCATCTCGCGCCGGGAGCACGTCGAGCAGGTGGGCCGCTATGCCGACGGCGCCGTGGTCGGCAGCGCGGTGATGCGCGTGGTGGACGAAAGCGCGGATGAGGAACTGGAAGCGAGACTCGAGGGGCTGTGCAGGGAGCTGAGCGGAAGACGATGACGCTTGAAGAGGCGCAGGCGGCGCTGGACGGCCTGCGGAGGCAGATCGACGTGCTCGACTTGCAGATTCTCGAACTGCTGAACCGCCGCGCCGTCGTGGCCGCGCAGATCGGCGACGTGAAGAAGGCCGTCTCGCTGCCCGTTTACGAACCCAAGCGCGAGGAAGAAGTGTTCCGCAACGTGACCACACACAACCCGGGCCCGCTCTCCGAGGCGGCCGTGCGGCGCCTGTTCGAGCGCATCATCGACGAGATGCGCCTCCTTCAGCGGGAGCGCCTGAGCAGGGAGCAGGACCAATGATCATCATCATGGAGAAGGGCGCCACCGAGGAGCAGATCGAGGCCGTCATCGAAAAGCTCATCGGACTGGATTTCAACGTGCACCGCTCCACCGGAGCCGTGCACACGGTGCTGGGCGCGGTGGGGCCATCCGAGCTGGTCGATCCCGACGAGTTCAGGGTAATGCCCGGCGTGATGGAATGCTACCGCGTGATGACGCCGTATCAGCGCGCGGCGCGGGCGGCCCGTCTGGAAGGCACACGCATCCGTCTTGCCGGCGAACGCACGGGCGAGTTGGAAATCGGCGGCCCGCGCCTGGTGCTGCTGGCCGGGCCCGGCAGCGTGGAAGGAGAAGAGCAGCTGTTCCGCTGCGCCGAGCTGGCCGCGCGCGGGGGCGCGAGGCTGTTCCGCGCCGGCGGCCTCCGCGCGCATCTGACGCCCGCAAGCCTCGCCGGGCCGGACACCGAATCGCTGCGGCTGATGAAGCGCGCCGCCGAAACCTTCGGCATGTTTCTCGTCGGCGAAATCACCGAAGCGGATGCCGTCGCGCTGGTGGAAGAACATGCCGACGTACTGCTCATCGGGTCCCGCAACATGCAGAACTATCCGCTGCTGCGCGCGGCCGGGCGCGCCCGCAGGCCGGTATTGCTGAAGCGCGCGCCGGCGGCCACGCTCACGGAGCTGCTCGTCAGCGCCGACATGATCCTCGACGCCGGCAACCCGCACGTGATCCTTTGCGAGCGCGGCGTGCGCACCTACGGTTCCTATACGAAGAACACGCTGGACGTCACCGCAATCCCCGCGCTGCACAAGCTCTCGCACCTGCCGGTGATGGCCGATCCCTGCCGCGCCGCGGGCCGGCGCGACATAGCGCCTGCGCTCGCGCTGGCTTCGCTCGCCGCCGGGGCCGACGGCCTGCTGGTCGACGTCCATCCCGACCCGTCGAAGGTCCTCGCCGAGGGCGCGCAGTCGCTGGAGCCGCGGCAGTTCATGGAGCTGGCGCGGCAATTGCGCGCCGTCGCCGCAGCGCTGGGCAGGAGTTTCTAGACCAGACATGGAAACCGTGGCCATTGTCGGCGTGGGCCTCATTGGCGGCTCTTTCGGCCTGGCACTCCGGAAGGCGGGATTTGCCGGCCGCATCCTCGGCGTCAGCTCTCCGCGCACGATCGCTGCCGCGCTCGAACGCGGCGCCATCGACGAGGGCGTGGAATTCGAAGACGCCGCCGCGCGCGCCGACCTGATCTATCTGGCTGGCCCGATCCGCGCCATTCTCGACGCCATCCCGAACCTCGAAGGCCGCACGCGCCCGGGCGCCCTCGTCACCGACGCCGGCAGCACGAAGCGGCGCATCTGCGAAGCGGGACGCAATCTGCGCGGAGCGCTGTTCCTCGGCGGACATCCGATGGCGGGCAAGGAGAAACGGGGCGTGGAAGAGGCCGACCCGGACCTGTTCCGCGGCCGGCCGTACCTGATCGCGCCGGCGCGGCGCGAGGACCTGGAGACGCCCGCGGCACGCACGTTCCTTTCCTGGGTGGAACGGATCGGCGCCGAGCCGCGCGTGGTCACGCCAGAGGAACACGACCGCATCGTCGCGCTCAGCTCCCACCTGCCGCAGATGCTCTCCACCGCGCTGGCGGCCGCGCTCGGCGAGTGCGCCGAGGCGGAAAGCGTGGCCGGCGCGGCCGGGCCCGGCCTCATCGACATGACGCGGCTCGCCCTCAGCGGCTGGGACATCTGGCAGGACATACTCGAAACAAACCGCGATGAAATTGTTTCGGCGATGCGCCGCTTCGGCCTAACGCTTGAGGAGCTGGCCCGGGAAGTCGAGCGTGGCGTCGCCGGGCCGCGCTTCCGGAACGGCGCCGCCTTCGCAGCCCGTCTCCGCAAACCGGTCCGCTGACGCCGCGGCCTGGTCAAGCCGCCAGCCCGCCAGACGATAGCCCCAGCGCGCGCCAGGCGCGGCGACAAACACATAGACTCCCGGCGGCGAGGGCACGCGCTGCACGCTCCAGGCGCCCGCGCGCAGTGACTGCGCGCCCTCCAGCAGCGGTGACAGATCGGTCACCGCAGCCACCCCGGCCGCCGGCACGCCCAACGCCTGCGCCAGCGCCTCTCTCGCCGCGCCCAGCAGCCGCCGCGCCGCGGCCCGCTCCTGAGGCGGCATCCTTTCCAGCCGACGCCGTTCGGCCGGGTGCAGCCGCTGGGGCGGCAAAAGCCGGTTGTCTTCCTCGATCCCGACGCCAAGACGCGCGTCGTCCAGCGGAATGACGGCCGCTCTCCATCGTGAGATTTCCGGTGACGCCTCCATTCCGGCCCCGCCCGTTGCAATGGTGATCGCCGCGCCTGGCTCTGGCGCACGGTCTCCGGCCGTGCTGTCCGAATTTCGCGCGCCCTGGCCCGCCACCGCGAAGTCTTCCAGCAGCGCGGGAGGCAGGCCCGGCGGAATCAGCCACAGATCGAAGACTCGCGCCCGTGCCGGACGCCATTCGCTGGACATGCCGCGCCCCGCTTACCGCCGGCCGCTCTCGTCGATCACCTCGATGGGCCCGTGGTCGTCGCAATGGTCGCCATGCAGGTGGTGGAGGCGCCCGTCAACGAGGTAATCCAGGTGATCCCCATGGGGCACGCGTTCGTGCCCGCAGCCTTCCCCGTGCACGTGGCCGTCGGCGTGCCCCTCGGCCACGGCCGCGCAGCCGTCGGGATTCCGCTCGGAGATCTCGATGCGGCACTCGTCCACGTGGTCGCCGTGCATCGTGTGCAGGCAGCCGTCGTGCAGATAGTCGATGTGGCCGCCATGACGGATGGCGGCGTGCCCGCAGCCTTCGCCGTGAATGTGCGCGTGTCGAGGATGAATGTGGTGTTGCGGCATGGCCAATCCTTCTTCATACCTGAATCGGCAGGAAAAGGCTAGAATGTTGTTGAGGAGGAATTCTCATTAACAGGACCGTCCGTTTTCGCGTCCTTGGCATGGACTGCGGCGAGGAGGTCTCGCTGCTGCGTGCGGCGCTGAGCCGCGTCAAGGGGGTGCGCGAGCTCCATTTCGACGTGGCCAGAGGGTTGATGGAGGTCGCTTACGCGCCGGAGTTGACGAGCGAAGCCGGCATTGCCGCCGCGGTGGAGGGCATCGGGATGCGCTGCCGGCGGTGGGAAGAAGCGGCGCGCCCGGAGCAGGGTTCTCAATGGGAACGTGTGGCTCTTTGGCTCAGCGGCATTCTGCTGGCCGGCGGACTGGCGCTGGAGGCGTGGCTTGGCGGAGAGGCGGTGGAGGTGCTGTTGGCACATCAGCATGCCGGCCACCAGGCTTACGCCGTACCCCTCCCGGCATTGGCCTGTTATGTTGCATCGATTGCAGCCGGGGCGGCATTGTTCTGGCGCAAGGCCTGGGCGGCGGTGCGATCCCCGCGCGCCGACATGAATCTGCTTGTGATGGTTTCGACCGCCGGCGCGGCCGCATTGGGCGAATGGGCGGAAGGCGCCACGCTCGTTTTCCTGTACGGGCTCGCCGGGCGGCTGGAGACGCTGAGTCTCGAGCGGGCGCGGCGCTCGGTGGCGCGGCTGCTGGAGTTGATGCCGGCGCAGGCATCGCTGGTGCACGGCGATCATGAGCACCGCGTGGATGTGGAATCACTCACTCCCGGCGCCCGCGTGCGCGTGCGCAGTGGCGAGCGCATCCCCTGCGACGGTGTTGTGCTCGATGGCGAAGCGCTGGTCGACCAGGCGCCATTGACAGGCGAATCCGTTCCGGTGCCGAGGCGGGCTGGAGACGAAGTGTTTGCCGGCACGCTGAATACGGGCGGCACGCTGCTTGTGGAGGTAGGCAAGCCGGCGCGCGACACGCGGCTCCAGCGCATGCTCCGCATGGTGGAACTCTCCAGCGCACGCCGCGCGGAAAGCGACCGTCTGGTGGAACGATTCGCGCGCCGCTATACGCCCGCCGTCCTGCTGCTGGCGCTCGCCGTGGCCGTCGTCCCTCCAGTGGCCGGCCTGGGGAGCTGGGGCGAGTGGATGTATCACGGAATGGTTGTGCTGCTGATCGCCTGCCCGTGCGCTTTCGTGATTTCGACGCCCGTGACGGTAATGGCGGCGCTGGCGAGCGCGGCCCGTCAGGGCGTGCTGATCAAGGGCGGCGCGTTTCTGGAAGCTGCTGGACGGCTCCGCGCCCTGGCGATGGACCGGCCGGGAATCCTCACGCAGGGCGAGCCGCGCCTGGCGCGCCGGGAACCGCTAAGCAGCGGGGAACAGGAAGCGCTGGGTATCTGGCGCCACTGGCGGACCGACGAAGGCGGCGGCATTCCGCTCACGCCGCGATGGGCGTCCGCATGCGGGATGCAGCCCGAACTGGCAGAACGGATCGCGGCGCTGGCGGCCGAAGGCTGCACCGTGTCCGTGCCGCCAGATGGCGGGGCACTGGAAGCGTGGTGCGACGCGCCGCTCAGCCGCGCGCGCCAGCATGTTGACGCGCTGCGTCGGCTGGGAGTCCGGCGATTCGTTCTGCTGGCGTCGGATCCGGAACCCGCCGCGCGCGCGGCGGCCGCGGCGGCCGGCCTGGACGAATGCCGCGCCGAGCTCTCCGCCGAAGAGAAGGCACGCCTCGTCGAGCAGCTCCAGCGCGACTACGGCGACGTGGCCATGTTGGGCGACTGCGTGGCCGACGCAGAGGCCCTGCGGCGCGCCACCGTGGGCATCAGCATCGCCGCGCCTTCCGCCGAAGCGGCACAGGAGAGCGCGGACGTGATTGTGGCCGGAAGTCCCCTCGCGAAAACCGTCTTCCTCGTTGCGCACGCGAAGCGCGCTCTGCGCGTGATCCGCCAGAACATCGTTCTCGCGCTGGCGCTCAAGGCCGCGTTTCTCGCCGCGGCCGCCACGGGCAGGGCCACGCTGTGGATGGCCGTCGCCGCCGACACCGGCGCCACGCTGCTGGTAACGCTGAACGGGCTGCGACTGCTCCGGCCCACCGAGCATCCAACCGTGGAGAAATGATTTCGCGCCGAATCCTGCTCCTGCTGCCCGCTGCCCTGGTGGCGCGCGCGACCGCAGACCGGAAGGCCAGCGTACGCGGCCGCCTGCGTCAGGACGAGCATCTCCCGCCCGCCCTCATCACCCGCGAGGGCCGCACCATCGCGCTGAAAGCGGACGCGCCGTCGGAGGCCGTGCTGCGCGACCCGCGGCTCGCAAAGGAAGATTTCGAAGCCGTGGGCCGTTACCGCACGCCGGACGTGTTTGTTGTCGATCCGATCCACGAGCGCGCGCTCTTCGTCTGGCGCAACGGGAAACGCCTGGTGGTCACCTATTGGTGCGACGTCTGCTCCATCCGCGCCTGGTCGCCGGGCAAATGTCAGTGCTGCCAGCAGGAGATGCGGCTGGACCTGCGCGATCCGGCGCTCGGAGACATGGATCTGAAGTAAACTGCTCGTGACATGCGAGCCGTTCTTGTCTGCCTCCCGCTGATCTCCATGCAGCCTCTCTTCAGCCAGCGATACGAAGCGCGCACGGAAAGCCTCGAAGGAACGGAAACCATCGTCCTCCGCGACCGCGCGGCGGGCGTCGAGGCGCGCATCGTGCCTGGGCTGGGCAACAACGTCTGGCAGATGACCGTGCACGGCCAACCCGTGTTCTGGTCGCCGTTCCGCTCGCCTGCCGAAGTGCGCGCCCGCCCGGCCCATTTCGGCAACCCGTTCCTCTGGCCGTGGGCGAACCGCATTGACGGGCTCGCCTACTGGGTGAACGGCCGGAAATATCTCCTCAACCCGGAGCTCGGCAACGTGCGTCCCGGTCCGAACAACACGCCGATCCATGGGCTGCTCGTCTTTTCGGATCTTTGGAAGCCTGCTGCGCATGGCGCGGACCAGAAGAACGCCTGGGTCACTTCGCGGCTCGAATTCTGGCGCCGTCCTGAGTTGATGGCGCAGTTTCCCTTTGCCCACACGGTGGAGATGACGTACAGGCTTGCCGGTGGAACGTTGACCGTGGAGACGGAGGTTAAAAACCAGTGCGATGAGCCCATGCCCGTCTCGCTCGGCTTTCATCCCTACTTCCAGATCACCGACGCTCCGCGCGACGAATGGACGGTGACGCTGGCGGCGCGCCGCAGGCATCTGCTGGACGCAAAGCTGATCCCGACCGGGCGGACGGAGCCCTTGCCCTATCCCGGCAAACTGAGCCTGAAGGGCGCGGTGCTCGACGACGTGCTTGACGAGCTGGAGCGCGACCCCGACGGCATGGCCCGCTTCCGCGTGGAAGGCCGGCGGCAGCGCATCACCGTGGAGTATGGCGAGGCCTACAGGGTCGCCGTGGTCTATGCGCCTGTAGGGCGGGAGTTCATCTGCTTTGAACCGATGACGGCCATCACGAACGCCTTCAACGCGGCCCACGCCGGCTGGTACAGGAACCTGACTTTCATCGCGCCGCGGGGCCACTGGCGCGGTGTGTTCCGCATCGTCGCCGAAGGCTACTGAAACGGTCCGCCCGGAGGCGGGTCGTTTCGGCGAGACCCGGAGCCGCTGTTACTTCACGCCGGCAGGCTTCTTCGGGGCCGCGGCGGGAGCGCCGGCTGCGGGCTTGGCGGCGGGTGCGGGCTTGGCCGCGGGCGCCTCGGCGGCGCCGTACCGTTTGTCGTAGAGCTCGACGATCTGCTGGGTAATGTCGATCCCATTGGCCGCCCACACCACCGGGCTCTGCTGCGAGCTGACATCCAGCACCAGCGCGAAGCCCTGCTGTTTGGCGTATTCGTCGATGATCTGCATCATCCGCTGGCCGATTTCGTTGACCAGCTTGCCTTCCTCCTGCTGGATCTCGTTCTGGAGGTCTTCCGAGTCCCACTGGAGCTTCTTCTGCTTGTCGTCGATCTCGCGGCTGATCTTGTCGCGCGTTTCCTGCGATGCCGTGTTGGCCAGCGTGGCAAGCTGATTGCGGAGCTTCTGAATCTCGTTGTTCAGGGCCTCGATCTGCTTGGCGCGGGGCTCGTACTTTTCGCGGATGGACTCGCGCGCCTTGGCGCCGTCCTTTGTGGCGACGATGGCGCCCTGGACGTTGATGATGGCCACCTTGGTCGGCGTCTGCGCCTGCCCCAGCGTGGCGGCGGCAACCAGCGTTGCCAGGCTCAATGTCTTGCAAACGGATCTCACTGTCGATAGGCTCCTCAAACTTTGAATGGTAGCATCCCGGCGTCAGAATGTCCGGCTGATGGTGAACCGGAACATGGTGCGCTTTTCGAAGTACGGCGCCGGGTTGGCGAACGTGCGTGTCGCATTGGCGAAGGTCGCCATGTTGGGGAACATGGAAGGCACCACGGCGATGGGCGGCACAAACCACTGCCGCACGACCGTGGGATTGTAGGCCCAGTAGAGGCGGAACGGGGCGTTTACCACCGGCATCATCACCTGAAGCTCGAGCCCCGTGGACGTGCGGATCTTCTGGGTGTCGCCGATGATGTCGGCGCGATTCTGGAAGCTCGCCTGCGGAAACGTGCTGTTCAGGGTCGCGATGCGCCCCGCATTCAGGCGGAGCTGGCCCGGCAGGCTGATGCGGTTGACTCCCGCATCGAAGAACGCGGCCAGCGTGAGCGGCCCGATGATCGGAACCCGGTACTCGAAGTTGGCCACGCCCTGCGTGTCGCCGCCCGTCGGCACAAGCTGGTAGACCGGAATCTGCTGCACCACGTTGACGGTCTGCTCCTTGCCGTCCACGATGATCTTCTGCTGACGGGCGCTGCCATCGGGATTGAGCACGTTCACCGCGCCCTCACTGGGCATGTACACGAACGGCAGGATGCTCCAGATCTCGAAGCCGCGCACGTCGTTCTCGCCGCCCATGAACACGCGGTTGTAGGGCGGCGCAACCTTGCCTCCGTAACCGGTGATGATGCGGCCCAGCACGCGCATCCCGATCACGTGCCGCGGCGAGAGGCCGCGACGGAAATAGGTGGCCGACACGGTCGGCTCGATCATGTTGACGTTGCCGCCCAGCGGGCCTCCGGCGAACGAAATGGAGGCGAAAAAGCTCTTGCCGCGCGATGGTGTGATCGGATGGTCCACGGTGTTGTACGTGTAGGCCGGAATGACGCGGCTGGTGACGATGCCGGACAGCGAGTTGGGGCCTTCGAAGTTAAGGAAGTTGACGTACTCAAAGTAGCTGTTCGATGACGTGTTCAACGCGCGGATGTTCGAGCGGTCGTAGCCATAGGTCAGACTCACGCGCGCGAACGTGCGCCGCAGCGGATAGCTGACAAAGACCGTGCCGCCCCAGCCGCGGGAGACGTAGTTCAGCAGGTTGTCGCGCCCGATCGCGTTGTACAGCGGGATCAGGTTGCGGCCGGTGAACAGCGAAACTTCGCGGGCCTGGTCGTAATTGAAGCGCTGCGTGTAGATCGTAAAACCGGCCGAGATCGGCCGGTCAAACAGGTACGGCTCGGTGAAGCCGAAGGTCACGTTGCGGAGGCGGTCGCCGAGCTCGGCGCTGAGCGACAGGGTCTCGCCCAGGCCCAGGAAATTGTTCGTGGCGTAACCGAAGCCGATGAAGCTGCCGGCGATGCCCGAGACGCCGCCGTTCAGCGTGATGCTGTTCTTGCCGCGCTCCTTCACCTTCAGCAGGATGTCCACCGTATTGTTCTTCGTGTCGCGCGTGATGGTGGCCGCTTCCTCTTCCTTGAGCGCCTCGAAATAGCCGAGCTGGTTCAGCCGCAGGATGCTCAGCTCCCACAGCCGCGTGTTGTACATGTCGCCTTCATCGAGCAGCAGCTCGCGGCGGATCACCTTGTCGCGCGTGGTCGTGTTGCCCTGGAAATCAATGCGGCGGATGAAGAACTGCTTGCCCTCGTCGACGTTGATGGTGAGGTCGATCTGGCCGTTCGGCAGCGGGTTGAAGTCCGGCTCCGGCACCGCATCGATGTAGCCCAGCTCGCCGTAAAATTTCTGGAAGTTCTTGATGCCCTTCTGAAGCTTCTCGGTCGAGAAGATGTCTCCGGGCCCCATGCGGAAGATCGGCTTGACGAACAGCTCCGGCGTCTTCAGCGCCTTGACGCCGACGAAATTCACGTTGCGGATCCGGTAGCGCAGCCCCTCTTCGATGTCGAGCTTGATGTCGGCCTTCTTGCCCGGCTTGGTGGCCAGGAACGGCGGCACCCAGAGCCGTCCGCGGTAGTCCCGCAGCTTCACCTCGCTATCCACCACGCGCGCCAGAAAATACCCGCGCGAAGAATAGAAGAAGCGGATGCGCTCCTTGTCCTCGTCGAGCTTGGCCTGGTCGAAAGTCTTCGCGAACAGGTTCTCCAGAAAAATGCTGTGCGGAATCCCCACCGGCCTCAGGTTTTTCATGGCGCGGCGAACCGCACGGTCGCCGAAGACCTTGTTGTTGAGGATCTCGATGCGGCCAACCTTGACCTTGGGACCCTCTTCCACACGGAACGTCAGCTCCACCGACGACGGCGGAATCTGGCGGATCACCGGCGTCACCGTGGCAAACTGGCGTCCGCGCTCGGCCAGATATTCCTTCAGAACGTTTGTCGCACGCTGCACCTTGCCCTGGTCAAACTGCTGCTCGACGGCCAGTCCGACGCGGCGCTCCTTGAACCGGTCAAGGATTTCCGAAACAGTGACGGACTTCACGCCCTCGTACTTGATCGTGCGGATGACCCGCCGCTCGGTTAACAGAAACCGGATGATCCACCCCGCCTTGCCCGGCTCGCGTTCCACGGTGATGTCGTCATAGCGTCCCGTGTTCCACAGCGCCATGAAATCGCGGTGGATGGCCTCGGGATCGTAACGGTCGCCCTTGCGCGAAAAGATCAACGCGCGCAGCGTGTCCTGGGGTACGCGTCGGGAGCCGCGAAACTCAATCGCCTCGATCACATCAGGCACCACGACGGGAGCGCCCGGCTTGGCGGCTTCCGGCGCCGCCGGTTTAGGCGCCTCGGGCTCCCTGGCTTCCGGCACTGTCTCAAAGGGGGCGGGCTTTTTCGCTTCAGGAGGTTTCGGGGATGCAGGCGGCTGGCTTTCCGTGGCGGGTACGGATTCAAATGGGCTTTTCGGCTTCGCCGCCGGCGGTTGCGTCTGTTCCGCCGTGTCCGGTACATCCCTGACCGCCGCTGGCAGCGCACCTGTGAGAGAAACTCCCAGGGTCAGCACGCACAGGGGTAAGGCGCCCAGGCTCAGTCGCCTGAAGGTCATCTTAAACAGATGCGATCCTTTCCGATACCGCCTGCGTCTGTGACGTCGAAACGGGCGCAGGCGTTTCAGCCATGAACTCGGCCAGAGGGCTCAAAGTCTTCATTCTAGCCAATCCGCCGCGCCCTCAACAATGATCGCCACCGGCAGAAGACCGAGGCATACCTGGCGGTTCAGGCGCCTCCGCCTCCTTCGACGCGGCAGCATCCGCCGGTTCCGCCTCCACCACCGCAACCTCAGGCGCTGGGGCGTCACCACTCGGGCGCGTGGGCGGGGCAGGCTGGAACAGCGCCTCGAGCCGCCGGAGCCGGGACGGGTAACGCATCAGCAGAATGGCCGCCGCCAGGTGCGCTGGCACGGTGGCCAGCCGGTTGAAATATTGAGGCGCCGCGTCGTCCAGCAGGGGCCAGACATGGCGCTCGGCCGCCATCTGCCAGAGCGCCATCCACAGAAGCGCCAGCAGGGCGCTTCGCCAGAAGCTGCGCCGCCCGGCAAGGAAGGCGAACAGAACGCCCAACAGCGTGTACAGGACAAAAAGCAGCGCCGCCCCGGCCAGAGTGGCGCGGCCGCGCCCCATCCAGTACACTTCGCTTCCGTAGATCACTGCGGCCGCCAGGTTGAACTTCGCCCACCAGGGATCCCCCAGCAGCCGTGAATGCACCGCGAACCACAGGAGAACCGCAATGGACGCGCCGGCGCCGACGTCCACTCCGGCGGCAAGACGCAACAGCCATGGGGGCGGGGGGCTGCCCGCTTCGGCAGAAATCATGGCAGACAGGCGGGTCCGTGCACCGGCTCAGCTCTCCGGCGCCGCATAATACGAGTGATAATACGTGTACTTGCTGTACAGCTCGCTCTTTTGCGCGGCATTGACGACGATGCCGATGATGTTGTTCTGGCACAGCGAGCCGATGGCGCGCGTCACCGAGTCGATCGTCGTCGTTCCGATGCGCACCACGAGCAACAGCGCGTGCGCCATGGTGGACAGCAGATTGGCATCGGCCGCGAACAGCAGCGGCGGCGTGTCGATGATTACCCAGTTGAAAAACGAGGGCAGGCCATCGATCAGGTGCTTCGCCTCGGGCAGGTTCAGCAGCTCGAGCGGATTCAGTACGGCTTCGCCCGCCGTCATGATGAACAGGTTGGTGCCCTCGAGCCGCCGGATGATCGCCTCCAGCGGCGCCTTGCCCTGAAGGTAGTCGGTGATGCCTGGCGAGCGCGGCTGCTGAAACAGCGTGTGGATCACCGGGCGGCGGAAATCAAAGTCCGCCAGCAGCGTGAAATTGCCTTCCAGTTGCGCCTGGGCGATGGCGAGATTGGCCGCAGTAAAAGACTTGCCCTCGGCCGGCGAGGGCGAAGTAATCACCAGCGAGTGAATCGGCTGGAGCGACTGGATGTGATTGAGCCGCGTTCGCAGGCTGCGGAACTCTTCCGCCGGCGCCTCGCCCGGCCGCGAAGGATCGAGCAGGGAGGCATCCGGCGCCGGGCTGAAGGGCACCGTCTGCACTTTCGTCAGCAGATCAGCCAGCGCCGCCGATGGCGCTGTCTCCGTATGCGAAGCCATCCCCCCCGGCGCGGCCGGCGCCTCCGGTGGCGTGGCCGGCAGGGCGCCGGACGCCTGCGCTTTCCTCAATGCGTCATGGACTCGGCTCATTCCGTGGATCCTCTTGCTCCCGGGCGTCCGCCGCCGGCCGGCTAGCCCCGCTGCGTGTAATAGTAAAAGATCGCGCCCGCCATCAGCAGCACGCCCACCAGCACCGCCAGCGCCCAGGCCAGCCAGGCGATGCGGCGCCGCCGGCGCACGACGAAATCATTCTCAAGCAGCGGGATGCTGCCAAGGACAGTCAGCTTCGTATAGGCTCTCACGTCCTTCAGGTTCTTGAGCGAGGTGTCCTTGATCTCGCGCACGCTCGCCAGCCCGATGCCCACCGCCAGGCCGATGGCCACGCCGACCGCGATGATTAGCGGCCGGTTCGGCGCAACCGGTTCTTCGGGGATCACTGGCGATTCCAGCACTTCCATCGTCTCGCTCTGCCCGCGGCTCACCAAGTCCGTGGCCATGTTGGACTCCTGAAGCTTCCGGCCCAGCTCTTCATAGCGGCGCGCCGCCAGTTCGCGGTCCCGCACCAGTTGCAGGTACTCCTGGCTGATGGACGCTCCGCTTTCCAGCTTCGCCTGCGTCGCCTTGATCCGGCTCTTCAGATCATTGATCTGGCGGTTGTAGTCGTCGATCTCCATGTCCTTGGCCTGCAAGGCAGCCTGGAGACGCACAATGGCGCTGTTCAGCTCTCGCAGCCGGTCCAGGTTGCCCTGCGTGATGACCGCTCCCGAAGGCGCCTTGCCCTGGGCGCCGGCCGCCGCGGCCTGCTGCTTCCGGTCTTCTTCCATCAGCTCTTCAAGCTGTTTTTCCCGCCCTTCGATGAAAGCCACAAGCCGGCGGACATCCGGGTGGGAATCCGTATAGCTCTCACGCAACACGCGCAGGGAATTCCGCGCCCGCTCGATTTCGCGCTGGATCTCGGCAATCTTCGGGTTGCGCTGGGCCACCACCGCCGGCGATTCCGTCTGGGACGATGCATGGGCCAACGCCGCGGCCTGGTCGCGCAGGTCGCGCAGTTGCGTCTCCAGCTGGAGCTTGTCCTGCTGCGCGCGGCTGAGCTGCCCCGTGGTGGCCTGGAGCGCGGACTCCATACCCGACAGCCGCGTCATTACGAGCTGCTCCTGTTCGGGCAGTTCGCCGAAGTACTTCGACTTGAACACCGCAATGCGGGCGTCGATCTCGTCGAGCTCGCGCTTGGCCGCCTCGTACTGGTCGGAAAGAAACAGCGTCGTCTGCCGCGAGCTGTTCAGCCGGCTCTCGATACTCTGCTTGGTGAAGCGGTCAATCAGTTCGGCGCAGATCTTCTGCGCCAAGCGCCGGTCCGAATACACGAAACTGACCGTGAAAACGTGGTACTGCGGCGCGCCGGAGCGCCCGTAGGACTGAATGTTGTCAATGCCAATGGCGCGGCGCATCCTGTCGATGACGTCTTCCATCGGCAGCCGCTTCCGGTCGTCCGGATAGAGGTTGTAGGTCTGGATCAGGTTCTGAAGGCTGGACCGCGTGATGATCTCCTGCGCGATCGCGTTGATGCGCGCTGTCATCTCCTCGCCCACATTGCCCGGCACGAAACGGGCGGGAATCTGCGGCGGCGTGATGCGGATCTTGCCGCGGGCGACGTAGGAGTCCTCCCAGAGGAACGCCGTCACCACCCCCAGGACGAGGCCAAGAAAAGCCGGCCCCAGGATCCAGGAACGGTGCCGGCGCAGAATGTCGATGTAATCCTCAAAATCCAGCGGCCTTCTCGGAACGGAAATCGGCTGCTCCGAGGAAGGCGCCATGGTGGGGATGGTAGTGGCTGACATCGCGGGCCTCCTCCGTCAGGGCACGAAGATGTGATCGCCGTCCTGGAGGAAGATGTTCTGTTCAAGCTTCTTCCCCTTGATGACGTCGTTGTAGTTGAACTTCAGCCGCTGCGTGCCCCGCATGATCACGATCTTGTTCTTCTTCGCCCATGGGCCCAGCCCAGCCATGCTGAGGGCCTGAAGCACCGTCGTGGGAGTCACCAGGGGCACGGGGCCCGACCTGAGCACGTTACCGGAAACGTAGTAGCGCTTGCTGCGCACGTCCAGCACGGAGACAATGACTTCGGGCTTGGTCAGGAACTTGCTCAGCGCTTCCGCAATGCGCTGCTGGAGCTCTTCGGGCGTCAGTCCGGCCGCCTGGATCTCCCCCGCCAGCGGCATCGTGATCTTGCCATCCGGCCGGACCACCACGCTGCCGCTCAGGTCCGCCTCGCGCCAGACGCGGATGCCGAGAACGTCCTCCACTCCGATCCGGTATGTCTTCGGATCCACCGGAGCGGCCACGTCCAGGCCCTGACTCGCAGCCTGCTGTTTCGCCGCTGCCGGCCCGGCAGCCGCCTGCGGCTGCGGCGCCTGTTGGGCCCGGACAGCAGGAGCTGCCACTGACAACCCCACGGCGAGCCACACCCATGCCCATCGGCACCATGCACACTGCTTCATGAGCTCAGTTCCTCCGATCGCGGCCCGTACGACCCATGCGCCGCCGGGCGGATGTATTGCGGGAAATTTGAACAATTCCCGGAGTATTTCCCAGTCACCAGCACTCTTTATTCTACAGGAGACCCGCCCAGGCCCCGCCGCCAAAAATCACCGCCGCAGTTCCATGCCTTTCGTCCCATGCGGCGCCGCCGCGGACCGGACTGCCGGTCTACGAGCGTGGAACAAAAGTCCCATTCCGTCATCGAAACTTGTGTATGCGGTATTTCCTTTTGAAGACCGATCCGGCAGCCTACTCGGCGGCCGATCTGGAGCGCGACCGCCGCACCGTCTGGGACGGCGTGACCAACGCGCAGGCGGTGCGCTCGATCCACGAAATGAAAATCGGCGACCGCGCGTTCATCTATCACAGCGGCGGCCAGTCGGCCATCGTCGCTCTGGCCAGGGTCGTTTCCGCCCCGCGGCCCGACCCCGCCAACCCGAAGTCGTGGGTCGTGGATGTGGAATTCCTGGGCCGCATTGATCCGCCCGTGACACTGGCCGAAATCAAATCCAGCGGGCTGTTCAACGACTGGGCGCTGGTCCGCCAGGGGCGGCTTTCGACGATGGGAGTTCCCGATTCCTTTCTCGACTGGCTGCGCCGGCGCTACCCTTCGTTGAAGTTGTAGCCCGCCGCGCGCAACATTCGGTAGACGCGGCTCACCGGTAGCCCGACCACATTGAAGTAACAGCCCTCGATCCGCTCGGCAAAGCGCGAAGCCAGCCCCTGGATCGCATAGCCGCCCGCCTTGTCCAGCGGCTCGCCCGAACGCGCGTAGGCCACGATCTCGTCGTCGCGCAGCGGAATGAACCACACGCGCGTCGACTCCACAGCCGTCCAGCAGCGCCCCTGGTGCCGCAGGCAGACGCCGGTCAGCACGGTGTGGTCGCGACCGTGCAGCAGCCGCAGCATCCGCTCGGCCTCTTCCGGCGTGTGAGGCTTTTCGAGAATCTGACCGTCGGCGACCACGGTCGTGTCGGCCGCCAGCACATACTCCCCGGCGGACGCCTCCACCGCCTCCGCCTTCTCGCGGGCCAGACGCACCACATATTGTTCCGGCGTCTCTCCCTCCCGTGGCTTCTCTTCGATGCCCGCCGGCCGGACCTCGCACGCGATGCCGGCGTTGGCCAGCAGTTCGCGCCGGCGCGGGGACTGCGATGCCAGAACGATCATCGGCTTCTCAGGCTAGCATGAGCGCGCCGAGAAGTGGCTGCTGAAGCCCGCGTGGTACAATCTGTCGGGAACGATGATGGAACGCGCAGGCCGTCTGCTGGCGCTTTCAAAAACGGCCCGAAAAAACCTCTCTGCGGAAGAGCTGGCGCTGGCCGCCTGGCCCGCCGCGGTGGGTTCGAGAGCGGCCCGGCACACGCGGGCGGTGACCCTGCGCGGCGACACGCTTGTCGTCGAGGTCGGCGATGAACTCTGGCGCCGCAATCTCGAGCTGCTGAGCCGGCAGATCCTGGCCAACCTCGCCTCGCTGCTGGGGCCAGGCGCTCCAAAGAGCATCGAATACCGCCTCGCCATCCCACGACGGCCGGTGCGCAGCGAAGCCGCCCGGGATCCGTTTCAGCTCGTCGCGCCCCAGGCCGACGAGGCCGCGCGCATCCAGGACCCGGTCCTGCGCCGCATCTACCTCCGTTCGAAACGAAAGGCGCTGGCATCGTGAAGATCACCGAGCAGGAAGTCCGCTACGTCGCTTCGCTCGCCCACCTGGAGCTCGCCGATGAGGAAGTGGAGCGCATGACCCACGAGCTCGACGGCATCCTCGCCCACATGGACCAGCTGCGCGAACTCGACACGGAGAACGTCGAGCCAATGGCGCAGGTCCTGTTCCCCGGCAGCGAAAACGCCACACTGCGCGAGGATGAGCCGCACACGCCACTGCCGCACGATGAGGCCCTCGCCAACGCGCCGCTGGCGGGCGCGGGCCAGTTCAAGGTCCCGCGCGTGATCGAGCGCTAGTCCCTGTGCCATGGAGATCCGCACTCTGACCATCGACTCCGTCCAGGCCGCTCTCCACGAGCGGCGGGCCAGTGCGCGCGAGCTGGCGCAGGAAGCGCTGCGCGCGGCTCGCCAGGCCAACGCCGGCACCAACGCCTGGCTTACTTTCGCCGAAGAGCGCGCCATGGCCGCGGCGGCGCGCATCGACCTGATGCTCGGGCGCGGCGAAGACCCCGGCCCGCTGGCCGGCGTGCCCGTCGCGGTGAAGGACAACATCGTGACGCGCGGCGTGCGCACCACCTGCGGCTCGCGCCTGCTGGAGCATTTCATCCCGCCCTATGACGCGACTGTGGTCGAACGGCTGGAGCGGGCCGGCGCCGTCATCCTTGGCAAAACCAATCTGGACGAGTTCGCCATGGGCTCGTCGAACGAAAACTCCGCCTTCGGCCCCGTGCGCAATCCGGCCGCGCCGGACCGCGTGCCGGGCGGCAGCTCGGGCGGCTCGGCCGCCGCCGTCGCCGATGGCACCGCCGTGGTCGCGCTCGGATCCGACACCGGGGGCAGCATTCGCCAGCCTGCCAGCTTCTGCGGCGTCGTCGGCCTGAGCCCGACCTACGGGCGCGTATCGCGCTACGGCCTGGTCGCCTTCGCCAGTTCGCTCGACCGCATCGGCCCCCTGGCGCGCAACGTCCGCGATGCGGCGCGCCTGCTCCAGGCCATCGCCGGCCGCGACCCGCGCGACTCGACCAGCGCCTTCGCTCCGGTGCCGGACTACGCGGCCGCTTTCGGCAGCCAGGTCCGCGGGCTCAGAATCGGCCTGCCGCGCGAATACTTCGAAGGCCTGTCCAGCGCCACCGCCGCGCAGATGGACAAGGCGCGCGCGTTGCTTGCATCCCTTGGCTGCGAGCTGCGCGACATCAGCCTGCCCCACACGCCCTACGCGATCCCCTGCTACTACATCGTCTGCACCGCCGAGGCCAGCTCCAACCTCGCCCGCTACGACGGCGTCCGCTACACCTGGCGCGCGCCGCACGCCGACACGCTCGCCGAGATGTACTCACGCACCCGCGGACAGGGCTTCGGCGCCGAATGCAAGCGCCGCATCATGCTCGGCACCTACGTGCTCAGCGCCGGCTACTACGACGCCTACTACCTGAAGGCCCAGAAGGTGCGCACGCTCATCACCCGCGACTTCCTCGCCGCCTTCGAACAGGTGGATGTGATCGTCACGCCCGTGAGCCCCTTCCCCGCCTTCCGCCTCGGCGAAAAGCTCGACGACCCCTGGCAGATGTATCTCTCCGACGTCTTCACCATTACCGCTTCGCTGGCCGGTCTGCCCGCCATGAGTGTTCCCTGCGGACGCACGCCGGAAGGGCTGCCCGTGGGGCTTCAGTTGATTGGTCCCCACTTCGGCGAGCCGCTGCTGTTCCGCCTCGGTGAAGCGTTCGAGCGCGCCGGCGGGGCCAGCCTTTGACCCCCCGTCTTCCGTACAATGAGAGTGAAATTCGCGGCTTTGTCCGCCAGAGCCGCATCCAAACGACTGCTTCGTTCATCTGGGAAAGCTGAAGGAGTTTCAACACAGAGATGCCGTTTACGCTGCCACCTCTTCCCTACGCTTACGACGCGCTCGAGCCTTACATCGACGCGCGCACCATGGAGATCCACCACACCAAGCACCACGGCGCCTACGTGGACAACGTCAACAAGGCGCTGGCCACCGCGCCCCAGCTTGCCGACAAACCGATCGACGAGCTGCTGTCCAACAACCTGGCCATCGTGCCCGAGTCCATCCGCACCGCCGTCCGCAATAACGGCGGCGGCCACTGGAACCACTCCCTGTTCTGGGAGATCATGGGGCCGAAAAAGGGCGGCGAACCCACCGGCCTGCTGGCCAAGGCCATTCAGCGGGTCTTCGGCGATTTCAACCAGTTCAAGGAGAAATTCGCCGCCGCCGCCATGGGCCGCTTCGGATCCGGCTGGGCGTGGCTGATCATCGGCCAGAACGGCCTCGAAATCATCTCCACGCCCAACCAGGACAACCCGCTGATGGAGAATAAATTCGCCGTCATCGGCCTCGACGTCTGGGAGCACGCCTACTACCTCAAGTATCAGAACCGCCGCGCCGAATACATCGCCAACTGGTGGAACGTCGTCAACTGGGAAAAGGCCGAAGAGCGCTTCCGTCTTCAGGAATACGCGAAGCAGTTCGCCGGCGGCTCGCTCTGATCCGGATTGCGCTACCCTGCCTATTGGGTTCAGGCCAGACCGGACAAAATGCACGAAGAATTCCTCCGCCGCGCCATCCAGCTTGCCGTCGAAAACGTCAGGCAGGGGCGCGGCGGCCCTTTTGGGGCTGTTATTGTCGCTGACGGCGAGATCATTGCCGAAGGCGCCAATCACGTCACCACAGATCTCGACCCCACCGCCCACGCCGAAATCGTCGCCATCCGCGCCGCCTGCCGCCTGCTCGGCCGCTTCGACCTCCGCGGCGCGGTGATCTATTCCTCCTGCGAGCCCTGCCCCATGTGCCTCGGCGCCATTTATTGGGCTCGCCTCGATGCGCTCTACTACGCCGCAGGACGCGAGGACGCCGCCCAGGCCGGCTTCGATGACCGCTTCCTGTATGAACAGTTCGCGCTCGCCGAGGCGGAACGCTCCTTGCCCACGCGGCGCATCCCGCTCGCCGAAGCCGGCCAACCCTTTGCGCTCTGGCTGGACAGCCCGGGCCGCGTCCCTTACTGATCGCCTGGCGGCGGCGCATCCGGTCCAGGGCTGCCAGGTCTGCCACCACGGCCATCGTGCCTGCTGCGAAGATACCGCCGCCGCCCGCGACCTTCGCGAGTGGGCCGCCGTTTCGCGCTAAGATTTGTGACAAACACCGATGGGCGCGCATCTGGAGCTTCGCGGCCTCGTCAAACAATACCCGGGCCACACCGCGCTGGACGGGCTGTCGCTGGAAATCAACGAAGGCGAGTTCTTCGCCCTGCTCGGCCCCTCTGGCTGCGGCAAGACAACCACGCTGCGCCTGATCGCCGGCTTCGAGCAGCCCACGCGCGGTGAGATCCTTCTCCGCGGCGAGCGCCTCAACGGCCTGCCGCCATACCGCCGGAACGTCTCCACTGTCTTCCAGAGCTACGCGCTGTTCCCGCACCTCACCGTCCGCGAAAACATCGAGTTCGGCCTCCGCTACCGCAACGGCGCCGCGCACCGGCACGCCGTCGATGACTGCGTCGAAATGCTCGGCCTCGCCGACAAGCTCCACCGCTTTCCCCGTGAACTCTCCGGCGGCGAAAAGCAGCGCGTGGCGCTGGCGCGCTCGCTCGTGCTGCGCCCTGAAGTGCTTCTTCTCGATGAGCCCCTCGCCGCGCTCGACCCCAACCTGCGCAAGCAGGTGCGTGCCGAGCTGCGTTCCCTCCAACGCCGCGTCGGAATCACCTTCGTTTTTGTGACGCACGACCGCGAAGAGGCGCTTTCGCTTTCCGACCGCATCGCCCTGCTGAACGCGGGCCGCTGTGAACAGCTCGGCGCCCCGCACGAGCTCTATCTGCGGCCGCGCACGCGCTTCGCCGCCGCGTTTCTCGGTCCGGTGAACTGGATTGGCGGCATCGGCCTGCGGCCCGAAGCCACGCGGGTCGCCGTGGAACCTCCCCTGCCCGGCGCGCCGGTGCTGCCCGCACGCGTCCGCACGTCACTCTTCCTCGGCAACTGCCTCCACGTGGAAGCAGAACTCGATGACGGCGCATGCGTGCTCGCCGAAGTGTCGCGGTTCAACGGCGCTTACCAGCCCGGCCAGCGCGTCTACGTCTTCTGGCGGCCGGAGGACGAAATCCGCGTGTCCGCATGAGGAGCCGTCTCCGCACGCTCGCCCTGGCGCCGGCGGCCACACTGCTTGCCATCACCGTTGGAGCGCCCTTTCTGATCCTGGCCGCCTATGCCTGTCTCAGCCGCGGCGTTTACGGCGGCGTGATGCCGCCGTGGACGCTGGAAAACTGGCAGCGGCTGGCCGACCCGCTTTATGGGGGCATCCTCGCCCGCTCTTTCCTCGTCGCCGCCCTCTCCACGCTCCTGTGCCTGCTGCTCGCCTTTCCTCTCGCCCTCTACATCGCGCGCAGCACGCGCCGGAAAAATCTGCTGCTCGCCCTCGTCATGCTGCCTTTCTGGACCAGCCTGCTTGTGCGCACCTGGGCGTGGATGTTCCTGCTGCGCGACACGGGCCTGGTGAACACGCTCCTGCTGAAAGCAGGCCTCATCAGCGCGCCGCTGCCGCTGCTTTACAACTGGGGCGCGGTGGTGCTCGGTCTGGTCTACGCGCACCTGCCCTTCATGGTGCTCCCGCTCTATGCCGCGCTCGAGCGCCAGGATCCGGCCCTGGCGGAAGCGGCCGCCGATCTTGGCGCCCGCGAATGGCAGGCCTTCTGGCGAGTCACGCTGCCGCTGGCGGCGCCGGGCATTCGCGCCGGCGTGCTGCTCACGTTCATCCCCTGCCTGGGCGCGTTTCTGATCCCCGATCTGCTGGGCGGCGGCCGCACGATCCTCGTTGGGACGTTCATCCAGAACCAGTTCACCACCGCGCGCGACTGGCCCTTCGGCAGCGCCGTCTCGCTGGCGCTGATGGCGGTGGTGCTTGTCCTGCTCTGGGTGGAAGTGCGCCGCCGGAGGGAGCCGCTGCTGTGAGGCGCGCCATCGCCTGCGCCGCCGCGCTGCTGCTGCTATTCCTCCACGCTCCGCTCGTCGTGCTCGCCGTGTTCAGCTTCAACGCCGGCCGCTTCAGTCTCTGGGAGGGCTTCTCGCTGCGCTGGTATGAGGAGGCCGCGCGCGACGCGCGCCTCATCGAAGCCGCCGGCAACAGCCTGCTGATCGCCGCCGCCGCCACGGCCGCGGCCACCGTGGCCGGAACGCTCTGCGCTTGGGCGTTGTGGAAACGCGAGTCCCGTATGCTGATGCTGGGACTCTCGCTGTCGCTGGTGACGCCGGAGATCGTCACCGGCGTCGCCCTGCTTGCTCTCTTCCAGTGGCTGTTCCGCTTCGCCGGACTCCAGCTTGGGTTTCACACGGTAGTGCTCGCACACACAAGCTTCTGCCTCGCCTTCGTCGTCCTGGTGGTGCTGGCGCGCCTCAGGACCATGGACAGCTCGCTCGAAGAAGCAGCCATGGACCTGGGCGCCACCGAATGGCAGGCTTTCCGCCGGGTCACGCTGCCAAACCTCCTGCCGGCCGTTTTCTCGGCGGCGCTGCTCGCCTTCACCATCTCGTTTGACGACTACGTGATCACCTCGCTGGTGGCGGGCGTGGACACGGAGACGCTGCCCATGGTGCTCTACGCCATGGCGCGGCGCGGCGGATCGCCGGTCGTCAATGCGGTCTCCACCGTCGTGGTTGTCGCCCTCGGCGCGGGCATCCTTGCCGCGGAATCGCTGCGGGAGAGAAGATGACGCGCCGCACGTTCTTTTTCCCGGCCCTTTCCGGTCTTGCCGGTTGCCTGCGTCCCCGCCGGCGCCGCCTCAACGTGTTCAACTGGTCCAACTACACCGCGCGCCAGACGCTGCCCCGGTTTGAGCGCGAAACCGGCATCGAGGTGCGGCTCGGCGTTTACGAGTCCGACGAGGAGATGCTGGCCCGCGTGCTCAGCGGCAACTCCGGCTGGGACGTCGCCTTCCCCTCGAACTATTACATCGGCCCGATGCGCGATCTTGGCCTGCTCGCAAGGCTGGATCACCGCCGCCTCAGCCGCCTTGATGCTCTGGAAGCGCGCTTTGCGCGCCCCTCGTGGGATCCCGGGCTTGACTACTGCGTCCCCCTGTATTGGGGCTCAAGCGGCATCCTCGCCAACCCGCGGCTTGCGCCCGTTCCGGCGGCGTACTCCAGTCTGTGGGACCCCCTCTACGCGCGGCGGATCACGATGCTCGATGACCCCGCCGAGGTCTACGGCGCCGCTCTCAAGAAACTGGGGCTGCCCCTGAACGCCTCCGCCCCGGCAGACCTCCAGGCCGCGCACGCCGAAGCGCTGCGCCAGAAGCCGCTCCTGCGCGCCTACCTCAACGCCGAGGCCCGCGACCTGATGGCCGCCGGCGAACTTGCCGCCTGCCAGGCCTGGGCCACCACCGCGCAGCAGGCCATCAGCAGCGCGCCTCACCTGCGCTATGTCTACCCCGCGGACGGCTTCGCGCTCTACGCCGACTGCGCCGTCGTCCTGCGCGAATCAATGAGAAAAGATCTCGCCTGCCTGTTCATCGACTATCTGCTGCGCGCCGACGTCGCCGCCGAAATCGCCGCCGAGACGTTCACCGCCACCGCAATCGCAGGCGTCCGCGAGCTGCTGCCGGAACCCGTGGCCCGCATGGAGACACTCTTCCCGTCCGAGGAAACGCTGCGGCGGGGCGAGTGGTTCGAGCCGCTGCCTGCGGCCGCACAGCGGCTGCGCGACCGGCTCTGGACCGAGCTCAAGTCCGCCTGAAGCGCGAATGGACATTTCGCCCCTGCCGCCGATAGACTTGGGATTCAGCGCTCCTTTTAGCCTATGATCGACGAAAACAGCCAGCCGCCGGCCGTCCACTACAGCCGCATCACGCCGGAAGCCTCCTGGTTAGTGCGGCGCGTCTGCGCCGTGCTGGTCAGCGCCTGGCTCGGCGGCATTCTGTTGGTCTCGCTGGGCGCGCCTGCCGTGTTCGGCGCGGGCGAGGTCGTCCTGCGGCATCCCGCGCCCTCTTTGACCAGAGTATTGGCCAGAGTCCCGGAAGACCAGATGCGAGACTTGCTGCGTTACCACGCCGGCGAGGCCAACAATCAGGTGTTCTCGCTGTGGGGAACCCTTCAGGTGGCTTACGGGGCGGCGGTGCTGCTCTTGCTTGTCTTTTTTTCGAACGTCGGGAAACTGCGCCTCGGACTGGCCGCCGCGATGCTGCTGCTGGCGCTGCTGATGAAGTTTCTGCTGATCCCCGCCATCGCCGAAACGTCGCGCCTGTTTCGATCCAGCGGCCTCGCCGACGTTGGCGAGCGCTTTCGCCTGCTGCACGGCGCGTTCGCCGCGTTTGAAATCGCCTCAGCCGTCCTGGGGCTGGCGCTTCTTTGGCTGCTTCTTGGGGGAAGCCGGAGCAGCGGCCGGCGGCGCAGCGCCGGCTGACGGCGCCTCGACAAGCTCCACATGATCAATGATGCCGATCACGGCCGCGTCGATCGGCGCAAGCTTGTGCCCCACGGCCGTGAAGGCCGCGTACCCGTCGGTCGTCACCAGCACCCGGTCATGAACGCCCGCGTTGACGCTGTCCAGCGCCACCAGCGGCGTGCCGCGCTCGCTTCCGTCCAGGTTCAGCGGCTGCACCAGCAAGATCTTCCGCCCCTCGTGCGACGGGTGTTTCTGCGTGGCCGTGAGGTCGCCGATGACGCGCGCAATCAGCATCGCGGCTCCTGTTTTCCGCCGAGATGGATCTCGTCGACGATGCCGACGATGGTCGCGTCGCTGGCCACTTCATTCGGCAGGAACGGGAACGACGCCTCCCTCCCCCGCACCCAGTAGATGATCTCGCCCGCGCCGGCGCCGGTGCAGTCCGTACAGATCAGCGGCTTGCCGGAAGGCGTCTGGTCAGGACGAATGGGCTGCACGATCAGCAGTCGCTGCGTCTCCAGACCCGGATTCTTGACGCTCGCCCAGACCCTGCCGATGACCCGCCCCAGTTGCATCGCCCGCTCACCCGGCCTCGTCCAGCGACACGCCATCGACGATGCCGACGATGACGCAATCCACGGGTTTGTCCTTGCACCCTTCCGCCATCCGGGCACTGCTGCCGGACACGGTGATCACCAGCTCGCGAAAGCCCGCGCTCACCGTGTCCACCGCCACCAGATAGCCCGATTCTTCCCTGCCGTCCGGTGTCACCGGCTTCACCAGGAGAAGCTTGTGCCCCTCCAGGCGCGGATCCTTCCGCGTGGCGACCACCGTTCCGACAACGCGGCCGAGCGTCATGTCCGGATGTCCGCGGCCGGCCTACTTCGACGACTTGCCGATCGGCAGCACGTCTTCCAGGCTCGGGTGCGGGCGCGGAATTACGTGCACCGCCACCAGCTCGCCCACGCGCCGCGCCGCCGCCGCGCCGGCATCGGTGGCCGCGCGCACCGCCGCCACGTCGCCGCGCACCAGCGCCGTCACATAGCCGGAGCCGATCTTCTCCCAGCCGACCAGGGTCACCTTCGCGGCTTTCACCATCGCGTCGGCGGCCTCGATCATCGCCACCAGGCCGCGCGTTTCGACCATTCCCAATGCTTCACCCATGGGCAATTCCTCTCTGCTCGTCTTGCCGGCCGCGCGATACGCGCCGCGCGGTTGTCAATCCTTCCGCACGGCCCCGGCGGCCATGCGTGCTTCTGATTTTACCCATCTTCAGGCCAGGGGTGCACAGGCAGAGTCACAACAATCTGCTAGACTCCAACCGAGAGGAGCTTCACACCACACGAGACACTGGATCGCACTCGCAACGTCCCTTGCCCTGGCGGCGTTGGCCGCCTCCGCTCAGCCCAAGCAGCGCGTCAGCCCGCACGAAACCACAACCGGCCTGATCGCCGGCAAGAAGATCACCATCGAATACGGCCGCCCCTACGTGAAAGGTCGCAACGTCTGGGCCGAGCCCATCGCCCCCTTCGGCAAGGTATGGCGCACAGGCGCCGACGAGGCCACCAAGCTCACCACGGAGGCCGACCTCATGATCGGCTCTCTGCACGTCCCGAAAGGGTCCTACGCCCTCTTCACCATCCCCGGCGAAAAGGAGTGGACGCTGATCATCAACAAAGAAGCCGACCAGTGGGGCGCATACAAATATGACCAGAACAAGGATCTCGGCCGCGTCAAGATGACCGCCCGCAAGCTCGACCGCCCCGTCGAGCAGCTCACCATCTCCGTCGAGTCCACCGGCGGCAACCGCGGCGTGCTGAAGATCGCCTGGTCGGATCTGGAGGCGTCCGTGCCTGTCATGGTGCACTGAGCCCAGCCGTCCTGCCCCATCTGCCTCGCGCCGGCGTCTTCGCCGGCGCTCTTGTTTTTTCGCCCTCCCCGCGAATGCTTTGGCGTGATGGATCTGTCACGCAGATTTAGCGCGGTCTTCACTGTGTTTTTACAAGCGGCTGCTTTGCTGAATGGTGGATACGCCAAAGCAGTCCGCCATGAAAACTTTCCTGGTCTTTTGTTGCTCGTTTTCCTGCCTGTGTGTTCTGCCCGCGCAGGAGGTTCCCAAAGGCGTCCTCGCAGGCGATGTTCTTGATGGCGCCACCGGGCAACCGGTTCCCAAGGCCACCATCACGATCTCGGCCAACCCTCCCATCCGCGTTCACTCGAATGAGTTCGGCAAGTACCGGATCGAGCTCGCTCCTGGCCGCTATCAGGTTCTGGTGAGCGCTGAGAGATTTCTCGACGCATCGCTCGACACGGTAGAAATCCGCCCCGGCGAGAGCGCCGACGGAACTGTGGTCCTGGCGCCGAGGTCGCAGGTGACCAAGGTCGATGTCCAGGAGACCGTCAGTCCCGTCGCCGCCACCGCCGAATCCATGCTCACCGAGCGGAAACTCGCCGCCGTGGTCACCGACGGCCTCTCGGCCGAAGAAATCCGCCAGACCGTCGCCTCCGACGCCGCCGGCGCGCTCCAGAAAGTGACCGGCGTCTCCGTGGTCGACTCGGGCTACGTCTACGTCCGCGGGCTTGGCGAGCGCTACAGCTCCACCATGCTGAACAACTCGCTCATCCCGACCACCGAGCCCGAAAAGCGCGTCGTCCCGCTCGATCTGTTCCCGGCCGCGCTCATCGACAGCATCCGCGTCGTCAAGAGCTACACGCCGGATCTTCCCGGGGAGTTTTCCGCCGGCGTCGTCCAGCTCACCACCGTCGATTTCCCCTCGCAGCCGGTGCTGCGCGTGTCGATGACAACAGGCTATAACACGGCCACGACCCGGAAACCCTTTCTGACGTATCCGGGCGGAGGCCTGGACGCCTTCGGCTTCGACGACGGCACGCGCGCGCTGCCGGCCGCCGTGCCCGTCGATCAGCGCATCATCCCCGGCCGCTTTACCGCGGCGCAGTTACAGGAGATCGGCCGGTCGTTCGCCCACAACTGGGAACCCACCATCATCGATCAGATGCGCCCCCAGCAGACCTACACGGTGGTCGGCGGCAACACGTTCAGGCGGGTCGGCCTCGTCGGCGCGCTCACGTTTTCCAATCGTCCGCAAAATCAGGCCGAGATCCAGCGCTATATCCGCATGGGCGGCAACAGGCCGCTCATCTTCAGCAACTACGAGAACTTCCAGTCCGGCACCGAGGCCGTCCGCCTTGGCGGCGTGCTCAACGCCGCCTTCCGCATCAGCGCCAACAACAAGGTCGTCGTGCGCAACACGCTCACCCGGGATTCGGACAAGGAGGCCCGCGAGTTCCGCGGCTATGACGGATCCAACGATTCCAACCTCTGGTCGCAGCGGCTGCGCTGGGTCGAGCGGTCGCTCGTCTCCACAAGCGTCGAAGGCACCCACGCCCTGGTCGATCATGGCAACTGGAACTTCCGGTGGCAGTTCACCACCGCCGAGTCGCGCCGCGACGAGCCCGACATGCGCGAGGTCATCCGCGGCCAGCTCGACGATGGCCGCTGGAGCTTCGCTGCGCTCTCCAGCTCCGGCATGCGCTTCTTCAACGGCCTGAAAGAGCGCCTCTATGAGCCGCTCGGCGAAGTATCCAAACCCTTCTTCAAAGGGTGGTTCACAGGAGCTTTCACTGTCGGCTTCCGCGGCACCTTCCGCGATCGCACCTTCCAGGCGCGCCGCTTCCGCTACATCCCGGTCCGCTCCACCACGCTGAATCTGTTCGCACCCTCCAACGAGCTCTTTGCGCGGGACAACATCCGCCCGGACGGTTTTCAGATCATCGAATTCACCCGCGCCACGGACCGCTACGACGCCACCATGGACATCTACGCGGGCTATGTCATGGCGGACGTCAACCTCGGCGCGCGGCTCCGCCTCACCGGCGGCGTCCGTATCGAAGACGCAGACATCCAGGTCACCACCCTCGATCCGCTCATTCCCAACGCCCGCCCGCAGGTGGCCTCGCTGGTCAACCGCGATCCCATGCCCGGCATCAACGTCACCTACATGCTCACGCCCCGCCAGAACCTCCGTGCCGGGTTCTCCAGAACGGTTTCCCGCCCGGATTTCCGCGAGCTGTCCCCCTTCGACTTCAACAACGTCTACGGCGGCTTCGTCACCCAGGGCAACCCGAACCTCGTCCGCGCCCGCGTGCAGAACACTGACTTCCGCTGGGAGTGGTTCCCGGGCGGCAACCGCCTCCTGGCGGCCAGCTTCTTCCACAAGGACTTCACCAACCCCATCGAAGTCACCATCCTTCCCTCCAACGACCTCCGCCAGACATTCATCAACGCAGCCGGCGCACGCAACGTCGGCTTTGAAATCGAAGGCCGCACCACCCTGTCCGTCATCACTCCAAAACTTCGCGAGCTCTATTTGGGCGGCAATTATACTTTCGTCGACTCCAACATCCGCATCCGCCCGGGCGACGCCACCCTGCTCACCAGCAAAACCCGCCCCCTCATCGGCACATCGCGTCACGTCTTCAACATCATCAGCGAATGGCGCAAACCCAGGTGGCGCTCGGAGGCCCGACTTGACTACACCTTCGTCGGCCGCCGCGTCTCCGACGTAGGCACCTTCGGAGTTCCGGACATCTACCAGGAACCGCTCACGCTGGTCGATTTCAGCTACCGCTTTTATCTAGACGAAAAGGGGAAATATACGCTCCGTTTCACCGGAGAAAACCTGGCCAATAATCACTATCACTGGACGCAGGGAGAATTCACGCAGCGCAGTTTCCGCCTCGGCCGCACGTTCACCGTCGGCCTGGCCGTCAACATTTTCTGATCCATGCCGGCCGCGGGCCGGCACAAACATCCACAGGAAGGAGCATCATGAGGAGATTCGCCTGTCTGGCAACTGTTCTCACCCTGGCCTTTTCATCCGCCGCTTCCGCGGCGGAGCCGCTCCGGCAGGCTGACCAGGCCCTGCTGGACCGCGCGGCGGCGCTCTCGACTTACGAGACCGGCATTGCCGCGTGGATGTGGACCGACAAGATCTGGTACGGCTTCACCGAGAGGATCAGCGCACGGATCACGGTGAAGACTTACGGAGAAAAATATCCATTCACGCTGGTGGCGTATCTGCAAAACAATCAGACGGGAGAAAAACTTTATTTCCCCGCATTCACTGATCGGGCCACCGATATTTTTGGAAAGCAGCCCGGCGAATTCACGCCCGTGGTCATAACGGATGCCGAACGCGAACCGCTGCTGGGCGAGGGCGGCCTGCTCGGCGGCGCGCTCGACGCGCCGAACCAGCCCGGCATGCACACCCTCGTGCTTGAATTCCGCGACTGGAACGGGCTGAGGGTCCTCAAGACCCTTTACGCCAAGTTCGCCGTCGTCAGCGATATCGTCGACATCACCGGCAACATCGAATCTGACCGCCGGCTCACCAACGACAAGCTCTACCGCATCAATGGCACCGTGTTCGTCCGCAACGGCGCCACGCTGACCATCGACCCCGGCACCGTGATCATCGGCCAGCCCGGCTCGGAGCCGCCCTCCGTGCTCGTCGTCACGCGCAACGGAAAGATCCGTGCCGAAGGTACCCGGAGCCGCCCCATCATCATGACTTCCGCCCTGCCTCCGGGCGAGCGCAAGCGCGGTGACTGGGGCGGACTCATCCTGCTCGGCCGCGCGCCGGTAAACGTTGCCGGCGGCGAGTTCAACATCGAGGGCCTGCCGGCCACGGAAGACTCCCGCTACGGCGGCAACGACCCCGACCACGACTGCGGCACGCTCCGTTACGTCCGCGTCGAGTACGCCGGCTCCATCTTCGCTCCCAACAATGAAGCCAATTCCTTTACGTTCGGCGCATGCGGCCGGAAGACCGTTGCCGAGTACCTCCAGGCCATCTATGGCCTCGATGACTCTTTCGAGTGGTTCGGCGGCACCATGAACGCCCGGTACCTGATCGGCGGCCTCGGCGCCGACGACTATCTCGACTGGCAGCTCGGCTACACCGGCAACATCCAGTTCGGCTTTTTCTACCAGGACGCGGACAACCCGGGCAACCGCGGCATCGAGGCCGACAACAGCGAGTTTGACCAGGGCGCCAGCCCGCTGTCCAGACCGGTGGTCTACAACGTCACCTTCATCGGCTCCGGCGTCCAGGGCTTCGACGAGGCCAATTCGCCTGGCATCTATCTCCGCCGCGGCTCGGGCGGCATCGTCAACAATGCCATCGTCACGCGCTTCTACAGCACCGGCCTGCACATTGACGGCGCGGCCACGGAAGCGCAGATCGATAACGGCAACATCGCGATGAACGGCATTCTGCTCTGGAAAAACAACATCGGCGGCAACGGCGCCGACACCATCGAAGGCCAGATCCGCTCCGGCGCCAGCACCCAGTTTGCCCTCGGCCAGCGCGGTCAGGGCCGCCAGTTCCTCGTCGCCGACCCGATGCTGCGCCGCCCGTTTGAGGTGAACGACCCCGACTTCCGCCCGCTGCCGGAATCCGTCGTGTTCCGCGCCGGCTGGATCCAGCCCCCCGACAACGGCTTCTTTGACCAGTCGGCCCGCTTCCTCGGCGCTGCCGGGGAGACGAAGTGGTGGGAAGAGTGGACCAACTTCGTCACCGACAAGGCCATCAAGCCTTAGACGATCACGCTCCGTGCACTCCCGCGCCGGCTCCCGCCTCGGACGGGAGCCGGCGCTTGTGTTTCCGCTCACCGGTTCGATATCGTACCCGGCAAGGAGCATAGCAGTCCCATGTCTGAAATCTCACGACGCGACCTTCTCGCCGCCACGGCGGCCGTCATCATTCCCGGCGCCCGCGCCGCCTCTGACGGAAAACTCCGCGCCGGCCTGGTCGGCTGCGGAGGACGCGGCACCCAGGCCGTCACCGACCTGCTCGTCGGCAACGAAAACGTCGAGCTCGTCGCCATGGCCGACGTCTTCGAGGACAAACTCGAAAGCTCGCTGAAGAGCCTGCGCGAGGGCCGCGGCCTGAAGCGCTACGAAGGAATCACCGTCCCGCGCGGCGGCCAGACGAAGACGATGACGATGGAAGACCTGATGAAGGACGTCCCGGCGCGCATCCAGGTCCCACCCGAAAACCACTTCGTCGGCTTTGACGCCTACCGCAAGGTCATCGATTCAGGCGTCGACATCGTCATGCTCTGCACGCCCCCCGGCTACCGCCCCATCCACTTTGAGGCCGCCGTGCAGGCCGGCAAACATGTCTTCACCGAAAAGCCTGTGGCCACCGACCCCGTCGGCTGCCGCCGCTTCATGGCCGCCGCAAAGCTGGCTGAAGAGAAGAAACTCACCGTCGTCAGCGGCGCCCAGCGCCATGCCCAGCGCGAATACATCGAAACCGTGGAGCGGATCAAAAACGGCGCCATCGGCGACATCCGCGCCCTGTACTCCCACTACTTCTCCGGCCCCGTTTTTCATGTGCAGAAGCGCGACCCGAACTGGTCTGACTTCGAATGGCAGCACCGCAACTGGTACAGCTTCGTCTGGATCTGCGGCGATCAGATCGTCGAGCAGCACTTCCACAACATCGACTTCATCAACTGGGTGATGGGCACGCACCCGGTGAAGGTCATCGCCACCGGCGGCATCTCCTGGCGCAAGGGCGACGAGCTCTACGGCAACATCTACGATCACATGGCCTCGGACTTCGAGTACCCCGGCGGCATCCGCTACTCGTCCCACTGCCGCCAGTACCCGCAGGGCTGCACGCGCGACGTCAGCGATTTGATCGTCGGCACAAAGGGAGTCAGCAACGGAGTCGACCTCGCCTCCGGCAAGGGCATCAACCCCTACGTCCAGGAGCACATCCACCTGATCAGCTCCATCCGCGGCACCGGCCCGTACCGCAACGAGGGAATGATGGTGGCCGAGTCCACCATGACCGCCATCATGGGCCGCGAGTCCGCCTACTCGGGCATCGCCGTCACCTGGGACATGATCATGAACTCGCAGCTCGACCTGATGCCCAAGGCGTTCGATTACAGGTTGCAGCTCACGCCGCCGCCGCTGCCCGAGCCCGGCAAGTACAAGTTCGTCTGATTCCGTGTTTCGCCTGAGCCCGCCCCGCCCTGCCCTTGCGGCCGGCGCGGGGCTTTTTCTGCCCGCCGCCCTATCCCACAAAGCGCCAGCCCTTGCGGAAGACCGGCTTCAGATACTGGTTCGCTTCCCGGTTGTTGCTGAACTCCATCCGCTGCGCGTCCCACAGCAGCTTGCCCTCGAACCGCATGGCGATGACGCCCAGCAGCATCCAGGAAACAAACGGCGCCGCCACGTTGAAGTTCGAACAGGCCGGCTCGCCGCCCTTGCAGGCGCGGATCCAGTCCCGGTAGTGCCCCGGCGAGCGCGTCAGCAGCGGCGGCGGCAGCCGGTAGTCCTTCATCCGCGCCGCCGGCACCAGCCGCGTGTTCTCGCCGTAGCAGCCGGTGGTCAGCATGCCCTTGTCGCCCACAAACAGGCTGCCGTTGATGTCCGGGTCGCCCAGCAGCTCGCCCTCCGGCACGCCCTCAATTTTCGGCACTTCCTTGCAGCTGTCATACCAGGTGAGCGTCAGCGGCGGCATGTTGCCGCGCGCCGGAAATTCGAAGCGGATGATCGTGCGGTGCGGAAACGTGTACTTGCCCACCCCTTCCTTCAGGACGCATTCGACGCTCGTCGGCCAGGCTTCGCTCAGCCGCAGCGCCATGTTCGGCGTGCCGAGGATGTGGCACGCCATGTCGCCAATGGCCCCGCAGCCGAAGTCCGGAAAGCCCCGCCAGTGGTGCGGGCAGTAGGCCGGGCTGTAGGGCCGTGGCAGCGACCCGCCGAGCCACGCGTCCCAGTCCAGCCATTCCGGCACCGGCGCCTCCCTGGGCTCCACGCTCGGATCCTGTGGCCAGTACTTGCCCGGCCGGTCCGTCCACGCATGCACCTCGCGTACCGCGCCGATGTCACCCGCCCAGACGATCTCGCACGCCTGGCGCGCGCCTTCGTTCGAATAGCCCTGGTTGCCCATCTGCGTGGCCACGCGATATTTCTGCGCCGCCTTCAGCAGCTCCTGCGCCTCCCAGACCGTGCGCGTCAGCGGTTTCTGGCAGTAGACATGCTTGCCCCGCACGATCGCCCACATCGCCGCCGTCCCGTGCATGTGGTCGGGACAGGAGACGAGCACCGCATCGATGTTCTTCTCTTCGCGATCGAACATCCGGCGGAAGTCTTTGTATTTCGGGACCTGCGGGAACTGTTTGTACGTGCGTTCGGCGCGCCGGTCGTCGGGGTCCGCCATCGCCACGATGTTCTCCGTGGCGGCGCAGTTCATGATGTCGGAATACCCTTTTCCGCCCGCCCCAATGGCGGCGATGTTCAGTTTCTCGTTGGGACTCCTGTAGCCGGCCGCCTTGAGCGACGGCGCGCTGCCGTAGCCGCCCGCGGGCACGGCCCCGGCCAGCAGCGCGCCAAAGAAGACGTGGCGGCGGGAAAGTCCTTCGTCGTTCATGTCTCGGCTCTCCTCAGCAGGAAATCGCCTTTATCCTACCGGAAGCGCCGGCGACGCGCTATGAGGCAGCGCCTCCGCCAAGCTTCGCGGCGAAGGCGCGCACGCGCTCCGCAATCTGGTCCCGGATGTGCCGGAATGCCTTGAGCCGCGTCTCTTCGTCCCCTTCCACCGCCGCCGGATCCTCGAAGCTCCAGTGGATCCTCTCCGCGACACCCGGAAACACCGGGCACGTCTCGGCCGCGTGGTCGCAGACGGTGATCACATAGCGGAACTCGGTTCCGAGATACTCGTCCAGGTGCTTGGAACGATGCCCACTGATGTCGATGCCAATCTCGCGCATCACCGCAATCGCCTCGGGCCGGACGCGGCTCGGCTTCGAGCCCGCGCTGTGGATCTCAAATCGATGCCCCAGCGCCGCCCGCAGCAGCCCCTCGGCCATCTGGCTGCGCGCTGAATTGCCGGTGCAGAGAACCAGGATCTTTTCCTTCACGGCTTCCTCGCCCGGATGTACGCGCTCAGGAACCGGCCGGCAGCGGCCGCCGCGGCCTCTTCCGCATCAATGCCGGCTTCCGCCAGAAACTGTCGCGCGTCCTCGATGTCGTAAATACGGTAGGGCTCGATGGAGACATCCATGAATCCGGCCGCTTCCAGTTTGCGCCGGTATTCGTCCTCTTCCAGCGCTCCTGCAATGCAGCCGGCCCACAGTTCGATGCTGCGCCGGATCCGCTCCGGCACTTCGCCACGAACCACCACGTCCGCCACCGCCAGCCGCCCGCCCGGTTTCAGCACCCGGAAGATTTCCCGGAACACGCGGTCCTTGTCCGCGGAAAGGTTGATGACGCAGTTGGAAATCACCACGTCCACCGAGGCCGCCGGCAGCGGAATGTTTTCGATCTCCCCCTTGAGAAACTCCGCGTTCCCGACCCCCGCCCGGCGCTGGTTTTCGCGCGCCAGCGCAAGCATCTCATCGGTCATGTCCAGTCCGTAGGCCTTGCCCCCGGGCCCCACGCGGCGCGCGGAAAGCAGCACGTCGATGCCGCCCCCGCTGCCCAGGTCCAGTACGGTCTCGCCCGGCCGGAGCTCCGCCATCACCGTCGGATTGCCGCAACCGAGCGACGCAGCCACGGCCGTCTCCGGCAGCACCGCGGTCTCCGTTTCTTCATACAGACCGCCCGTGATCGGGTCCGGGCCACAGCCCGACCCCGACGCACAGCACGACGCCGCTCCTCCACCCAGCACCTGCAACGCCGCCTGGGCATATCGCCGCTTCACGGCCTCCTGACCGGTTTGTCTTCCATCTATCGCCTGCTCCTTTCCGATTTCAGACCACACACTCCCACTACTGCCGCCGGCTCCACGGCCGCGCTCCGCGTGCAGCACTCGGCATATAGAAACGTAAGCAGCTCTCTCAGCGCTTCCGTCTCGGCGGAGTACCACAGATATGTCCCCTCCCGCCGCACCCGCACGACGCCGGCATGGCGCAGCTTCTCGAGATGGTGCGACAGCGTCGAGGCGGGAATCTCCAGCTCTTCCTGAATCTCGCCCGCGGGCATGCCCTGCGGATGCGCCGCCAGCAGCAGGCGCATGATCCGCAGCCGCTGCGGCGCCCCCATGGCCGCCATCATTCCGGCCAGCCGGTCGATGTCGGCCGTCCCTCCCTTCCGTTTCATATTTCTAGTTTAGTCGAAAATATTCGGGATGCGGGCAGGGCGCCATTCATCGCCTGTAAAGAACGGAAGCCGACCACGCGTGGCCCTCCTGCGGCGTCAGCCAGGCGCGGATCGCGTAGTCCCCCTTCGGCCAGTCCGCCACGGGGATCTCGGCCACCCATGTTCGTTCCCCGCGGATCTCTTCCCGCCCCATCACTGTAAGGAACGCCCGGCCCGCGGACCAGCGGTAGACCTCTCGCCCCTCGGCGTCGTAGGCGGAGAGATCGAATCTTTGGCTGCTCGAGAACGTGAGCACCAGCGGCCAGTCCAGCGTGTGGCGGAGCGTGAGCATCGCCAGCATCCGGTCGCCGGCTGGCATCAGCGAAAGCTCAAAGCCGGTCTGCGGCCCGCGGACATAGGTCACGCCGCCGAGCCGTGCGTAAATCAGATCATACGTTCGCGGCCCGGCGATCGTAATCTGCGTGCGCCGCAACAACCCCACCCACGGCAACCACTCCTCCGCGGCGAGCCCCGCATCCATGCACGGCCCCGGCTCATACCGCACGCGCACTACGTTCTCAAATTCTCCAACGGGGCCGGCATAGCGCGCGCTGCGTTTCTCGATTCGGGCAAACCGGTTGCACGGGTCGGCCGCCGTCTCAAAAGGCACGCCTTCCTGCGCGGCCGCGTCCAGATAGACCCGCTCCCGGCCTTCGCCCTCATCCCAGACGAGAAGGCGGCCTTCGTCATCATTGCGGAGCCAGGCTTCCCCGCCTCCCACCAGCCCGCGCACAGCCCGGTACTCGCGCCCGTTGAAATTGGCCGTGCGGCCCGCCTCCATCGTGAATGTCCCGTGCGGCCCGCTGTAGACCCACAGGTTGCCCTCGTCGAGCGGCAGATAGACGGTCTGCGCCGAAAGCGCGGCGGCAACCAGGCTAAGAATAGAAATTCTTGTTCCAGACATGGCGCCGCAACACCTCCAGAATCGGCCCGGGCAGCGGCCCCAGCTCGGAGACGCCGGCGTTCATCTCCACGTTGCGCACCCGGCGCATGCCGGGGATCACGGTGGAGACGGCCGGATGGGAAATGCAGAAGCGCAGCGCCGTCTCGGCCAGCGGGCGGTCCAGCCCCGCGGCCCGCAGATCGGCCACCAGCGCCTGCACGCGCTCATATACCTGCCGCTTGCGGTCCCCGCGGAAATAGAAGGCGCGGAACTCTCCGGGGTCGAACTCCGTCTCCGGCGTGATCGTTCCCGTCAACGCGCCCTCGTCCAGCGGGCACCGCGCCAGCACGCCGATGTTGCGCTCCTGGCACAGCGGGAACAGGCGCTGCTCGGGCGTCTGATCGAAGATGTTGTAGATCACCTGCACGGTGTCGATCAGCCCGGTGCGGATCGCCTCCAGCGCCGAGTCCGGCTGATGGTCGTTGATCGAGATGCCCCAGAAGCGGACCTTGCCCGCTTTTTTGGTATCTTCAATGGCGCGCCGCCAGTCGTCGCGGTCCAGCCACTCGGGGTTCCACACGTGAAACTGCTGGAGATCCAGCGTCTCCACGCCGAGGTTATTCAGCGACGTTTCCGTGCATCGGATGACGTAATCATAAGGAAAAACCTCCTCAATCCCGATGCCCGGCTGCGCCGGCCAGATCCGGTTTTTCGGCGGGACCTTCGTCGCCACCCAGGCCCGCGCCCCGGTCTCGCGCAGCGTCTCGCCGATGATGCGCTCGCTGTGCCCTTCGTTGTAGGCAAGCGCCGTGTCGATGAAGTTCACGCCGAGCTCCAGCGCCCGGCGCAGCGCGGCGCGCGCCTCCTGTTCGGAATGGCCGCGCCACTGGTTGCCGCCAAGGCCCCAGGCGCCAAAGCCGATCTCGGAAACCTGAAAACCTGTTCTGCCGAGCGTACGTCTCCTGATCACGAAACCATAATAGTGGAGGGAAGCGATGCGCGCCCTGATGCTCGTCCTGCTGCTGGCTGGCGCCGCCTGGGCGCAGCAGTTCCGCCTTTACCTCAAGGACGGCGGCTGGCACATGGTCCGCGAATACCAGGTGGTGGAGGACCGCGTCCGCTACTACTCCACCGAGCGCAGCGAATGGGAAGAGATCCCGCTGGCACTGGTCGACCTCAAACGCACCGAACAGGAGCGCCGGTCGCGCATCGAGGAGGAAAAAAAGGAGGCCGAGGCCGCCGACGCCGAAGAGGCGTTTGAGCGTGAAATGGCCCGCCAGATCGCCCGCATTCCCGTCGATGCCGGCCTCTATTACTTTGAAGGGAACGAAGTCCGCGAGATCAGACGCGCCGGGCTGAAGTCGGTCGCCAGCAGAAAACGGACCGCGCTGAAGGTCCTCGTCCCCGTCCCGGTGGTCGCCGGCAAGGCCTACCTCGAACTGCCCGGCCCGCATGCCGCCGCCACGGTCGCCGGCGAGCGCCCCGAACTCTACTTCCGCATCGACTGGACCGCGCCCTTCACGCTCGTCCGCGTCAGGCCCAAGCCCAAGGGCGAAGGCCGCGTCGTCGGCATCCTCCAGACCGAGCCGATGACCAAGATGGCCTTCTTCGAGTTCGAGACCGTGGACATCTTCCGCCAGCAGCTCAAAAGCGACCTGTTCAAGATCTGGCCCGCCAAACCGCTGGAACCCGGTGAGTACGCGCTGGTCCAGTACTCGGAAGGCGAGGCCGCCGACAGCGGCGAAATCCTCGTGTGGGACTTCCGCGTCGTCAGGCCGCCCGCTTCCCCGTAACGTCCCGGAAAAACTCAAGCGACTCGCGTGCCGCTCGCTCCCACCGGAACAGCCTCTCCGCCCGAGCCCGCGCTGCCGCTCCCAGCCGCCGCCGCTCCTCCGGATTCTCGATCAGGCGCACGACCGCGTCGCGGATCTCCTCCACGGATTCGGGATTCACCAGCACCGCCGTGTCTCCGGCAATCTCCGGCAACGCGCTAACGTTGGAGGTGATACACGCAACGCCGCACGCCATCGCCTGCGCCACCGGCAGCCCGAATCCCTCGTACAACGAAGGATAAACCACCATCGTCGCGCCGCGGATCAGTTCCGGAAGCTGCGGTTCGGGGAAATACCCCATCCACCGGATGCCTTCGCCTGCACTCCGCAGACGGTTCACCGTCGCCTCGCAACGCCAGCCTGCGCCCCCGGCCAGCAGCAGTTCGTATTCTCGCCGGATGGCCGCCGGCAGCCTTTGCCAGGCGTCCAGCAGCCGGTCTACGTTCTTTCGCGGTTCAATCGTGCCCACAAACAGCACATAGGGCTTCAGCCGCGGCGGCGGTTCCGGCGCCTCGAAATACGCCTCCGCCACGCCGTTATAAATCGTACGGATCCGCTCCGGCGAAATGCCCAGCACTTCGATTGCGTCCTGCCGCGTGCACTCGCTCACCGCAATCAGGCCTGCCGACCGCTTAAGCACGCGCGCGCCGAACTCGCGGTCCGCGCGCACGTTGGCTTCCGAATGCAGCTCTGGCATCTTCCAGCAGGTCAGGTCGTGGACCGTCGCCGTCACCGGCATCCGCCTCGGCGGCGTGCGCACCTGATTCGTGCAGTGAAACACGTCCGCGCCCCGCACCAGCCATTCCGGGAACGGAATCCGCGCGCGCTGGTTGGCCACCGCCATCAGCATCCCCGCCCACGTGGCCCACCGCCCCGTCACGCTGCCCTCATGCGTGAGCGGCCCCAGCCGCATCGGCGGATAGAAAACGATCTCGTCCGGCGCCGCCTCCTGAAGAGCGCGCACCCAGTGGTAGAGCGCCGTCTTCACTCCGGCGCTCCGCAGCAGCAGGGGTGTGCAGTCAATGGCGATTCTCACCGCGGCTTCATTCCATTCTGCGGTTGGCCAGCAGCCATTTTCCACCCGATTCAAATACCCGGTGGATGCGCTCCCGGCCCAGCAGCTCCTCCACCACGGCGAGCTTAGGCTCCTCCACCACCATCCAGACGGGCTCCGGCCGCGACCATTCCGCCTTCAGCTCCGCGTCGTCCAGAAAGACGTCCGCGGCGCCGGGAGCATAGGAGCCGTACTCCAGGTTGTGATACCGGCCCCGCCACAACAGCGCCCGGTCCAGGTCGGCATAGAAAAAGACGGAGCTGAAAACGTAATATTGGTCACCGAAAATCACCGTGCCTTTCGGGGACATTTTCAGCTTTTCCGCAATCGGATAGCTGCTCAGATAAGGATCGAACACCTGCATCGCCAGCCGCGCCGCGTTCAGAAACAGCACCATCATCAGCGCCGCGCCCAGGTGCGTGGCCCGCGGCCGGTAGCGCCAGCAGGCCGCCGCGCCTGCGGCGAACGCCACGGCCGCCAGCGCCAGCGGCGCCTTCAGATAGGCGAAGGATTCAACCGTCAGGTCGCCCATGTGGCCGAGTGAAAGCGTGTAGAGCTCGGGATTCTGCGTGAGCGACCGCGAAATGTCGCCCGGCGCCGGCGCCCCCCACACCCGGACGAGCAGCCCCCCGGCGGCAAGCGCCGCCACGGCGCAGGCCACGCTGAGAACGCGCGCCTGGCGCGCCAGCCGTTCTCGCGCTTCCGCCATGCCCAGCCCCAGCAGCAGGGCGAATGCCGGGTAGGCAGGCATCGAGTAATATTCCTGCGTCGTCGAAAACGTGAAGAACACCATCACGAATCCGGCCCAGCAAAGGAGCATCCGCAGCATGCGGCGGGCGCGCGAATCCTCTCCCGTCCTCACGCGAAATGCCGACGGCAGATAGGCCGACCACGGAAAAAACCACACCAGATGCAGCAGCCAGAACAGGTGCCGCGGCACCGTGTTGTAGTCGCGCGGCCAGCGCCGGTTCAGAAACCGCAGAATGTGCTCGTTGAAAAAATAGAACCAGAAAAATCCGCGGTATTGGCCCGGCCCGGCCGTCATCGAAAAGTCGAAATACGGCGGATTTCTCAGCGTCGCCAGCACATGCCACGGCGCGGCGACCAGCAGAAACAGCACCGCGCCGGAAATGGGACGCAGCCTCCGCCACGCCTCCCGGTCCAGCAGCCGTCCCTGCCAGGCAAGCCACAGCAGACCGGCCGCACAGGGGAACACGGCCCCGATCAGCCCTTTGAGCAACACCCCGGCTCCCATTGCCAGCGCCATCACCGCCGCCCACAGCCGCGGCCGGGGCTCGCCTTCCTCGAGCGCCCGCAGCATGGCCCAGATGGCCAGCGCTACCGCGAGCGTGAGTGTGATGTCCGGAATCAGAATGCGCGTAAACAGGAATGTCCCGATGGCCGTTGCGAGCGCAAGCGCTGCGAAAAACCCGGCCGCCTCGCTGAACGCCCAGCAGCCCATCAGGTAGACCAGCGCTGCCAGCCCGAGCACCGACAGCGCTACCGGCAGCCGCGCCGCCCAGTCATGCACGCCGAACAGCGCGTAGCAACAGGCGATCATCCAGTACTTGAGCGGCGCCTTCTCGAGGTACGGCACGCCGTCCAGCCGCGCCGTCACCCAGTCGCCCGAAACGAGCATGTTCCGCGCGATCTGCGCCTGCACCGCATCAACGTCGTCGAGCAGGTGCGGCGGCGAAAACAGCGCCGGCGCGTAGATCAGCGCCGCCAGTCCAAGCACCAGCGCAAGCCTTGTCAGGCGTGGACGTTCCATCGTTTCATCCAGAGCAGCAGCGTGAGCAGTCCCCAGAGCTGGTAGCCGTTGTTGGCCCGGCGGCGGAGGTGGTCCCGCAGGATCCGTTCAACAGCCTCGGCATGAAAGAGGCCCGTGCGCCGCACGTTGTCGGCCGACAGCACCTCCTCGGCCAGCGGCCGCAGCGGGCCGCGGAACCAGCGGTGCGCCGGAATGTCGAAGCCCTCCTTCGGCCGCTCGAGCACCGCCGGCGGCAGCTTGCCGCGCATCAGCTCCCGCAGCACGAACTTCAGCACCGGACCGCGCACCTTCAAATCTTCCGGCAGGCGCGCGGCAAACTCCACAATCCGGTGGTCCAGAAATGGCGGCCGCACCTCCAGCGAGTGCGCCATCGACATGCGGTCGCACTTGTAGAGAATGTCATCCGGCAGGTAATATTTCTGATCCACCCACAGGTACCGGTTCAGCTCGCCGCCCAGGAACGCCTCCGTCGGCAGCGTGTGCATCAGCTCGCCGGGACGCGGATGCCGCGCCGCATCGTACAGCGCCCGCCGGGTCTCTTCGTCAAACGCGCCATTCCAGTAAAAGTGCGCGTCATTCGCATCGAGCAGCGTGCCCTCGAGAAACCGCTTCAGCTTGTACTCGAAGCTGATCTTTTCGTCGGACACGGGCAGCAGCCTCGCGCAGGCGAGCGCCGCGCGGCGCATCCAGGCGGGAAAGCGCCTCGCGCGGGCCGCCAGCGCATCGGCCCGGTAGGTGAGATAGCCTCCGAAGAGCTCGTCGCCGCCTTCGCCGGAAAGCGCCACCTTGACGTGCTGCCGCGTCATCCGCGACAGGTACCACACCGGCAGCGCGCCCGCGTCGGCCGAGGGTTCGTCGGAATAATAGCTGATCTGCTCGATCGTTTCGGCGAGATTTTCCTCCGGATTCAGATCGAATTCCGTGTGATTCGTCCCGTAATGGCGCGCCACCGTGCGGAAATATTCGCTCTCATCGTGCGAATATCCGCGGAAAGAGATGGAAAAGGTGTGCAGCCCCGCCGCCTCCTGCGCGGCATAATGCAGCACCGTGGATGAGTCCAGTCCGCCGCTCGCCCACACGCCCACAGGCACGTCGGCGATCAGGTGCTCCCGCAGCGAGAGCCGCAACAGCCGGTCGAGCTCTTCTTTCGCCTCTTCCAGTGCCAGCTTCGGGTCCGGCCGGAGGCGGAGCTGCCAGTAGAATTCACGTCGGACAGATCCGTTCTCCCATTCGAGCAGCTCGCCGGGCATCAGCTTCTCGACGCCCTCCACCAGCGTGTAAGGCGCCGGCGTCCAGTTGAGCGCAAGATAATAGCCCAGCCCGTTGCGATCCAGCCGCCGGTCGACTTCCGGGTGGTGCAGGATGGTCTTGACTTCCGACCCGAAGCAGAGATCGCGCCCGTGGTGAAAGATGTAGAGCGGCTTGATCCCCATCCGGTCCCGCACGAGCACCAGCCGCCTGCGCCGCTCGTCCCATAGCGCAATGGCGAACATCCCCCGCAGCCGCTCAAAGCAGCGCGTGTCCCATTCCAGAAAGGCGTGCAGCGCCACCTCGGTGTCGGACGACGTGCGGAAAACATGTCCGCGTTCTTCCAGCTCACGGCGCAGCTCGCGGTAGTTGTAGATCTCGCCGTTGTGAACGATAACGGTGTTGCCGTCCGGGCTGAACATCGGCTGGTCGCCGTGCTCGAGGTCAATGATCGACAGCCGCGTGTTGCCAAGCGCCGCCAGTTCGGACTCATGAAAGCCCAGCCCGTCCGGCCCCCGGTGACGGATCAGGCCGAGAATCTCCCGGATCCGCCCCGGCTCAACCGGATGGTCGAGCTTCGTGTAACCCGCAATCCCGCACACAAGCCATCAGGATAGCAACCGGAAGAGCCCACCTTCACTCCGCCGGTTCCACGGAGAAAAATCGCCCCCGCCCCGGACGGTTCCATGCCGGGGCGGGGGCAGCTCCACAGGGGTTGTCTCGTGGTCAGCGATCAGAAAACGAATCGCGCCGTCAACTGCGTCCGGCGGGGATAGTTGGCCTGCGTCGACGCAATGGCCTGTCCGAACTGCGCCGATGTCACCGTCGTGTTCGGCGCCGGGAACAGCGGATGGTTCATCGCGTTCAGGAATTCCGCACGGAACTGTACGTTGAGCCTCTCGTTAAACAGCTTCGTGTTCTTGAAGAGGCTCAGGTCGAAATTGTTGACCTCGTGCGCCCGCAGGAAGCTGAACCTGGGCGGGAACCAGCGGTAGTTGCGGTCCAGCTGAAACGCCGCACGGCGCTCGAAGCCCGCATCGATGTTGAACCACCGCTCCACCGTCCGCTGATCGCGCGGAAGACGGATGTCCTTGATGTTTCCAAGGAAAATGATGTTGCCGAAGTTGATGGGCGCGCCGCTCTGGAACGTATATACGCCGTTGAGCTGCCAGCCGCCGAGGAAAAGATTCGTCACCGGCCCCCAGTTGCTGCCGAAGACCTTGCCGCGTCCGAACGGCAGCTCCCAGATGCCGTGCACCACCAGCCGGTGCGGCCGGTCCAGGTCGCTGATCACCTCCACCGGGCGTGGCGCGTTCGTCACCAGCGTTTCGGTCGCCTGCATGAACTTCGAGAACGTGTAGGCCGCGCCGATCGTGTAACCGCGCGAGAATCGGCGTTCAAGGGAGGCCTGGAGCGCGTGATACCACGAATAGCCGTCAAAGCGCGAGGCGTTCACCGAATCAAAATGCGGAAACGGCCGCAACAGGCGCTCCCGCGCGATGTTGGCTCCAATGAACGAGCTCGTGGCCCCTTCCGGCATCAGCCCGCGGAACGGGTTGGGCAGGTTCTGCGAGAGGTAATTGATCCGGTCGTTGTCCCGCAGCAGACTGTGGCTGAGATACTCAATCGGCGTCGCGTTGTAGTTCTGGCCGATTTCGATGTGCGTGCCGCGGTTGCCGACGTAGTTGACCTCGGCCACATATCCCTTGCCCAGGGTGCGCTGGATGCCAAACTGCCAGCGCTGCATGTAGGGCCGCAGCGGATACTCGTTGAAGAACGTCACCGAGTTGCCCACCAGCGTCTGGTAGCCCTGGCCCGCACCAACAGGCCGCAGAAGCCCGTCCGGGAACGGATCGGACAGCGTCCGGATGAACGTGTATCCGTCCAGCGTCGGAATGTATGGCGTGTTCCGGTTGAAACCACTCATGATGACGTCGCCACGGCGCTGGCCCAGGAATCCGAAAAAGATTCCATAGCCGCCGCGCAGAACCGTCTTGTCATTCCACTGGTAGGCGAACCCGAAACGCGGCATCCAGTTGTTCTTCGGCGTATGGTACAGCTCGCGCGGCTCCCCGTTGACGCCCGCGAAGGTGACCCCGCCGCGGGTGGTGAACTGCTCCGGCGGCACTTCCGGCGTCGGGTTCTTCGCGTACGCCGCGCGCGCCGCGGCCTCAAAGGGCTGCGTATAGCCTGCATCAAAACGCCGCACGCTGCGGTTGAACCGCTCCGTCAGCGGGCCGTCCCATTCCCACCGGACGCCGAGGTTCAGCGTCAGCCGCCGGCTGACCTTCCAGTCGTCCTGGAAAAACCACGCCCAGGAGAGCGACTGCTCGGCATAGCTGTCGTTGATGGCCACGTAGCTGGACGAGGTCGGCAGCCCAAGCAGGAACGCCGCCACGGACTGCCCCAACTGGTTCGGCGCCGTCGGCGAATTGTCGAGCGGTCCCCGCGTGTAGGTGGCATCAAAGATGAACCGCCCGCTCTGGTCATTGCTGTAGAGCTGACTCGTCTCCCGGTAGGCGCGGAACTCGGTGCCCGTCTTGATCGTGTGGCGCGCAAACACCTTCGTCAAAATGCCCACGAAGTTGTGCGTATCGTTGGGACGGTTCTCGCCCGTAAAACCCGTGCCCTGGTAGCCGGAGATGTCAAAACGCGGGAAGCGCCGTACGGCGGGATCAATCGCGTTGGCGAACGAGGCCGGGAAGCCGAGCGTCGTCAGATCAAATCCGTTGGCCGCCGGATTCCCGTCCTGCCTCCGGATGAAGCGGTTGTATCCATAGCGGAGGTTCAGCACCATGGTCGGGCTCAGCGTCCAGACGTCGTCCAGCACCGCCGCCCGCGAGATGAACCAGAACGCCTGCCCCGTCGCCAGGTTGTTGAAGTAGTTGTTGTAGAAGCTGTCGCGGTCGTACCAACTCGTGCGCACATAGAGCCGGTTTGAGGAGGTCAGGTTGTGGTCCACGCGAAGCGTGTTGGACAGGTAGTCAGCCTCTTCCATCAGCTCCGGCCGCAGATAGTTGTTTGTGCCGTCCGGGTTGCCCGGCTGGAGCGGCTTCGGATAGTACGTGTCCAGGACCTTTTTCGCAATCGGGTTGAACAGCGAAGGCGGAATGATGTTGCCAGGGAAGGGATCGGACTGGAAGCGCCCGCCGGAGGCCGGCCGCCGCGTCCACGGGTTGTAGATCTGGAAGCTGCTGGACACGTTCAGCAGCGCCGAAAAATCGCCGTTCTTCATCGCTTCGGTCGGCACCGTAGGCGTGCCGTTGTTGCGCGGACGGCCCTCCTTGATGCCTTCCATGCCCCACATGAAGAACGTGCGGTTGCGCCCGTTGTACAGCTTCGGAATCGTGATCGGTCCGCCGAGCGTCGCGCCGTAACGGTGATAGTAGAAATCTGGCCGGGCAATGCCGCTGCGGTTGGCAAAAAAGTCATTCGCGAACAGCGACGGAGTCATGTTCGTGTAGTAGCCGGTCCCGTGGAACTGGTTGGTGCCGGACTTGATGCTGATGTTGGTGACGCCGCCTTCGGTCTGGCCAAACTGTGCGTCAAAGGTCGCCGTCTGCACCTTGAACTCCTGGATGAGGTCAGCCGGCGGCACGTAGCTGGCGATCACCTCGCCCGCGTTCGCCGTGGCCGTGCTCACTGCGCCATCGATGGTCACGTCGCTCCGATTGGCGCGCGTGCCGTCCATCGCATATCCGACAATGTGGGTCGGCTCAAACGGCCGGTCCAGCCGCGGATCGCGCGTGAAGGAGACGCCTGCCGCCAGCCCGATGAGGAAGTACGGGTTGCCGTGCGGCACCGGCAGCTCCTGAACCCGCCGCTGATCGACCACCGCTCCCGTCGAGGCCGTTTCCGTCGCCAGCAGCGGCGTCTCTTCCGTGACCGTGATGCTTTGCTCCGCCGCGCCGACCTCCAGCTGCACATTCACTGCCAGCCGGTCGTCCACGCGCACCTCGATGTTGTCCCGGATCGCCTTCTTGAATCCCGGCATTTCCACGACCACCTGATACTGGCCGGGAATCAGGTACAGCGCCGTGTACACGCCGGCATCGTTCGTCGTCAGCGTCTGCCGCGTGCCCATCGCCTTGTTGATCACTTCCACGCGTGCGTTCGGGACCACCGCGCCCGACGGGTCGGTCACGATGCCCGTAATCGCCCCGCGCGGATCCTGCGCCATGCCCGCCAGGGCAAGCATCGCGCAGAGACCCAGAATCCACACAATGCGAGACTTCATATTCCTTCCTTTCACCTGTTCTCGCCGCTCCGGCGGACACCACGCCCGCCTCGCGGCGCTGTTTTCGTGCTCCCACTCGTTGCTGAAGACCCGCCGCCCGGCTGCTGCCAGGCAACGAGCTTCACCGTGCCGAGAAGCCCGCTGGGCTCCGGCTGCAAAACCCTCATGTCCTGCATCTGGAACCGTTCGCCGTAGGCGGCCGCCAGCACCCGGTAGTCGGGCTCGCCCAGCCGCGCCAGCAGGTTCAGATTCGTGTTGGCCACCTCAATGCGGATCCGGTTCTCGCCCTCCCGCAGCCAGCGGCTCACATCCAGACGGTAGGGCGGCGCGAACACGGCTCCGACCCGCTGCCCGTTGACGTACACGACCGCCGCATCGCGCACCGGCGCGGCCAGCCACGCGCGCATCCCGTTCTGCCGCGGCGGACCCGGCGCCAGCGGCTCGGCCGGCGCGAACTCGAGCCACGCCTGCCGCAGGCCGCCTTCCACCTGCACCGTCTTCTCGTAAGCCGCCACGCCAGAGTAGTACCGGGTCTCTTCGTCCTCAGTCCACGATCGCAGCCGGTCGAAATGCACCTTGCGGCCCGTGTCGAGAAACGTCACGTCCCAATCCGTGCTCAGATCCAGCTCCCGGCCCCTCCTCTTCGGCGCCGGCGCCGGCGTCGCCGTCGCGCCAGCCAGCAGCACGACGGACCCATACGGCGGCAGCTCGATCTCGCCGGAAAACGCCGTCTTCTCTCCGGTCAACAGATCCCAGGCCACCACAGGCGCCACACTGGAGCGAAACTCCAGCCGCCCCCGCCACGGCCGGTTGTCCGTGTTTGCCAGGAAAAACACCTCGCCGTCTTCCAGCCGCCGGTGCGCATAGCCAAGCGATGCGCTCGCGGGCATCCAGAGCACGGGCGGAGCCACCGCCGTCCGCAGGGCTTCCCCGAGCCGGGCCTCGTCTTCCACAAACACCGTCCGGCCGAGCGCACCCAGCCGCTCCATCGCCGCCCGCACGGCACGGTCGTTTTGCTCGTGGTTCCGATAACCGGGCGACAGCCGCGGCCGTTTCCCCACCAGGAACGCCCACCCGCCCCGCTCGACAAATCCGCGGATCTTCTCAATCGACTCCGGCTCCATCCGCTCCACCCGCGGCAGCACAATGGCCCGATAGACACCCCGTGAAAACGCTTCGTCCAGCAGCCCGTCGTCGGTCGCGTCAAAGTTGTAGCCGGTTTCGAGGATCTGCGGAATCACCGCCGGGCCAATCGCTTCCGCCGCCCCATGGTCGATCGAAACCCGCCCGCTCGCAGCCGAGAACCGCGCCCGGATGTCCGCTACCGGGACATAGAGCAGCACGTCCGCCACCGGCTCGCCCTGCCGCAGCAGCCAGCTCGCCCGCTGGAGATACTGCGCCAGGTCCGGCATCACCCCCCACCACGGGTTCAGGTCATTCAGCGCCGCGGCCGCATAGAACCCCCAGCCCGGCCGGCCCGCCTCGGGCGGCGAATACGGCCACCCGTGACCGATCAACTGGTTGATCCCCTGGATGAAGTGGATGTCCGCCTCGGCCTTGATGTCCAGCGGACTGGCGGCAAACGTCGGCGAATGCAGCCATGTCCAGGTCTCCGATGCCGTCACCGGCCGGCGCAGAATGTGATTCGCGCTCGACGCCCACCGCGAAGCGCTCAGCCGCTTCCACTGCGTCTGCTCCCCATCCGCCAGATCCACGTACCGCTGGCTGGCCAGCGTCACTGGCGGAATCCCGTAAACCTGCGCCCGGAACCGCACGCCTTGCCGCCGCGACCACTCCCACAGCGGCTTCAGAAACCGCTCTTCGGCCAGCTCGGTCAGCGTCAGTGCCCAGTCGTGCCGGATCCGCGCCTTGTCCTCGTTCCATTCCCCCACAAGCGCCGGCAGGTGCGGCATCAAGTCATAGCCGCGCCGCCGCTGAAACTCCTGCGGCAGGTCCGTGGTCCAGTCCGCCCCGTACACCTCCAGGCTGTCGCAGAAGATTGCGTAAGGCGGCGCGCCCCGCAGCGCATTCAGCAATGGCCCGCCCACCGTCTCCAGATACCGGTTCAGCGCCTCGCGGCTGTAATGATCGATGACAAACCCCTCCGCCCCCACCGCAGCCCGCTTCACCATCTGCCCCGTCTGGCTTTCAATAAACCGGAGCCCGGCCTCCGGGTATTCGCCCACCACGCGCTCGCCCCACCGCAGTTGCGGCGGGCGTCCCAGCGGCTCCACGCGCAACCTCTTCGCTGCCAGCTCCCTCGGAATCTTCGGCCCACCGAAGGGCCACCCGCTGCCCAGGGTCACGTCTACCCGCAGCCCCAGCTCCCGACCTTTCTGCGACGCAAACGCAAGCGCCTCCAAAAACTCTTTCGAGACGAAGCGGAGATTTCGAACCCCATTTTCCGGATCGTCCAGAGTGAGCGGGTACACCGGTTGGATCTCCACCCCTCCGATCCCGGCCGCCTTCATCGCCTCGAGCTCCCGCGCAAGCTCCTCCCGCGTGACCGCCGGCCCGAACCACCACCACCGCATCATGATCCGGGCATCGGCGGGAGGATCTGTTAGCGTCTTCGCCACCTGTTCTACAGTGGCGCCGCCGACGCTCATCAGCATGGTCAGGGCCAGACCCCACATTCGCCACATGGCCAAGCTCCCTGGCTGCACCCGCACGGGTGGGCGGGAGTCACGCACTCCCACCAGACAGATATATCAGTCAGTCCCGGCGCGGAGCAACATTCCGTTACACTGGGACTACCTCACCATCGAATACAAAGTGATTTCGTGCAATGATGGGGCAGGAAGAAGTTCCTAAAAAATTCCTAAAATCGACGGTGTAACGCCTTGGAAGCGCATCCTGTCTACAGGTTCGGGCCTTACCGGCTGGATGCCGCCGCCAAAGTCCTGTTCCGCGGTGACCAGCCGGTTCACCTCACCCGGAAAGCCGTCGAGACCCTCACCGTCCTGGCCGCCCGATCTCCAGAAGTGGCCACCCGGGAGGAGATCATGGCCCAGGTCTGGCCGGACCGGATCGTCGATGAGGCCAACCTCGCCCAGAACATCGCCATGATCCGGAAGGCGCTGGCCGCTTCCCCCGGCGAGCCGGCCTATATCGAGACCTTCCCCGGCCGCGGCTACCGTCTCCACGGCCCTGTCACCACCGAATCCGCGCTGCAACCCGCTCCAGCCCGGGATCCGGAAGACAGCACAACCTCCCCGGAGCCACCCGTGCAACCGCCCGCGCCCCGCCGCCTGTGGCCTGCCGTGGCGGGAATCGCCACACTTCTCGCTGCCGTCGTGCTCCTTCTGGTCCTCGTCCGCCGCGAATCTCCCGAAGCGGCGCCCAGTGTCACGCCCGTCACCCGCCTGGCGGGCAAAGAATTTCAGCCGGCCATCTCACCGGACGGCTCCAGCATCGCCTTCGTCTGGCAGGAAAGCGCCCAGGCCTTGCCGGGCATCTGGGTCCAGAAACTCGGCGAACCGGCGCCTCGCCAGGTCTCTTCCGCCGATTACTCCTGGTCGAGCCCCGCCTGGTCGCCGGACGGCCGCGAGCTGGCCTGCCTCCGCTTCGGCCCCACCACTGGCGAGCTCGTCATTCTGCCCACCCATGGCGGCCAGGCGCGCGTCGTCGTGCCGGTTCTTCCCACCCGCTTCGGCCTGATCTGGAATCATGTGGACTGGTCGCCCGACGGACAGTGGCTCGCCGTGGACGACACGCCCTCCCTCAGCCAGCCGCTCTCCATCTTCCTGGTCAACATCAGAACGGGCGAAAGGCGGCGGCTCACCCAGCCGGAAGAAATGATCATTGGCGACGTCGCGCCTCGTTTCTCCCCCGACGGCCGCACCATCGCCTTCATCCGCGCCTTCCACCGCAGCTATCAGGAAGTGTTCACCGTTCCCGTTGCCGGCGGCGCGCCACGGCAGTGGACCTCGGATTCCCGCATGATCTCCGGCATCGACTGGACCGCGGACTCTCTTCTCGCCGGCTCCTCCCGCGGCGGATCCTTCCGCATCTGGCGCCTCGCTGCCGGCAAGCCGCCCGCGCCCACGGCCATCTACGGCGAATTCCCCATCCAGTTCAGCTACAGCCGCCGCGCTGCCCGGCTCGCCTATTCGCTCGTTCAGAACGACCCCAACATCTGGCGCCTCACCCTGACACCCCCCGGGGAATGGAAGCGCATCATCGCATCCTCCGGCCAGGACGCCAGCCCCCAGTACTCCCCCGACGGCCGCCGCATTGCCTTCCGCTCGGACCGTTCCGGCGAAGAGCAGATCTGGGTCTGCAACGCTGACGGCGGCAACCCCGTTCAGGTGACCTTCGGCGCCGGTCGCCCCTCGGTGCCCCGGTGGTCGCCCGACGGCCGCCGCCTCGTCTTCAACGACGCCGCCACCACCGAAATGTTCCTTGCCGAGGAAGAGGGCGGCCGCTGGAACGTCCGTCCCTTCGGCGCCCGCGGAGTCCATCCCGTCTTCTCCCCCGACGGCCAGTTCATCTACGCTGCCGCCACCGGCTCCATCCTCCGTTATCCGGCCACCGGCGGCCACGGCGAAATCGTCACCCCCACGCGCGGCCTGTCGCTGGACGTCAGCCCCGACGGCCGCTTCGTCTTCTTCGTCCGCGAGCCCGCCGACACCACCCTCTCGCGCGTCGACATCAAGACCGGCGAGGTCGAGCGCGTGCTCTCCGGACTCGTGCCCTACTGCACCTCCTGCTGGGCCCTTGCCGACACCGGCATCTATTACCTGGGCGTCCGCCCCAAGGCGCCCGCACAGCAGTCGATCTTCTATATGGACTGGAAAACGCGCGCCGTCCGCCTCATCGCCGACTATCCCGAACCCATCCTCCCCATTGGCATCGGCCCCTTTTCCCTCTCGCCGGACCGCCGCTCGATGCTCGTCGTCCGGCTCGACCCCTCCAACGCCGACGTCCTCCTCGCCGAGGGCTTCCGCTGACCCGCGCCGCCCGCTTCAGGGCAACAGCACGCACAGGTCGCGCAGGTTCCGGTAACGCTGGTCGTAGTCAAGCCCGTAGCCGATCACGAACTTGTCCTCGATCGTGAAGCCCACATAGTCGCCCTGCACGTCAATGCGCCGGCGCGAAGGCTTGTCCAGAAACGCCACCGTCTTCAGCGACCGCGGCTCGCGCTGCTCAAGCACGTGCTTTAGATAGTTCAGCGTCAGCCCCGTGTCAATGATGTCTTCCACCAGCAGCACGTCTTCGTCCTGGATGGGACGGTCCAGGTCCTTGGTCAGCTGCACCTGCCCGGTCGTCTTCGTGCCCTCGTAGCTCTTGGTTCCGATGAATTCAATCCGCAGCGGCAGGTCGATGTGGCGGATCAGGTCAGCCAGGAACATGAACGAGCCCTTCAGCACGCCCACCATCACCAGCGGCCGGCCCGCGTAGTCCCGCGTGATCTGCCGCCCCAGCTCGGCCACGCGCTCCTGGATCCGCTCGTGCGGGATGAGGACTTCGAACCGCGGTTCGCCCATGCCTGCTAGTCTGCCACGCGCAGGCGCGGGCTGGGCGGCCCGATGTGAATGTGGGCTGCCGAGGCGCGCCCCGGCACCGCGGCGCGGAACGCATAATACGGGATCTGCTCCCGCTCAAGATAATCGCGCAGCCAGCGTCCCTCCGCCGAGTCCGGCGCCAGCGCCACGTCCACCCGCCCGCGGTGGTCCAGCCCAAGCCGCCGGTGAAAGTCCGTCTCGCCCTGCGCGCTCACCGGCAGCGCGCGGCCGAATTCCTGCTCGAACGCCTCGGCGATCCGCCGGAACTGCGCCGGGCTGAAATAGCCCCGCCCGTCAAAACGCTCCTTCAACGGACGCGCCTCGGCGTCCTCCTGCGCCTGCGTGAGCGCCGCCTCCAGTTGCGCCATCTCGGCAAGCTGGCGGATGAATTCCGAGCGCGAGCGCGCCAGCTCCAGCGTGCGCCGCCGCTCGGCCAGCTCCTCTTCCAGCAGCTTCAGCTCGTTGCGTGCAAAGACGCCCTCTTCCACCAGCGGGCGCAACTCGGCCACCTTCTCCTCCACCCGCGCAACGCGCCGCGCCGCCGCCTCCACCATCTGCTCGCACTGTTCCAGCCCGAGCTCGTCCGGCCGCAGCGAAGAGTATAGCGTTCGGCCCAGCACGTCGCCATCGGCCAGGTCCGCGGCGCTTTCCCGGATCTTTTCGACGACCGTCTGCCGCCACTCGATCCTCTGCGCCCACAACAACGCCGGCAGCAGGGCCGCGGCGGCGCAAACAAAAAGCTTGCGCACTCTTCTGATTGTAGTACGATACCGGGTAGGGAGAGGTTCGAACCGGAACTCTTGCGAAAACGGAAAGCATACGGGGCCGTTCCTTCCGCCGCCACGCCAGTCCCCACGTGGCTCATCGCACTCCGCGCAGCCGAATCGAAAAAGGCCACGGAAATCCGTGTGCTCGACCTGCGCGAAATCGCCTCTTTCTGCGACTACTTCCTCATCTGCTCGGGCAGCAATGTCCGGCAGAACCAGGCCATCTGGGATGAGGTCGAGAAGCAGATGAAGCTTCAGGCGGGCGAGACGCCGCTCAGCGTCGAAGGCTACGAGCACGGCGAGTGGATCCTCGGCGACTACGGCGACGTCATCGTGCACGTCTTCTCGCCGGAAAAGCGCGAGTACTACCAGCTCGAGCGGCTCTGGCGCGGCGCCAGGGACGTGCCCGTGCCCCCGGAAGCGGCCGCTTAAGGCGGAAGCGGACTCACGCCACGGCGATCTCCGCCGTGCGCGCCAGGCTGCCTCCGCGCGCTTTCATCTCTGCGATCATCGCCCCCGCCTGCTGCTCGTCAAGCGCCCGCACCGCGTCCTCCACCAGCGTCACCCGGATGCCCCGCTCCAGCAGCCCGAACACCGCGTGCTTCACGCAGATCTCCGTCACCACCCCGTAGACCACCGCATGCTCCACCCGGAGCTGTTCCAGCAGCGCCGGCAGCTCGGGAATGGTAAAACAGTTCACGCTCTGCTTGTTTAAAACAATCTGGCCGGCCATCGTGCAGTCCGGCTTCCGCTGCCCCAGCGTCCCCGCCACGCAGTGCGGCGGCCACTCGGCAAACTCCGGGTCGTTTTCCGCATGCGCGTCCGCCGTCGAAATCAGCGGAATGCCCCGCTCCTTTGCATGCCGGTTCAGCCGCGCCACCTGCGGCAGCACGAGCTCCGCCCCGGGCACGTACAGCGCCCCGGCGGGAAAGACGAAGTCGATCTGCGTGTCGATGTCAAAAAATGCCGTGTTCATCGCCGCGCCCTCACCTCCTCGGCCAGTTGGATGAGTTCATCGCTCAGTTCGATCCGGTACGGCGGATCCGCCTCGAACAGACTCCGCAGCTTCCGCGGAAGCCGCTCCAGCGCCCGGCGCGCCCGCTGCCTCGCCTCGTCCGCTCCCGGCAGCGGCCCGGCCGGCTCTCCCCGCACGACCACCGGCCTCAGCAGCGCCTCGGCGCCGTTCATCGGACACTCGTGCGCCCGCCCGATCACGTCATGGTCGGCAAACCGGAACACCTGCTTCGCGCCCGGCAGCGTCGCCTTGTCCTGGCTGAACTTCGCCGTGTAGCGCCGCCCCAGCGGCGACCAGTGCTCCACCAGCTTGTACACCGCCCCGTGGCTCGGCGCGTCGTGCGACGTCGCCAGCTCCGTGCCCACCCCGAAGGCGTCAATCGGCGCGCCCGCGGCCACCAGCTCGAGAATCTTGTACTCGTTCAGGTCCCCCGTGGCCATGATCTTCGCTTCTCGGCAGCCGCCTTCGTCCAGGATGCGCCGCACCGCCCGCGACAGCTCCACCAGGTTGCCGCTGTCCAGCCGCACGCCCCAGAACGGCCTGCCCAGCGCCACCGCCTGCCGCGCCCCTTCCAGCGTGTCGTAGGTGTCGATCAGGTATGTCGTCCCCGGCCCCAGCAGCTCCTGAAGCCGCTCGAACGCCTCCCGCTCCGTGGGAAAGCTCTGCACCCAGGAGTGCGCCGCCGTGCCGAACACCGGAATTCCAAACCGCATTCCAGCCAGCACGTTCGATGTCCCGGCACAGCCGCCGATGTAGGCCGCCCGCGCCGCGTACACGCCCGCCTGCGGGGAATGCGCCCGCCGCGTGCCAAACTCGATCACCGCACGCCCGCCGCTTGCGTCCACCATCCGCGCCGCCTTGGTGGCGATCATCGTCTGGAAACCGACCATCGACAGCAGATACGTCTCCGGAATCTGCGCTTCGATGAGCGGCGCGCGCACCACCAGCAGCGGCTCGCCCGCAAACACCGGCGTGCCTTCCGGCGCCGCAAACACGTCGCCGGTAAACCGGAACCGCCGCAGCGCCTCAAAAAACTCCGGCGCCACCCGCTGGAACTGCGGAAGGCCCTGAAGATACCGGATCTCCTCTTCCTCGAACCGCAGCCCCAGCAGATACTCGACCGCCTGCTCCAGCCCCGCCGCAATCAGGTAATTGCGGTGCGGCGGCATCCGCCGCACGAACAGCTCGAAGGTGGCGATCTCTTCCGTCTTGCCGGCCGACCAGTACCCCGCGGCCATCGTCAACTGGTACAGGTCGGTCAGCAGCGCGTTCACACGGTCTCCTTCCCGCGCGCCCCGCCGGGGCCGCGGCTACTTCTTCTTCGGCGCCTCCGCCGGCGCTTCCTTCACGTCCTGCGCCGCCTTCTCCAGGTCCTCGACGCTCGCCGCCGTCAGCTCATACAGCGCCGGCTCGCCCTCCCGCCGCGCAATGTATTTGTCGCCGGCCTTCGCGATCAGCACCTTCTCGGTCGTCTTCGCCGTCACCGTGATCTCGATCACCGGCGTGGTGAAGCCACTCGACGGAAACGCCGTCGCCGAAAGCTCCCGCAGCCGGTCGATCAGCGACTGCACGCCGACTGCGTCCATCGTCTTCCCGTCGGCCAGCCACTTCTCGCCGGATTTCGTCAGCGCGAGCTTCCGCTTCTCGCTCCGGTACTCCACCTTCGACGGATCGTTGAAGCCGAAGTCGAATACCTTCTTGTTGCGGAACTCCTCCAGGCCCTTGTCGAGCGCCTTGGCGTCGAACTCCTGCACAAGATGAAAGCCCTCCACCGCGCTCGAGCGCGCATAATACTTGTCCTTCGTCTTGCGCAGCTCGAGCTTCTGCGTGCCGCCCGCGTCGGTGACCTGCACCATCACCACCGGCGTGCCGCTCTCAAACTGCTTCTTCAGATCCGCCTTCTGGTCCGAGGTCAGCATCGGGTCCAGCTTCAGGTCCTGAAGTCGGCGCACATAATCGTCCACGCTCCAGCCGTCGGCGCGGAACGTCTGCGGCCGGCTGATCACCCAGTCGCCCTGGGCGTTCTTCGAGAACTCGAACGACTCCCTGCCGCGCGTCACTTCCACGCGCACGATCTTGTCCCGCTGGAACGTCATCAGCCGCTTGTCGCGCAGGTCGACGGCAAGCTTGTCCAGCCCGCCCTTCACCCACGAAGTCAACAGATAGACCTTCGGATCGCCCTCCAGTTGCGCAAAGGCGCCGCCGCCTACCGGCGCGTCTTCGCCCAGCAGCAGCGTGCGCGTCTTGCCGTCCTTCAGCGTCACGATGACCCGCGCATGCGGCTCCTTCAGCCCGAACCCTGCCAGGTCCTCCGGCTTCTCTTCCACCACCTTGTCCGCTTCCACCTTCGCCGCTGAAGACACCAGACTCGAGATCGCGTCCCGGTCGCCCGGCAGCGGCTCCGGCGACGTAATGCGCCATGTGCCGTCCTGCCCCTTCTCAATGCGCGTCCGCTCGCCGTCACGGCGCGCAATCTCGATGCTCACAATGTCGTCCTGGTTCAGCGACCAAAGCTGGGGAGACTTCTTCGTCTCCGTGTCTTCTTTCTTGTGCCGGTTCGACCACCACACCGCGCCGGCCAGCGCCGCCAGCACCACGGTCGCGATCAGCAGCCCTTTCGGACGCATCGCCTACCTCCGCCGCCACCACACGACAATGCCCAGCGCGATCACGATGAGCGGAATCACAAACTGGCTCACCGCCCGCACCATCCTCATCTGGTTGCGCGTGAGCTGGATTCGCCGGTCCTCCGGCTCCTTCGGCCGGATCGAGATCAGATCCTCGTCCGAAGACAGCCAGTTCAGCATGTTCATCACCAGGTCCCGGTTGCCGCCAAAGCCCAGCGCGTAGTTGGAGGCAAAGTCCGACGAGCCCACCACCACAAAGCGGCCTTCCACCGCATTGCCATCCTTCTCTTTACCGGTACGGTAGGTGCCTGCCGCCGCCACGCAGTAGGACTGCGGCTCGCCCTTCGGCATCGTCATCGTCCCGGAGGCCAGGTTCAGGTTCGTCGCCGCAATCGAGTTGCGCGACGTTGACACCAGCTTCTCCACGCTCGTCTTGTCGGTCGGCTTCGCCTCCAGCGACCGCACGATCGGAAATGCCGTCGCCGTCCGCTTCATGTCCCGCACGATCGGATGCGTCTCATAGCGCGTGCCCAGCGCCGTCTCCGGCCCCAGCCCGTACAGGCCGCCAATGCCCGACGTGTCCAGAATCAGGTCCTTGTTCAGCGTCACGCCCCAGGCCTTCAGCACGTTGGCCAGCGCTTCGTTGTCGGCCACGCTCTCCTTGCGCGTCTTCAGCGGCGGATCCAGCAGGAACAGCGCCCGCCCGCCTTCCTCGACGTACTTCTTCAGCGCGTCCACCACCGGTTGCGGATAATCGGTCCGCGGCCCGGCCACCACCACGATCGAGCACGCCTCCGGGATCTGCGGCTTCTCCAGCAGGTTCACCGTGTCCGTCTTGTAGTTGTTCTTCTCGATCAGCTCCTTCAGCGCCGAATAGCCCGGCTGCTCGCTGTCCTCCAGCGAGCGCTCGCCCGCGCCCGTCGTGAAGCACACCGTCTTCACCCCGGACTTCAGCAGCCGGATCAGCGCCGACGTGATCTCTTCCTCCGAAAGGCTCCTCGCTTCCTCGCGCTTGCCCGCGCTCGTCAGGATGATCGTGCCTGTCCGCGTCACCCCATACTGCCTGGCCAGCGCCGGCTTCTTGAACGGGTCGATGTAGACCACCTTCAGCCGCGGCGAGAGGTTGTCATAACGGTCCAGCAGGTCCCGCGCGCGCTGGAAATCCGTTGTCTCGTCAAAGTAGGCCACTTCGACGTCCGTCTTCAGCCCCTTCACCACCTTCACCGTCTGCTCGGCCAGCGAATAGCGCTTGTTCGACGTCGCGTCGTAACTCTTGTTGTAGCGGTTCGCCAGGTAGTTCACCGTGACGAGAATCGCCAGCACCACCAATATGTAGGTCGACGCGTAGGCCCCATAGCGCGCCTGACGGGATTTCAGCCATGGCATCTTCATCGCTTACGCCCTCCACCTCAGCGACTCGAGGCTGCGCGACGTCAGAAACAGCCCCAGAAAGGTCAGCGACAGGAAATACACCGCGTCTTTCGAATCGATCACGCCCTTGGAAAACGGCTCAAAATGCCGCACCACGCTCATGTAGCCCATCACCGTCGCCCACGTCGCCGTTTCATATCCGGCCACCCACTCAAACACCCACAGCAGCAGGCAGGCGCCGAAGGTCACCGCGCCGGCAATGATCTGGTTGCGCGTCGTCGTCGAAATGAACGTCCCGATCGCCAGCAGCCCGCCCGCCTGGAGCAGCAGCCCCGCATAGCCCACCACCATCGGCCGCCAGTCCGGCTTGCCATAGGCGAACAGGAACGCGATGTCCAGCAGGCTGATCCCCAGCAGGCACGCATACAGGATGAGCGCCGCCAGCCACTTGCCCAGAATGATCTCCATGTCCCGCACCGGCGACGTCATCAGCAGCTCGATCGTCCCCTGCCGCTTTTCTTCCGCGAACAGCCGCATCGAAATCAGCGGGATCAGGAACAGCCCGATCACCGACGTGTTCATCAGCAGCGGCCGGATGATCATCTCATTCACGTCCATCGGAAAACTGCGGCCGAACATCGTCGATTGCATGCTCACGCTGACGAAATAGCCCACTGCATTCCAGAAGAAAAATCCGAAAATCGTCGCAAACATCGCCAGCAGCAGATAGGCGATCGGCGACGCAAAATACGACTTCAGCTCCTTCTTCGAGATCGTCCAGATGTTTCTCACTGCCGGCCTCCTTTCGCCGCGGCCGCCTCCGCCTTCTCCGCCGCGGTCAGCTCCAGGAACACCTCCTCCAGGCTCATCGCCACCGGCCGCAGCTCGTTCAGAGCCCAGCCGCTCTCCACCACCTTCCGCGCCAGCTCCGCCCGCACGTTCCGGCCCGGCTCGGACTCCACCTCAAACGCGTGCACCCCGTTCCTCGAACCCCGCTCGTGGACCCGCGCCACGCCAGGCACCGCCGCCAGCGCCCCGCGGATCTCGCCCGCGCCGGCGCCGGCCACCTCCACCAGCACCGCCTCCTGCCCGCGCAGCCGCGACGTCAGGTTCTCCACCGTGTCCTGCGCCACAATCCTGCCCTTGCTGATGATGATCACGTGGTCGCAGGTCTGCTCCACCTCCGGCAGGATGTGCGTGGAAAGGATGATCGTGTGCTCGCCCGCCAGCGAACGGATCAGTTGCCGCGTCTCGTGGATCTGCTTCGGATCCAGCCCGGCGGTCGGCTCATCCAGGATCAGCACGTCCGGGTTGTGCAGAATCGCCTGCGCCAGCCCCACCCGCTGCCGGTATCCCTTCGAGAGCTTGGATATCAGTTTCTTCGAGACGTCGCTGATCGCGCAGCGCTCGCTCACCTCAGCCACCCGCTGCGGCAGCTCCGCCTGGCTCAGCCCCTTCAGCCGCCCCACGAACGTGAGGTATTCGTGCACCTCCATCTCCGGATACAGCGGCGGCGTCTCCGGCAGATACCCGATCCGCCGCTTCACCTCGAGCGGCTGCTCCAGCACGTCATAGCCCGCCACCATCGCCCTGCCCGACGTCGGCGGCATGAAGCAGGTCAGAATCCGCATCGTCGTCGTCTTGCCCGCGCCGTTCGGCCCGAGAAAACCGACGATCTGCCCCTTGCCCACCTCAAAGCTGATGTCGTTCACCGCGATGTTGCGGTCGTATCTCTTCGTCAGATTTTCAACCTTGATCATCGGATCATCCCTGGGATGCGGAGTCCGGGACGTGCGGGCGTCCCGCCAGCATGCAGCGCGTCTGCTGCCTGCTCAGAAGTCCTTGACGGTTCTTAGGATAGAAAAGCCGCCGCGGCACTGTCAATAAACAACAGCCCATGCCCTTCCTCTCTCTGCTGCGCTCGCGCCGCCGCATGCCGGTCTGGCCGGCGCGCTGGCGCCGCTCTCGCCCCGCGCCACCGACGTCAACGAAGCGCGACGCTGCCACAGCCGGGGATGCATCTAAGGTACAGGACGCCTGATCCCTCTTCATCCGTTGCCACTTCACTCGGTTTCGGTGGATAATGAGGGCACGGGAACCGCGGCTCCCGGAGGGCTTCTCCTCCCCGGACCGCAGGGAGACGATTTGTGAGAAGATCTCCGAGCGACGAAATTCTCCGGTGCTCGTTCTGCCATAAGAGCCAGGATGCGGTCGGCAAGCTGATCGCCAGCCCCAGCGATTACCCTCGCGCCTACATCTGCGACGAGTGCATCGCCGTCTGTAACTCGATCCTCGCCGACGACCGCCCGGAGCGCGCCTACGGCGGCCCCCAGAAACTGCCCAAGCCGCTTGAAATCAAGGAATATCTCGACCAGTACGTCATCGGGCAGGAGGCGGCCAAAAAGAAACTCGCCGTCGCCGTCTATAACCACTACAAGCGGATCCAGATGAACCGCCACCGCGTCGGCGACGTCGAGGTCTCCAAGTCCAACATCCTCCTCATCGGCCCTACCGGCACTGGCAAGACGCTCCTCGCCCAGACCCTGGCCCGCATCCTCGATGTCCCCTTCGCCATCGTCGATGCCACCACCCTCACCGAGGCCGGCTACGTCGGCGAGGACGTCGAAAACATCATCCTCCGCCTCCTCCAGAACGCCGACTGGGACGTCCAGCGCTGCCAGACCGGCATCATCTACATCGACGAGATCGACAAGATCTCCCGAAAGGACGAAAACCCGTCCATCACGCGCGACGTCTCCGGCGAAGGCGTCCAGCAGGCGCTTCTGAAGATCCTCGAGGGCACCATCGCCAACGTCCCCCCCCAGGGCGGCCGCAAGCACCCGCACCAGGAGTTCACCCCCGTCGACACCACCAACATCCTGTTCATCTGCGGCGGCGCCTTCGTCGGCCTCGAAAAAATCATCGCCCGGCGCGTGGGCAAAAAGACCCTCGGGTTCAAGAGCGTCGAGGACAGCCGCAACGATCCCGCCCGCGGCGCCCAGCAGCGCGACACGTCGCTGCTCGAACAGCTTCAGCCGGAAGATCTCATCAAGTTCGGCTTCATCCCCGAGTTCATCGGCCGCCTCCCCGTTGCCGCCATCCTCGAGGACCTCGACCGCGACGCCCTCGTCCAGATCCTGACCCGGCCGAAAAACGCCATCATCAAGCAGTACCAGAAGCTGTTCGAGTACGAAAATGTTAAACTGAAGTTCAGCGACGACGCTCTGGAAGCCATTGCCGACCTGGCCTTGCAGCGGAAGGTGGGCGCGCGGGGCCTGCGGATGATCCTGGAAGAGTTGATGCTCGACGTCATGTACTATCTCCCCTCCTACAAGAAGGTCCGCGAGTTCCTGGTCACGCGGGAGATGGTCATGACTCAGAAGATCAATTGGGCATTGCTGGAAAAGGCCGGCTGAGGGCCGCCCGGGCCTGACTTCAGCGCCCCGGGGCCGCCCGGAGCGCCGGCGCGGAATTCCTGACAGACAACCGAATCATTGTCCATGAGCAGCTCCAAAGAAAAACTGGAAACGCGGCGGCTCCCCATGATGCCCATCCGGGACGTGGTGATCTTCCCGCACATGATGACTCCCTTCGTCGTCGGCCGCGAGTCCAGCGTCCGCGCCCTCGAGGAAGCTCTCGCCGGCGACCGCAAGATCTTCCTCGCCACCCAGCACGACGCCACCGTCGACGACCCCAGCCCCGAGGACATCTACCAGGTCGGAACCATCGCCTCCATCGTCCAGTCCGTCCGCATGCCCGACGGCAACATCAAGGTCCTCGTCGAGGGCATCGAACGCGGCAAGATCGTCTCCATCTCCGACGAGGAGGGCTTCTTCCGCGTCCTCGTCCGCCCCGTCCCCCAGAAGGCCGAGCCGGGCCCCGTGCTCGAAACCCTTACCGCCCGCGTCACCTCCCTGTTCGAGCAGTACGCCAAGCTCAGCCAGAACGTCAACTATGAGACGATGATCGCCGCCGTCCGTGTCGACGATCCCGGCAAGCTCGCCGACACCATCGGCGCCAACCTCCAGCTCACCATCGAAGAAAAACAGGAACTGCTCGAAATCTTCGACCCCGTCGACCGCCTCACCCGCATCGCCGACCTGCTCGACATCGAAATCGAAAAGCTCAACGTCGACCGCGCCATCCAGGGCCGCGTCAAGCGGCAGATGGAAAAGGCCCAGAAAGAGTACTACCTCAACGAGAAAATCAAGGCCATCCAGAAAGAGCTCGGCCGCGGCGAAAAAAGCGAATTCGACGAACTCCGCCGCCGCATCGACGAGTCCGGCATGACCGGCGACGCCCGCGAAAAGGCCCTCGCCGAACTCCGCCGCCTCGAACAGATGCCCCCGATGTCGGCCGAGTCCACCGTCTCCCGCAACTACCTCGAGTGGATGCTCTCCGTCCCCTGGAAAAAGAAGTCCCGGGAAATCCGCGACCTCCGCTACGCCGAAGAGGTCCTCAACGCCGACCACTACGGCCTCGAAAAAATCAAGGAACGCATCCTCGAGTTCCTCGCCGTCCGCCGCCTCGTCAAAAACCCCAAGGGCTCCATCCTCTGCTTCGTCGGCCCGCCCGGCGTCGGCAAAACCTCGCTCGGCATGAGCATCGCCAAGGCCACCGGCCGCAATTTCGTCCGCCTCTCCCTCGGCGGCGTCCGCGATGAGGCCGAAATCCGCGGCCACCGCCGCACCTATATCGGCGCCCTCCCCGGCCAGATCATCCAGATGATGAAAAAGGCCGGCACCCGCAACCCCGTCTTCATGCTCGACGAAGTCGACAAAATGTCCACCGACTTCCGCGGCGACCCCTCCGCCGCCCTGCTCGAGGTCCTCGACCCCGAACAGAACTACATGTTCATGGACCACTACCTCGACGTCGAGTACGACCTCAGCGACGTCTTCTTCATCGCCACCGCCAACGTCCTCCACACCATCCCGCCCGCCCTCCAGGACCGCATGGAGGTCATCCGCCTCTCCGGCTACACCGAGTTCGAAAAAATGGAAATCGCCCGGCGCTTCCTCGTCCCCAAGCAGATGAAGGCCACCGGGCTCCGCCCCGAACACCTCGAGTTCCAGGACCCCGGCCTCATGTCGCTCATCCAGAACTACACGCGCGAGGCCGGCGTCCGCAACCTCGAACGGGAAATCGGCAACGTCTGCCGCAAGGTCGCCCGCCAGATCGTCATGGCCGAATCCGCCGCCGAAGCCGAACGCGGCCGCGGCCGTAAATCGCCCCCGCTCGTCCACTCCAAGGTCGTCGTCGACGCCCGCAAGGTCGGCGAACTGCTCGGCCCGCCCCGCTACCGCGACCTCGGCACCGAAAAGAAGCCCGAAATCGGCATGGCCACCGGACTCGCCTGGACCGAAGTCGGCGGCCAGGTCCTCACCACCGAGGCCACCATCATGGAAGGCCGCGGCCGCCTCACTATCACCGGAAAACTCGGCGATGTCATGCAGGAGTCGGCCCAGGCGGCCATGAGCTTCATCCGCTCCCGCGCCGCCATGCTCGGCCTGCCCCGCGATTTCTACCGCCATCTCGATATCCACGTGCACGTGCCCGAAGGCGCCATCCCCAAGGACGGCCCCTCGGCGGGCATCACCATCGCCACCACCCTGGCCTCCGCGCTCACCCGCCTTCCCGTCCGCGGCGACCTCGCCATGACCGGCGAAATCACCCTCCGCGGGCGCGTGCTCCCCATCGGCGGCGTCAAGGAAAAACTCCTCGCCGCCCACCGGCACGGCATCTTCGAAGTCATCCTGCCGCGCGATAATGAAAAGGATTTGGCCGACGTCCCGGAAAACATCCGGAACGAAATGAAAATCCACTTCGTCGAAAACATGGACGAAGTGTTTCGGATCGCCCTCGCCGGCGATCTGGAGGCGCTCACCGCACGGCCTCCGGCCCACCCCCTCGAGGTCCAGCCGGAGTTGCCCGTGGAGGAAAACCGCGCCCACTGAGGGCGGCCGTGGAACGGTTTGAGGCGTGCGTCCGCAAGCCAGATTCCTGCTGACTGCGGTCAACCCCAGCCAGTTCCCGCCCCCGCGCCTGCCCGAGGTCGCCTTCCTCGGCCGCAGCAACGTGGGCAAGTCGACCCTGCTAAACTGCCTCCTGGGGCAGAAGCTGGCCCGCACCTCCAGTTCCCCTGGCAGGACGCAGGCCATCAACTTCTTTGAAGTCGAGGGCCGGATCCTCTTCGTGGATCTGCCCGGCTACGGTTTCGCCGAGGCCCCCAAGGCGGTCCAGAGGGGCTGGCAGAAGCTCATTGAGAGCTATCTGCTCGACCGCGAAAGTTTGGCGCTGTGCTTCGTCCTGCTCGACGCGCGGCGCGGCTGGATGGACTCTGACCTCCAGCTCAAACAGTGGCTGGAGTTCCATCATCGGCCGTACGCCGTCGTGGCAACGAAGTCGGACAAGCTCAATCGCAAGGAAATGAACGAAAGCCAGAAGGCGATCCGCCGGCTCTACCCCGAAGGCGATCTCATCTGGTTTTCAGGCCTCACCGGCCAAGGAGTGAAAGAGATTTGGCAAACGATCTGGAAAAAAACAACCCGGTGAATCAGGACCCCGCCACCGAGGAAAAAACCACCACTGCGGAGTCCCGCGCCGCTGAACCGGCCGTCCGCGAAGGCGTCCCCACCCGGCGCCGCCAGCCCGAGGCGAAGGCCAAATCGGAGTCCGCCCAGAAAAACGGCCCCGAGGCCAAAGCCCCCGCCGAGGAGCCCGAGGAGGTTCAGGTCCAGCGCGAAGCCGAAGAAGAACGGCCCCGCCAGGGCGCCCTCAACAAGCGCGGCAACCTCGACCTCGGCGAACTCAAGGAGATGTCCATCTCGCGCCTGCACCAGATCGCCCGCGAGCTCGACATCCCGGGCGTCGCCGGCATGCGCAAACAGGAGCTCATCTTCAAGATCCTCCAGGCGCAGGCCGAAAAGGCCGGCCTCATCTTCAGCGAGGGCGTCATCGAGGTCCTTCCCGACGGCTTCGGCTTCCTCCGCGCCCCCGAGTACAACTACCTGCCCGGACCCGACGACGTCTACGTCTCCCCCTCCCAGATCCGCCGCTTCGACCTCCGCACCGGCGACACCGTCAGCGGCCAGATCCGCCCCCCCAAGGAGGGCGAACGCTACTTCGCCCTCATCAAGGTCGACGCCATCAACTTCGAGCCCCCCGAGCAGGCCCGCAACAAAATCTTCTTCGACAACCTCACGCCGCTCTACCCGATGGAGCGCATCCGGCTGGAGACCACCCGCGACAACTTCACCGGCCGCATCATGGACATGCTCACCCCCATCGGCAAGGGCCAGCGCGGCCTCATCGTCGCCCCGCCCCGCACCGGCAAGACGATGATGCTCCAGTCCATCGCCCACTCCATCGCTACCAACCACCCTGAAATCATCCTCATCGTCCTCCTCATCGACGAGCGCCCCGAAGAGGTCACCGACATGCAGCGCTCCGTCAAGGGCGAGGTCATCAGCTCCACCTTCGACGAGCCCGCCCAGCGCCACGTCCAGGTCGCCGAAATGGTCATCGAAAAGGCCAAGCGCCTCGTCGAGCACAAGCGCGACGTCGTCATCCTGCTCGACTCCATCACCCGCCTCGCCCGCGCCTACAACACCGTCGTCCCGCCCTCCGGCAAGGTCCTCTCCGGCGGCGTCGACTCCAATGCCCTCCAGCGGCCCAAGCGCTTCTTCGGCGCCGCCCGCAACATCGAGGAGGGCGGCTCGCTCACCATCATCGCCACCGCCCTCATCGACACCGGCTCCCGCATGGACGACGTCATCTTTGAGGAGTTCAAGGGCACCGGCAACATGGAGGTCCACCTCGACCGCCGCCTCGTCGACAAGCGCATCTTCCCCGCCATCGACATCAACAAGAGCGGCACCCGCAAGGACGAGCTCCTCATCCCGCGCGAGGAGCTCAACCGCATCTGGATCCTCCGCAAGGTCCTCGCCCCGCTGTCTCCGGTCGAGTCCATCGAGCTCCTGCTCGACAAGCTCGCCAAGACCCGCAACAACGCCGAGTTCCTCGCCTCAATGTCGACGTAACCGGCTCTTCCATTCACCGCGCCCCGGCGCTCCGGCCGCTGCCCGCCGGCCGGCCCCCCGGGGCGCCGCCATTTTCCGGCCTTTTTCCCTCCACGCCAACGGCGCCCTTCGGCAGAACAGACCCGCAATATCGGCCTTTCTTTTTGGTCGGAATCCGGAGCAATTCCGCTCATCACGGCGCCCGGATTCTCCCGGCGTTTTCTGCAAATTCGGCCCCGATTCCGGCTCCAGCGCGGAAGCGCCCCCTTGACATACGCTTCAGGAAGAGCGAGCATGAGCTACCGGTTGCCCGCGGCTCCGCGGCGCCGCACGCGGAGCAGGTGGACGCCGGCAGGGAGGCTTTGTGCCGGCGGCCCCATCCTCTTTCGCCCGTTTCTCGAAAAGTCGTCCCCGACTGAGGGCGGTGTTCATGTCGATCACGCTTGCCTTATCGGCGGCCGCCATCACTCCGGAAGAGGCCATTCGGGTGGTCGCCATCAACATTCGTCCGTCGCCCTTCGGACGGGACCTTGCGGAAGTGGAGGTCGTCACTCGAAACCTGAGTCCGAAGACCATTACCGCGTGGCACATGGAAGCAATCGCCGAATATGCGGACGGCCACACGGAAAAACGCGCCATTGCAGCGGATCAGATTTTCTATCAGTTTGCCCCGCAGTTTCAGCAGGCGTGGAAGCCAGGCCAAACTCGCTCGGATGCAACGACCGTCCCTGCCGGCCCGTCCGGCGATCTCCCCGTGCGCGCCTCCTGTCGGATCGGGGCAGTGGTCTTTGACGACGATACCGCCGTGGGCGAAAAGCGCCTGATTCAGTTGATTGCCGCCGGCCGGGCGAATCTGGCCAGACAGGGCTTGCAGGCTGTCGCCGCCGTCGAAAAGGCCCTGAAATCGCCAGACCCGGCCAACGCTCTCAGGCAATACCTCGAGGAAAAGAAAATCACGCCGCAAAATGGGTATTATCCCGGCATGGAAGGCAACGTGTATCACCTTCTGGTCGCTGGCGCCCCCCGCGAAACCATCGACGCCTATCTCGCCATGATGCGCGATTCTTTCCACTTCATGGAGGCGCATGCTTCGCTCAGGGAGGAGCAGTGAACCCGGCAGGGCGTAGGACGCAGCAGCCACTCTCCCGCAACCATGAAGGTTACGCGGCGCTGCGGCAACAGGCGGGAACGTTGGATCAGAGGAGCAGGGCGCCGGCCGGGGCCGTGCCGCTGGGGCCGTGAAACTTGAGTCCTCGGCGCATCCCGCTCGCAGTTCGACTTCGGCGACGGCCGCGCCCCGCCACCTGGCGCCGTGACGCATCCCGCCGGCCGCGTCGCGGATCATCCCCACAGGCGCGTTTCATCCTGCCGGCTCATGATTTCGCCCCCCTGCCCAGCCCCGGCTATGGCTGCCCTAGCCCAGCCACGGGAAACTGTCTCGTCTCCCGCAGTGCCGCCTCCAGCCGGGCCCGGTACTCCGCCTTCGGGACCTCCACCGTCCCGAACTGCGCCAGATGCGGCGTCCAGTACTGCACGTCGAACAGCACAAAACCCGCCCCGCGCAGCAGCCCGAGCAGCGTCACCAGCGCCACCTTCGACATGTCCGTCACGCGGTGAAACTTCGACTCCGCAAAAAACGCCCCACCCAGATGCACGCCGAAAATCCCGCCGGCCAGCTCCCCATTCACCCACACCTCGAGCGAATGCGCCCGGCCCCGCCGGTGCATCTCCTCATACACCGCCACGAGCTTTGGGGTCAGCCACACGCCCGGCCGCGCCGCGCACTGCCGCACCACCTCGCCAAAGGCCCGGTCTACCGTAATCTCGTAGCCCCCGCGCCGCATCCGCCGCCGCAGCGACGTGGGCACGTGCACCGCGTCCAACGGAATGATGCCCCGCGGATCGGGCTCATGCCAGGTGAACGCACCCTCCCCTTCGTACCCCATCGGGAAAATGCCCCGCCGGTAGCCCTCCTCCACCGACTCGGGCGTCACCGTGAATGTCACCTTGACGATGTCCAGCACCAGCGCCCCTCGTTCACGCCCGCGCGCGTTCCGGGTACAATGCGCCCATGAAGCTCACGGCCCTTCTGGCCCTGTCCGTCCTCTCCGCCTCCGCCGCGGATCTCCGCCTCGGTATCGTCGGGACGGACACCTCGCACGTCATCGCGTTTACTTCCATTCTGAACGACCCGAACCACCCGGGCCACGTGCCCGGCGCGCGCGTCGCCGCCGCCTTCAAGGGCGGCAGCCCGGACCTCGCCGCCAGCCGGGACCGCGTCGACAAATACGCCGCCGAGCTGGCTTCCAGATTCGGCGTCGAAATCGTTCCCGATATCCCGACCCTGCTCGGCAAGGTCGACGCCGTACTGCTGGAAAGCGTCGACGGCCGCGTCCACCTCGCGCAGTTCCGCGAAATCGCCCGCTCGGGCAAGCCTGTCTTTATCGACAAGCCGCTCGCTTCCACCTACGAAGACGCCCGCGAAATCGCCGAACTCGCCCGCCGCTTCGGCGTGCCCTGGTTCAGCTCCTCCGCCCTCCGCTACTCCTCCGCACTGGCCGGACTTCGCTCCGGCCCCGTCGATGGCGCCTTCGTCTGGGCGCCCGGGCCGCTCGAGCCCACGCATCGGCTGGACCTCTCCTGGTACGGGATCCACGCCGTCGAAATCCTCTACACGCTGATGGGCCCGGGCTGCGAGGAGGTCTCGCGCACCTTCGCCCCGGACGCCGAAATCGTCACCGGCCGCTGGAAGGACGGCCGCGTCGCCGCCATCCGCCTCGTCCGGCCCTACTCGGCCTACGGCGCCGTCGTCTTCTCCGGAAAGCAAGTCCGTCAGTCGCAGCAGGATCTCTATACCGGCTACCGCGGCCTCGTCGTGCAGATCGTGAATTTCTTCCAGACGCGCGTGCCGCCAGTCCCGGAACAGGAAACGCTGGAAATGTTTTCCTTCATGGACGCCGCCCAGCGCAGCCGCGAAGCCGGCGGCGCGCCGCAGAAGCTGCGTTGAACGAAGTGCAGACCGACTTCGTCCTCTTCAGCGCCCGCCACTGGGGCGTGATCCTCGCGATCCCCGCCGCCGCCGCGCTCCTGCGCCTCGCCGCCGGCCCGCAGGCCGGCCGCGGCCGTGCCGTCCGCCTCGCCGCCGGCCTCTTCCTTGCCGTCAACGAACTCGTCTGGTACGCCTACCGTCTCTACACCGAAGGCGTCCGCTTCCCCGAAGGCCTGCCCCTCAACCTCTGCGACCTCTCCCTCTGGCTCACCGTCGTCACCCTGCTCACCCTCAACCGCTGGCTCTTTGACGCCGCCTGGTTCGTCGGCATCGGCGGCGCTTCCATGGCCGTGCTCACCCCGGAGCTCTGGGCGCCCTTCTGGTCCTACCCCACCATGTACTTCTTTACCGCCCACGGCGGCGTCATCGCCACGCTCATCTTCCTCGCCTGGTCCGGCATGGCCAGACCCCGCCCCCGCGCCATCCTCCGCGCCATGCTCGTCCTCCACGCCTGGGCCGCCTTCGTCGCCGCCTTCAACCTCGTCTTCCACACGAATTACATGTACCTTTGCGAAAAGCCCTCCACGCCCTCTCTGCTCGACTACATGGGCCCCTGGCCCTGGTACATTCTCTCCGGCGAACTGGTCGCCTGGGCCGTCTTCGGCCTGCTCGCCCTCCCCTTCCGCTGCCGGCCCGTGAAAGAATGATCGCTGTCATGCGATGGACGCTGCCCGCGTTGCTGCTCTCTCTCGTCTCCAGCTTCGCCGCCGAAAAGCCGTTCCTGTTCCGCGAGGACATCTTCCCCCTCGACCCGAAGCACAACCACGCCTCCTCGCTCGTCCTGCTTCCTGATGGCGGACTCCTCGCCTGCTGGTACCGCGGCTCCGGCGAACGCACCGCCGACGACGTCCAGGTGATGGCCGCCGTCAGGCCCCGCGGCCAAAAAACATGGTCCGCGCCTTTTGTTCTGGCCGACCAGCCCGGCTACCCGGACACCAACCCCGTCCTCTTCATCGACCGCCAGGGCCGCCTCTGGCTCTTCTGGCAGACCATCCTCGCCAACACCTGGGAGAGCGCCATCACAAACTTCCGCATGGCGGAAAAATACCCCGGCCGGGGCCTGCCCCGCTGGGACCGCGCCGGCCTCATCCTGCCCAAACCCGTGCGCATCGAAGAGGCCGCCGCCGCGCTCGCGGCGCGCGCCGGCGGCACGGCCTGGGAACAGGCCGCACAAAAAATCGCCGCCATGGCCAAAGACAGGCTCGCCACCCGCCTCGGCTGGATGACCCGCGCCCACCCCATCCAGCTCCCCTCCGGCCGCATCCTCCTGCCCATGTATTCCGACGGCTTTGATTTCTCCCTCGTCGCCATCAGCGACGACGGCGGACTCACCTGGCGCGGCTCCGAACCCATCCAGAGCGTCGCCGGCATCCAGCCCACCTTCGCCGTGAAGAAGGACGGCACGCTCGTCGCCTACCTCCGCGACAACGGCCCTCCGCCCAAGCGCGTGCAGGTGAGCTATTCGCGCGACCAGGGCGAGACCTGGTCACCCGCCGTCGATACCGAAATCCCCAACTCCGGCACGGGACTCGAGGTCATCAATCTCCGCGACGGGCGCTGGCTCATGGTCAACAACGACACCGAAAAAGGCCGCCATTCGCTCGCCATCACCATCACCGACGACGAGGGCGCCACCTGGAAGTGGAAGCGCCACATCGAGCTCGACACACGCCCCGACCGCCCCGGCTCCTTCCATTACCCTTCCGTCCTCCAGGCGCCCGACGGCACAATCCATCTCACCTACAGCGTTTTCCTGAACCACCTGCCCGAAGGCCAACCCCGCAAGACCATCCGCTACGCCCGCTTCAATCTCGCCTGGGTCGAACAGGGCGATCCCGATTAGCGCCCCGCCTCCCGCCGCCCGGGTGTATCATCGCGGTTTCCGGGAGAATTTCATGCGAATTTCCGTTCTCATTCTGCTTCCGGTTTCCGCGTGCGCCATGGCCCAGATCCACACCCGCGGCGTGGGCGTCTATCCCGGCGATCCGCGCGAGGACGCCTCGCCCCTGTCGCGCATCGACAACACCACCTACCGCAACCTCGCCCTGCACCGCGCCGCCTGGCATTCCTCCAGCTACGACTACAACCTCACCGCGCAGCTCATCACCGACGGCATCCGCGAGTCCCGCCTCCCGCGCTGGCTCTCCACCGGCAGCAGCCAGAAGCCCGTTTTCGAAAAACACGAGCGCGAATGGCTCCTCGACGGCAACTGGGTGACCAGCGCCGACGTGCCGGGGCCGCGCGGCTGGGTCCAGGCCGCTTTCCTCGGCGGCGACGCTCCCATCACCGTCGACCGCATCGACTTCGACGCCCGTCTCGACCTCCGCAACAACGCCGACCCCGGCTACACCCTCATCGTTTCCGCCTCCGGCGACGGCAGCACCTGGACCGAAGTGGCGCGCCTCGAAAGCCGCGAGCGCCCGCAGCGCGAGTTTTTCGCGAGCATCCCCATCACGCCGCCCGCCACCGCGCGCTGGTTCCGCGTCTCCTTCGATGCGCCCTCCGTCACCCAGTGGCGCGTCGGCGGCATCGCACCGTATCTGTTCGGCGAGCCGTTGCGGCTCAGCGGGCCGCATCCGTTCGCGAGCACCTGGAAGAGCGCCGGCGCGGGCGAAGAGTGGGTGATGGTGGATCTCGGCGCGGAATGCACCATCGACCGCTTCGCTCTCCACTGGATCTGGCGCGCCGCCGAGGGCCGCATCCAGGTCTCCGCCGACGCCAGGCAGTGGCGCGATGCCGCCGCACTGCCTGGCCACGCCGCGCTCTCGGACGACATCCGCCTTCCCGCTCCCGTGCAGGCCCGCTACGTCCGCGTGCTGATGACAAGGCCCGCCAACCCGGAAGGCTACATCCTCTCCGAACTCGAAGTCTACGGCCGCGGCGGCCCCGTCTGGTCGCCCCGCCCCGTCCCCGCGCCCGCCGGCGGACGGCTCCGCCTCTCCGGCGGCTGGCGTCTCCAGCGCGGCAGCCTCGTCGCCGCCCACGGCGCCGAGATCAGCCGCCCCGGCTTCGCCGACGGATCCTGGATCCCCGCCACCGTGCCCGGCACGGTGCTCTCCTCGTATTTGAACATCGGCGCCGTCCCCGACCCCAATTACAGCGACAATCAGTTGATGATTTCGGATTCTTTTTTCTATTCCGATTTCTGGTACCGCACGGAATTCAACGCTTCGGCGTCACTAAAGAACGACAAAATATGGCTGAATTTCTGCGGAATCAACTGGAAAGCCGAGGTCTTCTTTAACGGCGAATTCCTCGGCCGCATTGACGGCGCTTTCCGCCGCGCCCGCTTTGACCTTTCCGGGAAAATCCGCCTCGGGGAGAAGAACGCCCTCGCCGTGCACGTGCTCAGGAACGCCACCCCGGGCAGCGTCAAGGAAAAGACCTTCGACAGCCCGGACAAGAACGGCGGCGCGCTCGGGGCCGACAATCCCACCTTCCACGCCAGCATCGGCTGGGACTGGATCCCCACCATCCGCGGCCGCAACACCGGCATCTGGAACGAGGTCTGGATCGATTCGGGCGGGCCGGTCACGCTCGCCGATCCGCTCGTCGCGAGCCGCGTCGCCCCGGACCGCCGCTCGGCCGACGTCCGCCTGGAATTCGCCGTAGAAAATCACGCGCCGCGTCCGGTCCAGGGCGTGCTGGTCGGCTCTTTCGGCGATCGGAATTTCTCGCAGGAAATCTCGCTCGCCGCCGGCGAATCCCGCGCCGCCGCCATTTCTTTCCGCCTCGAAAATCCCCGCCTCTGGTGGCCCAATGGCTACGGCGAACCGTATCTGTATCCGGTCGAGGCGCGCTTTGAAATCCAGGGCGCCGTCTCCGGCCGCCTCGCTTTCCAGGCCGGCGTCCGCGAGTTCGCCTACAGCGAGGAGGGCGGCGCTCTCCGCCTGTGGATCAACGGCCGCCGCTTCATTCCGCGCGGCGGCAACTGGGGCTTCAGCGAGTCCCTGCTCCGCTACCGCTCCCGCGAGTACGACGCCGCCGTCCGCTACCACCGCCACATGAACTTCACCATGATCCGCAACTGGGTGGGCATGATCGGCGACGACGCTTTCTATGAGGCCTGCGACCGCCACGGCATCGTCGTCTGGCAGGACTTCTGGCTCGCCAATCCCTGGGACGGGCCCGACCCCGATGACCACCGCATGTTCCTCGACAACGCCCGCGACCTGCTGCTGCGCATCCGCCATCACGCCTCCATCGGCCTGTACTGCGGCCGCAACGAAGGGTTTCCGCCCCCGCCCATCGACCGCGAACTCCGCCGCCTCATCGCCGAACTCCACCCCGGCCTGCACTACATCAGCAGCTCGGCCGACGAGGTCGTCAGCGGCCACGGCCCCTATCGCGCCATGCCGCCCGAATACTATTTCCGCGAGCGCGCCACCCCGAAATTCCACAGTGAAATGGGCATGCCCAACATCGTCACCTGGGACAGCCTGCGCCTGTTCATCCCCGAAGACCAGGCCTGGCCGCAGGGCCGCCTCTGGGGCCTGCACGACTTCTGCCTCAACGGCGCGCAGGGCGGCGCGAGCTTCCGCGCCCTCATCGAAAAGCGCTTCGGCCCGGCCCGCGACGCCCGCGACTGGACCGAACTCGCCCAGTTCCTCAACTACGAGGGCCACCGCGCCATGTTCGAGGCCCAGAGCCGCAACCGCATGGGCCTCCTCATCTGGATGAGCCATCCCGCCTGGCCTTCCCTCGTCTGGCAGACCTATGATTACTACCTCGAACCCACCGCCGCCTACTTCGGGGCGAGAAAGGCCAACGAGCCGCTGCACATTCAGTGGAATCCGCTCGCCAATGCCGTGGAAGTCGTCAACTACAGCGCCGGCAACATCAACGGACTCGCCGCCACGGCCCGCATTCTCGGCCTGAACGGCGACATTCTGCGGGAATTCACTGCCAATTTAGACAGTGTGGAGGACTCGGTTTCGTCTCCCATTTCCATCGAATGGCCGCAAAATCTCCCGCCCGTTTCTTTCCTGAAGCTGGAATTGCGCCGCGGCAATGAACTGATTTCCTCGAATCTTTACTGGCGCAGCGCCGCCGGCGAGGATTTTTCCGCACTGCGTCGGCTCCCGCCGGTCCGGCTGGAGACGGCCACAAGGCCGCGACGCGAGGAGGGCCGCTGGCTGCTTGAGACCACGATTCGCAATCCGGCTTCCACGCCCGCCCTCATGGTCCGGCTCATCGCCGTGCGCGCCCACTCGGGCGACCGCATTCTGCCGGCGCTCTATTCAGACAACTACCTCGTCCTCATGCCGGGCGAGTCCGCCACCGTCACCACCGAGGTCGCAGAGGCCGACTGCCGCGGCGAGCCGCCCGCCATCCGCGTCGAGGGATTCAATGTCGCGTCCGCGCGCTGATCACGCGCCCGCCGTCCGCACCGGCGCTGCCGGCAGCGCGTCCCACAGGTGGCGGTCCGTGCCGTTCATGAACGCCGTATAGGCGGCCGCCACTTCCCCGTAGGGCGCGTCCATCACCGCGCGGCCGTGGTGCAGCCACAGCGCGCGGCTGCACAGCGTTTCGAGCATCGCTGAAACGTGGGACACGCAGACCAGCGTGCACCCTCTCTCGCGCATCTCCATCAGCCGGCGGTGACATTTCTTCTGGAACGCCGCGTCGCCCACGGCCAGGATCTCGTCGATCAGCAGCACGTCGCATTCGGTGTGCGTCGCCACCGCAAATGCCAGCCGCAGCACCATGCCGCTCGAGTATGTCCGCAGCGGCTGGTCCATGTATCCCTGAAGCTCGGCAAAGTCGACGATCGCCTCGGCCCGCTCTTTCACCTCCGCGCGCGTCATCCCCAGAATCGCCGCATACAGCCGCAGGTTTTCCCATCCGGTCAGGTCCGGGTGGAAGCCGGAGCCGAGCTCCATCAGCGTGCTGACCCGGCCGTCGATGCGGACGCTGCCCTCGTCCGGCTCGAGCAGCCCGGCGAGCACCGCCAGCAGCGTGCTCTTACCCGCGCCGTTGGCCCCGACGATGGCGAGACCCTCACCGCGTCCGGCGCGCAGGCTCACCTCGTGCAACGCATAGAAACCCTCCTGATGCCTGCCGGCCAGCCGGTCCTGGAGATACTGCCGCAGCAGCTTGCGGTTGCCCCGCGGACGGTAAATCACGCTGACATTTTCGGCCCGGATCGCTTCCTGCATCACAGATACCGGTAAAACCGCCTGCGCAGACGCGAGAAAATCCACGCGCCCGCGGCCAGAAATACGCACGCCACCAGCGTCATCTTCCACAACAGGCTCGCCGGCGGCGAGCGGTGGCCCAGGATCACGTGCTGCGTGGCCAGCACCAGCGCGGCCACCGGATTGAACTCGTACAGACCGCGGAAATCCTGCGGCACCATCGCGAAGCTGTAAAAAATCGGCACCAGCCAGAACAGCACCAGGTTGACGGACTCGACCACGTAGCGCACGTCCCGCAGCACCACGTACAGGCTGGAAGTCGCCAGGCCGAGCCCGTAAATGAAAATCAGCTCCAGGCCCCAGATCACCGGCAGCCACGCGTAGTGCCAGGTCACCGGCAGCCGGTACCAGGCGACCAGCGCGACAATCAGCGTCAACTGAATCAGCAGGTGGATCGTGTTCGACAGCACCGCGACCAGCGGCAGCAGCGCCGCCGGCATCCGCACCCGCTTCACCAGCGCAGGATTCTCATTCACCGACGTCGTCGCGGTGACCCACGCCAGCGTGAAAAAATTGTACGGGATCAGCCCGCACAGCACGTAGAGCGGATAATGCGGGATCTGGCTGCGGAAAATTTTCGTGAAAACGAACGTCAGCAGCACGACCATCGTCAGCGGATTCAGCAGCGCCCAGAACACGCCGAGCGACATGTTCCGGTAGCGGATCCGGAAATCCCTGAGGATCAGCTCGCTGACAACGAAACCGAGATTGGATCGCCTCATCCCAGCCTGCCGCGTGTTCTCACCGGCGTCCGCCCGCCACACACCGCCGAACCCAATCATCTTATCAGGCAGGTCACGCCGCCCTGCCGTGCGGCGCACGCCGCGGCTGCGGGCAAAGCTGAGCCCCCCATGTCGGTCCCGCCAGCCCGGGCAAAATTACGAAACGAACCGGAAAACTTATAAGTCATTATTGCTCATATGCTTAAAAGGGCCCGGGAGGCGGGCTGCCGGCGGCGCGCCCGCCCTGCCGCAGTTGTCCGCCCGGCGCGGCCTCGGATATGCTCAAGGTACTTAGACCATGAAACGCATCACCCATCTCTCGTTTGCTCTCCTTGCCATAACCATCCTGCTGCCGGCCCAGGAGAAGGTCGATCTCGAGGCAGTTTACCGGATCAAGCAGGAGGCATTCCAGAACTCCCGAGTCATGGACACGCTCTTCCAGCTCACCGATGTCCATGGCCCGCGTCTGGCCGGTTCGCCCCGCTACCGCGCCGGCGCCGAATGGGTGGTCAAGCAGCTCAGGGAGTGGGGCATCACCGAAGTGCGCCTCGAGCCCTGGGGCGAGTTCGGCCGCGGCTGGGAGAACAAAAAGTTCTACGCCGCAATGACCGAGCCCGCCTACATGCCGCTGATCGGCGCGCCGCAGGCGTGGACGTCGTCCACCGACGGGCTCGTCACCGGCGAACCCGTCCTTGCGACGATCCGCGAGGAGGCCGACCTCGCCAAGTGGAAGGGCAAACTGGAAGGCAAGATCGTCCTCGTCGATCAGCCCCGCGACATCACCCTTCATGACCGCCCGGACAATCACCGCTACACCGAGCAGGAACTCGCGGACCTGATGCAGGCCCAGATCCTGCCCTTCGGCCGCCGCATGCAGACGCCCGGGCAGCCGCCGCAGAATTTCATGCAGATGATGGCGTTCCGGCGCAAGCTGAACGAGTTCCTGCGCGAGGAAAAGGTGGCGCTGCTCATCCAGAACGGCCGCGCCGATTTCGGAACGTTTTTCACGTCGAATGGCGGCTCGCGCAATCCGAAGGACCAGCCCGCCCCGCCCACCATTGTCCTCACCGCGGAGCACTACAACCGCATCTGGCGCCTGCTGGACCGCAAGATCCCGGTGCGCATCGAGGCCGAGGTCCGCAACGAGTGGTACGACACGGCGGACAACAATTTCAACATCATTGCGGAAATTCCCGGCCTGGGCAAGCACAAGGACGAGCTCGTCATGCTCGGCGCTCATTTCGACACCTGGCACGCCGGCACGGGCGCGACGGACAACTCGGCCGGCTCGGCCGTCATGCTTGAGGTGATGCGCATCCTGAAGAAGCTCGATCTGCGGCTCGACCGCACCGTCCGGCTGGCGCTGTGGGACGGCGAAGAACAGGGGCTGCTCGGTTCGCGTGGCTACGTGACGAAACACTTCGCCGACCGCGCCACGATGAAAACCCTGCCCGAATACGAGAAATTCAGCGCCTATTTCAACGTCGACAACGGCGGCGGGCGCATCCGCGGCATTTATCTCCAGGGCAACGAAATGTGCCGTCCGATTTTCGAGGCCTGGTTCGCGCCGCTGCGCGATCTCGGCGTCACCACCATCTCGATCCGCAACACCGGCGGCACGGACCACCTGAGCTTCGACGCCGTCGGGCTGCCCGGCTTCCAGTTCATCCAGGACCCGCTTGAATATGACACGCGGACGCATCACACCAACATGGACGTCTACGACCGCATCCCGCGCGAGGACATGATGCAGATGTCGGCCGTGGTCGCCACGCTGGTGGTTCACACCGCCAACCGCGACGAGAAGCTGCCCCGCAAGCCGCGCCCTGAACCGCGGCCGCAGCAGGGGCCGCCATCGACGTTCTGAATTCGCGCTCATCGAAGAAGCGCGTCCACGGCCGCCCGCGTGATCGGGTGATAGCCGGGACGCGCTTTTTCGTAAATGCGGCGCGCGCGCTCGCGCCCTGCCGGCGTCTTCACCAGTTCCGCATAGAGCGGCTTCACGTATTTCCGCCGGCCCACCTCGATCAGGAACTTCTCGAGCCGCGGGTAAGCCGGCTCGTAGCCGTTGCGCACCGCCATCAGCAGCCACTGCGCGGCGATCTCGCTGTTGCCGGTTTCGGTGAGTTTCCACTCGCGGTCGATGGCGGCCATCTGTTCGCGAGGCATCTTTTCCGGCAGCGAACGGAGCCAGTGCAGCCATTCCTGCGTCGCCCAGCCGTCGCGCGGGGTCTTTTCGAACTCGTAGCGCGGGCGCGGGGCATCGGCGGGCAGGCCGGGCTGGTAGAGCCATGCGCTCACGTCGTCCTCCGGGAAGGCGCGATGGAGCTCGGCGACAAAGTCGGCGGTGGTGATCGACTGGAAGGCGAAGCGGCCGAAGTAGCCGCGCAGCCACGCATCCCACCGCGCGCGGCCGTGCTTTTCCTCCAGATGCCGCAGCAGCAGCGCGCCCTTCACATACGGCACCTGCGTCATGCCCTCGTCCGGATCCCTGCCTTTGAGGTCGAGCACGAGCTTCTGGTCGGCGGGCGGCAACTGTCTCAGTTCGTCTTCGAGCTCTCCCACTTCGACGGCCATCTCCATCTCGCTGCGGGCGCGGCCGTAGAGCGCCTCCTGGATGCGGCGCTCGATGTAGGTGGTAAAGCCCTCATTCAGCCAGAAGTCGTTCCAGGTGGCGTTGGTGACGAGATTGCCGGACCAGGAGTGAGCCAGCTCATGAGCGACCAGCGAGACGAGGCTGCGGTCGCCGGCGATGACCGTGGGCGTGGCGAAGGTGAGGCACGGGTTTTCCATGCCGCCGAAGGGGAACGAGGGCGGCAGCACGAGCAGGTCGTAGCGACCCCAGCGGTAGGGCCCATAGAGCGCCTCGGCGGCCTCGACCATCTTTTCGACGTCCGCAAACTCCCAGGCGGCGCGTTCGAGCATGGGCGGCTCGGCCCAGACGCCGGTGCGCGTTCCCAGCGGGCGGAAGTCGAGCTCGCCCACGGCCAGCGCCATCAGGTAGGGGGGCACGGGCAGCGGCATGTGGAAGTGGCCGTCGCGGACGCGGTGCGCGGCCACCAGCGCCCGCAGCGGCACCGGGGCGTGAATCCGCGCCGAAAAGGTCACGCGCACGGCGGGCGAGTCCTGCAACGGAATCCAGCTCCGGGCATGAATGGCCTGCGACTGCGAATAGAGGAACGGGTGGCGCCTGCCGGCCGTCTGCGCGGGCTCGAGCCATTGCAGGCCGCTGGCCTCGGGCGAGGTTTCGTATTCGATGCGCACGCTGCGCTCGCCGGGGGCGAGCTCGATTTCGAGCGGCGCGCCGAGGATCGGGTCTTCGGCGCCCAGCCGGAAATTGTCCGTGCGGCCGTTCACGCGGTGAATGGTGAGCGCGCGCGTGTCCACGACGAGGCGGCGCCCGGCGGGCTCGAGCACGAGCGTCGCGGCGCCGCGCAGGCGGCGCTCGGAAAACGACACGGCGAGATCGAGCTCGACGTGGCGCACGCGGGTCTCATGGAAATTCGCGAAAGAATGAACGTCGGTGACGGCCACAAGAGCCATCGTAGCCGAGGCGGCGCGCGCGGGGCCGGCCGGGGTTGTGCTAAGTTCCTGCATCATGGAGCCAAAAAGCACGGGCAGGCTGGTTTCGCTGGACGTTTTCCGCGGCTTCACCATCGCCTCGATGATCCTGGTGAACAATCCCGGCTCGTCGCCGGCGTATGCGCAGCTTGAGCACGCGGTATGGCACGGGTGGACGTTCACCGACACGGTGTTCCCGTTCTTCCTGTGGATTGTGGGCGTGGCGATGACGCTGTCCACGGCGCGGCGGATGGAGCGGGGCCAGTCCCGCGCGGATCTGCTGCGCCACGCCTTTCAGCGCGCGGTCATTCTGTTTTTGATCGGCGTCTTTGTGATGGCGCTGCCCGATATCGATCTCGCCACCATCCGCATCCCCGGCGTGCTGCAACGGATTGCGGTCTGCTATCTGATCGCCTTCCTGATCTTCCTGCACACCGGAGTGCGCGGGCAGATCCTCTGGCTGCTGGGATTCAACGCCGCCTATCTGGCGCTGATGTGGTTCTATCCGACGCCCGGATGCGGGGCGGGCTCGTGGTCGATGGACTGCAACTTCGCGCGCTACTTTGATTCCCTGTTTTTGAAAGGGCACATGTGGCGGCACACGCGGGACTGGGATCCGGAGGGCATCGTGAGCACGCTGCCGGCGATCTCCACGGTGCTGTTCGGGGCGCTGGCCGGCCATGTTCTTCGCCACTTCTCCTGGCACGGGGCGCGGCTTCAGGCATTCCTCTTCGGCGGCTCGGCGCTGGTTGCCGCCGGACAGGTGATGTCCATCTGGATCCCGATCAACAAGAACCTGTGGACGCCGTCGTTTGCCTTCTTCATGGCTGGGCTGGCGATGCTCGCCTTTGCGCTGTGGTACTGGCTGGTGGAGGTGCGCGGGCTGGGGCGCTGGTTCCGGTTCTTTGAGATCTACGGCTCGAACGCGATTCTTGTGTACGTGCTGTCGGACGTGCTGGCGACAGCGGCCGACCGGACGGGCCTGCACGAGTGGTGGTATGAGAACGTCTGCCGGGCCCTGGCCGCCGAGCCGAAGAACGCGAGCCTGCTGTACGCGCTGACGAACGTGGGCGTGCTGTGGCTGGTGGCGTGGGCGCTGTGGCGCAGGCGCTGGTTTGTCAGGATCTGAGGCCGCCGCGGCGGGCCGCGGCGAGCGTTTCCGCCATGCGGAAGGCGGCGGCGAAGCTGGCGGGCGAGGCCAGGCCGCGGCCGGCGATGTCGAAGGCGGTGCCGTGGTCGACGCTCGTGCGGATGATGGGCAGGCCGAGCGTGACGTTGACGCCGCCTTCGAAGTCGAGCAGCTTGAGCGGAATGTGGCCCTGGTCGTGGTACATGCAGACGACGGCGTCATAGCGGCCGCGCCGCACGGCGAGATGGAAAACCGTGTCTGGCGGCAGCGGGCCTTCCACCGGCCAGCCGCGGGCGCGGGCCCGTTCGACGGCGGGGGCGATCACGCGGATCTCCTCATCGCCGAAGGCGCCGCCTTCGCCGGCGTGCGGGTTCAGCCCGGCCACGGCGATGCGCGCCGCGGGCTTCAGCCGGAGCACAGCCTCGCAGGTGAGCTCGAGAATGCGGTCCAGCCGCGCGGGCGTGACGCGCGCAATGGCCTCGCGCAGCGAGCAGTGGGTGCTCACGTGCGTCACCATGAGCTGCTCGCTGGCAAGCAGGATGGTCACGTCCTGCGCGCCGCAGAGTTGGCCGAGCAGCTCGGTGTGGCCGGTGAAGCGCGGATCGCTCAACTGAATGGCCTGCTTGTTGACGGGCAGCGTGACCACGGCGTCGATGGCGCCGGCCAGCGCCGCCTGCGCCGCGCGCACGACGGCTTCGCGCGCGGCCCGGCCGGCGGCGGCGCTGAGCACGCCCGGCTGGACGTCGCCTTCCGAGAGCATCTTCAGGTCGATGACGCAGAGCTCCGTGCCGCAGGCCTCTTCCGGCGCGGAGATGCCGCGCAGGGGAACGCCGTAGCCGAGCCGCGCATTGTAATGGCGCAGCGCAGCCGCCTCGCCATAGAGAGCAAAGGCGCGCGGCACCAGGCCGTCCCGCCACGCCTTGAGGACAATCTCCGGCCCGACGCCGTTGGCGTCGCCCATCGTCACGCCGATCATTGCGTCTCCCCTTCCATCGGGCAGATCACCTGCGGCCCGCGCGGAGCTGTTTTTCGATGCGACCGAGCATCGCTTCGCGCTCGCCGGCGGCCCAGGCGCGTTCAAGCTCTTCCCTGTTGATGCCCGCCAGCGACCCCAGCAGCAGGTAGGCGGGCAGGGCGTGCGGCAGATGCCGCCAGCGCGCCATTTCGACAAGAGCGGGCAGGGCGCGCTCGCGGATCTGCGCGGCCGCCGCTTCGTCGCCATGTTCGAGATACATCTGAAGGACTTCAGCGGCTTCGAGCCGGTCGCTGAGCGCCGTCGAGTTCAGCATCTCGATGAACCATGTGGGCTGGACGCGAAGGCCGCTCGAGCTGTTGGTCAGGGCCAGGTAGGCGATGGCCTTGAGAGCGCGGGCCGCGTTGCGGCGGACGGCAGGCTCGGGGTCACGCAGGGCGAGCTGGAGCGGACCGGCGGCTTCGGCCTTTTCGGGGACGTATCCGGCGACCCAGGCGGCGACGGCGCGCACGTCGGGGTCGGCCGCTTCGGTAGCGGCGCGCAACAACAGCCCCGCATGGAGCTGGGCGAGCGCCTCCAGCCGCTGCTGGGCGACGCGGCAGGCGATGTTTTCCATCAGCGAGTGGCCGCGCGAGAGATCCTCACGCAGGTCGCCTTCGGCGGTGGCGCGCGCGAGCGCGGCAGCGAAGTCCGCGTAGGCGGACACAACTTCTTCCGGCAGCGTGATCGATTCGTCGGACGGCGCGGGCCGGGTTTCAAAGCGTGGGCCGCCGCGTTCCTCGATGCCGACGTAGAGAACGGCGCGGCCCTGCTCGCAGCACCAGGCCTCAAGCTGCGCGCGCAGGACGCCGTCGATGGCCTCGATGCGCTCTTCGGCGCCGGCCTTGGACCGGGGCAGTTCGTCGCCCGGGGCGACGCCAAGGGCCTTGAGGATGCGGGCGGGAGGCGTGCGACGGGCGCCGTAGATCTCGATGACGCCGATGCGCGGCTGGGCGAAGACCGCCCAGGCGATGGCCGCCAGTGCTACAGTGCGGAAGAGAATCTTCACCAATGCCGTCCGATTTCCGGCGCCGGAGCGCCTGCTTCCATTGTCCCTCCGCGGCATGGGTGAAATCGTGCAGCCTGGAAGGGCGCAACCAGTGTTTCTGCGGAGAGTGGGGCAGATGCCCCAGTCATTAGAGGAGCTAATACAATGAACGAGAGAAGGAAATGTCCCTGAATCAGCACATCGGGAGTCGTTTGCCCGAATTCGGGGGGTTGGCAACTGGCGTGCAACGTGCAAAGGCGAGATCCCTATGCCGAGAAATTATGTCACCATTGACGGCAATGAAGCCGCAGCGTATGTAGCGCACAAGACGAACGAAGTGATCGCAATCTATCCGATCACGCCATCGTCGCCGATGGGCGAGTGGTCTGACCAGTGGTCGAGCGAGGGCAAGCCGAACATCTGGGGCACGGTTCCGACGGTGGTGGAGATGCAGAGCGAGGGGGGCGCCGCTGGGGCGGTGCACGGGTCGTTGCAGGCGGGGGCGCTGACGACGACGTTCACGTCGGCGCAGGGCCTGCTGCTGATGATCCCGAACATGTACAAGATCGCCGGCGAGCTGACGCCGACGGTGTTTCATGTGGCGGCGCGGAGCCTGGCGACGCATGCGCTTTCGATCTTCGGCGACCATCAGGACGTGATGGCGTGCCGGGCGACAGGCTGGGCGATGCTGGCTTCGAACTCGGTGCAGGAAGTGATGGACATGGCGCTGATCGCGCAGGCGGCGACGCTGGAGGCGCGGGTGCCGATCATCCATTTCTTTGACGGGTTCCGGACGTCGCACGAGGTGAGCAAGGTGGAGCAGCTCACCGTGGACGACATGAAGGCGATGCTGCCGGACGAGCTGATCCGGGCGCACCGCGAGCGGGCGATGAACCCGGACCGGCCGGTGCTGCGGGGCACGGCGCAGAACCCGGACGTCTACTTCCAGGCGCGGGAGGCGGTGAACCGGTATTATCTGGCGGCGCCGGCGATTGTGCAGAGGGCGATGGACCGCTTTGCGGAGATCGTCGGCCGGCGCTACCGGCTGTTCGACTATGTGGGCGCGCCTGACGCCGAGCGGGTGGTGATCCTGATGGGTTCCGGGGCGGAGACGGCCCAGGAGACGGTGGAGTACCTGATGGAGCGGGGCGAGAAGGTGGGCGTGCTGAAGGTGCGCCTGTTCCGGCCGTTCTCGGTGGAGCATTTCCTGGCGGCGCTGCCGCCGACGGTGAAGGCGCTGGCGGTGCTGGACCGGACGAAGGAGCCGGGCGCGGCGGGCGAACCGCTTTACCAGGACGTGGTGACGGCGCTGATGGAGGGCCAGGCGGCCGGCAGGCTGCCCTTTGCCGCGATGCCGAAGGTGATTGGCGGCCGTTACGGGCTGTCGTCGAAGGAATTCACGCCGGCGATGGTGAAGGCGGTGCTCGATGAGCTGAAGAAAGACCGGCCGAAGAACCACTTCACCGTCGGCATCACCGATGACGTGACGTTCACGTCGCTTGACCATGATCCGTCGTTTTCGACCGAGGACGACCGGACGATCCGCTGCCTGTTCTACGGGCTGGGCGCGGACGGCACGGTGGGCGCGAACAAGAACAGCGTGAAGATCATCGGCGAGGAGACGGACAACTGGGCGCAGGGCTACTTTGTGTACGACTCGAAGAAGTCCGGCTCGGTCACCATCAGCCACCTGCGCTTTGGGCCGAAGCCGATCCGCAGCACGTATCTGATCTCGCGGGCGAACTTCGTCGCCTGCCATCAGTGGTCGTTCCTGGAACGGTTCGACATGCTGAAGTGGGCGGTGCCGGGGGGCATCTTCCTGCTGAACTCGCCGTACGGGCCGGACGAGGTGTGGGACCATCTGCCGCGGACGGTGCAGAAGGAGATCGTGGAGAAGAACCTGAAGTTCTACGTGATCGACGCCTACTCGGTGGCGCGCGAGACGGGGATGGGATCGCGCATCAACACGATCATGCAGACCTGCTTCTTTGCGATTTCCGGCGTGCTGCCGCGCGAGGAGGCGATCGAGCAGATCAAGAAGGCGATCGTGAAGACGTACGGGCGCCGCGGCGAGGCGGTGGTCCAGAAGAACTTCGCGGCGGTGGACCGGACGCTGGAGCGGCTGCACGAAGTGAAAGTGCCGGGCACGGTGACGTCGAAGAAGGACCTGCGGCCCCCGGTGCCGCCGCAGGCGCCGGAATTCGTGCGCAACGTGCTGGGCAAGATCATCGAGGGCAACGGTGACGCGCTGCCGGTGAGCGCTTTCCCGGTGGACGGCACGTTCCCGACGGCGACGGCGATGTGGGAGAAGCGCAACATCGCGCTGGAGATTCCGGTCTGGGACGAGAAGCTGTGCATTCAGTGCGGCAAGTGCGTGCTGGTGTGTCCGCACGCGACGATCCGCGCCAAGATTTACGACCCGAAGCATCTGGAGAATGCGCCGGCAACGTTCAAGCACGCGCCGGCGCGCTGGAAGGACTTCAAGGATCTGGCCTACACGCTTCAGGTGGCGCCGGAGGACTGCACCGGGTGCGCCCTGTGCGTGGAAGCCTGCCCGGTGAAGGACAAGACGGAGCCGAAGCGGAAGGCGATCAACATGGAGCCGCAGGAGCCGCTGCGCGAACAGGAGGCGGCCAACTGGGACTTCTTCTTCCGCCTGCCGGAGTTCGACCGCACGAAGCTGAACCAGACGCAGGTGAAGGACCTTCAGATCTTCCAGCCGCTGTTCGAATTTTCGGGGGCCTGCTCAGGCTGCGGCGAGACGCCGTACGTGAAGCTGCTGACGCAGCTGTTTGGCGACCGGGCGCTGATCGCCAACGCGACGGGCTGCTCGTCGATCTATGGCGGCAACCTGCCGACGACGCCCTACACGGTCAATCCGGAGGGGCGCGGTCCGACGTGGAACAACTCGCTGTTTGAAGACAACGCCGAGTTCGGCTTTGGCATGCGGCTGGCGCTGGACCAGCAGGCGCGCTATGCGGCGGACCTGCTGCGTCTGCTGGCGGCGCAGATCGGCGAGAACCTGGTGGAGGAGCTGCTGAACGCGGATCAGAGCACCGAGCCGGGGATCTTCGCGCAGCGCGAGCGCGTGGCACGGCTCAAGAAGCGCGTGGAAGAGCTGATGCCGAAGGCAAACGGGCAGAGCCTGCTGTACCGCGACCTGCTGGCGGTGGCTGACGCGCTGGTGCGGAAGAGCGTGTGGATCGTCGGCGGCGACGGCTGGGCGTATGACATCGGTTACGGCGGGCTGGACCATGTGCTGGCCAGCGGGCGCGACGTGAACGTGCTGGTGCTGGACACCGAGGTGTATTCGAACACGGGCGGGCAGTGTTCGAAGGCGACGCCGCGGGCGGCGGTGGCGAAGTTCGCCGCCGGAGGCAAGCCGACGGCGAAGAAGGACCTGGCGCTGATGGCGGTGAACTACGGCAACGTTTACGTGGCGCGGGTCGCCATGGGGGCCAGCGACATGCAGACGGTGAAGGCGTTTCTCGAAGCGGAGAAGTGGAACGGGCCGTCGCTGATCATCGCCTACTCGCACTGCATTGCCCACGGCTACGACATGCGCTACGGGCTGGAGCAGCAGAAGCTGGCGGTGCAGACGGGTTACTGGCCGCTGTTCCGCTACAATCCGGCGCTGGCGGCGGAGGGCAAGAATCCGTTCCAGCTGGATTCGAAGCCGCCGGCGCTGCCGCTGGAGAAGTACATTTACAACGAGACGCGGTACACGATGCTGGTTCATTCGAAACCGGAGGACGCGCGGCGGCTGCTGGCCGAGGCCCAGGCCGACGTGATGAACCGCTGGCGGATCTATGAACAGATGGCCGCCATGCAGGGCGCTCCGGCAGAGACCGCTCAGGGAGGAAAGTAAGTCATGGCCATTGATCTGACGACCACGTATCTGGGGCTTCAGCTCCGTTCGCCGCTGGTGGCCTCCTCGTCGCCGCTGTGCAAGGATATCGGCAACATTCTGCGGCTGGAGGACGCCGGGGCCAGCGCGATTGTGCTGCACTCGCTGTTCGAGGAGCAGATCCAGCTGGAGAGCGGCGAACTGGACCGCTTCCTGTCGGAGTCGGCCGAGTCCTACGCCGAGGCTTCGACCTACTTTCCGGAGCTGACGACGTACAACTTTGGCCCCGAGCCCTACCTGGAGCATCTGCGCAAGGCGAAGGAGAGCGTGGACGTGCCGGTGATCGGGAGCCTGAACGGGATCTCGACGGGCGGCTGGATCCGCTATGCGCAGATGATGGAACAGGCGGGCGCCGACGCGCTGGAGCTGAACATTTACTTCCTCCCGACGGACCTGGAGCTGACGGCGCAAAAGATCGAAGACACCTACTGCGACCTGGTGAGCCACGTGAAGGCGAGCGTGCGGATCCCGGTGTCCGTGAAGCTGGGCCCGTTCTTCACCGCCTTCGGCAACTTTGCCATGCGGCTGGACGCGGCGGGCGCGGACGGGCTGGTGCTGTTCAACCGGTTCTACCAGCCTGACTTCGACATCGAGAACCTGGAGGTGGTGCCGAACCTGGTGCTGAGCGACAGCGACGAGCTGCGGCTGCGGCTGCACTGGGTGGCGCTGCTGTACAACCGGATCCGGCCGGACCTGGCGATCACGGGCGGCGTGCACACGGCCGAGGACGTGGTGAAGGGCATCATGGCCGGGGCGCGCTGCACGATGATGACGTCGGCGCTGCTGCGGCATGGAATTCCGTATCTGGAGAAGGTGGAAGAGGACCTGATCGACTGGATGGAGGAGCACGAGTACGAGTCGATCAGCCAGATGCGGGGCTCGATGAGCGCGCAGTCGGTGGCCGAGCCGGCGGCGTTCGAGCGCGCCAACTACATGAAAGTCCTTTCGAGCTACACGCTGAAGCCCGCCACGCGCTAGCTGCCGCATTTCGGCGGGGATCTCCCGGGCGGACCTGGAAACGGGTCCGCCCGGTTCTGTTTTTCTGTGGCGGGGCGGCGGTCAGGCGGCCTGCGGCAAGGTTTCTGCGGGAGGCAGGAGCGAGCCCCAGTTCCAGGCGGGGCCGACGTCGAGTTTGTCCGGGCGGAAGTTCTGGTGGGCGGCGATACCCGAGAACCGGCAGAAAAAGTCCGGGTCATACATGGCGCGGCGGGAGGCCGGGGGCAGCGCGAAGGGGATGCCGAACGTCTGGCAGAGGTAGGCGACGAGGCGCTGCACGGCCTGCTCCTGTTGGCGGGTGAAGGCGGCGTACCAGGCGTAGCCGCGGAAGTCGCTTCGGACATATCTGTCCGTTTCCGAGAGGCGGCACCATGGGGTGCGGAAGTTCCGGGGCCACCAGTTGAGGGTGTCGCCGCCGTCGGGGTCGGGGCGGAGGGGGCCGGGGTTGACGATTTCAATGCCGATGGAGCGGCGGTCGTTGTAGTGGCCGGGGTTGCGTTCGCGCATGCCGAGGTGGTAGGCCCAGCAGTCGGGTGGAAACATCTGGAAGATGCGGCCGTCGCGTTCGACGACGAAGGCGGTGGCGACACGGCCGTTGGACGGGCTTTTCCAGGTGTCGAAAACGCTGCGGGCGTTCGAGCTCGCGGTGGCGTGCAGGACGATGAGGCTCTTGGGGACGCGCTGGGCCCAGTAGCATGAGCCGGGCAGACGGAAGGTCTGTGAGTCAATCCAGGCGGGTGTCTCGATGAGAGTGTTCGTCATGGCCGGGATTTTCCACGGCCGTGGAGGCACAGGCGGCGCCCGGCCTGCGGGCAGCGGGCGGAAGCGGTTCGAATTGTGTGGGTTTCCGGCGGCGGTACGTCTTGCGAACTGCTGTGACGGCGCTTTCGCCGGGGCTGTCAGCCGGCGCGGAAGCGCGTCCAGGGGTGGGCCGGCAGGTCGCGAAGGAGCGGCTTCATCCAGGCGAACTGGGGATATCTGGCCAGATGCTCGTCGGCGCGGAAGCTGATGCCGCAGGGGTGGCCCATGGCGGCCTCGAGTTCCATGCGGCGGATCATGGCGGCATTGGCGGCCTTGGCCTGCACGGCGCCGGCCGGACCGAACTCGTCCTGCCAGGGCTTCATGCCGCGGGGGCTCAGATCGACGTGTCCGCAGAGGGTGCGCTCGTTGGGGGAGGCGTCTTTTTTCTCATAGGTGTCGTAGTGATCGGCGAGGAAGCGTTTGGCTTCCTCGAGGCCGATGCGGCCGCGGTATTCGGTGAGGAGCTGATCCCAGCGGGCGCGGCGGGCATTGGCGCTGACCGAAGGATCGTTCACCGGGAAGGTGGTTTCTTCGGCGGCGAGCCGCGGGTTGACGGGGAAGTTGGCACCGGAGAAATAACCGTCCCGGGTGCGTTCGAGGGTGACGTTTTTCAGGCCGAGCTCGAGGCGGGCGATTTCGTTGCGGCGGACGTCGGCGACGAGCCAGGCGTTGGCGTACCCGCCGTTGTTGCCGCGGATCATGAAAGCGGCGAACTCGTCAATGGACGACGCGTACTGCATGGCCTGGCGGGCGCGGGCGAACTCGGCCACGCCCTCGGGGTCGAAGCCGTGGAAGGCGGTGATGGTGGTCTCGGTGATGGCGAGCCCGGCGGAGTTGATGCCGAAGTCGTCGCCGGAGTGGATGAAGCCGGGGAAGCCGTCCATGAGGATGCGGTGGCCGCGTTCGGGACGGATGTCGAAGATGATGTTCCAGCGGGCGCCTTCGAGGTATCCGGACCAGTTGTTGTGGGCGATGACGGGCTGGCCGTCGCGGGTCCAGCTTCCGGTGGCGACGAAGGCGCTGCAACGGTCCGGGGCGGGGGACTTTTTCTGTCCGTCGAGCGAGGCGGTGTAGTAGCCGAGCTCGATGCTGGCGTTGTGGGCGGCGAGGTCGTAGATGTCGGCGTGGACGCCGGCGCGGGCGAGGCCGTCGGCCATGCCGCGGAGTTCGCGCTGGTATTCGGGCGGGAGCTTCGGCCAGAGGATCTTTTCGGCCGTTTCGCGGAAGAAGGCCCAGTTGCGTCCGGTGTCGTGTTCGAGGTTGAGTTTTGTCACCGCGAGCGCGTCTTCGATTTCCTTCGCGAGCAGAAACCCGTGCTGGAAGCCGATGCGCTCCGGGCTTCCGGAGAGCCGGACGGGAATCCATCCGTTGGTGGTCTGGCCGCGGTGAGAGCCGGCCAGCCGAGGGTCCGGGCCGGACTGGCAGGTGGCAAGCGGCAGGGCAGCCGCCGCGGAGAGGAGCCGCGCCGATTCGCGCCGTGTCATGCGTCCGATGATACCAGCGGGACGGAGGTCAATGGCAGCCCTTGCAGGTGAACTTCCGGCCGTGGCAGACGGCGCAGCCCTGGCGGGGGAAGTCCTTGTCGCCGTGTTTGTCCACGAACTCCTGGGTGTGGCTGGCGGGGCGGAAGCCCCGGGCCGGCTCGACGTGGCACTTCAGGCAGGAGTCCGGCGGGTTGATGCGGCCGTGACAGACGAGGCAATCGGCCATCTGCGGGAAATGGGCGGCGGTTTTCTGGCCGTGCTGGACATTTTCGCTTTCCGGAATTCCGCGGTGACAGGCGGTGCAGGGATCTTTGACCTGCGCGAGGAATTCCGGGGAGGGCGGATGATCTCCAAGATAGGTTTTTGCCTTCACCGCCGCAGAAATGACGGCAGAGATATTGCCCATCTGGACATGAATCGAATGGTTGAATTTATCGACTCCGGTCTGATTGGGTTCGCCGATTTCCACCTCATCGTGGCAGGTGACGCATGCCATGCTGTCGGGCAGGAGATTGTCCGCGGCCTTCGTGGATGAAGCGGCGTCCCGGTGGCAGTTTTCGCAGGACGTGACCTGTTTCAGGTGATATTTGTGCGAGAAGGGCCGGCGGGGAGCGGACAGCGCGACCGCCGCCCCCGCCAGGATCAGGAGAGAAATCAGGGCTTTGAGTAGGTGATTCGCCACAGGCGGTTACCTCCGTCATCGGAAATGAGGAGGCTGCCGTCCTTCATCTGGAGGAGGCCGACGGGCCGCCCCCAGACTTCCTTTCGCGACGGATCGAGCATGAAACCGGTGAGGAAATCCTCGGGCGGACCGGCCGGTTTTCCGTCTTTAAAAGGAATGAAAGCCACAGAATATCCGATCCGGCGCGAGCGGTTCCAGGATCCGTGAAAGGCGAGGAAAGCGCCTCCGCGGTATCGTTCGGGGAACATTTTCCCGGTGTAAAAACGGGCGTCGAGCACGGCGACGTGGGCGGGGAGGATCACGTCCGGCACGATGGTCTTGGCGACGAGGTCCGGCCGCTGCCCGCGATTGCGCGGGTCCTCGTTGGGGCCGATGTAGGCGTAAGGCCAGCCGTAAAAGCCGCCGAAGCGGATGGAGGTGAAGTAGTCCGGCACGAGGTCGTCGCCGAGCCCGTCGCGCTCCTGGACGGCGGCCCAGAGGGTATCGGTACCAGGATAGAAGTCGAGGCCGATGGGGTTGCGCGTGCCGGTGGCGACGAATTCACGGCCGGAGCCATCGGGATTGAAGCGGAGAATGGCGGCGCGGATTTCGGGCTCGCCGGGGCTGACATTGGACTGCGAACCGACGGCGAGGTAGAACTTTTCGCCTTTGCGGTCGAACAGGATGGTGCGGGTCCAGTGCCCGGTGGCGGCCTCTTTGAGGGGGACGATCTCTTCGGGGCTGGAGGCCTGAAGCTTCTTGGGATCGTATTTATAGCGCTTAACCGAGGTGGTCTCGGCGACGTACAGGTAGTCCTTCCAGAGGGCGAGGCCGAAGGGGCGGTCGAGCCCTTCGAGGAGGACGGTTTTCTCGTCGTCGGCGATGCGGTTGTCGTGGTTGCGGTCGACGAGGGCGTAGACCCTGCCGGGCCGCATCGAGTCCGAGAGGAGGATTTCGCCGGCCGGGCCGTAAATCATATAGCGCGGGCGCTCGAAGCCGGAGGCGAACTCCTGGACGTCAAAGCCGGCAGGCACCTGGAGGCGAGCGCCATCGGGGCGTTCGATCACGCGGGGCGGATTCGAGGCCGAGGGCGTGTGGAAGGGCGGGGGCAGTTTGACCGGCTGTGCGGAGGCGGCGGCGAGGCCCAGAGCGGCCGCCGTGAAAAGCCATCGTGCAATCGTCATCGTAGCTGCCATTCTACCGTTGACGGCGGGGCGGGAGTCTGAAAGAGGTTTCATTGTGAATGGCCGGCAGTTCGGCGGAGATTTTTCTGCGGGGCGGGCCACCTATAGGCAGGATGAAGCGGTCGCCGGTGGAAGCGGTGGAGCGTCAGGCGGAGGCATTCCAGGAGTCTGTCACCGAAGCGTTGTGCCGGCTGGATGAGAGCCGGAAGGCATTTGAAGAGACGGCGCAGGCAATTGAAGCGATGCTGGCGCCTCGGGAAGAGAGGGTGGAGACGGCCGGCCGGGAGGCGGAGGCTGAGCCGGGAGTCCGCCTGAACAGGAGAGGGTATGCAGCGTTCTGGCTTGGGGTGCTGCTGGTCGCGACGGGAGCGTTCGCCGCCGGCTACTGGGCGGCGATGTCGCGGTGAAAGGCGCTATTTGCCCGAGTCGCGCAACACGTAGATGGGATCGGGCTTTGAGGCCGTCTCGAAGACGGTGACCGGCTCGAGCGACGGCAGCCGGAGGCGGACGGTGCGGTTGTCGCCCTGGGCAGAGACGAACAGGGTATTGCTTTCGGGATGGAGCCGGATGCCTTCGGCGTGGGAGCCGACGCGGGCACGCCGGACTTCGAGCAGCGTGGACGCGTCGATGATGGCGACCTCGCCGGACTCGATGAGCGAGACGTAGACCCAGCGGTTGTCGGGCGAGACGACGGTTCGGGAGGGCTGGCCCGGAACGCCGATTTTGCGTTTCACAGTGTTGGTGACGGCATCGACGACGACGACGGTGTTGGCCGTGCGCGTGCCAACATAGAGGGTCTTCTCATCGGGCGAGAGGGCGATGCCCATGGGAACGCCGCCGACTTCGATGGAGCCGCGCTGGCGGCGGTTGCGCAGGTCGATGACACTGACCGTACCGGAGCCGGAGTCGGCGGTCCAGGCCTGGCGTTCATCGGCGGTGACGGCCACCAGATGGGGCAGCTTGCCGGAGACCGGAATGGCATGCAGGAGACGTCTCCGGCGGCTGTCGATGACGGCGAGGGAGGGCGGAAAATCGCAGGTGACGTAAAGCCGGCCGGAGCGGCCGAGCTGGATGCCGTGGGGCCGGTGATGAACGCCGAGGGAGATTTCGCCGTCCGGTTTGCGGGCGGCGAGGTCGACGACGGTGAGCGTGTTGCCGCCCTGTTTGTCCTCGGTCCAGGAGTCGACGCCATAGTTGGTGACGAAGGCGAAGCGGCCGTCGGGAGTGACGGCGAACTCGTGGGGTTTTGAGCCGACGGGGATCTTCGTGATGAGTTTGGCGGCGGCGGGGTCGTAGAGGCCGAGCGAATCGTCGCCCTTGTGGAGGATGAGCACCTGGGCGCAAAGGGCGCAAGCGCCGAAGAGGCAAGCCAGGAGGAGAAAGCAGAGCCGCATGGAAACATTGTCCGCCGGACGGCGGGGCCGGGGGAAGAGCGGCGGCTCGCGGCAGGGGGCGGTGCGGCAGGCAATGGCGCCAGTGGCAGGCCGGCGGCGCGGCCCAGTGCAGGAGCGGCGCGGGGGCCCTGCAAAGACGCGCGAAATTGTTTGAAGCAGAACCGGCCAATCTTGTTCCGGCCTGCCGGCGCGGGCCGGACCGGTTCCTTGCGCGGCGGCTGGATGACGCCGCGGGGATGGTCGCCCGCCGACCGGAAGACGGCCGCCTGCGAGCTCCGCCCGCCCTGGGCGCGGAGGCCGCGGGGGCAACCGCCCGCGGCCGGGGCCCGGCGGTTGCGCGATGATAGGGGCGATGGGCGCAACGAGACGGGCCTTTCTGCTGGGGATGGCCCAGCGGAGGCGCGCGCGGCTGGAGGCGCTGGAGCGGGTGATGGGGCCGATGCCGGACCCGGACGGACCCCCACGCTGGGAGACGGTGGAGGAACAGCGCGGGGAGGGATTTCAAAGACACAAGATTCTATTTGAAGCAGAACCGGGTGATTTTGTTCCGGCCTGGCTTCTTGTGCCGGACCGCCGGCATCCGCGGCGGCCGGCGGCGCTGTGCCTGCACCAGACGACCAGGATCGGCAAGGACGAGCCGGCGGGGCTGGGCGGGCGGGCGAACCTGCATCTGGCGAAGGAGCTGGCGCAGCGCGGCTGGACGGCGCTGGCGCCGGACTATCCGAACTTCGGCGAGTACCGCAGTGACCCTTACGCGCGCGGCTACGCGAGCGCGACGATGAAGGGGATTCTGAACCACGCGCGGGCGCTGCGGCTGCTTGCGTCGCTGGACGGCGTGGACGGGCGGCGGATCGCGGCCGTGGGCCATTCCCTCGGCGGGCACAACGCGCTGTTTCTGGCGGCGTTCGAGCCGCGGGTGGCGGGCGTCGTGACGAGCTGCGGGTTCACGAGCTTCCGGCGTTACATGGGCGGCGACCTGCGCGGCTGGAGCCATGCGGGCTACATGCCGCGAATCGCGAGCGAGTTCGGCTGCGACCCGGCGCGGGTGCCGTTTGACTTCACGGACGTCTTTGCCCTGATCGCCCCGCGGCCGGTGTTTGTCAACGCGCCGACGGGGGACGGCAACTTCGACGTGCGGGGCGTGTGGGAGGTGCTCGACGCGGTACGCGGATGGTTTCCACGCGGGAAACTGGAGGCGGCGCACCCGGAGTGCGGGCACGATTTTCCGGCGGCGGTGCGGGAACGGGCCTGGAGATTTCTGGAGCGCGCGCTGTGAACGCGCGGACGCTATGATATTCTTTCGCGAAGGCGCGGCGGCAGGCCGCGCGCGAGCGTCATGCCCACGATCAAGGACGTGGCCGAGCTGGCCGGGGTCAGCGTCGGCACGGTGAGCCATGTCATTGCCGGCACGGCCCGGGTGAGCGAGGCGACGCGGACGCGCGTCGAGAAGGCGATCCGGCAGCTTGGCTACCGACCGGATCCGATTGCGCGGAGCCTGAAGTCGCGGCGATCGCGGATGATCGGGATGGTGATCAGCGACATCACCAACCCCTTCTTTTCGGAGGTCGTGCGCGGGGCCGAGGACGCGGTGCTGGAGCGCGGGTATTTCCTGGCGACGTACAACACGGACGACAACCTGGAGCGCGAGCGGAAGCTGTTCGAGCTGTTCGAGTCGTGGCGCGTGGACGGGATGCTGGTGGTGACGGCGGTGGAGCGCGGGCGGCGGCCGCACATTGAGGCGGCGATCCGCGGGGGCACGCCGGTAGTGTGCCTGGACAGGCGGCCGGGCGGACTGGAGGCGGACTCGGTGACGGTGAACAACGCGGAGGCGGTGGAAGAGGCCATCGGCTATCTGGCCGAGCTGGGCTACCGGCGCATCGCTTTCGTGGGCGGCGGGCCTTCGATGTATGTCGCCTCGGACCGCCTGCGCGGCTACCGCCGGGCGATGAAGCGGCTAGGGCTGGAACCGGTGGACTACTGCGCCGACTTTCGCGTTCCTGGGGCGCGCCAGGTGGCGCTTCAGGCGCTGAGCACCGTGCCGCGGCCGGAAGCGGTGTTCGCCGCCAACATCCTGACGGCGGCGGGCATCTTGCAGGGGATGCGCGAGTTGGGGCTGCGGTGCCCGCAGGACGTGGCGCTGGCGACGTTTGACTGCGTGGAGCTGTTGCAGTCCTTCGGCCTGCAACTGACCTGCGTGGCGCAGCCGGCGTATCAGATTGGCTCCGAGGCAGCCCACCTGCTGATGGACCGGCTGGAGGGCAAGCTCGATGTCCTGAAGCCGCGGCACATCGTGCTGCGGTGCGAGCTCCGGCCGGGCGAATCGACGCCGCCGCGGCGCGACGGGGAGGGTTCCCGACGTCTTTGGGGATGAAAACCGCACCAGCACGGGCGGGCTTTCAACCACGGACGAAGGCCGGGGCAGCCGCTCGAGCCGGCAGTCGGCCCGCACGGCCAGGAGCCGGCAGCCGCCGGGTGGTGTTCCGGTGAGCTGCGATGGCGGGACGGGCGCCGAGTGGTGGCCCGATCCTTGCAGAATCACGGCGTTCCGACTTCTGAGCCGCCAGGGAAGCGGCGCCAAGCGCCGCGAAAACGAGCGGACAACCGTGCAGGGGGAACCGTCGCGCCGATTCTGATTCCAGCGCATGGCCCGCCAGGTTCGTCGGGGCTCGCCACGGAAAGGAGAAGGGCGCCCCGCGCGGGGCGCCCTCGAATCCCGGAGACAGCTCTCGTTCAGTACCGGTAGTGCTCCGGCTTGAATGGCCCTTCCACCGGCACGCCGATGTAGCGGGCCTGCTTCTCGGTCAGCCGCGTCAGCTTCACCCCGATCTTGTCCAGGTGCAGCCGCGCCACCTCCTCGTCGAGCTTCTTCGGCAGCATGTAGACGCCCGGCTTGTAGACGTCGCGGTTCTTCCACAGGTCCATCTGGGCCAGCACCTGGTTGCTGAATGATGTGGACATCACGAAGCTCGGATGGCCCGTCGCGCAGCCCAGGTTCACCAGCCGGCCCTCGGCCAGCACATAAATCTGGTGCCCGTCCGGGAACGTGTAGCAGTCCACCTGCGGCTTGATGTTCTTCCGGATCACGCCCGGCGCCGCGTTCAGCCGGTCCACCTGAATCTCGTTGTCGAAGTGGCCGATGTTGCACACGATCGCCTGGTCTTTCATCTTCTCCATGTGCTCCAGCGTGATTACGTCGCAGTTGCCCGTGGCCGTCACATAGATGTCCGCCTTGCCGAGCGTCTCCTCGATCGTCGTCACCTCATAGCCTTCCATCGCCGCCTGCAACGCGCAGATCGGGTCGATTTCGGTCACGATCACCCGCGCCCCAAACGCCCGCAGCGACTGCGCCGAGCCCTTGCCCACTTCCCCATAGCCACACACCACCGCCACCTTGCCCGCCACCATCACGTCCATCGCCCGCTTCAGCCCGTCGGCCAGCGACTCGCGGCACCCATACAGGTTGTCAAACTTCGACTTCGTCACCGAGTCGTTCACGTTGATCGCCGGCACCAGCAGCCGGCCTTCCTGGTGCATCTTGTACAGCCGGTGGACTCCCGTCGTCGTCTCCTCGCTCACGCCCTTCCACTCGGCCACCATCTCGTGCCAGCGCCGCGGATTTTCCGCGTAGATCCTCTTCAGCAGGTCCTTGATCACCTGCTCTTCCTTCGATTCCGACGGCTGGTGCACCCAGTCTGATCCCTCTTCCAGCTCGTAGCCCTTGTGGATCAGCAGCGTCGCGTCGCCGCCATCGTCGACCACCAGTTGCGGGCCCTTGCCCCCGGCGTGCGACAGCGCCATGTACGTGCACCACCAGTAGTCTTCCAGCGTCTCGCCCTTCCAGGCAAACACCGGAATGCCCGCCGCCGCGATCGCCGCCGCTGCGTGGTCCTGGGTGGAAAAGATGTTGCACGACGCCCACCGCACCGTCGCCCCCAGCTCCACCAGCGTCTCAATCAGCACCGCCGTCTGGATGGTCATGTGCAGCGAGCCGCTGATTCGCACCCCGTCCAGCGGCTTGTCCGCCGCGTATTTCCGCCGCAACGCCATCAGGCCGGGCATCTCCGCCTCGGCAATCGTGATCTCCTTCCGCCCCCACTCGGCAAGGCGGATGTCAGCCACCTTGTATGGCAACGTCTCCGGCTTCATCACCCCACTGCTCATCAGCTGTCTCTCCTGGCTGGATTGTATCGTTCCATCACGATACGTTGATATAATGCCAGACGAGACCCCATGGCGTCAATCCTGCGCGCGATGAAGATCCTTGCCGACCCCACCCGGGTCCGCATCGTGCGCCTCCTTGCCCGCGAAGAACTCGCTGTGGCGGAATTGCAGGAGATCCTCGCCCTCGGGCAGAGCACGCTGAGTTCGCACCTCGCGCAACTCCGCCAGGCCGGCCTCGTCGAGGACCGCAAGGCGGGCAAGAACGTCCGCTACAGCCTGCGCCGGCCGATGCCCGCTCCGCTGGAGGCGGCCCTGGAGGCGGCCGCCGGCGAGCTGCCGGAAACCGCGCGCGACGCCGAGATGCTCGCGCTAATCCTGGAAAAAAGACGCGAAAAGACGCGCGCATTTTTCGACGAACTGGCAGGAAAATTCGGCCGCCACCGGATGCCCGGCCGCTCCTGGCGGGCCGTGGCCGAAGCGGTGCTGGCGCTGCTGCCGCCGCTGGACGTAGCCGACCTCGGCGCCGGCGAGGGGGCGGTGGCTTTCCTGCTGGCGCGCCGCGCCAGCCACGTCATCGCCGTCGACAGCTCTCCGCAGATGGTCGAATACGGCCGGCGTCTCGCCGCCGAGCGTGGCGTCGCCAACGTGGAATACCGGCTCGGGGATCTCGAATCGCTCCCCATCGAAGACGCTTCGCTCGACGCCGCCGTCTTCTCGCAGTCCCTCCATCACGCCCAGCACCCGGAGCGCGCCATCGCCGAAGCACGCCGCGTCCTGCGGCCCGGCGGCCGCCTCGTCGTCGTGGACCTCAACCGCCACAACCGGGAAGAGGCGCGCGAGCTGTACGCCGACGAATGGCTCGGATTCACCGAAGTAGAACTGCGTGGATTTCTCCGCCGTGCGGGCTTTGATGCCATTGAAACCTCCCTCATCTGGCGGGACGAGCAGCCGCCTCACTTCGAAACCGTCTTCGCCACCGCGGTCCGGCCGCCCAATTGAACGCACGTCCCGCCGCTCACGAAGCTGTCACGCCCTTCAAAGCCGCGACCGGAGCCTGCGTATCAGGGCGGGGGGAAGGAGCGGTTGGCGCCGGCGGCAGAGCAGGTTCAGACGATGCTCTGCGTGTTTCGCTTGCGGCCTGGGCGGGGGCGAGAGGGGGCAGACCCGGCCGGCTTTCAGGCTAGAACAGGGCCCGAACCACTTCGCCCTCTTTGAGGCCTTCGAGGATGGCCGTCTGGGTGCCGTTGGTCAGGCCGATCTTCACGGCCCGCTTCTCGAAGCCCTTGTCGGTGCGCACATAGACGTAGTGTTGGCCATTCTGCCTGCCGACGGCGGCGGCGGGCACCAGGAGGACGTTGTCCTGTCTGTCAATGAGGACGTTGGCGAAGGCCGACAGGTCGGGGACGACGCGCCGGTCGGGGTTCTTGATGACGACCTTCACCGGGATGTTCCGGATGTAGTAATTCTCCCGGCGGCTGCCGACGGCAATGGCGCCGATGGAATGAAGTTCGCCCTGGTAAGAGGCTTCCGGAAACGCATCCAGTCCAATAATGGCCGGCTGGCCGATGCGCAACCGCGTCACCTCGGCCTGGTTCACCGTGCCCTCGACGACCATCTTTTCCGGGTTGATGATCTTCATCACCGGCTGCCCGGGGCCCATGCGGTCGCCTACGGCGACGGTCACCTGGTCGCCGCCGGGGCGGAACATGGTCTGGAGGACGACCATGCCGGCGATCGGAGCGCGGACGACGAGCTTTTTCAGGTCGTTTTCATGGCGCTCGACGTGCAGCTCCTCCATCTTCATCGCGATTTCGGCGGCGCGGAGATCGGCGGCGAGCGACTGGCGGGTGAGTTCCACTTCCTGGAGCATCTCCTTGTAGGCCGCCTGGGCCTCTTCCAGGGCCAGCTTCAGCAGCTCGCGGTCGATGTCGGTGCGCACTTCCAGGGTCTTGTAGTCCAGCGCGGCCTTGTCCACCGCTGCCTTGGCCACGCGCAGCGACTGGCGCAGGTTTTCCATCTGGAGTTCGTTGTTGACCTTGCGCTTGGCCACATCGTTCTGCCGGTCCCGAAGGCCGTCGATGGTATCGTCGAGATGGTCCTTCAGACTTTGCGGATCGAACTCGAGCACCACATCGCCCGGCTGGACCATCGTTCCCGGCGCGGCCAGCTTCAGGATGATCATCGGACCGGCCTCAGGCCCGCGCAACATCGGTGCGGTAATGTTGACGAAGTCCTGCGCCGCCGTCGTTCCGGCGATCCGCAGCCGCACCTCGAGGTTGCCGCGCTCGACCGTGGCGGTCCGCGTGACCGCCAGGACCTCCCGGGCGGCGCCCGCCCGCTTTGCCGTCTGGAGGTACACAAGGGCGCTGCCGCCCGCCACAACGAGCAGCAGCAGGATGATCAGAGGGCGCACCAGCGACGGGCGTCGCGGCGGCGCGACGGCAGGTTCCTGGCCGGGGGCGGGCTGGGGCACGGGATGGGTCATCGCCGGCATGGAGACACGGGAATCCTTTCTCTCAGTCTTGGACGTGCCTTCAAGCGGAAAGGCGCAACCAGAAGCCGCTCCGGTTACCCGGAACGTCCCACCATCAGCTCCGGCGGCGGTTTTTCTCGAACTGCCAGGCGGAGGCAACCATCTCTTCCAGGGATTCGTATTGCGGTTTCCAGCCCAGTGTTTTCTTGAGCTTTGAGCTGTCTGCCACCAGCACGGCCGCGTCGCCTTCCCGGCGCGGGCCAAAGCGGAAGGGCACGGGGCGGCCGGTGGCGCGCTCGGCGGCGCGGATCACCTCAAGCACCGTATGGCCCTGCCCGGTTCCGGCGTTAAAAACCTCCGTGGCGCCACCCTGCATCAGATAGTCGAGCGCGCGCAGGTGAGCGGCCGCCAGGTCGGCGACATGGATGTAGTCGCGGATACAGGTGCCGTCCGGGGTGGGGTAGTCATCGCCGTAGACGGTGAGCGGCTCGCCCGTGAGGACCGCGCGCAGAATCAGAGGAATCAGGTGAGTTTCCGGCTGGTGCTCCTCTCCGATTCCGTATCGTGGCTCGGCGCCGCAGGCGTTGAAGTACCGCAGGCTGACCGAACGCAGCCCCGAGGTCCGATCGAGCCATTCCAGCACGTTTTCCACCATTCGCTTGGACTCCCCGTATGGGCTTTTCGGCCGCAGGGGAGCGTGTTCGGGGATGGGCGTCGTGTCCGGATCTCCGTAAACGGCCGCCGTCGAACTGAACACGAGCTGCCGAACGCCGTGGCGGCGCATCACCTCGAACAGGGCCAGCGAGCCGCCCACGTTGTTGCGGAAATAGCGCTCCGCTTCGCGCATGCTCTCGCCGACGGCGATGAGGGCGGCAAAGTGAATGACAGCGTCGAAACGGTGGCGGGCGAAGAGTGCATCGAGCGCCGCCACGTCGTGCAGGTTGACGATGTTCAGCCGCCCTTTCGGCACGTTGTGCGCGTAGCCCTTGCTCAGGTCGTCGGCCACCTGCACGTCGTGGCCCTCTTCCAGCAGCAGCCGGGCCGTGTGAGCGCCGATGTAACCGGCGCCTCCGGTGACGAGGATCGATGCCATCGCAACGAATGAAAAAGGGGCGGCAACCGTCCGGGCCGCCGCCCCTTCAAGGTATCAGATGGCCGCGCCTGCGGTCAGCGGGAGTCAGAGAGCCTTTTCGATGGCCGCGATCAGCTCCGGCGAATCCGGGGCCACGTTGGGCTCGAACCGCGCGATCACCCTGCCGTCCTTGCCCACCAGGAACTTCGTGAAGTTCCACCGGACATCGCCGCCCGTGGCCGAGGTCAGGTACCTGTAGAGCGGAACCATGTCCGCGCCCTTCACGCTGACCTTGGACATCATCGGGAAGGTGACGTCGTAGTTGCGCTTGCAGAATTCCCTGATTTCCGCTTCGGTGCCCGGCTCCTGCCCGCCGAAGTTGTTGGCGGGCACGCCAAGGATGACGAAGCCGCGGTCCTTGTACTTGCGGTAGAGCTTTTCGAGACCCGCATACTGCGGCGTGTAGCCGCAGCGGCTGGCGACGTTGACGATCAGGACGACCTTGCCCTGATACTGCGAAAGCGGCGCCGGGGCTCCGTCGATCGTCTTCAGCGTGAACTCGTAAATGGAAGAGGCGGCGAATGCGGCCATGGCCATGAGGAGCGCTCCTGTCAGCAGAAATTGTCGCGTCATGCTGTTTCAGATGACGCGCGCGCCGGCAGGATGCAGACACAGGCGGGACTTGCGCAGGAGGACCTGGTGCCCGGGGCGGGGCTCGAACCCGCACGGCCCTTTCGGGCCAACGGATTTTAAGTCCGTTGCGTCTGCCAGTTTCGCCACCCGGGCGCGGCCGCGGCAGGCGGGGATCCGCGGCAGGACACTTTCACTGTAGCCCAGGCGCCGCCGGATGGAAACGGAGAGCACCGCCGGTCAGCGCTTTTGCGCCACCAGCCGCACGACGCGGCCGCGCGCCTCGCCGCCGTGGTTTCCCCATTCGGACGGCATCGGGCGGTCCTCGTAGCGCAGGATCCGCAGGCGGTCATAGACATGGAGCAGCTGGTTGTCATGGAAGCCGCTGGATACGTCGTGTCCTGCCGATTGGGCGAGGCCTTCGACGTGGCGGCCCTCAATGACCAGCAGGCCGCCCGGCCTGAGCGCGTCGATGAACTTCCGGGCGGCGCGCACCGCAAGCGGCTCGGTGTACAGGCAGAGGATCAGATCGTAGGCAGCGCGCGGCAGGGGCATGGTCTCCACGTCGCCGACGCGCGCGTCGAAATCCACCTTCAACCGCGACGCCTCCTCGCGGGCGCGCCGGACCGCCGCCTGCGACAGATCGATGCCCGTCACTTTCCAGCCCTTGCGCGCCAGGTAAATGGCGTTGCGGCCGTTGCCCATGCCGGCGTCGAGCGCCGCGCCGGGCTCGAGGTTGGCGGTGGTCTCCAGCACAAGCGCGCTGGGGTTGACGGGCACGCGCGCGTCCGGGTTCAGGTAAATCTGGTCCCAGTCCTGCGGGGGACGTCGGCGGGACTGCGCGTGGACGGAGGCGAGCGAGGCGGCCACGCAAAGGGCGATGAAAAACCGCATGCACTACTCCAGGACGATGTCCGTGAGCCAATAGTTCAGATCGTTGACGTTGACCGTGGCGCGGATGGCGGAGCCCTCCTTCAGCTTTGCGAAGTCCTCCTCACGCGGCACAGGGAACTCCATGGTCATCGCCTCCATCCAGCCGTCGATCTTTTCGTGCTGGATGGTGGCGATGCGCGCCTCCGGCCGCAGCCGGAGCACCTTGCCGCGGAGCTGATAGCGCTGTTTCGGCTCCCCGTAATCGAACTTCGGCCCGCGCGGGCCGCTGCACGCGGCCGCGAGTCCGGACATGAGAATGAGCCAGCGACGCCGATGCATGGTGACGTTTCTCCGCGAATCCATGTTACTTGTAGGCGGCGATGCCGGTGAGGCGCTCGCCGATGACGAGGGCGTGGATGTGATCCGTGCCCTCGTAGGTTTTCACCGTTTCGAGGTTGCACAGGTGGCGCATGATGGGGTAGTCGTCCACGATGCCGTTGGCGCCAAGCAGGTCGCGCGCCAGCCGGGCGCATTCGAGGGCGATGGCCACGTTGTTGCGCTTGAGCATGGAAATGTGGGCGAAGTCGAGCCGGCCCTGGTCCTTCAGCCGCCCGCAGTGCAACGCCAGCAACTGCCCCTTGGTGATCTCGGTGGCCATCCAGGCGAGCTTTTCCTGCACGAGCTGGTGGGAGGCGATGGGGCGGTTGTCGAACTGCTTCCTTTCGATCGCGTAGCGCCGCGCCACCTCCATGCACTCCATCGCCGGGCCGAGCACGCCCCAGCCGATGCCATAGCGCGCCTGCGACAGGCAGGACAGCGCCGCCTTCAGCCCGATGGCGTCGGGCAGGCGCATCGACTCGGGAATCCGGCAATCGGTAAACGAGAGCGACGAGGTGACCGAGGCGCGCATCGACAGTTTTCCATGGATGTCCGACGTGCGGTAGCCGGGCGTGCCCTTTTCCACGAGGAACCCGCGGATGCCCTCGGCGGCGCGGGCCCAGACCACAGCCACGTCGGCGGCGCTGCCGTTGGTGATCCAGGTCTTCTCGCCATTCAGCACCCAGTGGTTGCCGTCGCGCACGGCCGTGGTGGTCATGCCGCCGGGGTTGGAGCCGAAGCCAGGCTCGGTGAGGCCGAAACAGCCGATGAACTCACCCGTGGCGAGTTTGGGCAGGTACTTTTTCTTCTGCTCCTCGCTTCCATAGGTGAGGATGGGATACATGACGAGCGCGCCCTGGACGCTGGCGAAGCTGCGCAGGCCGGAGTCGCCGCGCTCGAGCTCCTGCATGATGAGCCCGTATTCCACGTTGCTCATGCCGGCCGCGCCGTAGCCCTCCAGGTTGGCGCCGAGGAAGCCCATCTCGCCCATCTCGCGGATCAGTTCGGAGGGGAAGCGGCCCTCGTTGTAACAGTCCTTGATGATCGGGATGACGCGGTCCTCCACCCACTGGCGGGTGGTTTGCCGGACGAGCTTTTCGTCCTCGCTGAGCTGGCTGTCGATGAGCAGGTAGTCGAAACCGTGGTAAGCGGCCATATGTTTCATGGTAAGCCGCCGAGGAGGGGTGAGAATTCGCCCCGTCGCCGGCCACTTGTATTTCAGGATGCTGGTTGCGCTCCTCCTGCTGCCAGGCCTGTTCAGCGAGGCTGCGGCGCTGGCCGACCGGGGCTACGAGGCCCTGCGCGCCGGCCGCTATGACGACGCCGTGCAGGCGTTTGAGCAGGCGCTGGAGGCCGACCCCGGCCTCCGCCACGTGCGCAAGGACCTGGCCTACACCCTGCTGCGCCGCGGAGACCGGGAGCAGGCGCGGCAACAGTTTGACCGGCTGCGGCGCGAAGACCCCGCCGACGAGACCTCGGCACTCGAATATGCGTTTCTCTGTTATGAGACGCGCCAGGTGCAGGAGGCGCGGCGCGTCTTCCACGGGCTGCGCCTCAGCGCGCGCGATCCGGCCGTTCGGCGTACCGCCGAAGAGGCATTCGAACGCGTGGACCGTCCCCTGCGGGAGGGGATCGACCAATGGAGCGAAGCCGTGCGCCGGGCTCCGCAGCAGTGGTCGGCGCACGAGGAGCTGGCCCGCCTGGCCGAAATGCGGGACGAGCTGACGCTGGCGGCCGAACACTATGAGCTGGCCTGGAAGCTGCGGCCGCAGAAGTACGAGTTGCTGCTCGACATGGCGCGCGTCTGGCGCGAGCTGGGGCGCGAACAACAGGCGCGCGCCGCCCTGGCGACGGCGTGGAGGCGTGGCTCGACCCGCATCGGCGAACTGGCCCGCGAGATGATGAACGGACACCTGCCGGGTGAGGGCGATCCCGAACTGGCCGTGCCGGCGGCGGGGCCGGAGGTGGAGGTGGCCGCGGCCGCGCCGCTGCCGCCCTTCGAAATGGGCGAGCGGTCCCTGGCGGCAAGCTTCATTCAGGACGCCTACCGATATTTCCGGCTGGCCGTGGAAGAGAATCCGCAGGATCCACGCGCCCAATACATGCTGGGCGTTACCGCCAATCTGCTCGGCCGGGACGAAGAGGCGCTGCGGTGGTTCAGCCGGGCGCGGCGCGCCGGTGACCCGGAGATCGCCGCGCGGGCCCGCGAAGGATATCTGGCGCTGGTTCCGAAGTACAGCCGCTTCACGACCGATGTCTGGGCGATTCCCATCTATTCCTCCCGCTGGCGAGGCGGGTTTGCCTATGGGCAGGTGAAAGGCCAGTGGCGCCTTCCCGGGCTGCCCGTCTCGCCGTATCTTTCGCTGCGCTTCATCGGCGACACCGCAGGCAGCCGCGAGTCTGCCCGCGCGGCCCTGCCGCTGTATCTCAGCGAGAAGAGCGTGATCGGCGCGGTGGGACTGTTTCGCGCCCTTCATCCGACGGCGTTTGTCTGGTTCGAGGCGGGGCGGGCCTTCACCTATGGCGAGCGTCGCTTCTACGAGAGCCGCTCGCGGTGGGACGGGCGCGGGGGAGTCTCGCTGTTAAAAGGATGGGGCCATCTGCTGAACGGGCGCGGCCGGGGCTGGTTTCACGAGCTGAATGTGGACGGTGTGTATGCATCCCGGTTCCGCCACAACATGCTGGCCTACGTGCAGAACCGCAGCGGATTCACCCTGCCGGCCACACTGTCGGGCACGCAGGCGCAGATCTATGTTGTGTGGAACGTCACCGTGGACCGGAAGGGCGAGTATTGGGGCAATTTCGCCGAAGCGGGCCTGGGGCTTCGCCTCCGCGCGCCCTTTCTGCCTTCGGGGATGACCTGGCGGGCCGAATTCGTGCGGGGGGCCCATCTGCGCAATGAATTGAACCCGTGGGGACCGAACTACTGGGATTTTCGTACTGGAGTCTGGTATGCGCACACGCGGTATTAGTGCGGCCGGCCTGCTCGCCGTGCTGTGGCTGACTCCGGCGCAGGGAGGATGGCAGCGCGTGCTTGAGGCGGCGGGACTGGACGGATCGCGGCTGGTCCTGCTGGAGGGCGATTCGACGCAGGCGCGTGCGGCGGGGTTTCTTCCCACGCGGGAGCGGGTGGAGGTCCGCAGCGTAACGGACACGTTTCTGCCGCCGCTGCGCATCATCTGGGAAAAGCCGATCAGCATCCCGCGCTATGAAGTGCCGGCTCGGGCCACCGTCTTCACGAGGGAACGGTGGACGGGCGCGCCGCTGGCGGCGGGCTACCGCGACGGAGACCGAATCGTCTTCTGGACGGCCACGCCGGTCGGCGACCGCGGCTATGAGCGATATCCGTATCTGGCGCAGGCGCTCGTCGAGCTGGGGCTGACGCCCCGGGTGGAGTCCCGCTCCCTGTGGGCGTTCTTTGACTCTTCCTATCGTCTCCGCGCCGATCCCGAGTATCTTGCGGCCCGGTGGCGGCGCTCCGGCTTCAGCGCGATCCATGTGGCCGCCTGGCAGTACTGGGAGCCGGACGAGGTGCGCGACGCCTATCTGCGGCGCCTGATGGAGGCCTGCCACCGGCGCGCCATCCACGTCTATGCATGGATCGAGCTTCCTCATGTCAGCGACACCTTCTGGGACGCGCACCCCGAGTGGCGCGAAAAGACCGCCACGGGACAGGACGCCCGGCTGGACTGGCGCAAGCTGATGAACCTGGCGGACCCGGATTGCGCGGCCGCCGTGGAAACCGGGCTTCGGCAGCTGCTTGCGCGCTTCGATTGGGACGGCGTGAATCTCGCCGAGCTTTATTTCGAGTCGCTCGAAGGGTATCTCAACCCGGCGCGCTTCACGCCGTTCAACGAAACCGTGCGCCTCCAGTTCCAGAGGGAAACGGGCGTGGACCCCGCGGATCTGTACAACCCCGCCTCGCGGTTCTATCACTATCGCGACAGCGCCCCCATGCGGCGGTTTCTCGACTTCCGCGCGCGGCTGGCGCACCGGTTGCAGGTGGAATGGCTGGAACGGATCCGCCGCATTGCCGACCAGCGCGGAGCGCTGGACGTCGTGCTGACGCACGTCGATGACCGCTTCGACACGACGATGCGGGACAACCTTGGCGCCGATGCCGCGGCGCTGTTGCCGGAAGCGGCACGCTTCGGCGCAACGTTTCTTGTGGAGGACCCGGCGACCATCTGGAACCTCGGCCCGGAACGCTACGCGGAACTGGCGCGCCGGTATGCGCCCATTGTTCCCGCGAGCGTGCGGCTGGGCGCCGACATCAACATCGTCGAGCGCTATCAGGACGTATATCCGACGAAACACCAGACCGGCGGCGAGCTGTTCCAGCTTTTACACTGGGCCTCGCGGTCGTTCGAGCAGGTGGCTATCTACTTCGAGAACTCGATCCTCGCCCCGGACTGGCCCCTGGTGGCCGCGGCCGCCGCGCGCGCCGCCTGGAAAGAAGAAGCGGACGGGGCCGCATGGGTCGAGTCAACACACGCCGTTGCCCTCCGATGGGAAGGCTGTGCCGAGGTCAACGGCAGGCCGTGGCCCATCCGCTCCCAGGGCAGGCTGCTGTTGCCGCCGGGCAGGAACCGGGTGGAGCGCTGCCGGGAAGAGGTCGGCCCGGTCCTTGAAGATTTCAGCGGCGCCATCGTCTCCGTCGATCAGGTAGACGGCATGTGGAGGGTCGAGTACGAGAGCCGCGCCCGGGCCATCGCCGTGTATGCCGGCAGCGGTCGCGTTCGATTTTTGCCCCCGGGCCGCCACCAGGTGTGGCTGAATTAGGCCTTCATCACCCTGCGCGACATCGGCAGGGATGAAAGTCGCCGCTCGCGGCGCGACCGCGCGGCAGGCCGTTCGTTCTCCCGGCATGCGGCCGCTTCCCTTGCGCCCCACCCGGTTCGCGCTTTGAGGGCGGCCGGCACGGCTCGAGCGGGCAAAGTCCGGGTGCGATCAGGGCAAAATGCAGTCAGCGGACGTCTCCTGACGGTGAAAGAAGCACCGGGCGGAAGCGGTCCCAGGGGCTTCTGGTGCGCTTGCCGACCTCGCCCCGCGCGCCATGGGGTTCGACGCGAGGCCGCTTCCCGGGCCTCACAGACTTTCTTTTGGTGCCGGATGGGGTTGCATCCTGTTCTTGGCTGGATGGGGGGAAGTGTCATGAGACACGAACGCGGTTCGGCCCCGGTCCGGCGCAGCTGGCCTTGGCCGGAGGCTGGGGGCAGGGGATGCGGACGATGAGTCCGCACAGGGTCCTGGGAGTCACGTCGAAGCCAGGCTCTGGGGCCTGACGGGCGGGGCAGCAGCCCGCCGCTCCCCGCAAGCCGGGATCAGTCCCGCGGCGCGCCGCCTCACGGCCGGTCAGGTTCGGGGTTCACGGAAAGAAAAGCACGCGTTTGCGTGATTCCCGCTTCCTGAGCGCTGCCCTCTTCTTCGGGATGAAGAATCAATGATCGCGGACTGCTGTACTAGAGGCCGCTTTCGACCGGCATCGCCAGCGGCGGCTCGACCATGAAGTCGAGCGCCTGCATCTCTTCAAGCGCGGCGCGCACCGCGGCCTCGGGCGAGCTTTCCAGCGTGATGACGAACGGCAGGTTCTGCTTGTCCTGCCCGGGCAACTGGAGCACCGCATCGATCGAGATGGCGTGGCGCGCCAGGATGGTGGACAGGTCGCGGATGATGCCCGGCCGGTCCTTGATGCGGAAGCGCAGGTACCAGGGCCGTTGCTGCTGGCCGATGGGCAGCGGGCTGACCGGCTCGAGGGTGCGCGCGGCGAAGGGCGGCACGCGGTGGTCGGGCGCCGGGCGCAGCTCGCGCGCCACGCGCATCAGGTCGCTCGCGACGGCAACGCCGGTCGGCAGCGGCCCGGCGCCGCGGCCATAGTAAAACGTGTCAGCGCCGTAGGCGCCGCGCACCCACACGGCGTTATAGGCGCCGCGCACGCCGGCCATGATCGTTTTCAGCGGCAGTAGCGAAGGCCGCACGCTGACAAACAGGCCGCCCTCGGCGCGCCGCGCGGAACACAGCAGGCGGATGGTGGAGCCCAGCTGGCGCGCGTATTCGAAGTCAATGGGCGAGACGCGCCGTATGCCTTCCGTCGGGATGGAGACCGGATCCAGCCGCACCCCAAAGGCGAGCGAGACGAGCAACGCGAGCTTGGAGCGCGCGTCCCAGCCATCGACGTCGGCGGCCGGGTCGGCCTCGGCATAGCCGAGCCGTTGCGCCTCGCCAAGCACCTCGTCGAAGCCCGCGCCGCGCTGTTCGATCTCGGTCAGGATGTAATTACTGGTGCCGTTGAGGATGCCGAACAGCGCTTCGACGCGGTCGCCGGCGATGCCTTCGCGCAGCACCGCGTGGATTGGGATGCCGCCGCAGACGCTGGCCTCCATGGCCAGTGTTGCGCCGTGCCGCTCGGCCAACAGGCACAGCTCGGGGCCGCGCAGCGCGACCAGTTCCTTGTTGGCGGTGACGACGCATTTGCCGGCGAGCAGGGCGGCCTCGACGATTTCGGCAGCGACGCCGACGCCGCCAACGAGCTCGGCGACGATCTCCACTTCCGGGTGCGTCACCACCTGGCGCCAGTCATTGGTGATGAGCGCTGGCTCGACGCCGGCGGGCAACGCCTTCGCCTGGGGGTTGCGGCTGCATACGGCTACGACGCGCAGCGGGAAGCCCAGCTTGCGGGCGATTTCCGCGGCGTTTTCCGCGAGAATGGTAAGGGTTCCGCCACCCACGTTGCCGAGGCCGATGATGCCAATCCCGACGCCTTTCATCAGAGTTCAGTCTAGCAGGCGCCTGCTGGCCGTCCTGCTGGCGTTCCTCGCTGCCGCGTCCATGTCCACGGCGCAGATCCAGACGCCGCCGCCACGGCCGGACGAGCCGAAACGCCTCCCCGACGGCCGCCTGTGGTCGGAGGCCGTGCTCAAGGCCAACTACGAAGCGAACCTGAAGGATCTGGAACAGATGAGGAAGATCCTCGAATCGGTGCGGACGGAGATCGAGAAAAGCCAGGGCCATGTGCTCTCGCTCAGGGCCCTGAAAGACCTGGAAGAGCTCGAGCGTCTGAGCCGCCGCGTCCGCCAGCGGATGAAGCGGGACTGAAATTAGTACACTGAACTCCGATGAGCGCCACCCGAGAAAAAGCCCAACTGATGAGCGCCTCCGAGATGGACCGCACGCTGGTGCGGCTGGCCCACGAGGTGCTGGAGAAGACGAGCAATCCCGCCAATCTCGCCTTCATCGGCATCCGCCGCCGCGGCGTGCCGATGGCGGAGCGGATCGCGCGCAAGATCGAATCGCTCGAAAACATCCGCGTACCCGTCGGAGCCATCGACATTACCCTCTACCGCGACGACCTGTCGACCATCGGCCCCAAGCCGGTGGTTTCGGCCACGCAGATCGACTTCCCGATCACCGGCAAGGACGTCATTCTGATGGACGACGTGCTCTACACGGGCCGCACCGTGCGCGCGGCGCTCGACGCGCTGTTTGAACTCGGCCGGCCGGCGCGGGTGCAGCTTCTGGTGCTGATCGACCGCGGCCACCGCGAGCTGCCCATCGAGGCGCAGTTCATCGGCCGCAAGGTCCCCACCTCGTCGCGGGAGATCATTGAGGTGAAGTTCCAGGAGATCGACGGCGTCGAGAAGGTGATGCTGGTCGAGAAAGTCGACTGAAGGAGGCGCGCCATGGGCCGCAGCCTGCTCGGCATCGAGGATCTGGACCGGGCGGAGATCGAACGCATACTCGACCGCGCCGTGGCCTTCCAGCCGCACGGCGGAGCGAACTTTGCCAAGGTCAACACCTGCACCGGCATGATGGTGGTGAACGCGTTTTTCGAAAACTCGACGCGGACGCGTTCGAGTTTCGAGATCGCGGCCCACCGGCTGGGCGCCGACACGCTCTCCATCACCGCCGCGGGCTCCAGCGTGGCCAAGGGCGAGAGCCTGGTGGACACGCTGAATACGCTCGCGGCGATGCGGCCGTCGGTGATCGTGATGCGCCACCAGGCCTCCGGCGCGCCCCACTTTCTGGCGCGGCATCTTTCGACGCCGATCGTCAACGCCGGCGACGGCACGCATGAGCACCCGACGCAGGCGCTGCTTGACGCGCGCACCATCCTCGACCGGCTGGGACGGCTTGAGGGCCTTCGCGTGGCGATCATCGGCGACATCCTGCACAGCCGGGTGGCGCGCTCCAACGTCTTCCTGCTGTCGAAGTTCGGCGCCAGCGTGGTTCTGTGCGGCCCGCCCACACTGCTGCCGCGCGAGATGGCGCAACTGGCGCCAGGCGTCGAGCTGGAATACGACATGCGGCGCGCCGTGCGCGGTGCCAACGTCATCATGATGCTGCGCGTGCAGCTCGAACGGATCCATGAGCCGCCGATGCAGGCCGGCGAGTACTTCCGCTTCTACGGCCTGCGGCAGGAGCACGTCGAGCTGGCGCATCCGGACGTCATCGTCATGCACCCCGGGCCGATGAACCGCGGCCGCGAGATCTCCTCCGAGGTGGCCGACTCGCAACGGTCGATGATCCTGAACCAGGTGGAAAACGGCGTGCCGGTGCGCATGGCGGTGCTCGAGAGGACCCTGCTGTGGTGAAGAAGCTGCTGATCCGCAATGGAAGGGTGATCTGCCCGGCGTCGGGGATCGACGCGGTGGCGGACGTGCTCATCGAGGATGGGCGCATCGCCGCCGTGGGCGAAGGGTTGAGCGCGTCCGGCGCGGAAACGCTGGACGCCGCCGGCCTCGTCGTGGCGCCCGGCTTCATCGACATCCACGTGCACCTGCGCGAGCCGGGCTTCACGCACGCCGAGACCATCGCCACCGGCTCGCGAGCCGCCGCCGCCGGCGGCTTCACCACCGTCTGCTGCATGCCGAACACAAACCCGGTGAACGATTCGGCGACGGTGACCACCTACATCATCGAAAAGGCGCGGCGCGAGGCCGTGGTCCACGTCTTCCCCATCGGTGCCATCACCCGGGGCAGCGAGGGCGAGGAGCTGGCCGCCATCGGCTCCATGGTGGCCGCCGGCGCCATCGCCATCAGCGACGACGGCCGGCCGGTGATGAACGCGCGCGTCATGCGGCGCGCCATGGAGACCGCGCGCGTCCTCAACATCCCGGTCATCCAGCACTGCGAGGACCTGAACCTCTCCGCCGGCGGCGACATGCACGAGTGCGCCGAAAGCGTGCGGCTGGGCCTGCGCGGCATCCCGGCGGCGGCCGAAGACGTCATGGTGGCGCGCGATCTCCTGCTGGCCGAGCTCACCGGCGCGCGCTACCACGTGGCGCACATCTCGACGAAAAACGCCGTGGCGATGGTGGCCTGGGCGCGCCGTCAGGGCCTGCCGGTGACCTGCGAGGCCACGCCGCACCACATCGCGCTCGACACCGGCCATATGCGCCCCTATGATTCCCACTTCAAGATGAAGCCACCCCTGCGCGGGCCGGAGCATGTGGAGGCCGTGATCCAGGGCATCGTCTCCGGCGCCGTCGATTGTCTCGCCACCGATCACGCCCCGCACGCCGGCGACGACAAGATGCAGGAGTTCGAGCGCTGCCCGTTCGGCATCATCGGGCTGGAAACGGCCCTCGGCGTGGCGCTGGAAGTGCTGGTGCACACCGGCCGCATCAGCCTGAACCGGCTGGTGGCGCTGTTTACCAGCGAGCCGGCGCGCGTCATCGGCTGGAAAGGCGAGCAGGCCCGTGGGGCATTGAAGCCCGGCTACTCCGGCGATGTCACCATCTTCCACCCGGAATACCCCTGGACCTACGACGTGAAGAATTCGTTTTCGAAAAGTTCGAACACGCCCTTCAACGGGCGCACATTTCGCGGAGGCCCCATCGCGACCATCGTCAGCGGCGAAATCGTCTGGAAAGCGCCGGGCTTCTGACCCCCGCTTTGCGACTTCCTCACCGCGAGCGCCACAGGCGATCCAGGGAGCCTTCCGCGGCTGCCGGTGCAGGCACAAACTCCGTGGCCTCGCGAAAACGGCCCCTGGTCCGGCTGGTAAAGCCGGGCGTTGAGGTCCGCGGAGTGGGTTCCACGCCGCGCAGCTCCTCAAGCTCTGGTCCGACCGGCAAAGCCGGGCGTTGAGGTGCAGGGTCAGGTCTGGAGTTCGGACATCGGAGGCGCTGCCATGGCCCTGCGGATATCCTCGAGGGCAATTTCTGGGGTGTCCCGCGTCCATGTGGCGCTCAGGTCGACTTTTCTGCCGTTGGGCAGGACCACGGTCAGCTCCGGGATGACCTGCCGGCCCCAGGGATTCTCTCCGAGGGTCTCCCAATACGAGACGGCGAACTCCCTGGGGTTGAGGCCGGCCTTTCGCATCGCCTCCGCCAGCGCCAGCTTCGCCTCCCGGGCCAGGGAAGTCAGCTCGTCCGGCCGGCGCCAGAGGAGAATGGCGTTGTCCGGCTCAATCTGAGAATCTTCGACGTCCTGGAAGGGGTAGCCCTCAGGGCCCCACCCGGTCGTGGTCTGCGCAGCAGAGGAGGCGGGCTCGGACCCTTGCGGGGTGAGTTGCGAATCGGGAGCCACGGTTCCATTTTGGAACTCCGCCTGTGCCGGAATGAGACCGGGAAGACCGAAACCCGATGGGGATACGAACGGCGTCAAGCCCGAAGACTGCGGAACCGATTGGGGCTTTTCGAAACCAGCATCACTCGTGAAGGCAGAAGCGAAGCTTTCCGAATTACTTGTGCGGGATTGCGGCCGCATTGCTGCCGGGCCGACCGATTCGAGCCAGGAAAACGGGCTGGACCGCGAGGCAGGGTTCGTTGTCATGCCACCCGCTGGGTGCATGCGGCATGCCAAACAGCCACGACGAGGCGATGGGTCCGGCGATCGCCCGACAGGTTACCTGCGGAATTCGATGCGGACGTATTTCTCCGCACCAATGGGTTCAGCCACGACGCGGACCGTACACTGGGGCGGCGGTGCGGCGCCTTCGGGTGGCGACCAGGAGAGCTTCAGCGTGGACTTGCCGCCTGCCGGAATGGAGGGAGAGGACAGAGATGCCTCGAGTCCTTTTACGGTTGGAGCCACCAGGCGCAACTCGACCGTGCCCGGCATCGCGTTGTGGATCTCCACCTCTTCGGTCCCGCCCGACAGCGGAAGTGTCACGGATTCGCGGGACAGCCGAACCATTGCATGCAATTCTTCGGCCGAGGCCGGCATCCGAACCGGCGCGGGAAGCAAACTGCTTGCCGCAGAGTTGCCGGCAGCGGGGGCCGAACGCATGGTCCCGAAGGGGGTGGCCACGCCATCTTTGGCGGGATCCGGGATGTACCGGCACCACTCGCCGCCCTCCTGGCGCCACAGGGAGGACAGCGGCGCAGTGACGGGAATCGGTCCCGAGAGAGTGCTCATGGTGGTACCAAGAGCCACGGAAGCCCGGGCGCGCGTGAAGTTCTCTTCGTAAACAATCGACAGGAGCTGGATGCTCGTCCAGCGCCGCTTCTCCATGTCGTAATATCGGTCCCGGCTCTCCTCGCACACCAGAGCCTCGGCCTGACGGAACTTTCCCTGCTGCTCCAGCCCGTAAAATTGCTCGATCCGCGCCCGCAGGGCCTCGTCGACTCCGGCCGGCGGGCGGTTAAATCCCGTACTGCTTGTCGCCTGCCCACCGGCAGCGGAAAGGCACATCAATGCAGCGGTGAGAGCGGTGCTTGTAAAGCGCATCTCTGGAGAGCCTACCAGGCGGGAAGTGGCTGGGAGGCAGGGACTCGAACCCCGATAAGCAGATCCAGAGTCTGCCGTCTTACCATTAGACGACCTCCCAGCGAGGCCATTGCCATTATACCAAACGGCCACGCTGAAGAGACGCGCGGGCATGGGGTTGCGTTAGAGTAAACGTGAAAGGAACCGAGCCATGCAAACCAACCGCCGCCGCTTCCTGTCGATGGCCGCCGCTCCGGCCATCCTTCAGGGTTCGCCCTCCTCCACCGCCGCCAATGACCGGCCCGTCTTCGGGGTCATCGGCGCCGGAGGCCGGGGCCGCTATCTGGCCAGATACTTTGCCAAGCTGGGCGCCGAGTGCGCCGCCGTCTGCGATGTTCGGCAGGATTGCCTCGAGGAGGCGCTGAAGGACTTCCCCAACGCGAAGACGTACTACCACCACGAGGAGCTGCTGGCACAGAAGGGAATCGATTTCACCATCTCCTCCGGCCCGGACCACTGGCATTGCGGTCATCTGATCGACTCGCTCAACGCGGGCAAGGACGTCTATGCGGAAAAGCCGCTGTCGAAGACCCTTCAGGAGAGCGCCGTCATGGTGGAGGCCGTGCGGCGCAGCGGCCGGGTTGTGCAGGTGGGCATGCAGCGGCGCAGCGCCCCGGGCCTGATCAAGGCCAAGGAGATGGTCGACGGCGGCATCCTCGGCCGGATCACGATGGTGAAAGCCAAGTGGCACTGGAATACGGCCCGGCCGCTGAACAACGCCCCCTTCCCCGGCAAAGTGGACTGGGAACGCTTCCTCGGCCCGGCGCCGAAACGGCCGATGGAGCCGCGCCGTCTGCGTTACTGGCGCTGGTTCCGCGACTACGCCGGCGGCAACATGACCGACCAGGGCACTCATCTGATGGACGTCGTGCAGTGGTTCACCAACAGCCCGCCGCCGCGTTCGGCGGTGGCCATGGGCTTCGTGGCCAAGAATGAGGGCGCCGAGCATCCCGAGGTCTTCAGCGCCACCTTCGACTACGGCCGCTTCCTCGCCTGCTGGGAACTGAACTACTGCAACGATTACGACGACAGCTGGTCCATCCTCTTCATGGGAGACGAGGGCACGATGCTGTTGAACGACGCGGGCGTCACCGTGTGGAAGGAGCCCTGGAAGAACAACCGGACGCCGGTCTACGAAGACAAGTCGCCGATCCCCATCGAGGCCCACATCCAGAACTTCCTGGACTGCATCCGCACCCGGAAGCAGCCGAACTGCACCGTGGAAATCGGCCAGCGGGCGGTCGCCGGCCCGCATCTGGCCAACATCGCGATGGATCTGGGGCGTGCCGTGCGCCTGGCCGACGACCTGGTCACCGTATCCTGAAAGCATGAAAAAACAATTTCTGGCGATTCTGTTTGCGATGCCTTTCCTGCCGCCTTCCGCGGCCGCGCAGCCGCTCCATTTCGGGCTGCGGGGCGGCTTTGCCCTCCAGGACGTGATTGACTCCCGCGGCAACCTGCGCGCCGCCTCCCAACACTGGACGCTCGGGCCGACGGCGGAGCTGAGCCTGCCGTTCGGGTTCGCCGCCGGAATGGACATCCTCTACCGGCGGCTCGCCTACGAGGACCCGCGCGAGTCGACGGCGAACTCCTGGACCGTGCCGATCCTGCTCAAGTACTACCTGCCGGGCGAGGGGGCCCGGTACTATCTGGAGGCCGGGCCCACGTTCCGTACGCTCGGCAATCTGCCGCGGCTCGAGGGCAACGCCACGAAGGGGTTCGCGCTGGGCGGCGGCGTGCGCTTCGGCGCCGGGCCGGTGCGCTTCTCGATGGGACTTCGCTGGAGCCGCTACGGGGAGGGCCGGTCCGGGGATCCGAACCGTCCCGCCGGCTGGTTTGTGACGAAACAGAATCAGGCGGATTTGTTGTTTGGCCTGACCTTCTGACGCCTTAGCGGATCACGCCGGTGAGAGGCGAGCTCGCGCTCGCATAGAGGCGGCGCTCCATCCGTCCGGCCAGAAACGCGAGCCGGCCGGCCTCCACCGCGTGCTTCATCGCCGCCGCCATGGCGACGCTGTCGCGCGCGGCGGCGACGGCGGTGTTCAGCAGCACGCCGTCAAAGCCCATCTCCATGGCGCTGCAGGCGTCGGAAGCCGTGCCCACGCCGGCGTCGACGATCAGCGGCACTTCGGTGATCTGCTCGCGCAGGATGCGCAGCGTGGTGTAGTTCTGGATGCCCAGGCCGCTGCCGATCGGGGCGGCGAGCGGCATTACCGCGGCGGCGCCGGCATCAATGAGGCGGCGCGCGGTGATCAGGTCGTCGTTGGTGTAGGGCAGCACGACGAACCCCTCTTTGACGAGGATCTTCGTCGCCTCCACCAGCCCGAAGACGTCCGGAAACAGGGTCTTTTCGTCGCCGATGACCTCAAGCTTGATCCAGTTTGACAGCCCCACCTCGCGCGCCAGCAGGGCGGTGCGCACGGCCTCGTCGACTGTGTAACAGCCGGCCGTGTTCGGCAGGATGAAGTACTTCGAGCGGTCGATGTAGTCGAGCATCGACTCCTTCGACCGGTCGGTGAGGTTCACCCGCCGCACGGCCACGGTGACCACCTCGGCCCCGCTGGCTTCGTGGCAGCGGACCATCTCGTCGAAGCTGCGGTACTTGCCCGTCCCGATCATCAGGCGGGAACGGAAGGTGCGGCCGGCGACGGTGAATGGGGTGTCCATACTCTCATTGTAAGCCGCGCCGGCGACGTTCCTGGGGCGGTATAGTAACGAATGGAGCGGCATGCAGCCGCCAGTCGGGGCCCTTAGCACAATGGTTAGTGCAGCGGACTCATAATCCGTTGGTTGCAGGTTCGAATCCTGCAGGGCCCACCACCAGCCTGCGCCGGGCGCGCAGTGCGAACCCTCCCGATGCACATCACTCGCGTGGGCGCCGTGCGGGGGGGAATCACGAGTCAGATCCCTGGTGGGGGCGGAGGGGGGAGACTCGCCTGGGGGCAGGCGTGCGTTGCGCGGGGCACACGAAGAGCGAAAGGCGTGCGTAGCGGAGCCGCCCACGGCGGCTCCGCTCCTGCGATTCCGAGGATGGGCCTACCAGCGCGGCTCGCGCCGGCGTCCGCCGCCACCGCCGTAGCCGCCGCGGTCGCCGCGCCCGCCGCCGAAACCGCGCTCTTCGCGCGGCCGGGCCTCGTTCACGTTGAGCTTGCGGCCGCCGAAGTCGGTGCCGTTCAACGCGTTGATGGCGCGCTCGGCCTCGTCGTCATTGGCCATTTCGACAAAGGCGAACCCGCGGCTGCGGCCCGTGTCGCGGTCGGTGATGATGCTCACCCGGTCCACGGTTCCGTAATTCTCAAACAACCCCCGAACGGCTTCCTCGCTCGAGTTGAAACTCAGGTTTCCAACGAAAATGTTCTTCACTTGTGACACTCCTTGTATTTCGACACCGGGCGCTAGCTAAGGGGAGTTCGGACAGGGGAGGAAACCACGGAGGCCAGACTCGATCCTAACTGACGCGGGCGGTCAAAATACGCTTTCAGCATAGCAGAAGTGAGGCTCGATGCAAAGCAAAATCGCACAAGACCGTGAAAAATCACCCCCTCACTGCTGTAAGGCCGCCCGGGGCGGCCCGGCCGCAGCCCCGGCGCGAATCTCGGGCGGCGAGACGGATCGGCGATAGAATGGACGACGCCATGAAACGGATCGCTGTGCTTGCAACTTGTCTGGCCGGGATGGCGCTGGCGGCGCTCGCCCAGCCGCCCCGCTCCTATCCCGTGCTCGGGAAAATCGTCCGGGAGGACCCGCGTCTGGATGAACTGCTCGCACCGGACGCAAGGATCGAAGTGCTCGCGACGGGCTTTGACTGGGCCGAAGGGCCGGTCTGGGACCGCAAGGCTGGCCAACTGCTGTTTTCCGACATTCCGAAGAATTCCATCTACCGCTGGACCCGGGAGCGGGGCATCGAGCTTTTCCTGCGGCCCTCGGGCTACACCGGCGCTGCCGAATACGGCCGCGAGCCAGGCAGCAACGGTCTGCTGATCGATCCGCAGGGACGCCTGATCCTGATGGAGCATGGCGACCGGCGCGTCGCCCGCATGGATCCTGACGGAGGCAAGGTCACACTCGCCGACCGCTATGAGGGCAAGCGGTTGAACAGCCCGAACGACGGGGCGCTGAAATCCAATGGCGACATTTACTTCACCGACCCGCCCTACGGGCTGCCCAAAGGCTGGGACGACCCGCGCCGGGAGCTCGACTTCTGCGGCGTTTACCGGTGGTCGAACGGGAAACTCACGCTGCTCACGGCCGAGCTCAGCCGGCCCAACGGCATCGGATTCTCACCCGATGAGAAGACCCTGTATGTGGCAAACAGCGACCCCAAACGCGCCATCTGGATGGCGTACCCGGTGAGGGAGGACGGCACCCTCGGCCCCGGGCGTGTCTTCGCCGACGTCACCGCGATGGTCAGCCCTGACCTGCCCGGCCTGCCCGACGGGCTGAAGGTCGACGCCCGCGGCAACCTCTGGGCCACTGGGCCGGGCGGCGTCCACATCTACGCTCCGGACGGCAGGCGGCTGGGCCGCATCGACACGGGCGAAGCCACGGCCAATGTCGCCTGGGGGGACGATGGGGCAACGCTCTACATCACTGCCGACATGTATTTGTGCCGCGTGAAGACCAGGACCCGCGGCGCCGGATGGTGAACGCGACGCAGGCGAGTGTCTGATCTGGCATTTTCGGGACTGTCCGCTCCAGACGACGGGCGCCGTGACCGCGGACGTTCGCGGCCTCGAAGCGCTGTCGGGACGCCACGCGTGGAGGCATAGCTTTCAAAAAGAAGGGCCTTTGGCGTTTCCGCCATCGGCCCGAATCCTATGGGGATAGGGTCTGCTCAGGATGAATTCCCGGAGATGAACGGAAGGTGCCGAAAATCGCTCAGGCCAGCAAGCCGCCGTGGCCGAGGGCGGCGATTTCCCACCCGGACACGCGGTAGCGCGCCAGCAGTGGCGGCAGCACCAGATCGACCACGTTCGGCCTGACGGAGCGGTAGCAGCCTGGAGCGGAGACGATGGGAATGGAGTCCCTGTAACCCAGCAGCAGCAGGTTGCCGGGTTCGACGGGCGCGAGGAAACGCTCGAGTTGGGCTCCGAGGCGGGTCATCGCGCGCCCGACGGTGTCCTCCGGACCCGCCGGCGCGGTTGTCGAAGCGACAAGTACCACGTGCGGTTCCATGCGTAGCAGGTGGCCCAGCGCCTTGACCACCTCCGCTTCCGTTTCCGTGCAGGCGAGCGTGTAACGGGGGGCGGTCTGGAAGCGGGCCAGACGCTGGCGGACAACAGATTCGAACAGCACCCGGGCGCGCTCGCCATCATAGTGGTCGGTGTAAAGCACCGCCACCACCGGGTTGCGCACCGGGCGCGCCTGAAGGAGGGGGCCGCGCCCGCCCAGGATCCCCAGGGTCACCTCCAGCTCCTGCTGCGCCACAGCAAAGGGAGCGCTCTTCACCGTGGCGACCCGGTCGCCGGCGCGCGCGTAACTGAAGTTCGGCGCGGTGGCGATCACGACCGATGAGGTGCAATTGATCTGGCGAAGCAGGTCGTCGTCTACGAGGACGCAGACGTCCTCGGTGGCGACGAGGTTCGCCCTGCCCCCGGCTGCCAGGCGCACCTCGAGCGATCCGCAGCCCATGGCCGCGCCCACCTGAAGAACGGCCTGATCCTCGGGAACCTCGCCCTCTTCGAGCTCAGTCACCCAGACCGTTCGAAGCCCCTCCATTTCCAGGAGCTGGACATCCTCTTCGCTCAGCACATGGCCCTTTGAGAGCAGCTTCTTGCCGCCGGGGCGGAAGATGGTCGAGCAGAGAATCCTGCCGTGGGCCTGACGTACATCGAGCGTCTGGGCGCGCATGTATCCTCCAGTGAGGTGCGACTCGTGGCTGCCGCCGCCGGCGCCGACGGGCGCTGCCAGCGGCCTACGCAATGAAGTGGCCGGCGGGAAGGAAAATTCTCAGGCGAGATTGGTACTCCTGGTACCCTGAACCACCGATTGTCAGTTGCCGCGAATGACCGGCAGGGGAATCAGCGCGTCGGCCAGCGGATCGGAGGCGCGAAGAGTCCGTTCTGCCTCCGGTTTCAGCCACTTGAGCACCGCGATCTCATCGCAGGCCTGGAATTTGGGGCACCGCAGGCAGTCCTTCCAGGCCTTGAGCGGCAGCTCGCTGCGGTCGACCTGGCGGTAGCCGAGCCGGGCGAAGAAATCAGGAACATAGGTGAAGGCAAAGAGCAGATCCAGCTCGAAGAGCCGGGCCTCTTCTTCCACGGCTTCCATCAGCATCCGGCCCAGCCCGGCCTTCTTCATCGCCGGATCCACCGCCAGCGAGCGGACCTCCGCCATCGCGGGGCCGTAAAAGTGCAGGGCGGCGCAACCGTGCACGGCGTCGGCGGCCGCCGCCACCGTAAAATCCCGGATGTTTTCGGCGAGCTCGAACCCGTTGCGCGGCAGCATGAGTCCCTGGGCGGCGTAGCCGTTGATCAGGCGGAGGATGCCCGGAATGTCGCTCATGCGCGCCTTGCGAAGGGTCATTCTTCGTCCTCGGGCTCGTCCACGGGCTCCCAGTTCCAGCTCAGCAGCGTGCCGGCGGGCTCGCCCGCAGCCAGCCGGTCCAGCACGCCCGGGGCGGCGCCAGGGGCGATGACCACCTCGTGCACGCCGTGATCCACCGCCTCGCAGGCAGCCTCGAGTTTGGCCTGCATGCCGCCGGTGGCGATGCCCGTCTGGATCAGTTTCTTCGCATCGTCCGGCGTCAGGTGGGAAAGAATGGCGCCGCCGGCGCCGCGGACGCCTTCGACGTCGGTGAGAAACAGCAGGCGGTCGGCCTGAAAGGCCACCGCCAGCGCGGAGGCCATCTGGTCGGCGTTGACATTGAAGATCCGGCCTTCGCCATCGCCGGCCACGCAGGCCACTACCGGCAGGTACCCGGCATCGCAGAGCACGTCCAGCAGTTCGGCGTTCACGCGCGTGATGCGGCCTACCGCGCCCAGTTGCTCATTCATCTGCCGCGCCTCGGCCAGGCGCGCGTCGATTCCGCTGAGGCCCACGGCCGGGGCCCCCTCGGCCACCAGCGCCGACACAAGCAGTTTGTTGACGCTACCGGCGAAGACCTTCAAAACGGCGTCGAGCACTTCGGGTGTGGTCACCCGCAGCCCGCCCACGAAGCGGCTCTCCACGCCCCGCTCTCCCAGAAATTTCGTCATTTGCCGGCCGCCGCCATGCACTACCACTGGCACCGTGCCGGCTGGCAGGGCGGCAATCTGCGAAGCGAGAGCCTTCAACGTCCTCGGCTGGTCGAGCAGTGTGCCACCCAGTTTAATCACAACTCGCATGACAAACCCTCCGCCTCGGGGAGGCCCAGCATCAGGTTCATGTTCTGCACCGCCTGGCCGGCCGCTCCTTTGCCGAGGTTGTCAATGCAGACTACCACGACCGCCCGCCGCGTGGCAGCATCCACCCGCAACCCAAGCAGGCACAGGTTGGTATGCTGGACGGGACGCAGGTCCGGCATTGCGCCCGGCGGATAGAGCCGCACAAAGGGCTCGTTCGCGTAAGCAGCCTGCCAGGCGGCCAGCAGGGTCTCCTCGCCGGCGCCTTCCACGGCGCGGAAATAGATCGTCTCCAGGATGCCGCGGTGGATGGGAATCAGATGGGCGGTGAAGCTGAACTCGTGCTCCTCCAGGCCGCTGTTCATCAGCACCTCGGGCACATGGCGATGACCGAGCACGGAGTAGGCGCTGAAGTTCTCGGTCACTTCGCAGAAGTGCGTCCTGAGCGACGGCTTGCGGCCCGCGCCGCTCACGCCGCTCTTGGCGTCGCAGACGACGCCATGCGTGCGGTCAATGAGCCCTGCCTGGACCAGCGGCCGCAGGGCGAGATTGGCGGCGGTCGGATAGCAGCCGGGGTTGGCCACCAGGCGCGCCGTGCGGACGCGCGCCCGGTAGAACTCCGGCAGTCCGTAAACAGCCTCCTCGAGCAGCGCGGGCTGGCTGTGCTGCTCCCGGTACCAGCGCTCGTAGCGCTCCACGGTCTTCAGCCGGAATGCGCCGCTCAGGTCCACCACGCGGATGCCCGCCTCAAGAAATCCGGGCGCAAGTTCGATGCTGACGTCGGCGGGCGTCGCGAGAAAAACAACCTCAAGGCCCGCCTCCCGCGCCGCTTCCGGCGTGGCCGGGATCCGGGCCGGCCCCTGCCAGCCGAGCGGATGCACTTCGGCGGCCGCGTCCGAGCGATGCTCCAGCAGCACCGGCTCGGCGTGCGGATGGGCGCGCAGGATGCGCACCAGCTCCATGCCGCTGTAGCCGCGAAAGCCCACGATGCCGGCTCGGTGCTTCATGGCGTGGTTATTTATTCACTCCTATGAATAAATATAACATCCAGTGGCTGAATTGGAAAGTCTCGCGGCGGGGTAGCGGGAACAAAATTCACTTTTGCTCAGCGACGCTGCGCTCGGCAAGCTCGCCGATGACGGGCAGGTGGACGTCGTCGCCGGCGTTGACGCGAATCATCATGTAGACCCAGAGGCCGAGCACGGCGAGCTTCATCATGCCGCCGGCGAAGCGCAATGCGGGAGCGTAGCCGGTCATCGGGCCGAAGACCCAGTCGGCGAAGAGCCAGACGACGAACAGGTAGAGCCCCTGGAAGGCGTGGAAGCGCACGGTGCGGTCGTTGCGGAAGCGTTCGGCGGCGAGCACGACGATGCTCATGATCCAGCCCACCAGCGGCACATAACATAGCAGCGCGGCGCGGCGGGCCGACATGCGGGCAAGAAAATCCTCGCTGCGGGAGGCGCCGGCGCGGGAGGAATGGCCGGCAAAGGCGGATGCCCCCGGCGGCGGAGGCGCGCCCTCGCGCTGCGGGGCGCCGCAGGCGGGGCAGAACAGGGCCGCCTCGTCCACCTGACAGCCGCACTTCGTGCAGAAGGGCATTTCCGTTTCCCGTAGTGTACTACGGGCTTTTTGTAACGAAAGTTCCGCCGGCGCGGGGGTGATAGGATGCAGGCATGATGATGCGCGCGATCCTTCCGCTCCTGGCCGGCCTGGCGCTGGCAGCGCCGGCGCAACCGCTCCGGATGGTCTTCGTGGACACCGAGGGCGGGCAGGCAACGCTGATCGTGACGCCACGTGGCGAGTCCCTGCTGGTGGACGCAGGCTTTCCGGGCAACAACGGGCGCGACTCGGACCGCATTGTCGCGGCCGCGCGCCGGCTGGGGATCTCAAGGATCGACTACCTGCTGGTGACGCACTATCACCTGGACCATGTGGGCGGCGTGCCGGAGGTGGCGGCGAAGATCCCGGTGAGTGTCTTCATCGACCATGGGAGCAACACCGAGACGTCAGCGCAGGCGAAGGCCCTTGAGGAGGCCTACCGGAAGGTGCTGGCCACGGGCGCGAGGCGGCTGACGGTGAAACCGGGCGACGTGCTACCGCTCAAAGGCGCGCGGGTGGAGATCGTCGCCGCGCGCGGCGAGCGGATCGCCGGAGCCCTTCGTGGCGGCGGGCAGCCGAACCCGCTGTGCGCGCAGGCGGAGCGGCGCCAGGATGACCCGACAGAAAACGCGCGCTCCATCGGTTTTGTGCTGACCTACGGCCGCTTCCGCTTCGCCGATCTGGGCGATCTCACCTGGAACAAGGAACTCGAGCTGGCCTGCCCGCGGCATTTGCTCGGGCCAGTGGACCTGTACCTGACCACGCATCACGGCCTCGACCAGAGCGGCTGTCCGCAGATCGTGCACGGGATGCGGCCGCGGGTGGCGATCATGAACAACGGGGCGCGCAAGGGCGGCTCTCCGGCGGCGTGGCGGATCGTGGCCTCGTCGCCCGGGCTGGAAGATCTCTGGCAACTGCACTACTCGGTGGCCGGGGGCAGGGAGGCCAACGTGAGCGAGGAGCGGATCGCCAACCTCGAGGAGAAGTGCCAGGGATTCGGCATTGAAGTGGAAGCGACGCGGGACCGCGTCCTCACCGTGCGCAACCAGCGCAACGGATACACGAAAACATATCGTCCCTGAGCGAGCCGCGCACCGGCTTGCCACAGGCGGCCGCGTTTATGCATCAATAGACACATGAGGGTGCGCTGGGTCCGCTGGGCCGTGATTGTTGTGGCAGCCGCTTTTGTGGGCGCGCAGGCCGTGCGTCCGGAGAAGACCAATCCTCCGGTCGTTGCGCAGAACACGCTTCAGGCACAGTACGAAGTGCCGCCGGAGGTGCAGCGGATCCTCGAGCGGTCCTGCGGCGACTGCCACTCGAACCGCACGCGCTGGCCCTGGTACAGCCACATCGCGCCGGTCTCGTGGATGCTGGCCGATCACGTGAAAGACGGCCGGCGCCACTTCAACATGGACGACTTCACCGAGGAGATGTCGCTCAAGGACGTCTGCCAGGAGATCCGCGTCGGCTCCATGCCGCTGAAGGGCTACGTGCTGATGCACCCGGAGGCGAAGCTCACGGGCGCGGAGATCCAGACCGTGTGTGCGTGGACGCGCGAGGCGCGGCCGAAGTGACGCCCGGCGGCAGGGCGCGGCTGCGCCGGCGCCCGGGATGAGGCAAACTGCAAGAGGAGGTTGGAATCCATGGCGGAAGCCAAACCGAAGCGCATGGTACACTGCGTCAAGTTCGGGCGCGAGATGGAGGGCCTGGACGAGGTGCCCTTCGACAACCACCCGCTGGGCCAGCGGATCTACGACAACGTCTCCAAGGAGGCGTGGCGCATGTGGGTGGAGCACATGAAGATGCTGATGAACGAGTACCGCCTGAACCTGGGCACGCGCGAGGCGCAGGAGTTCCTGCTGCGGCAGATGGAGCAGTACTTCTTCGGCGAAGGCTCGCAGTTGCCGCCGGACTACGTTCCGCCGGAGCGCTGAATTCTTCGTTTGGGCCGCGCAGACAGTGGCTCAGGCTGGCATGAGCCACTGGGTTCCGCGCAGGCGCGCGTCAATATTCGAGCCACGTGCCGGCGATGTGGCGCGTGCCATCGTGCCGCTGGAAGTAATACACGACGAGGGCGCGGCGGCCCGGCAGCGCCACGGCCCACGGGTAGCCGAGATCCGTGCCGCCGCCGTCGTCGCGGAGCGTGAATTCTCCGGCCTCGGCAAAGTCCGTGCATTCCGGGTTCAGGATGCGGGCGCGGATCCCGTAAGGCGGGTGACGGTATCCGTAGACGAGCAGGACGCGGCCGTCTTCGAGCCGCACGGCCTGGAGCGGATGTCCGCGCCAGCCCGCGTCCTGCCAGCTCTGCCAGCGTCCGGCGCGCGGATCGTAGCGCACCACGACGGCGTGATCGTCGAGTCCGGCAGTGCGGACAAAGGCGACCAGCGCCCCCGAGGGCGTCTCGTAGAGCGAGGTTTCGTTGAAGGACACGCGGCTGTCGGAGGCGATCACTCCACGGTACTGCCATGTGAGGCCGCCGTCGGCGGACGTCATCCAGTGGATGTCCGTGCCGGCGGTGCGATCGCGGCCTTTCGGATAGGCTATGGCCCAGTGGAGCGTGCCATCGCGCGTCTGGCAAAGCGCGCCGCGGTTGTAAGCGGGCAGCGGGGCGCCGTAGCAGTCCGGCACGTCGCGGCCCGGCGCCGGCGGAGGCGTGATGGGCCCCTGCCAGGTGCGGCCGCCGTCGCGCGAACGCAAGAGGTATCCGCCCTGGAAGGCGTAATCGCCCAGCCAGACGCCGGCGGGCACGGCATTGCGCGCGGCGGGCCCGACATGGATCCACAGATAGGAAGCGCACAGGATCGTGCCATCGCGCAACACGAGCAGGCACGGGTCCTGTGAGCCCCCAAGCGGATGGGCGAACAGGAGTTCGGGTTCGCGCGTCCAGCTCCGGCCCGAGTCGCGCGAGCGGACCAGGACGAGCTGGCTGTTGGCGTCGGTGTGGGTGACGCCCTTCGCACCCAGGCGGCGGCGTTCCGGCGCGCGCCGGAAGGCCACGATCAGCTCGCCGTTGCGGAGCCTGGCCACGGACGGAAACGCACTGTAAAAGCGGTCGTCGGAGTAGATGACGATGTCGCCTGCCTTGCGCAGGCCGGACGCGGCGAACACGGCCGGAGCCCTCAGCAGCGAGCGGCGCGTGATGGACCTCATGCCGGGATTGTACATGGCGCGGCCCCTCATGCGGCCGGAACAGCGGCAGGCGGCCGCGCGCGGATACAATCTTGTCCATGCGCAGGTTCATCCTCTCCGCAATCACTTCTCTGCTGCTGCTTTCGCCCGCCATGGCGCAGAAGCGGGCGAAGAACGTCATCCTGTTCCTCGCCGACGCGGCCGGAGTGCCAACGGTCAGCGCCGCCAGCCTCCACGGCTACGGCGAGCCGCTGAAGCTGTACGTCCAGAGCTGGCCCCACATGGGGCTGATGGACACGACCACCGCCAGCGCCTATGTCAGCGACTCGGCCGCGGGCATGACCGCCATTGTCACCGGCGTGAAGACGCAAAGCGGCGTCATCAGCATGGGCCCGGACACCGAGCGCGGAAAGAAGGACGGGCGCATTCTGAAGACGCTGCTCGAGTATGCCGAAGAGAAGGGCCTGTCCACCGGCGTACTGACCAACGTCTCCATCGCCGACGCCACCCCGGCGGCCTGCTACGGCCATGCGAACGACCGGCGCAAGCAGGGGGAACTGTTCCTGCAAATCTTTCGCCCGCGCTTTGGCGACGGGCCGGACGTCGTCATCGGCGCCGGCCGCAAGACCATCTGGAGCCAGGCGGGCGGAGAGATTGAATCGGCGGCGCAGAAGGCGGGCCGCAGCATCTACGCCTCGCTCGCGGACGTCCCGGAAGGCGAAAGGCGGCCCATCGTCGTCAGCGAGGGCGAGATGGACGTGGCCGCGGCCGCACGTCGGGCGCTGAAGCTGCTTTCGGCGAACCGCAAGGGCTATTTCCTGATGATCGAGTGGGACGCGCACACCGACAACCCGCGGCAGGGGCTGGACAACCTGGTGAACTTCGACAGGCTGATCCGCGAGATCGCCTCGCAGGTGAACCTGAACGACACGCTGCTCATCTTCACGGCCGACCACTCCTTCGAGCTCCGCATCACCGGCGGCCGGCGCGGCGTGCCGCTGCTCGAAGGACTCGACGAGTGGATGGCCAGCCACAGCCCGAAGGAGGAGATCCGCATTCCGGCGCTGCGTGTGGGCCACTCGCACACGGGTGAGGAGGTGCTGATCGCCGCCATGGGCGCGGGCGCGGAGCGCGTGCGCGGCTACATGCCGAACACGCGCGTCTTCGACATCATCATGCAGGCCTGGGGCTGGAGCCCCGGGCCGCGCTGAAAGCGGGCTGGGGGCGCGCTGCGGTCCGGCGGCAGGAAACGATTCGCTCTCGTGTTGCGCTCCTGGAGGAGCGACCGGGCACGGGCGGAGAATGGATCGAAGGCCCGCGCCGGCCGAGGCCCCTTTCAACGCCAGACGGCTTCAGTGCCTCCCCTGGTGCGTGCTGAGGCCGTCTCCTCCGGGAGTTTGCGAACAGGCACACCGTGGCCGCAGGACATGGTACGGCTCCAGCGCGCCTGGCCTCTACCGGCCTCCGTCAGGCCCTGGCATTTGTCCCGCTGATAGACTGGCGGCATGCCGAGGTATGGAGCCCTGGAAGCGGGCGGGACGAAATTCCTGGCGGCCGTGGGAGAGAACCCGCTCCGGCTGGAAAATGTGACGCGCATTCCGACGTCGAATGAGCCGGCGGAGACGATGGAAGCGGTGATCGAGTATTTCCGCCGCTCTGCTCCGCTCGAGTCCCTCGGGGTGGCGACCTTCGGGCCGGTGGATCTCGCCAGCGGGCGCATCACCACGACGCCGAAGCTCGCCTGGAGAAATTATCCGCTGCGGGAGACACTGGCCCGTGCGCTGGGCGTTCCCGTCACTCTGGACACGGACGTCAACGGCGCAGCGCTGGCTGAGGCCCGGTTGGGAGCCGGCCGGGGCGTGGACGACCTGGTTTATTTCACCGTCGGCACGGGCATTGGCGGAGGAGCCATCACGGGCGGACGGTTGCTGCACGGGCAGATGCATCCGGAGATGGGGCATCTGCTGGTGCGCCGCGCGCCGGGTGAAGCGGCGGATTTCAGGGGCGTCTGCCCGTATCACTCAGATTGTCTGGAGGGCATGGCGAGCGGGCCGGCGATCGAGGCGCGCTGGGGCGCCCGGCCCGAGTCCCTGCCCGGCAGTCATGCGGCCTGGCGGCTGGAGGCGGACTACCTGGCCCAGGCCTGCATGGCGGCCGTGTGCATCCTTTCCCCGAGGGTGATCGTTCTCGGCGGTGGCGTGATGGAGCAGGAGCAGCTTCTGGAGATGGTGCGGCAGCGGCTGAACGAATACGCCCGGGGCTATTTCCCGCTGCCGCGGATTGAACGGCCGGCGCTGGAACATCCCGGCCTGAGCGGAGCGATGATGCTGGCCATGAAGGCGGCCCGGTGAAAAAACATTTCTTCGGAAACACGCTGGGAGGCGGGGGGCTGGCGAGTCGCGGGTTGTTCGGATGGCGCCGCGCCTCTGCGTGGCAGGCACGGCGGCGCGCGGAAGGACGCTTCGCGGCCGGGGCGGCACGCGGTGGGGCGGGCGGCGCTCGCGCCGGACAGCAATGCGAACGGGCCACCGGGCCCTCGCCGCTGAACGTCCATCCCGGTTTTCAGCGGAAATTTCACTCGCGGCCCGCCGCTCTCTCTGCGGAGCATCGCCGGCCGGCCAGCTCCCGGCTGTTTCGATGTGCCCGGGGGCCCTGTTGCCCTGATAGCCGGCCCATATCGGCGCCGGTTACTTGTGGGCGGCGGCTTCCAGGCGGGCCTGGGCGCGGCGGAGCGCGTTGAGGGCGCGGGCGATGTCGACGTCCGGCGTTGGATTCATGATGCGCTCGTTGGCGCGTTTGAAGGCGGCCTGGGCGCGGGCGACGTCGATTTCATCGGCGTTTTCGGCGCGGTTGGCGAGCACGCGGATGCGGTCCGGTCCCACTTCGACATAGCCGCCGATGATCGACATCCACTTTTTCTGCCCGTTTTCGAGCTCATAGATGAGGACGCCGACGCCCAGTTCAGACAGCAGCGGCGCGTGGTCGGGCAGGATGCCCAGGTAGCCGTTGGCCGCGGGCACCTGCGCCTGCCGGACGTTCTCCCGCAGCAGGAGCCGCTCGGGCGTGGCCACTTCAAGGCGCAGCAGGGCAGCCATGGCTCAGCTCGCTTTCCTGAGCTGCTCGGCGCGCTCGAGCACGTCCTCGATGGTTCCCTGCATGTAGAAGGCCTGTTCGGGGATGTCGTCGTGCTTGCCGTCGCAGATCTCCCTGAACCCGCGGATCGTGTCGGCGAGCTTGACGTACTTGCCCTTGAAGCCGGTGAACTGCTCGGCCACATGGAACGGCTGCGAGAGGAAGCGCTGGATCTTGCGCGCGCGGGAGACGGTCAGCTTGTCCTCCTCGCTGAGCTCGTCCATGCCGAGGATGGCGATGATGTCCTGAAGGTCCTTGTAGCGTTGCAGGATCTGCTTGACGCGCTGGGCGGTGGTGTAGTGCTCCTCGCCGACGACGAGCGGGTCGAGGATGCGCGAGGTCGAGGCCAGCGGATCGACGGCCGGGTAGATGCCGATGGCGGCGATTTCGCGCGAAAGCTGGGTGGTGGCGTCGAGGTGCGCGAAGGTGGTGGCGGGTGCGGGGTCGGTGTAGTCGTCGGCGGGGACGTAGATGGCCTGCACGGAGGTGATGGAGCCGCGCTTGGTGGAGGTGATGCGCTCCTGAAGCTCGCCCATCTCGGTGGCGAGGTTGGGCTGGTAGCCGACGGCCGAGGGCATGCGCCCGAGCAGCGCCGAGACCTCGCTGCCGGCCTGGGTGAAGCGGAAGATGTTGTCGATGAAGAGCAGCACGTCCTGCCCCTCGTCGTCGCGGAAATATTCAGCGACGGTGAGCGCCGACAGCGCGACGCGGAGGCGGGCGCCGGGCGGCTCGGTCATCTGGCCGTAGATGAGGGCGACCTTGGACTTCGTCCAGTCGGTGGGGTCGAGCACGCCGGCTTCCTGCATTTCGAGCCAGAGGTCGTTGCCTTCGCGGGTGCGTTCGCCGACGCCGCCGAAGACGCTGACGCCGCCATGCTGCATGGCGATGTTGTTGATCAGCTCCATGATGATGACGGTCTTGCCGACACCGGCGCCGCCGAACAGGCCGATCTTGCCGCCGCGGAGGTAGGGCTCGAGCAGGTCGATCACCTTGATGCCTGTTTCGAACATCTCGGTGGCGGTGGACTGCTCCTCGAAGGAGGGCGCGGGGCGGTGGATGGGGTAGCGCTTCTCGGTGACCAGCGGGCCCATCTCGTCGACGGGCTGGCCGAGGACGTTGAGAACGCGGCCGAGGGTCTGCTTGCCAACCGGCATGGTGATCGGCTCGCCGAGCGAAATGGCCTTCATGCCGCGCACCAGCCCTTCGGTGGGCTGAAGGGCGACGCAGCGGACGCGGCCTTCGCCAAGGTGCTGCATGACCTCGACGGTGACGTCGATGGGGAAGGGCGTGTCGAAGCCGTCGCCGGTGATGCGCACGGCGGTGTAAATGACGGGCACCTGGCCCTCCGGAAACTGGATGTCGACCGCGGGGCCGGCCACCTGAACCACTTTTCCGATGACTTTTTCGTTCGTCGTTTCGCTCATTTTCTTTCGAACCTCATTCCAGCGCGCTGGCGCCGCTGACCACTTCGATGATTTCGCGCGTGATGCTCGCCTGGCGGACGCGGTTCATATAGAGGGTGAGTTTTTCGATCATCTCGCCGGCGTTGGTGGTGGCCGCGTCCATGGCCGTCATGCGGGCCGCCTGCTCGGCGGCGGCCGACTCGAGGAACGCCTCCAGCACCTGGAGCACGATGAAGTCCGGCAGCAGCTTTTCGAGCATCTGCATGGGCGGCTGCTCGAAGATGTATTCGCGCGCCGCCGCGGCGGCGGGCATGGCGATGGGCAGGATCTTCTTCAGCGTGACCTTCTGCGAGAGCACGCTCTTGAACTCGTTGTAAATCAGATACACCGAATCCACTTCGCCGGCGGTGAAGCGTTCGATCAGTTTCCGGGCGAGCCGCTCGGCGTCGGCCTGCGAGGGGTTCTGGCTGATGCCGACCGTCTCGCCGCTCGTGCGCACCGGGCGTCTGATGAAAAAGTCGCGCCCTTTTCGTCCGACCAGCTCGAGCTCGACCTGCTGATCGCGGTGATCGGCCAGGAACTGCTGCGCCGCCTTGATCAGGTTCGTGTTGAACGCGCCGGCCAGGCCGCGGTCGGCGGTGATCAGCACCACCTGGATGCGCTCTTCGTCCCGTGCGGCGAGCAGCGGGAGCTGTTCCACCAGCTCGGGGCCGGCGGCAGCCACGACGTCGCCGAGCAGTTCGGCGGCCATGCGCGCGTACGGGCGCGAGTTGATAACGCGGTCCTGGGCACGGCGCAGACGCGCCGAAGAGACCATCTTCATGGCGCGCGTGATCTGCTGCGTGTTCTTGACCGACCGGATGCGCCGGCGGATGTCGATCAGGCTGGGCATGGGGCCTCCGCGCGGGCTACTTCAGCTTGTGTTCGGCCTTGAATCGCTGCTTGAATTCGCCGAGCATCGCTTCCATGCGCGCCTTCAGGTCCTCGCTGATGGCCTTCTTTTCGCGGATCTCGGCGAGGATCTCCGGATGGGAAGCGTCGGCGAAGCGGTAGAGCTCGGCCTCGAACGGCTGGCAGGCCTCCACCGGCAGGTCGTCGAGATAGCCGTTGACGCCGGCGAACAGGATCAGCACCTGTTTTTCGACGGGCAGCGGGCGGTACTGCGGCTGCTTGAGGATCTCGGTGAGGCGGCGGCCGCGGTTGAGCTGGGCCTGCGAGGCCTTGTCGAGGTCGGAGCCGAACTGCGCGAAGGCGGCCAGGGCGCGGTACTGGGCAAGCTCCAGGCGGAGCGAGCCGGCCACCTGTTTCATCGCCTTGATCTGCGCGTTGCCGCCGACGCGGCTGACCGAGATGCCGACGTCAACGGCGGGACGGATGTTCGAGTTGAACAGGTCCGCCTGAAGGTAGATCTGGCCGTCGGTAATGGAGATGACGTTGGTCGGAATATAGGCCGAGACGTCGCCGGCCTGCGTTTCAATGAACGGCAGCGCGGTGAGCGAGCCGCCGCCGAGCTTGTCGTTGAGCTTGGCGGCGCGCTCGAGCAGGCGCGAGTGCAGGTAGAAGACGTCGCCGGGGTAGGCCTCGCGGCCGGGCGGGCGGCGCAGCAGCAGCGAAATCTCGCGGTAAGCGGCTGCCTGCTTGCTGAGGTCGTCGTAGACGCAGAGGGCGTGGCCGCCGCGGTCGCGGAAGTATTCGCCCATGGCGCAGCCGGCATAGGGCGCCAGGTACTGGAGCGCGGCGGACTCGCTTGCGGTGGCGGCGACGACGATGGTGTAGTCCATGGCGCCGTGCTCGGTGAGCGTCTTGACGACCTGGGCGACGGTGGAGCGCTTCTGGCCGATGGCGACGTAGATGCAGATGACGTCCTGGCCCTTCTGGTTGATGATCGTGTCGATGGCGATGGCGGTCTTGCCGGTCTGGCGGTCGCCGATGATGAGCTCGCGCTGGCCGCGGCCGATGGGGATCATCGCGTCGATGGCCTTGATGCCGGTCTGGAGCGGCTCGCGGACGGGCTTGCGGTCGACGACGCCGGGAGCGAGGCGCTCGACCGGGCCGTAGTGTTCGGTGCGGATGGGGCCCTTGTCGTCGATGGGCTCGCCGAGGGCGTTCACGACGCGGCCGATGAGGGCCTCGCCGACGGGCACGGACATGATGCGCCGCGTGCGGCGGACTTCGTCGCCCTCCTTGATCAGGTGCGTCTCGCCGAACAGCACGACGCCGACCTCGTCCTCTTCGAGGTTCATGGCGAGGCCGACGATGCCGTGGGGCAGCTCGACGAGCTCGCCCGCCATCACCCGGTCGAGGCCGTGCACACGGGCGATGCCGTCGCCCACCGTCACCACGTAACCGGTCTCGGCGACCTCAACCGCCTTGTCGTAACTTTCGATCTCCTCCCGCAGCACGCGGGCGATTTCATCGGCACGAATCTGAGCCATAGGTCTCTTCCTGTCCTGTGAGCCTGGATCAACTTCCGCTGGCGAGCCGCCGCCGTAACGCCTCCAGATGGCCGCGCACGGAGCCGTCGAAGACCGACGAGCCGACCTTCACGAGGACGCCGCCGAGCAGCGAGTCATCCACGAGGTAACCGCAGCGCACCTGCCCGCCAGTGACGACGGCGAGCTTCGCCTCGAGCGCCCGTTTCTGAGCGTCGGTGGCGGGCAGCGCCGTGCGCACCTCGGCGCGAACGATGCCTTCGGCCTCATCGAGAAGCGCCTGGTAGCGGTCGCGGATCTCCGGCAGCAGCGCCAGCCGGCGCTTCTTCGTCACCACGTTGAGAAAATTCCGCACCGGGCGGCCCGCGCCAATGGCCTCGCAGAGCCGCGCGATCACGCGCACCTTCTGCTGATGCTCGACCACCGGGGAAAGCAGCACGATGCGCAGGTCGCGGCTCGAACGGAAGACTTCGGCAAAGCGCGACAGCTCATCGAGCGCCGCCTCGGCCGCGGCCGCGCCGCCGGCGTCCCGCGCGACCTCGAGCAGCGCTTTCGCGTACTGGTTGGCGAGAGCGAGTTCCGCCATTCGGTCCCCCTAGTTCTTCTGGCCCTGCCCGTCGCCGAGCGAGCGGATGAAGCGGTCCACCAACCGCTCCTGCGCTCCCGCGGCGGCTTCGGCGGCCAGCCGGCCGGCGGCGAGCTCAATGGCAAGATCCGCGGCCATGGCGCGGAGCTCCTTTCTGGCGTGATCCAGGGCGGAGGCGATCTCGAGCTGCGCCTGCTGCTCCACTTTTTCGAGCAACCGCTTCGTTTCCTCTTCCATCTGGCGGGCTTCCACCGCCATCTCCTCGGCGGCGCGGCGGCGGAGCGCTTCGATCTCACGCTCCAGCCCGGCCACCTTTTCTTCCACCGCCCGGGTCTGGCGTTCGGTCTCGGCAGCCTTTTTCTGCGCCTGCTCGAGGGATTTCAGGATCTGCTTCTGCTGGCCGCCCAGGGCCGGCACGCCAAACTTCGCGATCAGATAACCAAGGCCGCCGGCGAGGATGGCGAAATTGAACCACTTGTACCAGATGTAAGGGTCGCCGGCGTGCGCCTGGCCGTGGCCGCCGGCTTCCGAGGCAAGAGCCAGCGCCGCGGCGCCGGCCAGCAGGCAGAGCGTGCGGATCATTGCGTCCTCCCGGCGAGCACCATCTTCGTGATCGTTTCCGCCAGCGCCGACGCCTGAGTGCGGAGGGCTTCCGCGGCCTGCGCCGCGTCGGCGGCAATCTGGGCGCGCGCCGCCTCCACACGCTCGCGCGCCCGCTGGCGCGCCTCAACCAGAGCGGCCGCCTGCCGCGCGGCCATCTGTTTGCGTTCTGCTCCCTGCTGGTCGAAGATTTCCGCCTGCGCCTGCCGGAGGCTGTCCTCGTAATCGCGCAGCTTCGCCCGCGCGCGCTCCAGCGCCGCCTCGCAGGACTCGAGCACTCCGTCGGTGCGCCGGCGGCGCTCTTCCATCACGCGGTCCAGCGGTTCGAAGAGGACTTTCTTGAGAAACCAGTGGAGGGCAATGACGAGGAAGAACGTGGGCAAGGCTCGAACGAGGATGCCTTGCAGGGCATGGAGGATCTGTTCCATCGCGTCGCGTTTCGAATTCTGAAGCGGCTAGGTTCGGAAGCGGAACCGAGGACCTGAAGGGGCAGCCGACAACGCGCTGGCCCAAGAAAAAAGGCTATCACGCTCTGAATCGGGGGGTCAATTGCGGCGGCGCGGCGGCCGGGGCGTGCGGGCCCCGGCCCCCCCCGCACGAGGACATCCGGCCGATTCAGGCGCGCACCGGCCGGTCGGTCACGCGGAAGTTCTTTTCGTCGAAGTAGAGCACCTTGCCCTGCCGGTAGCTCATTACCGACATGGTAATGGCGACCTGGGCGCGGGCGGCGGTTTCGACGTCGAGCGTGGGCTTCTGGCGCGTCCGCATGCATTCGAGGAAGTTGCCGATGTGGGCCATCATCACGTCCTTGTTCTCGATGTCGATGCGGATGGGCTGGTCGCCGAATTTGGCCTTGTATTCGGCGCTGATGACGCGCCTTTCGGGCTTGACCGTGATGTAGGGCGTGTATTCCTCGAAGCGGCCGTGCTCGACCATCACCACCGTGCCTTCGTGGCCGCGCACCGTGCCGGGAATGTGTTCGGAGTTGGCCATGGTGCTCGAAAGGACCACCGAAAAGCCTTTTGGATATTCGGCCACCAGGTGGAACGTGTCCGGCACTTCGCGTTCGTCCTTGAAGACATAGATGCCGCCGGAGCCGGCCACGCGCAGCGGGTATTGGGGTTCGCCCCAGCAGATGTTGAGCGGCGCCATGACATGGAAGAAAAGGTCGGTGGCGATGCCGCCGGAATAGTCCCAGTATTTGCGGAAGCGGAAGAAGCGGTCGGCGTCCCATGGGCGTTTCGGCGCTTTGCCGAGCCACATTTTCCAGTCGACAAAGTTGTCGCCCTGGGCGTTGGGGCCAGCCTCGGGGTCGATTTTCCAGTTCCACTCGCCCTCGACCGAGTTGCGGTGATAGGAGCCCTGGCTCATGATCATCCTGCCGATCATGCCGTCGGCGATGGCCTTGCGGGCCTTCCACCACTGGTCGCCGGAGGTGGTCTGCGAGCCCACCTGGACCACGCGGCCGGTTTCGCGGACCTTGTGGATGAGCGCCTTCACCTCTTCGATGGTGTGGCACATCGGCTTTTCAAGGTACACGTCCTTGCCCTTGTCCATGGCCTCGAGCGCGATGGGCGCATGCCAGTGGTCGGGCGTGGCGACGATGACGGCGTCGACGTCTTTGTCGGCGAGGATCTCGCGGTAGTCGAGCGTGCCTTTGCACTTGAAGCGTTCTTTGGCGAGCGAGACGCGCTTCTGGTAGACGTCGCATACGCCGACGATCTGGCAGGCGTTGGGCTTGACCTGTTCGGCGTAGCGCTGGAAGCGCTCGGCGACGTAGAAGCCGCGTCCGCCGGCGCCGATGACGGCGACGTTGATGCGGTCGTTGGCGCCGATGACGCGCGCTGGGTTCAGTTTGCTGGAGGCGCGGGCCATCGCCGTGGAGGCGAAGGCCGCGGCGGCGCCGGCCACGAAGGCGCGGCGGTCAGAGGATGTCTGGGTCATGGAGGATGCCACCTTGCTATAGGAAAAATCCTCGACCATTCTATCGCCGCCCCCTGTGATATGCTTGCGCCGGTGAGCAAGGAGGTTCCGGCATGGAGGAGCTCTCCGTGGCCTGGTGGGCCTGGGTGGTGCTGGGCCTGGTGCTGCTGGCCGGCGAGGTGCTGACGCCGGGAGGTTTTTACATCTTCTTTTTCGGGGCGAGCGCCGTCTGCGTGGGCCTGCTGAAATGGCTCGGCTTCACCCAGGGCTTTGTGAGCGAGGGGCTGCTGTTTGTGGGGCTGAGCCTTGCGGGCGTGGCGTTTTTGCGCAGGCCGCTGCTGGAAAAGTTCCCCCTGCGGGCCGGGGACACGCCGGACACGGACACGCTGACCGGCGAGACGGCGGTGGCGCTCGTCGAGATTCCCCCGGGCGGGTTTGGAAAGGTCGAGCTGCGCGGCTCGGTCTGGAACGCGGTGAATGATGGCGACGCCGCGATCGCTGCTTCGGCGCGGTGCCGCGTGACCGGGGTGGAAGGGCTCACGCTGCGCGTGCGCGCCTCCTGACACGGGCTGAGGAGGAATGAATGGAAATGGGAGCGCTGATCGTCGTTTTTTTCCTCATCCTTTTTGCGCTGATCATCCTGGCGAAGACGGCCGTGGTGGTGCCGCAGCAGTCTGCCTATATCGTCGAGCGGCTGGGCAAGTATGCGGGGACGCTTTATGCGGGCTTCCACATCCTGGTGCCGTTCATTGACGTCATCCGCTACAGACACTCGCTGAAAGAGCAGGCCATCGACATCCCCGAACAGATCTGCATCACGCGCGACAACGTGAGGGTGAACATTGACGGCGTGTTGTATCTGAAGGTGCTGAACCCGGAGCGGGCCTCTTACGGAATTGCAGACTACGTCTTCGCCATCACGCAACTGGCGCAGACGACGCTGCGCAGCGAGATCGGCAAGATCGACCTGGACCGCACGTTCGAAGAGCGCACGAACATCAACGCGGCCGTGGTGAGCGAGCTGGACAAGGCGAGCGAACCCTGGGGCGTGAAGGTGCTGCGTTACGAGATCAAGACCATCAACCCGCCGGCCGACATCCTGAGCGCGATGGAGAAGCAGATGCGGGCCGAGCGCGAGAAGCGCGCCACGATTCTCAGCTCGGAGGCGGCGCGCGAGGCGGCCATCAACACCGCCGAAGGCGAGAAACAGAAGGTGATCAAGGCCAGCGAGGCGCGCCGCCAGCAGCAGATCAACGAGGCCGAGGGCCAGGCGCAGGCGATCCTCGCCATCGCACAGGCCACTGCCGAGGGCATCCGCCGGGTGGCTCAGGCCATTCAGGAGCCGGGCGGCTTCGAGGCGGTGCAGTTGCGCGTGGCCGAACAGTACATCGCCGAGTTTGGTCGCATCGCCAAGGCCTCCTCGACCGTGGTGGTGCCATCGAACCTGAGCGACGTGGCCTCCGTGCTGAGCGTGGCGATGAACGTGATCCGCCACGGCCAGCCGGCCGAGGCGCCCCCGCCGCCGCCCCCGCCGCGGCGTCCGCCGCAGCCGCCGATGCAGCCGGCGCCGTGAGCCGCGGCGGCGATACTGGATAGTGCCGTGGCAGAGGAAAACGGAACGCTGGAGGTAGAAATCAAGCTGGCCGCAGCTTCTCCGGCCGAGGCCGCCGGGCGCCTGCGGCAGGCCGGATTTGCGCCGCTGCATGAGCGGGCCTTTGAGGCGAATTCCGTTTTCGACACGCCCTCGCTCGAGCTGATTCATTCGGGCCGGCTCCTGCGGCTGCGCGAGTTCCGCGGCGAGGCGCTGCTCACCTACAAGGGCCCGACCGAGCCGGGCCCACACAAGACGCGGCGCGAAATCGAAACGCGCGTCGCCGACGGCGCCGCCATGCAGGCGCTTCTTGAAGCAATCGGCTACCGCGTCGTGTTCCGCTACGAGAAATACCGCACGGCCTTTGCGCGGCCGGGCGACGCCGGCCATGCGTTTCTCGATGAAACGCCCATCGGCTGCTATCTGGAGCTGGAAGGGCCGCCGGCCTGGATTGATGCGGTGGCGGCCCAGCTCGGCTACCGGCGCGAGGACTACATCACGCTGAGTTACGGCGCGCTGTACCGCGAGCACTGCCGCCGGGCGGGCGTCGAGGCGGCGCACATGGTGTTTGCCGGGAGCGGCTCGACCGCTGACCTACAATAAAGGCGTGCACACTGCCGCGAGCCTGCCCGAAGCGGTCGCCCGCCTGGATGAGGTCCGTTCGGAAATCGGAAAAGTGATCGTCGGCCAGCAGCCGGTGGTCGACGGCGTGCTCATCTGCCTGCTGGCCGGCGGACACGTGCTGCTGGAGGGCGTGCCCGGGCTGGGCAAGACGACACTGCTGCGGACGCTGGCGCGGGTGCTGCACCTGAAGTATTCGCGCATCCAGTTCACGCCGGACCTGATGCCGGCCGACATCGTCGGCAGCATGGTGATGGAAACGCTGGAGGGCGGCGCGAAGGCGCTGAAGTTCCAGCCGGGGCCGATCTTCGCCAACCTCGTGCTGGCTGACGAGATCAACCGGGCGACGCCGAAGACGCAGTCCGCGCTGCTGGAAGCGATGCAGGAGCGCACGGTCACCTCCGGCACGGCGACGCACGAGCTCGAGTCGCCGTTCCTGGTGATGGCGACGCAGAACCCGATCGAGATGGAGGGCACTTACCCGCTGCCCGAGGCGCAGCTCGACCGGTTCCTGATGAAGATTCTCGTCGACTACCCTTCTCGCGAGGAGCTGAACGTGATTCTCGAGCGGACGATCCAGCGCGAGGAGCCGAAGCTGCGGCAGGTGATGGACCGCGAGGAGATCCTCGCCATCCGGCGCGCCTGCCGCGAGGTGGTGGCGGCGCCGCACGTGCGCGATTACGCGGTGTCGCTGGTGCTGGCCACGCAGCCAGGCGCGCGCGAGGCGCACCCGCTGGCGAGCCGTTACATCCGCTATGGCAGCTCGCCGCGCGGCGCGCAGGCGCTGGTCGAATGCGGCCGCGTCCATGCCTTCATGCGCGGCAACGCGCACCTCTCGGTGGACGACATCCGCGCGGTGGCCCCGGCGGTGCTGCGCCACCGCATCATCCTGAACTTCGACGCCCACGCCGACGGGCACACACCGGACACGCTGCTCGAAGAGATCATTGCGGCCACCGCGCCGCCGTGCTAGCCATGGCCGAACCGCTCCTCGACCGCCGACTGCTGGAACGACTGGAGCGGTTGACGCTCAGATGGCACAAGTCCTTCCGCGGGCTGGTGGGCGGGCGCAACACGAGCCGGTTTTCCGGGCCGGGGCTCGAGTTTCTGGATCACCGCCGCTTCCATCAGGGCGACGACCTGCGCGCGGTGAACTGGCGCGCCTATCTGCGGCTGGAAAAACTCTTCCTGAAAATGTTCCAGACCGAGCCGCGCACGCCCATCCGCATGCTGGTGGATACGTCGCTGTCGATGTCGGTCTCGCCCGATCCGCGCGACCCCGGCAAGTTCGACTACGCGCGGCGGCTGGCGGCGGCGCTGACCTACGTCGCCATGGTGCGCCATGACACGGTGGTGCTGCTGCCCTTCCACGAGCGGCTGGGCGAAGCGCACATCGCCAGCGGCGGGCGCCACCGCTTCGGACCGGCCAACGATTTTCTGGCCGGACTACAGCCGGAAGGAAAATCGAATTTTCTCGAAATCGCCCGGCAATTCATTTCGAAATTTCCGAAACCCGGCCTGGTGGCGATTCTTTCCGATTTTCTCGATGACGGGGACGTGCTGAAGCCGCTCGAATATCTGGCCGACTTCGGCCACGAGCTCCTCTGCGTCCACCTCTACACGGACTCTGAACGTGAGCCGCGCCTGTCCGGCGAGACCCGGCTGCGCGACGCCGAGACCGGCGCCGAACTTGAGCTGGCGCTGGATGAGGCCGCCTGCCGGGCCTACACGGAGGCCTTCGACCGCTACGCGTCCTCCATTGAACACCTGGTGTTGCGCACGGGCGGCCGGTATGCGGGCTTTTCGACATCCGTGCCGCTGGACGAGGCGATTTTCGAGGCGCTGGACCTGACCGGGGCCGAGCTGCAACGCGCCTCGCGGGGAGCGTGAGCGATGTTTTTCGCCAACCTCACGCTGGCTGAGTTTCTCGTGCTGCTGGGCGCGGCCTCGGCGGCCATGGTGGCGCTCTATCTGCTGGTGCGTGCGCGGCGGCAGGTGGTGGCGCCGACGCTGCGGTTCTGGCGGCAGGCGCGGCGCGAGCTCGACCAGCGCAGGCGGCGGCGCGTGGACCAGCCGCTGTCGCTGCTGCTGCAACTGGCGGCCGTGGCGCTGCTGCTGCTGGCGATCGCTCAACCGCGCATCGGCCCGCGCCCCGAAGAGGGCGCCGCCCACGTCCTGCTGCTCGACAGCTCTTCGTGGACGCAGGCGCCAGCGGTGGAACGCGAGACGAAGAAGCTGGCGCTTGCCTGGCTGCGCACCCTTCCTGCACAGGATCGCGTGCTGGTGGTGCGGACGGACGCGATGCCCACGCCGCTGACCGCCTTCACCACCGACCGCGCCGCCGCCGCGCGCGCCATCCGGGAGTCGCAACCCTCATGGACGGCGCTGGACCTCGCGCCCGCCTTTGAGCTCGCGCGCCAGACGCTGCGGATGCATGCGGCGCGGCCCGGAGAGATCGTCTATGCGGGCCCGTTGATGGTCGATGGGGCCGACGGCCTCGTCCCGCCGCCGAACCTGCGGCTGCTGGTGGCCGAAACACGGCCGGACAATGCCGGGCTCACGCGCGTGGTGTTGCGCCGGCCGGCGCAGGATCCGCTGCGGGTGGAGGCGCTGGTCCGCGTGCGCAACTATGGAGCCGCGCCGCGGTCGGCGTCGCTGCTGGTGGGCTTCGCCGGCTCGGTGGTTCACAGCCAGGCACTCAGGCTCGGGCCCAACACGGAGACGGCGGCGAGCTTTCAGTTCCGCGCGCCGGTGGCCGGATGGCTGGAGGTGCGCATCGAAGGCCGCGACGCGCTGCCCGCCGACGACCGGGCCACGCTCGAAGTGCCTCCGCCGCCGGTGGTGCGCGTGGCGGTATTCAGCGACAACCCCGGCCCGCTGCGGCCACTCGTCGAGTCCGACCCGCGCATTCAGGCGGCCTTCCTTCCGGCGGGCCGCTATCAGCCGGGCCACGAGGCCGACGTCGTCATTCTGGATTCCCTGAACCCGTCGCGGCTGCCGCTGCGGCCGGCGCTGCTGATCCGGCCGGGCAGCGTGTCCACGGGCATCAGCCAGTGGAATGCCACCCACCCGGTGACGTCGAACCTCCGTTCGCAGGACGTGCGGCTGGAGCACGCGCGCGTGTTGACACCGGAAGATGGCGACACCGTGATCATCTCGACACCCGCTGGCCCGGTGGCGCTGGCGCACGCCGCCGAGCCGCGACGCGTGGTGCTGGGCTTCCATCCGGCCGCCCCCTCGCTGCGCTTTCACGTGGCCGCGCCGCTGCTGTTCGCGGCCGCGCTCGAATGGCTGGCGCCAGCGCCCTTTCAGCAGCAGGAGGTTCTGGCTGGAACGCCCGGCGCGATCACGGTGGAGCTGCCGGAAGCGGCGCCGGCCGAGCGCGTCAGCGTCACCGACGAAGACGGCACGCCGCTGCCGTTCACGCTGGAGGGCCGCACGCTGCGCTGTTTCGCTCCGCGGCCCACGCTGCTGCGGATCACGACGCCGCGCCACGCGCTGGCCGATTCGCTGTCGCTGCCGGCGCTGGCCGCGGCGCGATGGGAAGCGCCGGCGGAAGTTCCGAGGGGCGCCGGCCCGGCGGCCGCGCCGGCGCGCCTGCCGCGGGACCTGTGGCGGATCCTCGCCGTGCTCGGCTGCGTCCTGCTGGCCGTCGAGTGGCTGCTGTTTCGCCAGCGGCCGCTGGCGCCGACCTCGGCCGCGTTGAAGGCCGCCTGTCTCGGAGCAGCGCTGACGGCGCTGTTCGAGCCGGGGCTGCCGGTGAAAGAAACAAAACTGGCCGTTTCTGTTCTAGCCGACACGAGCGCAAGCATCCCGGCGGAGGGGCTCGCGCGGGCCTCGCGGATCGTGAACACGCTCGAGAGCGCTCGCGGCCGCCACCTGCTGCGCGTGCTGCCGTTCGCCCGCTCGGTCCGCCTGCCGGCGCCGGAGGAAACGGCCCGCGGCTGGCGGCTGCGGACCACCGGCGGCGAAGGCGGGCGAGGCACCGACATCGAGACCGCCATTCGCGAAGCCATCTCATCCTCGCCGCCCGGACTGCTGCCGCGGCTGGTGCTGCTTTCCGACGGCCGCGAAAATCTTGGGCTGGCGGCGCGGGCCGCCTGGCAGGCGCGCGAGCTGGGCATCCCCATCGACACGTTTCTGCTGCCCGGCCGGTCGGCGCCGCGGCTGAGGCTGGAATCCGTCCGGCTGCCGGCGGTGGCCTTCACCGGCGAGCGTTTCCCCATAGCGCTGGACGTACAGTCTCCCGAACCCGGCGAGGGGACACTGGAGGTCTCGGCCGAGAGCCGGCCGCTCGGTTCGACGCGCGTGCGGCTGGAGGCGGGACTGAACCAGCTCGCGGTGCGGGCCTCCGTTTCGACGCCGGGCGCCATCGACCTGCATCTCCGCCTGCGCGCCGGCCCACTGGGCGAGCTCGACTTCGAGCAGGCCGTCGCGGTGCGCCGGCCGCGGCTGCTGTATGTCACACAGGACCCGCCCGGCATGCAGACCAACCTGCTGCGGACGCTCGAGGCGGCGCAGTTTGACGTTGTGCGCGGCGGCGAGGCGCTGGCCGGGCCGCTCGATGGCTTCGAGGCGGTGATCCTGGACAACGTGGACATCGAGTCGCTGCCGCTGGAGGTGAAGCAGCGGCTGGAGCGGTTCGTCGAGCAGGGCGGCGGGCTGCTGGTGATCGGCGGCGAACGCAACGTGTATGTGGAGCGGCGGGACGCCGACTCCGACCCTCTGCGCCGCGTCCTGCCGGCCACGATCGCGCCGCCGCGGAGCCCGGAAGGCTCGGCGGTGATTCTCATCATCGACAAGTCCTCATCGATGGAGGGCCGCAAGATGGAGCTGGCGCGGCTGGCGGCCATCGGTGTGGTGGAGAACCTGAAGCCGGTGGATCAGATCGGCGTGCTGATTTTTGACAACACGCATCAGTGGGCGGTGCCGCTGCGGCGAGCCGAAGACCGGACGATGATCAAGCGGCTGATTGCGGGCATCGTCGCCGACGGCGGCACGCAGATCGCGCCGGCGCTGGCCGAGGCGTACAGGCGGATGCTGCCGGCGCAGGGCGTCTACAAACACATCGTCCTGCTGACGGACGGGATCAGCGAAGAAGGCGACTCGATGACGATCGCGCGGGAGGCGGCCGCCAACCGGATCACCATCTCGACGGTCGGCCTCGGGCAGGACGTCAACCGCGCCTTTCTGGAGCGCGTGGCCGCGGCGGCGCTGGGCAAGTCCTATTTCCTGACGGATCCGGCAGGGCTCGAGCAGATCCTCATCAAGGACGTGAAGGAACATACAGGCTCGACGACCGTGGAGCGGGCGTTTCGTCCGCGGCTGGTGAAGAAGGCGGAGGTGCTGGGCGGGCTGGAGCCGGAGGCGTTTCCGGAGCTGCTTGGCTATGTGCGGTTCACCGCAAAGCCGGCTGCGGAGACCCTGCTGGCGATTCCCTCGCAGGGCGCGGCGCAGGGAGCACCCGACCCGCTGCTGGTGCGCTGGCAGTACGGACTGGGGCGCGCCGCCGTGTTTGCCTCCGACGCCAAACCCCGGTGGGCGGCGCCTTGGATTGCATGGGCCGGCTTTGATCGCTTCTGGGCGAACGTGCTCCGCGACCTGCTGCCGCAGGCCGAGCCGGGGCAGGCAATGCTCAGCTACGATCCGGCAAGCGGAGCCCTGGTGGCGGAATACCGGCTTTCCCCGGTCACTCCGTTGCCGGAAGCCGCGCCCACGCTCTATGTGTTGGGTCCGGACGGCTACCGCCGGGCCGTGAGCCCGGAGCGGCTGGCGCCCGGGCTGTTTCGTGCCAGGGCGGGTATCGGCGCGCGGCGCGGGCTGTTCCGGGTGAGACCGCTGGAGGAGTCGCGCGCGTTCCCGGAGATCGGGCTGTACCTGCCCGAGCCCGAGCTGGCAGAACATGGCGAGAATCCCGCCCTGCTGCGCCAGATCGCGGCGCACACCGGGGGACGGTTCGAGCCGGCGCCACGGAGCATCTTCGATCCGGCCGGACGGTCGGTCCCGGTCACGTTGCGTCTGTGGCCAGGGCTGCTCGCGCTGGCACTGTCGCTGAATTTTGTGGAGGTGCTGCTGCGAAGGCTCCGCCGCGGGGCGGCTGCGGCGGGTGCGACCGCGCTGCCGCAGGCGGCCTGACCCTTGCGGGGGCTACATGCGAAGAGAGTCGAACTCGAGCTCCTCCCAGCCCCAGAAGGCCTGGCCGGCGCGGCGCGAGGCCGCAGTTTCACTTAGGGCGGCCAGCGCTTCGCGGACAGAGGGCCGGGCCTTCAAGCCTGCTGTCTGGACCGGCGGCGCCACGGCGGCTGAATCCGCTTCATAAGCGGCGCCGCCGGGCGGAATCATGGCGGCTCCGGCCGGCGGGCCTGGTGCGGCATGCGGCCGGGCCGGGCTGCCGACGGGCGCGGGGGGCGCCATCCCCCGTGCTGCCAGGGCGGGGTTCAGGGCCCCGGCGGAGGAACCGCCCAGGCCTGTTACCCCCACGAAAGCGGTTCCGGCCGCAGGCGCCTGGGGCGACCTGTCCAGCAGCACCGGCGTGCCGGGATCGGCCATGGCTGGTTTCGACGGCAGGACCGGCTCAGGCAACCAGGGCCGGAGCTCTTCCAGAGCCCGGATGTCGGAGGCGAGCCGGTCGGCGGATGCCTCCGGCGAAGCGGCCCAGATTTCGCACGCCTGGCGGTAGCAGTCGGCCGCGTCCTCGTAGCGCCCGGTGCGGACGTAGACTGCACCGAGCTTTTCGAGCGCATCAGCAAAGGTTGCATCGCGGGCCGGCCCCAGCTTGCCGACTGCCTGCTGGAGCAGCTCGAGCGCCGGCGCCAGCCGGCCGATCAGCGTGTAGAGATCGGCCAGCGCAACCAGCAGCAGGCCGAGCTGGGTCGTGTCGCCGCCCACCTGCCGGTCCCTGATGCCAAGAGCCTTTTCCAGGTAAGAGACCGCTGCCTGAAAGTCTCCTTCTTTTTGGCAGATGCCGCCGAGCTTCTCGTAGTCCTCGGCCAATTCGCCTGAGGATTCGCCGCAGGCGGAGCGGTGGACGGCAGCGGCCCGCTCGCCCTCCTGGCGTGCCTCTTCGAAGCGTCCGCCGGCCGCCAGGCATTCGGCCAGCTCGATACGGGCATCGCCCTCTTCCTTCTGGCCGGAGAGCCGTTCGGCGGCCACCCGCACGGCTTCGCGCGCCTGGCGCTCGGCTTCGTCAAAGCGCTCCATTTCGCGCAGCAGGACGGCGGTTTCCAGACGGCGCTCCACAAGGTCGGCCGGCCGGGGCGATTTTTGAAGCTCGGTGGCGGCGATGCCTTCCAGCAAGTGCCGCAGCGCCTCCTCGCGCCGGCCTTCGCCCCGGGCCGCCTGGCCCAGCAGGCGGCAGACCTCGGCATAGTCGGGACTGGAACGGGCGCGCGCGTCGGCCAGAAGGCTCTTTGCCCTGGATGCGGATTCCCGTGCCGCTTCCCACTTCTCCTGCCGGAGCCGGGCCGTGGCCAGTGCAATCAGGATGCGCGGCTGCTGCCGGCGGACGAGCGGGGCGTGGCGGGGGTCCTGAAGGACCCGCGCGAAGATCTCCTCGGCTTCGGCGAACCGTCCGGCACGTAGCAACTGCTCGGCATCGCGGCAGACGGGGTTCGATGAGTCAAACCAGTGCGCGGGCGCGTCGCCTCCTGCCAGGCCAAAGACCTGGGCGATTTCGCGAAGACGCTCAAACGGGTTCATGGGGCCTGCTCTACCATCGGCAGGCGCGGACCGCGGCATTATGGCGGCGGTGCGCGGATTCGGGCGAAACATGGCAAACCACCGCCCAGGGCATCAAGGTTTTCCCTGAGCCTGCCGATAGGAGGACTGAGAGGTCGCCGGCAATCGCATGCAAACCTGCGCCTACTGTGGCAGGAAGCTGCCGCTGCTGCACCGCGTGACCGGGGGCAAAAGGTTCTGCTCGGCCGCGCACGCGCGCCTGTTTCACGAGAATCTGCGCTCGGCCCTTTTGGGTCAAACGGATCTGTCAGGCGCTACGGGGACAGAAGCGCAGGAGAGCCCTCCGGCTCCGGACGCGTCCCGGCCCGATGAGGATCTCAGCGCCAATGTCGGACTTCTGTTTGGGAGGACCGAGCCGGAGCTGGCAGCACCTCCCCCGGCCGAAGAGGCCGACGCACCCCTGGGCGCGGAGGACCCGTTCGCCGCTTTGCGCGAAGAGCTGCTTCGGCAGGCAATGAATCTGGGCCTGGACGCTGCGGCCGATGGGATCGAGCCAGCCGCCGCAGGAAGCGAATGCCAGGCAGCGGAAACCGGGGCGACCGGCCAGGCAGCACTGGAAGACAAGGAGCCGGACATTCCCCTGCCGGCCGCCGAGCCGGTGGTGTGGGCAGCCGCGCCAGTTCCATGCGCCTCACCGATGCCGCTGCGCCTGATGCCGGCACGCGCGCCGCGCCGGCGGGTTATCGTTCCCACGCACCGGCCGAGAAAGAATCCGCCGCGGATTCCGTGGGGCAGCCTTCTTCCAACACAGCCGCGGGCAGTGCAGTTGTCTCTGCCACAGAGCTGCCCTGTTGCGCTCGTTCCCATGCCTCCGGGCTGGAGCGTAGCGCTGCCGCCCGTAAAGTTGCCGCGTGCGCCGGAGCCGGCCGGGGAGATGCTGACGGAGGCTCCGGCGGGTCTTCAACCGCCCGTGGAGTGGCGGAGCGGCCCATTGTGTCTGTCCGGCGAGGCGGCGGAGAAAAGGATTCGCCCGGCTCCCGTGCCCTGGATCCCCTCGCTGCCAACGTTACCTTCCCTGCCGCGATGCGAGAGGAGGAATCCCGGGCCAGCCGTCGCCGTGCCTGCAAGGTTCGTACCCGCAGCAGCGGCGCTGCCTCTGACAGCGAAAGCAACCGCGGATCCGGCCGAGTGGCTGATGAACGGCAACATCCAGCCGTTCCGCATGCACCGGCTGCCACTGCGGATCTGGAGGCTGCCGCCGGCTGTTTCGGCCGCCTCGCGGCCAGCGGCGCGTTGGCGGCCGCTGCATCGGCAGCCGCTGGCCGAATGCCTGTATATCCCCCGCGCGGCGGTGATGCCGGTGAGGCCGTCCTACTACTTTGGACCGCCACCAGCGGCGGGGAACCTGAGTTCAGCGAAATCCGCGCAGTCGCCGACGCGGCTGCCGGCGTAACAGGAGTGGAAAGAGACTGATGTTCACGCTGCCTGCCGATCCCTGGTTGTGGATTTTGGATGAAGGGCTGGTGCGGGCGCTGCTGGCAGCCGCTCCGGCGCATGCAGGCCTACAGGCGCGGGCCGCGGCGCATCCGGCTCTGGCCGGAGCGATGCGCCATTGGGTGCAGGGCGAGGGGGCGGCAGCGCTGACCGCGCTCGAGCCGGCGCTGGCCGCGCGGGACCCGGATGCGCTGCTCGTGGGCGCGCAGATCTGCTTTGAAACGGGCAACCTCGAGCGCGCCGCCACGTTGTATCACGAGCTGGCCGAGACCGTGCCGGACCATCCTTACGCGTCTTTCAACGAGGGGCTCTGCCTGGCGCGGCTGGGCCGCTGGGAAGAGGCGGCGGGCTCGCTTCAGAAGGCGGTGGTGCTGACGCCCTCCCACGCCGAGGCCTGGCACCTGCTGGGCATCTCCCTGTTGCAGTTGCGCCGCCCGGCCGAGGCGGCTTCCTCGTTCGCCCAGTGCCTGAATCTCCGCCCGGGCTATGTGCCGGCCGTCTGCGGGCAGGCGGCGGCGCTCCAGATGCAGGGCAAGGCGGCCGAGGCGCTGGCGTTGTATCTGCCGCTGATCGAGTCTTCGCCGAACCGCGAGGAGCTGCTGGTGAACGCGCTCCAGGCGGCTCTGGACGCGCGCGACTGGTCCAACGTGCGCCGGCTGGCGACGCGCGTGGCCGCGGTCTCGCCGGGCTCGCTTCTGGCCAGGGAAGCAGCGGCGCAGGCCGATCTGGCCGAGGAGAAGTATGAGGCGGCCCTTGAGACCTTCCGCGAGCTGGCCGCGGCCGCGCCAGCGTTCGTCGAACATTGGTATCACATCGGGCTTTGCCTGTACCGGCTGGGCCGCTGGCAGGAGTCCGCCGAGGCGCTCCAATCGGCGCTTCAGGTGGACCCGCGCCACACCGACGTGCGGCTCGCCCTGGCCGATGCGCTGGCGGTGACGGGCGCCTGGCCGGCGGCGCGCGCCGTGCTCGGGCCGCTGGTGCAGGGAGCGGACCCTTGCGCCGGGGCCTGGCTCCGGCTCGGACTCATCCACGCCGCCGAGGGCCGCACGGCCGAGGCCCGCGAAGCGCTCGACCGAGCGCTGGCGGCGGGCGCCGACGCGCAGGACCCGCTACTCGGACAGCTCCGCGCGGCGCTGGCGGTGCGGCTGCACGAATCCGGGGACTTCCAGGCCGCACTCGACCTGTACGCACTCGCGCTGACGGTTCGCTCCGGCGACGCGGCGCTCCGCCTCAGCTACGGCAACGCGCTCGCTTCGGCGGGCCGGATGGAGGAAGCGCAGCAGGCCTGGCAGGAGGCGATTGCGGCCGAACCGACCCTGGCGGTCGCGCTCGTCGAAGCGCTGGAGCCGCGGCCGGCGCGCAATCACCACCCGGCCGCCGGCTGAGCTCAGCCGGCACGGTGCAGCCGGACGATGCTTTCAATGTGGTAGGTCTGCGGGAACAGGTCGATGAGGACCACCGAGCCGATGGCGTAGCCGCCCGCGGCCAGCGCGGCCACGTCTCGGGCCATCGTCGCCGGATCGCAACTGACCAGGTGAATCCGCCGCGGACGCAGCCGCAGCAGGTGCTTCACCACCCGCTTGCCCAGGCCGGCGCGCGGCGGATCAGCCAGAACAAAATCCGGCGTTTCTGTTACAGTCTCCAGGTATTGCTCAGCCTGCATCCGCCGCGCCTCGGCGCGCACGCCCGCTTCAACGATGTTGAACTCGAGGTCGCGCGCGGCGCTGCCGTCGCTTTCGACGCCAACGGCCCGGCCCAGCCGCCGCGCCAGCGGGACGGTAAACAGTCCAACGCCGGCATACAGGTCCAGCCCCGCCTCTCCCTCCGCCCCTTCGAGCGCCGCCTCCACCAGCGGCTCCAGCAGAAAACGGTTCACCTGGAAAAAGGACCGGTGGCTGACGCGGAACTTCTCGCCGCAGGCCTCGTAAAAGAGCTCGCCGTCGGCGGCGCCGGGGATCCGCTCGGCCAGCCAGACAAAGAAGCTCCGCGCCACGCCCCGCGCCGCGTCCGTGTCCAGCACGTTCACCATTGTCCGCTCCCCGTTGGTAAACAGCTCGATCTGGCGGAGGAAGCGCGGGAAGCGGCGGTCGCGGCGGGCGGCGCGCAGCTCCCTCAGCGCGGCGTTGATCGCCGGCGCCGAGATGGGGCACTCGCTGACGTCCACCACCCGGTCCGAGCCTGCCATTTTGTAGCCGAGCCGGTGGCGGCCGAAATGGAACTGGCTGCGGTTGCGGTAGCCCCACGGCTCGCCGGAGATCACGCCGATCGGCTCCGGCGGCTTCAGCTTGCCGACCCGCTCGAGCACCTCGCGCAGGATGGCCAGCTTCCATTCGAGCTGAAACTCATACGGCGCCATCTGGTAATGGCAGCCGCCGCACTGGCCGAAGTAAGGGCATCGCGGGTCGATCCGCGCCGGGCTCTTTTCGGAGATTTCCACCGGGCGCGCCTCGGTCATGCCGGCGCGCCGCCGGACCGGCTCGATGCGCACGCGCTCGCCGGGCAGGACGAAGGGCACCAGCACCACGCCGTTTTCCGTGCGCGCCAGCCCCGCGCCGCCATAGACCAGCTTCTCGATTTTTACTTCGTCCATGCCCGTCCTTTACGATAAAAGAAGCCCTTCGCTATTACTTCAGCATGAAACCGAGAGTTCTGTCCGGCATCCAGCCCACCGGAAATCTGCACATTGGCAATTATCTGGGCGCGCTGAAGAACTGGGTGCGGCTCCAGCACGACTATGAGTGCGTCTTTTGTATTGTCGACCTGCACGCCATCACCGTCTGGCAGGAGCCGGCCGAGCTGCGCGCCAAGATCGACCAGACGGCGGCGCTGTTTCTGGCCGCGGGCATCGACCCGGCGGTGTCGTCCATCGTCGTGCAGTCCACCGTGCCCGCCCACGCCGAACTGTGCTGGCTGCTGACGTGCGTCACGCCGCTCGGGTGGCTGGAACGGATGACGCAGTTCAAGGACAAGGCGGCAAAGCAGGAGTCCGTCGGCGACGGCCTGTTGCAATATCCCGTGCTGATGGCGGCCGACATTCTGCTCTATCAGGCCAACGTGGTTCCGGTGGGCGAGGACCAGACACAGCATCTCGAGCTGACGCGCGACATCGCGCAGCGCTTCAATTCGCTCTACGGCGAGACGTTCGTGATGCCGGAGACAAAGCTGCCTGCGGTGGGCGCGCGCATCATGGGCCTGGACGACCCGACGAAGAAGATGAGCAAGTCGGAACCCGGCGCCTATCACGCCGTCGGGCTGCTGGATCCGCCGGAGCTGATCCGCCGCAAGATCATGCGCGCCACCACGGACTCGCTGCCGGGGGTCGATTTCGACAACCTCGGTCCCGGCGTCCAGAACCTGCTCACCATCTTCCAGGCCTTCACCGGATGGAGCGATGAACAGATGCGCTCGCACTTCGCCGGCATGCGTTACGGCGAGCTGAAAAAGACGGTGGCCGAGGCCGTGGTCGCCGGGCTCGAGCCCATCCAGCAACGCTACCGCGAGATCACCGCCGAGCCCGGATATCTGAAGCGGGTGCTGCGGGAATCGGCCGAACGCGTGGCGCCCATCGCCAACTCGACGGTCCGGCTCGTCAAGCAGCGAATGGGCATCTACACGGACTGACCGTGCATGGAAGCCGCGGACGCGCCTTCTTTCTCCTTCGCCGCGTATCTGCGGCTGCTGGCCGGCAACCGCGACTTCCGCCTGCTGTGGCTCGCGCAGGTAATCAGTGAGCTGGGCGACTGGCTTTACGCGGTGGCCATCTACTCGCTGCTGCTGCAACTGACCGGGCGGGCCGAGAGCGTCGGCATCGCGGTGGTGCTGCAACTGCTGCCGCAGGTGCTGGTGGCGCCCACCGCGGGGGTGCTCAACGACCGGCTCAACCGCCGCGCCATCATGATCTCGGCCGACATCGCGCGCATGTTCATCGTGCTTGGCATGATGATGGTGACCTCGGCCGACAGGGTCTGGCTCGTCTGGGTGCTGCTGTTTCTGGAGACGGTGATGTGGGCGCTGTTTGAGCCCGGCCGCACGGCGCTGATCCCGAACATCGTCACCTCAAAGAACCAGCTCCTGGTGGCCAATGCGCTGTCGTCGTCCACGTGGGCCATCAATCTGGCCCTGGGCAGCGGACTGGGCGGGCTGCTGCTGTGGAAGTTCGGCCGCACCGCGGTCTTCCTGCTCAATGCAGTTTCGTTTCTGGTTTCGGCGCTGCTCCTGTCGGCGATGCGCGTGCGCGAAACGCACACCGAAAGCCAGGCGCCGTTTCGCCTCGCCGACCTGTTCGATTTCAGGCCCGTCTGGGAAGGCATCCAGTATGTGCGGGGGCACGCGGGGCGGCTGTCGACGCTGCTCGTCAAGGCAGGCATGGGCCTCACCGGCGCGCACTGGGTGCTGCTGCCGGTCTTCGGTGAGCGCGTGTTCCCCGTCGAAGGCAGCGGCGCGCTGAGCATGAGTCTGCTGTTCAGCGCGCGGGGCGTGGGCGCGTTCATCGGTTCGTTCGCCTCCGGCTACTGGGCGAGGAACGACGAGCGGAAGATGCGCACCGGCATTCTGCTCGCTTTTCTGATGACCGCTGTGGCTTACGCGGCACTGGGCTTTGCGCCGACGCTGGCCCTGGCCTGCGTGTGCGTGGCCATCGGGCACGCGGGCGGATCGATGGCCTGGGTCTTCTCTACCACGCTCCTGCACCGGATCACCGATGACGAGTTCCGCGGACGCGTCTTCTCGGCCGATTTCGCCGGACTTTTCCTCACGATGAGCGTTGTGAGCTACGCGGCCGGCGAACTCGTCGATCTCGGCGTCCCCGTGCGCACGCTCGCCGTCTGCTCCGGGCTGCTGGGCATCTTCCCCGCCGCGCTGTGGGGCGTGTCCCAGCGCCAAGCGCGCGCCGGGTGCCGTCGGCGATGAAGTGCCGCATAGGCCGCACTCAGCGCCCCGGGCCTATGGTTGCGGCGTCTGGTACCTGTGGTAATTCTTCTCTAACTCCTCCAAAGCCGCAGGGTTGTAACACGCGGGACAGCTCACCGCATCCACGCCGCCGGCGGCGGCGATGCGCCTCAGGACTTCCGCCGGCGAAGCTTCCTGCAACTTGCTAAACCACGCCTCGTCGAAAAGATCGCTGCTTGGATTCCCAGGCTTGAACCAAACGGTGGTCGACTCTGCGAACATCGTCCACCGCCCCTCTACCAGATTCTCAATACGGAGCGCCATCGGGGCGCAGCCGTAGTCAAGCGCCCTGTATACGGTCTCGCGCCGCGTCTTCGTCTCGTATTGCGACACGCTCACGGGCACTCCAGCCAGCACGGAGCGGCCGAGGTCCGCTTCATAGGAAAACCGGCATTCCTTTCCAGCGTCCTCGGCATAGCTGTTCCTGGCGCTCAGGACTCTTGTCGGGATGTATTGTGTCATGCGAAGCGCAAACTTCTCCAACGCCACTGTGGCCCGCCCATCGCTTCTGATGATCTTGCGGATAGGACCCGACTCGGGGTGTTCCGGAAAGGTGCTGACCCACACTTCCGCCCCATCCTGATTCACTGCGATCATCCGTTCTTCCGTGATCTTCGTTGTTCCGTCTCGCCCCCGCGCCAAGGTAACTTGCATCATGGTATACGGCCTGCCTTGTAGTACGGTCCGCGCTCGGGCTGTCGTAATTGCGTTGGACATCCAGCGGCTGAAGAGGAAGGCTCCAAGGCAAAATAAGAAGAATAAGGCAGCCGCGGTCAGAATGCGTCTAGTCTTCAGCATCAGAATAGTCCTCCCTGATTTCCTGCTCCGCCTCACGGGCACGGGTAACAACCATAAACGCTGTAACAGCCGAAAAGCGTGCAACTCTGGCCGGGCCGCGGCACGCATCCCCGCTGTCCCTCCTCAGGAGTCACATAACAGGCGCCGACGGCGCACATCCAGACCCAAGTCCCATTACAGTCTACACTCAGACATGAGCTCATGCGGCCTTGACTGACCATCGGAATGCATGGATATCCAGCCCCATCTGCGATGCCGGCGCCCACGAAAACGCCAAGGACACACACCATCACGATCCAGGTGAGGTTTTTTGTTTTCCAGAGATTCACTTTGCAAGGTGCCATACCTTTTCTATACCCCCCCCGCAGCTTGTCAAGAAAAATATTATGGAGAAAAGGAATGATGCGGATGGGCGGGCTGGAGCTTACCGAACAAGCATGGAAATTCAATCTTTGTGGAATGGACTCATTTCTCTGGTCCGCTCTTCAGGATGCAGGGATCTGTGAGCCGCACACCGCCCATGGTTCTCCTGAAAAAGGTGGCGGAACCTGAACCGCTTTTGCGGAAGACCGGGCCGCCCGTTGGAGTTGTCTTTTTGAATGGATGTGGTTCTGAAGACGTTGACAAGGAGGCCCGGCGTAGCATACTGGACCACCCGGAAGCGCCGCTCCTAGCAGGATGCTGAAATATGCTATTGGGTCACAAAATCGACCGCGTAGGTCATTGATTTTACGTACGCGCGCAATGGAAATATGGGGTATTTCAGCATCCTGCTAGGCCTTTGGGCATGAGTCCGGCCGCGAAGCAAGGGAGATTCTTCTCTCCAATATGAAGCAGTGGCGCTAAAACACTTCTCATGTCGTGATCGTAAGGATTCTGGCAAATCCCTCCTCCACCCGCGGCGGCTCCAGCCGCGCCGCCATGCGGTCCATCGCATCCTCCGGCACCACGCGCTGGCGCAGCCGGTTGCGGCGGCGGCATTCTTCCACGGGCACGTCCATGTACACGGCCTCGATGTCGCAGTCGAGCAGTTCGGCCAGCCGGATCCACGCCCGCCGTTCGCGCCGCGTGATGGACGTGGCATCGATCCAGGTCTCCCCGACGCCCGCCGCGGCGCGCATCCGCACGATCTCTCGCAGCAGGCGGAACACGAGCCGGTTGACGTTCTGGTTGGATTCATCTCCGGTTAGCAGCGCCCGCATCTGATCGCTCGACAGGGCCGCGATGCCCTGTTTCGAAAGCCACGTCGTTTTGCCGGAGCCGGGCAGGCCCACCATCAGCACCAGCTTCATCAAGACCCAGTATGTCCTCTCTGGCGCATTGCCGGCACGTGCGATACAGTGCTGGCATGGCCGCCCTTAGCCGCCGCATGTTTATTCAGACTCCCGCCCTGGCGCTGGCCCAGACGTTGCCGGCGCCTCCGGAAAGGAGGCTGCTGGCCTCGCGGATCCCGCCGGAGCTGCTGCGCCGCGCCGTGCGCCCGGCACAAGGCTGGCATCCGTGGCCCACCGCCGAAGAGCGCGAGCCGTGGCAGGCGCTGCCCGAGGAGCTGAAGACCGCCATCGTCTCGGCCGCCGGCAAGCAGCTCGGCGCGAGCTGGCCTTCGCTCACCGCGAGCCTGTTCCTTCAGTATGCGCGCGAAGGCAACCGCTCGCGCTATGAAGGCGTGCGGCGGGCGCGGCGCGACCGGCTGACGCTGGCCGCGCTGGCCGAATGCATCGAAGGTGGCGGCCGGTTTCTTGATGAAGTGCTCGACGGCATCTGGCTCACCTGCGAGGAGTCCTTCTGGGGCGTGCCCGCGCACATTGGCGTGCAGAAGGCCGGCAACACGCTGCCGGACGTCGTCGAGCCCATCGTCGACCTGTTCGCCGCCGAGACCTCGGCCACGCTCGCCTGGATCGATTATCTGCTTGGCACACGGCTTGAGCGGATTTCGAAACTGGTTCGGCCGCGGATCCATGCCGAGATCCGCCGCCGCATTCTCGATCCGCTCCTCGTACGAGACGATTTCTGGTGGCTGGGCTTCAGCGGCAGGCGGGCGGTGAACAACTGGAACCCGTGGATCAATTCCAACTGGCTCAGCTCGGTGCTGCTGGTGGAAACGGACCCGGAGCGGCGCCTCGCGGCCCTCAACAGGATCGTGCGCTCGCTCGACCGCTTCCTCGACTCGTATCACGACGACGGCGCCTGCGACGAAGGGCCCGGATACTGGAACCGCGCCGGCGCCTCGCTGTTCGACTGTCTCGATCTTTTGCATTCGGCCTCAGGCGGCGCCATCAACGGATTCGACCTGCCGTTGATCCGCGAGATGGGCGCTTACATCTACCGCGCCCATATCGCCGGCCCGTGGTATCTCAACTTCGCCGACGCCTCGGCGCACGCGAGCCCGGACGCGGTGCTCGTCTGGCGCTACGGCCAGCGCGTGCGCGACCCGCGCCTGGAGGCTTTCGGCGCCTGGCTGGCCGGGCGCGAGAAGAGTCCGCTGCGGCTTGCCGTGCATGAATCCATGTGGCGGTCGCTTCAGTCCGTGTTCCATTACGCCCGGGTGCGCGCGGCCGCGGCGGGCGCGCGGCCGCCGCTGGTGGCCGACGTCATCCTGCCGGACACGCAGGTCTTTGCCGCGCGTCTGCGCGAGGGCTCGGAAGAAGGGTTTTACCTGGCCGCACAGGGCGGCCACAACGCGGAAAGCCACAACCACAATGACGTCGGTAACTTCGTCGTCTTCTGCGACGGCGAGCCCGTTTTCATCGACATTGGCGTGGAGACCTACTCGGCGAAGACCTTTTCGGCGCAGCGTTATGAAATCTGGACGATGCAGTCGGCCTGGCACAACTGCCCGACGATCAACGGCGTGATGCAGGCAGCCGGCCGGCAGTACGAAGCGCGCGGTTTCCGCGCCGAACCGGGCAGCGTCTCGATGGACATTGCGGCCGCCTGGCCTCGCGAGGCCGGCTGCTCCGTCTGGAGGCGCACGCTGCGGCTGGATCGCAGCGCCAACCGCATCGCATTGCGCGATGAGTTCGAACTCTCGCGCCGCGAATCGGTGGAGTGGAACTTCATCACCCACCGCGTGCCAAAACAGGAAGCACCGGGCCGGGCCGTGCTCGATGGCCGCCACGTGCTGGCCTTCGACCCCTCGCTGCGGCTGTCCGTCGACGAACACAGCGCGGAGGACCCGCGGCTGCGGCCCATCTGGGGCCCGGTGGTGCGCCGTGTGCGGCTGCGGCTGGAAGCGCCGCCCGCCCGCGGGACATATACTTTCAGCATCGGACTCGCATGATCACTTCAGAAGCGGAACTCGAAAGCGTGCTGTCGGCCCCGTCAGCCGCCGACATCGATGCGCTGCGCGCGATGGAGGGCCCGCTGCTCATTCTCGGCGCCGCAGGCAAGATGGGCCCGTCGCTGGCGCACCGCGCGCGGCGCGCGCTCGACGCGGCGGAAAACCGCGCCGCCGTCATCGCCGTCAGCCGGTTCTCCAGCCCGGCCGTGCGCGACCAGCTCCGCCAGTGGGACGTGGAGACCATCGAATGCGACCTGCTCGAGCCGGGCGTGCTGGACCGGCTGCCGGACGCGCCCAACGTGATCTTCATGGCGGCGCGCAAGTTCGGATCCACGGACAATCCCTCGCTGACGTGGGCGATCAATACGTATCTGCCAGGACTCGTGGCGCACCGCTGGCGCGAGTCCCGCATCGTTGCCTTCTCGTCCGGCAATGTCTATCCGCTGGTGCCCGTCTCCAGCGGCGGAGCCACCGAGCAGACGCCGCCGGACCCGGTGGGCGAGTACGCGCAGTCGGTGCTCGGCCGCGAGCGGATGTTTGAGTACGTCTCGCGGCAGTACGGCACGCCGGTGGCGCTGCTGCGGCTGAACTATGCGGTAGAGCTGCGCTATGGGGTGCTGGTGGACATCGCACTGAAGGTCCGCGACCGCCGCCCGGTGGACCTCAACATGGGCCACGTGAACGTCATCTGGCAGGGCGATGCCAACTCGGTGGCCCTGCGCTGCCTCCAGCGGGCCTCGTCGCCGCCGTTCGTGCTCAACCTCACCGGGCCGGAAACGCTGCGCGTCCGCGACATCGCCCGCGAATTCGGCAAACGCTTCGGCGTGGAGCCGCAGTTTGTCGGCGCCGAGCACCCCACTGCATTGCTGAACAACGCCTCGCTCTGCCACCGGCTCTTTGGACTGCCGTCGCTCAAGGCGCAGGACCTCATCGACCTGACCGCCACGTGGATCCTGCGAGGCGGCACGGTGTGGAGCAAGCCGACCCATTTTGAAGTCCGCGAAGGAAAGTTCTGATTTATGTCCTGGCTCGACCGGCTGCGGCAAGGCCTTGTCATTCCGGCCCATCCTCTCTGTCTGACGCCCGGGCGGCGGTTCGACGAAGATCGGCAACGCGCCCTCACGCGCTACTATCTTGATTCGGGCGCCGGCGGCGTGGCCGTCGGCGTGCACACCACGCAGTTTGCGATCCGCGCCCCGGAGCACGGGCTGCTCGAGCCGGTGCTGCGCGCCGCCGCCGAAGAAGCGCGCGACCGCGACGCCGTGCTCGTTGCGGGCATCTGTGGTCCGGCGGCGCAGGCGCTGCGCGAGGCCGAGCTGGCGCGCTCCCTTGGTTACCACTGCGGGCTCGTGTCGCTGGCGGCACTGCGGGAGGCAGACATCGACCAGCTTGTCGCGCACATCGCCGAAATCGGCCGCGTGATTCCCGTCTTCGGCTTCTATCTCCAGCCGGCCGTGGGCGGACGCGTGCTGCCGTACGGGTTCTGGCGGCGCGTGGCGGAGCTGGAATGCCTGGTCGCCATCAAGATTGCGCCCTTCAACCGCTATCAGACCATCGATGTGGTGCGCGCCGTGGCCGAATCGGGCCGCGCGCGCGAGATCGCGCTTTATACCGGCAACGACGACAACATCGTCGCCGACCTGCTGACGCCGTTCCACTTCAACGGCGTCACGCTGCGCATCCGTGGCGGGCTGCTGGGCCAGTGGGCGGTGGGCACAAAGAGCGCTGTATCCCTGCTGCGGCGCGTGCACGAAGGGCAGAACCCGGCCCTGCTGCTCTCGCTGGGCGCGCAGCTCACCGACCTCAACGGGGCGCTGTTTGACTCGGCCAACGGCTTCCGCGGCTGCATTGCGGGCATTCACGAGGTGTTGGTGCGGCAGGGCCGCATGGCCTCGCGCGCCTGCCTGGACCCGCACGAAGATCTCTCGCCGGGCCAGAGGGAAGAAATCGACCGCGTGATGGCGGCCTATCCACACCTGCTCGAGTGATTGGTTTCTGCGGAATTTGTTTTCCAGAAACTGGACTGGCGGTCTCTTGACATGCAAACTGCTGCGGTAAGTATCAACTGATACCAGGAAGGGCGTCCGGTGAGGCGCCCTCCGAAGAAGCCTTCGGATGCGGCCAGCCCGGGAAGCGGCGCTGCGGCATTTCCGGAAAGCTGCACAGGCAGGAAGGGTCTGGGTGGATGCCCGCGTTCTTGACCGCGCGTCAGAACTTGGCATTTCAAAGGAACAGTTGATCGGCCAGATTCGCGCGGTGGCGGAGCAGATCAGCATGAGCGATTATTAGCCGGTGGCGGACCCATTGGATCCTCCCGGGCACGCTTTCGTGTATTTCTCTGCTCGTCTCCGGCGCCGGATCCATGTGAAGTTCCGGCTGGAGGGCGCCAGGCCCGGCGCGAAATTATACTCCCTCCACCCGGCTGATTATTCAGGTGGCGTCCGTGAATCAGGCAGCAGGCGCAAGGATCCCGGGATACGAAATGCTTCGACTGCGGCAAGGGCCGCATGGTACGAAAAGTGACGAAGCTGCCGCACCAGATCCATGGGATCTCTTTCGAAGTGGAAGATGAAGCCTCCGTCTGCACCGCATGCGATGCCATCACAATTCCCTGGGATCGAGTGGACGCTCACAGCCGCCTGGTTGACGCGACTTACCGCCGCCTCGCCGGGATTCTCACCCGAAAACAGATCCGTGAAGCGCGCCGGCGCATGGGTCTGTCCCAACGCGATTTCGCGGAGTACCTTGGCGTCGGCGTGGCCAGTGTCAAGCGCTGGGAGACAGGCGCCCTGCCTGACAGAAGCAGCAGCGAACTGATCCGCCTGAAGACGGACCCCGAAGCCGCGCGGCAAAACTGGGCGCTATTGAGGTCGCTTCTCAAGCAGACCGGACACGCGGTCATGCAGCCCAAGAAACCGGTGCGACGCGTCTCTCCGCGGCCCGGTGCCTCCGGCCCCCGGCGCAGTGCCGCATCCCGCGACAGGAGTTGAGAAACCGGCCCGACGAGGTCTGCCTCACACCACCGGCACCGGCTGGCTCATCAGCCACTCGTGCACGCCCTCGGCCGCCCGGCGGCCTTCGGCGATCGCCCAGACGACCAGCGACTGGCCGCGGCGCATGTCGCCGGCGGCGAAGACGCCCGGCACCGAGGTCATGTATTTCTCATCCGCCTTCACGTTGCCGCGCGGGTCGAGTTCGACGCCGAGCTGCTCGATCAGCCCGTGTTTCACTGGTCCGGTGAAGCCCATCGCCAGCAGAACGAGCTCGGCCTCGTGAATCTCTTCCGTTCCAGGCAACGGCTCGAACTTCGGCGGCGGCCCCACGCGCACGGTGCGCACGGCGCGGACGTGGCCGCGCTCGTCGCCCAGAAACTCGAGGGTCGAAATGCTCCAGATGCGCTCGCCGCCCTCTTCGTGAGAGGTCTCCAGCCGCAACTGATACGGCCACAGCGGCCAGGGCGTCTGCGGGCTGCGCTCAGAGGGGGGCATCGGCATGATCTCGAACTGCTTGATGGATTTCGCGCCGTGGCGGATGGACGTGCCGAGGCAATCGGCCCCCGTGTCGCCGCCGCCGATGATGATCACGTTCTTGCCCGCCGCGGAGATCCACTCGAACTCGGGAACCTCGTCGCCGGCATTGCGGCGGTTATTCAGCGGCAGGAACTCCATCGCGAAGTGGATGCCCTTCAGTTCGCGCCCGGGCACGCGCAGGTCGCGCGGCTGTTCGGCGCCGCCGGCCAGCACGATGGCGTGGAATTGCCGCCGCAGCTCCTCAACGCTGATGTCGACGCCGACGTGGCAGCGCGTGCGGAACACCACCCCTTCGGCCACCATCTGCGCGATGCGGCGGTCGATGTGGTGCTTTTCCATCTTGAAATCCGGGATGCCGTAGCGCAGCAGTCCGCCGATGCGGTCGTTTTTCTCGAACACGGTCACCAGATGGCCCTTGCGCGCCAGTTGCTGGGCGGCAGCGAGGCCCGCCGGGCCGGAGCCGACCACGGCCACGCGCTTGCCGGTGCGTTCCGGCGGCGGCTCGGGCTGGATCCAGCCCTCCGACCAGGCCCGGTCGATGATGGCGCGTTCGATCGCCTTGATTGACACCGGCGGCTCGTTGATGCCCAGCACGCACGACGCCTCGCACGGAGCCGGACAGATACGCGAGGTGAATTCGGGAAAGTTGTTCGTCGCGTGCAGCTCGCGAATGGCCTCGCGCCAGCGGCCCTTGTAGACGAGGTCGTTCCAGTCCGGGATGAGATTGGTGAGCGGACACCCGGTGTGGCAGAACGGCACGCCGCAGTCCATGCAGCGCGCGCCCTGCCTGCGAACGCGGTCCTCGGACAGAGGAACGTAGACCTCGAACCAGTCGCGGACGCGCTCCTGAACCGGGCGGCGCCCGAACGACTCCCGCTGATATTCCATGAAGCCTGTCGGCTTACCCACGGCTCGTCCTCCTGAATGACATCTTGTGCGTCTGCCGGCTCAACGCAGCACGGCCTCCTGCGGCGGCGGCGTCAGCGGGCGCGCCAGCGTGATCCGCGTTGCATCCGACGACCGCGGCACGCCCAGCACGCGCTTGTACTCGTGCGGGAAGACCTTGACGAAGTGCGGCAGCATCGCGTACCAGTTCTGGAGCACCCACGCGGCGCGCGGACTGCCGGTGGCGGCCAGATGCTGCTCGATGAGCGAGCGCACCAGATCGACGTCCTTCGGGTCGACCATCGGATCCAGGTCGACGCTCGCCCGGTTGCACAGCACGCGGCGGAAGTCGCCCGTCTCATCGAGCACGTAGGCGATGCCGCCGCTCATGCCGGCGGCGAAATTCTTGCCGGTGCGGCCAAGAACGACGACGAGCCCGCGGGTCATGTATTCGCAGCCGTGATCGCCAACGCCTTCCACCACCGCGGTGGCGCCGGAGTTGCGCACGGCGAAGCGCTCGCCGGCCATCCCGTTGATGAACATGGTTCCGCTGGTGGCCCCGTACAGAACCACATTGCCGACGATGATGTTGTCCTCGGGGACGAACGTGGAGCCGCGCGGCGGATAGACGATGATCTTGCCGCCCGAGAGGCCCTTGCCTACATAGTCGTTGGCGTCGCCTTCCAGCACCAGCGTCACGCCGCGCGCCAGGAAGGCGCCAAACGACTGGCCGGCGCTGCCGGTGAACCGCAGCCGGATGGTGTCGTCGGGCAGTCCCTCCGAGCCCCAGCGGCGCGCGATCTCGCCTGACAGCATCGCGCCGACGGTGCGGTGCACGTTGCGGATGGGGAAGTGCAGCTCCACCGGCGTGCGGTGCTCAATGGCGTCGCGCACCCGGTCAAGGATCCGGTGGTCGAGCGCCTGTTCGAGCCCGTGGTCCTGCGCCATGACGCAGCGCCGCGCCACGCGCGACGGCGCCGGCGGATTGTAAAGGATCTGCGAGAGATCGATGCCGCGCGCCTTCCAGTGGTCGATGGCGGGCTTCATCTCCAGCCGGTCCACGCGGCCCACCATCTCATCCACGGTGCGGAAGCCTAGCTTCGCCATGATGTGCCGCAGCTCCTCGGCCACGAAGAAGAAGTAGCGGATGACGTCTTCCGGCGTGCCGCGGAACTTCTTGCGCAGCTCGGGGTCCTGCGTGGCGATGCCCACGGGACACGTGTTCAGGTGGCACTTGCGCATCATGATGCAGCCCATGGCGATGAGCGGCATCGTCGAGAAGCCGAACTCCTCGGCGCCGAGCAGCGCCGCGATGGCCACGTCGCGTCCGGTCTGGAGCTTGCCGTCGGTCTGCACGCGGATGCGCGAGCGCAGATCGTTCATCACCAGCACCTGCTGCGTCTCGGCCAGGCCGAGCTCCCACGGCGTGCCGGCGTGCTTGATCGACGTCAGCGGCGAGGCGCCTGTGCCGCCCGAGTCGCCCGAGATCAGCACCATGTCGGCGTGCGCCTTGGCCACGCCCGCGGCCACCGTGCCGACGCCCACCTCGCTCACCAGCTTCACCGAGGTCCGCGCCTTCGGGTTGACGTTCTTCAGGTCGTAGATGAGCTGCGCGAGGTCTTCAATCGAGTAGATGTCGTGATGCGGCGGCGGCGAAATCAGCCCTACGCCGGGAATCGAGTGGCGCACGCGCGCGATCACCTCGTCCACCTTGTGCCCCGGCAACTGGCCGCCCTCGCCGGGCTTGGCGCCCTGCGCAATCTTGATCTGGATCTCGTCGGCGTTGACCAGGTAGGTCGTCGTGACGCCGAAGCGCCCGCTGGCCACCTGCTTGATGGCCGAGCGCAGGCTGTCGCCGTTCGGCAGCGGAACGTAGCGCGCCTCATCCTCACCGCCCTCGCCGGTGTTGGACTTGGCGCCGATGCGGTTCATCGCGATGGCCAGCGTCTCGTGCGCCTCTTTCGAGATGGAGCCGAAGCTCATCGCGCCGGTAGCGAACCTCTTCACGATCTCGCTGGCCGGCTCGACCTCGCTCAGATCCAGCGGCCGCTCGGACCAGCGGAATTCCATCAGCCCGCGCAGCGTGCACAGGTGGCGGTTCTGGTTGTTGATGTGCTCGGCGAACTCCTGGTAGGTCTCCCAACTGTTGAACTTCACCGCGTGCTGCACCTTGGCGATGGTGTGCGGGTTCAGCAGATGATATTCGCCCCTGGCGCGGAAATGATACTGGCCGCCGACATCGAGCTCCGTTTCCGACTCGGTGACGGGCGCAAAGGCGAAGGCGTGCTTGCGGCGGACTTCTTCCGCGATGACGTCGAGGCCGACGCCTTCGATCCGCGACGCCGTCCCGGTGAAGTACCGGTTGACGACATCGCTGTTGAGTCCGATCGCCTCGAAGATCTGCGCGCCGCGGTAGGATTGCAGCGTCGAAATGCCCATCTTCGAGAAGACCTTCAGCAGGCCCTTGTTGACGGCCTTCTTGTAGTTGCGCAGCGCCTGCTCGAAGGTGAGCCCTTCGGGCAGCAGCCCGCGTTCGGCCAGATTCTCGAGCGTCTCAATCGCAAGGTACGGGTTCACGGCCGAAGCCCCGTAGCCGATCAGCAGGCAGAAGTGCATCACCTCGCGCGGCTCGCCGGATTCAATGATCAGGCAGACCTGCGTGCGCGTGCCTTCGCGCACCAGGTGGTTGTGCACGGCGGAAAGCGCCAGCAGCGAGGGGATCGGCGCGAGTTCCTCGTCGACGCCGCGGTCGGAAAGAATCAGCACCGTGTAGCCCTGCTTGATGGCGAGCGAGGCACGGCGGCAGAGGCCGTCCAGCGACCGCTCGAGCTCCTTCGCGCCGCCCTCGACCCGGTAGAGCATGTGCAGCGTCGTGGCGAGGAAATCGCCCATCGACACGCGGCGGAGCTTTTCGAGATCGCGGTTGGTCAGGATCGGATGGTCCAGCTTGAGCGTGTGCGCGTGCTGGGGCGTCTCATCGAGAATGTTGCGCTCCGTGCCCAGATACGAGGTGAGCGACATCACCAGCTCTTCGCGGATGGGGTCGATGGGCGGGTTGGTGACCTGCGCGAAGAGCTGCTTGAAGTAGTGAAACAGGGGCTGCGGTCGGTCCGACAGGCACGCCAGCGGCGTGTCCGTGCCCATCGAGCCAATCGGCTCCTCGCCTTTCTCCGCCATCGGCACGAGAATCCGGAACAGGTCCTCCTCGGTGTAGCCGAAGCAGCGCTGGCGCTGAAGCACCGTGTCGTGGTCGGCCAGGTGGACGCGCGGCGGCTCGGGCAGGCTGTCCAGCCTGATCTGCTGCTCCTGGATCCACTTCGCATAGGGCTTGCGCCGCGCAAGCTGCTCCTTGATCTCCTCGTCCGGCACCAGCCGCCCCTGCTCGATGTCCACCAGGAGCATGCGGCCCGGCTGGAGCCGCCCCTTGTAGGCGACCTGCTCCGGCGGAACCTGGAGCACGCCGGTCTCGCTGGCCATGATCAGCAGCCCGTCCTTCGTCATCAGATAGCGCGCCGGCCGCAGCCCGTTGCGGTCCAGCGTGGCGCCGATGACGCGCCCGTCGCTAAAAGCCACCGCCGCGGGGCCGTCCCACGGTTCCATCAGCGAGGCGTGGTATTCGTAGAAGGCCCGCTTCTCCTCGCCCATCGTCGGGTCCGCGCCCCAGGCCTCCGGAATCAGCATCGCCATCACATGCGGCAGCGAGCGGCCCGCCAGCGTCAGCAGCTCCACCACCGCGTCCAGCGTGGCCGAGTCCGACAGGCCCGGCCCGATGATCGGGAACAGCTTTTTGATGTCATCGCCAAACAGCGGCGAGGACAGGATCGGCTGGCGCGCCGCCATCCAGGCGGCGTTGCCCCGCACGGTATTGATCTCGCCGTTGTGGCAGATGTAGCGGAACGGATGCGCCAGTTGCCAGGTGGGAAAGGTGTTGGTCGAGAAACGCTGGTGCACCATGCACAGCGCGCTCAGGCAGTCGGGGTCCGCCAGGTCGCCGAAGAAGCGCGGAATCTGCGGCGCCAGCAGCAGGCCCTTGTAGACGATGGTTCGCGAAGACAGCGAAGGCACATAGAAGAACGCCCGGTCCCGCGGGTCGAGGTCGTGCGAGGCGGCCACCTCGCGCTCCACGCGGCGGCGCACCACATACAGCTTCCGCTCAAAGGCGTCCTGATCCATGCCGGCCGGCCGCCCGATGAAGATCTGCTCGATGTAAGGCTGGGAAGCGCGCGCCACGCGCCCGATGGCCTCGATGTCCACCGGCATGTCCCGCCAACCCAGCAGGCGCAGGCCTTCCTCGTTGATGACCCGCTCGAAGATGCCCTCGCAGATCAGTCGCGGATGCGGCTCCACCGGCAGGAAGACCAGTCCGGCGCCATACTCGCCCCGGCCGGGCAGCGAAAAGCCGAGCTGGTCGCACTCCTTCTGGTAGAACTCATGCGGGATCTGGATCATCACTCCGGCCCCGTCGCCCGTCTCCGGGTCGCAGCCGCAGGCGCCGCGGTGCGTGAGGTTCAGAAGGATCTGAATGCCCTTGAGGATGATGTCGTGCGAGCGCGCGCCGCTCGCATTGACCACGAACCCGATGCCGCAGGCGTCGTGTTCGCAGCGCGGGTCGTACAGCCCCTGCGCATCGGGGAGTGCAGGTATACGGCGAGAGTGTGAGTCCTGATACATGGGAACAGATCCAGTCTCGATCGGGGAGAAACCCCAGTATACGGCCCTTCCCAGAATTAGTCAAGTTGAATCTGCATGCTTGCTTTATCAAGCTACCTTATGGTACAAACGACGGGGGTATGGATCTCGATCAGCTTCAGCTCTTCCGCGACATCGCGCAGACGCGCTCCATCAGCCGCGGTGCGGCGATGAACGGGCTCACGCAGTCGGCCGCCAGCCAGGCGGTGCAGGAGATGGAGCGGCGGCTGGGCGTGCAGTTGCTGGACCGCTCGCGGCGCCCGCTGGTGGTGCTGCCGGCGGGACAGCTCCTGTACGACTTCGCGCGCGACGTGCTGCGGCGGCGGCAGGACCTGCTGGCGCAACTGGAAGAGCTGAAGAACGAAGCCGGCAGCGCGGTCCGCATTGCCGCAATTTACTCCGTGGGGCTGAGCCAGATGAGCCGCCTCGAGGAGCAGTTCCGGCAGCGGATGCCCGGCGTGCGGATCGAGGTGAGCTATCTGCGGCCGGAGAAAGTCTACCAGGCGGTGGCCGAGGACCGTGTCGATCTTGGCCTGGTGAGCTACCCGTCCTCGACGCGCGAGGTGGCGGCCATCCCGTGGAAGGAAGAACCGATGGTGCTGGCCTGTAATCCGCACCACCGGCTGGCGGGGAAGGAACGGATCTCGGTGGCCGAGCTCAGCGGGGAGGCATTCATCGGATTTGATGAGGATCTGCCGATCAGCCGCGAGATCGAGCGGTTCCTGCGCGACCACGGGGTGCGCGTCCAGGTGCCGCTGCGGTTTGACAACATTCAGAGCATGAAAGAGGCGCTGCGGATCGAACCGGCTGTCGCCATTCTGCCGCTGCCGATGCTGGAGGACGACGTGGCCGAAGGGCGGCTGGTGGCCGTGCCGCTGGCCGAACCGCTGACGCGGCCGCTGGGCGTGCTTCAGCGGCGCAGGAAGGTGTTGACCCGCGCGGCGCGGACGTTTCTGGACGTGCTTCGCCAGGCCGCCTGAAGCGTGCAAAAATACCGCGGGCTGCCAGGGCAGCCCGCAGGGAAAGACTGAAGGATTGGCTCGCCGCTCAGGCGGCCAGATGCGGCTCGATCATGCGCACGAGTTCGGCCTTGCCGACCGCGCCCACGCGCTGGTCCACCACCTTGCCGCCGCGGAACAGCAGCAGCGTGGGGATCCCCCGGATCATGTAGCGCGCCGCCGTTTCGTTGTTGAAGTCAACATTCACCTTGCCGACTTTCAGCCGGCCGGCGTACTCGCTGGCGATGGCGTCCACGGTGGGCGCGATCATGCGGCACGGGGCGCACCATTCGGCCCAGAAGTCGACAAGCACAGGGAGGTCGCTGTTCAGGACCTCCTGGTCAAAATTCGCATCCGTCAATTCAACGATGTTTTGTCCTGCCATGGTGATTTGAAAAGCTCAGCTCCAACAAGTTCTGATGATTCCCGACAGGCGCGGGTTTCAGGCCCGGCCCAACAACTTTGCGTAAAGGGCGGAATACTGGCGGGCCGAGGCGTCCCAGGAATAATCCTTCGCCATGCCGCGCCGCATCCGCTCGATCCAGGACTCCCGGTTCCGGTAGGCGCCCACTGCCGTGCGCAGCGTGTCATAGAGCGCGCCCACCGAATACTCGTGAAACTTGAACCCGGTGTCTTCCTGAATGGTATCATCCAGCCCTCCGACGGCGCGCACCACCGGCACGGTCCCATACCGGAGGCTGTAAATCTGATTCAGTCCGCAGGGCTCGTAGAGGCTCGGCATGAGGAAGATGTCGGCGCCGGCCTCAATGCGGTGCGCCAGCGGATTGTTGTAGCCCACCCAGATGCCGATCTGGCGCGGCTTCCAGCGGTGCCATTCCTCGAACATGTGGACGTAGCGCCATTCGCCGCTGCCGAGCGCCACCAGCTGCGCGTCGGTCTCGTCGAAGAAGTGCCCGATGCCGGCGATCAGGTCGAAACCCTTCTGCGGCGCAAAGCGGCTGACGATGCCGATGAGCGGGCGCTCGAGGTTGTGCGCGTCCAGGCCGAATTCCTCGAGCAGCGTCTTCTTGCAGATCCGCTTTCCGCTGAGATCCTGCGCCGAATAATGCGCCGGAATGAAGGGATCGGTTTCCGGGTTCCACTCTTCGTAGTCGACGCCGTTCAGGATGCCGGTGAGCACGTTCGAGCGGTAGCGGAGGATGCCATCCAGGCCGAAGCCGCCCTCCGGCGTCTGGATCTCGCGCGCATAGGTCGGGCTCACCGTGGTCAGCCAGTCGGCGGTGGCGATGCCGCCTTTCAGGAAATTCACGTCGCCGTAGTATTCCAGCTTGTCCGGCGTGAACCAGCCCCAGTTGAGCCCCAGGTCAGGAAATTGGGAGCGGTGGAAGCGGCCCTGGTAACCGAGGTTGTGGATGGTGAGGATGGTGCGCGTGTTGACGAGCAGCGGGTTGGAATGCTGCTGATCCATCTTGTAGACGGGCACGAGCGCGGCCTGCCAGTCGTGGCAGTGCAGGATGTCGCAGGGGAAGACAGTCTGCGCCGCGCCGAGTGCGGCCAGCGCGAGCACGGCGAACCGCTTGTGGTTGTCGTCATAGTCGCGGCCGTGGTGGTTGTAGAGCCCTTCGCGGTCGTAGAAATATGGCGCCTCGACAAAGAAAAAGCGCACGCCGCGGTGGACCTTCGTGCGCAGGTCCACGCGATAGGGCGTGGCGCCCGCGTAGACGACCATGTTGTCAAAGGCGCTTTCGGTTTCATGCCACGGAATGGAGCGGTAGCGCGGCATGATCACGGCCACTTCCTCGCCCTGCCGCGCCAGCGCCACCGGCAGCGCGCCGATGACATCGGCCAGCCCGCCGGACTTGGCAAAGGGCACCGCCTCGCTGGCGACCATGAGGATGCGGCTCATGGTCTTTATCATGTCACGGGCGGCGCGCCCGCCCGGTTTCAGGCCGCAGGCGCGGTGCGGAGAACGCGGCGGCCTTGCAGGCGCCAGTTGCCGCTGAGCACCAGCGCGATGGCCTCCGTGTAAATGCGGTGTTCTTCCACGAGGATGCGCGCGGCCAGCGTCTCCGCCGTGTCGTCATCGAGCACCGGCACGGCCGCCTGGGCGACGATCGGCCCCGTATCGAGCCCGGCATCGACGAAATGCACCGTGCAGCCGGAGATCTTCACCCCGTAATCGATCGCCTGCTGCTGCACGTTGAGCCCCGGGAAGGCCGGCAGCAGCGAGGGGTGAATGTTGAGGATCCGCATCGGGTAGGCCTCGAGCAGCGGCGCGCCCACGCGGCGCATGAATCCGGCCAGGCAGATCAGGTCCACGCGCAGCGGGGCGAGCGCGTCGCGCACCATCGCCGCGTACGTGTCGGAGTCGATGCCCTTCGAAGGCAGCGTGATGGCATGAACTCCGTACTGGCGCGCGATTTCAAGGGCGCGCGCCTCCGGGTTGTTCACGACCAGCGCGGCGATCTCCGCCTCCAGCTTTCCGTCCCGGACGTTGCGGGCAATGGCTTCAAAGTTCGACCCGCGGCCCGAAGCCAGCACGGCGATGCGCTTCATCCTGGCTGCTCCTCCCGCCCGTTCAGCGATACATCACCCGTCCTTTGCCGCGCGGCTGGCGGATGACCTCGCCAATCAGGTAATAAGGCTCCTTCAGCCTTTCCAGCAGCCGCGCCGCGCGCGCGATCTTCTTCTGCGGCACCACAAGGACCATGCCGATGCCGAGGTTGAACGTGCGGCGGTAGTCATCGTCCGGCATGGCGCCGGTCCGTTTCAGGAATTCAAAGACGGGCGGCACTGGCCACGAACCCCAGTCGATGCGCGCAGCCAGGCCCCTGGGAAGGATGCGCGGTACGTTTTCCGTGATGCCGCCGCCGGTGATGTGCGCGGCCCCGGCCAGCAGATTGTGCCGGTGCAGGCGGCGCAGCGGCACGAGGTAACTGCGGTGGACCTTCAGCAGCTCGTCGCCGATGGTCGTGTCAAGCTCCGGAACATAGCTCTTCGGCGTGAGTCCCGCCACCTCGAAGACAAGCTTCCGCGCCAGCGAATAGCCGTTGGTGTGCAGTCCCGTCGAGGGCAACCCGACCAGGATGTCGCCGGCGGCGATCCTTTCGCCGGTCAACAGCCGCGTGCGTTCGGCGCAGCCGACGATGAAGCCGGCCAGGTCGTATTCGCCCGGCGCGTAGAACCCGGGCATCTCCGCCGTCTCGCCGCCGATCAGGGCGCATCCGTTTTCTTCGCACGCCTTTGCCAAGCCGCTCACCACCGCGGCGGCCACCTGCCATTCGAGCCGGCCAGTGGCGAAATAGTCCAGGAAAAACAGCGGCTCAGCCCCCTGCACGGCGATGTCATTCACACAGTGGTTGACGAGATCCTGGCCGACGGTGTCGTGCCGGCCGGTCATGAAGGCCAGCTTCAGCTTCGTGCCCACCCCGTCGGCCGAGCTGACCAGCACCGGCCGCCTGTAACCGGACAGCCGGTACATCGCGCCAAAAGAACCGATGCCTGCCAGCACGCCGCGCGTGAATGTCTTTTTCACCGCGTTTTTGATAAATTCAACAGCACGGTTGGCTTCGTCGATGTCGACGCCGGCGTCCGCGTAGGAGATGGGCTTTCGGGTTGGCATCTCTGGAACTTCCAGTCTAAGACACTGAGCTTTGCCATGAGAAAGAAATTTCTGGCCGCAATCACGGCGGCGCTGGCAGCCTTGTTGATTCCATGGCTGCCGGTCTCCGCCGAAAACGCATCCTGGACGGCGATCCGCGGCGCGCGGATCGTCCCCGTCAACGGCCCGGTGATCGAGAAAGGCACGGTGCTGATCCGCAATGGAGTCATCGCTGCCGTGGGCCCGCAGGTCGACGTGCCCGCCTCGGCCTGGGTCATTGACGGCAACGGTCTCACCGTGTATCCGGGCCTGATCGACGCGCTCAGCACGTGGGGGCTGCCGCAGGCCGCCCAGGCGCCGGCCCAGACGGCAGGGCGCGGCGCGCAGCAGCCGCCCCAGCATGCACAGCAGCAACAGGCGCAGCAGCAACAACCGCCGGTGCGCTCCTGGGGGCCTAAGGACCGGCCTGGCACGTTCAGTTGGGTGAAAGCCGCCGACCAGGTGCAGCCCTCCGACTCCCGCCTCGCCCAGGCGCGCAACGCCGGCTTCACCACCGCCGTCACGTTCCCGCGCCAGGGAATCGTCGCCGGCCACGGCGCCATCATCAACCTCGGCGGCAAGACCGCCGGCGAAATGGTGGTGCTGCCGGAGGCCGCGCTCTATTTGGCGCTGCGGCCTTCCGGCTACACCGGTTTTCCGTCCACGCCCATGGGCATCATGGCCTACTTCCGCCAGCTCTGGCTCGATGCCGATCATTACCGGCAGGCGCTGGCGCTCTACGCCGCTGATCCGGTGAACATTCCGCGGCCGGCCTATGACCGGGCTCTGGAAGGTTTGATGGGCGTGAAGCGCGTGCTTCTTCCGGCGCCGGATCCCATCCAGATGGAGCGCATGCTGAAACTCGCTTCCGACCTGAAGACGCCCGCGGTCCTGTACGGCGTGGTGCGCGGCTACGAGATGGCCGAACGGCTCAAGGCCACGGGCACGCCGGTGATCCTCAACGTGCGCTGGCCCGCGCGCGAGCCCGGGGCCGATCCCGAGCAGGAAGAAAGTTACCGCGAACTGCGCATCCGCGACCTCGCGCCCACCTCGCCCGCCGCGCTCTCGGCCGCCGGCGTGAAGTGGGCGGTGAGCAGCGACGGGCTGGACGCGCCACGCGCCGTGCTGCGCGCGCTGAAGCAGTCCATCGACCGCGGCCTGAAGCGCGAGGATGCGCTACGCGCCCTGACGCTCAGCGCAGCGGAGATCTACGGCGCCGCGGACCGGCTCGGCTCCATCGAGCCGGGCAAGGTGGCCAACCTCGTCGTCGCCACCGGCGACCTGTTCGACGACTCGACGCGCGTCCGCATGGTGTTCATCGACGGCGTGCGCTATCTGCCGGAGCCGGAGCTGCCCCAGCCGCCCGCGGGCGCGCCGGGGCGCGGCCCCAGTTCGGAAGAAGGAGAGGAGCAGTAGCCGATGCGCGCATCAGTTGTCGCACTCACGCTCTTTGCCGGCGCCGCCTGCGCCGCTGACGTCGTCGTCATCCAGAACGGCACCGTCCATACGGTCACGAAGGGCACGTTCCGCGGCTCGGTCGTCATCCGCGATGGAAAGATCGCCGACGTCGGCGAAAAGGTGATGACGCCACCGGGCGCGCGCGTCGTCGACGCCACCGGCAAGCACATCATCCCCGGCATCATCGACGCGCACACGCACATCGCGCTGGATTCGATCAACGAATCGAGCGTCAGCGTCAGCTCGATGGTCAACGTGGCCGAGATGCTGAATCCGGAGTCGGTGTCCATCTACCGCGCCATGGCCGGCGGCGTCACCGTCTGCAACTCGATGCACGGCAGCGCCAATTCCATCGGCGGACAAAACGTCGTCTTCAAGCTGCGCTGGGGCGCCGATGCGCGCGGGCTGATCTTCGACAGGGCGAAGCCGAGCCTGAAGATGGCGCTTGGCGAAAATCCGAAGCGGCAGGGCTCGCCGCAGGGGCTTCAGATTCCCGGCCTCCAGTCGCCGCAGAACCTGCGCTATCCGGGCACGCGGATGGGCGTCGAGGACGTCATCCGGGACGCCTTCACCCGCGCCCGCGCCTATCAGCGCGAATGGAAGGACTACGAGGCGCGCCGCGCGCGCGGAGAGAAGGCCCTGCCGCCGCGGCGCGACCTGGAACTCGAGCCGCTGGTCGAAGTGCTGGAAGGCAAACGGCTCGTGCACGCTCACTGCTACCGCGCCGACGAGATCCTGATGCTGCTGCGCGTCTTTGACGACTTCAACATCCGCGGCGTCACCCTCCAGCACGCGCTCGAGGCCTACAAGGTGGCCCGCGAAATCGCCGAGCGCGGCCACGCCGTCTCCACGTTCTCCGACTGGTGGAGCTACAAGGTGGAGGCCTACGACGCCATCCCCTACAACGCCGCCATCCTGCACCGCAAGGGCGTGCTTGTCAGCCTGAACTCGGACGACGCCGGCGGCGCCGAGCTGATGCGGCGGCTGAATGCCGAAGCCGCCAAGGTGATGAAGTACGGCGGGCTCAGCGAGGACGAAGCGCTGGCGATGATCACCATCAACCCGGCAAAGCAGCTCCAGATCGACTCGTGGGTGGGTTCCATCGAGCCCGGCAAGGACGCCGATCTGGTCATTTATGATCGCCACCCGCTGTCGGTCTACGCGAAGGTCGAAAAGGTGTTCATTGACGGCCGGCAGTACTTCGACCGCGACGAGGACATGAGCCGCCGGCCGAAGATCGAGGCGGAGAAGGAAGGCCTGCGCCGCAAGCTCCAGGACCAGCAGAAGCAGGCCATGCCACAGAACAGGAGGCCGTCGTGAGAGCGATTCATCGGATTCTTCCCGTCGTGCTCGCCGCCGCCGCATGGGGCGGCGAAAACGACTCGTTCCTTCTGCGCAACGCCACCGTTCATCCGGTAAGCGGCCCGGCCATTCAGAACGCGAGCGTCCTCGTCATCGACGGCCGCATCGCCGAAGTCGGCCCGAAGGTGGCGCCCCGTGGCAAAGTCCGGGTGATTGACGCCCGCGGGCTTCACGTCTATCCGGGCCTGATTGATTCGGGCTCGCCGGTGGGGCTGGCCGAAATCGCCAGCGTGCGCGAGACGGTGGACACGGGCGAAATCGGCGACTTCAACCCACAACTGCGCGCGCTCATCGCCGTCAACCCGTCGAGCGAGCACATCCCGGTGGTCCGCGCCAACGGCATCACTACCGTGCTGGCGACGCCCGGCACGACGGGCGGGACGCGCGGCGCCAGCACTGCCGGCCTGATCGCCGGCCAGGCCTCGCTGATGCATCTGGACGGGTGGACGTGGGAAGAGATGGAGATCCGCCGCAGCGCCGCCATGCAGATGACCTGGCCGGTGATCCAGACGGGCCGCGGCGGCCCGCCGGATCTCGAGTCGCTTCTTCCCGGGCTGGCCGCGCGCCGTGTCACGTTTGCGGAGGCCCGGCGCAATCAACAGATCCAGGTGCAGAAGATCCAGGACTTCTTTGACGCCGCCCGCCGGTATCAGAAAGCAAAAACCGCCGGCGAGGCCATCGAGCCGGACCTGCGATATGAGGCGATGATCCCGGTGCTCGAAGGGAAGCTTCCGCTGATGATCATGGCCGCGCGCGAGCGCGAGATCCGCGAAGCGCTCGATTTCGCCGCCCGCCAACAGGTGAAGATCGTTCTTGCCGGCGTGCGCCGGCCCGGCAAGACGATCGACGACATCGCCAAACGGAACATCCCGGTGGTGCTCGGAACGCCGTTCGTGACTCCCCTCGAAGAAGACGACCCTTACGACGAACCCTTCACCCTGGCGGCCCAACTACACAAGGCGGGCGTGAAGTTCTGTTTCGCCAGCTTCAATGCGCAGTTCGCGCGGAATCTCCCCTACGAGGCGGCCCAGGCAGCCGCCTTCGGGCTGCCCTACGATGAGGCGCTGAAGTCGGTGACGCTGAATGCGGCCGAAATCTGGGGCATTGCCGGCGAGTACGGCTCCATTGACAAGGGAAAATATGCGGACCTCATCGTCACTGATGGCGATCCGCTCGAAATCCGCACGCAGGTGAAAATGATGTTCATCAAGGGCGCGGCGGTGGACCTCGAAAGCCGCCACACGCGCCTCTACAGGAGGTACATGGCCAGGCCGTAGCGCGGCGCTTCTGCCTTCTTCGCCGCGGGGAAAGGGCGTCCAGCGCCCGAAAGCGAGCGGTCCCGGCGCGGCGGCCACCTTCAAGACGGCAGGAAGTCCGCTCATTCGGCTCGCGCTCACCGGCGCGCTCCGTTCGCGGCGCTGAACTGCGCCTGCGCCGCCGTCTGTGCGGCCATCGAGCGCAAAAATGGAATCGGAGCGTATCCATGAAAGCCATCGCCGATGTGTGCATCATCCCCCTGGGTGTGGGAGCGAGCGTGTCGAAAGAGGTGACCGAGTGCGAGCGCATCCTGCGCGAGTCCGGCCTCAAGACCAGACTCCACGCGTATGGAACCAACGTCGAGGGCGAATGGGACCAGGTCATGGCCGCGGTGAGGCGCTGCCATGAGGCCCTGCACGCGATGGGCGTGCCGCGCATCTCGACAAACATCCGCATCGGCACGCGCATCGACAAGGATCAGACGATGGACGACAAGATCTCGAAAGTCGAGCAGTTGCTCGAAGGGGAGGGACGCGGCTGATCGGTTCAGGACAGGAGATCCTGGAGCCGGAGCGCCCGAAGGTCGTCCACATAGTGATCAGGCGCGTGGGGGAGCAGGTCTGCGCCGCTGACGACGCCGGTGCCGACAGCCACGATCCGCACGCCGGCCTCGCGGGCGGCTCTTATGTCGTTCGGATGGTCGCCGACATAGACAGCGCGTGCCGCTGATGCAATCAGCCCGGCCCGCCGGGCGCGCGAAATCGCGGTGCGGAGGAGCGCGGCGCGGCTGGGGCCGTCACCGGAAAACGCGCCCAGCCGGAAGAACCCGTCGAGTCCGGCCCGCCGCATCTTGGTCCAGGCGATCCGTTCGAGATTGCCGGTGACCAGCCCGCAGGGTACGCCGCGGCGAGCGAGTGCGCGCAGCAGCCGGCGCACGCCGGGGCAGACCCGGCGGCGCAGGTCAGGACAGTTCCTGATAAAAATGTTTTCCGCCGTCCGGCCCGCCGCATCCAGTTTCTGCAGGGCCGCGGCGCGGCCGAGGCCGGCGCGGGCGAACATCTCGAGCAGAATGTCACGGTCCAACATGCCGGCCACCGGGATGCCGTCGATGGAGACGGCAACGCCGGTGACGCGTTCGACGGCCCGCTCCAGCGCACGGCGGTGGGCCGGACCGCTGCGCCGCAGCAGCGTGCCGTCGATGTCGAACAGGACGAGCGTCGAGGCCGGCTCCATGCGTCTCCTTCAGCATAGCGGGCGTTACACTGGAACTGATGCAGGTGCTTCAGGCGGGGGGCCGCCATCTGGTGCGGCTGGAGCTGGATGCGGACCTGCTGCGGCAGGCCGCCGAGGAGGCGGGCTTCGTCTGCCAGGCGGAGACGCGCGAGCGCAGCATCGTGCTCGACCTGGTGGCCGAAGACCGCGAGGGGCCGCTGCTCCTTTTTGACGGCGCCGACCCGGGCAACACCGGCTGGTTTGCGCGTTGCCAGTTCTATGTGGACGCGCGCAGCGGGGCAGTGATGCAGACACCGATGGTTCTGGCCAATCTCCGCGATGCCGCGGGGCGGCCGAACCCGCGCGCGGTGCGCATTCAGATCCTGACCGAACTGCCCCTTCATGCGCGGCTGCCAGGACGGCAGCCGGTGACCGAGAAGGCGCTGCTGGCGGTGTTTGTGGCGCTGCTGCGCGGACTGGTGCAGAACGGGGTGGCCGTCTGCGGCCGCGGCGGTCTCCAGCCGCTGGCCGGGCGGACGGAACTGACGCGGCGCTGATCAGCGCAGCACGCGCAGAATCGAGTTCGCGTCGTCGGTCCACAGGTAACGGCGGTCGGGTGGTGCGGTCGCCGGGCGCGAGGTGTCGGCCACCATCCAGACGGACGCCAGGGCCGCGAGGCGCGGGTCGGCAGAAGAGGCCAGCCGGGTGCAGGCGACGCCGGCCGCAGAGGCCAGGGCGCGTATGACGGGCGCCAGGTCGGCGTACTGGTTCGATATATGGAAGGCGAGCACGCCGCCGGGCACGGTGTGGCGCAGGTAGAGCGTGAAGACCTCGCGCGTGAGCAGGTGGGCGGGGATCGAATCACCGCTGAAAGCGTCGATGACCAGCACGTCATAGCGTTGAGGAGGCTCGGCGGCCAGGGTGAGGCGCGCATCGCCTTCAGCGATTTCGATGCGCGCCGGCGAACGGGCCAGGTAGGTGAAGTAGCGGCGGCTGAAATCGATCACCATCGGGTTGATCTCGTAGAAGCGGAACACGTCCCCGGGCCGTCCATAGGCGGCAAGCGCGCCGGCGCCGAGCCCGACGACGCCCACGCGGCGCGGGGGGCCGGGCCGGCTCAATAGCAGCCCGGCGGCGCTCGTGCGGCCGTAGTAAGCCGTGGCCGTGTCTTCGAGCGGAGATCCCACGAACTGCGACCCGTGGACCACCAGCCCGTGCAGCATCTTGCGCAGGCGCGGGCGATCTTGGGTGGCGGGTTCATCCACAATGCGCAGACTGCCGTAAAAGTTGCGTCCCGCATCGACGAGGCCCGAGTAGTAGTTCTGCACCAGCGCCAGCGAGGGCGTGGCGGCGAAGATGGCGGCCATCGAGGCGGCCTGCATGGCCCAGCGCGAGCCGCCGCGCAGTTTCCACAGACAGAGCGGCGCGGCGGCAGCCATCAGCAGCGGCAGTTCGAAATAGCCTTTGAGCAACGCGGGCGCGATGACGCCGGCGGCCAGCGAGCCGAGCGCGCCGCCGGCGGCGGCGTGAGTCCAGAAGCTGGTGAGCCGCGCGGGATCGGGCTTGCCTGCCGCCAGCATCCCGTGGGCGAACAGGCACACGAGGAAAAGTCCCAGGCAATAGAGGCTGACTTTCGCTGCCAGCACGGCCTGCATGTCGAGGAAAAGCATCGAAAGCGACATGGCGAGCAGGCCAATCAGCGCGTGCCGGGCCAGCCGCCGCCCGGAGTCGCTCTCGCGCGAGAAGGCGACGACCCAGGTGAGCAGATAGGCGAGCATCGGCGCCACCCACAACAGGGGCGCTGGGGCGACGACCTGCGTGATGTGCGCCGTCGTGGCCAGAAGGAACGCTGAACCCAGCGCCGGCCACCCGAGCCAGGCGAGCCGCTCCCCGAGGCGCGCACCTTCGACGAGCGGTCGCGGCGGCGCCACCGGGTTTCTCTTCCACAGGAGAAACGCGGCGGCCCACAGCAGCGCCGTCTGCACTGAGAAAAGCGCCCGCCATGCGCGCTCGAGTGCCGACAGACCGAAGCGTGGCTCGAGTGCGAAGGGGAACGCCAACAGGGCCAGGGCGCAGGCGGCATTCGACCAGGCCGAAAGGCGGTAAGGCCGCGAACGGGGCTCCACGAGCGCCAGCCAGTGCTGCAACAGCGGCGACGTGGTCGAGAGGCAAAAATAGGGCAGCCCGATTGAGCCCGCCAGGGCAACCAGCACGTGGAGCGGGTCCGCACCAGCCCTGGACGGCAGGCGGGGCGCAGCCAGGCAGGCCAGCGCGATGAGGGCATGAACCCCCGCCTGCTGGCGGGGTTCCAGGCGGCGGGCGACCACGTGTGCGTAGAAGTAGCCGAGCAGGAGGACGGACTGGAAAAACAGCAGGCAGGCGGACCATACCGCTGCCGAGCCGCCGAACAGCGGCAGCAGGCGTTTGCCCTCCATCGGCTGGACCAGAAACAGGAGGAATGAGCCCAGCACCACGCCCGGACCGATCAGGAAAAGCGGGGACAGCCGCCTCTGTCCCCGCTCTTCGTTTACAGGCATGCGCTTTCATTGTACCGGCCGCACCGATTCGTCCTTGCGGCTGGTATGCTGGCGCCCATGATGCGGCTTGCGTGCATTCTGATCGTTGCTGCCTGCGCTGCGGCGCAGCCGCGCCGCAGCATCCTGCTGATTACCGACGCCGAAGGCGTGGCCGGCATCTGCCGGCAGGAGCAGACCGACCCGAAAGACGCCGAGCTGCGGGCGCTGCTCACTGGCGAAGTGAACGCTGCCGTCGAAGGTTTTCTGGAAGGCGGAATCGAGGACGTTTATGTTTGGGACGGGCACGACGGCAGCGCCACGCTCTCCGCGCTGACCATTCATCCGAGGGCGCGCCTGATCATCGGCGGGCTGGGGCGGACCATGACGCTTGAAAGGAACTACAGCGCCATCGGCTTCCTCGGCCAGCACGCGATGGCCGGCGCCCGCGGCGCCATCATGGCGCACAGCTACAGTTCGCTGGGCATCCAGAACCTGCGGCTCAACGGAAAGAACGTGGGCGAAATCGAAACGCGCACGGCGCTGGCCGGCGCGTTTGGCACGCCGGTCATCTTTCTGTCGGGCGACCGGGCGGCGGTGGAGGAACTGAGGGCGATCGTCCCGCTGGCGGAAGCCGTTTCGGTGAAAGAGGGGCTGGCGCGCCACACATGCATCAGCCTGTCGGCGGAGATGGCGCGGCGGACGATCCGCGAGGCGGCGCGGCGGGCCGTGGCGAAACTCGGCGAGGTGCGGCCGTACCGTATCCCAGGGCCCGTCGTGATCGAGATCGAATACACGACGCGGAACTCTCTGCGGCTGGACGCCGCGCACGCGCTCGGCGGGGAGGTGATGGACGACCGCACCATCCGCTTCCGCGGCGCGGACTTCCTCGACGCCTGGACCCGGGCGCGCCTTTGGTGAGATACGGGCCGCGGCGGCGTTACTTTGGCCGAGCCTCCGAGATCCTCACCAGCCGGTTCATCTGCCGGATCACGATGAAGATGGCCAGCGCAATGATGAAGAACTGGATGACGTTGTTGAGGAAGTTGCCGTAGGTGAGCACGGCCGCGCCCGCCTTGCGCGCCTCCTCCGCGGTGGCGTAGGTCTTGCCGTCAAGCGCGAGGAACTTGTCGGCCAGGTTCACGCCGCGCGTGAGCAGCCCGATCAGAGGGTTGATGAGGTCCTCCACCATCGAGTTGACAATTTTGCCGAAGGCGCCTCCGATGACGACGCCCACAGCCAGATCAATCGCATTGCCCTTGAGGGCGAACTCTTTGAATTCCTGCACGAAACCCATGGTGGAACTGAGTATACCGCAGCAGTCAACGGGTACTACAGTTCGCCGCGGGCCAGCAGACGCTTCTCTTCGCGGTCGAATCGCCGCTTCATCCAGCGGCGCGCCAGGCGGGCCTCGTCGGAAGATGGGGCCGTCCGGATGGCGCTGCGGTAGGCGGCGAGCGCTTCTTCGCGCCGGCCGAGCAGATCGAGGCACTGCCCCAGACGCAGCCAACTGGTGACGGCGGAGTTTGGATCCAGACGATCCGCGCCAGCGGTGGCGCGGCGCAGATGGGCGATGGCCGCCTCCGGCTCGTCGTACCAGAACAGGAGGTTGCCGCGAGCGAACTCTATGCGCTCGTAGGGCAGGTGAACGAAGCCGGGCGCGCCGGAGCGCTTCAGCTCCTCAATTCTGTCGAAAGTGCGCAGCGCGTCCTCCTTGCGGCCCAGGTCGGAGTACATCTGGGCGAGCTCAAACAGCAGCAGGAAGTTGCGGGGGTAGCGCTCCAGCAGGTCGAGCAGAATGGGAACGGCGTCCTGCGGGCGGCGCTCCCGGCGGGCCACGGCGGCCAGCAACACCTTGGCATCCACCCGGTTGATGCGTCCCTTTTCAGCGACCAGGCGCACGGTGCGGATGCCGCGTTCCCGGTCGCCGCGGAAGCCCACGAGGAAGCCGAGCATTCGGTATTGCCAGGGGAGAGACCCGACGATGTAGTCGTGAATGCCCTGAAGCATGAGCGCGTCCACGTTGGACGGGTCGAGCTCGGCGACGCGGTTGTGGAGCTTGCGCGCGTCGGTGATATCCCGCAGCGCATCGAGCCATGCGCGGCGGACGAGGAAGTTATAAGTGCCGCGGAAGCCGAGGGCCACGCCGCGCGCATACAGGGCGGACGTGTCTTTCGGGTTTTTCACGAGCCCCTCTGATGTCAGCGAGAGGGTCTGGCCGATGGCCCACGCGAAGAGCTTCTGCTCTTCCGGTGTCGGCTCCATTTTCGGCCTTCGCAGGAAGGGGTTACCGCCGGTGACCATCTCGGTCTCGAGCGCCCCGGCGCGGAACATCATCTGGAACAGCACGGCCTGGGCGAGGTGGTTGTAACGGTCCGGGTCGCGCGGCGAGGCGTCGATGGCCTTCTGAAACAGCGCGATTGCCTGGGGATACTCGAGGTTGTAGAAGTGGTCAAAGCCGCGGGCGATGAGCGCTTCGTCGGATGGGGCCGCCAGCAGAGCGGCCAGCAGGAGCATCATGCCGCAGCCTCCAGGCGGCGGATGGCCCAGAGGGCGTGCTCGCGCACGGCGTCGTCAGGGAAGGCGGCCAGATGGCGGAGGGCCGGAAGATAGGATCGGTCGCCGGAATTGCCCATGGCGGTGGCGGCATTGCGAAGCAGACCGGCGTAACGGGAGCGCCAGATGGGAGTGCGGCGGAAGCGGGCGCGAAACTCCTCTGGGCCGAGAAAGGCCAGCTCGGCGAGGTCCGGGTCCGGGTGGAGAGGCTGGAATTCTGGCCGTGCCGTAAACGGGGCGCGGCGGTTCCAGGGGCAGACCTCCTGGCAGATGTCGCATCCGAACAGGAGCGTTCCGCAAGCAGTGCGCTCGGCCGGCCCGAGCGGTCCGCGCTGTTCGATGGTCCAGGTGGAGATGCAGCGACGGGCGTCGAGCCGGTAACGGCCGTCGGGGCCGGCAACCAGCGCCTGCGTGGGGCAGGCATCGATACAGCGCCGGCAGGTGCCGCAACGGTCCGGCGGTGGCGCGTCCGGAAGGACCTCCAGGGACGTGAGCACCTCTCCAAGGAAAAACCACGAGCCCAGGGGCTGGTTGATGAGGCAGGTGTTGCGGCCGATCCAGCCCAGCCCGGCCTGGCGCGCCAGGGATCGTTCCAGTAGCGGCGCCGTGTCGACGCAGATGCGGTAGTCAAAGGGCCCGAGGCGCTCCGTCATTTCGTCTACGACGCTCTGGAGCAGGGCCCGAACCACGTCATGGTAGTCGCCGGCGCCCCAGGCGTAGCGGGAGACGGAATGCCGCACCGGGCCGGGCGTGTGGTAGAGAAGCCCCACGCAGAGCACGGAGCGGGCCGAAGGCAGCAGGCGGCGCGGGTCGGCGCGGAGGCTGGCCCGGTGGTCCGCCAGATAGCCGAGCGGGCCCGCCAGCCCCTCTTCAACCCATTGGGAATAAATGGGAAAATCCTCCATGGGCGCGGCCTGGGTCACGCCGGCCAACTGGAAACCGGCCTTTCGGGCGGCAGCGAGGAAGATCTCCCTGGAGCGGGCCGGATCCGGCACGGCAGTCCTCTCGATCATCCTACTACGCGCGCCGCCGGGAACCATTGAGCCTGCCCCTTTCGCCATTGAGCCCTCTGGATGCGCAGTTCACTGGATATGTTTCGGTTGCGAACCCGGATTTGCCTACAATATGAGCTGAGAGAAAAGTGTCTCCGTAAGGGATTTGGCGGAGACGCGACACCGGGTGAGACCTCTGGCGACGCCCGCCGGAGAAGTCCGACACAGGAGACAAGGACGAACGATGCACAAGCCGATCAAGTATGTAGAGAAGGCCGTGACGCTGGCGGCCAAGGCCATCTGGCCCGTGTTCGACACGCTGAACTCGATCAAGCCGAACCCCAGCTTCACGCCGAAGTGGTCGGACAAGCCCCTGCTCAAGTCGTGGGAGAAGATGAAGCCGCCGCTTGGGTGGCCCCGCGAGACGGACTCGCTCTGCCCCAGGTGCATCCCGGAGATCCGCAAAGAGATCCTGGACGGCAAGAAAGACGTGAGCGTCCTGATTCACGAGCGCCCCGGGGAAATCAAGGCAAAGATCATCGAGCGCGACGGCAAGATCCTGATGGTGAAGGACTGCCCCATCCACGGGCACTTTGAGGACGTGATGTCGATCGACCCGGCCTTCTTCCGCCATCTGGAAGAAGTGTTCCCGGGCCGCGACATCCGCGCCCACAACGACGAGGATCTGCACCGCCACGGTTCCTCCACCATCACGCACGGACGCGGGTCGGTGCTCACGATCGACCTGACCAACCGCTGCAACATGATGTGCGATCCGTGCTTCATGGACGCCAACCAGGTGGGCTTCGTCCATGAGCTGACCTGGGAAGACATCAAGACGCTGCTCGACAATGCGCTGAAGATCAAGCCGCGGCGCCAGATGTCGGTGCAGTTTTCGGGCGGCGAGCCGACCCTGTCGCCGTACTTCCTGGACGCCATCCGGTACTGTCGCAAGGTGGGCTATAACTCGGTGCAGGCGGCCACCAACGGCATTGAGTTCGCCAAGAGCCCCGAGTTTGCGCGCGCGGCGGCCGAGGCCGGCCTGCGCTATGCCTACCTTCAGTTTGACGGCATCGGCAATGCGGCCAACTCGCACCGCGCCGTGGGCAACCTTTTTGACGTGAAGCTCCGGGCGATCGAGAATCTTTACAACGCCGGCGTGGACATCGTCCCGGTGATCACGATCATCAACGGCATCAACAACGAGCAGGTGGGCCGCGTCATTCAGTTCGCGCTCGACAACCCGAAGAAGATCAGCTTCCTCAGCTTCCAGCCGGTGAGCTTCACCGGCCGCGACGAGGAGATCAGCGACGAGCGCCGCATGGCGCAGCGCTATACGCTCAGCCACCTGGCTCATGACGTGAAGAACCAGACCGGGCTGGGCGAACCGGTCCGCGACTGGTACCCGATCTCGTTCATGTCGACCTTCACTGACTGGGCGGACCTCGTGCACGGGCCGAGCGCGCCGTGGGGCCAGTTGAGCTGCGGCTGCCACCCGAACTGCGGCGTCGGCATGGCGGTGATGGTGGACAAGGAAACGAAGGAGGCCGTGCCGGTGACGAAGTTCCTCAACGGCGACCGGCTGGCCCGCGACGTGGCGCGCATCAACGACGCCGCCCGCGGCAAGTTCCTCTCGGTGCTTGGGATGGCGCTGGCGCTGATGCGGAACTACGATCCGTTCCAGGCGCCGAAGCACTTCCGCCTCACTGACCTGCTGATGAAGTTCGACAAGACCTTCGGCGCCACCGGCCGCAACTACGGCAAGGTGAGCGGCGACCGGACGATGGAGGACATCCAGAAGCGGCGCGCCGACCGCTGGAACTTCCTCTTCATCGCCGGCATGTGGTTCCAGGACCTGTTCAACTACGACTTCCGCCGCACCGAGCAGTGCATCATCCCCTACGCCACGCAGGAAGGCGAGATCAGCTTCTGCGCCTACAACACCGGCGTGGGTTGGCGGCAGATCGTCGAGAAGATGCACATGACCGCCACGCTCACCCGCTGGTACGAAGAGCACGGGCGGCATGAGATCTTCGCCGGCAACAAGCACGTGAAGCTGAACTCGACCGAGCACCACCTGGTGCTGCGCGACGAGATTGTCACCAGGGAGCGCCAGACGGATCTCGACCGGCTTGGCATTGCCAAGACGGCTCGTGAGGAGAAGCTGCGCGAACGCGACCTGAAGCTGCGCATGCAGCAGCAGGCCGAGCACGAGCGCATGATGGCGCTCTACCGCAAGCACGTGCTGAAGGAGCCGGACACGGGGCTGGTGCAGATCAGCGGCATCGCTCCGGCGGCCCCGGCAAAAGAGAAGGTGGAAGAGAAAGAGACTGCCGGCGCCCTGGGCGACTGAGCGCTCTCATCCATTCGGTCAGAATCCCGCCGGCTGGCCCTCAACGGGCCAGCCGGCTTTTTTCCTGCAACGGGTTCACAGTGTAACCAGCAGCTCGCCCAGGCGCGGGAATTCGGGGATTCGTCCGTCCAGACGGCCATCGGCCAACTTGCGGACGTCTTCCAGCAGACTCTTTGCATCTGCCTCGCTGACGGCGCGGAAGCCGTGAGCGAGGATGGAGTGATTGCGGGCCTGCAACGGACTTTTCTTTCTGTCCGCGAGGTGGGAGTTGAAGAAGCGGCGGCCGAGATCGTCGCCCAGGGCGTCGAGCAGCTGAAAGCTTCTGTACAGCGGAAGCTCGAACGTCTCCTGTCCTTCCTGGACGCGCCACTCGGACCGCAACGGTTCTGGAATGGCCTGCACCGGCACTTCGGCCGTCGAGCCGATGCCATGCGAGGCCAGCGCCTGTTGCGCCAGGCCCTCAACGCAACGGTAAAACCGCGCCACCGCATCGTCAAAACGGCGTTCATGGAGCCGGCGCAGGCCGTTGGAAAAGATGTCGGCCAGGAGAAGCTCATGGCCATCGGCGCCGGACAGGAGCGCCTCCAGGACGCGCACATCCGAGGAGACGCGCCTGAAGAATCCGTCCACGCGTTCCGTGGAGACGAAGAACGACAGAGCGTCCACATTGGCAAGAAAGTCCCGGGCCGCCCTCATGGCATCCTCGTGGCGGAATGCGTCCCATTCGTGATAGATGCGGCAGAACAGGAGGAGCGCGCTGAGTGCGCGTTTCAGGCGCCCGGGCTCCGTCTTGCGAAGCGCCCCGTCCAGCACCGACACGGCGCCGCCGGTTTGGCCTTCATCAAAGAGCGCGGCCGCCCGCAGCACGTGACGCCAGGCCAGCGTGTCCCAGGGATTGCGGGGATTCACGATCTGCTCTTTGCCGTTGACGACGATGCCGATGCCGCCCTTGGTGCGCTCCGTGCCTCCGACGTACTGCCACTGGCACGGCCAGTCCAGGCTTGCAAGCACGATGCCGGCCGACATGCACTTGGTGCCACCGGTGAAGTCGACCACCACTCGGTGCGCCTCCGAGTGCCTCACCCATTTGCGGATGAGCGGTTCGATTTCCCGCCGGGCCTTCTGCACCAGTTCCTCCAGGTCCTGGGCATCCGGAATCTCGATGATGTCATAAGATCCCGGCGGCACGTCGAATCCGCCCTGCCGCACCAGCTCGACAATGGCGGGATCGCCCCGCCCGCTGGGTTGCTCCACGGAGGCCCTGGTCTCAGGACTGCATACGAAAAGAATTCTCTGCGGCTTCACATGAAGGATGCCGGCGGCGATGGCCGCAGGCGAGCCGCCCACCGTTGTCACGAGCAGGAAAGAGGGGGAGCCGCCAGAGGTCTGGTCCATACGCCTTTTCATTTTCCACTACTGGGCCCGGCATGCCCACCCCGGCTTTACAATCAGTCTTATGAGCACTGCCGCGCCTCTGCTGGCGACGCCGGAACAGCTTGCCCTGTATGAGCCGGTCATCGGGCTGGAGGTTCACGTTCAGCTTGGCACGCGCACCAAGATTTTCTGCGCCTGCCCGAACGAGTTCGGCGCCGCGCCCAACACCAACGTCTGTCCCGTCTGTCTGGGCATGCCGGGCGCGCTTCCCGTGCTCAACCGCGCTGCCGTCGAGCTCGGCGTCCGCGCCGCGCTGGCGCTGCATTGCACGGTCCGCCGGCGCAGCGTCTTCGCGCGCAAGAATTATTTCTATCCGGATCTGCCCAAGGGCTACCAGATCTCGCAGTACGACCAGCCGCTGGCCGAGCACGGCTGGATCGAGATTGCCACGCCGCAGGGCGCGCGGCGGATCGGCGTGCGCCGGCTGCACCTCGAAGACGACGCCGGCAAGAGCACGCACGACGGCTACCGCGACAGCGACCGCTATTCCTACGTGGACCTGAACCGCACCGGCGCGCCGCTGGCCGAGATTGTCAGCGAGCCGGACATCCGCAGCGCCGAGGAAGCCTACGAGTACCTGACGCAGCTCAAGCTGGCAATGCAGTTCGCCGGCGTCTCCAACTGCGACATGGAGAAGGGCAACCTGCGCTGCGACGCCAACGTGAGCGTGCGCCGCAAAGGCGCAGCGGAGTTCGGCACGAAGGTCGAAATCAAGAATCTGAATTCCTTCCGGTTCCTGCGGCAGGCGATCGAGTTTGAGATTTCGCGTCAGGTGGCGCTGCTTGAGTCCGGCGGCACGGTCATCCAGGAGACGCGCCTTTACAACCCCGACCTCGACGAAACCTTCGTTATGCGCAGCAAGGAAGAGGCGCACGACTACCGCTATTTCCCCGAGCCGGACCTGCTGCCGCTGGTGGTGAGCGAGGAGTGGCTGGAGGAGATCCGGCGCACCATGCCGGAAATGCCGGCCGACATGCGGCGGCGCTTTGTGGAGCAATACGGGCTGCGCGAATACGACGCGCAGGTGCTGACGGCATCGCGCGAGCTGGCTGTCTATTTTGAGACCGTGGCGCGGGCCTGTGGCGATGCGCGCGCGGCCTGCAACTGGGTGACCGGCGACCTGGCCGCGCTGCTCAAGGCCGAGGGACAGACGATCGAGACCTGTCCGGTGGCACCGGAAACGCTGGCCGAGCTGATCGTTCTGGTGCGGAAGGGCGAGCTGACCGGCAAGCTCGCCAAGGAGATCCTGCCGAAGATGTTCGCCACTCGCGCAGGCGCCCGCGCCATCATGGAGCGCGAAGGGCTGCGGGCGATGTCGGACGCGGGCGAGCTGGAAAAGATCGTCGATGGCGTGATTGAGGCCAACCCGAAGCAGGTGGAGCAGTACCGGGGCGGAAAGACGACGGTGCTTCAGTTCTTCGTCGGTCAGGTGATGAAGGCGACCCGCGGCCAGGCCAATCCGGCGGCCGTGGCGGAGCTGCTCCGGCAGAAGCTGGGCTGAGGGCCAGGAGCCGGCGCGTTGAAGCCGTCCATGGAAGACCGAACGGGGCCGCGAGGCGCGCCCGCCGTCGTGGCCGGCGGAAGAAGCCGACGCGCCGAGGAAGCCTCTGGCCGCATGTTTCGGCCGTCATACGGGCTCTGTTGGCCCATGAGAATGGCCAGGCTGACAGCAGAACGGGGCGCTGCCGGGCCGGGACGACCGGCGCCGGCGCGCGCTCGCGCATCGGAACGAGGTGATTGCCCGTGCGTAGACTGCTTCCGATTCCTGTTCTGATTCTTGCCGCGGCGGCGATGGCGCAGCCGCCGGAGCGGTTCTTTTTCGACGAGGGCAGGATCCGCGTTCTCATCCTGACCGGCCGCAACAACCACGACTGGCGGACTACCACGCCGCTGCTGCGGCGCGTGCTGGAGGCCACGGGACGCTTTGACGTGCGCGTCACCGAAGAGCCGGCAGGACTCGACGAAAAAACATTGCGGCCCTATCATGTTCTGGTCTCGAATTACTGCGGGCCGCGCTGGGGCGCGCCAGCCGAAGAGGCGGTGGAGCGCTTCGTCCGGGAGGGCAAGGGCCTGGTGGTGGTCCATGCAGCCAGCTACCCGTTCGGAGAGGCGGAAGTCCTCGGAGAGAAGATGACGCGCACGGGCGTGCATGAAGCGCCATGGCCGGCGTGGGGCGAGATGACGGGCGCGGTGTGGAGCGAGAAGGAGCCGCGCACGGGGCACGGACGGCGGCATGTGTTCCAGGTGGAGTGGACGGGCACGGCGCACCCGGTGAGGGAGGGGATGGCGCCGTTTCTCATCTCGGACGAGCTCTACCACAATTTCCGGCTGAAAGCAGGCAACGTCGTGCTGGCGGAGGCCTTCGACGATGCGGCCCAGGGCGGCACGGGAAAGCGGGAGCCGCTGATCTGGACGCGCGCCTACGGGCGCGGGCGCGTGTTCCATACGGCGCTGGGCCACGACGCGGACGCGATGATGGCGCCGGGATTCGTCTCGTCTTTCGCCCGCGGCGTGGAGTGGGCGGCGACGGGCGCAGTGACGCTGCCGGCGCGGATCGACGTGAACGCAAAAGACCCTCAGGCGGTGCGCGTACTGCTGGTGACGGGCGGGCACGACCACGAAGCTTCGTTCTATCAGGTGCTGGAAGGCTGGCGTGACATCCGGGTGAACGTGGACCCGCATCCGGCGGCCTTCCGGCACGATCTTCGGAAGACGTACGACGTGCTGGCGTTGTACGACTCAATTCAGGCGGCTCAACTGCCCGAAAGCCACCGCGAAAACCTGCGGGCGTTTGTCGAGTCCGGCAAGGGCGTGGTGCTGCTGCACCACGCGATTGTCGATTTCGCCGACTGGGACTGGTGGTGGCGCGAGGTGATGGGCGGCCTGTATGTGTTGAAGCCGCGCGAAGGGATGCCGGCCTCGAGCTACCTGCACGATGTGGAGCTGGTGGTGGAGCCGGCGGGCGACCATCCGGTGACGCGCGGTCTGCCGCCGATGCGGCTGTTCGATGAAACATACAGGAACGTATGGCGGCGGGCGGACGTGATCCCGCTGCTCAGGACGAACCATCCGACCAGCGATGCCGTAATCGGATGGGTGAGTCCGTACCCAAAGTCGCGGGTCGTGTTCCTACAGCCGGGCCACGGGCGCGAGACGCATGAACTGCCCTGGTACCGGCGGCTGGTCAGGCAGGCCGTGTTGTGGGCGGCCGGGCGGTGAGGCGGAGGCCGCAGGGGTGACGGATGACGGCGGGGGCCGCCGCTCAACGCGCCTGGTAGATGTCGTGGAGGCGCAGGAGGCCGAGTGCGAGGCCGCCGGCGTCTACCACGGGCAGGACGCTCAACTGGCGAGGGCGGCGCTCCATCAGCACGAGCGCCTCGGCCAGCAGCGCTTCGGGCGAGACCGTCACCGGGTTGCGCGTCATGACCTCGGCGGCGGTGAGGGTGCGGATGTCGTCGTGACGTTCCAGGGCGCGGCGAAGGTCGCCGTCGGTGATCAGCCCGGCCAGGCGCCCGTTGCCGTCGAGCACGCAGGCCGCACCCAGAGGGCGCTCGGTCATGGCGATGACGACATCGCGAAGGGACGTCTCCGGGCGGACCCAGGCCACTTCGTCGCCCGAGTGCATGGCATCGCGCACATGAAGGCGCAGGTTGCGGCCAAGCTGGCCGCCCGGATGGAGGCGGCTGAAATGTTCCGGTTGAAACTGGCGCGCCACCATCAGGGCAACCGCGAGCGCATCGCCGAGCGCGGTGGCGACGATGGCGCTGGCGGCGGGGACGAGATTATAGGGGTCGCCTTCCTCTTCGACGCCCGCATCGAGCGCCACATCGCAGAGACGCGCCAGTTCGGTGTCCAGCCGGCCGAGGATGCCGATGCGCGGGACGCGCGCTTCCTGAAGGCGGCGGGCCAGGCGGACGAGTTCGCCGGTAGCGCCGCTGCGCGAAACCAGGACGGCCACGTCGCCGGGCTCGACCAGGCCGAAGTCGCCGTGCTCGGCCTCGGCCGGGTGGAGAAACACGGCCGGGACGCCGGTGGCGCAGAGCGTGGCGGCGAGCTTGCGAGCGGCGGCGCCGCTCTTGCCCATGCCCGTGGTGACGACTTTGCCTGTGCAGTCGGCCAGCAGGCCGACGGCGCGTTCAAACTCCGCGCCCAGACGCGAGGAAGCCCGCTCGATGGAGCGGGCCTCGCAAGCCAGAAGGCGAAGAGCGGCGTCGATCATTCTTCCTTTGAAGTTTCCGCTGCGGCGGCCGTCTCCGGCGGCACCTTCACCGCGTGATCGAAGAGGAACTTGAGCGTCTTGTCGGTGATGATGCGGTTGACGATCGTCTGGAGTCCGCCCTCTTTTTCCAGCTTGAGGCGCACGGCGGCGACAGGCTCGCGGCGCTGGCGCGCGATGCGCTGCACCTCCTGGTCGATTTCCTCTTCGGTGGCGTGGATGTTTTCGCGGGCGGCGATCCTGCCGAGCAGCAGCGCGGCCTTGACGTCGTGCTTTGCCTGCTCGTACTGGTTCTGCTTCAGCTTTTCCCAGTCGATGCGGATCTTGCTGATATCGACGCCCTGGGCCTGCATGGAGCGGAGCTGGCCGTCGAGCATGTGTTCGATGCGGTCGTCGATGTAGGCCTCGGGGACCGGGAAGTCGTGCATGGCGACGATCTGGTCGACGAGATCGTTTTTCGCCTTGACCTGGGCCTCGTAATCTTTCTCGCGGAAGATGGCCTTGCGGATCTCCTCGCGGACCTCGTCGATGGACTGGAAGTCGCCGAGGTCGCGCGCGAACTCGTCGTTGAGCTCGGGCAGCTCTTTCCTGCGGATCTGTTTCAGCGTGATGCGGAAGCGGACGGTACGGCCGGCCAGGCGCTCCACGGCGTAGTTCTCCGGATAGGTGACCTCGGCCTCGCGAACGTCGCCGGGCACGGCGCCACGCAACGCGTTGGAGAATTCTTCGAAGGTGTCCTTGCCGCCGACTTCGATATTGATGTCGTCCTGACGGAGCGGTTCTCCCTCGACACCGGCGATCGTTTCCAGCGAGACGAGGCAGTGGTCGCCGTCTTCCACCGGGCGCGGGTCGATGTTGACGAACTCGGCGCGGGACTCGCGGATCTGGTTCAGCCTCTCTTCGACTTCTTCCTCGGTGACGACCGGCTCGGCGTAGGCGACTTTCAGGCCGCGCACGTCCTTGAGCTCGATCTCCGGCGCCACTTCGAATTCGGCGCGGAAGTGGACGGCCTCGCCCTCGTGGAAATGGAGGTCCTTGATGGTGGGCCGGCTGACGACGCGAAGATTCTCCCGCTCGCAGGCCTCTTCGAGATACTTCGGAATCAGATTTTCGAGCGCCTCCTGGCGAATCTCGCTGCCATAGCGGGCGCGGATGATGCTGGCCGGCGCCTTGCCGGGACGGAAGCCCTGAATGCGGGCCTGCGAACGGACTTTTTCGGTGACTTTTTCGATTTCCGCCGCCATGGCATCAGCGGGGATGGTGACTTCAATGGAATGCTTGCAGCCTTCAATAAGGGCCAAGGGAACTTACCTCCAGACGCACGAAGGGCGCGCCTCAACCGGGGAGGCGCGCCCGGGGACCACTTGCTAGCGGGCAGCGGACGCGATGCGTGCGTCTTCCCGCAATGCGGCGGCCTTGTCGACCGCCTCCCAGGTAAACGTTTCCTCCCTGCGCCCGAAGTGGCCGAACGCCGCCGTGGGGCGGTAGATGGGCCGGCGCAGTTTCAGGTGTTCGATGATGCCGCGCGGGGTGAGCGGGAAGTGGGCGCGGACGAGTTCGGTGAGCCGCTCCTCGTCGATGATGCCAGTGCCGAAGGTGTTGACGAGCACGCTCACCGGGTCGGCGACGCCGATGGCGTAGGCGAGCTGCACTTCGCAGCGCGTGGCGAGGCCGGCGGCGACGATGTTCTTGGCGATGTAGCGGGCCATGTAGCAGGCGGAGCGGTCAACTTTTGTCGGGTCCTTGCCGGAGAAGGCGCCGCCGCCGTGGCGTCCCATGCCGCCGTAGGTGTCGACAATGATCTTGCGGCCGGTGAGGCCGGTGTCGCCGTGCGGCCCGCCGACTTCGAAGCAGCCGGTCGGGTTGATGTGGATCTTCGTGTTCGCGTCGAGCATTTCGGCGGGGACGACGGCCCTGATGATCTTCTCCATCACTTCTTCCCGCAGCCCGTCGGGCATCGTGTTGGGTTTTGTGGGGTGCGGGTCGTGCTGGGTGGAGACGACGATGGCATCGACGCGCACGGGCCTGCCGTTGACGTATTCGACGCTGACCTGGCTCTTGCCGTCCGGGCGCAAATGGGCGACCTCGCCGTTGCGGCGGGCCTCGCTCAGGCGGCGCACCAGGCGGTGGGCGAGCATGATGGGCATCGGCATCAGCTCTTCGGTCTCATCGCAGGCGTAGCCGAACATCATGCCCTGGTCGCCGGCGCCGCCGGTGTCAACCCCCATGGCGATGTGCGGGGACTGGCCGTGGATCAGGTTGATCACGGCGCAGGACTTATAGTCGAAACCGTACTCGGAGTTGGTGAAGCCGATGTCTTTGACGACACTGCGGACGAGGTCGGGCAGGTTTTTGAAGAAGTGCAGGTTCGTCGTGGTGATTTCGCCGGCGACGATGACCGTGCCCGTGGTGACCAGCGTCTCGCATGCGACGCGGCCGTTGGGATCTTCCTTGTAGATCTCGTCGAGAACGGCGTCGCTGATCTGGTCGGCGATCTTGTCGGGGTGACCCTCGGTGACGGACTCCGAGGTGAAAATGTGACGTCGAGAGTCAGGCAACTGCAAGCCCTCCTGCTTGTGGGGATACGCCGCGCGAGCTCACACAGAGATCCGGCCGGCGGGAATCAGTCAAACTCCAGTCTATCGGACGCCTTTTCGGGCCGTCAACGCAACGGAAGGGAACGGGGCCGTGGGGCAGGCGAAAGGAAGAGGCGCGGCGGCGGACGGCAAGGGCGTAGGATAGGACACATGAAATGGGCGTTCCTCCTCTTGACGGCCGCCGGCCTGGCGGCGCAGACGAATCCTTTCCCGCACAGTGACGACGTGGGCCGCACCGGCGTGGCTGGCCGCACGGAATATGACGCCGCCCGGCGCGAGTGGCGGATCACCGGCTCCGGCGCCAACATCTGGGGCGCGGAGGACGCGTTTCATTTCGCCTGGACTCAGGCGGCCGGCGACATCGCCCTGACGGCCGATATCGAATGGGCTGCGCCGGGCGGGCACGCCCACAAAAAGGCGGGCCCGATGCTGCGCGCCTCGCTGGACGCTGATGCGCCGCACGCAAGCGTTTTCGTCCACGCCGATGGCCTGATCGCGCTGCAATTCCGGCGCACGCAAGGCGGGCCCACGGAAGAGGTGCGGACGCCGGTGAAGGCCCCGGCGCGGGTGCGGCTCCAGCGCAACGGCGACGTGATCTCCTTCGAAGTGGCGCGTCCGGGCGGCCCGTTCCAGCCCGGCGGAGCGCTCACGGTGAAGCTGCCGGAGACAGTGTATGCCGGCCTTGCCGTGTGCTCCCATGACAACGCGGACTCACAGACGGCGGTCTTCCGCGACGTCGAGGTGGAACAGGACGGCGTGGTGAGCGACAAGGACCGCGTGGTGGAGTCAACGCTCGAGATCGTCGACATCCGCACGGGCGAACGGCGGATCGTGCGACGTGCGCTCGAGCACTTCGAAGCGCCCAACTGGACGCCGGACGGCAGGGCGCTCGTTTACAACGGCGCCGGGCGGATCTGGCGGGTTCCGGTGGAGGGCGGCGCGCCCGAACGGATCCTGACCGGCGAGGTGCGCTGCAACAACGACCACGTGATCTCGCCCGATGGAAAATGGCTCGCGATCAGCGGCAGCGTGGGCAGGGATCCTTCGAAAATTTACATCGTTCCCATCACGGGCGGAACGCCGCGGCTGGTGACCGCGAAAGGGCCGTCCTACCTGCACGGATGGTCGCCGGACGGCAAGAGGCTCGCCTACTGCGCGGAACGCAACGGCAACTTTGACATTTACGAGATCGGCGTGGAAGGCGGCGAAGAGAAGCGGCTGACCGATGCACCGGGACTGGACGACGGGCCGGAATATTCGCCGGACGGGCGGCTGATCTACTTCAACAGCGAGCGCACCGGACTGATGCGGATCTGGGGGATGAACGCTGACGGAAGCGGCCAGCGGATGATCTCCCAGGGGCAGGAATCGGCCGACTGGTTTGCGCACTTTTCGCCTGACGGCAGGTGGATCTGCTACCTGAGCTACGAGAAGACCGTGCAGGGGCATCCGCCCAACAAGGACGTGGTGATCCGGCTGGCCGAGGCAAGCGGAGCCAACCCGCGCGTGCTGGTGACGCTTTTCGGCGGGCAGGGGACAATGAACGTCCCGAACTGGTCGCCCGATTCGACGCGGTTCGCCTTCGTCAGCTACCGGCTGGTCAAAAAGAAGTAGCCCGGCGGAGACGGGGCGCGGAGGAGATATGCCCCCGTCCCCGGCGCCGGGCTGTTGGGAGTGCTCTGACAGACTGGCTCTGTTTGTGTGCCGCCCGCCGGGCGGCATGCAGCTCAACGCGCTCAGGAGAAGCCGCCACGGGGAATGCAGCCGCCGGAGCCCGACGAGGACGTCGAAGAGCCGCCAATGGCACAGGCAGAGACTTCGCGCCGCACGTTCCGGCTCCCGCAGACGGGACACTCCAGGTTCAGGTCCGCTTCGCTCATGCGGCGAAGCTGTTCATACTTTGCGCCGCATTCCTCGCAGCGGTACTCGTACATCGGCATAGGCTGACTACTTTCGTTGATGCCGCGGGGGCCGGAATGGTGACAGGGCTTCCTACACCGCCTCTTCGCCAAGCTTTCGCATGTCGCCCAGGAAGACGTGGACGCACGTCCAGCCGATCAGATGGAAGCTGCCCATGATGACGAAGACGGGCAGGTAACCGAAATAGGTGATGAGGTAACCGGGCAGCAGCGCCGTGAAGATAATGCCGCCGAACCCCCCGAGAAAACCGCCCAGGCCGGTGACGGAGGCCACGGCGGACTTGGGGAAGACGTCCGAAACCGTGGTGTAGAGGTTGGCCGACCAGCCCTGGTGAGCGGCAGTGGCCAGGGAGATCAGGGCGACGGCCATCCACGTCTTTGGGGCGACCACGGCGGTGGCGGCGATGGGCATGCAAAGCGCGAACAGTCCCATCGTCAGTTTGCGCGCTTTTCCGTTGGGCCAGCCGTGGCGGATCAGAAAACCGCTCAGCCAGCCGCCAAAAACGCTGCCAAAGTCGGCCATCAGGTAGATGACCGGCAGCGCCCAGCCGATTTGTTCGAGGCTCAGCCCCCGCGCCTCCTTGAAATACAGCGTGAGCCAGGTGAGATAGAACCACCAGACGGGATCAGAGAAGAACTTCGCCAGCGCGAAGCCGTAGGTCTGGCGGATGCGGAGGGCCTGCGCCCAGCCGACGCGCGTCTCGACCCGTTCTTCCGGGTCGCTTTCGATGATGGCCAGCTCGGCCTGGTTCACCCACCTGTGCTCGCGCGGCACCCGATAGAAGAACCACCAGAGCGCCAGGCAGATGGCGCCGGTGGATGCGGTGATGAGGAAACAGGTCCGCCAGCCGAAATGCGAGTTCATCCAGACGAAGAGAGGGGGCCCGATCATCGTGGCCACGTTCGTACCGGCGTTGAAGATGCCGGTGGCGAAGGCGCGGTCGCGCCTGGGAAACCACTCCGTTACTGCCTTGATGGCGGCGGGAAAGTTGCCGCTTTCCCCGAGCCCAAGCAGGGCGCGCCAGCAACTCAACTGGAGCCAGCTTGTGCTGAAGGCGTGCAGGCCGGCGGCGATGCTCCACAGCGTGATGGCCCCGGCGTAGCCGCGGCGCGTGCCCACGCGGTCGATCCACCAGCCCATCAGCAGAAAGCCGCCGGCGTAAGCGGCTTGAAACGCCGCGCTGACATACCCATACTCGATCTTGGTGAAGTGCAGATCATCGAGAATGACCGGGCTGAGAATGCCGAGGATGATCCTGTCGAGGTAATTGTTCGTGGTAATCAGGAACAGGAGGGCGAGGATCCACCAACGGGTCTTCGACGGTTGCGGATGCACGAACCCGATTATACTGAAATGTCAAATCCGGCGGCGGTGATTCTGGCGGCAGGCCGGGGCACAAGGCTTCAGGAAGTGACCCGGGATCTGCCGAAGCCGTTGCTGCCGCTGCACGGCAAGCCGCTCGTGGAACACGTGCTGGACAGCCTGCGCGCGGCCGGCTTCGCGCGCTTCCTGATGGTGGTCGGCTACCGGCACGAGCTGTTCTACGCGCGGTTTTCCGCGGATCGGAGCATTCATTTTGCTCTCCAGGATCCGGTGGACGGAACCGGGTCGGCGGCGCGGCTGGCGGAGCCGTTTGTCCGGAACGAACCGTTCCTGCTGATCTTCGGCGACATTCTGGCGTCGCCGGAGGATATCCGCGCGGTCTGGCGGCGAATGCTCGAAGACGGGCAGGCGCAGGCGGTGGTGGCGGTGAAGGAGGTGGACGATCCGTGGCAGGGCGCGGCCGTGTATGAAACCGGCGGCGTGGTGACGGAAATCATCGAAAAGCCGCCCATGGGAACCAGCCGCACGCGGTGGAACAGCGCCGGCATTTTTGCCTTCCGTCCAGGGATTTTCGCCGCGCTCGCACGGATCGAAAAATCACCACGCGGCGAGTACGAGCTGACCGATGGACTGAAGAAGCTGCTCGAGGACGGGGCGCGCGTGCTCGCGCATCCGCTCAGGCACGCCTGGCGGGACGTGGGGCGGCCGGAGGACGTGGCGGCGGCGCTGGAGCTCACCACTGCGCGGCCTCGCGAATGACCGAGGCCATGCGTTTGCTGACGACGGCCTCGATGCCACCGGTCAGCCGCAGCAGGTAGCGGCGCGAGGACAGGGGCGCGATCGAGCGCAGGTGCGCGGTGTTGACGAGCACCGCCCGGTGGATGCGGCGGAACTGTGGCGGAGGAAAGCGGCGCTCGATCTCCCGAAGCGGATGCAGGGCGCGGTAGCGCCCGCTGGTGGCGACAATCTCCACGCCGCCCTCCGCGGCACGGAACAGGATGACGTCGCCCGTGTCAAGCAGGTGGATCTCCTCGCCGAGTCGCGCGGCGATGCGCTGCGGCGGCTCAGCCGCCGTCTGGCGGGTGGCGCCGAGGACTTCCAGCCGGGCGCGGGCCCGGTCGATCGCCGCCTGAAGCCGTTCGGGCCGGACGGGCTTCAACAGGTAATCCACCGCATCGGTTTCAAAGGCGGTCACGGCGTGCTGTTCATACGCGGTGACGTAAATGACCATCGGAAGGGGCTGCGGGCGAAGGCGGCGGGCGACGGCGAGCCCGTCGGTCTGCGGCATTTGGATATCGAGCAGGACGACGTCCGGCGCCAGCCGCTCCACCTGGCGCAGCACCTCCGGGCCGGACGCGGCTTCACCGACAACGGTGACGCCCGGGCACTCTTCGAGCAGTTCGCGCAGGACCTGGCGGGCGAGGGGCTCGTCGTCGGCAATCAGGACCTTCATTGGACTTTCTCTCCCGGGGCAGCAGCCGGCGCAGAAGCGGTCAGCGGCACGGCAAAGGCGGCCACGGTGCGGTCCCCCTGGCGGCGCAGTTCGAGGCGGGCGCCGGGACCGAAGTGCAAGGCGAGCCTCCGGCGGACATTGTCGAGTCCGACGCCCTGCGGCCTGGCTTCGTCCCCAAGTCCGGGGCCGGTGTCACTGACTTCGATGCGGCAAACGCCTCCTTCGATACGGGCCGCGATCCGCACATCGCCGGGGCGCTCGACGCGCGCCACGCCATGACGTACGGCGTTTTCGACCAGCGGCTGAAGGCTCAGCATGGGGATGGGCGTCGGCAACGCTTCCGGCGGGACGTCAACGGTCCAGGAAAGACGCTCGCCCAGCCGCAGGGCCTCGATTTCCAGATAGGCGCCGACGATTTCCAGTTCCCGCCCCAGCGGGATGAGGTCCTCGCCGGCCCGGAGAAGGTAACGGAAGATCTCGGCCAGATGCAGGACGGCGCGGCGCGCCTGACCGGCCGAGCGCGGGATGGCCCCGTAGAGGGCGTTCAGGGCGTTGAAGAGGAAATGCGGGTGAATGCGCGCCTGGAGGGCGCGCAGCTCGGCCTGCGAGACCAGCTCCCGCAGGTGTTGTTCCCGCCAGTGTTCCAGTTTTTCGTTCACCAGCGATTCCAGCCGCGAGAGCAGGGCCAGGTCCTCGCTGAGGTAGGGCCGCCCGCCGGAGCGGCGGCCGAGGCCGAAGGGCAACGGCGCCGGGCCGGCCGGCCCGCCGGACAGTTCTGCCTCGAAAAACGCGGCGATTTCCCGGCGCGCGGCGGCGAGGAATTCTTCCTCACCGCGCACCGGCATGCGGCGGACGCGCTCCAGAAGCGCTTCGGCGTCGCCGCGGCGGAAGACAAGCCGCGTCAAGAGCTGCTGCACGGCGTGACGCAGGGCGGAGAAAGCCACCAGGGCCAGCGTGACGCCGCTGCCGAGCAGAACGACCTGCGCGGGCGCGAGCGTCCGGTAGTCATACCACCCAATGCGGGCCGCCACGATCGCCCCCGCCCAGGCAAACAGCGCGGCCAGGAGAATGCTGGCCAGGAAGCGAAGGAACGCGTCCAGCAGCAGAAACCGGTAGTCCTGCATCAGCACCCACAGGGCCAGCGGCACGCCCGCATGATGGATGAGCAGTTCCATCGGCCAGGCGTGGGGAGCGTCCTGCTGATGCAGGTGTGTGAAAGAGAGCGCGAAAAGCAGCAGCGCCATCGCCGCGGCGGCGCGCCGCGCGGGCGTCTGGCGGCGGCGGAGATGGACGAGCGCCCCGAGGGTGAGCGGCGCAAAGCCAAGCGCAGTGAGCTGGAGCGTCCGGTGATGCAGCGGAAATCCCGGGAAGTATGGCTCGAGGGCGTGCATTGCCATCGAGGCCACGCTGACGGCGTAACCGCCGGCCACGAGCCGGCGCGGCCTGCCTTCGATGAGCAGGTCCAGCAGCAGCGCGGGCAGCAGGCTGAGCGCGGCGGTGGTGGCAAGCCGCAGGAGGAACGAATCGTAAAAAAGATTGGCGAGCGCACCGGCATTCCACAGGAACGCCATGGCGGCGGCGGCCAGCGTGCGCCAGCCGGCGCGCAGCCCGCGGCGGGCCAGGTCCCGGGCGAGAAGCACCAGAAAGATGCCAAAGATGACAGAGCCGGCAGTGTAACCGATCCAGTTGGCCAGCAGCGGTTGCGTGGCAGGGCTCATGCGGGCGAGGCGGCGCGGCGGAGCCGGTCGCGCACGGCGGCCCACTCGGGCAGATCGGGCGGCTCCTCCACCGCAATCCAATCGTAGCCCTGTTCGTCGCAGTGGTGCAGCGTCGCGTAGAGCGCGGCGGCATAATCGCGCGGCGTGGCGGGCATGTTATCCCCGTGGCGCAGGTAGACGCCGCGGCCTCCGGCAGGGACGGCAGCGTTGCGGACGAGGTACAGCGGCGTGCGGGGGCTGTAATGGCGCGGGTGCATGCCAGGGGCCGGGTGCGCGGCATCGACGGCGGAAGTGCGCACTTCCACGGGGCCAATGAGGGCTTCGATCTCCTCCCGCGTGATCATGCCGGGACGCAACAGCACCGGCGGATCTGCGGCCAACGAGAGCACCGTGGATTCGATGCCCACGGGCGTCGAGCCGCCATCGAGGATCAGGTCCACCGCATCGCCCAGCGATTTCCGGACATGCTCGGCCGATGTGGGCGACAGCTGGGTGAAACGGTTGGCGCTGGGCGCGGCGATGGGGCAGCCGCTCGTCTCGATCAGCGCCAGGGCAAGCGGATGGGCGGGCATTCGCAAGCCGGCGGTGGGCAGGCCGGCGGTGACGTTGTCAGGGATCCACGGCTGTTTGGGAAGGACGAGCGTGAGCGGACCGGGCCAGAAGCGTTCCGCCAGAAGCGCGGCCTTTTCCGGCCAGGCGGCGGCCAGCCGGCGGGCCATCTCGACCGAGCACACATGCACGATGACCGGGCTCGACGGGGGACGGCCCTTGACCTCATAGATTCGCGCCACGGCGCACGGGTCGAGCGCGTTGGCGCCGAGCCCGTAAACGGTCTCGGTGGGAAACGCCACCAGCCGGCCGGCGCGGATCAGCGCAGCGGCCTGCTCGAGCTGCGGATGGATCATTCGGAGTCTTCGTCCTTCGAGTCGCCGAAGGTCTTGCCCGTCTTCTTCCACACGAGATAGGCGTGGATCAGGTCGTTGATGTCGCCGTCGAGCACGCGGTCGACGTCGCCGATGGCGAGCCGCGTGCGCAGGTCCTTCACCAGGCGGTAGGGCGCAAGCACGTAGGAGCGGATCTGCGAGCCGAAGTTGATATCGGCCTTCGACTCTTCCAGCTTGCGCTCTTCGGCGCGGCGCTTCTCCATTTCGTATTCGTAGAGGCGCGCCTTGAGCTGCTTGAGCGCCGAAGCGCGGTTCTTGTGCTGGGAGCGCTCGTTCTGGCAGGTGACGACGATGCCCGTGGGGATGTGCGTGAAACGGACGGCGCTTTCGGTGCGGTTGACGTGCTGCCCGCCGGCGCCGGAGGCGCGGAAGACGTCGACGCGCAGGTCCTCCGGGCGGATCTCGATCTGGATGTCGTCGTCGATCTGCGGAATGACGAAGACGCTGGCGAACGACGTGTGCCGCCGCGCGTTGGCGTCAAAGGGCGAGATGCGCACCAGGCGGTGCACGCCGATTTCGCTCTGCAACAGCCCGTAGGCGTTTTCGCCGTTAATCTCCACCGTGGCGGACTTGATGCCCGCCCCCTCGCCTTCCTGCCGGTCCGTGACGATGGCCTCAAAGCCGTTGCGCTCGGCCCAGCGCAGGTACATGCGAAGCAGCATCTCGGCCCAGTCCTGGCTTTCGGTGCCGCCGGCCCCGGGATGGATGGTGAGAATCGCGCCGCGGTGGTCGTTTTCGCCCGACAGCAGCATCTCGGTCTCGAGCTGCTCGGTGAGTTTGCGGAGCCTGCCGATTTCGCGCTCGAGGTCGGCTGAGACGTCCTCGCCCTCGTTGCCCAGTTCGAGGAGCGTGTCGATGTCGCTGATGAGCGCGCTCAACTGGCGGTCCTGCTCGATGGCCGCCTCCAGCTTCTTGCGCTCCTGCATGATCTTCTGGGTGGCTTCCTGGTTGGACCAGAAGTCGGGCGCAGAAATCAGTTGTTCGATTTCTTCCAGGCGCTTCTTCTTGGCGGGGATGTCAAAGATAGCTCCGCACAGCTTCCGATTGCCGGCGGAGCTCGGAGTACGCCTGGCTGAGATCTTCCAGCGTCATACTTTCATCGTAGCAGCCCTTGCGGAGGCGTCCGGCTGGCATATAATGTGAAAGTTTCGTTGACAACGCTCCGGTTGAGGCTGTTTTGCGAGTTCAGGTTCTCCTCCTCCTGCTCCTGATCACCGGATGCGCCACGGCAACGGCGTGGGCGGCTGCGCGTGTCTCCGCGCGCACAGCCGCGAAAAAAGCGGCCACGGCCGGATCGTCCCATGTGCGCCGGGCGGCCGCGAAGACGGCGTCGAAACCTCGCGCCACCGCCCACAAACCGGCCGGCCGGCGCCGGACGCGACGCGCTTCTCAGAAGGCCGAGCCGGCCTTTGAGCCCTACGTGATCCAGAACTGGCCCGAAGTGGCCCTGGAGCGGATGCCGCGTGTCTTCACGGAACTGCCCCCGCCGCCGGATCTGCCTTCAAACTGCCGCTTGTGCGAGACGCGGCTGCTGGCTTCGGCGTATGAATTGATTGGCACGAGGTACCGGCTGGGCGGCACGCGGCCGGAGACGGGCTTCGATTGCAGCGGCTTTGTCCGCTACCTGTACGAGCAAAACTTCGGGCTGCCGCTTCCGCCCTCGGCGCCGTTGCAGTACCGGGTCGGGTTCCGCGTGGAGCGCTGGGAGCTTGAGCCGGGCGATCTGGTCTTCTTCCGCACGCGCCGCGGCTGGCACGTGGGCATGTATGTGGGCAACGACTCGTTCATCCACGCGCCCAACCGCCGCAAGACGGTGAGCGTGAGTCCTCTTTTCTCCGATCCCTACTGGCGCCGCGCGTATGTAGGCGCGCGGCGCATCCTCGTGCCCGAGCCCGCCGAAACGCTGCTGAGCGACGACCTGGCGGGGAACAATTGACGCGACTCAGGCGCCTTCGACAGGCGCGAATTCCACTTCCGCCCGGCTCCGCGTGATGCGGGAGTGTGCACGGAAGCGCGGCGAGCTCTCCGGGTAGTCCGTCCGATAGTGCGCGCCGCGGCTTTCCTGGCGGGCCATGGCGCAACGGGCGATAAGTGTCAGCACGATGCGCGTGTTGGCCCGCTCCAGCGAGTCGCGATCCTCGGGCAGCGCCCGGCGGCACGGGGCCTGTTCAAGCTCCCACAGCGCCGAGGAGAGGCTATCGGCGCACCGGACGATGCCGAGCCGGCCGGTGGCGAGGCGGCGCATCGCATCGAGCGCCAGCTCCGGAATCTCCAGTAGTTGCGGCGGCTCGAGGCGCGCTGGCGTGCGGGCCGGCGCCGACTCGCGCATGTGGACGCCGGCGCGGGCGCCGTAGACGACACCTTCCAGCAGCGAGTTCGACGCCAGCCGGTTGGCGCCGTGAACGCCCGTGCAGGCGGCCTCGCCGGCGGCCCACAGTCCTTCAAGTGACGTCCGTCCGGAAAGGTCCGTCCAGACGCCGCCCATGGCGTAATGCGCCGCCGGGCAGACAGGCGCGGGCTGGCGGTCCAGATCGATGCCGTAAGCAAGGCAGGTGGAATGGATGCGCGGGAAACGCCTGCGGACAAAATCGCCGCGGCCGCTGATGTCGAGCAGCACATGGGGCGCGCCGGTGCGGCGCATCTCGGCGACGATGGCGCGCGAGACGACGTCGCGCGGGGCGAGCTCAGCCATCGGGTGGTAGCGTGGCATGAAGCGCTCGCCGTGCACGTTCAGCAGCCGGGCGCCCTCGCCGCGCAACGCTTCGGAGAGCAGGAACCGGGGCGCGCCTTCCAGGTGAAGCGCGGTCGGGTGGAACTGGACGAACTCGATGTCGCTGATGACGGCGCCCGCGCGCCAGGCCATGGCGACGCCATCGCCGGTGGCGACGTCCGGGTTGGTCGTGTCGGCATAGACACGGCCAAGGCCGCCGGTGGCGAGCAGCGTGGCGCGGGCCAGCACCGGGACGAGCGCGCCGCGGCGGGCGTCGAGCAGCAACGCCCCGGCGACGCGACCGTCCTCCACAAGGAGATCGACGACCGCCGTGAATCCCTCAAAGGACACGTTGGGCCGGGCCGCGGCGGTACGGTAGAGCGTGCGCGCGATCTCGCGCCCGGTGGAGTCGCCGTGCGAGTGGAGGACGCGGCTCCGGCTGTGCGCCCCTTCGCGGGCGAACAGGAGCTTTGGGCCTTCGCGGTCGAACTCGGCGCCCCAGCCGATGAGCTCCTCGATGCGGGCCGGCCCCTCGCTGACCAGGACGCGCACGGCCTCCGGGTTGCAGAGTCCGTCGCCGGCGGCCAGGGTGTCGGCCTCGTGCAGCGCGATGTCGTCCTCGTCGCTCAGGGCGACGGCGATGCCGCCCTGGGCGTATTCCGAGGAAGACTCCTGAAGGCTGTCCTTGGCAACGACGAAGACGCGCCCGGCTCTGGCGAGCTCGATGGCCGCGCGCAGTCCAGCCACACCGGCGCCGATGACGAGAAAATCGGTCCGAATTGTTTCCGCGAGCCTCTTGATATCTACATGGTACAACCGTAGATATGCCGACGTTTACGGTGGACACCGGCGCGCAGCAATACCCTGTGCTGGTGGAGCGCGGCGCGCTCGGGCGGCTCGGCGCGTTCATCCCGCCCGGGCGCGGCGTAATCTTCGTCCTCAGCGAGGAAGGTATCTGGCGGATGCATGGCGCGGCGGTGGAGCGCGCGCTCGCCGGCCGCGCCTGGCGGCTGATCCTGTTCCCCGGGGGCGAGGAAAACAAGCGCCTGGCCCAGGTGGAGGCGATGGCCGAGCAGATGGTGGAGGGCGGCGGCGACCGTTCGAGCCTCGTCATTGCTTTCGGCGGCGGCGTGGTGAACGACCTCGGCGGATTTCTGGCGGCGATCTTCATGCGCGGCGTGCCGGTGATCCAGGCGCCGACGACGCTGCTGGCGCAGGTGGATGCAGGAGTCGGCGGCAAAACGGGCGTCAATCTGCGCACGGGCAAGAACCTGATGGGCGCCTTCCACCAGCCGCTGGCCGTGGCCGCCGACCCGGACGTGCTGGCGACGCTGCCGGAACGCGAATACCGCGCCGGCCTGTTCGAGGTGATCAAGCACGGCATCATCCGCAGCGAGCCGCTGTTCCGGTTGATGCAGCAGCAGCGGGAGGACGTGCTTGCCCGCCAGCCGGGCGTGGTGGAGCAGATGGTGGCCGAAAGCGTGCGCATCAAGTGCGAGGTGGTCTCGCTGGATGAAAAGGAGAGCGGCCTGCGGCGCATCCTGAATTTTGGCCACACGGTGGGCCATGCCCTCGAGGCCGAGACCGGCTACAGCCGCTTTCTCCACGGCGAGGCCGTTGGGCTGGGGATGCTGGCGGCGCTGCGGCTGTCGCAACTGGCCGGAAGGCTTGCGGCCGGGCTGTGCGAAGAGATGAGCGAGGCGGTCCGCGCCTACGGGCCGTTCCCCTCCACCGAGGGGCTTGCCGTGGAGGGAGTCCTTGCACGGCTGCGCAAGGACAAGAAAGCGATCCAGGGCGCGGTGCACTGGGTTCTGGCCACGGGGATCGGCGCGACGGAAGTGACCGCGGAGGTTGCGGATGATCTGGTTCGCGAAGCCGTGGCATCCATCCTGAAGTGAGCCTTGTGAAGGGAACTACGCCGCCTGGAGCGCGAACCGAGCAGGAGGCCGCAGCCTTCGTCCGCCGGATGTTCGGCGGCGTGGCGCGGCGCTACGACCTGCTGAACCATCTGCTCTCTTTTCAGACGGACCGTTACTGGCGGTGGCGGACGGCGCTCGAGGTGGAGCCCTTCCTCCGCCGGCCGCAGGCGCGCGTGCTTGACCTGTGCTGCGGCACGGGCGACCTGACTCTCGCGCTCGAACAGCGCGCCGCGCCCGGCGCGTTGGTGCTGGGCGGCGACTTCTGCCGTCCGATGCTCGAAGAGGCGCGGCGCAAGCTTCTCCGCCGCGGGGCGCGGATCGAGCTGCTCGAATGCGACGGTCTGCAACTGCCTTTCGCCGACGGCGCGCTCGACCTGGTGACCATCGCCTTCGGTTTCCGCAATTTTGCCAACTACCGGGCGGCGCTGGCCGAACTGCGGCGCGTGATTAAACCGGGCGGGATGCTGGCGATTCTTGAGTTTTCCACTCCGCCGAACCCGGTCCTTCGCGCTCTGTACCGGCTCTACTCCGAGACGTTGCTGCCGGCGCTCGGCGGCTGGATCTCGGGCGACCGGAACGCATACACGTACCTGCCGGACTCGGTGAGAAAGTTTCCAGGGGCTGAGCTGCTGGCGGCCGAGATGGAGGCAACCGGATTCACGCGCGTGCGGTTCCGGCGGATGACGTTCGGCATCGTCGCGCTGCACACCGGACTTTCGGGCTAGCAGGCAGAAGCCTTCAGGCGGGCCGTCCACGCAAAGAGGCGGCGGCAACCCACCAGGGAGCTGCCGCCGCACGGCTGGCGAGAGAGACCGGCGTCAGGCCTTGACGACGTAGACCCGCGTGTCGTAGAAGACGGCGCTGCCGCCCACCACGTCGCTCAGCGGCGAGCGCAGGTACGGATCGACCACCATCGCCGAATTGGCATGGATGCCGCGCCCGCGCCGCACGTCGGGCACGACGATCTGGCCGTCGATGGACTGTGGCGAGGCGCCGTAGGCGAAGTGGCCCCAGCCGAGCTCGAAGGTCACCACGCCCGGGCGGATGCGGCTGGTGGTGCGGACCTTGCCCCGCAGCGGCTTGGTCTGTCCGCTGCCGAGATCCCATTGGCCTTTGGGATTCCACGTGGAGAGCACCCAGACCTCATCGCCGTCCTTAAGCCCAAGCTTTTGCGCGTCCAGCGTGCTCATCTCGACGTAGTTCTCCGGCTGGATTTCGGTGAGCCAGTAGTTGGCGATGGTCCGGCTCTTGGTCTGGAGCATGTTCCGGTTGGTGATGAGCTGGAACGGCGCTTCACGGTAGTCCAGCGGCCGGCCGAGCGAGTCGGCGATGGGCAGGTAGGTCGGCACACCGGACAGATACTGACCGGTCATCGAATTTCTGGTGGTCGCCGCCTTCTCGTGGTAGAGATTCACGAGCTTGCCATACTTGTTGACGACCTGTTCGCCGGACCACGCCTGTGCATAGGGCAGCCAGCGCCCGCCGCGGTTCAACACATAGACGACCTTGCGCCACCACTGCGGGCCCACCGCCTGCTGCCAGCGCTCCGGATCGAAGACGCTCTTCGGCAGATGTCTGCGGGCGTTCAGGAAGATCTGCATCTCCTCGTCGCTGGCATCGGGGCAGACATCGGAGCCGGAGCTCGAGTTGCCGAAGGCGATGTTGGCCACCATCCGCAGGTAGTAATCCTCGGGACGCTTCAGGTCGCCGCTGCCGAACCCGCCCGGACCCCAGCCTGGCAGTTGCAGCCGTTCGGCGATGGCGAGGAACAGTGCTTCAATGGAGACGGGCATCTCTTCGCCGAAGACGCGCACCGTTTCGTTGGGCGGCGCCACCGCCGGCTGGCGCACGGGCGAGACCCGATGCGCGATGGACGGGTGCGTGCGGTGGAATTCCCAGCGCTCCAGGTAAGTGAGGTCCGGGAAGATGTAGTCAGCGTACATCGACGTTTCGCCGATCGTGATGTCGCTGGCGATGAACAGCGGGATCTTGTCCGTATCGCGCAGGATCGGAATGAGCGAATGCCCGGCTGGCAGCGCGTAGACGGGTGACCCCATGTAAAGCATGAGGATCTTGATGGGGTAGGGATAGGCGTCGCCGGCCGAGGGGATGACCTCCTGGTAAACATCGCTCGACAGCGGATACCAGGGGCGCTTGGCTGGATAGCCGTTGAAGATGGTGCTCTTTTCGTAACTCTCCCCGCCGCGGATGATGTCGATGCCAAAGGGTGTTTTCTTTGCGGGGTGATCGCCGAGCTGGAAAGGCCTGCCGGCGCCGCCGGTCTCGCCGTAGGTGCCGCCGCCATAGATGAGACCGCCTTTCCAGTCGAGATTGCCGATCAGCGTGTTCAACGCCCCCATGGTGAGGAGCACGTTGTAGAAACCGTTGGTGTGCTGAGACACGCCGCGATGAATCTCGACCACGGCCTTCTTGCCATGCGAGGTGAACTCGTTGGCCAGGGCGATGACGTCGCTGGCGCTGACGCCGGCGATTGAGGCCCAACCGTGAATGGTGTTTTTCAGCGCCTCCTCGCGCAGCAGTTGCAGGCCGCTCTTGACGCGGATGCCGTTGATCACGGTGTCGACGAACAGATCGCCTTTCACGGCATTGACCGCGTCATCGCTCTTGAAGGCGACCGGCTGACCGTTGCGCATGGCGACAAAGGTATCCGCATCGCCGCCCAGGCCGATCTCATTGGCCCGGAGGAAGGCGCCCGGCGTGCCGTCTTCGCGGATCTTGACGAGCCAGGCAGCGTTGCTCCAGGTGGGTTCGCCGGCGGCGGCCGCGGCTGCCTTGTTGCAGTTTTCCAGGTACCGGCGGTCGAACCGTTCATTCTCGATGATCCACTGGATCATCGCCAGGGCCACGGCGGCATCCTGGCCCGGCTTCACCGGCAGCCACTTCCACGCCTTGGCGGCAATCTTGGAATGGCGCGGGTCGATCACCGCCACCTTCATGCGCCCGCCGGCGATGCCGCGGGTGATCTTGGGAACTTTCAACGGCGGCCCGTAGTTGCCCTCGAGCACGTTGGCGCCCCAGAAGATGACGAACTCGGCGTTGGAGAGGTCCGCCATCCAGTACGCTTTGGCGCCGCCAGTAAAGGTGCCGCCGCTTGGCTGCTCCGACATGGCCTTGCCGGCGAAATAGATGGACCCCTGGCACACGGTTGTGTGACCGTGCGTATTGTTGGAGCCGAAACTGTCCCTGGCGAAACGCAGGAAGAAATCCTGGCGACCGGCCTTCAGGCGGCCCCAGTTAAAGACGAACTGGTTGTTCTTCGGACCGAAGTCCGGATGGTCCGGGTCGATGAGCGTGTCGAGCAGATCCTTGTACTTCTCCTTGAACTCGGCCACGGTCATCTTCTTGCTCTGGATGAGCGCGACGTCGGCGGCCATGGCCTTGAATGCGGCCGGATCCTTGAGCGCATACAGCTCCCGGAAGCCCGCCACGCGCTTGCCGCCGTCCTGGGGGAACAGCACACCCCCTTCCACGATTTCGGTGACGGCCTGCTCAAAGGGAATCGTCACCCACTTGCCTTCGCCGCGCGCGCCGGCGCAGGATGCGAAGCCTCGCTTCCGTTCCGAGCGCGGCGAACACGTCGGCGTAGCGGGGAACCGGATCGTCCTGGGCGGGGCCATTCATCGGGAGTGTCTGGTGGGCGGTGCAGGGTTCGAACCTGCGGCCTCGTGCTTGTAAGGCACGCGCTCTGACCGGCTGAGCTAACCGCCCATCGCTTTGAGTGTACCCCGCCGGGGGGCTTTAATTGCCGACAAAACGGGAATAGAGGCTCCGCGCCAGCCCGGGGTCCTGGGTTCCCTTGATGATGGCGCGGCCGTCGGGGAAGATCATCATCTCGTGCGGCGGGATGGAGAACCGGAGCGCGAATCCGTTGGAGCGCACCTCGCCGAGCGGGCTCAGGCGGCGGGCCAGCTCGTCGAGATCCAGCGGGCGCCTCCGGTCGTGGATCTGCACGGCATTGCGGCCGCAGAGGCTCACCGGGACGCGGTGCTCGCCGTGCAGATAGCGGCAGGAGTGCAGGCCACAGGCTGGACACTGCGGGTCGCGCGGCGGCATCCGGATCTGCCTCACGCCTCCGCCCCAGGCGTCAAAGGTCGTGATCATCGGCTCCGGATCGCGGCCGCAGAGAAGCTGGAGCGCGAGCGACACCTGCCAGGAGGCCACCAGCGAGGTGATCGTATTGACGACGCCCGCGGTTTCACAGGTCGGCTGCGGTCCTGAAGGCGGTTCGGGGAAGACGCACTGAAAGCAGGCGCCGCGGCCCGGCAGGACGGGCATCGAGATGCCATAGGAGCCCACGGCCCCGCCGTAGACCCACGGGATGGCGCGCTCCACGCAGTAGTCGTTGATCAGGAACCGTGTTTCGAAGTTGTCCGTGCCGTCGAGCACCACGCGCACATCTTCGAGCAGCTCGCCGATGTTGTCGGCGGTGAGGTCGGCCACGTGCGGATCCACCTTGACCAGCGAGTTGATGCGCCCGATCGCGCGGGCCGCCGCCACGGCCTTGGGCAGGGCGTCGCGCGCGTCGGCTTCTTCGTATAGCCATTGCCGCTGGAGGTTGCTGTATTCGACGTAGTCCCGGTCGATCAGCACCAGCCGCCCGATGCCCGCCCGCGCCAGCGCGCCGGCCTGAAACGAACCGAGCGCGCCGCAGCCCACCACCGCCGCCGTCGACTCGCGCAGCCGCCGCTGCCCTTCCTCGCCGATTCCGGCGAACAGGATCTGGCGGCTGTAACGCTCCCGTTCGGCCTCGTTCATCCCAACCAAGATGGTAGCAACCCGGGGCGGGGGCAATTGCCCGGCGCGGCCGTCTGCGCAGGCCGCAGGGTAAGATGACAGTCAGTGAACGGGCTTCGCACAGCCTTCGCGCTGCTCGTGTGTCTTGCCGCAGGGATGCCGGGGCAGATCACGCCGAGCCGGCTGTACGGAAAACGGATTTCGGACATTGTGTTTGAACCGGCGCGGCAGCCGCTGACGCGGGACCAGCTTGGCCTCTCGCTCCAGCTCCGGCCGGGGGACACGCTGGAAGAGACGGCCCTCTCGCAGGCGATTCAGCGGCTCTGGGCCACCGGACGTTTCTCGGACATCGCCGTGACGGCAGAAGAGGACAGGAACGGCGGCGTCGCCCTCACCTTCCGCACGCGGCCGGCGATGTTTGTCTCCGCCGTCACCGTGGATCGCGTGCCGGAACCGCCCAGCGTGGCACAGCTTGCCAACAGCACGCGGCTCGGCCTGGGCGAGCCGTTTGATGAGCGGATGCTGCCGGAAGCCGCCTCCAGCCTCACCGAGCTGCTGCGCTCGAACGGATACTATAACGCGGTTGTCCGTTATGACGTGATTTTTCGCGAGGAAACCGGCGAGGCCGACATCCGTTTCCGCATCGAACCCGGGCGCCGCGCCCGCTTCACCCGCCCGGAATTTCAGGGCGAGCTGCTGCGGTCGGAACGCTCGCTGATCCGCCGCAGCGGCTGGCAGCGCTGGTTTGGCCTGCGCGGCTGGCAGGAGTTGACTGCGGCGCGCCTTCAGCGGGGGCTGGAGCGGATGCAGGAGGCCTACCGCAAGAACGGTTACCTGCGCTCGTCGGTGCGCCTGGTGGAGCTCAGCTTCGATGCGGACCGCACGGTGGTGAAGCCGGTGATCCAGGTCGATCCCGGGCCGCGGGTGCGCGTCCGCATGGAGGGGGCGCGCGTCGGCAGCGGCGAGCTGCGCCAACTGATCCCAATCTACCAGGAGCGCACGGTTGACCGTCAGCTTCTTCTGGAAGGCCAGCGGAATCTCGAAGAGCGCTTCCGGAGCCGCGGCTATTTTGATGCGCGCGTCTCTTTCACCCTGTCCAACCCCGGCCCCTCCGGCGAGCAGGTGATCGTCTATCGCGTCAACCGCGGCCCGCGCTACCGGCTCGCCGCCGTGCTCATCAGCGGCAACCGCTATTTCAGCGAGGAGACGATCCGCGAGCGGCTGTCGATCCTGCCGGCGAGTTTTCCGCGCTACCGCAACGGCCGCTTCAGCCCGGAGATGCTCGACAACGACCGTGCCGCCATCGAGGCGCTGTACGTGTCGAACGGATTTCGCGATGTGCGCGTGCGCACCCGCATTGAACACAACTGGCGCAACCGCGCCAGCGACATCGCCGCCCGCTTTGAAATCGTCGAAGGCCCGCAGTACCTGGTCGAATCAGTGGAGCTTACGGGCGTGGACCTGCGCCTTTACGGGCAGATTCTCTCGCTCATCAGCTCCGCGCCGGGCCAGCCGTATTCGGCCGCCACAGTCGCGGCCGACCGCGACGCCGTGCTCGGCTGGTATTTCAACAACGGCTACCCGGAGGCCGCCTTCGACGCGACCGTGCGGCCGGCTGCCGCGCCGCACCGCATGATCCTGCGCTACCAGGTGCGCGAGGGCCGGCGCAATTTTGTCCGCGACGTGCTCGTTCGCGGCCTGGAGGCCACGCGCCCGGATCTGGTGCGCAACCGCATTCTGATGCGGCCGGGCGAGCCGCTCTCCCAAAGCGACATGGTGGAGACGCAGCGCCGCCTCTACGACCTTGGCATCTTCGCCAAGGTGGATGTGGCCGTGCAGAACCCCGACGGCCGCGAGCGCAATAAGTATGTGCTGCTTTACCTCGAAGAGGCGCGCAAATATTCGCTCAGTCTCGGCCTTGGGGCGGAAATGGGCCGCATCGGCACGAGCAACAATTTCGATTCACCAGCCGGCACGGCCGGCTTCGCCCCGCGCGGCCTGCTCGGCATCACGCGGTCCAACCTTTTCGGGCTTGCGCACACGGCCAGCGCGCTGGTGCGCGTGTCCAACATCCAGCAGCGGCTGCTGCTCAACTACCTCGCGCCCCAGTTCTTCGGCAATGACCGCGTCAATCTCTCTTTCAGCTCGCTGCTCGATCGCAGCAAGGACATCCGCACGTTCACCTCCCGCCGCAACGAGAGCGCCGTCCAGATCGGTCAGCGGATCGGCCGCGACATCACCATCCAGTACCGCGCCATCACACGCTTCGTTTTTATCGACAAGAACACGCTGAAGATCGACCCGAGCCTGATCCCGGTCTTTTCGCAGCCGGTGAAGACCATCACCCTTTCGGCTTCCCTGATTCAGGACCGCCGCGACGATCCAGTAGACTCGCACCGCGGCATCGCCAACACCATCGACTTTGGCTTCGCTCCGCGCTTCGCCGACTCGAGCACCCACTACACGCGGCTGGTGGCGCGCAACTCCACCTATCATCCGCTGCGGCGCGAGCTCGTCTTTGCGCGTTCGACCAGCCTCGGCTGGCTGCATAACCTGTCGGACCGCCCGGTGCCGCTGCCGGAGAATTTCTACGCCGGCGGCGCTTCCACCCACCGGGGTTTCCCGGACAACCAGGCCGGGCCGCGCGACCTGGTCACCGGCTTTCCCATCGGCGGCAAGGCGTTCCTGTTTTTTCAGCACGAGCTGCGCTTCCCGTTCATCGGTGATAACGTCGGCGCCGTGCTCTTCCACGACATGGGCAACGTGTATTCCTCGCTGGATAACGTTTCCTTCCGCTTCCGGCAGCGCAACCGGCAGGACTTTGATTACATGGTTCAGGCCGCCGGCCTGGGCTTCCGCGTCCGAACCCCGGTCGGCCCCATGCGCATCGACTTCGCGTACGCGCCCAACACGCCGCGCTTCGTCGGCTTTCAGGGCACCCGTGACCAGTTGCTCCGCGGCGAGGGCCGGTTCAACGTCCCGCAGCGGGTGAGCGTGTTCCAGTGGCACTTCTCCATCGGACAGACCTTCTGATGACGCGCCGCATCGCCATCCTGGTTCTCGCTTCGGCTCTGACGGCTCCGGCCCAGCCGGTGCTGGACCGCGTGGCCGTGGCCGTAGGGCTGGATGCCATCACGCTCAGCTCCATCCTCCGCCACCTGCGCTTCCGCTCCGTTGTCTCCGGAGCACCCGTCGCGGACACGGAAGCCAACCGCCGCGAGGCCGCCTCGCAGTTGATCGATCTCCTGATCGTCCGCCGCGAACTCGAGCTCAGCCGTTACACGCCGCCGACGATGGCCGAAACCGACCAGGCGATCGCGACGTTCCTCGAAGAAATGAAATGGACGCGCGAGCGGCTGCTGGCCGAACTCGCCCGCTACGGATTCACCGAAGAGGAATTCCGCCGGGAGATGCAGGCCCGGCTCACCATCACGCGTTTCATCGACTACCGCTTCGCGCCTGGCGTCCAGGTGACCGACGAGGAAGTGGAGCAGTACTACCGCAGCGAATTCCTGCCCGCCTTCCGCCGTGAGAATCCCGGCGCTGCGGCACCCGAACTGGCCGCCATCCGCGGCCGCATCGAGCAGATCCTCGCCACGCGCAAGGTGAACGCTGCCATGGAGGACTGGCTCCAGCAGATGCGGCAGACTCTGCGAGTCCGTTTCTTTGACGAGGCGTTCCATCCGCCGCAGGGAGGCGCCTCATGAAAGCGCGCCGCTGGATGGCCGTGGCCGCTGCCGCCGGCCTGCTTTTCCTGGCCGGCGGGCTGGCCGTGCTTCGCTCCCCGTGGCTGGCCGAACGGCTCCGCCGGGAGACCGTGCATGCGGTCGAACGCCGCACAGGCAGCCGCGCCTCGCTCGAACGGCTCTCCATCCAGTGGTTTCCGCTCGCCGTGCGGCTGGAAGGATTCATGCTGGAAGGCCTGCCCCGCGATGGCGAGAAACCCCTGTTCGCGGCCCGCGCCATCACCGCGCGGCTTTCCCTTTCGCCCTTCTCCTCACGGCCGCTGCGGCTGAAAGAAGTGCGCGTCGAACAGCCGCGCGTCTTCATTTATCACCGGGTCGACGGCACCACCAACCTGCCGCGTCCGAAGGCGCCGGCGCGGCGCGACACGCCCGTGGCCGACCTCTTGCGTTTGCGCGTCGGGTTGCTCGACCTTCGTAACGCGCACTTCGAACTCGACGACCGGCCCTTGGACTTCAGCCTGGCCCTCGAAGACTTCGGCCTCGGCCTCGCCTTCGACTTCCGCCTCGCGCAGTACCGCCTGGAGCTGTCCACCAGTCGCGCGCATTTGCCCTGGCGCCTGGAGCCGGCGGTGCGCATGGAGGCCTGGCTCGGCGCGGACGAAGTGCGCGTGACCCACGGTGAGGCGCGTATCGGGGACAGCCGCGTGTCGTTTACCGGAACGGTGGCTGGGCTGCGCCAGCCGCGCGTCGCCATGGAATACCGCGCCGCCGTGCTGCTGCGGGACATCGCCATCAGCCCGGTCCGGCAGGGCTTCGCCGTCAGCGAGGGCAGCGTCCGGATCGCACCCGGCGAGCCGCTGCACATTCAGGGCAGCCTGCGCGCCGAGCAACTGGCCTGGGCCGACGCCCATGTCGAAGTCCGCCGGCTGGATGCGCGCGGCGCGTTCGTCTGGACCCCCGCTTCGCTTCGCATCGAGCCGCTGGAGGTGCAAAGCCCGTATCTCGACTGGCGCGGACGTCTGGCGCTCGAGAACAACCGGCAACTTTCCCTGGAAGGAGAGCTGCTTGATTCAAGCCTCGCCCGGCTTCAGGCCGCGCTGCGGCGTCCGGTGACGGAGCTGGACGCAAGCATCGCCGGGCCGCTCTCCATCCGCCTGCGGCTCGCTCCGGCCGGCCCGCAGGACGCCGAAGTGCAAGCGGCCGTCGCGGTGTCGCCGGCGGAAGGAGCGGTTCCGCTGGAAGGCAGCGTGAACCTGCTCTGGCGGCAGGCGTGCGCCTGCGCGGAGTTCGCCGACTCGTGGCTGGCCACGCGTTTTCTGCGCGCTTCCTTCCGCGGCGTGCTGGGCCGGCGGCTCGAGGCCGGCTTCTACGCCACCAGTCTTCAGGAAGTGCCCGTGTTGTCGGCCGCGCTGGGCGCCAGCGCCGGACTGGAAGTGCCGGTCTCCTTCGACCATGGTTCGGTGAAGGGCTCGGCCCGGCTTGAGGGCCCGCTGGAAGATCTGCGCATCAGCGGCTCCTTTACGGTGGCGAACGCCGTCTACGAAGGGATCCCGCTGGAACGAGTGCAGGCGGATGTCGCCATCCACTCCGGGCGGTTGGAGGTCCCATCTTTCACGCTCCGCCAGGCCGCCGGACGGCTGTCTGGATCGCTGTCTCTCGGCCTGCGGGACTGGCAGCCGCACGCGGAGGGCGCATTGCGCGCGGCCGTGCAACTGGAGCGCGCCGACCTCGCGCAGGTGCTCAGGCTGGCGAAGATCCACGCCGGCCTGCGCGGCACGGCGGCCGGTACGATTGCCGTCGAGGGAACGCTCGCAGATCCGCGCGGCTCGCTGCGGCTCTCCGTGGAGCGGGCGGGCTGGCAACAGCAGGAGCTGGGGCGGCTGTCCATGCAGGCATCGCTTGCGCCAGACGGGGCGTTGCAGGCTTCCATGGAACGCAACGGGACGCGGCTCGTCGCCGCTGGCGCCTGGAAACGCACCGGGGCTGACGCCCGCAGCGGCGTGTTGGCGCTGGATGCGTCCTTGGCCGGGTTCCGCACCGCGGATTACTCCCTGTTTCGCGAGCTGGCTCTTCCCGTGGACGCAACGCTTCAGGCCAAGGCGCGCGTCCGCCTGCGGGTGGAAGACGGCGCGCCGCGGCTCGAAGGTCTGGATGGCGCGATGACGGCGGACGAGATCCGTCTGGGTGGGACCGTCTTGGGGCCGCTGCGACTGGAAAGCCGCACCACGGACGGCGCGCTGACGCTGGAAGCAGCGTTGGGCGCCAGGCCTTCTCCCCTGAAACTCACGGCCACCGTGGGTCTTGCAGGGAAAATGCCGGTGGAGGCGCGCGCTGAGTGGCCGGGCATCCAGGTTGTGCTACTGCACCGGCTGCTGGCGGACGCGAAGCTGGCCGCGCCGCAAGCCTGGCCCGTCTCGGGCGTCTTCGACGCCGAGCTCCACGCCCGCGGAGACCTGGTCGCCCCCGAGACTCTGTCCGGCCGCCTGGTGGTCCCCAGGCTGGAACTGCGGCCGGCGCCGGAGGAGCTGGACCGCGAGCGTCCCCTCCCCGCCGAGCTTTTCCTGCGCAACGCCGGCCCGCTGGAGTTCGATTTTGATGCCCGCGCCGCGCGCGTCCGCCAGGCCCATTTCACTGCGCTCGAAACGGACATTGCGCTGAGCGGCTCCTACGAATTCGATTCGCCCACCCCTTGGAACCTGGAGGCCCGCGGAACCGCCAACCTCGCCGTGCTCGGCTCGTTTTATCCGGAGATCACCGCTGCCGGCTCCGGCCGTCTGCGCGCGGTGCTGCGCGGGCCAGCGGCGGAACCTCAGGTGAGCGGCCAGATGGATATCCAGAAAGCGAGCGTGTTCCTCAAGGGCGTGCCCGCGGGCGTTGAAGACATCGAGGGCGTGATTTTCTTCGACCGGAACCGCGCCAACATCCAAAAGCTCACGGGCACGTCCGGCGGAGGCACGCTGACGATTTCCGGCTTTGCCGGCCTCGCCCGCGGAGACCTCACCTTCCGCCTCCAGGCGCAGCTTCTGAACGTGCGCCTGCGCTACCCCGAGGGAGTGAGCAACACCGTGGATGCCGACCTCGCGCTCACGGGGTCCCTCTCGGCCAGCATTCTCTCCGGGGTCGTCACTGTGAAGCGCTCCGGCTTCATCGTCACCGGGGACGTCGGCAGCATGATGGGCGGCGTTTCGAACCCGCTGGCCGCGGCCACCCAGAACGAGTTTCTGCGCAATCTTCAGTTTGATGTCCGGCTGCGCAGCGCGCCGGACGCCGTCTTCATCACCTCCTATACGAGCGATCTCCAGCTCCAGGCCGACCTCCGCCTTCGCGGCAGTCCGGCCAAGCCCATTCTGCTCGGCTCCATCTACGCCAGTCAGGGCGAGGTAAACTTCTTCGGCAACCGCTACACCATCAGCCGCGGCGAAATCCTCTTTTACAACACCGCCGCCGTGCAGCCGCAGCTCGACCTGGACCTGGAAACGCGCGTCCGCGGCATCACCGTGTATCTCAATGTCAGCGGGCCGCTGTCGCGCCTCAATGTGACCTACCGGAGCGAGCCGCCGCTGCAATCGTCGGAAATTCTCGCACTGCTCACCGTCGGAAGGACTCCGGCGGCGACCTCCACGTCGGTCGTGTCGAGCGACAGCATCCGCAGCCAGACAGTGATGGAAAACAGCGCAGGCACGAACACGCTGCTCGGGAGCGCGCTCACGGCCGGCATCAACAGCCGCACCGAGCGCTTCTTCGGGGCCTCGCGTCTGCGCATTGACCCGTCGAATGTCGGCGTCGATGCGCTGCCGCAGGCGCGCCTAAGCATCGAGCAGTCGATTTCGCGCGACGTCACCATCACTTTCATCACCAACCTGAACCGTTCCCAGCAGCAGGTCGTGCGGCTCGAATGGGACCTTTCGCGCCAGTGGTCGCTCATCGCCATCAAGGACGAAAACGGCGCCTTCGCCGTCGACTTCCTCTACCGCCGGAGGTTCCGCTGACCATGCGGCTGCGCGCCCATCAGAACAAGCTGAAGATCGAGCACTCGATCCTCGACGGCCTGCGCGGCGTGCTGGAACGGCTGGCGGCCGACCCGGACATCCGCGCCATCATCCCCGGCGTCATCCGGCCCGTGCGCGACGCCAAAGGCGCGGTGCGTATCCGCGTCACCGTTCCGGTGCAAAACGGTTGGAAGGCGATCGCGCTCGCCGCCGGCGCCCGCCAGGAGCTCTTCATCAGCACCGCGCTCGGGCAGGCGGAGCTCGAGCAGCGGATCGAAGCGGCGCTTCGCGGGCGCTGACCGCACCGGCGGTTTGCCCGGTTCCGCCCCCGGTGCAGGCCAATTCATCCTCCTGGAAAATTGGCGTACAAACGGCAATGGCTCAGGAAGAAATTCGACCGCATTTTTTTCGGCACTATGTAGAAAAAGACCGGCCAAAGGGCTACGCGGCGCGTCAGAATTCGCACAGTGTTTCGACCCACGCGGCCGAGCCATCCCGCAGCCAGCCGTCCAGTTGCGCCACCTCCTTGAGCTGCTGTCCGCGGCGCCGTTCGACGGCGGCGTAGGCGCAGCGCCAGTCCGCGAGCGCGGTCATGTCGCCCCAGATCCGTTCATACTGACTCACCGGGTAGATGTCTTCCTGGCCCTTGCCCCAGCGTTTCTTCACGTCCTTCAGCGTCACGTAGGCCGGCATCCGCGCCGCCATGCGCCGCACCGCCTCACGGCACCGGCCGGCGTCGGCCAGATCGCCGCGCGCGAGGCCGAAGACGGCCAGCAACGCGTCAATCGTGATCCACATGGTGTTCGTGTTGTACCAGGTGAGTTCGAACTCCAGCCGCTCCTCGGGCAGGGCCAGCCCTTCGACAAGCCGCAGTCGCCCGTCCACGCGCGCCAGCCCGCCGCCGCGGTCCTCCATTTCGCGCGCGATCACCTCGCAGGTCATCGCCGCGCCACTGTCGATGTGCAGGCCGAGCAGCGCCGGGTCCGCCCACGCGCCCAGCGTGTCGATGTTGTGAAGCAGCAGGTAGCGCAGGCCAGGGCGTTCTTCCAGAAGCCGGTGCAGCACGCCATTGAGAAGCAGGTTCGGGATCTCATACCAGTGGCCCACCGGATGGACGCACTGCCCCGGCACGTTGTCGGTATAGTCGGCGCCCTCGCCGGCCTGGATGGCCCACTGGATGAGCGCCGCGCGGGCGCTTTCGCGGACCTTCTGTTTCTGCTCGTCCAGCACCTGCTGGGGCATCTCCTCCCAGGCGAAGCGCAGGTCGCGCGCCATCGGAATCAGGCGCAGTCCGATGGACCGGCCAGGCGAAAGCGCCACACGGCCCGCGTATCCGCAGAAACTCTCGCGGCGGAGCCAGGATTCGATGGGCCCGTGCGTCATGAAGCTGGTGGTAAAAACATGCACCGGATCCGCGCCGAAATCCCGCATCGTTTTCCGGCTCTTTGCGAGGTGAATTTCCAGGAAATTCCGCCAGCGGCCGCGCATCTTTACAAACGGGTTCAGCGCCTTCACCACCCCCGCCCCGCGCGTCCAGCGCGTGCCCATGCCGCCGGCCAGGGTGACGATGGCCAGCGAGCCGGCGGCAAGGGCCTCCTCTCCCAGGCGCAGCAGACGGGTGGCAAGCCCGCGTCTCGTATCCGTGACGTCGCCTTCTTCGGCGTCTTCGATGCGCGTGGAAACCGGCAGCCGGTTCTGCGCCAGTCCGATGCGGCCGCTCCGCAGGTCGGCGCGGATCTTTTCGTGCTGCACGGGGTCGAACCCGTTGGCATCGAGCAGCTCTTCCAGCGCCTGGCGGCTGGCGCCGGTAGCCGCATCGGCGGCCGGCAGCATCCGCTCAAACAGCGCGTGGGCCATGCCGCTCCAGGCCTCGCGCGAGCGGCAGGCGGCGGCAAAAGCCTCCAGCTCGCGCCGCACGCCCGCCGTCAGTGCACGCGCCTCGCACCGCAGCAGCGACGGCGCGCGCAGCGTATAGTAGCCGGGCGGCATGAGCGCGTCCGGGCCGGCGTGCAGCTCCGCCCAGGTGCCCTGCTCGTTGATCGAAAACTCATAGACCACCGGATCCATGGCGAACGGCACGCCGTGTTCGAGCTCGCGCTTCGTTTCGGCGAGGATCTCGCCCAGCGTGTCGCGCCCGGTGGCGGCGGCTTCCGGCGCGAGCAGGAATCCCATGCCGCCGCCCGCCATGCCTCCCAGCATCCAGAAGCCCCAGTAACCGCCGCCGAAGGCGCGCCGCGCGCGGGCGATGAGCAGGTCCGTGTAGTGGTTGCCGGCCCAGGGGATGATGGTCTGGATCGGTCCGTCGAAATTGCGCTGCGTGCAGGCGCCCAGGCCGCGGATGTCGCCGCGTTTCAGGCATTCGATGATTTCGTCCAGCAGCGCGCCTGCCTCCTGCCGCGCCTTCCATTCGGCCTCCAGACGCAGCAGGTATTTTTCGGTGACCATTTCGAGCACTGGCCCGACGTCCTGGGCCATGCCGCCGTGTACAAGCACGAGGCTCTGCTGGAGCTTCTGCCGCGTTTCCGGCGTAATCTCTTCCGCTGAGAAAACGCGGTGGCGCGGCAGCAGGCAGCCGCGGCTGATGCCAAACTCGACGTCTCCCTCGCCGGCGCGCACGCCCTCGATCAGCTTCATGCCCGGCCAGACGCCGCCTGAGTCCTGCCAGCCGCCGCCGCTGCCGCCGAGCCATTCGCCCAGAATGGCGCGCGCGGCCACGGTGCGCCGTTCGTCCTCTTCCAGACCTCCGGTCAGCCGGCGGATCTGTCCGGTGGCCCGCATGGAGACGGAGATCATGCAGGCCAGCAGGCTGGTGGAGACGGCCAGCCGCGAGCCCTTGGGAATGTCGTTGACGCGGCTGACCAGTTCGATGCCCAGCCCGCTGCGGCCGGTGAGTCTTTCAAGCAGCCCGGCCAGATCGAGGCCGCTGCCTTCCATGCCGGGCGGCACGAGTCCCGCCGCGATGACCGCCGCTTTCAGCAGTCCGAGGTAATCGCGGCCGAAATCGAAGACCTCGGCGGCGGAGCGGATCTCCGTCTCCGCGCCCAGGTCGACGCTCACAAGCCGCAGCACCGGTTCGTCGATGACCCGCAGGGACGCCTCCACTGGCGGCCGCGGTCCGCCCGCGCCGCGCACGGCGAGGTTGATGGACGTGTTGAAGACCCGCGCTCCTTCGGGATAATCCATCCCGAGAAAGAAGATGTCGCTCCAGGCGCTGTGGGAAAAGTCCATCCGCACGGGCGTTGATTCCCGAAGCACCGGGTACAGGCCCGTGTGCGGGTCCGGCGCGAGCAGCTCGCGGCGCAGCCGCAGCGGATCATCGAAGGGATGGCCGGTGCGGAACATCCACTGGTTGCCGCGGGTGCTGCGCACGCTGCGGCGCACCTGGTCGGCGAGCGTCTGGAAGCCGAGCCCGCGGTAGGCGGCCGCGAGCGCGCTCGAAAGCGCCGCGCTCGGGCCGTGCTCCTGCTGCGCGGCCAGGAATTCGCGGATCGCCTCTTCAAAGCGGCGCTCGAGCAGATGGAGATAACCGGAAAACGGAATGCGGCCTTCGGCCCGCACGCCCTCGCGGAAGGGCAGGTGAAAGCGGTGGATTGAATGGAGAAAGAACAGCGCGCGCACGCGCTCGTAGAGGTTGTCCGAGCGCAGGCGGAACGCCTCCAGCGCGGCGCATTCCTCCATCAGTTCGGTCGCGCCGAGCGCACGGCAAAGCGCGTCGAGCGGCTGGTTGCGGATCTCTTCCCTGTCCGCGACGATCACCGGGACCAGCCGGCTCATCCGCGCCCCCCTTCCTGGGCCGGCTGCATCGCCAGCAGTTCCACCAGGCCGGCGAGGATCTCCGCGCGGTCCGTGCCCGCCAGCGCCAGCGCGAGTTGCGCATACAGCAGCCCGTAACGCGCGCCAAGGTCATAGCGGCGGTCGGCCATCTCGAGCGCCAGATAGCGCTCCTTCTGCGCAAGCAGCGCCAGCGCGTCCGTCACCGGGCGCCCGGCGCCGTTGGCCTGCACGATCTGTCCCACCAGATCCATGACAAGCGGCGTGAAGACGTGCATGCCGAAAAAGCACAGATACTGGCCGGCGCGCAGTCCGGGCACGAAGAGTTTCTGCTCGGCTTGGGTGGGTGTGGGCTTTTCGAGCACCGCGTCGATGCGATACAGCCCTTCGCGGCCCGGCACGCGCGGCCCGCCAACGGCGCCGAACTGCGTAAGCTGCCCCTCGCGCGTGGCCTGGACGGCCGAAACCGCGCACTTCTCCTGTTGCGCTACCTCCACCAGCCGGGCCGCGCAGCCCGCTCCGCTGCGGCTCACGTACAGGTGATCGCCCACCATGTGCAGGAACGGCTCGCCGGCAGTGAACTCTCGCGCACACCAGAGAGCGTGGGCGTAGCCGCGCGGCTCGGGCTGGGCGATGAATCGCACGCGCGCGGCATGCTCGCCCGCAGCAGCGGCGTAGACCGGCTCATCGCCCGGAAAGACGATAACGGCGATCTCTTCCATGCCCGCGCGTGCGGCTTCTTCGAGCAGGATGGCCAGCACGCTGCGCTCGACGCCGTCGCGGTCGACCAGCGTCTGTAACGGCAGCCGCCGCTGCGACGGCGCGGCGGCGGTGAGGACGCACTTCCTGACTCGCATACACCCTGTGTACCATCGAATCGATGTCCGCGCCGAAGACCAACGCCATGCGGCTGCTTGACAGTCTGGGCATCGAATACGAAGTGCGGACCTACGAAGTGGACCCTAACGACCTCTCCGCGGAGTCAGTGGCGCGCAGCATCGGTTTTCCTCTCGAGCAGACGTTCAAGACGCTGGTTGTGCGCGGAGACATCCACGGCGTCTGCCTCGCGGTGCTTCCGGGCAACGCCGAACTCGACCTGAAGGCGCTGGCGCGCGCCACCGGCGACCGCCGCGTGGAAGTGGTCCCCCTGAAAGAAGTGCAGCCGCTCACCGGCTATGTGCGCGGCGGGGTGACGGCGCTGGCCTGCCGGAAAGACTACCCCGTCTACCTCGACGAGTTCGCCCAGCTCTACGACCGCATCTCCGTCTCCGCCGGCGCGCGCGGCATTCAGATCCTGCTCCGGCCGGAGGACTACCGGCGCGCCACCGGCGCCGTTTACGCCTCCATCGCGAAGGACCGCTGAGGCCCGGACGGGCGTCACACGGCGCCGAGGTGCATGGCGAGCAGCCGTGCCAGCCGCGCGATCAGCAGCAGCCCGGGGTTGTCTTCGGTCCAGTCCGGCTGTTTCATGCCGTCCACGGTGATCGCCATCGCCACCTTCCCTTTTGACGTGATGACGATGCCGACGTCGGAACGGAGTGCCTCCAGCGCCCCGCTTTTACTGGCTACCCTGTATTCGGAAAGTTTGCGCCCGATGCCGTCTTTATACTGCTGGCGCTCAAGGATCGCGAGCATCTCGCGCGAATCCTCGGCGGAAACGACCTTGCCCTGATCCAAGAGCGCGAGCAGTTCCACCATCTCGCGCGATGTGGAGACGCCCAGGCCGAAGCGCCGGTTCTCTTCGAGCAGTCCGGCCCGGCTCCACCCGGAGGGCGCCTTGAGGTCCGCGCCATCGCCGCGCACCTTGCGCAGCGCGCGCGTCTGGCGGAGGCCGAGCGAATCAAGAAAATCATTCACGGCGTCGGCAGAGATGCGGTCGAGGACCAGGTTGGTGGCGGTGTTGTCGCTGACGACGATCATCAGCCGCACCAGGTCGCGAAGCGGCAGTTTCACGCCGCCCGACAATTCGAGCAAAACGCCGGAGCCGGACACCTTGTCCTGTTCGCGCAGTTCGATGAGTTCGTCCCATCGGGCCTGGCCGGCGCGGACCTTGTGAAAGACGGCGGCCATGATCGGCAGCTTGATGGTGCTCGCGGTGCGGACGCGCTCGCTTTCACGGTAGCCGACCGAGGCGCCGCTCGTGAGGTTGCGAGCGTAAAAGAACACTTCTGCGTCCAGAGACCGGATTTCGCGCTGGATCGCGTCTGGCAGCTCCGGTGGTGCGAAGGCCGCGGCGGGGAGACTGAGGAACGTTCTTCGGCGCAGGGCCATGCCGCCATGATACCGGCCGCCGCGGATGGCCGTGCCGGCGGCTATTTCCTCCCGCTCCTGCCGGAGGAGGTCTCCGCCAGCAGTCTGTCGAGGATTCGAAACAGCCCGTCGCCTTCGAAGACGCTCTTCCGCGTCTCCTCGTAAACCAGATCTTCACGGATGATGCCGTTGGGGTCGACGATCAGCAGCGTGGGGAGCTTGATGGTCGGATTCTGCGGCGTGATCTGGAGCATCGCCGCGACGGCCTGGCCGAAGTCGAAGAGGACCGGATAGGAGATCTTCTGGCGGGCGACGAAGCCGGCCACGGTCTGCTGATTGTCCGGCGGATTGACGATGGCGAGGATATGAATGCGGTCCCCGTAGCGCTCTTTCGCCTTTTCGAGCGTCTTTGCGAACGGAATGCAGTGCGGGCAATCCGTTTTCATGATGTCGATGAGCAGGACCCTGCCGCGGTAGTCGAGCACGTCGTGGTAGCGGCCCTGCGAATCGGGCAGTGTGAAGCTGGCCACGCGCCTGCCGGCCAGCGGGCCGGCCCACACGGCAGAGAGCAACGTCAGCGCGGCGAAAAGCATTCTCATCGGCGGACCTCCTCAGGCCGCGCTGCGGCCAGCGCGGGCAGACTTTCCGTAAACGGCGGGCGCGCGACGCCCCTCTCCGTAATGATGGCGGTGATGTAGCGCGCGGGAGTCACGTCAAAGGCGGGGTTTTCCACCTGGACGCCCTCCGGCGCCAGCGGAACGCCGAACACATGCGTCACTTCCGACGCGGGCCGCTGTTCGATGGGAATGGCATCGCCGGAAGCCAGCGTCAGATCCAGCGTGGAGACGGGCGCGGCCACATAGAACGGCACGTTGTTTTCGCGGGCGAGCACGGCCACAGAATACGTGCCGATCTTGTTGGCCGTGTCGCCGTTGCGGGCGATGCGGTCGGCGCCCACGATGACGCAGCCGATGCGGCCGGACTTGAGGAAATGCCCGGCCATGTTGTCCGTGATCAGCGTTACCGGGATGCCATCCTGCATGAGTTCCCACGCGGTGAGCCGCGCGCCCTGCAAAAACGGCCGCGTCTCATCGGCGAAGACGTGGACGCGCCGGCCCGCCTCGACGGCTGCACGGATCACGCCCAGCGCCGTGCCGTAGCCGGCGGTGGCCAGTGCGCCCGCGTTGCAGTGTGTGAGCACGGACCTGCCGTCCGGGATGAGCGGCGCGCCGTGCGCGCCGATGGCTCGGTTGGTGGCGATGTCCTCTTCGTAGACGCGCAGCGCCTCTTCGACAAAGGCGGTGCGGATCTGCTCCACCGGCCGGCCGCGCAACGCCTCATACAGCCGCCGCATGCGCTCGATGGCCCAGAACAGGTTCACCGCCGTGGGACGCGTGGCGGCGAGCGTCGAACAGATCTTCGGAAACTCCCGCTCCAGCTCTTCGGCCGGAGTGCGGAGGACGCCCAGCGCCACGCCCATCGCCGCGGTCACGCCAATGGCCGGCGCGCCCCGCACCACCATGTGGCGGATGGCGTCGGCCACTTCCGCATGGGTGCGGCAGGTGACGAACTCCACCGTGCGCGGCAGCTTCGTCTGGTCGATCATGACGACGCCGTCCGGCGTCCATTTCACCGTTTCCACCATGGGGAAAATTCCATTGAACCATGCAGCCGCCCCGCAGCGCCCGTCAGGAGAGCAGTTCGCGGTGTTGCGAGAGGTAGCCGACGAAGAAGGTGAGATTGTAAGTGGCGTGGACAATGGTGGAGGCGGCGGTCGAGCCGGTCCGGTGGCGCGTGTAACCAAAGACGAACGAAGCGAGAAACAGCAGCAGCATGTGCTGCCAGTTCCAGGCGTACTGCGGGCCGTGCAGCAGCGCGAACGGCAGGCTTGCCAGCGTGATGCCCGCCCACGGGCCGAAGGTGCGCACCGCCAGCGGCTGGAAGAAGCCGCGGAAGATGAGCTCTTCAGCCAGCGGTCCCAGCGTGACGGCGAATGAGCCCACCAGAAGAACAGACCAGCGGTCGCGCAGCAGGCGCGCCACCGCGTTTTCGATTACCGGCGTGTGCAACGCCTCCCCCAGCACGGCGATGAAAATGACCAGCGCCGGTCCGAGCACCGCCGTCTGCATCATGTTCGGCCAGGGGAAACGCCAGCCGAGCGAGCTCCAGAACGGCGCCTGGTAGCGCTGCCGGAGGATCAGCCACAGCGATCCGAACCAGAATGCATAGGCGGCAAACTGCATCGTCAGCGCGCGCACGGCCTCGCCGGGCATCCTGGGCAGCAGCAGGAAAAGTCCCTGCGAGAGCACGATGGCCAGCGCCATGCAGGGCAGGGCGAGCGCCACCAGGAGAGCGGCGTCGATCCAGTTCCAGAACGGCTCATCGCGGAGCCGCGCAGGGGCGGACCCGTTCATGCATCCGCCTCCGCCAGCAGCGCCGCCACCAGCGGCACGAGGATTTCGTGGTGGCCGGTGATCGAGTGGCCCGCGCCGCCGGAACGCGCATGCGGCCGCTCGACGACGTTCAGGCGCGGGCGGTAGTGCTGAATGAAATCGAAGTTGGCGGTGGTGAAGCCGACCAGCGGGAAGCCAAGGTTGCGCACCACGGAGACGGCCTTGAGAAACACCTCCGGCAGGACGACCGCCGAGCCGACGTTCACATAGACGCCCCCGTCGTGGATGCCGCGCACGAGCGAGCAGAACAGGCGGAAGTCCTGGTGCGAGGCGGCGCCGATGGCGGCGCCTGAAGCGGCCGGATGTGTGTGGGGCGTGTCGGTGCCGAGGGCGACATGCACGGTGACGGGAACCGAACGGCGCCAGGCCTGTAGCAGCAGTGAGAAGGGCGCGAATTGCGCCGGCGCCAGCCGGTCCAGGGCCGCGCCCAGGGCCTCGCCCATGCCGATGCCATCGCGCGCGGCCGCGGCAATCGCCTCGTTCATCAGCCGGCCCGTCTCCTCCGCCGAGCCAAAGCGCCCGTCGGGCAGCACCGCCTCGACGTCCTCGCTCGTCGCGCCGGCCAGCCCGATCTCGAAATCGTGGATCGAGGTGGCGCCGTTCATCGCCAGCGCGGTGACAAAGCCGCGATCCATCAGATCCACGAAGACCGGTGCCAGGCCGCATTTCACCACATGGCCGCCCAGGCCCCACAGGATGGCACGACCGCGGCGGCGGGCCTCGACGATCGCCGCCACCACCGCCCGCAGCGATTCGGCCGCCAATAGCCGCGGCAGCCGCTCCAGCCATTCGCCCAGCGAGGCGCCCCGCCGGTGCGGCGCCGCCATGTGCTCGATGCGCACCTTGCCGCCCCGGTCGGCCAGCGGGATCGTGGAGAGCGCGGAGAAATCCAGAGGCGACTCGCGATACTTGCTCAAGGCGGCTCCTATCCAGCTTTGCCGTTTTTCAGCACTTTTTCAAGCGCGCGGGCGGTGTGGCTGCGGCGGAAGCGAAGGATGTGCTCGGGCGGCCCCGCGGCCACCACCGTGCCGCCGCGCTCGCCGCCTTCAGGGCCGAGGTCGATGATCCAGTCGGCGGACTTGATCACGTCCAATTGATGCTCGATGACGAGCACGGTATTGCCGAGATCGACAAGCTGATTGAGCACGTCAAGCAGCTTGCGGATGTCGTCGAAGTGGAGCCCGGTGGTGGGCTCGTCCAGAATGTAAAGCGTCTTGCCCGTCTGCCGCCGCGAGAGTTCGCGCGCCAGCTTGATGCGCTGCGCCTCGCCCCCGGAGAGCGTCGTCGAGGACTGGCCCAGGTGCAGATAGCCGAGCCCGACATCGACCAGCGTCTGGAGTTTCGCCTGGATCGGTGGGATGTTCTTCAGCAGCTCGAGCGCGTCCTCGATGGTCATCTCCAGCAGGTCGGCGATGGAGACGCCCTGAAACTTCACTGCCAGCGTCTCCGAGTTGTAGCGGCGACCGCGGCAGACGTCGCACGGAACGTAGACGTCCGGCAGGAAGTTCATCTCGATCCGCTTCATGCCGTCGCCCTGGCAGGCTTCGCACCGGCCGCCCTTCACGTTGAAGGAAAAGCGGCCCGGCCTGTAGCCGCGCTCCCGCGACTCGGGCAGCATTGCATAAAGCTCGCGGATGGGCGTGAAGACGCCGGTATAGGTGGCCGGGTTCGAGCGCGGTGAGCGGCCGATGGGCGTCTGATCGATCTCAATCACCTTGTCGATGTGTTCGAGCCCCTCGATGCGGTCATACAGCCCGGGCGGCGTTTTGGCCCCGTAAATATGCTGGGCCAGCGCGCGGTACAGGATGTCGTGCACGAGCGTCGACTTGCCGCTGCCGCTGACGCCGGTGACGCAGACAAACATGCCGAGCGGGAACTCGACGTCAATGTTTTTGAGGTTGTGATGACGCGCGCCGCGCACCACCAGCTTCAGCCCGTTGCCCGGCCGCCGGACCGGCGGCAGCGGAATCACGCGGCGGCGCGCCAGATAGGCGCCCGTCAACGAGCGCGGATTCGCGGCAATTTCGGCGGGCGTCCCGGCGGCGATCACTTCTCCGCCGAGACGGCCTGCTCCGGGACCGAGGTCGATGACATGATCGGCGCGCTCGATCGTCTCTTCATCGTGCTCGACCACGACCACCGTGTTGCCGAGGTCGCGCAGCCGGACCAGCGTCTCCAGCAGACGCGAGTTGTCGCGGGGATGCAGCCCGATGGAGGGCTCGTCCAGCACGTAGAGCACGCCGCGCAGGCGCGAGCCGATCTGCGTGGCCAGGCGGATGCGTTGCGATTCGCCACCGGAGAGCGTGGCTGCCGAACGGTCCAGCGAGAGATAGTCGAGGCCCACCTCGACGAGAAACGAGAGGCGGTGGCGGACCTCTTCGAGGATGCGTCCGGCGATCTGCTGCTCACGTTCATTGAGCTCCCACGAGCGCACCGTTTCGAGCGCGCGCGCCACCGGCATCGCGGTGAAGTCGGCGATGGAGAGCCCCTTCAGTTTGACGGCGAGGCTCGAGGGACGCAGGCGGCGGCCCTGGCAGGCCGGGCACTCCACCGGCGACATGAAATCGGTGAGGTATTCGCGGTAGCCCTCGGTGGAGTCCTCCCAGGCCCGCTGGAGCAGGGCCAGCACGCCGGGCAGGTTGCTGGCGCCATACAGCAGCGCCTGCCTATGCTTTTCCGGCAGCTCCTCAAAGGGGCGGTCAAGGTCGATGCGGAGCTGACGGGCCAGCGCCTGCAAGGCGTGGTGCATCATCGCCGAGGAGCCTCCGGGCCCGAGGCCTCCGTCGAGCAGCGGGCGCGACGGGTCGGCAATCACCTTGAGCGGATCGAACGACCAGGTGGCGCCAAGCCCGTGGCAGGCCTCGCAGGCCCCATACGGACTGTTGAAGGAGAACGAGCGCGGTTCGAGCTCGGGCACGCTTTCGCCGCAGTCCGGGCAGGCCAGTTTCAGCGAGTACAGTCTCTCGGCGCCGCCGACGTGGGCGACAACCACCAGACCGTTGGCCAGTCGCGTGGCGGTCTCAATCGATGCTTCGAGCCGCCGGGCCGAGTCCGGCTTCAGCGGCAGGCGGTCCACGACGACTTCAATGGTGTGATTGCGGCGACGGTCGAGCCGGATCTCCTCGTCGAGCGAGCGCAGCTCGCCATCAATGCGGGCCCGCACGAAACCGGCGCGGGCAAACTTCTCCAGTTCTTTCTTGAACTCGCCTTTCCGCCCGCGGACGATGGGCGCCAGAATCATCACCCGCTCGCCCGCCGGCAGCGCCATCACCTGCTCGACAATCTGCTGCGTGTTCTGCCGCGTGATCGGGATGCCGCAGTTGGGGCAGTGCGGCGTGCCGATGCTCGACCACAGCAGGCGCAGGTAGTCGTAAATTTCCGTGATCGTGCCAACCGTGGAGCGGGGGCTGCGGCTGGTGGTCTTCTGCTCGATCGAAATCGCCGGCGAGAGGCCGTCGATTGAGTCGACGTCCGGCCGGTCCATCTGATCGAGAAACTGCCGCGCGTAGGGGCTGAGCGTTTCCACATAGCGGCGCTGCCCTTCCGCATAGATCGTGTCAAAGGCCAGCGAGCTCTTGCCCGAGCCCGACAGGCCGGTGATCACGGTGAACGAGTTGCGCGGGATGACGACGCTGATGTTTTTGAGATTGTGGACCCGCGCCCCGTGCACCCAGATGCGGTCGATCATGGAAATTCCATTGTCCCGCCGCAGGCGCTTACGAAGCGGAGTGGACGGCGGCCATGCGGCGAATGGCAGCCTCGGCCAGCAGATCGAAGATCTGGCGCGTCTCTTCGAGATCAATGCAGCCGTCGGTGATGGACTGGCCGTAGACGAGAGGCTGGCCGGGCACGAGATCCTGGCGGCCGGCGACGAGGAACGACTCGAGCATCACGCCGAAGATGCCCGTCTGACCACCGGAGATCTGCATGGCCAGATTCCGCGCGACGGCGCCCTGGAGCCGGTAGTTCTTCAGCGAATTCGCGTGAGAGCAGTCCACCACCACGCGGTCCGGAAGCTTCGCGCCGCGCAGGCTGAGCAGGACCGTCTCGATGGACTGCTCGTCGAAGTTCGGCAGCTTTCCGCCACGCAGGATCACGTGGCAGTCGCGATTGCCTTTGGTGCAGACGATGGCGGAATGGCCGGCCTTGGTGACCGAGAGGAAATGATGCGAGATACGCGCGGCGCGCACCGCGTCGATGGCGATCTTGAAGTTGCCGTCGGTGCCATTCTTGAAGCCGACGGGGCAGGACAGGCCGCTGGCCAGCTCGCGGTGCACCTGGCTCTCGGTGGTGCGCGCGCCGATGGCCCCGTAGGAGATGAGGTCGCCGATGTACTGCGGCGTGATCATGTCGAGGAACTCGGTGGCGCAGGGTATGCCCATCTCGGTGAGCCGCAGCAGCAGGCCGCGGGCGCGGCGCAGGCCTTCGTTGATCTGGAAACTGCCATCGAGTAACGGGTCGTTGATCAGCCCCTTCCAGCCCACCGTGGTGCGCGGCTTTTCAAAGTAGACGCGCATGATGACGAACAGCGCGTCCCTGTACTGCCGGGCGAGCTCGAGCAGCCGCCCGGCGTAATCCTCGGCGGCGGCGACGTCGTGGATCGAGCAGGGGCCGGCGATGACGGCCAGCCTCAGATCGCGCCCGTACAGCAGGTTGTGGATGGTCTGCCGCGACTCATACACCAGCCGGGCACCCTCGTCATGAAGCGGGAACTCATCGAGCAGCGCCTGCGGCGTGATGAGCTCGTAGATCTGCTGAATGCGGACGTCGTCGGTACGGTAGGGCATGGCCTTACGAGGCTGGCGGCTGGTTGCCGGAGCCGGAGGGCCGCTTCCGGAACCGGGCTGCTTCGTCTTTCAATTTGGCCTCGGCCCACCGCAGCAGCCGCCGCAGCGGCGGAAAGAAGTCGGAAAGGATGATCAGCCCAGGGATCATGAAAGCCCACCCCGGCATGACCGGCAGAAGCCACCCGATGATGCCTAGGATACACAATCCGAGGCCTGCCAGCAGCTTCAGGAATCGTTTCACGCGCGGGAAATTCCAGTGTAGCAGCCGTGGGCCGCCCCGCGATTGACCGCACCGGCGGGAGCCGGTAGACTGGCATCATTGCAATCGTTTGCAGGAGATTCCGTCCATGAAAAAGCAGACCTTCGGCGTGATCGTTGGCAACCGGGGATTCTTCCCGGACCACCTGGCGAAGTCCGGCCGGGAAGAGATGATTCAGGTGCTTGAAAAGCTCGGCTACGGGGTTGTGGTCCTGTCGCCGGAAGACACCAAGTACGGGGCGGTGGAAACGCGGGCAGACGCGAAGAAATGCGCGGAGCTGTTTGATCGGCACCGCCACGAAATCGACGGCGTCATCGTGACGCTGCCGAACTTCGGCGACGAGCGCGGCGTGGCCGAGGCGCTGCGCGGCTCCGGGCTGCGCGTGCCGGTGCTCGTGCAGGCAACGCCGGACCGCGCGTCGAACATGACGATCGCCGACCGGCGCGACAGCTTCTGCGGCAAGATGAGCGTCTGTAACAACCTGAAGCAGTTTGGCATCCCGTATTCGCTGACGCGCCTGCACACGGTCTCGCCCTCAAGCCCCGAGTTTGCGGCCGACCTCGAATGGTTCGCCGCCGTTTGCCGCGTCGTCAACGGCCTGCGCCGCTGCCGCGTGGGCGCCATCGGCGCGCGCCCGGCGGCCTTCAACACCGTCCGTTACAGCGAGAAGCTGCTGGAGGCGGCCGGCATCGACGTCGACACCATCGACCTGTCGGAGATCTTCGGACGCATTGGCCGGCTGAAGGACGACGACGCGGCCGTGCAGGCGAAGCTCGCCGAGATCCAGGGCTACGTCAGCACCGAGGGCATCGACGCCACGGCGCTGCTGAAGATGGCCAAGCTCGGCGTCGTCATCGACCGCTGGATGGCCGACAACGACATCACCGTCACCGCGGTGCAGTGCTGGACGTCGATGGAAGAGTATTTCGGCGTGGTGCCCTGCACGGTGATGAGCATGCTGTCCAACCGGCTCCTTCCAAGCGCCTGCGAGGTGGACGTGCCGGGCGTCGTCTCGATGTACGCGCTGGCGCTGGCCTCCGGCACGCCCAGTGCGCTGCTTGACTGGAACAACAATTACGGCGAAGACCCTGACAAGGCGGTCTGCTTCCACTGCTCCAACCTGCCCAAGCATTTCTTTGAGACGGCGCGCATGGACTATCAGGAGATCATCGCCGGCACGGTGGGCAAACTGAACACCTTCGGCACCGTGGTGGGCCGTGTGAAGGCGGGCCCGATGACCTTCCTGCGCCTGTCCACGGTGGACACGGAAGGGAAGCTGAAGGCCTACGTCGGCGAGGGCGAGTTCACCAGCGATCCGCTCGAGACCTTCGGCGGGGCCGGCGTCGTGCGCATCCCGAACCTCCAGGGACTGCTCCACTACATCTGCGAGAACGGCTTCGAGCACCACGTGGCGGCGAATCTTTCGCGCGTGGCCGCGGCCGTCTACGAGGCCGGGCGAAAGTATCTCGGCTGGGAGATGTACTGGCACCAGGGCTGAGCCCGGGGCGGCTCAGCCCGCCGAGAACTGTTCGACCAACTTTTCGGCGTGGCGGAGCGCTTCCGGGGTGAGCTTCTGCCCGCTCAGCATGCGGGCGATCTCGCGGATGCGCTCCTTCCTGCCGAGCAGTTCCACGCCGGCGGCGGTGCGGCCGCCGGCTTCGCTTTTCGAGACAAGATAATGGTGATCGGCGAAGCCGGCGATCTGCGCCAGGTGCGTGACGCATAGCACCTGATGGCGCCGCGCCAGCTCGCGCAGGCGGCGGCCAATCATTTCGCCGGCGGCGCCGCCGACGCCCGCATCCACTTCGTCAAACACCAGCGTGCGCGCGGCGCCCTTCTCGGCCGGGGCCATGCAGGTCTTGATGGCGAGTGCGACGCGCGACAGTTCGCCGCCGCTGGCCACGCGGTCCAGCGGGCGCGGCTCTTCGCCGGCGTTGGCGGAGAACAGAAACTGCACCGCGTCCATGCCCTCCTCGCCCGGCTCGCACGGCTCCACCTCGATACGGAACACCGCGCCCGGCATCGCCAGCCCGGCGAGCTCCTCCTGCACTTTCCTGCCCAGCCGACGCGCGGCCCGCAGCCTCGTCTCCCGCAACTGGCCGGCCAGCTCGCGGTAGCGCGCCTCGTGCTGCGCGATCAGCCGTTCGAGCTCCGCACGCCGCTCGCCGGCGCCCTCGAGCGCCGCCAGCCTGGTGGAGACGTCTTCAAAGAAAGCAAGGATCTCCTCGATCGTCGTCCCGTACTTGCGTTTCAGGCGCTCGATGAGCGCCAGGCGGGACTCGACCTCCTCCAGCCGCCGCGGGTCGGCCTCCAGCCGGCCCAGGTAGTGGCGCAGCTCGTGGCTGGCTTCCTGAATGGCGATCTGCGCGGGCCGCAGCGTTTCCACCAGCGGCTCGAGCGTCGCATCAATGCGCGCGGCCTCTTCCAGCCGCTTCAGCGCCTGGCCGACCGCCGACGCGGCGCTCTCTTCTGACTCTTCAAGCAGCGCGTAGGCCGAGGCCACGCTCTCGCTCAGCCGCGCCACGTTGCGCAGGACCCGGCGCTCATTTTCGAGCTGCGCGTCTTCGCCGGGCTTTAGCGCCGCAGCGGCAATTTCGTTGCGCTGCATCGACCAGAGGTCGGCCAGCCGCGCCCGTTCCTGTTCGGCACGGTCCAGTTCGGCCAGCTCGCGCTGCGCGCCGCGCCAGGCGCGCCAGGCCTCGCGGAGCGCGGCGAGCAGTTCGCGCGCGCCCGCCGCGTCATCGAGCATTTCGCGCTGCGCCTCCGGCGAAAACAGTTTCTGCTGGTCATGCTGGCCGTGGATGTCACCGAGGAATGGGGCGATCTCGCGCAGGAAAGCGATGGTGACCGGGCGCGAGCCGGCCCAGGCGCGGGACTTGCCGCCAGCCGTGATTTCGCGCTCGACCAGCAGCTCGCCGTCCTCGGCGGCAACGCCCGCCTGCTCGAGCAGCTCGCGGAAACGGGCGTCGGCGGGCGCCTCAAAGATGCCGGAGACGAACGCGCGCTCTTCGCCGGTGCGGATCATGTCGGCCGAGGCGCGGCCTCCGAACAGCAGGCTGAGCGCGCCGACGATGAGACTCTTGCCGCTGCCCGTCTCGCCGGTGAGCGCGTTGAAGCCCGGATGCAGGCGCAGGCGCAGCCGTTCCACCACGGCCAGGTTTTCGACGGCGAGTTCCACCAGCATTCAGCACAAGTATAAAATCCCCGCCGCCGGCCGGACGGACATTGAAAAAACAAATCCAGGAGGAAATGATTCAGGCCCCGCCGCGGCGCGCTTCGATATGATGGTCGGGTAGAGCCAAACAGGGAGCGTGCATCTTGTTCCAGACGTTGCCCGCGGCCCTGCTCCAGCAGCACTCGCTGCTTGAGCTGGTGCTGGCGGCTTCCCCCGTTGCCAAGGTCGTCCTCGTTCTTCTGCTCGCCGCCTCGCTGATGAGCTGGACGGTGATTTTCGCCAAGTGGTCCCAGTTCCGCCACTCGGGCGCGGCGAACGCGGCGTTCCTGCGCGCCTTCCGCAAGGCGTCCGGTCTGGATGCGGTGGCGGTGGCGCTGGAGCAGTTCCGCGCCTCGCCGCTGACCGGCGTCTTCGATTTTGGCTACCAGGAAGTGGCGCGGCAGTTGAAGGCGCGCGGGCGCATCGTCAACAAGAATGCGCTGGAGCGTGCGCTCCAGCTCGGCATCAGTGAAGAGATCGCCCGGCTGGAACGGCGGATGAGCTGGCTGGCGACCACCGCCTCCGTGTCGCCGTTTGTCGGCCTGTTCGGCACGGTGCTGGGCATCATTGATGCGTTTCAGGGGCTCGGCACCGCCGGCAGCACCAGCCTCCGCGCGGTGGCGCCGGGCATCAGCGAGGCGCTGGTGGCCACCGCCGCCGGCCTGGCGGCGGCGATCCCGGCAGCGGTGGCCTACAACGCTTTCGGTCACGCGATCAAGGAATTCGCCGCGCGCATGGACGACTTTGCGCTCGAGTTTCTGAACATGGTCGAGCGGCAATACGAGGAGTAGGGCGATGGGCTTTTCCCTCAACGGCGGAGGCGGCGGAGCGTGGCGCGGCGGCGGTTCGCGCCGGCGCCGCCTCGACGCGCTCTCGGAAATCAACGTCGTCCCGCTGGTCGACGTCGTGCTCGTGCTGCTGATCATCTTCATGCTCACCGCACACGTGATGGAGTTCGGCCTGGAGGTCCAGGTGCCGAAGGTGAAACAGGTGCGCGACAGCGCCGAGGAACTGCCCGTCGTCACCATCACGCGCAGCGGCGAACTGTACCTGAACGAGACGCCCGTGAACATCCACCGCCTGGCTGAGGAGTTCCGGCGGCGGTTCCCGGCGGCAAAGTCCGTTTACCTGCGCGCCGACGCGCAGACGATCTGGGACCCGATCGCCCAGGTGATCAGCGTGCTCGGCGACAACGGCCTGTATGTCCAGGTAGTGACGCAGCCCGAAGATGCGGGACGATGAAAACGGGGAGCCATGGAGCTGCGCCATGTCGACGTGCTCGAGGAGCGGGACGAGCTGCGGCGTCCGCTGCTCGCCTCGCTGGCGCTGCACGCGGCCGTCTTCGGGTTGATCGCCGTGCTGAGCCTCACGGGCCTGGGCCGGCGCCAGAGCTGGGGTGATCCAAATTCGTTCGGCGGAGGCCGCGCTTACGGCGTCACTCCGGTGCGCAACATCCCCATCGCCGGCCGCGGCGGCCCTGTGAACCGCGTGGCCGCTGACACGCAGTCCGAGGTCCCCACGCCGCCGAAGGCCGAACCGAAAAAGGCGGCGAAGGAGCCGGAGCCGGACGCCATCGCACTGAAGAGCCGCAAGGCGCAACGCAGCGCGCGCAGCCGGCGTGAGGAGGTGGCGCGCCGCGACGTGCGCGAGTTCGGCGAAAACCAGGTCTTCAGCCGCGCCGGACAGGCGGCGGCGAGTCCGATGTACGCGGCTGCGCCCGGATCGGGCGGCGTCGGCCTCGGCAGCGGCGCCCCCTTCGGGGCCCGGTGCGGCGGATACGCGGCCGTCCTGCGCGACCGCGTCGCCCAGCACTGGCGCACCGAGCAGGTGGACCCGCGCATCCGGACGCTGCCGCCGGCCATCGTCGTCTTCGAGCTGCACCGCAGCGGGCAGGTGCGCAACGTGCGGCTGGTGCAGTCGAGCGGCAACGTCGCTCTCGATTATTCGGCCCAGCGCGCTATCTTGGAGGCAAGCCCGTTCGAGCCCATCCCGCCGGGCTGTGAAGGCAATCCCGCGATCGTTGAATTCTGGTTCGAGCTGAAACGATGAAGAAGAAAACCGTACTGCTGTTCCTGCTGGGGCTGGCCGCCGCTGCGGCCGCCTTCACGCAGGTGCAGAGCGACATCATCATCCGTCTTACCGGCGGCGCCAGGAAGGTGATTGCACTGCCGGATTTCCGCGGCGCCGGCGCGTCGGCGCAGCTCGCTGACCTATTCAACCGGACCGTGTTTGAAGACGTCGAACGCTCCGGCGTCTTCACGATGGCGCCGAAGAGCTTCTATCCGCTCAATCCACCCCAGGTAGACCGCGACCTGCGGCAGCCCGCGCCGGGGCAGCCGGACTGCGGCGGGCGCTGCCTGGCGGACTGGGCGGGCGCGCCGGTCAACGCCGACTATCTCGGCTTCGGCTATCTGGCCGAACAGGGCGGACAGCTCGTCGCCTATGGCAATTTCTTCAACACAAGGATCGCCGAAGCGGGCGCGGCGAGAGTCTTCACGAAGCTCTACACGGGCGAGCTGAGCGAGGCCGGCGCCCGCCGGATCGCCCACGAATATGCCGCCGACATCCTCCAGCAGTTCGGCGTGCCCTCGCTGGTCGGCACAAAAATTTATTTCGTCAGCGACCGGCAGGGCAAGGGGACGAAGGAGATCTGGGTGATGGACTTCGACGGCTCCAACCAGCGGCGCCTCACCTACTTCAATTCGATCAGCACCATGCCGTCGGTCTCGCCCGACGGGCGCCGGCTGGCCTTCACCACGTATGCGAAGGGCCAGCCGCAGATCATGATGTATTCCACCGAAACCGGCCGCTTCATTCCGTTCCGCAATTCGGCCGCGCCCACCAACGCGCAGGCCTCATTTACGCCGGATGGCCGCCATGTGCTCTACGCGTCCTCGGTGAGCGGGTACATGCAGATCTACATTGCCGAGCTCGACGGCAGCAACCCGCGGCGGCTCACCAATACGCGCGCCATTGAGGCGGAGCCGAAGGTGAACCCGAAGACCGGCGCCGAAATTGTGTTTGTGAGCGGGCGGGGCGGACTTCAGCAGATATATAGAATGAATATGGACGGCGCGGACGTCGAGCGGCTGACCAACGGAGAAGGCGAGGCGGGCAATCCAGCCTGGCATCCCGAGGGGAGGCACATCGCGTTCGCCTGGACCAGAGGCTACGCTCCGGGCAACTGGAACCTGTTTGTCATGGACGTGGCCTCGAAAGAGACGGTGCAGCTCACTTTTGGCCAGGGTAGGAACGAGAATCCGAGCTGGGCGCCGGACGGGCGCCATCTGGCTTTCTGTTCCAACCGCACCGGTTCGTACCAGATCTTCACCATGCTGGCTGACGGCACGGGCGTCAGGCAACTGACGACGGAGGGCAACAACTGGATGCCGGTCTGGTCGAAGTGAGCCGACAAGAGGGAAGAAGAGGGAAAGAAGACAAGCTGGCTGAGAATCAGAAAAAAGGGAGGCTGATCGCCCATCATGAAGCGCATGTTGAAACCCCGGCACATCGCCATTGGACTGTTGAGCGTGTTCCTGCTGCTGTTCGCGGCGGGCTGCAAGAAGAAGCAGCCCGCGCCGCCGCCGCCGCCTCCGCCGCCCCCGCCGGCCAAGGAAGAACCGAAGCCGGCCGCAGCGGTCATCCGTTCCTTTGTGGCTGAGCCTTCCACCATCACCCGCGGACAGAGCTCGACGCTGCGCTGGAGCGTGGAGAACGCGAGCGAAGTGGTCATCGACCAGGGCATCGGCGCGGTTCCGCCGCGCGGCGAGCGGATCGTGTCGCCCAGCAATACGACCACCTACCGCATGACCGCGCGCAGCGCCGGCGGCGATGCCGTGGCCGCCGTGACCGTCACCGTCACCGCTCCCCCGCCACCGCCGCCACCGCCCGCCAAACCGAAACCGAGCCTGTCGGAGCGGATTGCCAGAGAGGTTCAGGACATCTTCTTCGATTACGACAAGAGCGAAATCCGCGAAGACGCCCGCGCCACCCTTCAGCGAGACGTGGAGGCGATCAAGGCGATCCTGAACGATTTCCCGTCGGCTTCGATCCTCATTGAAGGCCACTGCGACGAGCGCGGCTCGGCCGAATACAACCTCGGCCTCGGCGACCGCCGCGCCAACGCGACCAAGGAGTTCCTGGTCCAGCTCGGCGTCCCGGCCGACCGGCTGAAGACGATCTCGTACGGCAAGGAGCGGCCCTTCTGCACCGAGTCGAACGAAAGCTGCTGGCAACTGAACCGCCGCGCCCACTTCGTCGGCGTGGAATAAGCCTGTTGAGGGCCGGGACGTTCCTCTACGGACGTCCCGGCCCATTCGCCTGGGAGGAAGTCCGATGCGAATTCTCCTGATTGCGGCCGCCGTGCTGCTGCCTTCCGGCGTCTCGATGGCGCAGAGAAGGGACGCACTCGTCGAGCTGGGGCGCGACGTGGCCCTGCTCCAGGAAGAAGTGCGCCTGATGAACAAGAACCAGAACGAGCGGCTGGCGCAGATGGAAGAGACGCTCAAGGCGATGCAGGAGCAGCTCGCCGCCGCCAACCGCGCTCTCGCGGTGCTCGATAGCGGGCTGAAAAAACGGCTGGAGGATTCGATGGTGAAGCCGCTTTCCGGCGTCACCGGAAAGGTCGACTCGCTCAGCCAGGACTTCGGATATGTGCGCGAGACGCTGGCCGAGATCAATACCCGTCTGGGCAAGCTGGATCAGCGCATCACCGATCTTGAGAACGCCATCCGGACGATGCAGGCGCCGCCCGCGCCGCCCGCGGCCGCAACGCCCGCCGGCCCGCCGCCGGGCGTCTCCGCCAAGAGCCTTTATGATTCGGCCTTGCGGGATAAAATGGGCGGCAATTTCGACCTGGCCCTGAAGGAATTCAACGACTATCTCGCCTGGTTTGGCGACACCGAAATGGCGCCCAATGCCCAGTATTACATCGGAGAAATTCTCTACAATCAGAAGCAGTACGAGGAAGCCATTGCTGCTTTCGACAAGGTCCTCGAGGCCTATCCAAAAAATCCGAAAACGAACGATGCCCGTCTGATGAAGGCCCGGGCGCTGGCGCAACTGGGCCGCCGCGCTGAAGCCGAGCAGGAGTTCCGCGCGCTGATCAAGGCCGCGCCGGGCAGCGATGCGGCGCAGCGCGCCCGCGCAGAGCTCCAGAAGCTGACGGGCGGTCCCGCGAGGAAGCGTTAGCCCGGAGAGCCGGATGATTCGAGCGAGCTGATCCCCAGATAAAATGACGTTCCCTGCACAGTCCCGGCCCGCACCATCCACCGTCGAGGAACTGGCCTCCGCACTTTCGCTCTGGCTGTTGCGGCCGGACCTGACCGATGCCGCGGTGCTTGACCTGTGCCGCGAAGCCTCGGCGCGCCGGCTCGGCTCGGTGATGGTGTTTCCGTGCGTGGCCGAAGCGGCCGTGCGCGCGCTGGAAGGTTCCAACACCACGGTCGTTGCGGTGGCCGGCTACCCGCACGGGGCCTCCACCACTGCTGCCAAGCTGTATGAGGCACGGGACCTGCTGCGGCGCGGCGTGCGCGAGGTGGGTTTCGTCATCGGCACCGGCAAGCTCCTGGGCCGCGAATTCCAGCACGTGGAGACGGAGCTCCAGCAGATGGGCCGCTCCTGTGAGGAACAGGGCGCGCGGCTTCATGCCATCGTCGAGTCCGGCTGGCTGGGCGAAGACCTGCGCATCATCGCCACGAAGATTGCGAAGCGCTGCGGCGCTTCCGTTCTTTCCATCACCAGCGGGCTGCCTCCGGAGCCGGACTGGCCGGAGGCGCTTGCGCAGTTTGCCCGCATCGCCCGCGATGAAATCGCCCTGGGCGTCATCCGCCCATCGATGAGCCTGGAGGAGGCGCTTGCCCTGTGGCGCTCGGGGGCATCACATCTCGGCTGCGGCAACGGGGCCGAGCTCGCGCTCGCCTGGCAGAAGCTGCTGGAGCAGCAGACGGAGAGCGGCGGGGCAGCCGGATGAGCGGCGCGCGGATGTGAGATGATATCGTCTTTCCAAAGCGCCACGCGGCCGCTTTCAAGATGATCACACGCGCCCCACTGCCAAAGATCTGTATCGCACTCGGTCTCCCCACCCCGGACAGGCTCATGGAGCACGCCTGCCGCGAGGCCGAAGCAGGCGAGCGCTTTCTCGAATTCCGGCTCGATTATCTGCCGAGGCCGGAAGATGGACTGCCAGTCATCCGCAGATTTCTGGAGAAATATCCGGACGCCACGCTGCTGGCCACCTGCCGCCGTCACCAGAACCACGGGCGCTTCAACGGGAGCATCGAGGAGGAGTTCCGCATCCTCTCCGCCGCAGTGGACGCGGGCGCCCGGGCGGTGGACATTGAAATCGAAAGCGCCGAGACGCCGATGGCTCCGCTCGACCTGCTCGCCGGCCGCGCCCACGTCGTGCTCAGCTACCACAACTACGAGGGGACGCCCGCGCTTGACCCCATCATGAAGCGGATGCTGAAGGTGCCGGCCTCCGTCTACAAGATTGTCACCACGGCCAGGAAGCCGTCCGACAATCTGCGCGTTCTCTCCCTGGCCCGCTCTTGGCCCAAGACCCCGCTGATCCTGCTGGCAATGACGGAGATGGGATTCCCGACGCGCGTGCTGTGCACCGTCTTTGGCGGCGTCTATACCTATGCCGCGCCCTCTTCCATGGAGGGCACCGCCGCCGGGCAGGTGACGGCGCGCGTGCTACGGACCGTCTACCGCGTCGACAGGCCGCCCGCCTCGCCGAAATTCTTCGGCGTCATCGCCGATCCGGTACGCCACAGCATCTCGCCCGCCGTGCACAACCGGGCCATGCAGGCCCGCCGGTACCCCGGACTGTATCTGCCGTTTCTGGTGACGCCGCTTCAGCTCAAGGATTTTTTCCTTCTTGCCGAGAACCTGCCGCTGGCCGGTTTCAGCGTCACCATTCCGCACAAGCACCGCATCATCCGCTATCTGGATTCCATCGACCCGCTGACAAAGCGCATCGGCGCCGTTAACACCGTCTACCGCAAGGCCGGCCGCTGGCGCGGCACCAACACCGACGTCAATGGCATCCGCGTGCCGCTCGAAAAGCGGGTGAAGCTGGCCCGGTCGAGCGCGCTCATCGTGGGCAACGGCGGCACCGCGCGGTCGGCTGCATTCACGCTGAAAGACGCCGGCGCGCGGCTGGCGATCACAGGACGCAACATCGACCGCGTGCGCGCACTGGCCAAACTGGTGGACGCCGAGGCGCTGACGCCCGAACAGGCCGAATCGCGTTTCTTCGACATCCTGATCCACGCCACGCCGCTCGGCATGTGGCCCCATACGGAAAGCTGCTTCTTCCAGGGCGCGATCCCGGCGGCGCTGGTTTTCGACCTCGTGTACACTCCCATCGAAACGGTCCTGCTCCGCCGCGCCGCGGCAGAGGGCAAGGCCGTCATTCATGGACTGGAAATGTTCCTGGAGCAGGCGGCCCGGCAGTTCGAGATCTTCACCGGGCTGACCGCTCCGCGCGCGGCGATGGAGCGCGCGGCCATCGAGGCGCTGCGCGAGCAGGAGGCGCAGCTCCGCCTCCACGCCGGCCGTCAGGGAGGAACGCTGTGAACCAGCCCCCACGCATCAGCCGAAGGGCTCTGGCCGGAGCGCTTGCGGCAGCCGGCCTCCGTGGGGCGCCGCAGCCGCGCCAGCAACAACAGGCGCCAAGCGGGGCGGCGGCCCGCCTCCGCCGCGCCGTGGCCCGTGTCCGGAGCATTCCGGCAGCCCGAAACATTTCTCCTGCTTTCCGTTTCATTCCGTAAACGGCCATGCCTCCCCCGGCGCCGATCCCTGAGTTCGCGAGCCTGGTCGAGCTGAACGGCGCTCTCCGTGCGGGCAGGCTCAAGGCGCGGGACGTGGTCCGCCATGCGAGCCGCCTTCTTGAGGAGGAAGTGCGGCGTGGAACGGTCAGGGAACTGCTCGAAAGCGAGGCCCTGCGCACGGCGCGGGACGTCGAACGGGAGCTGAACCGCGGCCGCACCCGCGGCCTGCTCCAGGGCGCGCCTTTCGCCGTCAGCGAGACGATCGCCGTGGCCGGCCGGCCGGCACCCTGGAATCCGGAAATCAACGATCTGCGGCGCGCCGAAGATGCCGCCGTCGTGGAGAGGCTGCGCCGCGCCAGGGCCCTCCTTCTGGCTGTTGCCGTTTCGCCACCTCTTGGCGGCATCTCCGGAGGGCCCGCTGCTGTGGAGACCGCGTGCGCCTCGCTCGTCGCCCGCCGGCTGGCGCCCTTTGCCTTGGCGGCCGATTTCAACGGCAACGTCCTACGGGCGGCACTCGAACAGGGCTGCTGCGCGCTGCGGCCAACGTTCAGCCTGACCAGCGGATACGGCGTGGCGCCGCTCGGCTGGACTCTCGCCACGGCGGCCGTGCTGGCCACAAACGCCGCCGACTGTGGCACGGTGCTGGCCTCGATGAGCGGCGGCGACCTCCGCAGCCCGTCATCTCCCGGCCGCGCGTTCCGCTTCGCTCCGCAGTACGCGCCTCGCCCGGAGCAGATGCGGGTGGCGTTGACGCCTGGCGGAGATTTGTTGCGCGCGTGGCTGACCCGGGCGCGGGTCACGCTCGTGGATCTTCCAGCCGTGGACCTGCCCCCCTGGGACGTGCTTGAAACCATACTGGCGGCAGAGGCGGGCGAGGCGTTCGCGGACCTTCTGGAAGCCCTGCCGGCCGGGCGTGAATTCCTGTCTGAAGCCAGGTCTCTCACCGCTTTTGACTACCTCCATGCGATGCGCCTGCGGCGGAAGATCCAGGAGTGGCTGTCGGCGGTTTTCGAAATGGCGGACATCCTGGTACTCTCCTGGGACCCACGCCACGCTCATTCGACGCAGGCTCTGGTTGAAAACGGCGGGGATTGCCGGACGTGTGACATGTTGGCAGCGGCGGTGCTGGCTGGGGCGCCTGTGTTTGCATCCGGCTGCAACGGCAGGCCGCGATTCTGCATGATCGTGAGGCCATGGTCGGAAAACACGATGCTGCGCCTGGCGGCATCTCTTGATTCCATTTCTCCCGGCGCGCCCACAGGACAGGTCTAGAGGTTCTAGCCCAATCGTCCGAGAAAAGAGCGGCTCCCATGCCACTATTTGGGTGAAGATGGGACTTGGACCTTGTTTGAAAACTTACCAATGACACAGCCTTCTCCCCCCAGGCGTCCGCCGCGGTCAAAGGCGGAAGCAGTCCGGATCCATCCCCGGCTGCTCAGTGGCGGCGGGTTTGAGACGGCCGTCAATCGGCACATTCTCGCGAACGAAAAGAAACGGTTTGCGGTTTGTGTGCTTGGAATCAACCGCTTCCGCCGCATTAATCAGCTCCTGGGGTTCTCCGGCGGCGATCTCGCGCTGCATGAAATTTCCGGCCGCATCCTTGCCTTCCTCCCGGCGGAGGGCGTGGCAGCGCATCTGGGCGGCGATGAATTCGCTGTCCTGTTGGAAACAGGCACCCGGCGCGGCGTCGAGTCAGCGGCAGAACAGCTTCTTGAGCGGCTGGGCCGCCCCCTCGTGATCCAGGGACACGAATTCCACATGACTGCCAGCCTCGGGCTGGCGATGTATCCGGCCAGCGGCGCCGACGGGGCGACCCTCGTCCGGCGCGCCGCAGCGGCCATGGCCCGCGCCAAACAGCGCCGCGGAAATGCCATCGAATGGAGTCCCGCGGCCGAGTCCGATTCAGCCAGAGACCGCTTCCGCCTGGAGAACGCCCTGCATCGCGCCATCGAGCGCAAGGAACTTCGCCTCCGCTATCAGCCGGAGGTGGACCGGGAGGGCAGGGTGCGCGCAGTGGAGGCCCTGCTCGTCTGGGACTCCGCCGACCTGGGCCATGTGGACACGGAGACATTCATCCGGCTGGCCGAGGAGACGGGCATCATCACCGCCATCGGCGAATGGGTGCTGCGCGAGGCCTGTCTCCAGGCGAGCCGGTGGCAGGCGGGCAGTCGCCGGGCTACATGCGTTGCCGTCAATGTGTCCCCCCAGCAGTTCGCCTCGCCGCGATTCGTCGAAACGGTGCGGCGGATCCTTGCGGAGACGGGCATTCGCGGCGATCTGCTCGAACTGGAAGTCACCGAAAGCTGCATTCTGGCCGACATCGAGCAGTCGGCAAAGCGGATGGCGGCGCTGCGCAAGCTGGGCGTGCGCATCGCGATCGACGATTTCGGCGTTGGCTACTCGCCGCTGGCCTACCTGCACCGGTTGCCACTCGACAAGATCAAGGTGGATCGCTCCTTCGTCCGGCAGATCGCCCAGCCAGGCGGCACACTGCCCGTCGTGCATACCATCACCGTGCTGGCGCACCACCGCGGCCTTCAGGTGGTGGCCGAAGGCGTGGAGACGGAAGAGGAGTTCGAGCTCGTCCACGCGGCGCGGTGCGATCTGGTGCAGGGTTTCTACGTTGGCATGCCCTTGTCCGAAGAAGAGATCACCGCGCTTCTGGCGGACCAGAGGTCGTTTGCCCGCTACGCCGTGGCCGCTTCCCACTGGAGTTATTGACCTCCTGCTTCGCGTCCGCTCAACCCGCACCGGAGCTCCGCCCGGCTGCATGCAGCGGCATGGGCCGGCGAAAATCAGCTACATTCTTATGGAGCGGCGCAGACCGGGTCCCGGCCTGCGGCTCAGGTTCCGTATGGACATACCCAGGCAGGGAGTGGCAAGGAGAAGATGGCTGCGGCTGGCCGTGGCTGCGGCGGTGGCGGCGGCCGGATTGTTCGCCGCCGCATGGCGCCTCAGCCGGCAAAAGCCGGCCGCGCCCGCCGTCGCGCGCGCAGGCCTCTGGATCGACACCGTCCGCCAGGCGCCGTTGGTGCGGCAGGTGCGCGGGCTGGGAACGCTCGTGCCGGAAGAAGTGCTCTGGATCCCCGCACCGCGCGAAGGGCGCGTCGAAAAAATCCTGCTTCGCCCCGGCGCCCCGGTGAAACCGGACACGATTCTCATTGTGCTTTCCAACCCGGAGCTGGAGCTTGAGGCGGAAGATCTGCGCTGGCAGCTCCGGGCCGCCGAAGCCAACCTGAAAGATCTTCAGGTGAAACTCGAGTCCGCGCAGCTCGATCTGCGTGCGGCCGTGGCCCGCGTGGAGAGCGAGTTCGTGCAGGCGCAGCTCAAGGCGGACAACGACGCCGCGCTCGGCCGGGAGGGCCTCGCGCCGGAGCTGAACGTGAAGCTGTCGCGCGCCGTCGCCGACGAAGCGCGCAAGCGGCTGGAAATCGAACGCAAGCGCCTGGAGATCAGCACCGCCAGCGCTGAAGCCCAGCTGGCCGCGCAGCGCGTGCTTATCGAAAAGCTCCGCGCTGCCTGGGATCTGAAGAGAAGGCAGGTGGAAAGCCTGAAAGTGCGGGCCGGAGCGGCCGGCGTGCTCCAACAGTTGCCGGTGGAAGTGGGCCAGCAGGTGACGCCCGGCACCATCCTCGCCAAGGTCGCCCAGCCGGAACGGCTGAAGGCGCAGATCCGCATTCCGGAGGTCCAGGCCAAGGACGTTGCCGTTGGCCAGACGGCCGTCGTGGATACGCGCAACGGGACCGTGCCGGGCCGCGTGGCGCGAATCGACCCCGCCTCCACGGGTGGCAACGTGCTGGTCGACATCCGGCTGGAGGGACCGCTGCCGCCGGGCTCGCGGCCGGATCTCAACGTCGAGGCGCTGATCGAAATTGAACGCCTGGCCAGCGTGCTCCAGATCCAGCGGCCGTCCTTCGCTCAGCCGGACTCCCGGATGACGATTTACCGGCTCTCGCCGGACGGGACCGAAGCCGTGCGCGTCGCGGTGCGCACCGGACGCGCTTCCGCGCAGTCGATCGAAATTGTGGAAGGGCTGCGGCCCGGGGAGAAAATCATTCTTTCGGATCTGTCTGCTTATGAGAATGCGGAGCGGCTGCTCATTCGCTGAGAAATGGTGATAATATAATGCCGACCACGATGCGTCAATTCCTTCGTTTCGGAGGCGTAAATGAATGAAAACGGCCCGCTGATCCGCCTCAACGGCATCTCCAAGGTATTCCTGACCGACGAGGTGGAGACCCACGCCCTCGAAGGAATTGACCTGGTCATTGAGCCGGGCGAATTTGTCTGCATCGCCGGGCCCTCGGGCTGCGGAAAATCGACGCTGCTGTCAATTCTCGGCCTGCTGGAAACGCCCACGGGCGGCGAATACTGGCTGAAAGGGCGGGCCGTGCACGCGCTGGGCGCCGCCGAGCGGGCGCGCATCCGGAACCGCGAAATCGGCTTCATTTTTCAGGCATTCAACCTGATTGGCGACCTGACCGTACTGGAAAACGTGGAGCTTCCGCTGGCCTACCGCGGGCTCGGCGCGCGGGAGCGCCGGAAACTGGCGCTCGAAGCGCTCGAACGCGTCGGCATGGCACACCGCCTGAAGCATTATCCTTCGCAATTGTCCGGCGGCCAGCAGCAGCGCGTGGCCGTGGCCCGCGCCCTCGCCGGCAGGCCCGCCATCCTGCTGGCCGACGAGCCCACCGGCAACCTCGACTCCGCCAACAGCGAGTCCGTGATGGATCTGCTCGAAGACCTGCACCGGAGCGGCTCCACCATTTGCATGGTGACACACGACCCCCGTTATGCGCGCCGGGCGCGCCGCACCATCCACCTCTTCGACGGCCGCATTGTCCCCTCCAGTCAGGCGGCTGCGTTCTGAGGCGCCGCGGGCGGCCCGTTCCGATTTCGGAAAAAATTCACCCTCTTTGTTCCCGATCGCCGGAACTACGCTAGCATTCCCTTATCGGGATTCGTCATGCTCGTGGGGTTGTGGGAAGACATCCGCTTCGGCATCCGCCAGCTCGCAAAATATCCGGTCTTTACCGGCGTGGCGGTCCTCCTGCTGGCGCTGGGCGTCGGGGCCAACACCGCCATCTTCAGCCTCGTCGACAGCGTGCTGCTGCGGCCAGTGCCTTATCCGGAACCCGAGCGGCTGTATTTTGTGCGCGTCCGGGATCTGGCGGGTGGACGCGGCGAACTGGTTCCCAACATGGCGGAATATCTCCGGCTGGAAAACGGCATCGCCGGGGCGGAGGCCGTGGGGGCCATGCTGGGCCAGATGTTCAACGTCCGCTGGAACGGCCGCACGACGCTGGTCTTCGGTGGATTTGTGAGTCCTCAGTACTTTCGTGCGCTGGGCGTAAAATTGCTGGCCGGGCGCGAATTCTTCCCCGACGAATACTCTTCGGGGCGGAATCAGGCGGTTTATTTCACCGAGAAATTCTGGCGCAAATGGTTCGGTGAAGACCGATCCCTGATTGGCCGCACGGTGGAGCTGGAGAGAGAAACCCACGTTGTGGCCGGAATCCTGCCCTCGCTGCCTGGCGAATTCCGCACTCCGGACGCCGTCGTTCCGCTGCCCATTACTCAGGAGATCCTACAGGCCTACGACCGGCGCGCGATGATCGTCGCCGTGCGGCTGAAACCGGGAGTAAAAAAAGAGCAGGTGGACGAGGAAATCCGGGCTATTTATCAGCGGATCGCTGAAGAAATCCCGCAAAGCAGCCGGGGCAAGGTCGGCTATCTGGAAGACGCGGTCACGTTCTACCGCGGCAAGTCCCACGAGCCGCTGCTGGCGCTGGGACTGGCCGTGGCGCTGGTGCTCCTGCTGGCCTGCGCGAACCTGGCCGGGCTGCTGCTGGCCCGTGCGGCTGCCCGGGTCCGCGAAATCGCCATCCGGGCGGCTCTGGGGGCCTCCCCGTGGCGGATCTTCCGCCAGATTCTCGTCGAAAGCCTCCTTCTTTCCGTGGCCGGCGGTGCGGCGGGTATTGCTGTGGCCGCCTTTGCCATTCGCTATCTCCGCAGTTGGCCCCGGTTGCGGTTGCCAAGGATTGAACAGGCAGAGCTGAATCTGCATGCGCTCCTGTTCGCCCTGGCGGTGTCCATTGCGGCCGGGCTGGTCTTTGGCTCCGCCCCGGCCTGGAGCGTTCTGCGGCTGCGTCTGGCGCCCGCGCTCAACGAAGAGTCGCGGGGCAGCTCCGGCGGCCCTTCACGAAGCTGGCTGCGCCGGATGCTGGTGGGCGCCGAAGTGGCCGTGTGCGCGGTGCTGCTTGTCGGCTCGGGGCTTCTGTGGCGAACCTACCAGCGGCTCTCGTCGGCCGACATGGGATTCCGGCCGGAGGGCGTTCTTATGGTCCGGATCATGATGCCCACGGCGGGCTATCCCACCGACGAAGCCCGCAGCGCCGTCCAGCGGGCGGTGCTCGAGCGGCTGCGCGCATTGCCGGGAGTGCGGCACGCAGGCATCACCGCGTATCCGCCTCTGGCGGGCGTCAACTGGCCGTGCCAGTTTCGCATTCCCGGCAGCGCCGCGGGCGCGGAGATGCGGCCTTCCTCCTACAACGCGATCTCTCCCGGGTATCTGGCGGCCATTGGCGCGAGGGTCGTGGAAGGGCGTGACTTCACGGACGCCGACACCCTGGGCGCCCCGCGCGTGCTTCTCATATCGGAAACATTCCGCCGCCTCCATTTTCCCGATGGGAGTCCGATCGGGCGCACCATCGAGTTCGAACTGCTCGGTGAGAAGCGGGAAGGCACGGTTGTGGGCGTCGCCAGCGACGTCGCCTTCGAGCGCCCGGACAACGTCCGCCGTGCGGTGATTTATGAGTCCTTCTTGCAGAGCCCGTGGCAGATTCCGGTCTTTCTGGTGAAGGCCGATGGCGCGCCGCAACAGGTGGCTGCTGCCATGGCGCGGGTGATCTCGGAGCTGGCGCCGGACGTGGCCGTCGACCAGACCAGCGAGCTCCGCACGCGCGTCGAGCAGGCCACCGGGGAGCAGGCCGCTGCGCTCCTGCTGTTCGGCGTGTTCTCGGCCCTCGCCGTGCTGCTTTCCTCCATCGGCCTGTACGGCCTCCTGGCCCTCGCCGTGGCGCAACGCCGGCGCGAGATCGGCGTTCGGATGGCGCTCGGCGCCACTCCGGCGGCCATCCGCCTCATGGTGCTGCGCCACGGATTGCTGCTGGCGCTCACGGGTGTGGCCGCCGGCCTGGCTGCTGCCCCGTTTGCCGGCCTGACGCTGGAGCGGATGATCTACGGAGTTCGCTGGTTCGACCCGGTCATCTACACCGGTGTCATTGCCCTGCTGGCTGGTGTCAGCCTTGCTGCGGCGGCCGCTCCGGCGCTGCGCGCCGGCTCGCTGGATCCAGCCGAGGCCCTGCGGGATTGAGGCCGCAGAACCGTCGATCATGGCGCCGAACCTGCCAAAACCACGGTCCATCGTGTGGCAGGACAATCCGGACGGCGTCGGGCCGCTGCTGCCACATCATGACTGACACCACGGCTGTCGTCAGCGTTGTCGACCACTCCGACTCCTGCCAGTGTCCCACAGAGCCATAAGGGCTCATCCCGCTATCCCTGTCGGCCGAGCTCGATTCGCCGTTCAGAACGCGCCCCGCATCTCCCGCTTCAGAGCCGCGACCGAAGCATCGCCGGAGTGCTGCGGGAGCAGGCGGAACGGAAAACCGGAACGCGGTCCTCCGCGGCGTCTGCCCCAACGAAAATCACCCTGCGGGTAGGGCTGTGCCGGACCATTTCGGCGGTGGCCGGCCCAGACCGCTGCCACAGACGTCGTCCGCACCCTGGCCGGAGCGCCCCGGGCGGTGGAATTCGTACCCGCGGATGTTTTGCCGAATCATTGGGCTCTTCAAACTTTCGGCGCCCCGGCCTCCCTCAGAAAGCCCATCCGGGCGCCGTTGTCCACGACCGGACCACCTGGAGGCCACCGGACATCAGAAGATTACGCTTTCAGAAACTACGGGCTGCTGCCAGCCACGCGCCGCGCCTCGGCATCGTTGCCGCACCGGAGGTCTCCATCTGGTGGAACCGCCCTGGAGGCGGGAGGGGGATCCCGCATTGCACGCAACGGCGCTCCTCGTCTGCCTGCCGGACTTGGTCCACGCGACTGGGAAATTGGGCGGGCACAGTACCAGTGCCGGGTACCAGTGCCGGCCGCGCGGCAGGCTTCCGAGGAAACCGGCTGACACGGTCGGCCCATTATCGAGGCGGACTTGCGGGCCACTGGCTGCACCGCCTCGAGTCGGCGCGAGAGGCCATTTCAACAGGCAAATTCCACCTGACGCCGCCTACCAGGCCCGTTGAGCAGGACGGAGGCGTGCCGGCGGTGATCCGAAACCGAAAGGTTTCCTCCCTGAGCGCGCCGGACAGGAAAAATCGAAAGGCAAGGAGGGTGTCGGAAACGGGGTCAGGCAGGTGCCGTTTCGGCTCCGGAGCTTTCATCTTTCCTGCCGGAGACAGTAGAGGCAGAGCTTCCTCGCTCCGCACTAGAACAACGTCCGCAGCCGTTCTTCCCGGCTGACGATCTCCTGGATTCGGACACCATAGTTGCCCTCAATCACCACCACCTCCCCGCGTGCAATGACGCAGTTATTGACGATCACTTCCACTGGTTCAATGATGGAGCGGTTCAGCTCGACAATGCTGCCGCTGGTGAGCTTGATTGCATCCTTCAGCTTGAGCTGTGTGCGACCGAAGGTGACGCCGACCGGAAGCTCCACCTCCATCAACAGCTCAAGCATGGGTCTCCGATGCTCGGCAAGCGGGGCCGCTGCCTGGTCTCCGCCCCGCTCCGGGACCTTTGCTGCCGGATCGGGCAGCTCCACCAGGAAGCCCGGGCCTGCGGCCACCCACATCATTCCCACTGCACCCTCCGCTCCGGCCAGCTCCACGGGCACCCACGCCAGGACAGGCCCTTCCGGAGGCGGCTCTTCGGCCGTTTCCCAGCTCACTTCCCGACCCAGCCTTGCGCCCAGTGTGGAAGCAACCTGGCCGAGGGACTGATCCACCACCTCAAGGAACGCGTTGCGGATCTCTTCTTCAGAAGCGTCCTCCACGCCCACCGAGCGCAGGATCGCCGTGCCGGCGCCACGCCAGACTTCTTCGCGCAGGGCGATCCACAGGACTGCCTCTGGCATCTCCCTCAAACGCCGCGCCAGCACCAGCTCGTTACCGGCTCGGGCGCCCGTCTGCCCGGACGGGACGGCCGCCTGAAACGGCTCTCCGACCATGGAACTGAGTGCGGGGCCAATCTGACGTGCCCATTCCTGGGCCAGCCACTGGGCAATGGTCATGTCGATCCTCCCTTCGGGCACAGGCCCGTGCGTTGCATCTCCCCGATAGGTTCTTGCGGGTCCCCCTCCACCCGCCGGCGCAGGGAGAAGGCCCACACCCGGGCCGCATTCAGACAGCCGGCGACCTCAGGGCGCTGCACCTTCCCGACTGCGCCCCGCCCGCCACACGGATGTCCCCCACTCACGGTGCCGATCCTCCCCGCTCTGACGGCCACCGCTTCCGCAGAAATGCCCGCAGGCGGATGATGGCCTGAGTCTTCAGTTGCGATACGCGGGACTCGTGCAGCTTGACGATCTCTGCGATTTCCCGCAATGTCAATTCCTCCTGATAATAGAGCCCGAGGACTGTCCGTTCCATGTACGGCATCCGGGAGATGGCCGTCTTCAGCAGGCGGTGAAGCTCCTTCCGCTCCAGCTGGCGCGATGGCCAGTCCTCCTCGCTGCCCGCAACGAATCGGAGCAGATCCCGTCCACCCTCCTCGACAGGGGATGCATCCAGGCTTCCAAGATTCAGTCCGCGGATCTCGGACAGCCACTCCTGATATCTCTCGAGCGGGAGTCCGAGTTCAGCGGCGATTTCCTCCTCGCTCGGCGCGCGTTTGAGCCGCTGTTCCAGCGCCGCGATGGCCTGCTCGATCTGCTTGCTCCGCCGGCGCTGCTGCCTCGGCGCCCAGTCCAGCCCGCGGAGACTGTCTAGAATGGCCCCGCGGATCTTGTACTCGGCATAGGTCTTCAGCTTCACGCCCTGATCCGGCCGGTAGCGGTCGATGGCCGAGATCAGCCCGACAATTCCCGTCGAGATCAGGTCCTCGAGGTTTACGCAGCCGGGCAGCCGCTCGTGAATTCGCCGCGCGATGAGCCGGACCTGAGGCAGGTGTTCGAGAATCAGCTTTTCGCGCTCCTCCGCGCTGAGGGTGGCTGTGCCGCTTTCGTAAGGGTTCATGCGATTCGGCTGCCTCCCTTCTTCTTCGCGCCGTCCAGGCGCTGCCGCGTCCGTCTCTGCAACCGCCCCTTCATCGGCCCGCTCCTGCTGCCAGGCCCCCGGAAGCCGCAGCCGGTTTACAACCCAGCGCCACCAGGATCCGCGCCTCGGAGGCCGCCTCCAGATCTTCCGGAATCCGTTGTCCGGTGCTGAAAAAGCTCACCGGCAGCGAAGATTCGATGGCTGCCGACACCCAGCCGCCGATGCGGCTCGTTTCGTCCATCCGCGAAAATACGAGCGCCGTGGGCGACAACATCGACCACCAGCGAAGCCCATCCAGCAGATCCACCGTTCGCAGGCTTGCGGGCAGGACCAGCAGCGTCTCTCTGCCCGGGATCTCATCCAGCATGCGCGCCCATTCCAAGGCCCAGTCCTGCTCGCTTCGGCTGAAGCCAGGTGTGTCGACAAGGATGAGGTCGCGGCTGGCGTTTTCGGCGGCCGCCTGACGCAAGGCAGCCGGCGTCTCAGCAAGCGCGTAAGGCAGGCCAAGAATGGCGGCGTAGGTGCGAAGCTGCTCGCTGGCGGCCACACGAAATCCGTCCGTGCTCACGATCGCCGCCGACCGGCGCTTGGCGATGGCCTCGCGCATGGCTATCTTGACCAGTGTCGAGGTCTTGCCCGCCCCAGGCGGCCCCGCCAGCACGATGACGGCCGGCCGGCACTGTCCTGCCGGCTCCGGGCGGAACGACAGCCGGCGGCATATGTGCCCGGCCGCCGCCTCCCGGACAGCCTCCGCCCCTGCGGTGGAATCCCCGGCGAGCTGCGCCCGCACCGCGGCCAGCAGTTCGTGGAGCAGAAATTCCGGGAAGTCATGAGCCGCGAGCAGATTGCCGAGCTCCGCCAGGGGCTCGGGCAGGGCGGCCGAAGTCATCGTTCGCGCCATCATGGCGACGGTCTGCTCGAGGCGCTCCAGGCGCTGGCAGATGGAATCAGGAGACTCTCCCTCCCCGCTCCGGCGCCGGTTCTGTGTTTCATTGTCGTCGGCGAGCGATGCGACCCCGTCATCGGCACAGACGACACGAAACGCTCCTTGCCGCCTGTCCGCGGGTTCCGCCGGGCCGGCCTCCAGAAGCAACGCCTCCGGGCCCAGCTCCCTTCGGGCCTTGGCGAGTGCGGCCTCCAGTGTGTCGGCGAAAAAAGTACGATGCTGCCGGCTCACGGCCTCGGCCTCCATCGATATAGTGGCCTGTTCAGGCCTGCTTTCTCCACGGTTTTCGCCCTCCGGTTGCATCTCTTCCCGCCCGGCCCGCCGTATTCCCTGCCGTGCCCTGCCAGCCAAGCCTGGATGGTATCGGCTGGATCCCTGTCTCATGCTCCGCCTCCCCGCAGCACGCCCAGCGACGCCACTCGCAGTCCGGGCGGAATCTCGCCATGGCTCAGTACGGTGACCTGCGGGAAACTGGCCTCGAGCATCTGCCGGACGAAAAACCTCGCTCCGCTTGAGGTCAGCAGCACCCAGCCCCCGGGGCTCTGGGCCGCCGCCGTTCGCGCCGCAGCCAGCAGTTCGGACACCTTCTGCGGGTTCAGGTGCACATTGGAGGTGTGCTCGGCGTGCTGGATCGCGTCTTCAATCGTCCTCTCGAGCGCTGCATCCAGCAGGTAGACGGGCAGTTTGCCCTCCCGGTCCACCAGCGGCCGGACGATGGTTCTCCTCATCGCCTGCCGGACATACTCGGTGAGAAGAATCGGGTTGCGCGTAAGCAGCGCGGCCTCACCGAGCGCTTCCAGAATGCTGGTCCCGTCCTTGATGGGCACGCGCTCGCGCAGCAGGTGCTGGAGAACCTTTTGGATCACCGGCAGCGGAAGAAGCTTCGGCACCAGATCTTCGACGAGTTTGGGCTGCTCTTCAGCCACGCGGTCCAGAAACTTCTTCGCGTCCTGTCGGGAGAAGATCTCGTGGCAATGGCGGCGCACGAGCTCGGACAGATGCGTTCCGAGAACGCTCACCGGATCCACCACCGTGCAGCCGGCCGCCCGGGCGCGGTCAGCCTGCTCCGTGGCGATCCAGACCGCCTCGAGCCCGAAGGCCGGCTCGCGGGTCGCTGCGCCTTCCACGGGACAGGGTTGCCCCGCCGGCGGGATGGCCAGCTCACAACCGGCCGGCAGCTCAAAGCGCCCGATTTCTGCTCCCTTGAGCAGGATCACGTACTCCCGGGGCTTGAGTGAGAGGTTGTCGGTCACCCGCACGGGGGGCATCAGAAAGCCGAGCTCGGCCGCCAGTTGACGGCGAATGCCCCCGATGCGCCGTAACAGCGGTGAATGATCACCTCCTTCCACGAGCCGAACCAGGCCCAGGCCGACTTCCACCGACAGCGGCTCCACGCGGAGAAGAGCCTCCAGGTTCTCGCGGGGCGCCGCCGCGGGCGCTGCACGCTGGGCAACGTCGGCCAGTTTTCTCTTCTTCTCCCGGAGCCGCTGACCAGCGGCGCCCAACCCCGCAGCCAGCACCAGGAAGGGAATCTTGGGCAGCCCGGGCACGAGGGCCATCAGAAGCAGGGCGCCCGCGGCGAGCAACAACGGCTGGTCCGCGCCGAACACTTGACGCTGGAACTCGTCCGCCATGTCCCGATCCGAACTGGCCCGGGTCACGATCAGGCCACCAGAGATTGAAATCATCAGCGCCGGGATCACCGTCACCAGGCCGTCGCCGATGGTCAACACCGTATAAGTCGCCAGGGCCCGGCCGAGCTCCATGCCATGTTGCAGCACGCCGATGAGGAACCCGGCCAGGATGTTGATGGCCGTGATCAGCAGGCTCGCCACCGCGTCCCGCTGGGTGAAGCGCGTGGCGCCATCCATGGCGCCGTAAAATTCCGCTTCAGCGGCCAGCGCCTTGCGCCGCGCCTTGGCCTCGGCTTCATTGATCAGCCCGGCATTCAGATCGGCGTCAATCGACATCTGCTTGCCGGGCAGTGCGTCCAGCGTGAAGCGTGCCGTCACCTCCGAAATGCGCACCGCGCCGTGGTTGATCACGACATATTGAATGGCGATCAAGACGAGAAACACGACGACGCCAATCACGAAATTGCCGCCGACGACGAACTTTCCGAACGATTCGATCACCTCCCCGGCGGCCGCCGTGCCGCGGCTGCCTTCGAGAAGGATCAGCCTTGATGAAGAGACATTCAGGGCAAGCCGGAACAGCGTCATCAACAGCAGTGTTGTGGGGAATACGCTGAAGTCGGCCGGGCGGCGGATGTAGATCGAGACCAGCAGAACCACGGTCGACAGCGCAATGTTGGCGCTGATCAGGATGTCCAGCAGCCAGGGGGGCAGCGGGATGACGAGCGCGACCAGAATCCCCAGGACGCCCCCAGGCACGGCCACGCCCGGCGAAGCGACCGCCTCCCAAAAGCTCCCGGAAGCGGATCCCGCACGGCGGCGGCCAGCATCCCGTTCGGGCGTGCCGCGGCCCGGAGGGTTGGCCGCCAGCGCCCCCGCAGTCGTGGAAGCGATTGGCGAGGTCATCGAACAGAGCCTCCTTCCGCCCGTTGCCGGGCGCCCGAGCGCCTTCCGCTCCAGCAGATTCCTGGGCGGCCTCCATCGTTCTCCCCCGTCGGCGCCCGAGGCGCGGGGCGAAAACAGCCGGAACCTTTCGGCCGGGTATGGATCCTTTTGCCGTTGGCCATCTTTGCTTCGGTGGTCATGAGCGTCTGCCGGGCCCGTCGGACTGCATCAGCCGGAACACGTAGGCCAGCACCTCTGCCACCGCCCGGTACAACTCCACGGGAATCTCCCGGCCTACTTCCACCTGTCTGTACAGCGCGCGGGCCAGGGGCGGATTTTCGACCACCGGGACGTGATGCTCGAGCGCTTTCTGGCGTATCCGCTGGGCCAGATAATTCCTTCCCTTCGCCACAACCCGCGGCGCGGCCATCGAATGACGGTCATAACGAAGCGCCACCGCATAATGGGTGGGATTGACGACCACGACGCTCGCCTTCGGAACTTCCGACATCATCCGGCGCCGCAGCAGTTCGCGGCGCAGACGGCGGATCCGCGCCTTCACCTCGGGGCTTCCTTCGTTCTGCCGGTATTCCTCACGCACTTCCTGCTTCGTCATCCGCAGGTCCCGAAGGTAGCGGTGCCGTTGACGGAGCAGATCGAAAATCCCCCAGGCCAGAAACAGCGCGCTCGCCTTCCATAACAGATCCGAGACAGCGCCGCCCACGACCGCCAAGCCACGCTCCAGCGGCAGCAATGGCAGCCGCAGGAACTCCGCCCACCGGCTCCGGATGACGAGCCAGCCGACGGCCACAATCAGCGGCAGCATCAGCGCCGCCGCTGCGAGTTGGTCCATGTTCCTTCTTGGCAGCTCGCGCAGGTGGCCGGCCGGGTTCAGCCGGCTGAAGGTCGGCGCCGCCTTGGACGGCGCGAACCCAAATCCTGTGATGGCAAGGTGAGCAAGCAGACCCGGCAGCGCCAGAACCAGCGCAGGGAGGGCCAGAACCATCGCCCCCGCCGCCGCGCCGGCCGGCGGAAAGAGGCGCAAGGCGTCAATCACCTTGTCCGGCTGAAAGGCGGCCCGTAACAGGCGGCCAAACCCGCGCAGGGCTGGCTGCATCCACAATCCGGTGGCATGGAGCAGCAACAGCCAGCCGAGAAACTGCACCGCGAAAACCATCTCGCGGCTGGTAACAAATCTGCCCTCCTGCCGCGCCTTGCGGATGCGCTGCGGAGTCGGTGCTTCGGTTCTCTGGTCCCTGTCGGCCATGAAGTCAGGCCACCCCCATCGCCCGCATCAGAGCCAGCGAGCGTGCAGCACAAACCCGGCAGACCCATTCGACCAACGGCAAGATCGATGCGAGTACGACCAGTGCAATCAGCATCTTCACGGGAAACCCCAGTGAGAGAAGCTGAAGCTGGGCCTGTACGCGCGAAGCCAACGCCAGACACAGGTCAGTCAACAGCAGGAGCCCGACCACCGGAAGCGCCAGCCGCAGTCCCATCTCCAGCATCACCCCGCCGACCCGGGCGACCGCCTCCATCCACCCCGGCCCAGCCATGGCCGTCCCGGGAGGGAAAGTTTCCAGGCTCCGCGCCACCGTTCGCACGGCCATGTGGTCCATCCCCAGGGAGAAGAACAGCAGGTTGGCGGTAATCTGGGACAGCACCTGAAGAACAGGGCTGTCCGCCTGGCTGGAGGGATCGATCGTTGATGCATAGGAAAACCCGGCCTGAAGGGCGAGCGCCTGGGCGCCCATGACAAGGGCCTCCGCCGCTATGCCGATGGCAAGGCCCACGCCGAGGCCGAAAGATAGCTCCAATGCCAGCCAGAGGCCGAGTTGCCCCGGGCCGGAAGGCGCCGCCTTGGGCCATGCCGGCGAGAGACCCAGGGTCAAGGCCAGTGTGAAAAGAATGCGCGCCGGATCCGCCATGGACTTCGCGCCGGGAATCGGGATCGCTACGAACAGCCCGCCAACCCGCGCAAGGCAGAGGAGAAATCCCCATGGATTGTATGCCCCCAGCCAGGCGTCAGGCAGCATATCGGCGAAGATCTCCGAAGAGCGCAAGCGTGAACTGGACAATCCTTGACACCATCCAGGGCATGGCCAATAGTGTTCCAAGAAGGAACGCTGCCAGTCGCAGCACGCCCCCGAACGTCGGCTCCTGAAAGCTTGTGACAATCTGCGCCAGGCTGATCAAAATGCCGGAAAGGAATCCGACGGCGAGCAGGGGGAGCGCCAACCAGAACGCGGCCATCAGGGTTTGCCGGATCAGGTCCACAGCGATTGCCTGAGTCATGTTGTTTCCCCCCTGGTTTCGCTCAGCACGGGGTCCGCGCCAACCGCAGGTTTCGGCGGGACTCTCCACGCCTGAGGTCGCCAACGCGGACGGCCGCCATCCGGGAGCGGGAGTGGCCAGCGACCCCGCCCCGCTTCGGATTTCGCGCCCTCACGGAAAACGCCTCCGTCTTGCCCCGATTCCGCTTTCTCCGTCCTGACAGGCATCACCGGATGATTCCCTCCTGGAACGTCCGCAACAGCGAGCCCACAACCAGATTCCAGCCATCGACAAGAACGAAAACGAGCAGTTTCAGCGGCGCCGACACCATCACCGGAGGCAGCTGAACCATGCCGATCGAAAGCGTTACTGAGGCCACCACCAGGTCGATGATCAGGAACGGAAGAAACAGCACGGCGCCGATCTGGAAACCCCGCCTCAGCTCGGACAGGACATAGGCGGGCGCCACCACCGCCAGGCTGAGCTCGCGCGGGTTCGCCGGGGGCGGGCTCTTTGTGATCTCCACCATCAACGCGAGGTCCTTTTCTCTTGCGAAGCGAAGCAGATAGTCGCGAACGGGCCGTGTTCCCTGTTCCCAGGCCTGCTCGGCGCTGACCTGCCCCTGCTCGAACGGTTTCCATCCGAGCTCATAGGCCTGCCGAGCCACCGGCTGCACAAGCAGAAGTGAGAGAAACAGGGAAAATCCAATGAGCACCTGGTTGGAAGGTGCTGTCTGCGTGCCGAGCGCCTGTCGAAGGAAATGGAGCACCAGACTGATGCGTAGAAAAGGAGTCAGCGAGATCAGAACCGCCGGCAAGAGGGTCAGGCCCGTCAGCAGAAGAACGATCTGCAAAGGCGGGCTCGATAAGGCCGGCTGAGTTCGCGAGGAACCTGTCGCCGGCCCCGCAGCCGCCAGCCCCGTCCACAGAAAGGCGAGCGCTGCCTGACGAATGGCACGATTCATTGCTGACGCCCTCCGCTACTGGCCCCCATCGTGCCCACGAGCTCGGAAAATGGTTGCACCCGTTGGAGGATGGCACCGCCGGGGAAGGTGATGATCCAGACAATCTGTTCGCCGACACGGACGACATGAAGACTGTGGTGCGGCGTCAATGCGAGCCGTTGCATCAGCTCCGCCGGGCCGCGTGGGCAGAGCGGACCAAAGCCGGGCAGGCCGCGCTGACGGAACCACAGCCAGGCTCCGCCCGCCGCGATCAGCAAAAGTGCCAGTACGACGCCCCAGGGGATTGCGGGTTCCACCACTATTCCTCCTCGCGGAAATCGGTGATACGGACTCCAATCGCGTCCTCAATCACGACCACCTCGCCGGAGCCGATCAGACTGCCGCCGGCGAGAATGTCAATGTTCTCCCCGGCAGAACGGCGAAGCCGGATCACGTGTCCCTGTTCGAGCTCGAGAATCTCCCGCAGACTCATAACCCGCTGATCGAGACGGACCTCGAAATCGAGGGGAACCTCCGCAAGCGGCGCTATTCGTTCACTCACCTTCGCCGTATCCATGCCGCTCCTTCTTCCGGCCTTCCGCTAGCGCTTCAGGTTGATCGTTTCCTGGCTGATCTCGTCCACCGCGGTGATGACGCGCGCATTGGCCTGGTAGCCACGCTGGAGAACAATGAGGCTCGTGAACTCCCTCGCGATGTCGACCGTCGAAAATTCGACTGCCCCGCCGATGATCTGGCCGCGCCCTCCAGTGCCCGGCAGGCCGATAGCGGGCAGCGCCGACCGGGCGCTGAGCTGAAAGTTGCTGTTGCCGACCGCGATCATCGATTCGGGATTGCGGATGGAGGCCATGGCCAGCTGTCCAACCGCCACCTGCTCTCCGTTGGAATATTGCGCGAGAACGCGGCCGCCATCGCCGATGCCGACGCGAATCAGCTGAGCCGCCGGGTGCCCGTCCTGGGCGTTGGCAGCCACAGCGGAGGGCTGTGAGAACTGGGTGAGTCTTGGCACCGTCCCGTTGTAAAGCTGCCAGGTGATGTTGAGGTCGTCGGCGCCATTGGCCAGCCCCGTCACCGCAAGCTGCGGCATCGGGTCGCCTGGCCCGGGCGAGACCAGCCGGCCCTGGGAGTCAAACTGAATCGTTCCCGTCACCGGTGTGAATGGCGGACTGGCAAGGTCCGAGTCGGGAAAGACGAGAGAGTAGGACCATTCGCCCGGGTTGGCGGTCTTTTCAAAACGCACTGAAATGGTGTGGGAACCGCCAAGCGAGTCGAAGACTTCGATCGAAGTGGAGAAAGTCGTCGGGGGAGGCCCAGCGGTTCCGGAGGCATCAAGGTTCAGGTCGAACGAGACGTTCTGCGTCGGACTCGGCGCCCGAAGCGAGCCGACGGGAACGATGACATCGGTGACGGGCTGGGTCGTGTCCAGAACGCCGTTGACCTCGTTCCAGCCCTGAAGCCGGAAGCCGGTGGCAGTGACAAGCTGCCCCAGCTTGTTTACTTGCAGGTTGCCACCACGCGTATACAGCATGGCGTTCGTGGAAGGATCACGAACCACCAGAAATCCGTCACCCTGAATGGCGACATCGAGGGGGGCCGAACTGGCCTGAATGGCTCCCTGACTGAACTGGCGCAGGGTCACCGGGCGCGCGACCCCGAAGCCCACCTGGGTCTCGCCCAGCCCCGCTCCAAGCGATTGTGTGACCAGGTCGCTGAAGACGACCACGCTCGATTTGTAGCCCGGCGTATTGAGATTGGCCAGATTATTTCCGACGACATCGACCGCCGTCGTATGTGCGCTCAGTGCACTGAGAGCCGTGGAGAACGAAGTAAACATGATTTGCCTCCTGAGTGGACGTTGTGTCAGTTGCCGGGGGCGCCAGGGGCCGCCTTCTGTTCCCGATCTGAACCTGCCACGGCGTTGCGGATCTGCTCGACGCCTTTCTGGATCTCGATAGTGGCCTCAAGCTGGCTGAACTGGGCCAGTTGCGCCACGAACTCGGTCCCGTCGGACGGGTTGAGCGGGTTCTGGTTGCGAATCTGCGCCACCAGAAGTTGCAGGAACACCTCCTTGTTGGCCAGCTGGCCGGCGCCAGCCACGGGCTGGGATGACTGCCCGGCAGGCGTCAAAAGAGCATCCTGTGGTGCGCCTTTGTCAAGGGCGGTGGGCGAGGTCATTCGTCATAGTCCTCCCTGTCTCGACATCCTCCGGATCGCGCTCAGATCCAGAAATTCCTCGTGCAGCTCTGCGGCTGCCGGTCGGTTACCGTGCTGGTCTCCGTCGGCCCGGGAATCCATGCCCGCCGGAGACTCCACCGTACGCGATACTCTCGAATCTCCGGAGGCGTCCAGCGGCGGCCGTGCAGGCGAGGCGATCCACCCTTCTCGGCCGACGCCGCGTCCATCGAGCGTCACGCCAAGCTCGGCTTCCCATCCGGCAGCCTGAAGCGAGCGATGCAGGCTCGCCAGCTCTGCCTGCATCCGCTCGGCGAGAAAGGATTCCGGGCTGGCCAGATTCACCCGAACGAGTCCTGGCAGCTGCTGAAGCCGGATGTCCACGCGCCTTCCCCCGCCGCCCTCCACTTCCAGGACAAGGCGACGCTGAACTGCTTCACCCTGCACGGCGGAAGATTCTCTGTCCAGAATCGCCGCGCCGGACTGGCTGGGGGAACTTGCCGTACCGGCCCCGGACTCCTGGGCGCCGCCCGTCAGCGTCCCGGCAGTGGGCGCGGCAGACAGCAGGGCCGCACCCGAGCCGTGCCCGAGGTTGTCAGGCCCGGGGAGCGCCCCTGCAACATGCGCGTGGCAGTCCGCGCATGCTCGAGGCTCTCCCGGGCCGGAACTGACAGGAATCAGATGATCAGATCGCGTTTCTGATCCCAGGGTACGGACGGGAGGCCGATTCGATGGCTCCTCGATGCCCTTTTCTACAGCCTTCATGGGGTTCCCTACGGTGCGCCGGGCCCCGTCGGTATTTGTAGCGGGGTTCCTAATCCCGGATTGCACCGTTCGAACTCTGGGCGTTGGTTTCGATGTTGGCCGAACATCAGACGAAACAGTCTCGCTATCGGCAACCGGGGTCGGTCCGGGCGGCGCAACGTCCGACAACTCCTGTCCCGGTTCGTCCGCAGACTCGCTTTCTGACTTCGCGGCCACGGTGGCTTCGAGATCTGCCGCCGAGGCTTCCGCGGACCTGGTCCGTGGATTGCTCAAAGGTGCCGAATGAATGGCTGCCGGTTGTGTTTCAGCGCGCTCTCCAGGGAGGACAAGATCCGGGGAGGACGGCACCTGCGCATCGCCTCCTGCGGACTCGCGATAGTTTTCGGCATCCAACCTGCCGGGGCCATCAGCCATCGACGCTGCGCCATTTTCGGTGACGACATCGGCGACATCCGCGGCCTCGGCCCAACCTTCGGGCACACCCCCCGGACTGTATGCAGAAATCTTGGTAGTGGCGGCCGCCGATTCGGCGAGGTCCCTGCTGGCGGTCTCTGGACGGCAAGCGGGCGCCGAAGACGCGGTCGGGTCGGTCCCGAAAGGAGTGATCCCAGCCAGGCTTAGCCAGGCACCTGTGATTCCGACGACTGCCCACACGGGCGCCGGGAGTGTTTCATTCGCATCGTTGGCGTTTTCCCTGGACGCACCCTCGTCGCCTCCTGCGGCGGCGTCAGAGCCGGTCGCGTTCCCAAGGTTTCGCTCGGCGATCTCGGAGACCTCAGGTCCAAAGATCAGGGAAAGCCAGTCCAGTTGGCCGCCGGACTCCGTCCCGCCGCCGTTGTCGACACCTTGGGCGAACCCAGCCGGATTTTCCGCGGTCAGCAACATCGGGTCCATTGGGGCATTGGACGCTGCCGAAGATGCCATCACGCTCCATCGAAAGGCAAGCCGTATGCCAAACTCTTTGGGCACCGTTTTTCTGACTCTTTTCGGCGGTCGGACCTGCTCGTGTTCATTTTCGGAACAGACGCTCGACTCGCTCCTGTTTCAAATCGGAATTCGAATCCGGCGTCCCCCACTGGAAATACAGCAGACGGCGTTTGGCGCGAGAATTGCTTCGGTTCTGGCGGAACCGATGGATCCCCTCACTTCAACAGCGGCGGCGGGGATGAGAGCAAGGCTCGAGGCTCTCGACCTTGTCGCAAACAATCTCGCCAACAGCTCGACGCCGGGCTTCAAGGCGGATCGGGAGGTGTACACGCTCTATTTGGGAGAGGAAAGCACCGAATCGGCCCTGGCGGGCGGCGGTCTGGCACAGGCTTCGGCGCCTTACCTGGAGAGGCATCACACCGATCCGCGCCAGGGCGTTCTGTTCGACAGCGGGAATCCCTCCGAGTTGGCACTGTCCGGCGAAGGCTATTTCCTGCTGGAGGCGCCAGACGGACTGCGGCTGACGCGGGCGGGAAGGATCCGGATCGACCGCGATGGAAGGCTGGTGAGTCCGGAGGGATTTGAGTTTGTTACGGTCGAGCCGCGACGCATCCGCGCCAATCCGGCCCGGATGGTGGACGTTGACCGGGATGGCATCGTCAGTCAGGATGGCCAGGTTCTGGGACGTCTGCGGCTGGTGAAGGCGGACCTGTCGGCCGCTTCGCGCCGCGAGGGGATTTACTTTCAGCTTGACAGCTCATCACTGTCTTCTCTTCCTCCGGCCGACGCGGAGGTCCATCAGGGCAAGGCGGAAGCCAGCAATGTTTCCGTGCCCGAGACCGCCGTACGGCTGGTGCAGATCCTGCGTCAGTTCGAAACACTGGAAAAGGCCATCCAGCTCGGGGGTGAGATGGGCCGCAAGGCAGTGGAGGAAGTGGCGCGAGTTGTCCCATGACAGGCCGGACTTGCAGGAATCGTTTTTCTCAGGAGCCAAGACCATGATCCGCGCACTTTACAGCGCCGCCAGTGGCATGGAGGCACAACAGACCAATGTCGACAACATCGCCCACAACCTGGCCAACGCCGGAACGGTGGGCTTCAAGGCCCGCCGCGCCCAGTTTCAGGACCTGCTGTATCAGACGATCCTTCAGCCGGGTGCGGCAGCCGGCACTCAGACGGTCGTGCCGACGGGACTTCAGCTTGGCCTTGGGACGAGGGTGACATCCAACAGCATTTCCTTCGCCCAGGGCAGTTTTTCCGCAACGGGAAATCCACTGGATCTCGTCATCGAGGGACGGGGATTTTTTCAGGTTCGGCGGCCCACCGGCGAAATCGCCTACACCCGCGCAGGCCAGTTCCATCTCGATCGGGATGGCAACCTGGTCACGGCGCTGGGCGACCCGCTGGAGCCGCAGATCACGATTCCGCCCGAGGCACAGAGCATCACGATTGGGGCAGACGGCACGGTGAGCTACATGCTGCCAGGACAGTCCGCCGCCCAGTTGGCCGGCCAGATTCAGCTCGCCAACTTCGCCAACCCGGCCGGACTTCACAGCATTGGACGCAACCTGTATCTGCCAACAGACGCCAGCGGAGAGCCGACCGTCGGCAACCCTGGTGGACAGGAAGGGCTGGGGACCCTGTTGCAGGGGTATGTGGAGCAGTCCAATGTGAGCGTCGTGGAAGAATTCGTGAACCTGATTGTCAGCCAGCGGGCCTACGAAGCCAACAGCAAGGTCGTGCGTGCGGCCGACGAGATGTATCAGCAGGTAAACAACATGACCCGTTGATGGGACAGCCATGCTGGTGTTGACCGTTTTCCTGACAATGCAATCGGCCTGCGTTGAGGTTGTAGGGGACAGAATTCTGGCCAGGGACCTTGCCTCCGTGGCGCCTGTTTTTCGTGCCATGGATCCGGGCACGCCGGTGGGATTTTCTCCCGTGGCGGGCATCGCGCGATGGCTGACGAAGAGGGAAATGCTGAGGGCGGCAGGCGCCAGTGCGCAGGGAGCGACCGATGTGCCGGAAAGGGTCTGCGTGATCCGCAAGGTGCGAATCTTGAGCGTGCAAGAGCTGCTTGCCGCGATGCGACACTCGCTTCCTGGCGATGCCGCCGTTGAATTGGTTCAGGCGTCAGCCGTACCGGTTCCGGCAGGGAAGCTCGAGTTCCCACTCGGCGGTATCCGCCCGTCGCAACTGGCAGGGGTTCTCCAATGGAAAGGCCGGATTGTCCCCGAGGGAGGAGGCCGGAGCGTGCCCGTGGCGGCAATGGTGAGAATCCGCGTGCAGCGGGCCGTGCTCGTGTCGCGGCGGGAATTCCGGACCGGAGACACGGTTCGTGCTGGGGATCTCGAATGGCAGATGCGGACAGTTGCGTGGCCTGCGCCGCCGGATGGCGCGGAGGGGACTTCCTACGTCGGCTGGAAGCTCAAACGCGGTGTCCGGTCTGGCGAGGTAGTTGACCGCCGCTGGCTCGAACCTCCGCTAGCGGCGGCCGCGGGCAGTCCCGTTACCGTGCTGGCGGATCGAGCCGGCGCCCGGGTACGCGTTGAAACCGTGGCGCTGACCGGAGGGCGCGTCGGCGAGACGATCCTTCTGAAAGGCCCGTTCCAGACGGGAAGGATCCGCGCGCGGTTGACCGGACCCGGCGAAGCGGTTCTTCTGGAAAGGAGCGCCCCGTGAGGATTCCTGCGGTTCTGATGCTGGCTGGCGTTATGATCGGTTTTCTTCCGGCAGCGGACCATCGCAGAGCGAAGTCCGGCGGCGAGACCGCCCTGGACCGGCTGATCCGCGAGTCGCAGCAGAAATCCGGAACTCAGGAAGAGGCGTCTTCTCCCGGGTCGCTCTATGCAGGCGGCGGCCGCCTGGCCGATCTCGCCCGCGACCTGAGGGCCTCTCAGGTGCATGACCTGGTGACCATAGTGGTGGCAGACCGGGCAAGCGCCGTTTCGAAAGGCTCCACGACCTCAGCGCGTAAGGCAGAGTCGCGGGCTGGCGTGTCCGCCCTGGCCGGGCCACTGAGAGCGTCCGGCCCGCTCGCCCAGCTGGCCAACTTCGGCGGACAGAGCAAACTGGACGGCCAGGGAGAGACATCCCGCCAGTCCGTGCTCGAAACTACCATCTCGGCCCGGGTGATCCATGTCCTGCCGAACGGGAACCTGATTGTGGAGGGCAGCAAGGACGTGATGATCAATTCCGAGCGTCAGAAGGTGACGATTCGCGGCGTGGTTCGATGGAATGATCTCAGTCCCAACAATCGAGTCAGCAGCGATCGGCTCTCGGACCTGGAAGTCCGCGTCGAAGGCCGCGGCGTGGTTCAAGACGCCATCCGGCGGCCCAACTTTCTGTTCCGGCTTCTCAATGGACTCCTTCCGTTTTGAGGTGGACCAGTGCAGGGGAACGGCAAGAATGTCGCGAACAAGGCAGAGTGGCGTGATGCGGAAGGTGTCCTCGATTTGGGATCCTCTCGTCCGATGAGCGCGGGGCCGGGAATCGCACTCTTTCAGGGCGTGAGCCCCCTGAGGCGGCCAGTCGATCCGCTTCCCCGCCGAGCGGCACGCCGGCGGTTGCCGGTGCTGGCAGTCGTGATGTTCTGTGCGCTCCCATTTTTCAGCCTCCATCTTGGCGGCGCCGTCCGAGTCAAGGAGATCGCCGCCATAGAGGGCGTGAGAGAGAACCAGTTGATCGGCTACGGGATCGTTGTCGGTCTGAACGGGACGGGGGACAAGCGCCAGACCTACTTCTCCGCCCAGACCCTGGCGAACCTGCTCGAGCGGATGGGCGTCCAGGTCCCGCCCACGGCCATGCTGGTGCGCAACACGGCGGCGGTGATCGTGACGGCCAACCTGCCGCCCTTCGCCCAGCCCGGCACAAGAATCGACGTCCAGGTGGCGACCATCGGGGATGCGACGAATCTCCAGGGCGGTCTCCTGCTGCTGACCCCACTTAAGGCCTCCACCGGCGACGTCTACGCGGTCGCCCAGGGCCCGGTGTTGACAGGGGGCTTTGTGGCCCGGGGCGGGGGCGGCAATACGGCGACGCTGAACCATCCCACCGCCGGAAGGATTCCCGGCGGGGCGATCATTGAGAGAGCTCCGCCGAGCGTGCTTGCGGAAGGGCGTGTCAGGTTGCAGCTGCATCAGCCGGACTTTACGACAGCAGCGCGGCTGGCACGGGCGATCAATGCAAAGTTCCCTGACGCGGCGCGCTGTGCGAATGCTGCGCTCGTGGAGGTCACAGTGCCTGAACCGTATCGCGCGGGGACCGTCGAATTCCTGGCGGAGATCGAGAACCTGACACTGGAAGCCGACAGAATCCGCAAGATCGTGATCAATGAGCGCACCGGCACGATCACCGCCGGTCAGGACATCCGGATCCGGCCCGTATCGATTCTCCACGGCGCGCTGACCATTGAGATTCAGACCGCTTACGCGGTCGGTCAGCCAGCGCCGCTGTCGGGCGGCCAGACTGCCGTCGTCCCCGACGTGAAGGTGGCAGTGCGTGAAGAGAAGGCGCAGAATGTTCAGCTGCGCGAGGGGGCCACGGTCGAAGATCTGGCGCGGGCGCTCACTTCTCTCGGCGCCACGGCGCGGGACATCATCGCCATTCTCCAGGCGCTTCGGTCGGCCGGTGCGTTGGATGTGGAGATCGAGGTGATCTGAGACGTTCGGCCAGGCGGTGGAATCCGTCCGATTCTGGATGGCCGGGGCTGGCGCGTGAATCGTGACGGGCAGGGCAGCTTCTAAGCGGCCCAGGGTCCGTGAGGAAGGAGGAAGGCATGGACTTGTCGTTGAACGCCCAATGGGCGATCACGCCATTCGACTGGAGCACACCCGAATCTCTCGCCGCGAAGAAGACCAACGACCCGCAGGCTTGCAGGGCCATGGCGCAGCAATTTGAAGCGGTGCTCATCGGCCAGATGTTGCGCTCGATGCGCGAGGCGGGCGGAACTGGCTGGTTTGGGGATAGCGGCAGCGAATCCGATGTCGGGCTGATGGAGCTGGCCGAACAGCAGATGGCCCTCGCCATCGCCTCTGGTGGCGGGCTGGGTCTGGCGGCGCTGGCCGAAAAGGCTCTGGCCGCAGACCACCGCGAACAACGCAACGCCGATCAAACGAAACCGTTTGGAGGCGAATCCGTCCCGGCTCCGCCTAGCCGATGAAGAATGGCTTCCATCCAGCCCCGAACACGCCAGGAGATAACCGATGTTGCAGCGACCGTGTACACGCATCCCTCCCGGCCATTGCACCGCACCCGTGGAATCGAGCCTGGAGATCTACGGCCGATGTGCCCAAAATCGTCAACGAATCCACGAGCGCGGTGCCCTGCGACGAGGCTTACCGGAATGCCGGAATGGACCTCCATGACCCTGCGGCACATCATCCATGGGGAAAATCAACTCTCGCGGCACGGCCGCGCCGGTTCCATTCGTTTCGCGGCCTGCGGCCGCTTCGCCGGCGACGCTCAAGTCTGGGAGACCTCACTGGAAGGAAATGGGGCGTGAGAGCCACGGCATGCCCAGCAACGGGGAGCCCTTCCCTCTGGGCCCCGCCGGCGGTCGCAAACGACAGTGGCAGTCCGTTCGGCACACGGGAACGCCCGTTCCTCCTCCCGCACGGCCGGCGCCTGGGCTTGCCTACTGGCATATCACGCCTATACTGAAGGTGAGATGAGCCTCTACTTCGCCGCCGGTTCCTCCACCACAGACTTCACGCCGGAAGAGCTGAGACGGGCCGTCTTCCAGGCACTCGACTCGCTCGGGCCGAGACAGCGCGTGCTCGCCCTGCCGCCCGACATCACCCGCGTGCACTCGCGCGCGGGCGAGATTACGCGTCTTGTCTACGACTACTATGGCGACCGCCTGAAGGCGGTGCTCCCTGCCATCGGGACCCATGTGCCCATGACGGCATCCGAAATTGAGCACATGTTTCCAGGCGTTCCCCGCTCGCTGTTCCATGTGCACGACTGGCGCAACGGCATCGTCACCCTGGGCGAAGTGCCGGCCGAATACGTACGGGAGCAGTCCGGCGGACTGGTGGACTTCCCTTGGCCCGCTCAGGTGGACCGGCTGCTGGTGGAAGGCGGATTCGACCTAATCCTGTCGATCGGCCAGGTTGTGCCGCACGAGGTGATCGGCATGGCCAACTACACGAAGAACGTCTTCGTCGGTACCGGCGGCCGCGAAGGGATCAACAAGAGTCATTTTCTCGGCGCCGTCTACGGGATGGAAAAGCTGATGGGCCGCGCCGACAACCCGGTGCGCCGGGTGCTCAACTACGCGGCCGAAAAGTTCGCCCGGCACCTGCCCATCGTCTACATGCACACCGTGGTGAGCAAGAACGACGCCGGCCAGCTTGCCATCCGCGGTTTTTACGCCGGCGATGACGACCGCTGTTTCCTCCAGGCGGCCGACCTGAGCCTGAAAGTGAATTTTGTCATGCTGGACCGCCAGATCCGCAAGGCGGTCGTCTGGCTCGATCCGGGCGAATTCCGCAGCACCTGGCTCGGCAACAAGGCGATCTACCGGACGCGCATGGCGTTGGCCGACGACGCCGAGCTCATCGTGCTCGCTCCCGGCGTGAAGGAGTTCGGCGAGGACCCGGGCATCGACCGGCTCATCCGCAAGTACGGCTACGTCGGCACGCCCAGGGTCCTTGAAGCGGTGCGGAAGAACCGCGACCTGGCCGAAAACCTCAGCGCCGCGGCGCATTTGATCCACGGCTCTTCGGAAGGCCGCTTTCAGATCACCTACTGCCCCGGCCACCTCACGCGCGAAGAGATCGACGCGGTGAACTTCCGCTATGGCGACCTCGAAGTGATGATGAAGCGCTACAATCCGGCCCGGCTCAAGGACGGCTGGAACATCGTCGATGGCGAGGAGATCTTCTACATCTCCAATCCGGCGCTGGGACTCTGGGCCTGGCGCGGACGCTTCGAAAACTGAGCGCGGCGCCGCGCGGCCTTCTCACCCGCGCGTTTGCTCCACCTTCCGCTTCGCCTCCCGGGCCTGCTTCATGATGGGCCCGTAGACTTCTTTGTCAAAGGGCGGGCAACCGGTGGGGAACTGGCCGAGCTCGTTGTTTTTCTGCCGCATCAGGAACGTGCAGAAGGTGAGCGTCTTGCAGACGCGCGACTCGTCGAGCTCGCCCTTTTCCAGCACGTCGCGCGCGAAATCCGGGTAGGTGAGCGCCCCGCGCCCGATGCCGACGAAGCGAATGCGCCCGTCCTCGATGTTGGCCGCGCCCGCGTGGATGAAATACTTCTGCAACCAACTGTAGCCGGTGCCCACCATCGGCAGCTCAGGAAACGTCTGTTGCAGTTCGCCGGCCACGCGAAAGTGGCGGTCGACGCCGAGCAGCGGGTGCTCGGGCTGCTCGTAGTTGCCCTCGTCGGGCTTCTCGAACGGGCGTCCGATGTGGGGATTGTAATAGGGACTGCCCATGCTCACGTTGAGCAGCTCGACGCCGTCCTCGACAAACCAGCGGATCGCCTGTTTCACCTCGGCGAGATCGGGCTCCAGCGGGTTCATCGGATTCACGCCCCAGCCCCACGGATACGGCACCGGATACGACAGCGGCCGCCCGATGCCGGTCTGCTCGTCCCGCTCATAGGGGACTCCGTCGTAGCAGCCCAGCCGCATGCACAACATCAGCCGCCGGCCGAACCGGGCGCGGATCTTGCCCAAAACATTCCGGATGAATCTTGTGCGATTCTCGAGGCTGCCTCCGTAACGGCCCTCGCGCGTCTTCGCCCCCAGCAGCTCGCTCAGCAGATAGCCGTGAGTGGCCTTGATGTCCACCGCGGTGAAGCCGGCTTCCAGCGCCAGTCCGGCCGCGCGCTCGTAGTCATCCTCCAGCCGCTCCAGTTCGTCGTCGCTGATCACCGGGTGGTCCGGCGGCGTGCCGGTCTTTTGGTCGATCAGCGGGTTGTGATACGCGATGATACGCGCCGGATGCGAGTAACGGCCGGAATGCGTGAGCTGCACCGGGATGAGCAGATCGTCGGCCGTGCCCCACGTCTCGCGGTGCACGCGCCGCATCATCTCAAGCAGGCGGGCGAATTCGTCCACCGTGTGCGGCGCCAGCATCACCTGCCGCGTGTTGGCGCGGCCGTCGGCGCGCACGGCGGTGGCCTCGAACCAGATGAGCTTGGCGCCGCCGCGGGCGAAGCGCTCATACCGGCGCCAGGTCAATTCATCCGGTTTGCCGTCGAGCGTGCCGTCGCAGCCTTCCATGGGATGAATCGCCATGGAGTTGCCTATGGTGATGCCGCCGGCGCGAACCTTCCGCTGCAGCAACTCCTGCACGCGCGCCTTGTCGTGGATGAAGCGGACGTGCGCGGCGCCCAGCTCGCGCGCCGCCGCCTCAAGTTCCTCCAGAGATCCGTATGTGAAGTAACGCATCCCTTCCGTCTATCCTTTGTCCTCGATTGCGGGGTGGCGGGGCAGCAGGGCAATGGCAAGCGCTCCCGTCATGGCGACGGCAAGCACTACCATCAGGGCGCCCTGATAACCGTTCATCGTCCGCTGGAGATGCGACACGAGGTACGGGAACCACGTCTGCCCGATCGTGTTCACAGGCAGGATCACCGCCATGGCTCGCGCCAGCGAGTTCACGCCGAACACCTCTGCCGCCATCAGCGGAATCATCATGTAGTCGGCGCCCATCCCGAAGCCGAACAGGACCGCGAAGGCGTACAGGTAGAAGTCGGACCCCGGATGAACACGCAGCAGTAGAGGAATGGTGGCCGCTACGATGAAATACGTAACGAACATGACCCACTTCTTCGAGAACTTGTCGGCGAAGTATCCGATGGACAGCCGCCCGACGATCGAAGACCACAGGATGAGAATCGATGCCGTCCGCCAGGCGCCGTCCACCTCGGGGCCCTTCGTGAAGCCCTGATCGAGGAACACGAACTTCATGTGAAAGTTCACGGCGCCGATGCTGCCGATCGAGCACAGGCTGCCAATCAGCAGCAGCCAGAAGGCGTAGCTCGAAAACAGCTCGCCGAACGTCCGGGACACGATCGCCTGCTCCCGTGGGGGTTCCGCGTCGCCGTCCGGGTTCTGGCCGATGTCGGACGGCTTGTCCTTCATGACGAAAATCACCAGAGGCCAGGCCAGGAACAGCATCCCGCCGAGGATCATCAGCGCCGTATGGTAGCCGAACCATTCCGTGAGCGGCTTCACCAGGAAGCTCCCGACCGAGCCCATCAGCCCGACGCCGACGTACACGATCGCCATCGCCTTCCCGCGGTTGCGCCGGTACCAGTGCGACACCATGATCTGGTGCGGGGGCGGGCCCGACAGGAAATAGCCCACCGTGTAAAAGACCCAGAACATGTAGTACACCCACAGCGCCCCGCCCATCCTGCCAAAGCCCATCAGGGCTATGCAGGAAAGCCCCGTGCCGATCAGAATCAGCTTTCGGGGGCTGAAGCGGTGGATCAGCAACGGCCCCACCCAGATGGTGAGCGCTGCCGCCAGCGGAAAGCCCAGGGTGATGTCTTCGCGGGTCCAGCCGAAGTCCCTGGCGAAGTAGTCGTAGAAGAAAGAGATGTTGTAGTAGGGGATGCCCGTCGACAGTCCGAACGTGATGAACGCAGCGAAGACAATCCACGGGCCGTAAAACTTCTTCGTCATGATGGGAGGAACTCCTTCACACGGCGGCGGGTCCCCGCCGCATTGAAATGCCAGTTATATCACAACGTCCGCAGGTGGAACCCGCCGTCGGCGTTCAGCACCGTGCCGGTGCCGTAGTCGAGCAGGCCGTCGGCGATGGCCCGCACCTGCCGCGCCACATCCTCCGGCGTGCCCAGCCGGCCCTGCGGCAGCAGACCGGCGCGCGCCTTCTCCTCATACACCTGCCGGACCCGCTCGATCATGTCGGTCTGGATGATGCCCGGCCGCACCTCGAACACCAGCACGCCGTGGCGCGCCAGCCGCGCCGCCCACAACTGCACGGCCATGCTCAGGCCTGCTTTCGAAATGCAGTATTCGCCCCGGTTCAGCGAAGCCGTGTAAGCCGAAATCGACGTGATGAAGACAATGCGGCCGAAGCCCTGCTCCACCATCCACCGCGCCGCCAGCTGCGTAAGAAAGTAGGGGCCTTTCAGATTCGTGTGGATCACCTCGTCGAAGATCTCTTCCGTCGCTTCGAGAATGTCCAGGCGCTCGCGCGGCGCGATGCCGGCGTTGTTCACCAGCAGGTCCAGCCTTCCGTAGCGCTTCCTTGCGTGCCCGATCAGCGCCATCCGGTCGGCGGCCGAACTCACGTCACACTGCACAATGTCGGCGCCGCACTCGGCGGCGAGACTCTCGGCGGCATCCCGGCGCCCACGGTAGGTGCCGATGACGCGGTGTGTCCGCGCCAGCTCGAGCGCAATGCCCCGCCCGATGCCGCGCGAAGCGCCAGTGACAATGGCAACGGGTCTTTCCTCCTGCATGCAGCTCCTTTCCGATGCGCGCGGCTCAGCCCGCTTTGGCCACGCGCAGAAGGCCTGCGGCCACCCTGCGGCCGCGCTCGTAGGCCTCGGCGTAAGCGCGGCGGCGTTCCTCGCGGCTCAGCCCATAGCCGAGGCTGTAGTAGCGGTCGAGCGCGAGCCCCACGACGAACGTGCCCGCATAGGCGATGGCGGCCTTCGGGATCACCCCCCCGCCGAACGGAATCTTGCTCACCAGCTCCCGCGCTCCGGCGCGCCAGCCCCAGGCGCCTGCAATGATGGAACCGATCTCTCGCCGCTGTTCGCGGAACCCGATTTCCCGGTCGCTGGCCGCGGCCAGCAGAAACGCCATCCGGATCTGGTTTGCTGTCAGCACCGCCGTGTCGGAGGCGAACTCGCCGATCAGCCACGGCAGCTCGCCAAGCCCCGGAATGATGTTCGGCAGCGACGTCATCATGCTGAACAGCGCGTTTTCTTTCGACACCTGGTGAATCGTCTGCCGTGCATATTCATCGCGCACGGGCCGGAGCAGCCGCCCAAGCGCCAGCGCCTCCTCGGGCCGCGCGGCCACGAACTGCTGGACGAAGCGCGGCAGCCGGCGCACGTCGAAATAGAACAGATCCTCGCCCGCAATCCAGCCCTCCGGCGCCTGTATCCCCTGCTCGGCGAAGATGAAATGGAAGCGGCCCTCGGCGTCGGGATCGCAGGCGCGAACCAGCGTTTCGGCCGCTTCCAGCCGCTTTTCGCGGCTCAGTCCAGCCGGGGCGAGAAAGTCCTCGATGGCCGCATAGGATGCTGAACTGTTGGCGATCACCAGGATGCGGTACTGCCTGCGCGCCAGCGCGCGAATCGACTCCGGATCCACCTTGCGCAATGCGCCGCGTATCTGATCGAGGAATCGCATGCCCGTTTCGCCTCACTGGCCTCCGTCCCATTCAGGGCGGGCCGCTCCCCGCACGCGCAGCACGACGCGCGCGTGCTGCTGCCATTCTACGCCAAGCCCGACGCGTTCCACTTCCACCGCGGGCCGGAAGTAGCCGAGCAGCGTTTCCGTCGAAGGGTGAAACGCCAGCGCCGGCGCCGCCAGCACCAGCCGCGGCGGCTCGGCCCGCACGGCCAAACCCTGAAAATAGCCGCTCTGCGTGAACTCCCCGCGCGCGGCATGATGCGCCATGCGCGCCCAATACTCGAGCGCCTGCAAGGGCAGGTTCGCGTCGGGCGCGGCCTTGATTTCAATCACCGTGAGCCGCCCGTCCCGCCCCAGCGCCACCAGGTCCGCGACGTTGCGGTCCACCCCTTCCACCATGCCGACCTGCGTGTAGACGGGCGCTGGCAGCAGCATCGGGTCGATCAGCTCCAGCCGCGCCCGCAGCACAGTTTCCAGCCACGCCTCCGGCCGGGCCAGCCGCCACGGATGGCGCGGGTCCGGGCCGTCCGCGCTGCGGATCAGCGCCAGCTCGCGCGCCAGCGCCCGCACCGGTTCGATCCGGTGCGCCCGTCGCCGCGCCGGCACCCCGTAGAAGAGCTCGCCCCGCCGCCAGCGCGCGAACTCCAGTCCTCGCACCCGCAGGCTCCACTCTCCCGGCGCGGAGGCGATCCGATCGACTCCCTCCTCGAGCGCCAGCTCGTGCACCCAGCGCGCCGTTTCGCCCGCGGCTGGCGCAGGCGGCTCCACCCACCGCGCCAGCTCACGGATCCGGTTGCCGGCATCAGCCGCATCGGCCCGCTCTTCCACGCCGTCGTCGCCGTACAGAAACAGCGCCGCTTCCACATCCAGCCATGGGAGGCACAGCACTGCGGCCATCTCGGCGCCGCGCGGCAGGAATAGGGCCAGCGAGCGCAAGTCCACGCCATCGCGCCGCCGCAGGTAATCCAGCCACAACAACCCCTGCGCGAGCGCCTGCGGCGCATGGACGGCATCGGCGGCCACCGCCGCCAGCCGCCGCTCGCCCAGCGTCAGGAGGGCGCGCGGGCAGGCGGGCGAAAGCGTGTTTTCCAGATCCATGCCAGCGCTGAGCTCGCGCAGATGCCATCCGGAAAACTGCCTCGCCAGCCAGCGCCGCAGCCGTTCGAGCAGCACCGCGCGCGAGCCGCGCCCGAGCACCGGTGCGGCCGCCGGTTCAGCGCGGTCGGCCAGTGTCAGCCGGCCCGGGCGGCCGCCGAAGCGCTCCACCAGGAAAACCAGCCGGCCGCGTCGCTTTTCTTCGATCCCCACCACGCGGCGCGCCAGGCTTCGCGCTTCGTCCCACGCCTCCACCACCAGAAAGCGGCCGCGTTCGGTGAAAGCGATGCCGTGGCCCGCCGAGAGGACAAACGGCGCCTCGCCCGGTTCCAGCAGCACGGGATCGCGGCAGGAGGCGAGAAAACGCTCTGCCTCGGCGCGCAGAGCCGCCGCCGGCTCTGCGCGGCCCGCCTTGCGGAGGCCAGCCACCGGGGCCATTATAATGGCGGGCAGTGGTCTCCGGTCTTTCCCGTCGTCTCGAAGAGGTGGAGGAGCGCATCCATAGGGCGTGCCAGCGCTCCGGGCGCCGCCGGGAGGAGATCACGCTGGTGGCGGTGACGAAGACCTTTCCCGCCGACGTCATTCTGGAAGCCCACTCGCTCGGCCTGCGGGATTTTGGCGAAAATTACGTCCAGGAATTCGAGCAAAAGGCGGCCCGCGTGCGCCAGCTTGAAGGCGCGCGCTTCCACCTGATCGGACACCTGCAATCCAATAAGAGCCGCCGCGCGGCCGAACTGTTCGACGTCATCCAGACGGTGGATTCCGCGAAACTGGCCCGGCGGCTCGACGCCGCCGGCCGCCCCCTCGAAGTGATGATCGAGGTGAAGCTCTCGCCCGAGGAGACCAAGGCGGGCTGCGCGCCGGAGGATCTGCCCGGGCTCATGGATTCGATCCGCGCCCTTCCCAACCTGCGCCTCACCGGACTGATGACCATGCCGCCGTGGGCCGACGAGGCCGAGTTCTCCCGGCCCTATTTCCGCCGCCTCCGTGAACTGGCCCAAACCTGCGGACTCAGCGGTCTCTCCATGGGCATGTCGCACGACTTTGAAGTGGCCATCGAGGAAGGCGCCACCCATATCCGCGTCGGCACGGCGCTGTTCGGCCCGCGGAGCCGGGGCTGACCATGTTGCGGCGGCTGCTTCTGCTCGTCGCCGCCGGCGGGCTCGCCAGCGCCCAGCCGGTGGTGCAGCTCCACGTGCGCATCCCGATGCGCGACGGCGTGCGCCTCTGTACCAACATCTTCCGGCCAGCGCTGCACGGCCGCTTCCCCACGGTGTTGCAGAGAACGCCGTACCGGAAACTGTCACAGATAACGCCGGGCCTGAAGATGTTTCTCGACCGCGGCTACGCCATCGTCACCCAGGACGTCCGCGGCCGTTACGACAGCGAGGGCGACTTCCGCCAGGTGCTACAGGAAGAGCAGGACGGCGCCGACACGCTCTCCTGGATCGCGCGCCAGTCCTGGTCGGACGGCCGCGTCGCCATGTTCGGCGGCTCCTATGTCGGCATGGTGCAGTGGCGTGCCGCCCTGAGCGGCCATCCGGCTCTTCGCGCCATCGCTCCGGCCGTGGCCGGCGGCGACGAGTATTTCGACCGCTATTACAGCCCCGGGGGCGCCTTCCGCCTCGCTCACCGGCTCCGCTGGATTGCCGAAAACTTCAAGCCGCCCAACCGCCCGGTCGCCGATTTCCAGAAGATGATCACGTTTCTCCCGCTCGGCCGCGCGGACCGCTTCGTCGCCGGACGCACGCTGGACTTCTATCAGGAGGCCATGGCGCATCCCGCTTACGACGCCTACTGGCGCTCCCGCAGCACGCGGCTGCGCGCGGACTCGATCCGCGCTCCGGCCCTGATCGAAGCCGGCTGGTACGACCCCTTCCTGGCCTCTGACATCGCCATGTGGAAGGAGCTGCGCCGCCGCGGCCGGCCCGCGCGCCTCATTATCGGCCCGTGGGGGCACAACATGAACCCCCAGATGCCCGGCGTCGACTTCGGGCCCTCGGCCGCGCTGCCGCTGCGGCAGATGGAAATCGATTGGTTTGACGCCTGGCTCCGCCACAGCACGCCGCCCGCCCCCAGCGCCGTTCTCTTCTTCGTGATGGGTCTGGACGAATGGCGCGAGTCGCCGCAGTGGCCGCCCGCGGGTGTCGAGTATGAGGATCTCTACCTCGACTCGCGCGGCAGCGCCAACACTCTTCATGGCGACGGCCGCCTGCTGGCCAAATCACCTGCGGAAGAGGCGGCGGACCGCTTCGACTATGATCCCAAACGGGCCGTGTCCACCCTCGGCGGCGCCAACTGCTGCAACTTCAAGCTGCTCCCGTGGGGCCCGCTCGACCAGCGCCCGGTGGAAGGCCGCCGCGACGTGCTCGTCTACACAAGCGCTCCGCTGCGCGAAGCGCTCGAAGTCATCGGCCCGGTGCGCGCCGTCCTCTACGTCTCCACCTCGGCCGCGGACACGGACTTCACTGCCAAGCTCGTCGATGCCGCCCCGGACGGCCCCGCGCGCATCCTCGCCGACGGGATCCTCCGGCTGCGCTACCGCGAGGGCGTGGACCGGGCCGTGCCCTACCGGCCGGGCGCCGTGGTGGAGGTCGAGATCGATCTGGGCGAAACCGCCTTCGTCTTCCTGCCGCACCACGCTGTCCGCCTCGAGGTATCGAGCAGCAACTTTCCGAGGTTCGACCGCAACCTGAACACCGGCCGTCTTCAGGCGTGGGAGACCCAGATGCGCGTGGCCCGCCAGACCGTCTGGCACGGTCCCGAAAAGCCCTCGCGGCTCGTGCTGCCGGTGCTGCGCCATGGCGGCAGGCCCGCGCAGGGGCGTCTGTTACCATGAAGAAAACGCGATGCTCCCCGACCATCTGGAAGAAGGCCTGACCTTTGACGACGTGCTGTTGAGGCCGGCGCGCAGCAACGTGCTGCCGTCGGACGTGGACACCCGCACTCTGGCAACGCGCAACGTCCCCATCAACATCCCGATCCTGAGCGCGGCCATGGACACGGTGACCGAAAGCCACCTCGCCATTGAACTGGCCCGCCAGGGCGGACTCGGCATCATCCACAAGAACATGTCGATCGAGCGCCAGGCGGAAGAGGTCGATCGCGTCAAGCGCTCCGAAAGCGGCATGATTGTCGATCCGGTCACCGTCGATCCCGACCAGAAGATTTACGAAGCGCTGGAAATCATGGCCCGCTACCGCATCAGCGGACTGCCGGTGGTCAAGGAGGGCAGGCTCGTCGGCATTCTCACCAACCGCGACCTGCGCTTCGAGACCAACTACGACCAGCCCATCCGCAACGTCATGACCCGCGAGCCGCTCTACACCGTGCCCGTGGGCACGACGCTCGAGCAGGCGGTGGAGGAGCTCCACAAGCACCGCGTCGAGAAGCTCCTCGTGGTGGACGAGAACTTCACCCTCAAGGGGCTGATCACCGTCAAGGACATCCAGAAGAAACGCAAGTATCCCAACGCGGCCAAGGACGCGCAGGGCCGGCTCCGCGTTGGCGCCGCCATCGGCGCCACCGGCGATTTCCTCGAGCGCGCCCAGGAGCTCGTCAGGAAGAAGGTGGACGTGCTCGTCATCGACACCGCGCACGGCCACAGCGAGCGAGTGCTTCAGGCCGTGGTCACCATCAAGCGCGCCCTGCCCGACGTGGATCTCGTCGCCGGCAACATTGCGACCTACGAGGCCGCGCGCGACCTGATTGGGCTCGGCGTGGACGCCATCAAGGTGGGCATCGGCCCGGGCAGCATCTGCACCACGCGAGTGGTCACCGGCGCGGGCGTGCCCCAGATCACCGCCATTGCCGAGTGCGCACGCGCCTGCCGCGGCACCGGCGTCCCGCTCATCGCCGACGGCGGCATCAAGTTCTCCGGCGACATCACCAAGGCCATTGCTGCCGGCGCCGACTCGGTCATGATCGGCAGCCTGTTCGCCGGCACCGACGAAAGCCCCGGCGAGCTGATCCTGTACCAGGGCCGCAGCTTCAAGGCCTACCGCGGCATGGGCTCGCTCGGCGCCATGGGCCAGGGCTCCAGCGACCGCTACGCGCAGGAGGGCGCCGGCAAGCTCGTCCCGGAAGGCATCGAGGGCCGCGTGCCCTCCAAGGGACCACTCGCCGAGCTTGTTTACCAGCTCGTCGGCGGACTTCGCTCCGGCATGGGGTACTGCGGCTGCGCCACCATCCCCGAGCTTCAGGAACGGGCCCAGTTCCTCCGCGTCACCATCGCCGGCCTGAAGGAGAGCCACGTCCACGACGTGATCATCACCAAAGAGGCTCCGAATTACCGGCTGGAGCCGTAAGGCGCGCCGCCGCCGCGGCGTCCGCACAAGGGGAAATATAATTGTCTTTCGGGGAGTTGCCATGCACAATTTCGAGTACTGGAATCCGACGAAAATCCTCTTCGGGAGGGGACAAATTGCCTCGATTTCCAGGGAAATTCCCGCGGGCACGAAAGTGCTCATGACCTACGGGGGCGGCTCCATCCGCTCGAACGGCGTCTACGATCAGGTGACGGCGGCTCTGAAGAACTGCACCGTCGTCGAGTTCGGCGGCATTCAGCCGAACCCCGAATACCGCACGCTCATGGAGGCCGTCCGCCTCGCCCGCGCGGAAAACGTGGAATTCCTGCTCGCCGTCGGCGGGGGGTCTGTCCTCGACGGCACCAAGTTCATCGCCGCCGCCATTCCGTTTGAGGGTGAGCCGTGGGACATCGTGCAGAAGCACGCCGAAGTGAAGTCCGCCGTCCCGCTGGCGAGCGTGCTCACGCTGCCTGCCACCGGCTCGGAGGCCAACCCCTACGCCGTCATCAGCCGCTCGGAGACCGGCGAGAAACTCGCTTTCTCTTCTCCGCACGTCTATCCGAAGTTCTCCGTCCTTGACCCGGAGACCACATTTTCGCTCCCGGCCCGGCAGGTGGCCAACGGCATCGTCGACGCCTATGTGCACACCATGGAGCAGTACCTCACGTTCCCCGCGCACGCGGAGCTGAACGACCGTTTTGCTGAGTCCATCCTGCAAACGCTCATCGAGATCGGCCCGAAGACGCTGGCCAATCCAGACGACTACGACGCCCGCGCCACCTTTGTCTGGACCGCCACCATGGCTCTCAATGGTCTCATCGGCTGCGGCGTGCCGCAGGACTGGGCCACGCACATGATCGGCCACGAACTCACCGCGCTCTACGGCATCGACCACGCGCGCACGCTCGCCGTCGTCGCCCCGCATCTGTATCGCGTGCTCAAGAGCGACAAGGCGGCCAAGCTCCTTCAGTATGGCGAGCGCGTCTGGGGAATCCGGGAAGGCTCGGACGAGGAACGCATCGAGGCCGCCATCCGCCGCACCGAAGAGTTCTTTGAATCACTCGGGGTGCCCACGCGCCTGGCGCGCTATGAAGGCGTGCGCCCGGAGACGCCGAAGCTGGTGGCGCAGCGGCTCAAGCAGCGCGGCATGGAAAAACTCGGCGAACGCGGCGCCGTCGCGCCCCCGGTGGTCGAAGAGATCCTTTCACGGAGCCTCGCCGCCTGAGTCTGCCTCCCACTATTTGACGATTTGTGCAAATAGCTGCTACGCTGGAATCGCATGAACCGGCAGGCAAGGCGCGCCCTTGAGCGCCGCGCCGCTTTTCTGAAGGCCCTCGCGCACCCGTCCCGGCTGATGCTCGTCGAAGAGCTCGGCCGTGGCGAACGTTGCGTCTGCGAGCTGCACGATCTGGCCGGCGGCGACTTTTCCACCGTCAGCAGGCACCTGGCGCAGCTCCGCCGCGCCGGCCTGCTCGAAATGGAAAAGCGCGGGCTGAACGTGTTCTACCGCCTGAAAAACCCGCGTGTGCTGCGCCTGCTCGAGTGGGCTGACCGGGTGATCCAATCCGCTGCAAGGGAGGCACGAAATTGAAAATCCAGATTCTTGGCTCCGGCTGCGCGAAATGCAACCAGTTAAAAGAAAATGCCGAGGCCGCCGCACGCGAGCTTGGCCTTTCTTATGAGATCGAAAAAATCACGGATTTCCGCGAAATCGCGCGGATGGGAGCGCTCGTGACGCCCGCGCTCGCCGTCGATGGCAGGCTGAAACTGGTGGGCCGGGTGGCCGGCCCCGAAGAGATCAAACCGCTGCTCCAGGCGTCCTGAGGATCCATTCATGCCCAGCGTCTTCACGCCGTACGAATGGCTGTCGCGCTGGATCGTCGAGCGCCTCTTCGGACTCAACACGGCCGGCCGGCTCGGTTCCAGCCTCGAATTCTTCTTCTATGACGTGCCGAAGGTGATGACGCTGCTCATCGTTGTCAGCTTCGCCGTCGGCACGCTCCAGACGTGGCTTCAGCCGGAAGCGGTGCGCCGCATCCTCGGAGGAAAGCGGCTCTTTTTCGGAAACGTGGCCGCGGCGGTCATCGGCATCTTCACTCCCTTTTGCAGTTGTTCGGCGGTGCCGCTGTTTATTGGTTTTCTCAAGGGCGGCGTGCCGTTGGGCGTCACGTTTTCGTACCTGATCGCGGCGCCGATGGTGAATGAAGTGGCCGTGGCGCTGCTGTGGGGCCTGTTCGGCTGGCGCGTCACGCTCGCCTACATCGGCTTCGGCGTGGCGCTTGCCATTGCCGGAGGCATCGTCATCGGGCTGTTGAAGCTCGAAAGATGGGTGGAGCCGTTCGTCTGGGAAGTGCCCGTGGGCGCCGCCGATGTAACCGTGCTGCCGCTGCGGGCGCGCCTGGCGGAGGGATGGCGCTCGATGCGCGAAATTCTCGGCAAGGTGTGGCCCTATATTGTCGGCGGCATCGCCGCCGGGGCTTTTATCCACGGCTATGTTCCCGCTGATCTGGTGATGCGCTGGGCGGGGCCGGGCAATCCGTTTGCCGTGCCAGTGGCGGTGATCCTCGGAGTCCCCCTTTACGCCAATGTCGCCGGCGTGCTGCCCATCACTGAGGCGCTGGCTGGCAAGGGCATGCCCCTGGGCACGGTGCTCTCCTTCACAATGGCCGTCACCGCCCTTTCGGCCCCGGAAATGATCATCCTGCGCAACGTCCTCCGGCCGCCGCTGCTCGGCGTGTTCATCGCCGTGATGACGGCCGGCATCATTGCCGTTGGCTACCTGTTTAATGCGATTCTCTGATCCCTCGCCGTTTGCGGTCCGCGCGGCAGGGCGATACAGTGAACGGTGAAGGCGGGCGCCAGTCCACGTCTGTTCCCGCGCTGCCATCCGCCGGCCAAGCCATGCCAGGAGAGTCCTCATGAGCCCTCGTGAAACCGCCGCCATCCTCGCCGCTTTGTGCCTGATGCTTCCCCCGCCCGCGCCGGCTCAGACGGCACAGCAGCCTCCACCGGCGGCCATCGTCGTCGATGTGGATGAAGTCGTAGTCGACCTGATCGTCCGCGACCGCCGCGGACGCCTCGTCAAGGATCTCAAGCCGGACGAGATCGAAATTCTCGAAGACGGCGCGCCGCAGCAGATCCGCTCGCTGCGCCTGATTGAAGGGCCGCAGGCGGTGCTCGAAAACCAGCAGCGCGTCACTCTGGATCCGCTGCGGCAACTCCGCCTCGTGAGCCTCGTCTTCGAGCGCCTCGGCCCCGAAGCCATGCGCCTGAGCCGCGACGCCGCCAACCATCTCGTGTCCAAAGAGACGGATCCCAACGTCTACTTCGCCGTCTTCCGCGTTGATCCGGCTCTGCGCGTGCTGCAGGGCTTCACGCGCGACAAAGGCCTTCTCAAAAGCGCCATCGAGCGCGCCACCAGCGGCGTGGCCACCAATCTGCGACCGGAGCGCGACGAGGCGCGGAAAGCCTCTGAGCAGGCGCGCGCCGCCGATGCCGCCCGCGCCGAGCAGCAGCCCGCCGCCGGACAGGCGCCCGATGGCGCCAATTACGCCGAACAGGCCATGGCGCGCGCCCTGCGCAACATGGAGGTCTTTCTCGAACAGACCGCCCGCGAACAGCAGGGCTCGCTGTCCCTCACCTCGCTGCTCGCCCTCGTCAAAGGCCAGCAGGGACTCGCCGGCAGGAAGACCGCCATCTACTTCACCGAATGGCTGGTCGTCGACGAAGCGCAGGACCAGATGTACCAGACCCTGCTCGGCGAAGCCAACCGCACCAACTTCAGCTTCTACACCGTCGATGCCAAGGGCCTCACCACCTGGTCGCAGAGCGCCCCCAGCATCGACACCCTCCAGTCGGTGAATCAGCTGCCCTCTGGGCTCGAAAACACCGCCACAAAAACGGCGGAAACTTCCGCCGGCATGAAGCGCACCGACCGCCAGGTGGCCGCCACGCGAAACAACCCCCAGGCGTGGCTCCAGAGCCTTGCCGCCTCCACCGGCGGATTCCTCGTCGCCGACACCAACGACTTCCGCCGCCCGATGGAACGCATCGTCGAGGACATCTACGCGTACTACGAGGCCACCTACAAGCCCCAGAACCGCGACTTCGACGGCAAGTACCGCCAACTGGCCGTGCGCGTGAAGCGGGAAGGCGTCACGGCGCAGTCCCGCATCGGCTACTTCGCCCTTCCGCCCGAATTCCGCGATGTGCTCTTCCCCTGGGAGGTGCCCCTGCTCAAGGCGCTGGCCCTCCAGAAACTGCCGCGCGATGTCGACTACCGCTCCGCCGCCTTCCGCTTCGGCCAGCAGGGTTCGCTCGTCAAGGCCGTTGCAGCGGTGGAGGTGCCGCTGAAGAACCTCGAGGTGAAGAAGGACGAACAGCGCAAGACCTTCGCCCTCCATTTCTCTGTGCTCGGGCTGATCCGCGACGCGCAGGGCCAGGTCGTCCGCAAGTTCCAGAGGGACTTCCCCCTCGTGCGCGAGCTCGACAAGCTGGACAACTACCGCGCCGGCAACTTCACTTTCGCCGAACCGTTCGAACTCGCGCCCGGCCGCTACACCCTGGAATCGGCCGTCATGGACTGGACCTCCGGCAAGATGGGCGCCCGGCGGGCGGCCGTTGTGTCGGCGCCCGCGCAGGGCGCCACGCTGTCGTCGCTCGCGCTGATCCGCCGCGTCGAGCCGGTTGAGGGGCCGGACGACGGATCCAACCCCTTCCGGTTCGAAAAAGGCCGGGTCGTGCCGGATCTGGATGCGCGGATTCCCGCCTCGCCCAACGCCCAGATCTCGATCTACTGTGTCATCCAGGCGGCGCCCGGAGGGGCCAAGCCCTCCCTGATCATGGAGTTCAGCCGGGACGGGCAGGTGCTCGGCCAGGGCGAAGCGCCTCTGCCGGAGCCGGGCAAGGACGGCCGGATTCCATACATCGCCCACATTCCTGCCGGCGGGTGGCCTGCCGGGCAGTATGAAGTGCGCGCCCTGCTGATGGACGCCGGCCGCCCGGTGGCCGAAGAGCGGCTCAGCTTTGTGATTGAATAAAAGACTTGCCGGGTGGAAACTGAAAGTAGAAGGAACCAAAGTGAAGCGGGCAGTGTCTGAAACAGTAGCGGCGCCCCAGGTTGCGGCGCCGGCGTGGCCGACGGGAGGCAGGCATGCTGCCGGATGAGAAGCAGTTCGGCCCGATCGCGGAAACGGCCCCAGCCGACTGGCCGGGGTTTGGAGACGAAGAGCAGTTGCTTGCGCGGCTCCGCGCCGGCGACGACGCCGCCTACGAAGCGCTGCTGGAACGGTTCCAGACGCCGGTCTACCAGCTGGTATGCCGCCTGATCGAAGACCCGAACGAAGCAGGTGACGTCGTCCAGGACGTCTTCCTGAAGGTCTTCCGGGGCGTGGGCAGCTTCCGCGGCCAGAGTTCTCTGAAAACCTGGATCTATCGGATCGCCGTCAACGAGGCGCACAACCGGAGACGCTGGTTTGTCCGCCACCGCCGTCCGGAAGTGATCCTCGACGGCGAGGAGGAGGGCCCGGCCCGCCTCGATCGGTTCAGCGACCACGGCAGAACGCCGTACGACTGGACGCTGAACAACGAGATGCGCACCGCCATCGAAGAGGCGCTGGAGGGCATCAATCCGGTGTTCCGCTCAGCCGTGGTCCTCAGAGACCTCGAGGAGCTGAGCTACGAGGAGATTGCCGACATCCTGGATGTATCGATCGGCACGGTGAAATCCAGAATCCTGCGGGGGCGCGAGGCGCTGCGCAGGGCGCTGATGGAAAAGTTGGAGCCTGCGCGGGGGCTCGAGTGGTCGCCGCAGACGGCATCTGACTGAGGGCTGGATCGTGATGATGGACTGCCAACAGGTGAAGTTGACGCTATCCGCGTTCCAGGATGGCCGCGTGCTCGATAGCGAACGGCTTGCCATCGAGCAGCACCTGGCCGGGTGCGATTCCTGCGCCGAACGGCTGGAGCAGCTGGAGCTGGTCCGGCACTCCCTGCGGAGCCTGCCGAGACGGCCGCTACCGTCTCACCTGAAGTATTCGCTGCGGTCCCTGGCATCCAAAGAAGCAGCGCGACGCCGCTATTATGCGGGCCTGCGGGGCGCCGTGCGCGCCTTCGGCGAGCGGGCTTCGCTCTGGGTGAACAACCTGATGCGGCCGGTGGCCCTGCCCGCGGCCGGCGGCCTGGTCTCCGCCGTCTTCCTGTTCGTGCTCGTGCTCACGAATTTTCAGGGCATTGTCCGCCAGCATCCCAATGATGTCCCGCTGGCCATCATTACCGCGCCCACCGTGCGCAGCGTTCTGTTCGACCTCTCCGACGACTCCGAGGTGACGCTCGACGTCTTCGTCGACGAACAGGGCCGTGTGCTCGACTTTGTCATCCCCGAGGGCTTCGGCTCTGCCGCCACGCATGAGATGCGCCGCCGCCTGGCCGCCACGCTGCTGATGACCAGCTTCACCCCCGCCACCGCCTTCGGACAGCCGGTCAGCGGCTGGGTGCGCGTCAAGTTCCGCGGACGCAGCGAGATCGACGTGCGGGGCTGATCGGCGCTCGTGGGACGCCGGCTCGGGCAGCATTTCCTCTACCAGGACTCGATCCTCGAAACCGTTGCCCGCGCTGCATGCGGCGATCACGCCTCGCGTGTCATCGAAATCGGGTGCGGCCCCGGCACCCTCACGCGATTCCTGCTGGAACGCAGCGATGAGCTGATCGGCATCGAAGCCGACCCGTGCCTCGCCGAAGGGCTACGCCGGCGCTTCCAGACGGCGCCGGCGTTCCGCCTGATCGAGGGCGACGTGCTCGAAGTGGACTTCCGCCCGCTGGCGCCCGCTGTCGTCTGCGGCAACATCCCCTACTACATCACCGGCCCGATCCTGCGCAAGACGCTCGAGCTCGGGCCCGGCCTGGTCCGCGCCGTCTTCCTCGTGCAGCGGGAGGTGGCCGAGCGGCTCATTGCCCGCCCGGGAAGCCGGCAGTACGGCCTGCTCAGCGCCGCCGCCCAGGCGCTGTGCTCCGTGGAGCGGATCTGCGCCGTGCGCGCCGGCGCCTTCCGCCCGCCGCCGAAAGTGGACAGCGCGGTCGTGCGGCTGGAGCCGCTCCCCGCTCCGCGCGTGGCCGACTATGCGGCCTTTCTCGACTTCGCTGCCCGCTGCTTCCGCCACAAGCGCAAAACGCTGCGCAACAATCTGGGCCGCGCCGACATCCCTTTCGCCAAACGCCGCGCCGAAGAGCTTTCGGTGGAGGAACTCGAGCAGGCGCGGCTTGAATGGGCCGCGCGCACGGGCATGAGATACTGAAAGTTTCATGGTCAGAGTTCGGTTCGCACCCTCGCCGACGGGCTATCTGCACATCGGCAGCGCCAGGACCTTCATTTTCAACTGGCTCTTCGCCCGCCACAATCAGGGGACGATGATCCTGCGCATCGACGACACCGACGTCGAGCGCAACACCGAGGAGTCCCTCGCCTCCATCTTCGAGGGCCTGCGCTGGCTGGGCCTCGGTTGGGACGAGGAGTACCGCCAGAGCGAGCGCTTTGCGCTGTACCGCGAGGCCGCCCAGGCGCTGCTCGAAAAGGGCTTCGCCTACCGCGACTTCACCCCGCCGGAGGCGAAGACCGCCGCCGAGGACAGCGAAGGCGGCACGGGCTGGCTCTGCAACCCGGAGATGCGCGCCCTGTCACGCGAAGAGTCCGATCGCCGCGCTGCCGCGGGCGAGCCCTTCGTGCTCCGCTTCCGTGTCCCGCGCGAACCGGAGCGCACCATTGCCTTCCGCGACCTCGTCTACGGCGAACAGTCAAAGTCCACCGCCGACATCGAGGACTTCGCGCTGCTGCGCTCCAACGGCGCGCCCACCTACCACCACGCCTCCTGCGTCGACGACTCGGACCTCCGCATCAGTCACATCATCCGCGGCCAGGATCATCTCACCAACACCTTCAAGCACATCCTGCTCTTCGAGGCGCTCGGCACGCCGATGCCCGCCTTCGCCCACCTGCCGCTGCTGATCGCGCCTGACGGCGCCAAGCTCAGCAAGCGCCGCCACGGCCCCGTCGTCAGCGTGCTCACCTACCGCGACGCCGGCTTCCTTCCGGAGGCCTACATCAACTTTCTCTGCCTGCTCGGCTGGAACCCGAAGGACAACCGCGAAAAGATGACCCTCGCCGAGCTCGTCGAAGCGTTCACGCTCGAAGGCGTCAACCGCTCCAACGCGGTCGTCAACTTCACCGAAGAAGACCCTATCGATCCCAAGGCACTCTGGCTGAATGCCCAGCACATCTACTCGCTGCCCGTCGAGGAGCTCGCCGGGCGGCTCCTGCCCGTCTGGCAGAAGGCCGGCTACGAGGTCACCCGCGAGAAGGCGCTCCGCGTCACGCCGCTCATTCAGGAGCGGATCAAGACGCTGAATGACGCGGTTTCCGTAGCTGACTTCTTCTTCCTCCGGGAGCTGCCGCCCTATGATCCGGCCGAGCTGATCCCGCAGAAAGGCGACCGCGCGATGGCGCTTCGCGCTCTCGAAAAGGCCCTGGCCGTGCTCGCCAACGGCGACTTCACCCACCAGGCTCTGGAGGAGCGGCTGCGCGCCGCCGCCGCCGAGCTTGGCCTCAAGGCGGGCCAGATGTTCCAGCCGATCCGCGTCGCCGTCTGCGGCCGCCGAAACGCGCCCCCGCTGTTTGAAACACTGGAAGTGGTGGGCCGCGAGGCCTGCCTGGAACGCATCAGCAAGGCGATCGCACTGTTGCAGCAAAAGTCGTAACCAGCCATGGCAGACGAGAAACCCAGGGACGCCGGCGCACCGGAAGAGGCGCGCCCGTCGAACTTCATCCGCGACATCATCCTTCGCGACATCGAAACCGGCCGCTACGGCGGCCGCGTCCACACGCGCTTCCCGCCGGAGCCCAACGGCTATCTCCACATCGGCCACGCCAAGAGCATCTGCCTGAACTTCGGCCTGGCCCGCGAATTCAACGGAAAGTGCAACCTCCGCTTCGACGACACCAACCCCTGCAAGGAGGAGGTCGAATACGTCGAGTCGATCATGCAGGACGTCCGCTGGCTCGGCTTTGAATGGGACGCCCTCTGCTACGCTTCCGACTACTTCGACCAGCTCTATGAGTGGGCGAAGAAGCTCATCCGCAAGGGCAAGGCCTACGTCTGCGATCTGAGCCCGGAGCAGGTGCGCCAGTACCGCGGCACGCTCACTGAGCCCGGCCGCGAAAGCCCCTACCGCAACCGCAGCGTCGAGGAGAACCTCGAGCTGTTCGAGCGGATGAAGAACGGCGAATTCCCGGATGGATCGCGCACCCTGCGCGCCAAAATCGACATGGCGTCGCCCAACCTCAACATGCGCGATCCGGTGATGTACCGCATCCTCCACGCCACGCATCACCGCACCGGCGACCGGTGGTGCATTTATCCCACCTACGACTACGCCCACGGCCAGTCGGACTCGATCGAGGGCATCACGCACTCCATCTGCACGCTCGAGTTCGAAGATCACCGTCCGTTGTATGAGTGGTTCCTGCGCGAGCTGGAGATTTACGCGCCGCAGCAGATCGAGTTCGACCGCCTGAATCTCACCTACACCGTGCTCAGCAAGCGCCGGCTGCTGCGGCTCGTCGAGATGGGCTTTGTGCGCGGCTGGGACGATCCGCGCATGCCCACCCTGAGCGGCATGCGCCGCCGCGGCTATACGCCCGAGGCGATCCGCACGTTCTGTAGCCGCATTGGCGTGTCGAAGACCAACGGCGTGGTCGAGCTCGGCCTGCTCGAACACTGCCTCCGCGAAGATCTCAACCGGCGCGCACCGCGTGTCATGGCGGTGCTGCGTCCGCTCAAGCTCGTCATCGAAAACTACCCGGAAGGCCAGGTGGAGATGATGGAGGCGGTCAACAACCCCGAGGATCCTTCGGCCGGCACGCGGCTTGTGCCCTTCTCGCGCGAACTGTGGATCGAACAGGACGACTTCCGCGAAGTGCCGCCCAAAGGCTACTTCCGTCTCTATCCGGGCAATGAGGTCCGCCTCCGCTACGGCTACATCGTCCGCTGCACGGGCTGCGTCAAGGACCCTGAAGGCCACGTCGTCGAGGTCCGCTGCACCTATGATCCCGCCACCCGCGGCGGCGACACGCCCGACGGCCGCAGGGTAAAGGGGACCATCCACTGGGTGAGCGTGCCGCACGCGTTTGACGCCGAAGTGCGCCTCTACGACAACCTGTTCGTCAAGCCCGACCCCGACGACACGGAGCCGGGCAAGGACTGGACGTCCAACCTGAACCCGAACTCGCTCGAGGTGCTCGAGGGCTGCAAGATGGAGCCGTCGCTCAGGACGGCAAAGCCCGGCGACCGCTTTCAATTTGAGCGCCTCGGCTATTTCTGCGTCGATCCCGATACGACCGAAGAGCGCATGGTGTTCAACCGCACCATCGGGCTGCGCGACACCTGGGCCAAGGTCGAAAAGAAACTGAATCCGGAGAAGGCATGATCGTTGTCGGTCTGGGCGGACTGATGAGGGACGCCGCCTGCGCTGTGCTGAACGGCGGCGAACTGGTGGCGGCCGTGGAACAGCAGAAGGTGGCCCCGCGTCATCTGCGCGGCGGGCTGCCCCAGGAGGCCATCCGCGCCGCGCTCGATGCGGCCGGTGTGCGTGCCGAAATTGTGCAGACGGTGGCCCTGGCGCGACCGCTTGGCGAAGGACACCTGGCTCGGCACATTCACCTGGAACTGCGGCGCGCCTTTCCGCAGGCGCGCGTCGTCAGCGTCGACCATCACCAGGCCCACGCCGCCAGCGCCTACTACGCCTCGCCTTTCGAGCGCGCCACCGTGGTCGCCGTCGACAATGCCGGCGACTTCCGCTGCGGCTCGCGCTGGCGCGCCGAAGGCAATGAACTGCGGCTCGAGGCTGAACTCTCCTTCCCCGACTCGCTCGGCGATCTCTATAGCCGCGTCACCGAACTGCTCGGCTTCCGCCCGTCGATGGACGAACACAAGGTACAGTGGCTTTCGGCCTCCGGCGAGCCGAAGTACGCTGCCGTCTTTCACGAGATCCTGCGCCGCGAGGGCGCGGGCTTCCGCGCCGACCAGAGCTGGTTCGACATGGACCGGCGGGAGGCTGGAGGCTTCGGCGCGCGCTTCTATCAGGCGCTCGGCCTGCCGGAAGGCGTTGCGATTCCGGAGGCCATGAAGGCGGACCTCGCCGCCAGCATTCAGGCCGCCGTCGAGCAGATGGTGATGGACTTTGCCGGCTCAGGCGGCAATCTCTGCCTGGCAGGCGGCCTGGGCCACAACGCGCTGCTTGTGGCCGCGCTCGAGCGCAGCGGCCGCTGGGATCAGGTCTTCGTCCAGCCCGCCGCAGGCAATGCGGGCACCGCGCTCGGCGCCGCCTGGCACGCCTGGCATCACATGCGGCCGGAGGCGCCACGCTGTCCGCTTCGCACGCTGTGCCTCGGGCCCGAGTTCGGCGCCGAACAGATCAAGCGGGTCCTCGAAAACTGCAAACTGCGGTTCCGCTTCCTGCCTACGCGCGAGGAGCTGCTTGCGGCGGCCGTCGAACAACTCGCCCAGGACCGGATCCTCGCCTGGATGCAGGGCCGGATGGAGTTCGGCCCGCGCGCCCTCGGGAACCGCTCCATCCTCGCTTCCCCGCTGGATCCCTACTCGACCGAGAACCTCAACGTCTACATCAAGCACCGTGAGGGCTTCCGCAAGTTCGCCGCCTCCGTGCCGGAAGAGGCCGCCGGCGAATACTTCGAAGCCGGCCCCAACGCGCGCTTCCTCGCCACCGTGGGCCGCGTGAAGGAAAAGCATCGCCGCACGTTCGAGGCCGCTGTCCTGGGGCCCGGCTGGGTGCGCGTCCACATCGTCTCGCGCGAGGAGAACCCGCTTTTCCACCAGCTCCTGATCGAGTGGGGCCGCCGCACCGGCCTGCCCGTGCTCTACAACACCAGCTTCAATCTCTTCGGCGACCCGCTTGTCTGCACGCCGCGCGATGCCGTGCGCAGCTTCTATTCCTCCGGCATTGACGCCATGGTTGTCGGCCACTTCCTGCTGGAGAAGTAGGTGCCGTCCGCCGTCGCGCGGCGCGTTACCTCGGGCGCGCCGGTTTCGCCTTTGTTCGAGAATCCGCGCCTCGTGCGCTGATGCGAGTCTTCTTGTCGAAATCGAGGTGATTCCATGTCTGGCTGGCGTCTGTTGTTTTCTGCCATCCTGCCCGCTTCACTCGCACTCCTCTGCGCTCAGCCGCCGCAACAGCCGGCGGTTCCGCAGGTGGCCTCGCCCGAACTCCTGGACGGCAACCGTGTAGCCTTCCGCATTTATGCGCCCAAGGCGTCGGAAGTCCGCCTGATCGGCACCGACATTCCCGGCAACCTGAAGGGCGCGGCGATGAGCAAGTCCGAAAACGGCGTCTGGGAGGTCGTGCTCGGGCCCATCGAGCCGGGCTCCTACCGCTACCATTTCCTCGTCGATGGAGTGCCGGTGCTCGACCCGCGAAACCCGTCGACCAGCGAGTCCAACAACAACTCCTGGAGCCTGGTTCACATCCCCGGCCATGCGTTCATGGACACCGCCGACGTGCCACACGGCGCCGTGGCCGAGGTGACCTATTATTCCACCGTGCTGAAACGCTTCCGCCGCATGCATGTCTACACGCCCCCGGGCTATGAGCTCGGCGGAGGAAGGTACCCGGTCTTCTACCTCCTGCATGGCGCCGGCGACTCGGATGACTCCTGGAGCAGCGTCGGACGCGCCGGCTTCATCCTTGACAACCTGATCGCGGCGAAGAAGGCGAAGCCGATGATCGTCGTCATGCCTGCGGGCCACACCAGCCGCGCGCCGCGCACTCCCGGGTCCTTCGCCAACGACGAATTTCCGAAGGAGTTCATGACGGACATCCTGCCGTACATCGAAAAGCATTACCGGGTGATTTCCGACCGCGCCCACCGCGCCATCGCCGGCCTCTCGATGGGGGGCGCGCAGACGCTGAACATCGCGTTCTCCCATCCGAATCACTTCGGCTGGGTCGGCATCTTCAGCTCGGGCGTGCTGGGCATTGTGCCCCGACCCAACATGCCGCAGCCGCAGGGCCCGTCCTGGGAAGAGCAGCACAGGGCCGCGCTCAGCGATGCAAAGGCCCGCCAGGGGCTGCGGCTGCTCTGGTTCCGCACCGGCAAGGACGACTTCCTGCTGGAGACGACGCGCGCCACGGTGGAGCTGTTCCGCAAATACGGCTTCCAGCCGGACTACCAGGAAACGCCCGGCGCCCACACATGGATCGTCTGGCGGCAGTATCTGAACGAATTCGCCGCGCTGCTCTTTTAAATGAAATGGGGTCAGACACCCAACGTACTTGCTTCTCCTTTGTTTGCAACGCGAAAAATGGGGTCAGACACCCAATGCCCCAATGGTGAGCCATTGACCGCTAAAATACGCGCTGATTCGCGGGGTAAAAACGGGGTCAGGCACCACTGGAATAGTTCCAGAGGTGTCTGACCCCATTTCTTAATTTCTCCGCCCCACCGGGATCAGATAGAGCGGATCCTCGTCGGAGTTCATCCGCAGGATTCGCGCCACGGCCCGGTCGTCAAAGGCTCCCACCGGCACGCCGCCGAGGCCTAGCGCGACCGCCTGAAGCAGGAGATTCTGTGCCGCATGGCCCGCCTCCACCCACGCATACCGGATGCCGCGCTGCTGGTAGCGCCCGGTGACGCGGCGGTAGACGGCGGCCAGCGCGATCACCACCGGCGCATCCCGCACCCAGCTTTGCCCCAGCGCCGCGGCCGCCAGCTCGGCGCGGCGGTCGCCTTCGGCCAGCAATAGCAGGTCGTGTTGCTCTGGGCGGTACCGGTAAACGCCCGCAGGCAGGCCGTCCACGCGGCCCGTGCACAGGAACGTCTCCAGCGGATACAGGGCACCGGCGCTTGGCGCGGTCCGATATCCGCTGCGCGATGTGGTTCCCTGCGCTGCCCACAGCAGCTGCGCTGACTCTTCGAGCTTCAGCGCCGCCCGCGAATAGCTGCGCAGCGACCGCCGCGTGTGCAGCGCCTGCTCGACGGACACATTTCCTGACGTCTTTGGTTTTGGCAGCGGGTAGATCCCCGGGGATGTCCCTCCGGCCGTCAACACCGGGTTCAGCATGGCCAGCATGCGCCGCCTCTCCACGGCGCTCCCTCCCTTTGCCGGGCCCGCCTGTGGCGGGCCTCACTTCGGATAGCCCACCGTCTGTGCCAGGATCACCCGCTGCGTGGGCTTCAGGTGCAGGGCCCTGGCCAGCGGTTCATGGTCCACCCATCCGCGGACCACCGTGGCCAGCCCCTCGCTCGCGCAGAACAGGTACACGTTCTGCGCAATCGCTCCCGCGGTGACGCCGGACCACACGGCCGCCTGAGGCTCATTCCCGCTGCGGGCCGTGTCCTCCACAAAGATCAGGTTCAACGGCGCGGTGTAGACGAAATCCTGGCGCCCCGCGAGCCGCCGCAGATCGCCCTCGGCCACCGGGGAGAGGCTGTGCGTCTTTGCCTCATACAGATAGGCGGCCTTCGGCGTGATCACGTAAAGGTCAATCGGTTGCCGGTTGTGCGCTGACGGGGCGGTTCGCTGGCCCGTCGCCGGGCGGTTCACGCCCCACGCCGCCCGCAACAAATTCGACAGAACTTGTTCTGGCAATTCCTTTTCGCTGAACGACCGGACGCTCTGCCGCTTCCCGATCGCCTCCATCAATGGCATGCCGCCCTTCGTCGCCGGGCCCGGCAGTTTCTGCCCGGCCAGCACCAGCGGCAGGGCAAGCATCGGAATCCATCGCAGGGGAAGACTCATGTCGCGCCTCCTGCCAGGCAGAGAATCCGATCTTATTCTATGATGATCCGGACACGGCAGCGCCCGGTCCGTGCGCGCTTACAGCTCCTGTTCAGCGAGCCACTCGAGCAGGATCCGGTTCACCTCGCCGGGCTTCTCCATGTGCAGAAAATGTCCCGTGTCCGCCACCCGGATCAGCGCCGCGCGGGGGAAGCGTCTCCGCAGGCTCTCCTCGGTGATGAATGTGCTCGAGCCGGCGGCGATTGCGAGAAACGGAACGTCAATGACGCCCTCGCTCCACACGGAAGGATCGGCCATGCCGCGCATGGCCCCGGCAGCGACAGGGGCCGGCGCGCCCAGCATCACCGTCTCCACCTTCCTGCGGATGTCCGGCGGCGTCGAAGCAGTAAACATTCCGCGCACCATCTTCGCGCGGGCCTCCATCGCCCCAGGCCCTTCAAACTGCGCGGCCAGCGCCTCCAGCGGCTTCGAGGCGCCGGGATCCGGGAAATACGCATCCACCGCGACGATGGCGAGAACCTTGCCTGGATACAGCCGGGCGAACTCCAGCATCACCGCGCCACCCATCGAATGGCCGGCGAGGATTGCCCTGCCGGCGCCTTCCTTTTCGAGCACCGCGTTCACGGCGCGCGCAAACCGCCGCATCGAGTACTCTGGCGCCGGGTCGCTCCGCCCGTGCCCGGGTAGATCGACCGCCAGCACACGGTATCGGCCCTTCAGCGCCGTCACCTGCGCGTCCCAGAACGTGTGGTCGCACGTCCAGCCATGAATGAGCACAACGGTCCGTGCTCCCTGGCCAGCGGCCGTGTAGTACACCCGGTTGCCGTCAAGTAGCGCTGTCCCCGCCAGCAGCGGAATACACATGACAACTCCCACAGCGGTTCGCATTGGTTCATTGTACGCCGTGGCCGTTGCGCCGCTCGCCGTGCGTTTCCGCCATTGACCGCGGGGCCCTGCGGGCGTAGACTGACGCCCGGAGCATCGAAGCCATGCGACGCTGCGAATTCCTTGGCATCCTTCTCGCCGCCCCGCTGACAGTCGCCCCGGCAGCCGGACAAACGGAGCAAAAGCTCAAATACCAGGACCTGCCCCTGGCCGTACGCACTGCCTTTGAGAAGCAGTTCAGGGGAGCGCGCATCCTTGGTGTCTCTTCAGAAGTCGAAGGCGGCGGAACCGTCTATGAAATCGAATGCGAGTGGCGCACGCGCCATCACGACATCACATTTCGTCCGGATGGCGCGCTCGTCTCCACGGAAGAGACCATCCCGATGAGCGAAGTTCCTGCTGCGGTGTCTGCCGCGCTTCGCAGGGAATTCCCCGGGGCGGAAGTGACACGCGCTGAAAAGATCACGGAAGGAGGCGCCGTCAGTTACGAGTTTCAGCTCAAGGGAGCGAACAAACGCGAGGTGAAATACTCCTCTGACGGCAGGCTGATCGGCAGCGAGTAGGCTAAATGGGGTCAGACACCGAAAAAATGGGGCCAAAGGTGTCTGACCCCATTGCTCAGGGCAGCTCGAAAACGGCCAACACCGGGAAGTGATCGGAGGGGAAGACGTTGCCCTTGCGGTCCGTGATCGTCTCCGCCAGGCGCACTCTCCACGGGGCGCGGAAGAGAATCCAGTCGATCCGTCCAGGGCGCGGTCTGCCGGTGAATCCGTGAAACGTGTCCTCCGGCCCCTTGCGCTCGCCCGCCTCGCGCCAGGCGTCGGCCAGCGCTGGCACCAGCGTCTGGTAGACCGGCCCGCCCGCGGACGCATTGAAATCTCCGGTCACCAGCACCGGCGCGTCTTCCTCCAGCAGCTCGATGCGGCACCGCAGCAGTTGCGCGCTCTTCAGCCGCGCCGCCCCGTCCACGTCGCGGTGCGCGAGGTGCGTGTTGAAGTAATGGAAGCGCACGCCAGTGCCGATCACCTCCATCTCCGCCCAGGTGACCATCCGCGGCAGGCTCATGTTCCAGCTCACGCTGCCCGGCTTTTCCGGCGTGGTGGAGAGCCAGAAATCGCCGCTGTCGATCACCCGCAGCCGGTCCTTGCGATAGAACACGCCCATGTGCTCGTCTTCATGGTTGCCGCGCCGGCTGAGGCCGAACCACGCATAGTCCGGCAACTGCTCGACGATATACTGCCCCTGCTCGTAATACAGCTCCTGCGTGCCGATCAGATCGGGCCGGCGCGAGCGGATCACCTCAACCAGCAGATCGCGCCGCGCCGGCCAGGCATTGGCGCCGTCGCCCGGATTGGGGTAGCGGACATTAAAGGTCATGACGCGCAGCTCGGCCGCGCCGGCGCACAGGCTCATGGTCAGCAGAGCCAGAGGGACGATGGACCGCATGTCTTCGTTATACAATCGCGGGCAGGAGCCCGGCCGCCGTCCCGCTAACCGGCTCGCGGGAGAGCCAGCGCACCGGAGAAGCTGGCCCAGGATCGCGGGGGCGGACGAGAATCGAAGGCTCGTGGCTCCCAGGGAGCCCTCAGATGAAGACCTGGACAAGACGTGAATGGATGGCGGCGCTGGCCGCAGCGGCGCCTTTGCGTGCCGCGCCCGCCGAAGAGGGCTTCGTTCCGCTGTTCGACGGCAGGAGCCTGAACGGCTGGACCCTCATGCACGGCAAGGGGCGCGGCTACCTTGTGGAGAACGGCTGCATCGTCTGCCCGGAAGATGGCGGCGGCAATCTGTTCACGGAGAACGAATACGCTGACTTCATCCTGCGCCTGGAGTGGCGCCTGTGGGAGGGCGGCAACAACGGCATCGGCATCCGCGCCCCGCTGGAAGGCGACGCTGCTTACGTGGGAATGGAGATCCAGATCCTCGATGACGAGGCCGAGCTCTACCAGAAAATGAAACTGAAGCCGGCGCAATACACGGGCTCGATCTACGACGTCGTGCCGGCCCGGCGCGGCTTCGTCAGGCGCAACGGCGCCTGGAACGAAGAAGAGATCGTCGCCGACGGCCGCCGCGTCCAGGTACGGCTGAATGGAGAGCTCATCACCGACGCCAACCTCGACGATATCCGCGACCCCGCGGTGCTGAAAAAGCATCCCGGCCTCCAGCGGAGATCCGGCCACGTCGGATTTCTCGGACATGGCTCGCGCGTCGAGTTCCGCCATATCCGCATCCGCGAACTGCGCCGCTGAGATGCCATGAAATGGCGCTGCCCTCTGGAGAGTTGCCGCTGACTCCTTCCACGCTGGCCCTGATGTTCGTCTCGGCGCTCGGCGGCGCCGCGGCCGCCACGCTTGCGCTGCGGTTGCGCGACAGCGCCGAAAAGCGCCGCGCCGACCGCTGGCAACACTGGGCGGCCCTGCTCGAGTCACTGCCGTTGCCCGCGTGCGTCAAGGACCGCACCGGGCGCTACGTCTACGTCAATTCGCCCATGCGCGAATGGTTCCTCGCACACGGCGTCGACCTGCCGGGCAAGCGCGACCTCGAAGTGATTCCGCCCGAGGTCGCGGCCTACAACCGCGAGACGGAAGAGCGGCTCCTGCGGGGCGACATCCCCGCGGCCGAGCAGGAGGTCAACCAGGAGGAGTGGCTCCCCGGTTCAGGCCCGGGACGGTGGCTCCTCAGGAAGACCCTGCTCCGCGGCACGCCCTGGGGCGATGCCATCCTGATGCTCGCGCTCGAGGTCACCGAGCTGCACGACGCGCAGATCGAACTGGCGCACCAGCGCGACTTCGTCCAGGCGGTTCTTGACTCGAGCGACGCCTTGATCACCGTGCTCGACGCCTCCGGCCGCCTGGTCCGCTGGAACCGCAAGTGCGATGCCGCGACCGGCTACCACGAATCCGAGCTGCGCGGCAAACCGCTCATCGACGTGCTGGTCCCGCCCGAGATGCGCGACGACGTCCGGCGCGACTTCGCCCGGATTCTCGCTGGCGAACCGGTCAAGAACGAGATGCTCGAGATCCTCGCCCGCGACGGCCGCCGGCTCATTCTCGAACTCTCCGCCGCCCTGGTGCGCGACGAGCGCGGCGAGCCCGAGTGGGTGGTCGTCACCGGCATGGACCGCACCGCCGAGCGCGCCGCCGAGGCCAGGCGGAAGGAGCTGGCGCTTGAGCTGGACGCCATCTGGAACAACAGCCTCGAAGCGCTGGCGTTTGTCGACCGCGAGGGCCGCATCGTTGCGGCCAACCCCGCCTTCCGGCGTCTGACCGGCTGGCAGGATTCGCCCGATGCCAACCGCGCCTTCACCTCGGCCATGGCCGAATGGCCCGGCTTCGAAGCGGCCGAACTGGAGCGCTTCCGCGATCTGTTCCGCCGCCGCGCCCTCGAGCCGCGGGCCGCGCGGGAAATGCGGCTGGCCGACGGGCGCCGCCGCTGGATCGAAACCTCCTGCTCGTGGCTACAGCGCGCCAATGGCGAGCCGCTGCTGCTCGTCTCGGCGCGGGACATCACTGAACGGATCCAGAACGAGCAGGAGCTCCGCGCCGCCAATGAGTTTCTGGAAGCCACGGCCCTCTGGGCCAGGGAGCTGGCCGTTCGGGCCGAATCAGCCAGCGCCGCCAAGACGGCCTTCCTCGCCCACGTCAGCCACGAACTTCGCACGCCGATGAATGCCATCCTCGGCATGCTGGATCTCGCCCTCGGCACCCGGCTGGACACGCAGCAGCGCGAGTACCTCGAGATGGCCCGCGAGTCGGCCGAGTCCCTGCTCGGCCTTGTGGACGACCTGCTCGACGTGGCCAAGGCGGAATCCGGCCGGCTGGGCATCTCGCCAGAGCCCTTCGATCTGCGCGACACCCTGAACCGGACACTCCGCCCGTTCATTCACCGCGGGACGGCGAAGGGGCTGGACGTCCGCTGGCGCGTGGCCGCCGACGTCCCGGCCCGCATCGTGGCCGACCCTGGCCGGTTGCGCCAGGTGATCGGCAACCTCGCCGACAATGCGATGAAGTTCACTGGCCGCGGTTCCGTCGAAGTCTCGGTCGACCGCATCGAGGCCAGCCGCGGCCCCCGCCTCCGGTTCCTCGTCAGCGACACCGGACCGGGAATCCCTCTGGAACGGTGGCCCGACGTCTTTCAGCCCTTTGTCCGCTTCGGCGGGGAAGCCGCGGAGTCCGCGGGAACGGGCCTCGGCCTCACGATCGCCGCCAGTCTCGTGGAAGCAATGGGCGGCTGGCTCCTGCTCGGCAGCGAACCTGGGGCAGGGACGCAGTTCTGCTTCACCCTGCCTTTGCAGGAAGCGCCTGCGGCGGAGGCGGAGCACGAGTCCCGCCCGTCAGCCGGGCATGGCCCCATGACTCCCGCCGCGCCGGGCCGGGGCGCGCGCATCCTGGTGGCCGAAGACAACCGCGTCAACCAGCGGGTCATCCGCGGCCTGCTCGAGCGGGAAGGTTTTGCCATTACGGTCGTCTCGGACGGCGAATCCGCCGTTCGGGAGGCGCTCAGCGGCCGCCATGATCTCGTCCTGATGGACGTGCACATGCCCGGCATGGACGGCTGGAGCGCGGCGCGCGCCATCCGTCAGGGGGAGTCCGGCACGCGCCGCGTGCCCATTGTCGCCATGACCGCGCGCGCCCTCGAGGAAGACGGGGAGGCGGCTCGCGATGCCGGCATGGACGCTTACCTCGCCAAGCCGGTCCGAATCGGCGAATTGCTCGACACGCTGCGGCGGTTCCTCCCCGAATGGCCGCGGCAGCCGAACCCGGCGACCGAAAGGGAATCAAGGGAGTTGGAAGTGAAATACATCAATGTCCACGGCGCACTCGAAAGGCTTGGCGGCGACCGCGCGTTGCTCGCCGAGCTCGCAGGCCTTTTCCTCGAAGAAGGGCCCAGGCTGATGGCCGAGGTCGAGGAAGCCCTCGAGCGCGGCGATGCCCACGCCTCGCAGAACGCAGCCCACCAGCTCAAGGGCCTGCTGGCCCAGTTCTGCGCCGAACAGCCCCGCGTCGCCGCCTGGGAAGTGGAACTCGCCTCCCGGCAGGCGGACTTCGCCGCCGCCCGCACCAGAGCCGCCACGCTCCGCACGCTGATCGAAGCGCTTCAGCCCGAGCTCCGCCAGCTCGCCGAAGGCCGCCTTGGAACGGCCTGAGGGCGGGGTTTGCTATATTGAAACTTCCCCGCTTTATGCAGCCATCGTCTCCCGTGGAAATCACCTGCGCACACAGCCCAGACAGTGACGATGCGTTCATGTTTTACGCGCTGGCCACCCGGAAACTGCGCAGCCGGCTGGTCACCTTCCGCCATGTGCTCAGCGACATTGAAACGCTGAACCAGAAGGCCATGGCAGGTGAGTATGAACTGACGGCCATCTCCTACCACGCCTACCCGTATGTCGCCGACAGGTATCTGCTGATGGCCAGCGGCTCCTCCGTCGGCGATGGCTATGGCCCGATGGTGGTGGCCACCTCGCCGCTCGCACCCGAGGATCTGAAAGGCCGGCGCATTGCCGTCCCCGGAAAACTCACCACCGCTTACCTGGCCCTGAAGATCTTCGAGCCGGATTTCGAAGCGGTGGTGATGCCGTTTGACACGATCCTCGAGGCGGTGAAAGACCGCGCCGTCGACGCCGGAGTCGTCATCCACGAGGCGCAGCTCACCTACTCCAAAGGCGGCTTCCATCAGGTCGTGGACCTGGGCAAGTGGTTCAAGTCGAAATATGAACTTCCCCTTCCGCTCGGCGCCAACGCCCTGCGGCGCGACCTGCCTGCGGAAATCCGCAGCGAATGCTGCCGTCTGATGCGGGAGAGCATCCTCTACGCGCTTGACAACCACGAAGAGGCCCTCAACTACGCCATGCAGTTCGCCCGCGACCTGGAGGCGCCGCTGGCGGAAAAGTTCGTGGGCATGTACGTCAACCACTACACCGTGGACGCCGGCGACGTGCTACCCCGGGCGGCCCAGAAGCTGCTGGACCTTGGCTACGAAGCGGGAGTCATCCCGAACCGCGTGGAAGTGGAGTTTGTCCGCTAGCCGCAAGGACATGAGACCCTGGGGCATTCTTCTGCTCGCCGCTCTGGCGGGCGCGGCAGGACTCTGGGCCCAGGAAGACCAGAAGCAGAAGATCCGCCAGTTGCGCGAGCTGGCCCGCCAGGGCTCGCCCGCCATTGAGCGCATCTCGCCCTACCTGAAGGACGACGACGTGGAAGTCCGCCGCGAGGCGGTCAAGGCCATCGTCCAGATCGGCACCCTGCGAAGCCTCGACCCCCTCGTCGAGGCCACCCGCGACAACGACCCGGAGATCCAGATCCGCGCCGTCGACGGCATCGTCAACTTCTATCTGCCCGGCTACGTCGACCACGGCCTCTCGGCCACGCTCCGCAAGGCGGGCGAGCTGATCCGCGGCCGCTGGTCGGACTCGGCCAACGAAGACGTGGTCGATCCGGACACGCCCATCCGCCGGGAAATCGTCGAGGCCCTGGCACGCCTGGTCGAAGGCGGCTCATCCATGGACTCCCGCGCCAACGCCGCCCGCGCCCTCGGCATCCTGCGCGCGCGCGATGGCCTGCCCGCGCTCGTTAACGCCCTCCGCTCCAAGGACAGCCGGCTGATCTTCGAGGCGTTGATCGCGATGCAGAAGATCCGCGACCGCAGCGTCGCCGACCGGGTCGCCTTCCTCGTCCGCGACCTCGAGGAGCGCGTCCAGCTGGCCGCCATCGAGACCGCCGGCATCCTCGGATCGGCCGAAGCGGTGCCGCAGCTCCATCGAGTGCTGGACTCCCCCCGCAACCAGAAGGTCCGCCGCGCCGCTGTGCTCGCCTTGGCGCGAATCGCACAGCCCGACAGCAGCAATCTGTTCCTTAACCTGATCGCCGACAAGGACCCGGAGATCCGTGCCGCCGCCGCCGAGGGGCTGGGACGGATTCGCAAGACCGAAGACGCCGCCGTGCTGGAAAAGGCCTGGAGCGCGGAGACAAAAATCGTCGCGCGGCTCGCCATCGCCTTCGCCCGCGTCCGGCTCGGCAACCTGGAGACCGGCAGCTTCAGCCCCTTGGGCTATCTCGTCAACAACCTGAACCAGCGCGCCTGGCGAGGCATCGCCCTGCCCTATCTGAGCGAGCTGGCGCTTGACCGCAACGTCCGCTCCGCTCTCTACGGGATGCTTGGCCCCGGCGCTACCCGCGATGAAAAGACCGGCATCGCCCAGGCGCTCGCCTCCAGTGGCGGCGAAGACTCCATCCCTCCTCTCGAAAAGCTCGCCCAGGACGAAGACGCCGCCGTCGCCCGCGAAGCGCTCCGCGCCCTTCGCATTCTCCGCGGCCGCCTGTAAAAGGAAAAGGCAGGCGGCCCAACCCGCCTGCCCTGAAGAAACCCCGGAGAAAGAAACTACTTGACTTTCTTCTGTTTCTGCTGGCCGACGCGGATCTTGAACTGCTTCTGCTGCAATTCTTCCCAAGCCTTCCAGTCGAAGCGCTTGGTCGCCTCCGCCAGATAGGCGTCAATGTCCGTGCCCTTGGGCACCACGGCCATCAGCGTCGCCACCTTGCCCTCGGGCGAGGTGATGCGGAAACGGCGTACATTCGGGATCCCCATAACACCTTCAGGATAACAAAGCCCGCAGCGCCTCCGCCAGGGCTGGATACCGGAACCGGAATCCCGCGTTCAGCGCCGCCCGCGGCAGCACCCGCTGGCTGGCCAGCGCGATCTCCGCTCCTTCGCCCAACACGAGCCGCAGCGCCGCCGGCGGAATCGTGAACAGCTCCGGGCGTCCCAGCAGCCCCTCCAGCGTCCTGGTGAAATCGGCGTTCCGCGCCGGATACGGCGCCACGGCATTGAACGCCCCCGCGGCCGCTTCCTCCTTCAGCGCCCACACGGCCAGTTCCGCCGCGTCGTCCACATGGATCCACGGCATCCACTGCTGCCCGCTGCCGATCTTTCCGCCCAGGCACAGGCGGAACCACGGCAGCATCTTCTTCAGCGCTCCTCCGTCCCGACCCAGTACCATGCCGAACCGCAGCCGCACCACCCGCAGCCCAAAACGTTCAGCAGCCGCCGCCGCTTCTTCCCATTCAACGCATGTCTCGGCCAGAAAGCCCTGCCCCGGCGGTGAAGTCTCATCCAGAACCTCTTCGCCCCGGTCGCCGTAATAGCCCGTAGCCGAGGCGCACACGAGCACGGCCGGGCGGGGATCGGCGCGCTCCAGCGCCTCCACCAGCCGGGACGTGCCCAACACGCGGCTCTCGCGAATGCGGCGCTTCACCTCCGGCGTCCACCGCTGCGCCACCGGTTCGCCCGCGAGATGGATGACCGCGCTGGCCCCGGCCAGGGCCTCCACCGGCGGCAAAGTGTCCAGCGACGGCCACGAGAAAAAACCGGCCCGCGCCCGCCGGCTGATGAGACGCAGTTCATGGCCACCGGCTTCCAGCGCGGCGCGGATCCGCGAACCGATGAAGCCGGTGGCGCCGGTCATCGTGATGCGCATGTTGGTCCTGCCACCGAAACGAATGGATCACTTCCAGTCTGTTCCAGCCATGCAATCTCGCGCAAATAGGCGTCGACGTCCGTCTTTCGCCGCATTCCCTCGAGCGACATGTAGCGCACCATGCCGAAGACCGGCCGCTCCTGCCACGGGCGGTCGTGCAGGCCGAAGCACCACAGGATGTTCGTGTACGTGTTCGGGTCGCGCCCGTCCAGCGCCCAGCGGTCGTGGATGCGGATCATCGTCTCCAGCGCGTCCTGGCAGGTGGGCGACCACTCGATGATCTTCTTGCCCCAGTACATGCGGTAGTAGCCGTGGATCGTGCCGCGCAGCAGCATCTCTTTCTGACACGCGTTCCACAGCGCGTCATGCGTGCGGGCCTGCTCGAATTCGGCCGGGCTGTAGCAGGGCCGGCGGGCGTCCTTCGCGTGCGCCAGCAGCGTCGCCCGCGCCCAGTCCGGCAGACTCATGAGCGAGGCCGGGTTCGCCGCATGCCGCGCGAAATTGAACGCCAGCTCGCGCCGCACGATCAGCTCTTCCAGAAATTCATCGGCGATCAGCCCGTGCCTGCGCGCATGGTCCCGCACGGCCAGCGCCACCTCCAGCGCCGAAATGCGCCCGAAGTGCAGATACGGGCTCAGCCGCGACGTCGCGTGCGCGGCCGGCTGGTTGCGCTCCTTCGCGTAGCGGCGCAGGTTCCTCTCCAGAAACAGCCGCAGACGCGCTTCGGCCTCGCTGCGCGTGCCACGGAAGGAAATCGACGGCGGCACCGAGTGGTCGATCTCGCAGGAGGCGACCAGGGCCGGGATCTCGCCGGCGCGAACCTCGCAGTGGAACTCCGGCGGCGGCCCTTCCCAGCGCCGCTGCACGCGCGGCTCAGGGCACGGCACGAAATACCGGTCCAGCAGCCGGCGAATCTTCGGGCGGATCGTATAGGCCGCGTATTCCCGCCCGTCGAGCAGGTTCATCGGCACAATGCAGGAAGAGTCCACCGCCTCGTAGCGCACCGGCAGCCGCGCCGGCACGGTGGCGTTCATCTCGGCCGGGTAATAGACCGGATAGTCATCCGCTACCACGCAGGCGGCCCGTCCGGCCAGGCGGAAGAAGATGTCTCCCGGGTCGCTGCGCCGCCGCCGCAGGTGGAAGCAGTATCCGATGCCCAGCCGCTTCAGCCGCTGCGCCATCTCCGGCACGCCCTCCAGCAGGAACGTGTGCAGCCGGTCGTTGGCGTCCGGATAACAGCAGGTCACGCCCTCGTAGACCAGCACCGGCAGCCCCAGCTCGTTGCCCAGCTCCACCGCCCGCAGCAGCGCGTGGTTGGCCTCGACGCGGCGGTTCGCCCCGCACCAGTACAGCACGAATTCCCCGTCCGGGCGCACCGGAGCGCTGTTCAGCACGCGAATCCGCTCGTTCACCACTGTCACTGATGACCGGCCCGCCCCGGCCGCTACAATAAAGGTACCCGACCCCGCCCATGAGCGCGCGCAACCGATGGAAGCTGCTGTGGTCCTACCTGCGCCGCAGGCATGACGTCCGCGCCCTGCCCGTCGAATACATCGTTGAGACCACCGCAAAGTGCAACATCTATTGCCCGATGTGCCCGCGCGAAACCCACCCGCAGCCCAAAGAGGACATGGACGAGGACGTCTTCCGCCGCCTGGTGGACCAGAGCGCCGGCGCCGCCGAGCACATGATGCTCATCGGCCTCGGCGAGCCGCTGCTCGACCCTCGCATCTTCGACCGCATCGCCTGGTGCGAGCAGCACGGCATCTCAACGCTGATCTCCACCAACGGCACGCTGCTTGACGAGAAGGCCGCGCGCCGCCTGCTCGAATCGCCCCTCAGCCACATCACCCTCAGCTTCGACGGCTTCAGCCGCGAGACGTTCGAATACTACCGCAAGGGGGCGAAATTCGAGCGCGTCCGCGACAACTTCGTCCGTTTCTGCCGCATGAAACACGAGCGAGGCGCCCGGATCACCATCACCGTCCAGATGGTCCGCATGGACGGAAACCGTCATGAGGAAGAAGCCTTCCGCCGCTTCTGGAGCCGCGTGCCTGGCGTCGACCTGATCCGTGTCAAGGACGACGAGACGAACCTGCTGCGGCCGGAGCCGGCGGCGCGAGGCGGCAAACATCCCTGCCATTACCTCTGGCGCGGCGCCATGTACGTGAAGCACAACGGCGACGTCTATCCCTGCTGCCAGAGCTACATGCTCGACGGCGCTCCGGTGGGCAACCTGCGCCGCCAGACGCTCAGCGAAATCTTCAACGGACCCGTCATGCAGCAGATGCGGCGCCTGCACGCCGAAGGCCGCTCGGGCGAAATCGGCATCTGCTCCCGCTGCTGCACCACGATCCCGCACCCGCTGCTTGCCGCCGGCAGCCTCCTGCTGCACGGCCGCACCGTGCGCACGCTGCTGCCCTGGGTGGAGCGCTGGAGCCGAAGGCTCTTTGGCGGGCGTCTCCTGGAAGGGCGGACTACAGCCCCGCAGCCGCTCGTGCAGATCGAAGCGGCTCCTCAAACAGCCCCGCCGGCGCGCTCGGCGCCTCCGGCGCCGCCGCGGTCCTGAACGGCTTCGCCCCGGCCAGCAGGCGCGCCACCGGGACCAGCGCCCGCGGGTCGCTGGCAAATTCCCGCAGCCGCTCCCGCCACCGCGCCGCGTCCCACCTGCGCCGCCACGCCGCCGTGTCCACGGGCAGATACGCTTTCCCGGACGCGGCATGCAGCGGCGCGCTCGACCAGCGCCAGGCGGCCGCATCCGCCGCCTGGCCCGCCCGCACCGGGCCGGTCTCGACCCAGGCCAGCAGCTCCCACCGCAGCTCGGCCGGCGCCTCCACTGCCCGCGGCGGCCACCGGAACGGACGACGCCGCGGCCCGTACCACGCGCGCCAGTAACGCCCGTAGGCCGCCACGGCCCGCCGCAGCGCTTCCATGAGCGGGGCCGGATCGGCCGTTTCCAGCAGGAGATCCAGCCCCGCGGGCCCCAGCGAAAAGCCTTCGCATCGCGCCTGCCCCTCGCGCAGCGCCCCGCGCAGCAGCCCCAGCAGCACGAAGCGGTCCCGCTCCTTCGGCGCCGGACCGGGACACGCCGCCCCGCGCAACATCAGCAGCCAGCAGCGCCGGCCGCGGTGCGGGCGGGCAGGCAGATCCATTTCACAGGGATAGTGCCCGCCCGGCGCCGGGACTCTCACAGAAAATAACAAAAAGCGTCGAAAATGTTTAAAACAGAATGGCCTCTTATCGTTGGACCATCCGGAGGATCTCCGCCACGTTCCGGTCCAGCATCCGGAAAAACGGCGCCGGATACAGGCCGATCCAGAACACCAGCGCCAGCAGCGGCGAAAAGTAGGCCACCTCGCGCCAGTTCAGGTCCTTCAGCTCCCGGTTCTTCTCGTTGGCAAGCTCGCCGAGCATCGTCCGCTGGAACAGCCACAGCAGGTAGGCCGCGCCCAGCGCGATGCCGATGCCGCAGGCCAGCGCCCACCAGAAGCTCACCTCGTAGGCGCCCCGCAGGATGGTGATCTCGCCGATGAAGCCGTTCAGCGGCGGCATGCCCATCGAGCTCAGCGCCGCAATCAGGAACACCGCCGTGAACACCGGCATCACCCGGAACAGCCCGCCGTATTCGGCGATCAGCCGGGTGTGCCGCCGCTCGTAAACCACGCCGACGATCAGAAACAGCATGCTCGTTGATACGCCGTGGTTGATCTGCTGGATGATCGAACCCGTCACGCCCGCCTGGTTCAGCGCGAAGATGCCCAGCGTGCAGAAGCCCATGTGGCTCACCGACGAATAGGCGATCAGCTTCTTCCAGTCGGTCTGCATCAGGCACACCAGCGCCCCGTAAATGATGGCGATGATCGACAGCACCGCCATGACGGCGACCACCTTCGGGTCCCGGCTCGTCTCCGGCAGCAGCGGCAGCGAGAAGCGGATGAAACCGTATGTGCCCATCTTCAGCAGGATGCCCGCCAGGATCACCGAGCCGGCCGTCGGCGCCTCGGTGTGCGCGTCCGGCAACCACGTGTGCAGCGGCCACATCGGCACCTTCACCGCGAAGCCCAGGAAAAAGGCCCAGAACACCCACCAGGCGTGCTCCGGTGGCATCTGCGTCTTCACCAGCTCGTTCAGGTCCCAGGTCAGCGTCCGGAACTGCACGTAGTGCTGCCAGTAGAAGGCCAGCATGCCGAGCAGCAGGAACATCGACCCGATCAGCGTATACAGCACGAACTTGATCGCCGAATACAGCCGCCTCTCGCCGCCCCAGATGGCGATGATGAAGTACATCGGGATCAGCGTCAGCTCCCAGAAGACGAAAAACAGCAGGAAATCCCGCGCCGCAAACACGCCCAGCATTCCGAATTGCAGCAGCAGGAAATGCCCGTAATATTCCTTCAGCCGCTCGCTGATCGCCGACCACGAGCACAGGCAGGCCACCGCGCCGACGAGCGTCGTCAGCAGGATCAGCAGCGCCGCGTAGCCATCCACGCCCAGGTGCCATGAGGCGCCGATGGCCGGAATCCACGGCGCCTTCTCCACGAACTGAAACATCGGCCCCGCCGGATCAAAATGGAACCATAGTGGCAGCGAAACCAGAAAACCCGCCAGGAAGACAAAATTCGCCCACAGCTTGATCAGCCGTGGATTGGAAGAGGGCAGGAAGAAGAGAACCAGCAGCCCGGCCAGGGGCACGCACAGAATCAGCGAGAGCAGGTGTTCCATATCGGCTGTCCGGTCAAGCCCTCATTCTATCCCAATTGGCATAGAAATGGAGTTGCAGGTCTGATTGGCACACTGGCCGCCGCGCTATTCCCTCGGCAGGATCCCGAGCGCGCGCATCTTCCTGTAAAGGTTGCTCCGTTCGAGCCCCAGCAGCTCGGCCGTCCGGGTGATGTTGCCCCCTGTCTCGTCCAGCTTCTTCAGAATGTAGCGCCGCTCGGCCTCCTGCCGCACCTCCTGAAGGCTGGCCGGCCGCTCGCGCACCCGCTCGGCCGCGCGCCGGCTGGAGGGCAGCGGAATGTGGCGCGCGTCGATCCGCGTCTGCGGGTAAAGGATCACCAGCCGCTCCATCAGGTTTCTCAGCTCGCGCACGTTGCCGGGCCAGGGATACTCCTGGAGCACGCGCACCGCCTCCGGCGTCAGCTCCTTGCGCTTGCGCCCGTAGGCCCGGGCGAACTCGCGCAGGAAGTGTTCGGCCAGCAGCGGGATGTCTTCGACGCGCTCCCGCAGCGGCGGCACCTCGAACGGGATCACGTTCAGCCGGTAGAACAGGTCCTCGCGGAAGTTGCCCTTCTCGATCTCCTCCTCGAGATTCTTGTTGGTCGACGCGATCACCCGCACGTCCACCTGCACCGGTTCGCCCGCGCCCACCGGCTCGATGCGCTGCTCATCCAGCACCCGCAGCAGCTTGGCCTGCATCCGCAGGCTCATGTCGCCCACCTCGTCAAGGAACAGCGTGCCTCCGTCGGCCTTCTCGAACTTGCCGACCTTCGGCGCCGCCCCCGGCACGGCGCCGGCGCGCTGCCCGAACAGCTCCGCCTCGATCAGGTCGTCCGGCAGCGCCGCGCAGTTGACTTCGACGAACGGCCCGTCGGCCCGCGCGCTCTGGGCGTGGATGGCGTGCGCCACCAGCTCCTTGCCGGTGCCGCTCTCGCCATAGATCAGCACCCGCCCGTTGGTGCCCGCCATCAGCGCGATCTGCTGCCGCAGCGCCTTGATCGGCACGCTCTCGCCGATCAGCTCCGGCCGCGGCCGCACCGCCTGCCGCAGCTCGCGCACCTCCAGCTCCAGCCGCCGCTGTTCGAGCGCGTTGCGCAACACCACCAGCACCTTCTCGATCGTCAGCGGCTTCTCGAGGAAATCAAAGGCGCCCAGCTTCGTCGCCCGCACCGCGCTCTCGATGCTGCCGTGGCCGCTGATCATGATGAAGACCGGCGCGCCCGGCGGCGGGTTGTCGCGCACCCGTTCGAGCACCGCAAGCCCGTCGATGCCCGGCAGCCACACGTCCAGCAGCACCGCGTCATAGCCGCCTCCGGCCAGCTCCGCCAGGCACTCCTCGCCTGTCGCCACCGCCCGCACCTCGAAACCTTCATCCTCCAGAATTCCGCCCAGCGATTCCCGGATGCCCGGCTCGTCGTCGACAAGGAGAATGCGCGGGTGCGTCATGAGTGGACTTCCGCCGTGCGGACGCCGGCATCCTGCGCGGACGCGGCTGGCAATTCGATGATAAACCGCGCGCCCTGGGGCGTGTTGTCTTCCACCCGGATCTGCGCGTGGTGCTCGGCCACAATGTGGCTGACAATCGCCAGCCCCAGCCCCGTGCCCCGCTTCTTGGTGCTGAAATACGGCAGGAACAGCTTCTCCTTGTCCTCGGTGGAAATGCCGCAGCCCGTGTCGGCGATCTCCACCTCGACGATGTCGCCCGGCAGCGGGCGCGTTTCCACCAGCAGCTCCCGCACCGGCGAATCGCTCATCGCCTCGGCGGCGTTGTCAATCAGATTCACCAGCGCGCGCTTGAACTGCTCGCGGTCCAGCGCCACCGGCGGCAGCGGCTCCTCCAGCCGCAGCCGCACCGCAATGCCCTCCAGCCGCCCCTCGAACACGCTCAGCGCCTCTTTCACCACCTGATTTACGTCGGCCGGCTCAAGCTGCGCCGCCGGAAAGCGCGCAAACTGGGAGAAAGCGTCCACCAGGTTCTTCACGCTGTCCACTTCGCGGCGGATCGTCGCGCAACAGTCCGCAATGATGCGCCGCACCTCGGGCGGCGGCGGGCTCTTCTCCATCTGGCGGAGGATCCGCTCCGCGCTCAACGCGATCGGCGTGATCGGGTTTTTCAGCTCATGCGCGATGCGCCGCGCCACCTCGTGCCAGGCGGCCGCGCGCTGCGCGCGCAGAATGTCGGTCGTGTCCTCCACCACCAGAACGAAGCCGGATGTCGTCGATGCCTCCAGCGCCGCTACCGTCAGCGAAAGATGGCGCGTCCCCTGCGGCGTGTCCACCTCAAACTGCCGCGACGCCGATCCCGTCCTGCGCGCCCGCTTCAGCAGCCGCAGAAACTCGCCCGCGCGGCCGCCCGGAATCAGGTCGGTCAGCTTCACGCCCGGCTCGATAGGCTGCCCCGGCAGGATCCTCCGCATCGCGCTGTTCACCAGCAGCACCGTCATGTCGTGACTCAGGCTGATGACGCCCGAAGGGATGCTCTCGAGCACCGCCTCAATGAACCGCCGCCGGCGCTCCAGCTCGTCCCGGTTCGCCTCCAGGTCCTGGGTCATTTCATTAAACGCGCGCACCAGCGTCGCCAGCTCGTCGGTCGCCGCCACGCGCACGCGCCAGCCGAGATTGCCGGCGCGCACCGCCCGCGCCGCTTCGAGCAGCGCCGTCACCGGCCCGGTGATCTGCCGCGCCAGAAACAGGGCCACCCAGACGGCCACGAACAGCACGAACAGCGTGATCAGAAACAGCAGTTGCAGGTAGAACGTCCGCATCTCCTTCCGGCTGGCTGCCAGCCGGTCGTAGTCGCGCACCTGATGCTGGATCTCGGCCTCGCGCGCCGCCAGGTCCACCGGCATCCGCATCCGCACCACTACATGCCCGCCCGCCACCGGCGCCGCCGCCGTCACCTCCGGGCCTCTCTCCCCTTCGGCATGGCTCTGGCAGATGGCAAGCTGGCCGCCATCAGGGCGCGCAAAGTGGATCTCCTCGGCCCCCGCCAGTTCGCACGCCTTCGAGAAAAACTCCACCGGCGTGCCACTGCCCGAAAGGAACTCGCGAAACATCGCGCTGTCGGCCAGCCATCGCGCCGCCACCGCCGCCCGCCGCCGCGCCTCCGCCTCCATCGCGCCGCCGATCTCGGCCAGGTTCAGCTTGATCCGCTCGGCCGGCCTGCTGAACCACTTGTCCAGGTTCCGGTTCAGCACCTCGACGCTCCACAGAAACAGAAACACCGTCGGCAGGAACACCAGCCCCAGCGCCCCGACGAGGATCTTCGTCCGGATGCGCGTCCCTTCCACCCCGGCGCGCCGCGCAAAATAGAGCTTCACCGCATCGCGGAAAAGGATGAATCCGAGCAGCACGGTGAGCAGAAAAATCACCGTCGACAGCGCCCAGAAAACATGGGTCTGCTCGGGCGTCTGCGGGCCGTAGTCGCCCACCGTAAACGACCCCTGCCACACCATCAGCCCCAGCAGGACGGATAACGCGGCCAGGCCCACCCAAAATCGGAATCGCTGGCTCCTCAACTTCTGCCGGCCTCCGCGCCTTCCATGATAGGAGGCTTTCCATTCCCGCGAAAGTCCCGGCGCTGTGCGGCCCTGCGGCCTGTTCAGCCATACCGGGTTGTTCCTGCCAGGCAGCCTGTCCCGTCGGCCTTCACCTCCGCACCGGAATTTTCCCGTCAGCGGCCCGCCCTGCCATCAGCGGGGCAGGAAGGCCGCCGCTGCCCGCCGCTGCCCGCCGCGGCGCCGGCCAGGCGCTTACAAAAATGCCACTCACCGCCACCCGGCCGCTGGCCGAAATGGATCACAGAAATTGGCGTGCCTCTGCCGACCAGGTCCGGGCCAGCCGCGCTGGTTCGTTCAGGACCTCACGCAAAGGCCCGCATCGCCGGAGAAAAACAGGCGCCCCTTCGGTCGGAAACCAGGCGCCATCTGCCGGCCAACCGTGCGGACGGCATCGCCGGCAGCCACAGCTTCCCCCGATGCCCCCTCGATAATTGCAGCTTGCAGAACCGCAAGGGACGCAGCACCCGGGCGCTGCGAAAACGGGCGGCCATGGCACGGCGACGCTCGCGCGTGGCCATTTTCATCCCCGCTGATGTCCCGCGGGGCCATGGGGCTCCTTTCGCACGCCCTTGGCGGGCGAGCCCCAGCCGCGGCTCGGTTGAGCGGGCAAGCTCCAGTGCTGGGCGGAACCACGGAGGAGCCGCGCGGAACCGGACAAACCGGCCCATTTCCCCACCGATGGCGGGCCATGGGGACGCCCGCAAAAAGAGGATCGCCGGGCGGAGGAGGAGAGACCCGCCCGGCGATCCGGCGGAGGAGCGGGGAGAATCGCGTTTCTGGAACGGCGCCTCAGGCGTTGTAGTACGCCGCGTTCTTCTCGGCGAAGTGCTTCAGCTCTTCCGGCAGCTCGTCAAGGATGTAGATCGAGTTGGTGGGGCACACCGGCACGCACGCGCCGCAGTCGATGCATTCGGTCGGATGGATGTAGAGCTGAGGGGCCTCGTCGTAGCCGGGCTCATCGGGCGTCGGATGAATGCAGTTCACCGGACACGCCTCGATGCAGTGGTTGTCCTTGGTGCAGGTGTCGACAATGACGTATGCCATGGTGTTTTCGGGCTCCGCCGTTGTTGTAGCAACTGAAATGCCAAACAGGCGCCCGCCCAACCCTTGGCTTTTCAATGCGCCAGGCGCCACCACCCGGAGGAGGAGGCGCCCTCCGGTGGGGCATTTCGCGCACTAGCGGAAACTGCCCCGGAACGGGTATGATCGAGGGCGATTGTCCGGAGCGAGCAACATGGCCAACCAGCAAACCCCCCACAGGCCCTTCGTCCCCCCCGACCTGAAGATGACCGAGTTCACTCTGCGCGCGGTGGTTCTCGGGCTCGTGATGACCGTCATCCTCGGCGCCGCCAACGCCTACCTCGGCCTGCGCGCCGGCCAGACCATCGCCGCCACCTACCCGGCGGCGGTGATTAGCATGGCGGTGCTGCGGCTGTTCCGCGGGTCGATTCTCGAAGAAAACATGGCCCGCACGGTGGGCAGCATCGGCGAAAGCGTCGCCGCCGGCGCCATCTTCACGATTCCCGCCTTTGTCATCGTCGGCGCCTGGCAGAAGTTTGACACGTTCGAGGCCTACTGGCAGTCCAGCGCGCTGATGCTGGTGGGCGGCACGCTGGGCATTCTGTTCGTCACGCTGCTGCGCCGCGTGATGGTGGAAGACCCCGAGCTGCCCTTCCCTGAATCGAAAGCCGCGGCCGAGATCCACAAGGCCGGCCAGCGGGGCGCGGACGCGGCCAGGACGCTGTTTCAGGCGATGGGCGTGGGCGCGTTCGTCTATCTTCTCGGCGAGTTCCGGCTGTTTTCCGCCAGCCGGGACTTCCTGCTGAAGGTAGGCGAACTCGGCAAGAGCGTCGTGCGGCTCGGCAGCGCCGGCACGGCCTCCGTAGGCGGGTTCACGAAGTTCTCGCTGCCGGCCGTGGCGCCGGCCTACCTCGGCGTCGGCTTCATCATCGGCCCGAGGCTCGGCGCTTTGAACTTCGCCGGCGGGCTCACCGCCTGGGGGCTGCTGGTGCCGCTGCTGGTCTATTTCCTGGGGCCTGAGCTGGCGAAGAATATTCCTCCGGACGGCGGCCAGGCGGCCTGGGACGCCATTTCCAGCCAGGTATGGCGCAACATCGTGCGACCAATCGCCGTGGGCGGCATGCTGGTGGGCGCGGCCACGACCATGTTCCGCATGCGCAAGTCGCTCGCCGCCGGTCTTCAGCGCGCGGTGGCCGACCTGCGGAAGGCCAGCGGGCAGGCCGAGGCCGTGGATCGCACCCAGGTGGACCTGAGTTTCCGCGTGGTTCTGCCGGGGCTGATCATCACTTTCGTCGCCATGGCCGTCCTGTACCAGTTCTTCGCGCAGTCCTGGCCGGGCGCGCTGGTGGCCGCGCTGGTGATGATCGTGCTGGGATTCTTCTTTGCCGCCGTCTCGGGCAACCTGGTGGGCATCATCGGCTCCTCGAACAACCCCATCAGCGGACTGACGCTTTCGACGCTCATCGTCGCTGCCCTGCTGATGGTCGCCATTGGCGTGAAGGGCCTGTCCGGCGTGGCGGCGGTGCTCGGCGTCGCGGCGGTGGTGTGCGTCTCCTCGGCCGTCGCGGGCGAGATGTTGCAGGACCTCAAGGTGGGCCACATCCTCGGCGGCACGCCCAGGTCCATGCAGATCGGCGATCTGATCGGCGTGCTCGTCAGCGGACTGCTGCTCTACTTCCCGCTCTGGATCCTGCATGAGGGCAACATCCGCGAAGGCGGCATCGGCTTCGGCGATCCGAAGCTGTCGGCGCCGCAGGCAGGGCTGATGGCGATGCTCAGCCAGGGCATCGTCGGCGGCTCGATGGCGTGGCCGCTCGTGCTGGTGGGCATCTGCATGGGGCTGGCGCTGGTGCTGTTGCAGGTGCGGAGCCCGATGCTGTTCGCCGTCGGCATGTATCTGCCGCTGGAGACGACCTTCGCCATTTTTACCGGCGGCGTGATCCGCTGGCTGATGGACCGGGCGCGCGACCGGCGCAACTTCAACGAGCCGCAGAAGGCGCGCATCGAAAACGCCGCCGTGCTCATCGCCAGCGGCCTCATCGCCGGCGAGGCGCTGATGGGCATGGTGAAGGCAGGCTTTGCCATCGCCGACCGGCCGCTGGCCTCGATCTTCAGCTTCTTCAATGAACCGCCTGCCGTGGCCGGCCTCATTGTGCTGGCGCTGCTGGCGCTGCTGCTCGTCCGCTGGCCGCTGGCCAAGGCGGGCGATCCGAACGAGCCGGCGCCGCCGGCGGCCATCGTCTGAAAGGACCCGCCCGAGGCGACCGGATATCATGGTGGTTTGTCGGTCGTCTCCTCGCCGCTTGCCGCCAGAAGACCCCCGTGGCCGTTTCTGTATGCTGCCATCCTGCTGACGGCCGCGGCGGCGCTGATCACCGAGATCTCCTTCACGCGGATTTTTTCGGTAGTCTTCTACTACCACTTCGCCTTCCTCGCCGTCTCCGTGGCCCTTTTCGGGCTCGGGGCCGGCGGCGTGCTGGCTTATTATTTTGCGAAGCCCGGCCCGCTGTATCACCACCTCGGCCTGCTGTCGCTGGCCAACGCCGTGTCGGTGACGGCGGCGCTGGCCGTGGCCGTGCGGGCCGGCGCCTGGCAGACCGGGTTTCTCACGTACGCCGCCGTCTATTTCGCCACCGCCGTGCCCTTCGTGTTCTCGGGCATTGTGCTCTCGCTGATCATCGCCGAGACGATCGATCGCGTGGACCGGGTCTACTTCTTCGATCTGCTGGGAGCGGCCGCAGGCTGCCTCCTCGTCATCCCGTTCCTCAATCTGATGGGCGGTCCCGGCGCCATTCTGGGGGCGGCCGTGCTGCTGGCCGCGGCCGCCGCCATCTGGTTCGGACTGGCCGGCGCGTGGGCGGGCCGCGCGCTGGCGACCACCGTCGCCCTGGCTCTGGTCGGCCTGCTGGTGGCCAACCGCAGCCTCCGCCTGGTGGACGTCACCGCCGCCAAGGGCAGAGACCTCGGCCCCGAGCTCTTCGTGCAGTGGAACAGCTTTTCCCGTGTGAGCCTCACGGAAGACGGCCGCGGCGAGCCGCTCATCCTCATCGACGCCGACTCGAGCAGCCGCATCCCGACCTTCGACCCGCTGGCGCTCCGCCCCGACGAGCGCGAACGGCTGCTATTGCGTGGACCCGGCTACGCCTTCCGGCTCCGCCCCGGCGGCAGCACGCTCGTCATCGGCGCCGGCGGCGGCTGGGACGTGGCGCGCGCCATCGCCTCCGGTTCAAAGCACGTCACCGCCGTCGAGATCAACCCGATCATCGCCGACACGATCATGCGCGGGCGCTTCCGGGACCTCAGCCGCGGGCTCTTCCTCCGGCCCGAGGTCCGCGTCGTCGTCGAGGACGGGCGCAGCTTCGTCCGGCAAACGGCGGATCGCTACGACCTGATCGTGGCGACCCTTGTCGACACGCGCGCCTCCACCGCCGCCGGCGCCTACGCGCTCAGCGAAAACAGCATCTACACCGTGGAAGCGGTGGCCGACTGCCTGGCGCGGCTCAACCCTGGCGGCATCCTCTCTTACACCCGCTGGGGCTTCGACCCGCCCCGTGAATCGCTGCGTCTGGTCGCGCTCGCCCGCAGCGCGCTCGAACTTGCCGGCCGCCAGGAGGCGTGGCGTCATGTCATAGTCCTTCGCGAACAGGCCGAAGCCGGGGAAGCGCCCACCCTGGACACCGTGCTGGTGAGCCCGGACCCGTTTCCTGTGGAAGAACTGGAGCACGCCGCGCTCGAGGCCCTCGAGGCCGGCCTCGAAATTGTCTACATGCCGGGCCAGGCGGCTGACGGGCCCTTTGCCACCCTCCTCACCTCGGCCAATCCACGACCGTTGCTGGACTCTTACCCCTACGACGTCCGCCCCGTGTCCGACGACCGGCCGTTTTTCTTCTTCTTCTCGCGCCTGGACCGCTGGTTTCGCCACTCCGGCAGCGCGCCGCAGCCGTACGACCCCTCCGCCCCGGCCGCGCGCACGCTGTTTGCGCTGCTTGGCGTGAGCCTGCTGGCCGTCGCCGTGACGCTGGCGCTGCCGCCTGCCCTCCTCGGCGTGCGTCTTCAGTCGGCCGCTGGCGTCAGAAGCTTCCTGGTGTACTTTGTGTGCCTGGGCGCCGGATATGTGCTCGTGCAGGTGGGCCTGATCCAGCGCCTCGTTCTGTTACTCGGCCACCCGACCTACGCGCTCACGGTGGTCATCTTCGCCATGCTGCTGTTCAGCGGTCTGGGGAGCTTTGCCAGCCGCCGGCTTGTCAACGGCGACGACATCCGCCTGGCGCGCGCCCTCGGCGCGGCCGCGGCGCTCATCGCCGCCGGAGCGCTGCTGGCAGGTCCCTTCATCGACGCCGGCGCGCGCTGGACGCTTCCGGTCAGGATGCTCGGCGCCGCGCTTTTCATCGCCCCGCCCGCCTTCGTCATGGGCATGGCTTTCCCGGCCGGCCTGCAACGCCTGGCGCGCCTGCGCCCTGCCGCCGTGAAGTGGGCCTGGTCGATCAACGCCGCCTCAAGCGTGTTCGGTTCCTGCGCGGCTGTTTTTCTGGCGATCCTTGCGGGACTGCGCGTCACGCTGCTGGCGGGCGCCCTGATGTATCTGGCCGCGCTGGCGGTTCTGCTGGCCGACGCCCGCATCCGCGGCGCTTCCGCTGGCCGCCGGTGACGCCGCGCGGAAGCGGCCTGCTCTGCACCCATCCCTCCGCTCGCCCTGGCGGGCTCGCTCCAGTCGCGCCTCTGAAGGCCCTCAACGGCCGTTCTGCTTCCGCGCCTGGTTGGAAAGCGTGTGCCGCAGGGCGTTCTCGAGCGCTTCGCAGAAAAAGTACTCGCCCCACATCACGCTTTCATTCACGCCAAGGTTCTTGTGGATGTGATAGACGCCGCCCTTCAGGATCCCTTCCCACTGCGGATCGTTCCGGGCGGTGTACTTCTCGCACAGCGTCCTGAGAATGTGCAGCGCGCTGGACCAGTAGTAGAAGCCCTTCACCGGGTCGGGCAGCATGCGACACAGCCGCAGCAGGCCGCTGGCGGCAATGGCGGCGGCGGAGGTATCGACGAGTTTGCGCGAATCCTCCGGCGCCTGGAAATCCCACGGCGGCACGCCGTCGGGTCCGGTGTGCGTGAGGTAGTAGTCGGCGCAGCGCTCGGCGGTGTCGAGGAAACGCGGATCGCGCGTGTACTCATAACAGCTTCCGAAGCCGTACAGCGCCCAGGTGAGGCCGCGCGACCAGCAGGAGTCGGCGCGGTAGCCCTGCTGCGTGGAGTGCCGCAGAAAGGCGCCGGTCTCCAGGTCGAAGATGCCTTCGTGGGCGGTGCTGCCGTCGCCGCGCACCAGATAGCGGCGCGTGGTGAGCGCGTGGCGGATGGCGATGTCGCGCAGCCGCCGGTCGCCCGTCTCGCGCGCCGCGTAGAACACAATGCCGACGTTCATCATGATGTCGATGAAGAGCGAGTCCTCGCTGACGAACGAGCGCAGGTACTGGCCCTTCTCGACGAAACGTTGCGCCAGCGTCTTTCCGGCCTGGATGAGGACCTCGTTCAGCTTCGCGTCGCGCGTCGCCTGATACCAGCGGTAATAGCTCGAAAAGAAGATGAAGCCGAGGTCGTGCACGTCGCGGTCGAACTGCCGCGGCTCGAGCGGCCGCGTGTATTCGATCGCCTTGTCCATCCAATACGGCGCCTGCCCGCCGTTCTCCACCCGGCGGCGATGAAAGATCCACATCAGCCCCGGCAGGAAGCCGTCGCACCAGTGCGTCCAGGCCGGCCCGTCGTGCTTCCAGCGGCCGTTCTTCGTGTAAACGGGGTAAAACCCCGGATGCCTGTCAATGAGGCGGGCCACCTGTTTTTCGGCGAAATCGAGCGTCTGCTCGAACAGCCCGCGGTCGATTTCCGGTCCGAACTGGATCACCGCGTTTCCTCTCCCCGTGTATTCAGGGTACGCCAAACGGTGGGGAAGCCGCCGGGCAGTTTCCCCCGCCGGCCGCTCACCAGCAGGATGGCCGACCCCGGCGCCGCCTGCCCCATTTCCACCGGGATCATGCGCAACTGCGGACGCACGTTGCGCAGCACCAGCTCCATGGAGCGGGCCAGGTCCGGCAAAACGAGCTCCGCACGAAAACGGCCGGATTTGTTTTCAAAGGCGAACGTGCCGGGCGCCAGCGCAAAGAAGCAGTGGCTGATCGGATAGTCGCGGCAGGCCATGTGGTCCAGCCGTAGCGTCACTCGCGCGCCGCGCGGCAGCCACACCGTGCCGCCGCGCGCCGCGTCGCGTGTCACCTCAAAGACGACCGGATCCCCCATGGCCGCCTTCGCCAGGTCGAGCGGCTCGACCAGCCTCATCCGCACCTCGAGATCGGCGGGCAGCGTCCACTCCACCGGCGGCTGGGCCGCCGGCGCCTCCGGCGGCGGCTCTTCAAAGACGAGCCGCGTCTCGCCCTGATATTGCCGGCAGCCGCTGAACTCCGCACGGTTGCGGCTCTCCCCGCCGTTCAGCCCCACCAGCGTCATGTCCACCGAAACCGGCAGCACATGGCGCACGCCGCCGATCTCCATGGGCGCATAATCAATCACCTTGTGCCCTTCTTTCAGCGGCAGGTACGGCGGCACTTCATCCATGTGAATTTCGATGCGCGCGATCTCCAGCGTGTCCGCATCGTTGTAGACATGGCCCTGGTAGCCGACCGGCCCCTCGGCCTTGCCGATGCGCAGGATGTAGCGGCTGTCGGCCATCGGCACGCGATAGTGAAACACATGCACGCGGCGCCCGCGGAGCTCTTCCACGCCCTGGTAGGTGAACCTCGCCGTTCCGCTCAGGTAAATGCTTTTTGCATGTAGCGCAAAGTCGCCCGTGCCAATGGCGCCGCCGCCCACCATGTCGCGGAGGTCGCGCTCCTCGAAGCGCGGCGAGCCGGGCCACGCGTAGAGCTCCTTGCCCTCCACCAGGGCCACCTCCAGCCGGATGTTGTCAAGAAAGCGGAAGCGCTTTGAGCCCGGCTCGCGCTCGGACCGCTCGATCGTCTGAAGGCAGGTGAAGTCCGGCAGGCGCGCCAGGTTCTCGCTCACCACGTTGCGGATCCGCGCCAGCAGGATCGTCTCCGGCTTCAGCGGCGCCAGCGGCTCGTAGGGCTCCTGCGCCCCGAGCAGCAGGCAGCCCAGCAACGCCACCCCAGGCATCCGCCCCATACCCCCAAGTATAGGGATCCGGCGCTTTGCTATCCTCCCGGATATGGCAGTGAAGGTGACCGTCATCAACAACGGGCCTCTCCGGATTGAGGGCGAGCCCTCAGAATTCATTCTCTGCGACGCCCAGGGCAGGGAGTTCGGCCTCGGTGGACGCAGGGCCATCTCCCTCTGCCGCTGCGGCCACAGCGCCAACAAGCCGTTCTGCGACGGCGCCCACGCGCGCCAGGGCTTCCAGAGCGTGTGCGAGGCGCGTGAGCTGCCCCCGCCGGCGCCCCCGAAGGCCTGAGCCGCGCCGCGGAAAGGCCACGGGATGGATCCCCGCCGGCGGCCCTGGACCGGTTACCTGCGGTCCTGGCTGTGGACGATACCCGCCGCGAGCCTTGTCACCGCCGTGCTGGTCACCGTGGCCGTTGTCACCTCGCCCTTCGCCCCGGCCGCCTGGCAGACGCGGCTCTACCGCCTGTGGGCGCGCGCGGTGCTGAAGCTGTTCGGCGTCCGGGTGCGCACCACCGGCGCGGAGCATCTGCGGCCCAGCGGCCACTATGTGATCGTCTCAAATCATCTCTCGCTGGCCGACACGCCGGTCATGCTGCACGCCATCCCGGTTCCGTTCCGGTTCCTCGCCAAACGCGAGCTGGAGCGCGTGCCGTTCATTGGCTGGTATCTGCGCCGCGCCGGGCACCTCACCGTCGACCGCCGCTCGGTCCGCTCCTCCATCGAGAGCCTGAATGAAGCGGCCCGGCTCATCCGCGAACATTCTCTCTCGGTTCTGATTTTTGCCGAAGGCCGCCGCAGCCCGGACGGCACGCTTCAGCCGTTCCGCGACGGCGCCGCCTGGCTGGCCATCGAGTCCGGTGCCGAAGCCGCCCCGGTGGCCATCGCCGGCACCGAACGCGTCCTGCCCGCCAAAGACAGCTGCATCCTGCCGGGCGAGGTGGAGGTCCGCATCGGCGAGCCGGTCAGCCCGGCCGGCTTCACGCTGCGCGACCGCGCCGCCTTCACCCGCCTGCTGGAAGAGCGCGTGCGCTCGCTCCTTGCCGGCGCAGCCAGTCCACCGCAATCGAGACAAGCTGGCTGACGAAAGGCCTTCCGTTTTCGACAAGATTCTGCCGTGTCATCAGGTCCAGCTCAACGTCCGGATGCACGCCGGCGTTTTCCAGATATGTGGTGGGCGGCAGGCCCGGGTGCTGATACTCGCGCGCCCGCGTGCCGAGCGAATAGCTCAGCGCCACCGAGGCCTCCGCATAAAAGCCGAGCGGCGACTCCAGCGAGAGCCCGCCGCCCCCCGCCGTGGGCATGCCGACCACCAGCGCCCGGCCGGCGTCCTGAAGCACGGCCGGAAAGCTGTCGGCAGCGGAGGTCGAGAAATCGTCCACCAGCACGAGCATCGGCCGGTCATAGGCGAGCACCGTGCCGTCGGCCGCCCGCCAGGGTTCGAGATCGAGGAACAGGCCGCACACCGGAAGCGGGCCGGTGATGCCGCGGTACTCGGAGTACGCGGTCTCGACATCGCGCAGGAACGCCTCCAGCATGTACAGCGTCAGCCAGTCCGCGCCGGAGTTGCGCGCGTCCTCCACGTCCTGCCGGAACCAGTTGACGATCTCCAGCGTGGGACGGATCTCGTCGCCGGTGGTGCGGAACGGGTAGGGAATCAGCCGCCGCAGGATCTCGTTGGTCAGACACTGATCGCCGCCGGGATTGCGCATCACGTCGACGATGAGCCCGTCGGTGTTCGAGCGGTGCCAGAGGATCTCCGACTCTACCTGCCGCAGCATCGCGCTGCGCTCGATGGGCGTCGAAGGGAACTGCGGCAGGCGCAGGTAGCCGATGCGGTAGCCCGAGGCTTCGAACCAGCCGGAGTAGATGCGGTCTGACGTGCTGCGGCCAAGCCGCACGGTGAAGTTGTCTGGCAGCGCGAAAACGGGCGTCACGCGGCCGAAACCGCGCAGCCGCTTCGGACGCGGAAGCCGGCGCACGCCGCCAACCGAGCGCGCGACGGAGAATGAGTCCCCCTCCGCCTGGCCCTCTTCCAGACCCATCCTTGCGTCGGCTGCCTTGCCGGCGGCCGGGTCCGGCACCGGGCCGATCCGTTCGAGCGGCCTGCCGCGCTTGATCCACGGGATGCGGACCACGATGTCCGGCCCGGAGGGCGAGCGCCGCACGACCACCTCCGCCGCATCGCCGATCTGGTGCGCGCGCGGCAGCACGGACTGCTGGCGGTAGGCGATCTGCTCAATCGCCCAGCGGCGCGTGGCGCGCTCGTTCGCAAACGATTGCAGCCGGGAAACGTAGCGGATCCATTCCTCCGGCGTGACGCCATCCACCGAGACCAGCTCGTCGCCGGGCTCGATCGGATAGCGCGAGGCCGGCAGGTAGCTGCGGTCGACATACTCGATGAGCGCCTTGCCGTCGTAGAGATCGACGTAGATGGGCAGCTCGGCGCTGAAGTCGCTTGGCAGAAAATACCCCGAATGCAGGTCGCGCAGTCTGGCCACGTATTCCATGCAGAGCTCGTAGTATTCGAGGTCGTCGCGGACCTGGCCGAGCCGTTCGAGCCACGGCTTCAGCTGAAGCGCGTCGTAGCCGAAGGCCTGGATCTTCCAGGCGTAGGGCGCGTACTGCTTTGCGACGGCGGCGGCGATCTGCTCGAAGTCCGCGCGCCGCTGTGCGGGCGTCATCTGCGCCGCGGCCGGCGGGGCCCAGAAAGCCAGCATCAATGCAGCTGCCGTGAGGACAATGCTCTTGTTGATAGAATGATCGCTTGCCGTTGCCGCGGCGCGTGGAGGCAGTGTGAAGTTGTTGGCCATGTTGCTCCGTTTCTACAGCTACCTATTCTCTCTTCTGTTCGGACTCTTTCTGGCGGGCATCGCCGCCGTCATCCTCATCAGCGGAGCGAAGAATTACCGCTTCGACATGATCCCGTGGGTGAAGGGCCAGACCGTGCTGTACGTGCTGCTGCTGGCCGGCCTGGCCGGCGCCGTGGCGGCCCTGCTGGCCTTGGCCGGACGCTGGAAGCCGCTGCTGGTGGCGTTCACGTTCCTCAGCTTTGCGCTGCTGGTCTACGGCTTCTTCGTGAGTCCCGTGTACCGCTTCTACGGCCCGGACCAGGCCAAATCGGTCGCCTGGCTCTCCGTCGCCGCCTTGGGAGCGTTTGTCGGGGCGCTGATGCAGTATTATCCGGCCGCGCGGCGGCGCTGAGTCGGCGCGCTCAGCCCCAGAGCTCGTGCACGGGGCCGTATTCCTCTTCCTGATTGCTCGGCACCAGCGCGAAGCCGCGTCCCAGCGGGTCGTCGTGGTAGACCTTCGTGTAGTCGATGCCGAGGGCTGAGTAGATGGTGGCTTCGATGTCCTCGGGGCGGACGTCGCGGTTCTTCGACCAGCCGGGATCCACGGTGAACGCACCGGTGTCATTGGTCTGGCCGACCACCGTGCCGCCTTTCACGCCGCCGCCGGCAAACAGCACCGCCTGCTGCTGGAAGTGATCGCGCCCGTTCTGGCTGTTTAGCGGTCCCACGGTGCGGCCGAACTCCCCCATGCAGAGGATGAGCGTGCGGCTGAACAGGCCGTCGGACTTGAGGTCGGCGATCAGCTCGCCGAGGGCCAGATCGAAGGTGCGCGCCAGCGAAGCGGCGTTCGACGGATTCAGCGCGCCCGTGTAAATGTTGGAGTGGTTGTCCCAGCCGCCCAGCGTGATCTGGATGAAGCGCGGCCCGAGGTTCGAACGGACCAGATTGCGCGCCGCCAGGCACGCCCGCCCGAAGGCGGTGTTGCCGTAACGCTGCGTTTCGTCGGTGGAAAAGGTAAAGACGCGCGTGACGTCGTCGTTGTACATCAGCGTGCGGGCCGTCAGGTTGAACTGCTCGTACTCGCCCACCACCGGACCGATCTCCTCAAGGGCTCGTGTTTCGGCGTCGAGTTCGAGCAGCAGCCCGTAGCGGCGGTCGAAGGCGGCGGGGCCGGCGGGCGAGGTCGAGTTCGGCAGGCCGCGGCCCGCGGGGGTTACATAGAAAGGCTCTGTCCACGGCTCCAGATAGCCGCGGTTCGGTCCGCCGCCGGAGTTCAGCGAAAGGAACGGCGGCAGCACCGCCTTCGCGTCACCCAGCTCGCGCGCCACCACGCTGCCGATGTGCGGAGCGATCTTCGAAAGGCCCGACAGCGGGTTGCGGCCAATCTGGATCCAGGTCTGCATCAGCCCGTGCACCACCGCATGGGTGCGCGCGCTGCGCAGCAGCGCAATGGAGTCCAGGTGCTCAGCCAGGCGCGGCAGCAGCCCGCGCGGCCAGCGGATGGCGCCGTACGAGGTCGGCTCCATTTCGGGCGGCGTCCACGGGCCTTCCTTGAAGTCGAACGTGTCCACGTGGCTGGGCGCGCCCGCCATGTTGACGAAGATCACATACTGTGCCGTGCCCTTCACCGGAGCGTTGGCGCGCGCGATGGTCTCCAGCGACCGCCCGGGCAGGAAGAAGCTGCCCGCCACGGCGGCGCCGAGATGGCGGAAAAACACGCGGCGGTCCAGCGCCGGACGCCGCCAGAACGGTGCGAATGCCGGATTCGAGGTCATCGCCGCCCCTCCTTAGTAACTGAACAGAAACTCGATCCTGTTCATCAGCGCCCAGGCGAGGTCTTCCACCGCGGTGACGCGCGCCTGGGCCGACGCGGCCTTTTCAAGCGTCTTCAGGGCCACGCCGCGCTCGTACGGCGTGGGCTGGCGCGAGAGAAAGGCCAGAAACATTTCTTCCACAATCTGTTCGTTGGACGCGCTCCGCGCCAGCGCCGCCAGCAGCGGCGAGGCGTTGCTGCCGCTGGCGCGGGCGCGATTGTTGGTGAACGGGGAGTTCATCAGCGTCAGCCACATCAGGATGGAGCCGTCCCGGTTGCGCTGGAGCGTGTCCCGGTTGCCGCGGTTGAAGGCGTCGAGGAAGGCGCGCGTCGTGCCGTTGGAGCGGGGCTCGCTCGTGTCCGGCAACTGCACGGCCCAGACGAACGGCTCGTCGAAGCCCTGCACCGTGTACGGCTGCGGCAGTTGCGTGGCCTTGACGATGGCATCGTGGATCTCTTCGGCGTCGAGCCGCCGCGGCAGGCGGCGCGCAAACAGCGGCGCCTTGGTGATGTCCCAGTCGCCGTCATAGCGCGAGCTGAGCTGATAGGCGGTGCTCCGGGCGATGAGGCGGAGCGTCTCGCGGAGGTGGAAGTCGGTCGAGCGCGCGTGTTCAGCCAGCTTTTCGAGCAGCCACGGATGCGAGGCCTGGTATGTCCAGCCCTCCGGCGGCGCCACGCGCGGATCCAGCCGCGCCGGATCGAGCCCGTCAACGGGCTCGGCCAGGGCGAGGCCGAACATCGCCTTCCACAGCCGGTTGGCATAGTTGCGCGCAAACATCGGGTCGTCGATCATCGCCCGCACCAGCGACTCGCGCCAGTTGCCCGTGGCCGGCCGGCCGTCCCGGTATACGGGCGTCAGGCTTGTGACCGTGCGGCCGTCGATCAGCGCCGGCGCGCGGTTCGGCCGGTTGCCTGCGTTCGTGTTCAGCACATAGGCGCCGTTGGAGCGTTCGCTCACGTCCCAGGACTGGTAGTAATAGTCCGTGGTCTCGGTGCGGCGCGCGGTCATGCTGATCCGGGCAAAGTGCGCCGCCATCTGCTGGGCCTCGAGCCGGGTCACCTTCGCGCCCCAGGCCGAAACCATGTCCAGGTGGTACTTGCCGTTGTGGCACAGCAGGCAGTCATAGTGGCCCAGCCCGAGAAACGTGGTCGCGGTCTTCACCAGCAGCAGGTCGTAGGTGTCCTGCGCCGGACCCATCGGCGCAAAGCCGCGGATCAGAAAATTCGCGCCGGCGGTGCCAGCGTCGTAGTTATTGCCGCTGATGGTGAGGATCTCGGTGGCGATGTCGCGCCAGCTCTTGTCTTCCTTCAGCGCGTTCCGGATCCATTTGTAGAATGCGTTGCGCCCGTTGATCTGCTGGCTCCGGTTCTGGGCAATGGCCGCGTTCTGGAACAGGTCGCCGAGCCACAGCGCCCATTTGTCGATGAACTCGTTGCTCGCCAGCAGCCGGTCGATCAGCCGGTCGCGCTTGTCGGGCGCCGGGTCGGCGACGAAGGCGCGGACGTCGGCCGGCGAAGGGATCCGCCCGGTGAGGTCCAGCGTGACGCGCCGCAGGAACTCTTCGTCGCTGGCCACCGGCGCCGCCGGCACCCCCTCGGCCTGAAGGCGGGCAAAGATCTCCTCATCAATGAAGTTGCGCACCGGCAGCTCTGATGCGGGCAGCGTGCGCGCCGCGCGCGTCTTTCCGAGCGACCGCGCAAACTCCAGTGTGCGTTCATAGGCTTCCCGCCGCGCCCGCAGACCGCGCATCTGCACCTGCTCCGGCGCGGCGATCCAGCTACAGTTCTCGGCCGAAGCGGCCGGCCAGCCCTCCTGCTGTGCCTGCACCCCGGTCGCCAGCAGCGTTCCCAGGAGAATCAGCGGCTTCCATCGCATGGAACACCCCTCCACGGTTCGATAAAAAGAAGCATACCTTGTCGGACGAAATTCGCCAAGCGGCGGATGACATCAAAGTTGAGCGGAAAAATGACTGAACCTGTCCGCCGGGGCGCACATTGAGATCCATCGCGGATCAGGCCTTCCGAGCCGCCAGTGAAGCGCCCGCAGGCCGCGAAGCGAGCACCCCCCCGCACGGTCGCCCCGCCCGCGGCGCCTTTCATCGATGATGTCCCGCAGGGTCGTTGGGGCTCCTTCCGCCCCTCGTACGGCCCCGCTGCACTCACGGTTCGGAAACGGGGAATGTTTCGTGGGAGCGCCCGGCCAGTCGCGGGCGGCGGGCACGGCAGAACGGCCGTCCCGTCGCATCGCGTTCGTTGTCTCCGGAAGCTGGGATTTATCGCAGCAACGGCCCCAGCCACTTCATCACCGGCCAGTCCTCCGGCCGCTCTACCACCCGCACCCATGGCCGCGGCCACTCTGGAGCCTGACTGCGCCCGCCGCCGGGCGTCCGCGGATCCACGAGCCACAGTGGCCGCGGCGCGATCAGATTGACCAGGTCGGGCAGGTCAAAATCCCGCAGGACGCCCGGCACAACGATTTCCGCCACCCCCTCGTGCAACTTCGCCTGGGTGATCGCATACCAGCTCGTGACGGTCTGCTCGGCCGCCACTCCGGCCACATGCTCGTCCAGCGCCGCCGCCAGCAGCACGGCCACGCCGGCCGAACCACGCCCCCAGACCCAGATCCTGTCCGGATTCACCTGCGGCCGGGACCGCAGCTCATGGATCGCCCGCAGCACCGCTGCCGTATGCTTCGCCACCAGACTGCCTCCGTAAAGCCACTCCCTCGCCGCAGCCTGATAGGCGGCAGAATAGCCGCCGCGTCCCTCAGGGGTGGGGCCGAAATCGGCCGCCAGCACTTCAAAGCCCGCCTGCCGCAACTGGTCCGCGTCACTCCCGGAGACGCCCGCCACCACAATGCCCGCCTTCCCGCCTTCGGCAGCCGCCGGAGCGGGTTCCACACTCAATCCCAACCGCGCGCGCACCAGCGCCCGCAGCTCCTCCGGCCGGCGCAGCGTCAGCGCCTTGCGTTTCGGATACAGCTCCTGCGCCATAGCCCGGTTGAGCGTGAACACGGTCTCGCTGCCAAACGAGGTCGCCAGATACCCGGTGGGCGTCACCCACAGCCGCGACTCCGGCTCCGTCTCGATCTCGCCCTCCTCCACCGGACCCTCCACGCCGCGCAGGTGCCGGTTGAAGAAGCGGGCCATCGCCTCCCGCCGCGGCCGGGACCAGCCGTGCGTGTCGTCATACTCGAAAAATTCCACGCGGCCCGCCGCGCCCATTTTTTCGTAAAATTCCCGCGCCGCCTGATACGTGGCGCGTGCGCCGGCAATCGGAAAATAATCGCGGATTGCCGACGAAACCAGAAACGGTTTCGGGGCGAAAGCGCGGATGAAATCAGCGAAATCAAGCTGGGCCGCCAGAAAACCCGGCCACACCTGCTCGGCGTCCTGCGGGCCCGGCCCTTCCAGAAGCTCCTTCCACCGGGTGATGTAGCAGGAGGAGACGGCCGCCGCCAGCCGCGGCTCAAAAACGGCAAGGTAGGCCGCCTGCGTGCCGCCGCCGGAATTGCCGGCCACCCCGATCCGCCGCGCGTCCACTTCAGGCCGCGTCGTCAGATAGTCGAATGCGCGGATTCCGTCCCAGATGAAATGGCGTGCAATGGAATGCCCCACCAGCAAACATTGCAGCCCCGCCATGATGTGCTCTTCCACTCCCCCGGGCCGCAGCCGGGGACGGCCCATTTCGGCGTCGAAATACTCAATGCGTTCCCCCTGCCCGGGCGGATCGTAGGCGAGCACGACATAACCCTGGCGGGCCAGCAGGATCCAGGCCCGCTGGTACGTGGCCGCCGCCTTGCCCGCCTGGCTGTGGCCGGCCGCGCCAATCACGGCAGGAAATGGGCCCTGCTTTCCCAGCGGTACGTAGAGATTTGCGGTGACGTGAAATCCCGGCAGCGAGTCAAAAATCAGTTTTTCTACCCGGTATCCGGGACGCTCAAATACGCCCGTCACCCTTGCATTCAGCGGCGTCCGCGTCTCCGGCAGCCCGCCGATCAGCGCAGCCATCTTCGCGCGCAGCTCCTCCGGCCCCTGAAGCAGAGCCAGCAGAAAAAGCAGACCCGTCATCATGACGTGCCGATTCTACCGCCCCGCGGCCTCTACCGCAGCCGTCCGGGCATTGGGATCGACACGTCCATCCGGATCTCCTTCAGCCGCCGCGTCCGCATGTCGCCGAGCCAGGCGTCTACATACCTCCGCCCCAGGTCGATCTCGGCCACCGCGATTTCGCCGCGCTGCGGCGCCTGCGCCACCCGCCTGCCGTCGGGATCCATGATGTAGGTCGGATGGTCATAGCCGGACGCCGCCAGAAACACCCTGTTCTCGATGGCGCGCGCCGCGGCCAGCGTTTCATCGCCGCCCCAGATGGGCAGCAGGATCAGCTCGGCCCCCTGCGCCGCCAGCGCGCGCGCCGGGTCGGGGAAAAAGACGTCGTAGCAGATCATCAGGCCGACGCGGCCAAAGTCGGTTTCAAATACCGGATAGGAGTTGCCGGGCGTCAGCCCGCCCTCGACCTCCTCACGCGGCAGATACACCTTGCGATACCGGCCCGCCAGTCGCCCTTCGCGGTTGATCAGCACCGCCGTGTTATAAATGGCGGGGCCTTCCCGTTCATAAAGACCCGCGGCGACCCACGCCCGGTGGCGCCGCGCCAGTTCTCCGAGCCTTTCCGTCGTCGGGCCCGGCACGCTTTCCGCCACATCGGCATAACGCAGCCGCGTTCCCACCAGGGGAATTCCTTCCGGCAGCAGAATCACGTCCGCCGGAAGGCGCAGCCGCTCATTCACCAGGCGGATGAACTCGTCCACGCTCTCCTGCGCGCTCCGTTTTCCTTCCGGCCGCAGATTCACGCTGGCAATTCGGATGCGCCGCGGCGGCGGCGCGGGCCCTTCCTCAAGGCGCGCGTTCCGCCAGCGCACTTCGCCCGAAGGCGCATTGGCCAGCAGCAGCTCGATCCTCGCCGCGGCGGCGTTGGCCGGCGCCGGCGCGCTGAGGAAAACATGAATCACGTCGCCGCGGCGCTCGCTCCAGGCAGCGTATTCGGGCTGCCCGGCGCGCCGTCCGCCGGCATCCAGCCAGTCGACGCGCGCCACCACCTGCCAGTTCTCCGCCGCCACGCCACGCGCCTGATATTCGGCCGAGAAGCGATACCACGCACCGCCGCGCACGCCTCCCACGCGGCGCACCCATCCCCCGTATGCCTCCGGACGCCCGCCGCCCCGCACCACCAGCCACTCGCCCTCGCGCGCCGTTTCGGGCCGCAGCTCTTCGCGCGCGCTCCACACGCTCCAGTCTTCGGCTGTCTGCCCCGCCGCCACGGCGCACAGCCAGGCTGCCACGGCAAGTCCGCGCATCATGGCGGAATCTTATCAGCAGCCGCCGGCCCGCGGCGCGTGGTAGGCTGCGCGGCAGCGCCCGCTGCCGCGCTCCCCCGCGCCGCCGGTCAGGGATTCACGTTCAACTTCTTCGCAATCGCCCGCAGAAGCTCGCGGTCCGCCACGGTGAAGCCCACCACTTCCTGGCTGGCAAAGTTCTTGTTGCGCACCACGACGATGCCGCCGAAGTCAAAGGCGAGCTCTTCGTCTTCCTCCAGCTCGCGGCACGGCGGCTGGATGTCGGGCAGGCCCTCCTTCTGCTCGTTTGCGGCCTTTTTCGGGGGAATGTTCACCGTGGCCGCCTCCTGCCTCGGCAGGGCCAGTGGCTCGAAATAGGGCTTGCCGTCTGGGCCCGCCTTCGGATAGCCGCGCTCGTCGGTGGCCAGCACACGGTCGTAAATGATCACGCGCCGCGTGGACTTCATCGCTTCGGGGTCGCGCCAGTACTGCGCCGGACGGTTCGGATCGAACGGCGGCGGCTCCTCGCCCGTCATCTCGCGGTATTTCTCGCGCGTCGGATAGACGGGAAACAGAAACAGATGCTCGAGCCCGTATTTGGGCAGTGGCAAAGCTGCCATGGGATCACCTCCGCCCCCGAATTGCCGCTGCCGCACACCGCCACTGCCACGCCAACCGTGCTACACGCGTGAATCCGCAGTGAGATATTTCGCTGAAACCCGCGGGACGACCTCCGGGCGGCAGCGCCTCAATGACCCGTCTGCCCCGGCCGCCGCTCGGCGGGCAGCAGCGAACGATATTCGCGGCCGCGCATCTGCTCCTCGAACGCCGCGCGCGCCTGCCGGACCAGCTCCGGCCTCTCAAACAGCTCAAGCGCCGCCAGCGTCAGCGTCCTCGCCGCCACCATCATGCCCTTGCGGCCGATCTCCGTGCCCGCGCACGCCGTCGATTGCCACGTGTGTAGCGGCACGCCCGGCGGCATCGTCGCCGCGGTGAAGTGCCCCACCGGAACCACCCAACTGACGTCGCCCACGTCCGTGGACACCGACGACAGCGACGTCTTTGGCGGCAGCACCTCGGCGGCGCGCTCGAGCGGCGGCAGCTCGCGCGCGCCCAGCGTCGCGCGGATTCTCTCGATAAACGCACGCTCCTCGTCGCTGTAGCGGACGCCGCCCGCCGCCCGCAGGCTCCGGTCGAGCAGGTCGCGCAGCACCGCGTTGCGCCGGAAGTTGGCATAGGCCGACGAAATCTCGATTTCCACCTTCGTCTCGGTCGCCAGCGCGCCCGCTTCGGCGCATTTCTTCACCCGCTCCCAGATGCGCGCGAGCTCCTCGAGATCAGGGTGACGCACGATGATCGACAGTTCCGCAAACTCGGGCACGATGTTGGCGGCCGCGCCGCCGCTGGTGACGATGTAGTGCATGCGCGTCTCCTGCGGGACGTGCTCCCGCAGCAGGTTCACCGCGTGCGTCATCACTTCAAGTGCGTCCAGCGCGCTGCGGCCCGCCTCGGGCGCGCCGGCCGCATGCGCCGGCGTCCCGCGGAAGCGCACCCGCGCGCTGATGTTGGCCAGATACGGATTATCGTCGGCGGCGTTGAAGTCGCCCGGATGCCAGGCGAGCACGACGTCGGCGTCGCGGAACGCTCCGGCGCGGATCAGGAAAATCTTTCCGCCGCCGCCTTCCTCGGCAGGCGTCCCGTAGAAGCGAATCGTCCCTTTCAACCCCAGCGCCTGCATGCGTTCCTTCACCGCCACCACCGCCAGCGCCGAGCCCGCGCCAAACAGGTTGTGGCCGCATCCGTGGCCCGGCGCGCCGGCCACGCGCGGCCTGCGCTCCGGCGCGTCCTCCTGCGAGAGGCCAGGCAGCGCATCGTACTCACCGAGAATGCCGATCACCGGCCGGCCCTCGCCCCACTCGGCGACGAACGCCGTCGGCATGCCGTCGAAGCCGCGCGTGCGGAAGCCGTGCCTTTCCAGTTCGGCCCGCAGCAGCGCCGAGCTCTGCTTCTCCTGCCAGCCCAGCTCGGGGGTTTCCCAGATCTGCCGCGAGATCTGCCGGAACGGTTCCGCGTGTTTTTCCACCGCCTCGAGCGCCGCCCGTTGCGCGGGCGTCTGCCCTGCGGCCTGCATCCCCACAAACGCCAGTCCCGCCAAGGCACGAAGGTAGGTCATAATCAGAAGCCTAGCCGAACTGCGCCCGACCCGCCATGCCCCGCTACGCCGCCATTGACATCGGAAGCAACTCGGTCCGCATGATGGCCGCCGACGTCGACCGCAACGGGCGGTTCGAAGTCCTGGCCGAGGACCGCCAGGTGACGCGGCTCGGCGAAAGCGTCTTCCGCACCGGCAGCATCGACGAGACCGCCGCGCGCCAGGTGCTCGAAGTGCTCGCCCGGATGAAAAAGGCCTACGGCGGCCTCGGCGTGCTGGCGGTGCGCGCCGTGGCCACGGCCGCCGTGCGCGACGCCTCCAACAGCGAGGAGTTCCTGCGGCGCGCCTCCGACGTGCTCGGCGAGCCCGTGGAGATGATCTCCGGCCTCGAAGAGGCGCGCCTCATCCATCTCGGCGTCGAGACGCGCTGGCCGCATCCGGACAGCCGCATCCTGATCCTCGATATCGGCGGCGGCAGCGCCGAAGTGATCGACGCCGACAACGGCCGTATGCGCGCCGCTCTCTCGCGGCCTCTGGGCGCGGTGAGGCTGAAAGAAGTGTTCCTGCGGCACGACCCGCCGCTCGAAGAAGAGCTCCTGCGGATGAACGAGTTCATCCAGGAAAAGCTCCATCCGGTGCGGCAGAAAATCCCGCCGGCCGCGTTCGCGCGTCTCATCGGGACGTCCGCCTCGGCTTCGGCCATCGTCTGTGCCGCCAACCGCATCCCGCGCCAGCGCCGGCAGGAGGCCGACCGCCGCCGCGTCACCGCCTCCCAGTTGCGGCGGCTGTACCGGGAGCTGGCTCGCATGGACCTCGACGAGCGGCGCCGCGTCACCGGCATCGGCCCGCGGCGCGCCGAGATCATCGTGCCCGGCGTGGCGGTCATGCTCGCCGTGGTCGAGATGTATCAGGCGCCGCGCCTCTATTACAGCGCGGCAGGCGTCCGCGACGGCATTCTGCGCGACCTCGCCGAACGCGGCGCCGGCGTCGAACGCGTCCTGCTCGATGCCGAGCAGCGCCGCATGGTCGAACAGTACGCGCGCCGCTTTGGCGTCGATCTCCGCCACGCCCGCAGGGTCGCCCACTTCGCGCGCGAGCTGTTCACCGCGCTCACTCCCTGGCACCGGCTTCAGCCCGAGAAAGGCCGCCTGCTGAAGGCGGCCGCCTACCTGCGGGACACGGGTCACGCGATCAATGACATGGCCCACCACAAACACTCGCAGTACATCGTCGCCAACGCCGACCTCGGCGGCTTCACCGACGAAGAACGCCACCTGGTGGCGATGCTGTGCCGCTATCACCGCAAGGCGCCGCCCTCGGCCCGCCACGCCGACTACGCCGCTCTCGACCCGGAACAGCAGCAGCTCATCCAGTACCTGTATCCGCTGCTGCGCGTGGCCGACGCGCTCGACCGCAGCCGCGACCAGCGCGTCGAGTCCATCTCCTGCACGCTCGACGACGGCGCGCTCACGGTTACGATGGAATCGGACAGCGACCTGAGTCTGGAGCTGTGGGCGGTCGAACGCGCCGCCGCCGCCTTCCGTCAGGTCTACGGAAAGCAGCTCCGGGCCGTGGTGAAGAGGCGATGACGCTGACCGAGCACGCGCGCGAGTCGCTCAGGGAGCGCATCGAAACGCTGGATGCGCAGATGGCGCTCGCGCTCGCCCGCTGCGGTGAAGACGAGGTGCACGATTTCCGCGTCGCCGTGCGGCGCATCTCGCAGGCGCTGCGCGTGTTCGGGCATCTCCTGCCCGGCAAGGAGGCCAGGCGGATGCGCAGGGCGCTCAAGCCGGCGCTCGATGCCGCGGCGCATGTCCGCGACCTCGATGTGGACAGCGAGCTGCTCGTCCGCCTGGGACTGCGCGCCGATCACCCGCTGCTTGGGAAGCTGAAAGCCGACCGCGAGCGCGGGGCGCTGGCCTTCATCGGGCATCTCTACCTGCTGCGCTCGCAGGACATTCCGCGCGGCTGGCTCGAACGGCTGGCGATGCTGCGCGACGTGGCCGAAGACGCGGGCGACTTTGCGCGGCGCACGCTGCCCCCCATGGCGGCGGAGTTCTTCCGCGCCGGCCGCAAGGCGGCGCTGCACCCTGCGGCGGCAGCGCAACTGCACGCCTTCCGGCTCGAAGCCAAACGCTTCCGCTACACGCTTGAGCTGTTCACGCGGTTTTACGGGCCGACACTTGAAAAGCGCCTCGCGCAGGTGCGCGAGATCCAGGGGATTCTCGGACGGCGGCAGGACTGCGCCGCCACGGAGGCGCTGCTCGGGCCGGCGGCGGAGTTCGACCCCGAGGCGCAGGAGGTGATGCGCGCGCTCGAGCGCCGCGCGCGGAAACTCGAAGACGAGTTCGCGCGCTACTGGAAAGACACGTTCGACCGCGAAGGCGAAGAGCGGCGCTGGCTGCGGTATCTGGCGCGCCGCCCGCCCGCGCCCCGCGCGGCTCGATAGAATAGCGCTCCATGTGGGAGCAGACCTATGCGCCGCTGGGAGGCAGCCTCGCGCTTTCCGCGCTCGCGGCCGCGCTGCCGCTGTTCACGCTTCTCTGTCTGCTGGGCGTGCGGCGCACGGCGGCCTGGGCGGCGGCCCTCAGCGGGCTGGGCGCGGCGGCGGCGGTGGCGCTCGCCGTCTACCGGATGCCACCCGCGATGGTGCTGAGCGCGGCGCTTTACGGGGCCGCGTTCGGGCTGTTTCCGATCTGCTGGATTCTGTTCTGGGCAATCTTCCTCTACCGGCTGTGCGTCGAGACGGGACAGTTTGAAATCATCAAGGACTCGATCGGCTCGGTCACGCCGGACCGGCGCCTTCAGGCGCTGCTGATCGCATTCGCCTTCGGGGCGTTTGTGGAGGGCGCGGCCGGCTTTGGCGCGCCGGTGGCGGTGGCGGCGGCGATGTTGACCGGATTGGGCTTTTCGCCCTTCTACGCGGCCGGCATCTGCCTGCTGGCGAACACGGCGCCGGTGGCGTTCGGCTCGATCGGCATCCCGGTGCTGACGCTGGGGGCGATCACCGGACTGCCGGTGGAAAAGCTCAGCGCGGCGGTGGGCCGGATCTGCGCGCCGGTGTCGTTGATCGTGCCGGCATACCTCGTGATGGTGATGGGCGGCTGGCGCGCGCTGTCCGGAGTCCTGCCGGCGGCGCTGGCCTGCGGCGCAGCGTTTGCGGGCGCGCAGTTTTATGCGTCGAATTTCATCGGCCCGGAGCTGACCGACATCCTCAGCTCGCTGGCCGCCATCGGCGCCTGCCTGGCGGCGGCGCGGCTCTGGCGGCCGCGCAACGAATTTGTCTTTGACGGCGCCGCGGCCGAGGCGGGGCTGCGCCCGCGCCACGAGGCGAGGGCGGTGCTGAAGGCGTGGTCGCCCTACCTTCTGCTGGTGGTGTGCGTGCTCGCCTGGGGACGGGCCGACATCAAGGCGGCGCTGAATTCGGCCACGGTGGTCATTGACTGGCCGTGGCTGCACGGCCGCGTGGTGCAGACGCCGCCGGTGGTGCCGGCGGCGGCGCCGTACGCGGCCCGCTATTCGTTCCAGTGGCTGGCGGCGGCCGGCACGGCCTGCATGCTGGCCTGCCTGCTGGCCGGCCTCGTGCTGCGCGCGCCGGCCGCGCTGCTTGCGAAAGTCCTGAAGGACACGGCGACGCAGATGGCCAAGCCGGTGCTGACGGTGGCGAGCGTGCTGGCGCTCGCCTTCCTGATGAACTACTCGGGCGCGACGGCAACGCTCGGGCTGGCGATGGCGGCCACGGGCGCGGCCTTCCCCTTCTTCAGTGCGATCCTCGGCTGGCTGGGGGTGTTTCTCACCGGGAGCGACACGAGCGCGAACGCGCTGTTCGGCAACCTGCAAAAGGTGACGGCGCAAAGCCTGGGGCTGAACCCGGTGTTGATGGCGGCGTCGAACTCCTCAGGCGGGGTGATGGGCAAGATGATCTCGCTGCAATCGATCGCGGTGGCGGCGGCGGCCACGGGCATGCCCGCGGCCGACGAGAGCCGGCTGTTCCGGTTCACGCTGCGGCACAGCGTGCTGCTGGCGGCGCTGATCGGGCTGCTGGTAACGGCCTGCGCCTACCTGGCGCCGGGGTGGATGCCCGGCTGAGGGCGGGCGATCTGCTTTTCCGGCCGCTCTGCGGCGGTTCTGTCTTGACGCCGAATTCAAGCAAGCGTATGATTCAAGCGAACGAATGATTGAAACACCGTTTGACATGCTGCCCGAGCTGGGACCCGGCCCCGAGCTCCGGGCGCGCGCCGACACGACGCGCACGCGGATCCTCGACGCGGCCGAGCGGCTGTTTGCCGAGCGCGGCTTCGCCGGAGCATCGCTGCGCGACATCACCGCGGAAGCGCAGGTGAACCTGGCGGCGGTGAATTATCACTTCGGCTCGAAAGACGAGCTGTTCCTCCAGGTGGTGTTGCGGCGGCTGGAGCCAGTGAACCGGCGCCGGCTGGAGCTGCTGGAAGAGGCCGAGCAGCGGCCGGGCGGGGCGCGGCTGGAGGACGTTGCGCGGGCCTTTGTCGGGCCGGTGGTGGAGGCGCGGCACGCGGAGGGCGAATCCGGCGCGTTGTCGAAGCTGATGGCGCGGGTGGTGGGCGAGCCGGGCGGCTGGGCGGAGAAGCTGCTGCCGGTGGCGTTTGCCGGCGTGGCGGCGCGGTTTCTGGCGGCGCTTGAGCGGGCGATGCCGGGCGCGAGGCGGGAGGAGCTGGTGTGGGGGCTGGTGTTCAGCGCGGGCGTGCTGTCGTATTACCTGCTGCTGACGGATGTGATCCCGCGGGTAGCGGGCGGGCAGCCAGGCCAGAAAGACACCGGCGAGACGGTGGAGCGGATGGTGGCTTACATTGTGGCCGGCCTGCGGGGGCTCGCCGGTCCGTCCAGGGACGCAAAGCGGAGAAAGACGGGCGTCCGGAAGCGGAAGAAGAAGGGGAAGAGGGCATGAAGCGCGGCATGGTGTGGCTGCTGGCAGCGGCAGCGGCAGCGCAGACGAGCGAGCCGCGGCGGCTGGCGTTGAGCCTGCGGCAGGCGGTGGAGATGGCCGTGGCTCCCGGCGGCGCGACGCGCGGCGCGCCGAGGCCGCCTCCCTGCAACGCGCTGAAGAAATCCGCACGCGCGACCTGGCCAGACAGGTGGAGCTGGAGATCCGGCTGGCGATTGAGAGGCTGAAGTCCGCCGAAGCGCAGGTGGCAGCGGCGCGCGAGACGTTCGTTCAGGCCGAGCGCGAACTGGCGCAGGCGGAGCGCCGCGTGGCGGCGGGCGTGGCCACGCCGCTGGAAGTGACCGAGGCCCAGGCCCGCGTGGCGCGGGCGCGCGAAGCCGTGGTGGCGGCGACGTTCCAGCAGAAGGCGGCACGGATCGGGCTGGGAGAGGCGGTGGGGAATCTGGACCTGATGCTCGACTGACTGAAGAGGCACCGGCGATGCTCGGCAAAAGGAAGTACGCGTTGATTGCCGTTGTGGCGGCAGCGGCCGCCGTGGCCGGCTGGCGGCTTGTGAGAGGCCGGCCCGAGGCGGGCGAGCTGCGGCTGAGTGGCAACATTGAACTCACCGAAGTCGAGCTTTCGTTCAAGCTGCCCGGCCGGCTTGAAGAATTGCTGGTGGACGAAGGAGACACGGTGCGCGCCGGGCAGGTGATCGCGCGTCAGGACACCGAAGAGCTGGAGCGGCAGCGTGAGCGGGAAGAGGCGGCGGTGAAAGCGGCCGAGCGGGCGCTGGAGCAGGTGCGGGCGGCCGTCGCCTATCAGCAACGCGCCGTTGAGCAGGACCCGGGAGAGCGCGAGCGGCTGGCGCTATTCTGCACGCTGCTGCACCGCCCGCAGGCGCTGCTACTCAATGAGCCGAAGTGCGGGGTGGACCCGCCGTCGCGGCGGCGCTTCTGGGACCTGATTTACGAGATGGCGGAGGCCGGCTCGACGGTGATCGTCTCGACACATTCCATGGACGAAGCCGAGTACTGCCAGCGGCTGGCGCTGATGCATCGCGGGCGCGTGGTGGCGCTGGGGGCGCCCGGGGAGCTGCGGGCGCAGTGTGCCGCGGGCGCCACGATAAACGATGTTTTCACCGCGTGCATCGAGCGCGAGGAGAGGCAGCAGCCATGAGCCGGAGGCGGCTGAAGGCGGTCTTCCGCAAGGAACTGCTGCACATTGTGCGTGACTGGCGCAGCCTCGGGATGGCGCTGGCGGTGCCGATGGCGCTGCTGATGCTGTTCGGCTACGCGCTGACGCTCGACGTGGACCGCATCCCGACGATACTGTACGACCAGGACGGCACGGCCGCGAGCCGCGAGCTGGCCGAGCGGCTGCGCGGCTCGCGATTCTTCGAGGTGCGAAGCGTCCGCGGCGGCCATCCGGATGTGGTGCGGGAGCTGCATCAGGGACGGGCGTTGATGGCGGTGGTGATCCCGCGGGGCTATGCGCGGCATGTGGCGGCGGGAGAGAACGCGAAGGTGCAGGTGCTGCTTGACGGCAGCGACTCCAATACGGCGTCGATCGCCGCGGGCTATGCGGACGCGGTAGTGATGGCGCATGCGATGGAGCTGCGCGGGCAGTGGGTGGAGCGGCGCGGGGCGGGAAAGCTGGAGCCGCCGGCGGATCTGCGGCCGCGGGTGCTGTACAACAACGCGCTGCAATCGAGGAACTTCATCGTGCCGGGGCTGATTGCGGTGATCCTGATGATCATTGCCAGCCTGCTGACGTCGCTGACGGTGGCGCGGGAGTGGGAGATCGGGACGATGGAACAGCTGATGGTGACGCCGCTGCGGCCGATTGAACTGATGCTGGGCAAGACGATTCCGTTCGCGCTGGTGGGGATGTTCGACCTGATGCTGCTGACGGGCCTGGCGCTGTTCATCCTTTCCACGCTGGGAGCCGGTCTTTTCATGAGCACGGTGAGCCACACGCAGCAGCAGGCGATGATGGCTTCGTTTTTCTTCTTTCAGCCCGCTTTCATGCTGAGCGGCTTTGCGTTTCCGATCCGCAACATGCCGGAGCCGGTGCAGTGGCTCACGTATCTGAATCCTCTGCGGTATTTCATGGAAATCGTGCGCGGGGTGTTTCTGAAGGGCAGCGGCGCCGGCCAGCTCTGGCCGCAACTGGCGGCGCTGGCGGCGATGGGCGTGACGATTGTCGTCCTCAGCGCGTTGCGGTTCCACAAGCGGCTCGAATAGCAGGCGCCGCGCGAGTCGTTAGAAGGCGGCAAGCCAATCAGGAGGCGCGCGGGACGAGGTTCGAGCGCGCGCGCCAGACCGTGGCCGCGGCCGGGCTGGAAGAAAGCGAAAATTCCGTGCTGGCGGCGACAAAGGCTGCCTGACCCGGGCGCAGTTCGACAGCGAGGTCCGCGCCGCGGAGCAGGGCGTTGCCTTCGAGGGCGAGCAGAATCTCGGGGCCGCTGGAAGCGCGTTGCACGAGAGCGTCCGGGGCGAGGGCGATGCGGCTGAGCGCGAACTCCTCGACGGGCGCCGGGTAGAGCACTTCGCCCTCGCCGCAGGGCTGGCCTTCCAGGGGCGTGCAGGGTGAGTCCTCGAAGCGCACGATACGCAGCAGTTCGGCCACATCGACGTGTTTGGGCGTCAGGCCGCCGCGCAGGACGTTGTCCGAGTTGGCCATCAGCTCGACGGTCGCGCCTTCGAGATAGGCGTGGAGGACGCCGGCGGGCTGGAACGTGCCCTGGCCGGGGCGGAGCCGCACGAGGTTGAGCAGGAAGATGGAGAAGATGCCGCGGTCGCGTCGGCCGCCCGGGAGGGGAAATTCGCGGGCGGCCCGGAGGGCCCAGTATTCGGGCGAGTCCTTCGGCGGCGCTGGGGCGCGCTCGAGCTTTTCGAGGAGGGAGTCGAGCAGCTCATCGACGCGCTCCTGCGGCAGGTGCATGATGTGCGTGTAGAGTTCGCGCAGAAGGGCGGAGCGGGCCGTGCGGTCGCGTCCCGCGGCACGGGCGCGTGAGGCGAAGTCCGGCGCGATGGCGCGCGTCTCGGGGGAAGAATCCAGCCAGGCGGCGATTTCTTCCAGGGGGCGGAAGCCGTGCAGCATCCAGAAGTCGCCGAGCACGGCGTGGACCTCGGGTTTGGCGTGGCGGTCCCGGTAGTTGCGGTGCGGCGCGTGGATGGGGATGCCCAGGGCGTTTTCGCGCTCGAAGCCCTCGCGGGCCTGGTCTTCTGCGGGGTGCACCTGAATGGAAAGCATCTTTCGCGCGTCGAGCACTTTGAGCAGGAACGGCAGCACGGGGCCGAAGCGCGCGACGCAGGCCGGGCCGAGCCAGTGCTGCGGCGCGGAGGCGATGAGACGGTCGAGTGGGACGTCGCCTGCGGGCGTCAGAGCGATGGCAGGGGCCCTGGGATGCGCGCCGTACCAGAGCTCGGCGAAGGGGCGGCGCTCCGGGTTGGGGACGCCGAGCAGCGCGGGCAGCAGCTCCGTGCCGCCCCAGTCATAGTGCTGCACGGCGGGGCGGATGCGGAGGAGACGCGGGTCAGACATCGAGCTCCTTCTCCAGGCGGCGGAGGATTCCGTCCGGTTCGCGGACGCCCAGCGCAGCGATCTCGTCGGCGCGCTGTTGGGTGTCGGCGACGGCGTAGATGCGGAACTCGTCGGCGTTGCCGGAGGGGCGCAGGTGGGCGATGTCGCCGTTGGAGAACCAGATGCGGAGACCGTCGGTCGAATCGAGCCGCTCGATGGCTCCGAAGCCGTCGGCGTCGCGGAAGAACTGTTTCAATGTATGGACGATGCCCGGCAGGTCGCTGCCGTCGCTGGCTTGTGGCGTGAGCCGCGCGAGGATCCGGAGGGCCTTTTCGCGCGGAAACTCGCGCAGCAGGGCGGAGCGGCCGAAGCGTTGCGGCAGGCGGTCAAAGAGCGCGGCCGGGGACACGCCCTCCCGGGCGGCTGCCTCGAGCACGGTGAGGAGGGGCAGGAACGCATCCCGGGTGGGCAGCGCGTCGAGCAGCGCGCCGTTGCGCTCGATGGGGGTGGCGGTGAGGAAGCCGCCATTGGCCTCCCAGCCGACGACGCGGCGGCGGCCGCGGGACAGCGCGCGCTGCATGCCGGCGATCACATAGGGCGAGCCGATGCGCGTCTTCGGCTCGAGCACGGCGGCGAGCGGGGATCGGTCGATGGCGTCATTGCAGCTGACCGGGACGACCACGGCGTCAGCGCCCAGCTCGAGCGCCACGACCATGCCGAGCAGGTCGCCCGGGTGGAAGCGGACGCGTCCGCCGGAGACACTGAGGAAAAGCGGCCGGTCGCTGTCGCCATCGGTGGAGACCACGGCGGTGACAGGGCCGCGCCGAGATTCGGCCCCGGCGACGAGACGCTGAAGTTCGTTGAGGAGTTCGGCGCCAATGTTTTCCGTGTCCACCGGGATAAAGGTCTCGCTGCGGCCGGCGGGGATCGCTTCCGCACCGAGGGCTTCGATCACTTCGACGAGCATGTCCCGCGCGACGGCGGAATGCTGGTAGACGAGCACGCGCTGGCCGCGCAGCGGCTGGCCGCGGAAGAAATCCAGATACCGGCGCATGTAGGCGGCGCGGGCCTCGCCGGAGGGTTCGGGCAGCGGCTGGTGGCCGCTGCGGAGCATGCCGCGCTCGTTGAAGGGCGAGCGCTCGAAGGGCTCGCCATAGACGGCGGCGCGGACGCGCGCCACGTGTTCCTGCACGGGCGCCTCGTGTTCCTTGAGGAGTTCGCCGACGCTTGTGTTCAGCTTGTAGCCGTTGCGGTCGAACGGGATGTGGCTGCCGGTGACCATGATGCTCGCGCGGCGGCGGCCGAAGCCGTAGTAGGCGAGGGCAGGAGTCGGGATGAAACCCTGAAAGACCGGCGTGGAACCGGCGTGGCGGATGGCCTCGCAGACGGCCTGAACGATCTCGCCGCGGCCGCCGAATTCCTCGACGAAACGCACGGAGGAAGGGCGCAGGTCGGCGGCGACAAAGACGTCGTCGCCGGGCTGGATGCCGCCCTGGTGTTTGGGGAGCGTTTTGAGCCACTCCATTTCGCCGCGGACGTTGATGTAAATTTCGAGCTGCGTGAGGTCGGCGACGCGCCCGCGCCGGCCGGAGGTGCCGAATTTCAGTTCGACCGGCTCATAGGCGAGATGGTCGCGGAGGGTGCGTTTCATCGATGGGACCTCCCGTGTGGCGTCCGACTCCCAGCATAGCCGAGCGCGGTTGGCGCGACGGTCAGGCGCGCGGGGCGCCGCGGCGGCCGGGCAGAAGAGCGAGGGCCGCTCCGCCGAGCACCGCCACGGGATAGAGGAGCAGCATGCCGCCGAGGTACCAGAAGGGGAGCTGGCCGAGGCTCGATCCCGCCATGAGGATGCCCATGGTCTCACCGAGCACGATGAGATAAAGCGCGTGCCGCCACGGCCGCTCCGGGGCCAGCCGCGCGGCCAGCCAGCCGCCCGCGAGAGTGGCCAGAAAGCTCGCGGCCAGCCGCAGGCCCAGCAGCCACGCCGGAGACGGCAGACCGTTGCCGTATTGGTTCGGGAAGGCCCGAATCAGAATGGCGTCCACGGCCAGGACGAGCAGTTGAATGAGAAACCACCCGCCGAAGACTGCCAGCAGCGTGCGCCCCATCAGCCCCACTGTAGCGCAGTGGCGGTGTCTCGGCCCGTACGCGTCATGCGGTGGAGACGCCCAGGACGGCGGCTTCGGCGGCCCGGAGCTCCTGCACGCGGAGAGTGAGGCGCGGATGGGACGAATAGATGTTGATGAGGAAGCCGAAGAAGCCGGCCGCCTCCTGTTCCTGGCCGACGAAGGCGTCGATGTTCAACCGTGGCGTGAGCGCGCGGCTGCCGCAGGCCAGGGCGCCGAGGGCGCGGATTGCGGCCGTCTTGCTGCCCGCCAGCCACATGCCGGCGCGGTCCGCGCTGAGTTCGCAGGCGCGGGAATAGGCCGAGCCAAGAAATGGCACCAGCAGCCCGGGGAACAAGAAGAAATTTTTCAGCGGGCTTGTGTGACCCAGGGCGTGATGGCCCAGTTCGTGGCCCACGACGGCGCCAAGCTCGTCCAGCGACCCGGTGGACAGGAGCAGGTCCACGAGGTCGGACATCAGCAGGATGTACTTGTTGCGCAGGTGCCGGATTGCGAGCGCGTTCACCAGGCCGTTGCCATTGACGATGAAGAGATCCGGCGTTTTTGTCAGGCCCAGGCGCGCGGAAAAGTTCCTGGCCATTTCATGGATTTCCGGGAATTGCGTCTCGCTGACGCGGACGGAATTCCCCAGTAATTGAGCCCGGAAGAACTTCTCGGCGAACCAGGCCAATACAAGCAATGGCAGGGCGATGATCCAGCCGATCAGGATGACGATCCAGATAAGGAACAGCCAGGCGATGACCCCGGCCACGGCGGCAAGGGTGAAGTAAGCCGACTCCTTGGGATGACGCAACTGCGGCGCCGTGCCCTGAGGCGCCGTCCTGGCCTGTGCCCCTGAGTTTGCCGACTGGAGCGCCCACGTCTGCGGCTGTGGGGCGGCCACAGGGGCGGCTGAAGATGGCGGAGGATCAGCGGCGGCTGAGGCGTAGGCTCCCATCACCGCTCCACACCAGGGGCAGAAACGGTCCGGAGTGTTTACCGGATATTTGCAACTTGGGCAGGTCTGCATGGCGCTTCTCGGGGAAAAAATCTATCACAGGTTCCGGAAAATGGCCAGAAAATTCTTTGGATAATTCCCATTTTGCCCGTTGTTTTCCCTCATATGGGTAAACTCCGGGCGGCGGATGGGGTGACCTGAGCTCTTTGGCGGCGGGTCCGACGGCGCAACGGCATGGCGCCGCCCGATACCGGTTCCCCGTGCAGGTCTGGAATCCGTCTCCGGACTGGCGCATCATTGGAGTTATGGCCGAACTGAAAGAAGGATCCAGGGCGCCCGACTTCACGCTGCCGAGCGATTCGGGCGAGAAGGTCAAGCTGAGTGCGTTCGCGGACAGGACGGTGGTCCTGTATTTCTACCCCCGCGCGGACACGCCGGGCTGCACGAAGGAGGCGTGCAGCTTCCGCGACCACCACGCGGAGATCCTCGGGCGAGGGGCGGTGGTCCTTGGCGTCTCGCCGGATGACGTGCCGGCGCTTGTGAAGTTCAAACAGAAGTACTCGCTTCCGTTTCCGCTGCTGGCCGACCCGGATCACAAGGTGGCGGAAAAATACGGCGTGTGGGTGGAGAAGAACATGTACGGCAAGAAGACGATGGGCATTGAGCGCAGCACGTTCATCATTCACCGGGGGAAGATCGCGAAGATTTTCCGCAAGGTGAAGGTGGACGGGCACACGGAAGAGGTGCTGAAGGCGCTTGACGAGCTGCCGGCCTGAAGGCATGCCGCCGGGGCGGCCCGGAGGTCAGCTCTCTTTGAGCTCGATGATGGTGGCGCCGGCGCCGCCTTCGGCGGGCGAGGCCGGGTAAAACTTCTCGACGTGCGGGTGGGCGCGGCAGAGCTCCTCAATGGCCCGTTTCAGCACGCCCATGCCGTGGCCGTGAATGACGCGCACGCGGGTGACGCCGGCCAGGAATGCGTCGTCGAGGAATTTGTCCACTTCTTCGCGCGCCTCGTCGGCGGTTTTGCCGATGACGTTGATTTCGCGGCTGAGCGTGTCCCAGCGCGGACCGGCGCTGAGCGTAACGCCGGCGGGGAGCCTGACGCCGCCCGGGGCCTCAGGCAGCACTTCGAGCACGTCCTGCGGGCTGACCTGCATGCGCAGGAATCCGACATCCACTTCGAGCCGGCCATCGGGCAGCACCTTTCTGACCCGTGCGGGCTGGCTCACATCGCGCAGGCGCACGCGCACGCCTTCGCGCAGCTGCGGCGGTGCGGCGGCAGGGGCCGGCCCGGCGGCAGCCCGCAGCGAGCGGACCGATTCTTCAAACTCGCGGCGCACGCGGGCCGCCTGACGGAGCGCCTTTTCGGCCTGGCGGCGTTGCTCCGGCGCAGCGAGGACGCTTGAGATCAGCTCCTGGGCCTGCTTTTCGAACTGGCGACGGGCGGCCTCGGCCGCCTGCTCGATTTCGCGCAGGCGGGCCTGCTCGCGCCGCTCCATCTTTTCGAGCATGGTGCGTTCGCGTTGTTCGAGGGCGGCGCGCTGCCGCTCCAGCTCCTCGAGGCGCGCGGTGACTTCCGCCAGGCGCCGCTCGAGCTGCGCAATCAGTTCGTTCATCTGGCGGTCGCTCTCGCTCATGGCAGCGCGGGCGCGCTCGATCAAGCGTTCGGGCAGGCCGAGCCGGGCGGCGATGTCGAGGCCGGCGGACTTGCCGGGCAGGCCGACTTGCATGCGATACGTGGGCTCGAGCGTCTCCTCATTGAAGCCCATGGCGGCGTTGAGGACGCCCGGCGTGGCAGCGCCGAACCGTTTCAGGGCCGGCAGGTGGGTGGAGGCGAGCGTGAAGGCGCCGCGGCGGTGGAAGTCTTCGAGCACGGCGACGCCGAGCGCGCCGCCCTCGTCGGGATCGGTGGCGCGGCCGAGCTCATCGAGCAGCACGAGGGAGCCGGACGTTGCCAGGGCGAGGATCTCGCGGATCCGTTCGATGTGCGCGCTGAAGCTGGACAGGCTGTGTTCGATGCTCTGGTTGTCGCCGATGTCGGCGAGGACGTCATCAAACCAGGGGAGCACGGCGCGTTCGGCGGACACGGGCACGCCGCTTTGCGCCATCAGCGCGGTGAGGGCGGCGCACTTCATGGCGACAGTCTTGCCGCCGGTGTTGGGGCCGCTGATGAGGAGGGTGCGGCGGTCCGCGTCCAGCTCGAAAGACAGCGGCACGACGCAGCGGCGCTGGCGGCGAAAGACGTCTTCAAGCAGCGGGTGCCGCGCCTTTTCCAGCAGGAGGCGCGGCGCCTCGTCGGGCGAAAACTCCGGGATGGCGCAGCCGAAGTCGAGCGCGAAGCGGGCGCGGGCGAAAGCGAAGTCGAGCGCGGCGAGCGCCTCGGCCGCGGCGCGCACCTGTTCGGCGTGGCGCCGGAGCGAGGCGGTGAGCTCGCGCAGAATGCGGTGGATCTCGCGCTGTTCTTCCCCGGCGAGCCGGACGAGTTCGTTGTTCAGCTCGATGGTTTCCAGCGGCTCGAGAAACAGCGTATGGCCGCTGCCGCTGGCGGCGTGGACGACGCCCGGCAGGCGGCGGCGCGCGCCCGGAACGATCGGCACGACGAAACGGTCGTTACGGATGGTGATGAACTCTTCCTGAAGCAGCCCGTCGTCGTGGTGGGACTTGAGGAACCGCTCGAGCGAAGCGTGGATGAGGCGGCGCTGGCGTTCCATGTCGCGGCGGATGCGGGCGAGTTCCGGGCTGGCGTCGTCAGCGATGGAGCCGTCGGGGAGGATGCGGCCCGAGACCTCGCGCAGCGCGTCACGGAAGTCGGCGATGGAGGCGGCGCGTGCGGCCAGGCGCGGGAGCTCGGCCGCACGGGAGGAGAGCGCCTGGCGGATCTCGGCGGCGCGCTCGAGCATGAGGCAGAGAGCATGGATCTCGGAAGGTTCGAGCACCGCGCCCTCGATTCGCAGGCGCGCCTCGGCGGCAGCGACGTCCGGCAACCCGGCAAAGCGGAGCGGCGCGGGGGCGGAGCGGCGAGCGGGAGCGGGCTTCTGCTGCTCGCGCAGCCACGCGATGGCTTCGGCGGCCTCTTCGAGCGCAGCCCGGGCGGCGGCGCGGTCCGGCAGCGGGGCCATGCGGTCGAGCAGCCGGCGGCCGCCGGGCGATTCCACATAGCGGGCCAGCAGGTCGCGGAGACGGTCGTATTCGAGCAGTTCGAGGCTGCGCGCGTTCATTCGCTCCACTCCCGCCAGAGGGCGAGCGCCTTTTCGATGACGGGCGGCGTGCCCGGGGCCACCTGAAGGGCGGCGAGCTGGTCGAGCTCCACCCAGCGCGCATCGGCGACGTCGCTGCCCCACTGGAGGCGGCCGCCGCAGGGGCGGCAGAGGTAGTCGATGATGACGTAGTGGTATTCGGCGCGGCCCTGTTGGTCCCTGATGATGCGTTCGAAGATGGCGGCGACGGTAAGTGGTTCCACGATGAGGCCGGTCTCTTCGTGGACTTCGCGGCGCAGGGCCTGGTCGAGCCGCTCGCCTGCCTCGACGAGTCCGCCGGGCAGGGTCCACCAGCCTTTCAACGGCTCCTGGCCGCGCTCGATGAGGAGGACGCGCGGGCCGTCAAAGAGCACGGCGCCCACGCCGACGAGCGGGCGCGGGGGGTATCGGCGCGGGCTGGGTTCGCCGCTCATGGCTCCTTGGCCGGCTCCGCCCGGCGGGCGAGGTGGTAGACGGCGTCGCGGGCCGAGACAAAGATGTCGCCGGTGGAAGGATGCACGAGGAGGTTCGCGGTGCGCTCCGGGACAGGGATCTTCTCAAGGAGCCGCCCCTTGGGTGAGTAAATTTCGATGTGTTCGCCGACGGCGATCAGAAGCTCGCCATCGGCGGACGTGCGGAGCCCCAGGGGAATGCCGCCGGTTCGTGGCACCAGAACGCGCGGATTGGAGACCGCGCCGGAGCGGGCAAGGTCGAAGGCGCGGACGAGGCGCTCGTCAGCGAAGGTGACATAGAGAGTGCGCTCGTCGGGCGAGAGCGCGATGCCGACGGGGCGCGAGTCACCCCGCCAGATGACCTCCAGCGGGCCCTTCGGCGGCAGATGGAAGACGCCGTGGAAGGGCAATTGGCGGCGCTCGTCGGCCGAGCCGAAGGCGGGGTCGGTGAAGTAGATGTGACCGCCGGAGCGGAGGGCGAGGTCGTTGGGCCCGTTGAGCGGCTTGCCTTCGAAGGCGTCGGCGAGCACGGTGAGGCGGCCGTCCATTTCCATGCGCACCACGCGGCGCGCCTGGGACTCGCAGATCACCAGCCGGCCCCGGTCGTCGATGGCGAGGCCGGCGGCGCCGCCAGCGGGCTGGCGCGCCACGGCGATGGGCCGGCCGGGCACAAGGCGGAGGATGCGGTCGGCCGGCGGATCAGCCACCAGCAGCGCGCCGTCGGGTTCGAGCGCCAGGCCATCGGCGTACCGGAAGCCAGACGCCATGCGTTGCAGCAGATGCTGCGGAGGTTGCTGCGCCAGGCAGACGAGCGCGGCGGCAAGCGCCAGGCCAAGCCGACTCACGCCTCCATTGTAGGCGTTCAACCGTACTCGAAGCCCGCCAGCGCAAAGACCCACTCCATCCGTTCCTCCACTGGAGGTCCCAGGCGCATGCGGACGAGCTGACGCACGGGCGCAAAGCCGAGGCTTGCTGCAAGCTGGCGGGCCGCCGCGTTGGGCTCCGGGATGTCCCAAAAGGCGGGCCCGCGGATGCCGCAGCCGCGGATGATGGCACCGGCCTCGGCCGCGGTGCGGGCGGTGACCGGGCCCAGATAAGCGGCGACGCGGCCCGGGCGCGACCAGCCGGTTTTCAGGAGCAGACGGCGGCGGTCGGCGCCGAAGGCCAGGCGGTCCAGGGCAAAGTCAAACTGCGGGGGCGCGTCTTCAGTGGTATCCAGGTGGCCGGACCAGCGAGCCACACCATACTCCGCGTGGAAACCGAGCCGCTCGTAGACCGGGCGGCCCATTTCGGTGGCGTCCAGGCGGACGGTGGCGATGCCTCGTTGCGTGCAGAAGTCCAGGCAGTGCCGCATGAGTTGCATGGCGTGGCCGCGGCCGCGGTATTCGGGCAGAGTGAGCACCATGCCGATCCAGGCCAGGGCTTCGCCGTAGGAGATCACCGTGGCGGAGGCGACGATGCGTTCGTCCTGCTCGATGCCGAAGCACCCTTCGGGCTCGAGCTCGAGCAGGCGCAGCCAGTCTTCCGCTGTCTGGTTCCAGCCGGCGGCGGTGGACAGCCGCAGCAGGGCGGGCAGGTCAGATGGTTCAAGCCGGCGGAGCATGGGGCCTCCCGCGGCGAACTGACATTTCTATTGACTCGATGCCGAAGCTCAAATATATTACTTCTAGCCGGGGTGAGGGACGAAGCTGAGCTGGGAGTTGACATGCAGGGGCTTCTCTCGCGCATTCCGGGATCACAAACTCCATGGGAAAAGGAACATGTTGCGATGCAGCAGATGAGGACATGGCTGAGATTGCGCTGGGCGGCCGCCGCGTGGGTTGCGGCCGCTCTGATGCTTTTATGGCAGACGCCTGCCGCGGCGCAGATCCTCTATGGATCTCTCACGGGGAACGTGACGGACCCGAGTGGGGCCGCCGTGGTTGGGGCGACGGTAACGATCACGAATACGGAGACCAACCAGAGCCGGACGGCCACCACCAACGAGGCAGGCATCTATAACTTTCCGACGATTCCGGGCGGCACCTACGAGCTGAGGGTGCAGGCGCAGGGCTTCCGGACGCTCGTTCGCAAGGACGTGACCATTTCGACCAACACGGTGACGCGCGTGGATGCCCAGCTTGAGCTGGGCGCGGTGACCGAATCCATTCAGGTGACGGGCGAGGCGGCGCTGTTGCAGACCGACCGCGCCGAGGTGCGCCGCGAACTGCCCACGGTGACGCTGCTGAACACGCCGATCCCGCCGGGGCGGAACTACCAGCAGCTTTTCAACCTTCTGCCCGGTTTCACGCCGCCGCGCAACGCACACTCGGTGCCTTCGAACCCGTCGCGGGCGCTGCAATTCGAGGTGAATGGCACGGTGGCGGCGTCGAACAACATCCGCCTGGACGGCGCCACGCAGTACAACATCTGGCTGCCGCACATCACCGCGTATGTGCCGGCGCTCGAGTCGATTGAAGCCGTCAACGTGGTCACCAACGCGTTCGATGCCGAGCAAGGCCTGGCCGGCGGCGCGGCGATCAACGTGACCATCAAGAGCGGAACGAACGACCTGCATGGCAGCGCCTTCTGGTACCACGACAACAACCGGACCAAAGCGCGGCCCTTTTTCCTGCCCTTCGACCAGGACAAGCCGAAGCGCGTTTACAACCAGAACGGCGGCACGCTGGGCGGCCCCCTTAAGAAGGACAAGCTGTTCTACTTTGTCAGTTACGAAGGCACGTATGACCGGCAGTTCGCGGGCGGACTTTCCACGGTGCCGACGCCGCTGATGAAGAAGGGCGACATGAGCGAGTCCCCGCGGCTGGTTTACGACCCTGACTCGGGCGACAGCCAGGGCCGGAACCGGATTCCGTTCCCCAACCAGATCATTCCCGAGTCCCGCTGGGATCCGATCGCGAAGAAGCTGATCCCGCTGCTGCCCGACCCGACGGCAGTGGGGCAGTTCACGGACAACTATTATTCGCAGGGCACGTACGTGTTCGACCGCCAGACGGTGGACAGCAAGGTCAACTGGAACATCAACGACCGGATGACGTCCTACGTCCGGTTCAGCTTCCTGGATTATTCGCTGACGGCGCCGACGCGCTTCGGCAAGCAGCTGCTCGGTTCGGCGCTGGCAGGCGGCAATCCCGGGCAGGGATACGGCAACACGTACAGTGTGACGGCGGCCTATACATACACGGTCTCGCCGACCTTTGTCATCGACACCAACTTCGGCTACACGCTGATGGACACCAACGTCGAGCAGTACGGCATTGAGAAGAACATCGGCCAGGAGCTGGGCATCCCGGGCACGAACGGCTCGCGCCGGATCGAAGGTGGCTGGCCGGGCTTTGGCATCAGCGGGTTTACGACCTTCGGGCTGGCGGACAACTACATGCCGTATTTCCGGCATGACCCGCAGTTCCAGTGGGTGGGCAACGGCAACTGGACGAAGGGTCGGCACAACATCCGTTTCGGCGCCGAGCTCGGCTGGCAGCATCTGAACCACGTCCAGCCGGAGTTCTATGGCGGAAGCTGGGGCGCTCCCGGCGGGTTCAGCTTCGGCGGCGGCCCGACGACGCTCAACGGCGGCCCGGCCTCGAACCAGTGGAACGGCATGGCGAGTTTCCTGCTGGGCCGCGCCACGCAGATCGGCAAGATCTACCAGTGGCCGGATGAGTACGGTACACGCACCTCGATGCAGAGCCTCTACGTCCGCGACCAGTGGCAGGTAAACCGGCGGCTGACGGTGAACTTCGGCACCCGCTGGAACTACTTCCCGATGCCCACCCGGCCTGACCGCGGACTGGAGCGCTACTTCTTCCCCGGCGACCCGAACTACGCGGACAAGGTGATGGTATGCGGGATCGGCTCGCTGCCGAAGGACTGCGGCGTCGAGGTGAGCAAGAAGCTGTTCGCGCCGAGCGTCGGCATCGCCTTCCGTCTGAACGACCAGACGGTGATCCGCACGGGCTACGGCATCAACACCGACCCGTGGAACATCGCCCGCGCGATGCGGACCAACCACCCGCTGCTGACGGCGCAGACGGTGAACGCGCCGAACTCGTTCTGGTGGGCCGGGCTGCTGAAGGACGGCATCCCGGTGATCAACCCGCCGGATCTGGGCAATGGCATCGTCGACCTGCCGAAGAACGTGGTGTTCAACACGCTGGACAGCAAGTTCGTGCGCGGCTACATCCAGAGCTGGAACTTCACCATTCAGCGGCAGTTGCCGCTGAAGCTGGTGGCTTCGGCGGGCTATGTGGCGACGCGGATGACCGGCTTCCTCGGCTATGAGGAGCGCAACTACGGCCGCGTGGGCGGCGGCGCGGCCAGCCGCGTTTACTTCCCGCAGACCGGCCGGAATGTGTCGCTCGCGGTGGTGAACCGTCTGGGCAACAGCGCCTATGACTCGCTCCAGATGACGTTGGACCGCCGCTTTAGCGAGGGGTTCATGATCAACACCGCCTACACCTGGTCGAAGTGCATCTCGCTGGCCGGGTTCGGCAACAGCGGGGACCGCGTGGAAATCAAGATCCCCGAGTACTACCGGCTGAACCGCTCGCAGTGCGGCATTCACACGCCGCACCGCTTCACCGCGAACGGCATCTGGCAACTGCCGTTCGGGCAGGGCAAGCGCTGGGCGCAGAGCGGGCCGGCGGCGGCCATCCTCAGCGGATGGCAGATCAACGGCGCGCTGATGCTGCAAAGCGGCAACCCGTTCACGGTGACGGCTTCAGGCTCCTCGCTGAACGCGCCGGAGAATTCGCAGCGTGCCGACTGGATCGGCGGCAACGCGAAGCCGCGCAAGCTGGGCGGCGTTGGCCGCGGCATGCCGTTTTATGACTGGCGGCAGTGGGCGCCGGTGACCGAGCCGCGCTTCGGCACCGCCGGCTTCAATACGCTGCTGGGGCCGGGAATCGTTAACCTTGACCTCGGCCTGTTCCGGCAGTTCCGCATCACCGAGCGCGTGAACCTTCAGTTCCGCGCCGAGGCTTTCAACGCCACCAACACGCCGCACTTTGCCAACCCAAGCGGCAACATCTCGAACCTGGTGCTGAATAGCGACGGCAGCTTCCGCACCGGTGTCTTCGAGGTGACGGGCGTGCGCAACACCGGCCGCGAGGGCATTGACGAGCGGGTGTTCCGCTTCGGGCTGCGTCTCGGCTGGTAACGGAAACGCCAGGTCTGCAAAGCGCAGGGGCGGCCCCGAACGGGCCGCCCCTGTTGTTTTTGTGGGTTCAGGCTTCCGGCTGGGCGCCCTCGATGGAGAGGTTGCGGCGCTTTTCCACCACGCGGTAGCGGCGCGGGCGGGCCGGGCTGCCGCCGCTGAAGGCGTCCTCAATGACGGCCGCCTGCTCCTGGGCGTGGCGCTTCGCCGAGCCGGTGCTGGGGGCGGCGGCCTCCGGCCGGCCTGCATAGCGCAGCGTGCGGCGCGACTGCGCGAGCAGCGGCTCCATCCGGTCCCGGACAAAGAGGAACGCGCCCTGGTTGCGCGGCTCCTCCTGCACCCAGACAATTTCCGCGGTGGACGGGTATCGCCAGAGCGCCGCTTCCACCTCCTGCTCCGGCCACGGATAGAGCTGCTCAATGCGGACGATGGCCGTGTTCCAGGCCTCGCGCTTTTCGCGTTCGGCCAGCAGCTCGTAAAAGATCTTGCCCGAGCAGAACAGCACCTTGACCACGCGATCCGGCTGCACCGGGCCGGGATCGGAGAGCACCGGCTCAAAGAAACCGCGAGAGAGGTCGTGCAACGTGCTCACGCAGCGCGGGTGGCGCAGCAGGCTCTTGGGCGTGAAGATGACCAGCGGCTTGCGCATGCCGCGGCGGTCGCTGCCACCGTACATCTGGCGGCGCAGCAGGTGAAAGTACTGCGCCGGAGTGGTGGCGTTGCAGACCTGCATGTTGTTTTCGGCGGCCAGTTGCAGGAAGCGCTCGATGCGGGCGCTTGAGTGTTCCGGCCCCTGGCCCTCGAAGCCGTGCGGCAGCAGCAGCACGAGCCCGGACGGCTGGCCCCACTTGGCCTCGCCGGCGGCGATGAACTGGTCGATCATGATCTGCGCGCCGTTGGCGAAGTCGCCGAACTGCGCCTCCCAGATGGTGAGCGTGAGCGGATCGCCGAGCGAATAGCCGTACTCGAAACCCATCACCGCGTACTCGCTCAGCGAGCTGTCATAGACCTCGAAGCGCGCCTGGCGCGGGTCCAGGTGCTGGAGCGGCGTGTAGGGCTCGCCGGTGTTGTAGTCGAAGTACTCAAGGTGACGCTGGGAGAAGGTGCCCCGGCCGCTGTCCTGCCCGCTGAGCCGCACGGGCGTGCCTTCGAGCACGAGCGTGCCGAAGGCGAGCGTTTCGGCCGCGGCCCAGTCGATGGGGCCGCCCTTGAGGATTTCGCGGCGGCGCTCGATGAATCCCTTCAGTTTCGGATGCAGCGTGAAGCCCTCGGGGAAGGTAGTGATGCCCTCGACCACCCTTTCGAGCAGCGCTTCGTCGGCCGCCGTGCGCGGGCAGACGGCGGGCAGCGTGGACTCCTCGTATTCGGTGACTTCCTGAAGCTCCCATTTCTCGCCCTTGCGCACGGCCTCTTCGTGGGCAGCGTTGAGCGCCTCCTGGATCTGGCGTTTCAGCCGCTCCACCGCGTCTCTGGTCACCACGCCCTCGCGGAGGAGGCGGTTGGAGTAGATCGTGGCCGGCGACTCCTTGGCCTTGATGGTGCGATACATCACCGGCTGGGTGAAACTCGGGTCGTCGCCCTCGTTGTGGCCGTACTTGCGGTAGCAGACGAGGTCGATGACGACGTCTTTCTTGAACTTCATGCGGTAGTCGAGCGCGATCTGCATGGCGCGGACGCAGGCCTCGGGGTCGTCGCCGTTGACGTGCAGAATGGGCGCCTGGACCATGCGCGCGACGTCGGTGCAATAGGTGGAAGAGCGGCTTTCTTCGGCCGTGGCGGTGAAGCCGATCTGGTTGTTGATGACGAGATGGATGGTGCCGCCGGTGGTGTAGCCCTTCAGCTGCGAGAGGTTCAGCGTCTCGGCCACCACGCCCTGGCCGGCGAAGGCGGCATCGCCGTGGACGAGCACCGGCAGGACTTTCTCGCGTTTCTCGTCGCCCATGAAGGTCTGCTTGGCGCGGACAATGCCTTCGACCACCGGATCCACGGCTTCCAGGTGGCTCGGGTTGGGTGACAACGAGACCTTGATTTCGCGGCCGGACGAGGTGCGCTGGACGCCGCTGGCGCCGAGATGATACTTGACGTCGCCCGAGCCCTGGGCCATCTCGGGATCCACCACGCCCTCGAATTCGCCGAACACCTGCGCCATGGACTTGCCGATCAGGTTGGCCAGCACGGTGAGGCGGCCGCGGTGAGCCATGCCGATGACGATCTCCTGGACGCCCGCCTCGGCGGCGCGTTCGAGGCACTCGTCGAGGACCACCATGGCGCTCTCGCCGCCTTCGAGTGAGAAGCGCTTCTGGCCCACGAATCGCGTGTGGAGGAAATTCTCGAAGCCCTCGGCCTGAAGCAGCCGCAGCAGGATGCGCCGTTTGACGGTGTCGTCGAGCGGCCAGTTGTTGGCCTGCGGCTCCATGCGCTCCTGGAGCCAGCGCTTCTCCTCGGGATGCTGGATGTGCATGTACTCGCAGCCCAGCCGTCCGCAGTAGGTCTGGCGGAGCTGCTCGATGATGTCGCGCAGGCGGGCGAGTTTCAGGTCGCCGGGAATGGCGAGGCTGCCGGTGAGAAACTGGCGGTCGAAGTCCCAGATGGTGAGGCCGTAGTTGGCCGGGTCGAGCTCGGGATGGTAGGCGGGCCGGGTGCCGAGCGGGTTCAGGTCGGCGATCAGGTGGCCGCGGACGCGGTACGCGTTGATCAACTGGAGGACGGCCGCCTGCTTGGCGATCTCGTCCGTGCGGCCGGCGTCGCCGAGGGCGGCCGCGGCCGTGCCGCGGTCCACTTCCCAGCGGAAGGGGTGGTAAGGCATCCGCGTCTGTTCGAAGATTTCCTCATAGAAGCGGTCGCCGCCCTCGAGCAGCTCCTGAAGCCTGCCGAGAAACGTGCCGCTTTCGGCGCCCTGGATGATGCGGTGATCGTAGGTGCAGGTGATCGTCATCACCTTGCAGAGCCCGAGCCGCGCACGCAGCTCTTCACTGACGCCCTGAAAGCCGGCGGGCCAGTCAATGGCGCCGGTGGCGATAATCGCGCCCTGGCCCGGCATCAGCCGCGGCACGCTGCCGACGGTGCCCACGGTGCCGGGATTGGTGAGCGAAACCGTCGTGCCCTGGAAATCTTCGGGCGTCAGCCTGCCCTTGCGGGCGCGTTCGACGATATCGTCGAAGGCGCGGAGAAACTCATAGAACGACATCTCGCCCGCGTTCTTGATGCAGGGCACCAGCAGCGAGCGGTGGCCGTCCTTGCCGGGCACGTCCACGGCGATGCCGATGTTGATCTGGCGGCGGACAATGCGGTGGGGCTGGCCGTCGACCTCGGCGTAGGCGTCGTTGATGACGGGCACGTGTTTGATGGCGCGGACCACGGCCCAGGCGATGAGGTGCGTGTAGCTGATCTTCGACTGGCCGTGCAGCGTGCGCCAGTGGTTCAGCAGGCGGCGGTTCTCGTCGATCACCTTCACGGGGATCACGCGCTGGCTGGTGGCCGTCGGCACCTGAAGGCTGGCCTTCATGTTTTCGGCAATGCGCGCCGGCGCGCCTCTCAGCGGCACAAGCTGCTCGCTGGGGCTGAGCGTCAGCGCGGGCACCATGACCGGCGCGGCGGCCTTGGTCACTTCCGGCGCCGGGAGCACGACGGTCTGGCTCACCGGCGGCGGCGTCACCTCCGGCGGCGGCTCAGGAGCGAAGACCTGCCGCCAGCTTTCGTCGACCTGGCCGGGATGGTTGACGAATTCCTGGAAAAGCTCTTCCTCGAGCCACGAATTGACTGTGGGTCGCTGCTTGGGTTCAATGGCCATGGCTGTAACGGGATCGGGTGGGATGCGCCCCGCTATCCTCAGTGTATCAGCGGCTTGCGGAAGGCACCTCTGCTCTGTTGGACGCGGGCCCGCCTCGGTCCGATTCCTGCCCTCATTGTCGCGGCTCGCCTTTTAGAATGGAAGGGGCCATGCGGATCCTCGTCTTTTCCGATATCCACGGCGACCGGGCGGCGCTCGAGTCGCTGATGGCGCAGGAGGCGGACGTCTATGTCGCCGCCGGCGACCTGGTGAGCTGGGGCCGCGGCCTGGACGCTCTGGCGCCGGTGCTGAAAAGCAGAGCGCCAAGGGTGTGGGTGCTGCCCGGCAACCACGAGCACGAGACGGACATCGAAGCCTTCTGCGGCCGGCACGGGCTACACGCGCTGCACGGAAGACACTTCGAGGCCGATGGGTGGCGCGTGGCCGGGCTGGGCCATTCCTCGCCCACGCCATTCAACACGCCGGGCGAATACACGGAAGAAGAGATCGCGGCGCGGCTGGAGCGGTTCGCCGGCCTGAAGCCGCTGGTTCTCATCTGCCATTGTCCGCCGCTCGGCACGCCGCTGGACCGGGCCGCCTTCGGCCGTCACATCGGCAGCCGCGCCGTGCGCGAGTTTCTGGAACGCGAGCAGCCCGTCTGGTTTGCCTGCGGCCATGTGCATGAGGCGGCCGGGGTGGTGGCGCAGATCGGCGCGACGCGCGCCGTCAATGCGGGCAAGGGAGGCTATATGATCGAGCTGCCCCCTGCCGTGAAAGTGGAGAGCACAGCCTGAGCAGAGAGGGCCGCCCCGCATGCCAGTGTGCTGTGGCGGCGGTGGCGAGGCGTTTTCGCCGCACAGAGACGGCCTCTGGCCGCGAATGAAGATCGCGGGCGGGGCGAGCGAACGGGTAATTCATGAGGAAGCGCCGGGACGGGGCCTCCCAACGTTCGTTCTTCGATCGATTCTGTACCAGCCGGCCGGTTTGACGCCTGCGTCGTGAGTACGGCGGGCAGGGGAGAAAAATACGAATTTCAGGTAGTTTTCTATTGAATCGTTCGGTGGACTGCCTCTATAGTGCAGGGGATCGCAGCAGGAGGAGGTTGTTCCGATGAAATGCGTGCTTCCGTTGTTCGCTGCACTTATGGCGCTTGCCTGTGGGCACGCCGCGGCTGCTGTCCTCTATGGCGAGTCCGAACCCAACAATTCGTGGACTGCGGCCAACCTGATCCCGGGGCATGATGGAACCATCATCATCCAGGGCTCGCGGGTCGGTGATCCGTCCGCAGACTATTTCCGCTTTCCAGTCATTGCCGGCGACACGCTGACAGCCACCGTATGCTGCTCCGGGGATCCGATGCTTCGGCTCTTCGATCCTTCCGGTACGCCCGTGATTTCAGACGACGATAGCGGGCCTGGATTGATGCCGTTGATCATCTATCCGATTTCATCTTCCGGGCTCTGGACCATCGCGGTAACGGGCTGGCCTGACTGGTCTTTTATTTCCGGGGGCAGCTACGGTTGGGACTACGAACTCACGCTGACAATGCAAACCCCCGCGGGCGCAATGATCCCGGAGCCGGCCACATGGGCCCTGATGGGAGCAGGCCTGGCCAGCCTCGCCCTCAGGCGTCGCCGGAGGGGCATGGCAACGCGGGGCAGCAACAAGCCAGGCATCTGACCGTGCGCGCTCCCGGGCCGGCGTGAGCGCATGGGCGAGCGAGCCGTTTCTTTCTCCGGGGCCTCGCGCCCATGCCTGGCGCTTTGAAGCCGCGGGCTGGAACGAGCCAGCGAGGGGGGGAAAGCGCGGCCATCGCCCCGCCGCCAGTGTTCAGGCTGCGGCGTAGTGCGCTTGTTTGGCGGCCTTAGGCCGCCTGGCTCGCGACCCTGAAGGGCGGAACCGCTGTGTTGGGTTATTGATTGAGGGCTTTGGGCGGTTCCGGCGGAGGCGTGGGCTGCGGCGGACGGCCCAGCAGCGCCGCCGCCTCGGCCGGCGTCAGTTTGCGCACGATCACGCGGCCGCGGCGGGTCTCCAGCCGGACTTCGGGGCCGCCGCCGAGATCGCCCTCGATCACGCCGCGGCGCTCGTCCTGATTCAGTTTGAGGCGAGGATCCAGATCGTTGATCGCCTCTCCGCGCTCGGTGATGGCATGCAGGCGCAGGCGCGCCGCCGGCGGCACGGCGAGTTCGAGGTCGCCGCTGCCGGTTTTGATCTCGATGCGTCCCAGCTCGGGCCGAGGCTGGCGGAGCTCGACGTCTCCCCGCTCCAGATTCACGGTAATGGCATCGGTGATATCCGCCAACTGGAGGTCCTTGGTCTCGGCGCGGATTTCGACCGGGCCGCGCGCCTGCGTCAGCGCAAGCTGGCTCAGCGTCAGGCGCATTTCGCCGGGCAGCGCTCCGGCGCGGATCTCCGTGCGGGAGCTTTCATAACGCAGGGCGCGCGCGATGCGCCGCATCACCAGCTCGCCGGACCAGGCGCCCTCCACGGCCACGCCGCCGCCGATGTCTTCGAGTTCCACGTCGCGGCCGCGCCCTTTCAGCAGCACGTCGCCTTTCACCTTCATGGCGCGGACAATGTCGCTGCGGCGCAGCTCCGCCTTGACGCGGCCGCCGATGGACTCCAGCCGCAGCCCGGCGTTGTCGGAATCGACCACGACTTCACCGCCGATGTCCTTCACCTCAAGGTCGCCGTACTTGCCCCGGAATTCCACGCTGGAGCCGCGCGGCGCGGCGATTTCCAGGTCCATGCTGACACGGGCTCCCTCAGGCGAGTCTTCGGCGTGCGTCACCTGCACTACATCCCCATTACGCACGACTTTCAGCTTCACCGCTTCGTTGGCGCGGTCGGCCGTGGCGCGGTCCAGCGCGCGGACGGTTTTGCGGCCGAGCACCTTCACTTCGCCTGCGTCGACGCCGGTGATGCGCGTGTTGCCGCGCGCGTTCTCCACCACCAGGCGGCCCTGGGCCGCGGCCTGGAGCACAACCTCAGGCTCGGTGTAGTCGTAGGCCTCGCCAAAGACCTCCACGCCTCCGATGCGGATTTTGCCTGGCAGCTCGCGCGTCCAGCGCTTCACGCCCCACACCGACATGGCGAAGATCGTCACCAGGATGATCACCGCCCACTCGCCGCCGGCCACGCCCGCGCGCGGCAACGGGCGGCCGCGGAAATACGTGGTAAGGATTTCAATCACGCGCAGCCCGCCCCAAACGATCAGGAGCACCGGCCACCAGGTGACGAACAGATCAAACAACGGCAGATCCGGCCGGATGTTCCGCAGCAGGAACACCACGCCGATCAGGATCAGCAGCAGCGGGCCAACCAGCGAGCCTCGTCTCATGGCGCTCTCCTCAGGCCTGCATCCGGCTGCCCGTGCCGGGCGGCGCCGGTTCCGCCATGGCCGTGCGTTCGAAAAGCTTCATCAGGCCGAGCACGATGAGCAGCACCGGCCAGGTTTTGGTGAAGGAGACGCCCGAAAAACGGTCCACCGTGAGCAGAACGCCCAGCGTGATCAGCAACACGGGGCCGCGCAGGGCCCGGAACAGTTCCGCATGGCGGCTCATTGTGCATCTCCTTTGCGCGAGCCGGCATCCTCGCTGGCCTTCCGACCGCCGCCGAACTGCTCGACCAGCATCCAGACGCCGACCGCAATCAGCAGCACCGGCCACCAGCGCAGCACTTCCCGCATGGGCAGCACGCCGAGATTGTTCAGCAGGAAGACCGCGCCGAGCACGATGAGAAGGATGGGCGTAAGCGGCGAGCGCGCCCCGCCGCGCAGGTCCACGAGGGAAGAGAACTCATCCACGGGCTCGCCCAGCATGCGGCGTCTGGCCGTGTGGTAGGCCTCGAAGGCCATGTAGAACCAGAACACGGCCGTCAGCAGGCCGAACAGCGGTTCGAGGCCGCCGATCGTATCGCTGCTGGCGATGCTGAGCAGCAGGCCGAGGATCACCACGTGGATGATGCCCTTGGCGTACTGCCCATTGTAGATGGCGCCGACGCCCGGGATCATGCCGAGGAAAAACGCCAACCCCGGCGAGACACCCGGATTCGGCGCCAGCGGGGGCGGGGCTGCCGGGGGCGCCGCCTCGGGCTCCGGCGCCGGTAGATGCGCCTGACAATAAATGGTGCCCCGCGCCCAGCGGACCTCGTCTTCCGCGAGCGCCACGCCGCAGACGCGGCAATAGGCCGCCACCGGCTTCTGTTGTGTGTTCTCAGTCGTCATTTTTTCTTCCTCCCATCCGCGGGCTGCTCGATCTGCGCCGGCAGGCTCCAGTCCACGGCCTCGCCCGCGGCCGGCGCCTTGCCGGACGTTCCCGCCGGCCTCTGCTTTGGTGGAGCCGCGGGGCCGGGCGCGGCCGGCTCTCCAGTCCATTCCTTGAGCGTCTGCTGGATCTCATAGACGAGCCGCAGACTTTCGTAGTACTTCTTGGCCCGGTCCCAGGTGCGCCAGGCCCGGTCTTCCAGCGCCATCCAGACGCGCGCCGGTTCGAGGTCGGTGACGCGAAGCTGCCGCACCGGCACGCCGGCGAAGCGGGCCAGCATGGCGAAGCTGAGAATCGTCATCGCCATGCCCATCGCGAACCGCGGGTGCAGCACTGGTTCAAAGAATCGCCGGAACCAGCCGTGGCGGTCCGCCACCGGGCGCGCGGCGCCCTGGCGGACCTCAAACAGCAGATGATTGACCAGGGCCGGAGGCGGCTCCACTTCGGCGGCGCGCTCGATGAAACCCAGCGCCGCGCGCGAGTCGGCGACCAGCGCCCGGCAGGAAGCGCAGGAGGCCAGGTGCAGCTCGACGGTCGCCTTCTCGGCCGCCGACAGCGTGCCGTCGACGTAGTCGCAGATCAGGGCTTCCAGATCGCTGCACCTCATGGCACGACCCTCATCTGGCGCAGCAGGCGCGCCAGCTCGCTGCGGCCTCGGTTCAGCCGCGACTTCACCGTGCCTTCCGGCACGCCCAGCACCTGCGCGATCTCGCGGTACTCCATCCCTTCGATGTCGCGCAGGATCACCGTTTCGCGCAGTTCCGGCGAAAGCCGGCCGAGCGCCTTCTGCAACGCCTCGCTGGCCTCGCGGCCGGCCAGCGCCGCGTCCGTCCTTCCTTCCAGCGCCGTCCGCTCCTCGAGCACCGGCAGGTGATCTTCGATGGACGCCGTCGCCCGCTCCATCTTCGACCGGCGGTAATGGTCAATGAGCAGGTTGCGCGTCAGCCGCGCCAGCCAGACGCCGAACGATCCCTCGCCGGCGCGGAAGCTGCGCACGTTGCGGAAGACCTTGAGAAATACCTCCTGCGTCAGGTCCTGGGCTTCGCTGTCCCTGCCGGTGAAGCGGTAGCAGATGGAATAGACGCGCCGCGTATAGGTGCGGACAAGGTCTTCCCACGCGCTCTCATCGCCGTTCAGGCAGCGCGCCACCAGTTCGCTCTCAGCATCCACGTCCAGCACGTGGCCACCGCTCCCGCTCCGGTTCGCCGCAGGGAGCGGCGCCATTGCCGCAGCGCCTGCTGCCATGCCGTCCCAGAGCTGGGTGCCCGCTGCCATGCCTGAAAGTCCCTCGCCGGAGGGCGCCGGGGCGCCCCGCGCCGGCTGCTCCGTGCGCCGGCTTCCAGTCTTTACAACGAGGGATTATCATGAAAAGTTCGATCCGTCCGCGGGCAGACGGAGCCGGCTTCCATTGTAGTTGAAGGGGCCGGTTCCAGCATCCAGCGCGGACACGCCGTGCAGGAGACGCTCCTGAAAGCCGCCCGTACCGACGTCCGGCCCGGCCGCCGGGGCCTTTGGATCGCCTCGCTCCTGCTGCTCGTGGCGACTGCGTTCCTCGTCCATCGGGGCCGCCAGGCCGGCTTCGACCTGGAAGATTTTCTCCGCTCGCTGCGGAGCGTGCGCTGGGGCTGGGTTGCGGCCGCGTGGGCCGCCGGGGTGCTCACCTATGTGGGCCGCACCATCCGGTGGATGGTAATGCTGCGGCCGCTTGCGCCGACGGCCCGCTTTCGCGACGTGCTCTCGTCGACGCTTATTGGTTTCACCGCTGTCTTCCTGTTTGGACGACCCGGGGAGCTGGTGCGCCCCTGGCTGATCGCCCGCACCGCGGGCGTCTCGTTCCCGTCGCAGGTGGCCGCCTGGCTACTGGAGCGCGTCTACGACACGCTGCTCGTGCTCGCATTTTTCGGCTACGCCCTGGCGTCTTCCATCCAGGTCCACCCGTCGGCCGGGCCGGAGCTCCGCTGGCTCATCGCTCAGGGGGGCTGGATCATCGGGGGCCTGGCGCTTCTGTGCCTGGCGGCGCTTGTGCTGCTCCAGTACTGGGCGCCCCGCTTTGAGCAGCGCATCGTGGACGCGCTCGGATTCCTTCAGGCCCATCACCACGAGCGGGCGTCACGGCTGGTCCGGGCCGCCCTCGACGGCCTTCGTGCCGCCCGTTCCGGCCGCGCCATTGTCCAGCTCCTTTTCTGGAGCGTTCTCGAATGGGCGGTGATCTACGTCTGCTTCCGCTTCGCCTTCCTGGCGTTTCCGGAAACCGCCGGCCTCACGCCCGCCCAGGTGCTTGCCTACATCGGATTCGTTGGGATCGGCAGCGTGATCCAGGTACCGGGGCTCGGCGGGGGCTTTCAGGTTGCTTCCATCCTCATCACCACCGAGCTGTTTCAGGTTCCCATCGAAATTGCCACCACTCTTGCGATGCTGAACTGGATCATCGCCTTGGCCGGGGCGGTTCCCTTCGGCCTGGCGCTTGCGGTCCGCGAGGGGCTCCGCTGGGGACAGCTCTCCGCCATCGAAAGCGAGGTTTTGCCATGAACTGTCCGTTCTGCGGCCACAATGAGGACCGCGTAATCGACTCCCGCGAGAGCAAGGAGGGCGACGTCATCCGCCGCCGCCGGGAGTGTCTCCAGTGTGGCCGCCGATTTACTACATATGAGAGAATTGACGAAGTCCCCTACATGGTGGTGAAGAAGGACGGGCGCCGGGAGAAGTTTGAGCGTCAGAAGGTTTTGAACGGGCTGCTGAAAGCTTGCGAGAAGCGGCCAGTTCCGATGTCGAAACTGGCAGAAATTGTCGATGAGGTGGAAGGAGTCCTGGCGGACAAGCCGGATCGGGAGATTTCTACGTCAGAAATAGGAGAACTGCTGATGCAGCGTCTGCTGACGTTGGACAAGATCGCCTACGTGCGGTTCGCGTCCGTCTATCGGGACTTTCAAGACGTGGAGGCTTTCTTCAGCGAACTCAAGGACTTAATCAAAAAGAAGCGTGGCTGAATAGACACACTTGGCGCGCCCCCTGGATGCGGGTGGTGGGATCCTGTAACGAATTTCCGTCTCGAACATCCATATCAGTGGGAGCTTAACAAGATCGCAATTTCATGCTATCCTGATTCGGAGCGTCTTCTCATCCGCCGCCAATACGAGCGTACCGGCAAGGGGCTGGGCGAGTGTGCGCCCCGCCAGGAAACACGAAAGCGGATCTGTGTAGACGCCCGAAGCAGGAGTGGGCCGGTTCGCCAGGCAATCGGCGCAACGCTGCGCGGCCATCCGAATGGCAGCCTTCGCGGAAGATTGCCGGGCGAGCGGGCGTTTATCATCAACGAGATAGCTTTTTCGGATCCGGGCAGGGAGTCTCATGGTTGAGAAAAGTCTGTTCGGACCTGGAGGTTTGTCGCCAGTGGATCACTTTGAAGATCAGTTCCTGACGGATGCGACCGAGGCGCTCGGTCTGCCATTCGACGAGGACGCCAATTACTTCCATCCGGAGGATGTGCAGGAGGACGAGTTTGCCTCTGCACAGCCTGCCGAGGAGTCCATCTACACGGACGACCCGGTGCGCGTTTACCTGCGCGAGATGGGCGCCGTGCCGCTGTTGACCCGCGAGGGCGAGGTGACGCTCGCCCGCAAGATGGAGCGCGGCAAGCTCCGCATGCAGAAGGCGGCCAGCCGCTCCATTCTGGTCCAGCATCAGGTGCTCGAGCTCGCCGAAAAGGTCCGCTCCGGGGAGCTGAATCCGGAGACGCTGGTGGACCTCGGCGACGTCGAAGAGGGCACCCCTGCGTACGAGAAGCGTCTGAGGGAGATCCGGCAGCAGTTTGACGAGTTCATCACCCTGTTCCGCAAGCAGGAGCAGCTCCGGGAGAAGCTGAGCGCGGGCACGGGTTCGAACCGGAAGGCGCAGCGCAAGTCGCTGTGGAAGTTCTACCGGGCCCGTGTGGAGACGTCGCGCGCCATCCGCAAGTTCCCGTGGCTGCCCTCGAAGTGGCGCCAGTTCTCCACGGCGATTGAACAGGCCGTGGAAGAGCTCAACCAGCTGGAGGCCGAGCTGGCCGAGCTCGAAAAGGACAAGGCCGCCAACCAGGCGCGCATTCGCGAGATCAGGCGCGAGATCAAGCGCCGCGAGACCCAGGCCGGTGCGACCCACGCGGAGCTGAAGAAGTCGCTTGCCGACATCCGGCAGGGCGAGCAGGAGGCCGAACGGGCCAAGAAGGACCTGGTGGAGGCCAACCTCCGCCTGGTGGTTTCGGTGGCCAAGAAGTACGTCAACCGCGGGCTGCACCTGCTCGACCTGATCCAGGAGGGCAACATCGGCCTGATGCGCGCCGCTGACAAGTTCGAGTACCGGCGCGGATACAAGTTCTCGACCTACGCCACGTGGTGGATCCGCCAGGCGATCACGCGGGCCATCGCCGACCAGTCGCGCACCATCCGCATTCCGGTGCACATGAACGAGTCGATGAACAAGTTCCTGCGCGCCACCCGCGAGCTCGAAAAGGAGCTCGGCCGCGCGCCGACCAACGAGGAGATCAGCCGGCGCATGGACATTCCGGTGGAGAAGGTCCAGAAGCTGAAGACGATCAGCCGCGACCCGGTCTCGCTGGAGACGCCCGTGGGCCGCGATGGCGAATCGGCGCTTGGCGACCTGATCGAGGACCGCTGGGTGGGCTCGCCCATCGACTCGGTCATCGACGCCAACATCCGCGAGGAGACCGCGGCCATCCTGAAGACTCTCTCGCCGAAGGAAGAGAAGGTCATCCGGCTGCGGTTCGGCATCGGCTGCGAGCGTGAGCACACGCTCGAAGAGATCGGCCAGCAGTTTGACGTCACACGCGAGCGGATCCGGCAGATCGAAGCCAAGGCGCTCCGGCAGCTCCGTTCGCCGGAGCGGGCCCGTCACCTGCGGGCGCTGCTCGCGGCCCGATAACCGGCGAGACGACCTCCATGCGGCCCGCTTCCGCCCCGGGCGGAAGCGGGCCGTCGCCTTTTTCAGGCCGCACCGAGCACTTCCCGGTAATACGCCTCGTAGAGCGGAATGATGATCGACGTGCAGAAGCGTTCTTCGGCGGTGGTGCGCGCGGCCCATCGCATCCGCGTGTAGAGGTCGCGGTCGGCGAGCAGCTCGATGACGCGGGCCGCCTGGGCCTCGATGTCGCCGGGCGGTTCGAGGAACCCGTCTTTGCCGTGAGTGACCAGCTCCGGCACGCCGCCCACGCGGGTCGCCACCGGCACCACGCCGCAGGCCATGGCTTCCAGCGCCGCCAGGCCGAACGACTCCATCTCGGAGGGCAGCAGCAGGACATCGCACTGGGGAATCAGGCGTTCGATGTGGTCCTGCTTGCCGAGGAAGCGCACGTGTTCATGGACGCCGAGCTCGAAGGCGAGCCGCTCGGCGGCGCCGCGGTCCGGCCCGTCGCCCGCCATCCAGAGTTCGCAGTCGACGGTCTGGCGCACCCGGGCGAGGATCCGCACGCAGTCCGGGGCGCGCTTCACCGGCCGGAAGTTGGAGATGTGAAGCAGGCGCGGCCGGCCCTCATGCGGCGCACGCGGCGGGCGGTACAGATCGCAGTTCACGAAGTTGTAGATCACGCGGATGTCCCGCTCGACGCCCAGCGCCTGGCGCGTCTCGCGGCGCAGATACTCGCTGATGGCGGTGACGCCGTCGGATTGTTCGATGGTGAAGCGGGTGATCGGCAGATACGAGCGGTCACTGCCCACGAGCGTGATGTCGGTGCCGTGGAGGGTGGTCACATAGGGCAGGCGGCGCCTGCCGGCCATCATTGCCCGCGCCAGATAGGCCGAGGCCGCGTGCGGGATGGCGTAGTGGACGTGCAGCAGGTCCAGCCGCTGCCATTCGGCGATCTCCACCATGCGCGAGGCCAGCGCCAGATCATACGGCGGGTATTGGAACAGCGGATAGGTGGCGACTTCCACCTCGTGATAGGAAATGCGCGGCAGGCCCGGATCGAGGCGGATCGGATTGGCGTAGGTGATGAAGTGCACCTCGTAGCCGCGCGCGGCCAGCTCCATGCCCAGCTCGGTGGCGACAATGCCCGAGCCGCCGTAGGTGGGGTAGCAGGTGATGCCGATCCGAAGGGGGCGCGCCCCGGAAGGGCTCATCGGAATTTCTTCCTCGAAAACTCCTCGTACAGCTTGGCGACGCCTGCGGACTCGGTGTCGCCCGGGTGAATCACCACGCGGTAGATGAAGCGGATGCTTTTCCCTGGCTCAAGCGCGTAGCTGCCGTCCTTCGTCCTGTCGTTGAAGAAGTCGTGGAGGCCGAAGACATTGGCTGCGAACAGCCCGTAATCACGGGCATGCCAGTAGGTGGGATGGCGGAAGCTCTGCGGGTGGTCGAAGATGGCGACGCCCAGTGTCTCGCCCTCGAGCGTGCCGCTGTAGTCGACCCACGGCGAGGTCTTGCCCCAGACCTCGCGCATTCCGCTCTTGCCCTCGGCGTTGATCATGCGGCCCGAGCCGCCGCGCTCCCGCATCTCATCGCGGAGCCGGATGGCGAAGAAGCCTTCCTTGGTGTCGCCGAAGACGGCCTTCTTCACCGCGGTCAGCTTCGCGTCGAAATCGAGGATCCGCATCGTGGGGTGGGAAGAAAACGTCATCGTCCGGTCTTCGCGCAGCACCGTCTCGCCCGTATCGTCCACCCAGAGGAAGGTGGCGCGGATGAGGCCCTCCCTGCTGCCGCCCTTCGCCTCGTGGATCTTTTCCACCCTGACGACTCCCTTGCGCCCCTTGCTGCCGGGCTCGTTCGCCCAGTAGTCCACCTGGTTGACGTCTCCATGCGTGAACCACAGTCCGCGGTGATGCGGATGGTCGCGCGTTTCGCCCTCCACTCTTTCCATCGGGAAGCGGCGTGTGACGACGATGCCCGAGGCAGTGCGCAGCGGCGCCAGATAGGGCTTTGGCGCCGTGGACTCGTAATGCAGCGTGCCGAACGGTTTGCCGTCGATGGTGATCTCAATGCTGTCGGGGTTCTGCTGGAAGCGCACCTGTGCGGCCAGCGGCAGGCACGCGAGAAAAAGAACGGGAAGTGCCGATTTCATCGCTTCCAGTGAATCACAACGGCTCCTGCCGGATCCAGCCGGAAGCGCCAGCCGGGCGGCACAAGCGTGGTGGAGCCCGGGTCCAGAACGAGGGCCGGCCCGTCCGTCCAGCGCGGACTGACGGATTCGCGCGGCAACGCGGGCATTTCCATCCACTGGCCGGCGGCGTGCACGCGCCGTTTCTCAACGCCGCTCCGGCCGCGCCAGGCCGGGGCGCGCAGCACGGGCGCGGGCACGGGCTCGATGGCGCGCACGCGGATCTGCACCACTTCCACGGGGCGAGACGGGTTCGCATATCCGTAGCGGCGCTGGTGCGCCTCATGGAACGGGCGGGCCGGATCGCGCGGATCCCAGGCCACGGTGAGCTCGTAGCTCTGGCCGCGGTAACGCATGTCGGCGCTGCGCACGAGCTGAGCCTGCGGCGACTGGCGCCGGGCGCGTTCTTCCAGCTCGCGGAAGCGCGCCTCGATGTCGCGCTCGCCGAGGACGCTGGCCGAGAGGTCGCGCAGGCGCGCGGCGGCCAGCATGCCCAGCGCGGACAGCGCGCCGGCGTAGTCCGGGACGAGCACCGTGCGGATGCCGAGTTCTTCGGCCAGTTCGCAGGCGTGCAGGCCGCCGCAACCGCCGAAGGCCACCAGGGCGAAGGCGCGAGGATCGACGCCGCGCTCGATGCTCACCACGCGGACGGCGCGCGCCATCGTGGCATTGGCCACGCGGAGGATGCCCGCCGCAGCCTCTTCCAGCGCGAGGCCCAGCCGCCGCGCGATGCCGCCCACGGCCCGTTCCGAGCGCTCCGTATCCATGGGCACCGTGCCCCCGGCCAACTGGCCGGCGCGGATCCGGCCGAGCACGACGTGCGCGTCGGTCACTGTTGGCAGCATCGCGCGGCCGTAGCAGGCCGGGCCGGGATCGGCGCCCGCGCTCTCGGGCCCGACGCGCAGCAGGCCGCCGGCGTCGACGCGCGCAATCGAGCCTCCGCCCGCGCCCACGGTGTGAATTTCGAGCATCGGCACGCGGATCGGGAAGCCGCCCACCGAGCCCTCCACCGTTTCGCGCGGCTCGCCGTCGCACAGGCTGACGTCGGTGGAGGTGCCGCCCATGTCGAAGCCGATGATTTTGTCGAAGCCTGAGGCGCGGGCCGCGGCCGCCGCGCCACGCACGCCGCCCGCCGGTCCGGAAAGGATGGTGCGCACGGCGAAGCGGCCCGCCTCGGCGGCAGTCAGCAGGCCGCCGTTGGACTGCATTACCCAGAGCCGGCCCGGCACCCTCTTTTCGAGCGCTGAAAGATACCGGCTCATCAGCGGGCCGACATACGCGTTCAGCGCGGTGGTGGAGGCCCGCTCATATTCGCGAAATTCGGGAGAAATTTCGCTTGAAATTGACAGAAAGAACCCGCGGCCCAAGGCCCGCGCGATGCTGCGCTCATGCACGGGATTGCGGTACGCATGGAGACAGCAGATGGCGACGCTCTCCACGCCCGCCTCCACGAGCCGGGCCCGCAGGGCGCGCAGCTCCTCGGGCGCGAGCTGCTGCTCGATGGTTCCGCCGGCCAGGATCCGCTCGTGCACGCCGAAGCAGAGCCGGCGCGGGATGAGCAGCCGCTTCGGACCCGGCGTGAGGTCGTAGAGCTTCTCGCGGCACTGCCGGCCGATTTCGAGCAGGTCTTCGAAGCCGGCGGTGGTGACCAGCGCCGTCCGCGCGCCCTTGCGTTCAAGCAGGGCGTTGGTCGCCACGGTGGAGCCGTGGATCACCTCGCCGGCGCCTTCCGCGCCGATCCGGCGCAGCCCCTCGAGGATCACCTCATGCGGCGCGGCCGGGCGGGAGCGCAGCTTGAAGGATTCGAGCGCGCCGTCGGACCGCTGCACCACAAAATCGGTGAATGTTCCGCCCGTGTCGATGCCGATGCGCATGGCGGCTCAGCGGCCCTCAGTGCAGCCCCTTCGCCCTGAGATATTCGATGAGCGCCGCGGGATCGTCGGTGATGATGGCGTCGACGCCCGCCTCGATGAGCCTGTCCCAGACCTCGGGCGTGTTGGCGGTCCACGGGACCACCTGAAGCCCGGCCGCGTGCGCCGCCTTCACGCGTTCGGCCGTCACCAGCGAATAGTGCGGACTGACGATGGGCGCCTCGCCCGCCTCGCGCGCCAGCTCGGCGAAGTCCCGCGGCAGTCCGGCGTAAAGCGCCGAGCGGCGCAGCTCAGGCGCTGCCTGCCGCAGGGCGCGCAGCAGGCGGAAATCAAAAGACTGCACGATGACCCGCTGCTCCAGCCTGTGCCTGCGGATGGCCGCAACGACGAGCTGCGCGTATTTTTCCGGCTCCGGCTGGAGCTCGGGCCGGGCGGGCTGGCTTTTCATTTCGACGTTGAACGAGAACGTGCCGCGCGGGGCGAGCGCGAAGACCTCATCGAGCGTTGGAATGCGCGCGCCGGGCACGGGCTCCTGGCGTGGAAATTCGGGGTTTTTTTTCGAGCCGCAGTCCCACCGGCGCACCTCGTCGAGCGTCAGTTTCCGGATGGTCCGCTCGCCTTCCGGGCCGGTGCAGATGGTTGTGTTGATCAGCGGGTCGTGGCTCACCACCAGCACGTCGTCGGCGGTGGCCCAGACATCCAGTTCCAGCACGTCCGCGCCCACGCGGATGGCGTATTCGAAGGCGGGCAGCGTGTTCTCCGGCCGAAGCGCCCGCGCGCCGCGGTGGCCGTGCACCAGAATGCGGGGCGCCGCGCCGGCAGCCGTCATCGTCAACCACAGTATCGCAAGAGTCCTTGCCGCGGCCATGCCCACAAGATAGCATCAAAGCGTTCCAGACACGTTTCCAGGGAGTGAGTGAAGCATGAAGGAAAACCGGCGGCAATTCACGCGCACGGCGCTGGCGGCCACCGCGCTCAGCTACTCGCGGATTCGCGGGGCCAATGACCGCATTGGCATCGGCTACATCGGGCTCGGCAACCGCGGCGACCAGGTGCATGAGGCGTTCCTCGAGCACGGCGACCAGTTCACGGCCGCAGTCTGCGACCTGAAGGAGGAATACATGGACCTGGCGGTGAAGAAGTCCCGTGGCGCGCCGCGAAAGTACAAAGACTACCGCCGGCTGCTGGAGGACAAGGACGTCGATGCGGTGGTCATCGCCACCCCGGACCACTGGCACGCCATCATGTTCATTGACGCCTGCCGCGCCGGCAAGGACGTTTATGTGGAGAAACCGCTCTCGCTCACCGTGCGCGAGGGCCGCCGCATGGTAGAGGTGGCCGCGGAGACAAAGCGGGTCACCCAGGTGGGCATCCAGCGCCGCAGCGTGGAGGCGCTGCGCGAGGCCGCCGAGTTCGTCCGCAGCGGCGGCATCGGCCAGGTGACCGTGGCCAAGGGCTACCACGTGCAGAACGAGTGGCCCAACGGGATCGGCTCGCCGCCCGACGGACCTCCGCCGAGCGAAGAAGAATGGGAGGCGTGGCTGGGCCCCGCGCCAAAGCGGCCCTACAACCGGAACCGCATGTATTACAACTTCCGCTGGTTCTACGATTACTCCGGCGGCCAGATCACCAACTTCGGCGTGCACTACATGGACATGATCCGCTGGTGCCTGGGCAAGGAGGCGCCGCTGGCGGTGACCGCGATGGGCGGCAGATACGCGGTGCGCGACAACCGCGAGATCCCGGACACCTGCGAAGTGCTGTGGGACATGGGCGGCACGCTGGTCGTCTTCACGCAGTACAACGCCAACGGCGCGCCCGGCAACGCCCGCGGCACGGAACTCGAGCTGCGCGGCACGAAAGGAACCATGTACATTCAGAGCGGCCGCTGGGAAGTGGTGCCCGAAAAGATCACCGAGCTCGAATTCGGCCAGCGCACGCCGTTGGACCGCTCCATCGAGCGCGCCTGGGGCCCGTCCCGCCGGCCCGCCATGGAGCCCCGCAGCGGCGGCAGCGGCCAGGCCGAGACGTATCCGCACACGCGCAATTTCCTCGACTGCATCCGGAGCCGCAGGCGCACCCACTGCGACGTGCTTGAAGGGCACCTGTCCACCGCCGCCTGCATCATCGGGCACATCGCGCTGCGCACCAAGAGCTGGCTCGAATGGGACGCCGGCGCCGAGCGTTTCACCAACAACGAGGCGGCCAACCGGTATCTGCACTACCAGTACCGCGCGCCGTACCGGCTGGGGTGAGGGGGATGGACAGGCGAACATTTCTGGCTTCTTTTGTTTCGGCTGCGGCGGCCCCGGCCCCACGGCCGAAGCCGATGCTCTGCATCTTCTCCAAGCACATGGCGCGCTACGGCTGGGACGCGCTCGGCGCCGAGGCGCGGCGACTCGGCTTCGAGGGCGTGGATCTCACCGTGCGTCCCGGGGGCCATGTGCTGCCCGAACGGGCCGCCGAAGATTTGCCGCGCGCGGTGGAGGCGATCCGCCGCCACGGGCTTGAAGTGCCGATGATCACCACGGACCTGAAAGACGCCTCCGACCCGGCGGCCCGGCCCACGTTCGTCGCCATGCAGAAGCTGGGCATCCGGCTCTACAAGCCCGGCTACTGGCGATACGAGCGGGGCGTGCCGTTGGAAAGGACCATTGCCGAATGCCGCCGCCGCCTCGAAGGACTGCTCGCGCTGGCCCGCGACTACGGCGTGACGGCCGGCCTGCACAATCATTCGGGCGCTTACGTCGGCTGCGCCGTCTGGGACTACCGCGAGATCCTCGCCGGCGTGGATCCGAAGGACGCCGGCTTCTATTTCGATCCCGGCCACGCCGTCATTGAAGGCGGGCTGCATGGCTGGCGCGTCTCGCTGGAGGTAGCGCTGCCGCGGCTGAAGATGTCGGCGATCAAGGACTTCGAATGGGAGAAGCGCAACGGGCGCTGGCAGGTGGCGTGGCGTCCGCTGGGCGAGGGCATGGTGGCTTGGCCGGAGGTCTTCCGCGCCTATGCGCAGGCGGGCTTCGCCGGACCGCTCTCGCTGCATCTGGAATATCCTGGCGGCGAAGAGGTGGATGCGATCGCGCGCGACCTGGCCTTCCTCCGCCGGCAGGTGGAAGCGGCCTACGGCGCCTGAGAGGCGGACCCTGGGGACCGGTTGTGCGCTCCTCCGCCGGTGCGGCTGTTAAGATAGTCGTTTCACCATGAGCCTGCGATCCTACACCATCACCCAGGGCCGCGACCGCGCCCCCGCGCGTTCGCAACTGAAAGGCATGGGCTTCACCGACGAGGACCTGAAGAAGCCCATCATCGGCATCGCCAACACCTGGATCGGCACCATGCCGTGCAACTTTCTGCTGCGCGACCTCGCCGTGGATGTGGCGCGCGGCATCCGCGAGGCCGGCGGCACGCCGATGGAGTTCAACACGATCGCCATCAGCGACGGCATCACCATGGGCACGCAGGGCATGAAGACGTCGCTGATCTCGCGCGAGATCATTGCGGACTCGATCGAGCTGGTCACGCGCGGCCACATGTTCGACGGGCTGGTCTGCCTGGTGGCCTGCGACAAGACGATCCCCGGCGCGGCGATGGCGCTGCTGCGGCTCAACATTCCGGGGCTGGTGCTTTATGGCGGCTCCATCCTGCCGGGCAAGTACAGGGGCAGGGACATCACCATCCAGGAGGTGTTTGAAGCGGTGGGCGCGTGCGCCTCGGGCAAGATCACCGAGGACGAGCTGCGCGAGATCGAGGAATGCGCCTCGCCCGGCTACGGCGCCTGTGGCGGCCAGTTTACCGCCAACACGATGGCCACGGTGATGGAGATGATCGGCCTGTCGCCGATGAACACGGCGATGGTGCCGCAGATGGATCCGCGCAAGCACGACGTGGCGGCTTACTGCGGCCAGGTGATCCTCGACGCGGTGCGCCAGAACCGCCTGCCGCGCGACATCTGCACCCGGAAGGCCTTTGAGAACGCCATCGCGGCGGTGGCCGCTTCCGGCGGCTCCACCAATGCGGTGCTGCACCTGCTGGCGATGGCGCGCGAAGCAGGGGTCGAGCTGGACATCACCGACTTCAACGCCATCAGCGAGCGCACGCCGCTGCTGATGAGCCTGAGGCCCGCGGGCATTCACGTCGCCGCCGACGTGGACCGCGCCGGCGGCATCGGCGTGCTGGCCAGACGGCTGGTCGAAGGCGGCTACGTCCACGGCGACGCGCTCACCGTCACGGGAAAGACGCTCGCCGAAGAAGCGGCCGAGGCGAAGGAGACGCCGGGCCAGGACGTGGTGCGCCCGCTGTCGAATCCGGTGAAGGCCACCGGCGGGCTGGTCATCCTCAAGGGCTCGCTTGCACCCGAGGGCTGCGTGATCAAGGTGACCGGGCTCGAGCGTACGCTGCACCGCGGCCCGGCGCGCGTCTTCAATTGCGAGGAGGACGCGATGGCCGCCGTCACGCAGGGCAGGATCCAGGCCGGGGACGTCGTGGTCATCCGCTATGAGGGCCCGAAGGGCGGGCCGGGCATGCGCGAGATGCTGGGCGTGACCAGCGCAATCGTCGGGGCCGGGCTCGGCGAGAGCGTGGCGCTGATCACCGACGGGCGTTTTTCGGGCGCGACCCGCGGCTACATGGTGGGCCACGTGGCGCCCGAGGCGGCCGATGGCGGGCCCATTGCGCTGGTCGAGGACGGCGACCCGATTACCATCGACATCGCGCAGAAGTCGATTTCGCTCGAGGTCGACCCGGCCGTGCTGACCGAACGGCGAGCCCGGTGGCAGGCTCCGCCGCCGCCGTACACGATCGGCGTGATGGCGAAATACATCAAGCTGGTGCGCTCGGCCGCCGAAGGCGCGATCACGTCAAAGGTCTTTTAGGCGACGCCAGGGATCCACACGCAGACCCCTGTTCCGGGGCACACGCCACCGTTGCGGGCGCGCGCAATCCAGATCCGCTTCGCCGCTAACAGACACGGCTTTACGGCTCCTTTGACACCAACCCTCAATCGATGCGGGCCGGACAGGTTTCATTCTGCGCCTGTGGCCCGGATACTCCATCCCGCAGCGCGTGCGCGCCGAACGGAAAGGAGTAGCCGATACCTATCCTCAAGAAAGCGCAAGCTGCCAGTCCTCCTTCCGGCCCAGGACACGGGGGGCCAGCCGAATGCCCGGCTACTCGAGCAACCGGACGCCCATGTACAGGCCGCCGAACAACAGAATCGAGACGACACCCACCAGCACCCACTTCAGCCACCGCTCGCGGGGCGTGGTGGTTTCCATCTCGTCATGCTTCAACTGGTCGTCGAGAGACTCGAACATTGTGGACCTCCCGGATGGAAAGGTATGGACGATGCCTGCTACGTATGAGTCCGAGCGTCCTTATTCTAGCTCCGGTATTTCCCGGAGGGAAGCCTTTTTTCGCCGGCGCCGGGATTTCCTGGCGCGCCATGGCAAGATGGCCATATGGGCTGGAAACAGGTTCTGCGGGAAGAGGATCTGCCGGAGGGCGCCATGCGCCCGGTGGAGGCGGGCGCCGGCCGTGTGGTGCTTTGCCGCTGGCAAGGCCGGGTTCACGCCTTCGAGGACCGTTGCCCCCATGCCAATGGTCCGCTTTCCGGAGGCAACTTTGTGGAGGGCCGCCTCGTCTGCCCCTGGCACGCCTGGGAGTTTCTCTGCGAGACAGGGGCGCTGGACCGCAATCCAGCCGTGGAGCTCGCGCGGCGGCCGGTGCGGTGCGAAGGCGGCGTGATCTGGGTCGATGCCTGAACTGCCGGAGGTGGAGTGCATCGTCCGCTCCCTGCGGGCGCACGTGGAAGGGAGCTGGCTCCTTGGCGTGGAGTTGCGTTCGGCGCGTGTGGCCGACGCGCCATCGCGCCAATGGCTGGGCTGGATGGAGCCGGGCCGGGTTCAGCGCCTCGGCCGCCGGGGAAAATTCATTGTCATGGAGCTTGAGGGAGGCGTCTGCGCCGTTCACCTGCGCATGACCGGGCGTCTGGTCTGGAACGGGCCCGTGGGGCCCTACACGCGGGCCGTTTTCCATCTGGGAGGCGGGCGGGTGACGCTCGACGATATTCGCCAGTTTGCACGGATCGAAGCCGGGTCGGCCTGCCCGGCCGCGGTCGCCCGGCTGGGCCCGGAGCCATTCGAGATGACGGCTGAAGAGTTCGCACGCCGGCTGCGGTCGCGGCGGGCGCGGCTCAAGCCGCTGCTGCTCGACCAGCGCTTTCTGGCAGGGCTCGGCAACATCTACACGGACGAGGCGCTGCATCGCGCCAGGCTGCACCCGCTTCAGGCGGCCTGCCGGGTCAGCGTGAAGCAGGCCCGGGAACTGCACCGGGCAATCCTCGATGTGATCAGCGAGGCAATCGCCGCCGGCGGCTCGTCGGTTTCTGACTATGTCGATGGCACGGGCCGTCGTGGCGAGTTTCAATCCGCGCACCGGGTTTATGGCAGGGAAGGGCAGCCATGCCCGGACTGTGGAACGCCCATCCGCCGCATCGTGGTGGCGCAGCGGGGCACCTGGTTCTGCCCGCGCTGCCAGCGCGCCGCAGGGGGACGGATCAATACCGGCCGGTGATGTAGTTGGTGAGATGGGTGATGGTCTCTTCCTGTTCGGAGATGATCGCCTTCACGAGATCTCCGATGGAGACCACGCCGACCACGCGGTCCCCGCTGACGATGGGCAGATGGCGGATGCGGTGATCGGTCATCAGCCGCATGCCGTCGACGACGGTGATCTCCGGCGGCGCCGTGACCACGTTGCGGGTCATGATCTCCTCAACGAGCGCCTCTCGGGACGAGCGGCCCTTGAGGATCACCTTGCGGGTGTAGTCGCGCTCGCTGACGATGCCGACAAGCTGTTCGCCCTCCATGACGAGGAGGGCGCCGACGCCGCGGTCCGCCATCATCGCGATGGCATCGTAGACGGTCGCTTTCGGGCTGATGGCGTACACGTCTCCGCCCTTGGCTGCGAGAATGGCGCGGATGGTGGTGGTGGGTTTCATGGGTCAGCGGAACTCCTCGTTGATCTGCTCGAGCACTTCGCGCGACGGCCGCACGCGCTCTTCGGGCAGCAGCGCCAGCGGCTCGTCGCACAGGTTGAGAATTTCGGTGAAGGTGGGCCGGGTTGTGTCGAGATAGATGATCCCGGTGAGCACCTCGCCGCGGCGCGCGGCTTCGTGCAGCACCTCGAGCGCGTGGATGCGGTTGGAGGGGTCGTAGTCCTGCTCCAGCTTGTGCAGCAGAATCTTCGAGCCGTCGTGCAACTCGACCAGGCGCGATTCGCCCTCTTCGTACTCGACCTCGATGTCGGCAAAGTACGGGATGAAATCGACCTCGTGCAGGGGCTCGTCGTGGTCCTTCATGTAGGCGTAGGACTTGGTGGAGCCCTCGTGGTCGTTGAAGGTGACGCAGGGGCTGATGACGTCGATCACCGCCAGGCCGTTGTGTGAGATCGCGGCCTTGAGGATCGCCGAGAGCTGCCGCTTATCGCCGGAAAACGACCGGGCAACGAACGTGGCGCCCAGCTCGATGCCCAGCAGGCACACGTCGATGGGATGCAGCGGATTCACGGCGCCGCTCTTGAGCTTCGCGCCCAGATCGGCAGTCGCCGAGAACTGCCCCTTGGTGAGCCCGTAGACACCGTTGTTTTCGACGATGTAGACGAGCGGCACATTGCGGCGCAGCATGTGCACGAAGTGGCCGATGCCGATGGAGGCGGTATCGCCGTCGCCGCTGACGACGACGGCGCGCAACCGGTGGTTGGCCAGCAACGTGCCGGTGGCCGTGGTCGGCGCGCGCCCGTGAACACCATTGAAGCCGTGCGCCTGGTTCAGGAAATACGCGGGCGTTTTTGACGAGCAGCCGATGCCGCTCAGCTTGGCCACGTTCCAGGGCTCGATGCCGAGCTCCCAGTAGGCCTCGATGAGCCGTTCGGTGATGGCGTTGTGGCCGCAGCCGGCGCACAGGGTGGTCTTGCTGCCGCGGTAGGGCAGCAAGTCCAGGCCGATGCGGTTGACTTTGGGCGGCGTGGCGGGAGTCGAACTCATCCCTGCGCCTCCTGGGAGAGGATCTGTTCGGTCACGGTGCGGGCGTCCAGTGGCAGGCCGCCATAATAGCGCACGCTGCGCAGCTTCGCGATGGAGTGCGCCGGCAGGTCCAGCCGCATCAGGCCCAGCAGTTGCGCGTCGCGGTTCTGGTCGATGACGTAGATGCGCTCGTGCTGCTCGATGAAAGCTTCCAGCTCGGGCGGGAACGGATAGGCCTTCAGCCGCATCCAGCCCGCTTCGATGCCCGCCTCACGGCTCAGCTGATCGCAGCTTTCCTCCATCGCATAGCGCGACGTGCCCACGCTCACCAGGCCGATCCGCGCGCCCGGCTTCAGATGCTGCACTGGCGGCGGCAGGTGCTGACGGAGTGTTTCGAACTTGCGGGCAATGCGGTCCATGTTGCGGATCCAGTCTTCCGGCTTCTCGCTGTAGGTCGCAGTCTCGGTGTGCCCGGTGCCGCGCGTAAAATACGCCGCCTTCGGGTGGGGCGTGCCCGGCAGCGTGCGCCAGCCGACGCCATCGCCATCCACGTCTTTGTAACGCGCGAAGCCGCCCAGCCGGTCCAGGTCTTCCGCGGTGAGCACCTTGCCGCGCTGGAGGGGCTTTTCCGGGTACGGGAGCGGATCCGACATCCAGTAGTTCATGCCCAGGTCGAGATCCATGTTGATGAACACGGGCGTCTGGAACTGCTCGGCGAGGTCGAAGGCGTCGATCGCCATCGTGAAGCACTCTTCCGGCGAGGAGGGGAAGAGGATCGGGTGGCGTGTATCGCCGTGACTGAGCACGGCGTTCTTCAGCGTGTCGCCCTGCATGGTGCGCGTCGGCAGGCCGGTGGAAGGGCCCACGCGCTGCACGTCGATGATTACCACGGGGATTTCGGCGAAGTAGGCGAGCCCGACAAACTCGGACATCAGCGAAATGCCCGGACCCGAGGTGCAGGTCATCGCGCGCGCGCCCGCCCAGCCGGCGCCCACGGCCATGCCGATGCTGGCCAGCTCGTCTTCGGCCTGCACGATGGCGTAGGTCGCCTTGCCGGTTTCCGGATCGCGCCGGAAACGCTCCATGAAGCTGATGAGCGCTTCGGCCAGGCTGGACGAGGGCGTAATCGGATACCAGGTGCACACGGTCACGCCGGCAAACATGCAACCCAGCGCGGCGGCAGTGTTGCCCTCGATAACCAGCTTGCCGGCGGTGCGGTCCATCGGCTCGACGAAAAACGGGTCCGTCTTGACGAGGCTGGAGCGGGCGTAGTCGAGTCCGGCCTGCACGGCGCCCCAGTTCAGGTCGGCCGCCTTCTTCTTGCGCTCGCCGAACTGTTTATACAGGGCCTTGCGGATCTGCTCCGGGTCAATGCCCAGCAGCTCGGCGAGGATGCCGACGTAAATCATGTTCCTCACGAGCTTGCGGAGCTTGGCCTCCGGGCATACGGGCGCCACCAGACGGTCGAACGGCGCCGAGTAAAAGTGCAGGTCGCCGCGCAGCTCGGCCAGCTTCAGCGGCTCGTCGTAGAGAACGGCCGCGCCGGGGGGAAGACTCAGCACGTCCTCGCGCGCCGATTCGGGATTCATGGCGACGAGGAAATCGATCTCCTTCCTGCGCGCGATGTACCCGTCGCGGCTGGCGCGGATGGTGAACCAGGTGGGCAGCCCCTGGATGTTCGATGGAAACAGATTCTTGCCCGAGACGGGCACGCCCATCTGGAAGATGGACCGCATCAGAACCAGGTTCGCCGTCTGGCTGCCGCTGCCGTTGACGGTCGCCACCTGAATGCTGAAGTCGTTGACAATGCGCTGGCCGCGTTCCAACCGTTGCGGCTTTTCCGCCGGCGTGGGCGGTCCCGGATGGCTGGCTTGCATCCCTTGGCAGCCTCCTGACAGGTTTTCGTTTATTTTATGGCGCGAGGACCGCAGGCGCAACCGTGGGCGGGTTGCAATCAGCGGGACTGGCTGCGGCGGTAGACCTCGAGGGTAAAGGGCCCGGCCGCGCTGGCGCCGCCGTCGACGCGGATGACCTGTCCGGTGATGTAGGCGGCGTCGTCACTCAACAGCCACTCCACGGCCGCCGCCACCTCACTGGCGCGCGCCATGCGTTGGAGGGGAATCGTGCGTTCCCGCTCGCGCAACCGCTCCGCGCCGTAAAGCCCTTCGAGCATTTCGTTCCACACCGGTCCCGGGGCCACCGTGTTCACGGTGATGCCGTGAGCCGCCAGCTCCACGGCCATGACCCGCGCCAGCGCTTCTACGCCGGCCTTGACCGGCGCGTACGCGGCGAAACCGAACTGCCCGAACGCAGCGGCGATGGTCGATATATGGATGATGCGCCCCCAGCCGCGCTTCACCATCTCACGCGCCGCCGCCTGCCCGCCATAGAACGCGCCGCTCAGGTGGATGTCCACCAGGCGCTGCCATGTCGCCGGCGAAAATTCCAGAAACGGTTCCATCTTCACCAGGCCAGCGTTGCTGATCCAGGCGTCCAGGCGGCCGGTCTTTTCGACGGCGAAGCGCGCCAGCGCCTCGTTGGTGTCCTGGCGGGCGATATCGCCCAGGAACGTGAGCGCGCCGCCGCCGCATTCGGCCTGCACCTGGGCGGCGCGGGCCGCGTCCGTGCCGTGGATCACCACGCGCCAGCCCGCGCGTGACAGCCGGAGGGCCATTTCGCGGCCCAGGCCGCGGGTGGACCCGGTGATGACGGCGGTTCGCGTGTCTGTCATGAATCCGCTTCCGAGCAGTCACCAGTCTGTACGGATGACGTGTCTTATAATTGTATTTACCCCACTTGAGGAGTCTCCGCTTGCTGAAGAAAACAATCTACCTGATCTGTGGAGTAGTCTGCCTGCTGGCGGCCGCGGCGCATGCGCAATCGCTGGCCGGCCTGGGCGCGATCAACGGAACGGTTCGCGATGCAACTGGCGCCGTGGTTCCTGGCGCGGCGGTGGTGGTGAGCAACCCGTCGCTCGGCATCCGGCGCAACCTCGAAACGAATGAAGCGGGCCTGTTCGCGGCGCCTTCGCTGCCGCCAGCGACGGGCTATCAGGTCACTGTCAACAAATCCGGTTTCGCCCCGTGGGAGGCGAAGGAGATCCAGGTCCTGGTCGGACAGAACGTTACGCTGGACATCACGCTGAACGTTCAGGCACAGGTGCAGGAGATCACGGTCACTGAGTCGACGCCCGTGGTCGATCAGCTCAAGACCGGCGTTTCACAGGTGGTCGAAAGCCGCGACATCATGAACCTGCCGATCAACGGCCGCCGCGTGGACAGCTTCGTGCTGCTGACGCCGGGCGTCACCGAAGACGGCACCTTCGGCCTGGTCACCTTCCGCGGCGTGCCGGGCGGCAACGCCTTCCTCACCGACGGCAACGACACGACGCAGGGGTATTACAACGAAAATGCCGGCCGCACGCGCATCAGCTCCAACATGAGCCAGGACGCGGTGCAGGAATTCCAGGTGCAGAGCTCGGGCTTTGCGGCCGAGTTCGGCCGCGCCGTCGGCGGCGTGATCAACACCGTCACCAAGAGCGGGACCAACGATATCCACGGCACCGGCTTCTGGTTTTTCCGCAACCAGGACTTCAACGCGCGCGACCGTTACGCCACCTTCAACCCGCCCGAGCGGCGCAACCAGGCGGGCGGCTCCATCGGCGGGCCCATCCGGCGCGACAAACTGTTCTACTTCTTCAACGGCGAAATCACCCGCCGCTACTTCCCGCTGGCGAGCTCGGTCACCAACCCACAGCTTTTCACCGCCACCGGCGAGTTCATCGGCACCTGCGGCGCGCCCGCCACGCCGCAGCAGTGTCAGAACGCGATTGACTACTTCAAACGTTTCTTCGGCCAGGTGGAGCGCAACGCCGACCAGAACGCGGTATTCGGCAAGATCGACTGGCGCCCGAACGACCGCCATGCGCTCGCCCTCAGCGGCAACATCATGAACTGGTTCTCGCCGAACGGCATCCAGACGCAGGCGACGCTGAACACCGGCGCGGGCGTCGGCAACAACGGCGACTCGAGCGTCAAGACGCGTTTCGCGCGCCTCTCCCACACATGGCTGCTGGCTCCGTCGCTCGTCAACGAAGCGCGTTTCGGCTATATGAAGGACCGGCTCTACGACGCGGTGAACCCGAAGCTCGCCCCGCCCAATGGACTGCTCGGCCAGCTCATCGTGCAGGGCCAGTCCAACCTTGGCGTGGCCACCTTCCTGCCGCGCGTGCAGCCCACCGAGGACCGATTCCAGTTCGTCAACAACCTGACATGGCTGAAGGGACGGCACACGGCCAAGTTCGGCTTCGACTTCGCCCACACGCGGGACGTTGTCGATCTGCTGAACAACGGCCGCGGCACCTACACATATGCCACCTTCACCGCCTTTGCTCAGGACCTCACCAACCTCGACGGCGGCAAGCGTTGGCAGCGTTACACGCAGACCTTCGGCCGGCCGAAGATCGACTTCTTCGTGCGCGACTGGAACTTCTTTGCCCAGGACCAGTTCAAGATGACCCGCCGGCTGACCCTGAACTACGGCGTGCGCTATGAATACGCCCAGTTCTTCCAGCCGGACCGCATCAACCCGGACTACCCGCAGACCGGTCGCATCCGCGAGCCGAAGAAGAACTTCGCCCCGCGCGTCGGCTTCGCCTTCACGCTCGACAACAGCGGCAAAACGGTGATGCGCGCCAGTTACGGCATCTTCTACGCGCGCATGCCCGGCGCACTGCTCGGCAATCTGCTTCAGGGCAACGGCGTCGAGCAGCGGGCGGTGACGCTTCAGAACAACAACCCGGCGCAACTGGCCGCCGGCCCGGTGTTCCCGGCCTATCTGACGGGCGACGGCTCGAACCTGCCCGCCGGGACCTCCAGCCTGGGCTTTGCCGCCCCGGACCTGGCCACGCCGTACACGCAGATGTGGGACTTCGGCATCGAGCGCGAGATCACGCGCACGATGGGCATCACCGTGTCCTACATCGCCAGCCGCGGGGTGAAGTTCTTCACCGCGCGCGACCTCAACATCGGCCCCACGGCCCAGACGGTGACCTACACCATCCAGGACACGAACGGCCAGAACGTGGGCACCTATTCGACGCCCGTCTATCTGGCGGCCAACCGGATCGACAGGAACTACCAGCGCATCAACCAGCTCGAAAATGGCGGCCGGCTCTGGTATGACGGCCTGGTGGTGCAGTTCCGCCGCCGCGCCGGCAAGTGGGCCCAGGGCAACGTGGCCTACACCTGGTCGCACGCGCGTGACCTGAACCAGGGCGCGGCCAACAACAACCTGTTCATCGCCACCGACACGCTGCGAACGCTCTCCAACGGCAACTACGCCGAACAGAAGGGCACCAGCCAGCTCGATCAGCGCCACCGGCTGGTGATCAGCGGCGTCGTTGCCCCGCCGCGCATCAAGACGGCCAGCCGCGCTGCCGACGCGCTGGTCAACGGCTGGAACCTTTCGATGATCGCCACCATCGCCAGCGCCCGGTACGCGACGCCGACGCTCCGCGTGGTGAGCCTGCCCTTCAGCGGCGCGGCCTTCACGAGCACGCTGAACGGCTTCGGCGGCGACAACCGCGTGCCGTTCTGGGCGCGCACGTCGTTGCCCATCGACTCCATTGCGCGTCTCGATGCGCGCCTGTCGAAGAACTTCCGCCTGAACGAACGCATGAGCGCCATGTTCCTGTTTGAGGCGTTCAACGTGTTCAACAACGTCTACAACACAAGCGTGTTCACTGAGGCCTTCCAGGCGCGCGGCGCTATCATCACTCCGCTCCCGTATGGAGACGGCTCGGCCAGCCAGGGCTTCCCGGACGGCACCAACGCACGACGCGCCCAGATCGGCGCCCGCTTCACCTTCTGAGGCGGATCCAGGCGCCCCAAAGTCAGGCCCGCGGCGCGACGGCCGCGGGCCTGGCCGTTTTTCGCAGCCGCTTCACGCTATACTGAAGTTTTGGGCGCGCTCGCGCTCCGGACGGGCCGCGCCGTCACCCGGGAGTTCCGATGATCATTCTTGTCACCGTCCTTCATGTGCTCGTCTGTCTGTTTCTGATCATCGTCGTGCTGCTTCAGAGCGGCAAGGCGGCCGACCTGGCCGGCGCCTTCGGCGGCATGGGCTCCCAAACGGCGTTTGGCCCGCGCGGCTCGGCCACCATCCTCAGCAAGGCCACCACCATCAGCGCCGCCATTTTCATGCTGACGTCCCTGACGCTGGCGATCCTGTACACGCGCGAGGGGCACACGGCTGGCTCCGTGCTCGACAAGGCCCCGGCCACCAAGCAGGCGCCGGCGAAACAGTCCACCACGACGCCCGCCATTCCGGGCCAGACGCCGGCTCCCGGCGGACAGACTCCCGCCAAAAAGTAGAGAACGTCGTATAATGGTGACTGGAAGTGCGGTCGTGGCGGAATTGGCAGACGCACTAGCTTGAGGTGCTAGCGGGAGCAATCCCGTGGAGGTTCAAGTCCTCTCGACCGCACCAGAGATTTCGCCCCGAGGGGGACGGCGCCCCCCACCCACCATTCCCCGCCCCGCCGTCCCC
>JBMFOK010000003.1:0-159122 GCA_049969655.1 Bryobacteraceae bacterium
ACCGGGGGCGCGCTCGCCATGATAGTCATTTCAGAAGAACAATGTATTGGGGGCGTGGCGGAGAGGGAGGGATTCGAACCCTCGGTAGAGGTTTAAAGCCCCTACGACGGTTTAGCAAACCGCTGCTTTCGACCACTCAGCCACCTCTCCGCGACGTGCGTGGTCAACCTCATCTTATCATACGGCCTGAGCCGGTCCCTACATTCCCCTAAAGCCGACACCCCCTCTCCACCCGGATGTCGGCCAGATGCCCAGCCGGCTGTTTCACACCGGGATCTGGTCCACGATCTCGATGTTGAACCCTTCCAGCGCCACCACCTTCCTCGGGTGGTTGGTTAGCAGGCGGATCTTCCTGAGACCCAGATCGGCCAGGATCTGGGCGCCAATGCCTGTCTCGTGCTGAAGCAAGCGCTGGCCCTCGGGCGATGCATAGTGCATGTAAGCGCGCGTGTGGGAAACCAGCCGCGGCAGGCCGCCCTCCGGGGCCGGTGCAATCTGGCGGATCCCCGGCCCGGTCTGATGCAGATAGACCAACACTCCTGCGCCCTCGGCCACAATCTTTTCGAGCGCGGAGCGCAGAATGCGGTGACAGTCGCACTCCACCGAGTGGAACACGTCCCCGTAGGTGCACCGGCTGTGCATGCGGACCAGCGCCACCTGCCGCTTCCACGGCTCGCCATGCACCAGAGCCAGGTGCGTCTCCGGATCAATGGAAGAAGCGTAAGAAATGGTGCGGAACTCGCCGATGTCCGTCCGCAGCAGCCCCTCGGCCGCACGCCTCACAATGCGCTCGTGCTCGAGCCGGTAGCGGATCAGGTCGGCGACGGAGATCATCAGCAGCCCGTGCTCGGCGCAGAAACGCTCCAGCTCCGGCAGGCGCGCCATCGTGCCGTCGTCGTTCATGATTTCACAGATCACGCCGCCGGGCCGCAGCCCGGCCAGCCGCGCCAGATCCACGGCCGCCTCGGTTTGTCCCGAACGCACCAGCACGCCGCCTTCCCTCGCCCGCAGCGGAAATACATGCCCCGGCCGGGCCAGGTCCGCCGGCCTCGAATCCGGGTCGATTGCCACCCGAATCGTCCGCGCACGGTCGGCGGCACTGATGCCCGTCGTGACGCCCGTCGCCGCGTCGATGGCCTCGCAGAAGGCCGTGCCGAACTGCGATGTGTTTCGTGGCGACATCAGCGGCAGGTTCAGCCGGTCGCAGATCTCCGGCGCCAGCGCCAGACAGATCAGGCCCCGGCCATACTTGGCCATGAAGTTGATCGCCTCGGGCGTGGCGAACTCCGCCGCCAGCGTCAGGTCGCCCTCGTTCTCGCGGTCTTCGTCGTCCACCACTACCAGCATCTGGCCGCGGCGGAACGCCTCGATCGCCTCGGGAATTCCGGCAAAAGGCATGTCCTGACTACCATTATCGGCGACCCCGCCGCGCCGCACGCGCGCGGCGTATGATGATTCCGACATGCGGATCCTCTTTCTCACCGTCTTTCTTGTGACCAGCGCGGCCGCACAGGCGCCCACCGCCGCCATCCGTCTCGATCAGGTGGGCTACCTCCCCGCCGCCGCCAAGCTCGCCTTCGTGGCGGGGGACCCACCGGCAGAAGAATTCACCGTGCGCCGGGCCAATGACGGGAAAATCGTATTCCGCGGCCGCCTCAGCGCTCCGGTGGACGACCCGGACGCCGGTGACCGCGTCCAGTCGGCCGACTTCAGTCCGCTGCGGACCGCCGGACGATACTACATCGAAGTTCCGAACATTGGCCGGAGCTGGGAATTCGAAATCGGACCGCACGTCTACGACCGCGTCCTCTATCTGGCGATGCGGTCCTATTACGGGCAACGGTGCGGGACGGCCGTGGACCTCGGCCCCGAATTTCCCGGCTACCGCTACGGCGCCTGTCACCGCACCGGCGCCTGGCACGACTCCAGCGGGAGGTCCGGCCCCGCGCCCTCGGCCAGGGGCTGGCACGATGCGGGCGACTACGGCCGCTATGTGGTGAACTCCGGCATCACGACCGGAACCCTGCTCTGGACGTTCGAATTGTTCCGCCCAGTGGCGGAAAAACTCCGGCTCAATATTCCAGAATCCGGTGATACAACTCCAGATATTCTCGACGAAATTCGCTGGAATCTCGAGTGGATGCTCGCCATGCAGGACGCCGATGGCGGCGTCTGGCACAAGCAGACCAGCGAGAAATTCGCTTCCTTTATCATGCCGGATCAGGACACCATGACGAGCTACATCATCGGCACAGGAGCTCCGCCGTTCAAGAGCACCTGCGCTACCGCGGACTTTGCCGCGGTGATGGCCATCACCGCCCGCGTCTGGCCGGATTTTGACGCGGACTTCGCGCGCCGGGCGCGCGCCGCATCCGAAGCCGCCTGGGCATGGGCCGAAAAGAACCCGTCCGTCCCGTTCACGAACCCCAGGGGCGTTTCCACCGGAGCCTATGGCGACCGGGACTGCTCCGACGAGATGCTCTGGGCCGCATCGGAACTCTGGCGGACAACGCGAAACGAAAAATACAGCAATTATTTCCTCGCCAACTGGGAAAAATTCCGTCCGATGATCGCCCACGACCGCCCTCCTGCCTGGCCGCAGGTCGCCCCGCTCGCGCTGTGGGGATGGGCGCTGTCCGGAGGCGAAAAGTCCGGCGAGATCCGCCGCCTCATCCTGGCCGCGGCCGACGAGCTTGCCGCGCGCACCGCGAAAAACGGCTACCGCGTCAGCCTGCTTCGTAAGGATTATGTCTGGGGCTCAAACTCAGTGGCCGCGAATTATGGCCTTCAGCTTCTGGTCGCCCACCGGCTGGAGCCCAGGCCGCAGTACCTGGAAGCGGCCGCGGACAACCTCCACTACCTGCTGGGGCGCAATCCGATTTCGGTCTGCTATGTGACGCGCGTCGGTGCGAATCCGGTCCGCCACCCGCACCACCGGCCTTCGGGCGCAGACTCCAACCCCGAGCCCTGGCCCGGCCTCCTTGCCGGCGGGCCCAACGCCCGGCGCCAGGATCCTGCGATGAAGAAGCTCGCCGAAGGAACGCCTCCCGCGAAAATGTTTCTCGACGAACAGGACTCCTACGCAACCAACGAAGTGGCCATCAACTGGAATGCACCCCTCGTCTTCCTGCTGGCGGGCGTTCTCAGCGGCAAATGAGCCTCCATGGCCCCGAGGCCATCGGCAGGTTTATGGGGGCTGCCTCGAAAATCGGCCGCGGCCGTGCCGGGTTACGGCGGCCGACGTTGGGCATGTGCACTCTTCAAAAGCCCCGCTGCGGACGCCAATTTTCAGCCCTGCTCGTTCTCACGGCTTTGGGCCGCTCCCCCACGCCCACGAATGGCGATATTTTCGAAGAAGCGGATCGGAGATCCGGATTCATGCAACGACGCACGTTTCTCCAGCTCCCGGCCGCGGCAGCCGGCCTGCCGCCTCTCTTTTACGACCGTTACTCAACATCCACCGAGCCCGGGGCGGCGCCACCGTGGGAAGAGCCGCTCTTTCACCTGGAGCGCTTCTCGAAGAGCCCGATCGTCGCGGATAAATTCGAACTGCTCCAGGCCGGCCGGCACTTCTTCCTCCGCGCAGTTTCGCGCGAGGGCCTCGAGGGTGTTGCCCTGGTCAAGCAGATCGAGGACTACCTGCCGATGCTGACACGGCTGGCGATGCCGTTCTTCGCCGGCAAGGACGCCCGCGCCCTCGAGCGCCTGGTCGACGAGTTCTACGTCCGCCACTATAAACTCGCCGGGCAGGCCCTTTGGGCGCCCGCGGCATACGTGGAACAGGCGATGTTCGACCTCTTCGGCAGAACCGTGAACAAGCCGCTCGGCGAGCTGCTCGGCGGCGTGCGGCGGAAAGAAATTCCCGTCTATCTCTCGGGCTCGGTGCGCGAAACCTCCGCGGAAGAAGAGGTGGAGACCTACGCGCAGGCTCTCGCCGCCAGCGGCGCGCAGGCAGTGAAATTCAAGATCGGCGGCCGCATGGCGCGCAATGCCGACCACTACCCCGGCCGGACGGAAACGATGCTTCGCCTCGCACGCAAGCGCCTTCCCGCCGATACCATCATTTATGTCGACGTTAACGGCGGCTGGAATGCGGCCAAGGCCATCTCCATGGGTCCGTTTCTCAAGGAAATCGGGGTCGGATTTCTCGAAGAACCATGCCCCTGGGAAGAGATTTCCGAGACAAAACGCGTCGCCGACGCGCTCGATATCCCCGTTGCTTTTGGCGAATGTGATTCGAGCCTCTGGAGATTCGACTGGATGATCCGCACCCGGGTCCTCGATATCGTCCAGCCTGACCTCAATTACAATGGCGGCTTCATCCGCACCGCCCGTGTCGCGCGCATGGCCGCGGCCGCAGGGATCCCCATTACCCCGCACAACACGCAAACCGGCGCGGCCGCCTGCAACATGCTCCAGTTCGCCTCGGCAATCCCCAATATCGGCCCCTACATGGAATTTCCCTTCCGCGGAAAATACTCCGACGAAAGCTGGCACACGCCCCACTTCCGCATCCGCTCAGGAAAAATTACGGTGCCGGAAGGGCCCGGCCTTGGGATCCGGATCGATCCGGATTTTCTGAAGAAGGCTGCAATTATCGCGTGCGTGTCAGCCTGAGCGCAGCGTCCCCGGCGAACTCCGGCACGGCCAGCCGCAGCTGCCCCCGGCCGTGGCTCAGCGTTTCCTCTCCCATCCGCGACGCATCGGCCGGCCGGAACCATTCCGCCCGATACCGGCCCGGCGGCACGTCCAGGACAAGATGCGATCCGCCGTTGCCGGTCAGATAGATCGCCCACACGCGGCCCGGCGCCGAAAGCGCGACCGCCTCGGCTCCCGGCGCATGCCGCACCGTCTCCCGGTCCGGCCTCATCGAGGGCAGCGGCAGGGACTCCAGAAATTGGCGAAGAAAACGCAGTTGCCGCCGCAGCGCCGGACTGCCGCCCCCGGGGCTTTTCGGCTGGAAATCCGTGCCGTCTTCCTTGCCCACGCTGAACGAATAATCCAGATGATTGAACAGGCCGCCCCCGGCCAGCAGGAACCGCCACGCCTGCCTCCGGTAGGCCTCATCGCCCGTTCCAAGGAAACCCGTTTCGTCATACGAGACCGGAACATTCCACCCATAATTCCACCAGACCGCTTCCGGATACGCATAATGGAAATTCACTATGTCCGCGCCTTTCAGAATCGACCGTAACGGCGCACGAAAATTGCACGCGTTCCACGCAATCAGATGCCGCTTCTCCAGCCCGGTCTCCTCGGAGCGGATGCACTCGGCCACCCGCTCCTGCCAGGCCAGCGACGCCGCGTCGGCGCAATCGGCGGTGTTCGGCCAGCGCAGCGGCATGTACGGATTCACCGGTTCTCCCGTCACCGTCCGGTCCGCCCAGGGCTCGTTCTGAATTTCGAAAATCACGTTGGAAAACGCATTCAGTTCGCGCACGATTTTCCTCGTGAATTGCTCCTGAAACGGCAGCGCCCCGCCGTTGTCCAGCGTGTGGAGCCGCTTCCAGTCCGCCAGCGCAAACAGGCCGCCATTGTTGGCCGGATGGAAGGGACTGAGCGACCACTGCCGTTCCGCGTACGTCGAGCAGAACAGAGTCACCTCCACTGCGATCCCGAGCCGCTCCGCCTCGCCCACAAAAGCCTTCAAGCGTTCAAAGTACGCCTCGTTCCATGCCCGCAGGTCGAATTTGCCGTCCCGAACCGGCCACGGCGCCAGGAAACGCGCCGGCGCCAGCGTGTTCCGTTCAATTCCGAAATCGCCTGGCGTCTCGCGATATGTGCCTGTAAAAATCCGGGTCAGGTTCATGCCCTCGGCGTGGAGCGTGGCCAGGTACTTCCGCCAGTCGAAATCCGCGTTCAGCACCGCCCCGTAGTGTTCGCCGGAGGTCACCACCAGAAACAGCCGCCCGTTCCATTCCAGATAGTGCGGGTTCTGCTGATGCACGCGGATCGGCCGGCCGGCCTCGCCGCGCGCACCGCCCGCGCAGGCCGTCATCACGGCCAGCACAATGGCAATACTTCGCCTCATCTCTCCTCTCCGTCAGACTATCGCGGCGCGCTGGCGCGCTGGCCCTCCAGCCCACGCAGCCCGCCACCAATGGCGGCACTGCGTCCCGGTCGTCTGGCAGGAACGCCATCCCCCGCCTCGCCCCGCCCTGTCTCTGAGGTATAATGAAAGTGTCCTACCTGAAAGCTGCTTTCCCTTCGCGGCTTTCCTTTCTGGAAGAAACTCACAACTGAACGGTCCATGCCCCAGAAGCCAAGGAAAATCCTGGCGGCCGTTGATGATCTCTTCTTTGTGGTGAAAATCAACGACGCCGCCAAACGGTCCGGATTCGAGGTCGAATTCCTGAAATCAGCGCAGGAGATCCTCGACCGCGCGCGTCAGGAAACGCCCGCGCTCATCATCGTCGACCTCAACGCCCGCAGCGTCAAACCGGTGGAGCTCATCGCGAAACTGCGCGCCGAAGAGAGCCTGAAACGCGTCAGCATCATCGCCTTCGTCTCGCACCTCGAGGCCGACCTGAAGACGCGCGCCCAGGCCGCCGGCGCCAGCATGGTGCTCGCCCGCTCCGCGTTCTCCATGAACCTGCCGCAGATCCTCAAGCGGCACAGCAGCACGCTGTAAGCACGCCTCAGCCCGCCGCCTCGCGGGTGAATTCGACGAACCGCCGCAGCCGCTCCGCGGCCGCGCCGCTGTCAATCGCCTCGGCCGCCTGCGCCATCCCCTCGGCCCAGTCCGCCGCCACTCCCGCGGCGTGCAGCGCCACCGCCGTGTTCACCAGCACGATGTCCCGCTGCGGCCCCCGCCGCCCTTCCAGCACCGCCCGCAAAATCCCCGCATTGTCTTCAGCGCTGCCGCCCAGCAGGTCTTCGAGCCTCGCCCGTTGGACGCCAAAATCCTCGGGCCTCACCACGCGGTGCTCGATGGCCCCGTGCACGATGCTCAGGATGTGCGTCGGCGCCGTTGTCGACACTTCGTCCAGCCCGTCCTCGCCGTGCGCCACGCAGCCCCGCTCCAGCCCAAGCCCGGCCAGCGTCACCGCCATGAGCTCCGCCGCCCGGAGCGAGGGCGCCCCCACCAGTTGCGCCGTCGCCCGCGCCGGGTTGGTCAGCGGCCCCAGCAGGTTCATCACCGTGCGCGTCTTCAGTTCGGCCCGCGCCGGTTGTGCGTGCCGCATCGCTGGATGCAGCGCCGGCGCAAACAGGAACCCGATGCCCGTCTCGCGGATCGAACGCGCAATGTCGGCCGCATCCGTCAGGATCCTCGCCCCCAGCGCCTCCAGCACGTCCGCGCTCCCGCACCGCGATGACAGCGACCGGTTGCCGTGCTTGGCCACCGCCACCCCGCACGCCGCCGCCACAAACGCCGCCGCCGTGCTGATATTGAAAGTCCCGCGGTGGTCGCCCCCGGTGCCGCAGGTGTCCAGCACCGGCCGGTCCGTGATCCCATGCTCCACCCGCACCGAATGGTCGCGCATCGCCTGGGCCATTCCCAGCAGCTCGTCCGACGTCTCTCCTTTCACTCTGAGCGCGGCCAGAAAGGCGGCAATCTGCGCCGTCGTCGCCCGTCCTTCCAGAATTTCCGCCATCGCGGCCATCGCCTCTGTGCTCGACAGAGACTCGCGGTCAAGCACCTTGTGCAGGTAGTGCAGCAACGTCATGTTATATTGAAATGCGGGGCTTTTTTCAGAGCCTACCACAAGCCGAATCCCATGAAAATTCACGAATACCAGGCCAAGCAGATCCTCGCCCGCTATGGCGTGCCCATCCCGCGCGGCCGCGTCGCCGAAACGCCCGAAGAGGCCCGCGCCATCGCCGCCGAAATCGGCGCCCGCGTCGTTGTCAAGGCCCAGATCCACGCCGGCGGCCGTGGCAAAGGTGGCGGCGTCAAACTTGCCGCCACGCCGGACGAGGCCGCACAGGTCGCCTCCCAGATCCTTGGCATGACCCTAGTCACCCACCAGACCGGCCCCGAAGGCCGCCTCGTCCGTCGCGTCCTCGTCGAAGAAACCCTGCCGATCGCCCAGGAACTCTACGCCGGCATCGTCCTCGACCGCACCCAGGGCCGGCCCGTGCTGATGGCCTCCGCCGCCGGCGGCATGGAAATCGAAGAGGTCGCCGCCCGCTCACCCGAACTCATCCTCAAACAGTCTTTTGATCCTGGCGACGGACTGCTCGCCTTCCAGGCGCGCCGCCTCGCCTACGGCATCGGCCTCCAGGGCGCCGCTGCCTCCGGCGCCGCGAAGCTCTTCCAGGCCCTCGCCCGCGCCTGGGTCGACACCGATGCCTCGCTCGCTGAGATCAACCCCCTCGTCGTCACCGAAGACCAGCGAGTCGTCGCCCTCGACGCCAAGTTCAACTTCGACGACAACGCCCTCTACCGCCACCCCGACATTGCCGCACTCCGCGACATCCATGAGGAGGACCCGCTCGAAGTCGAAGCCTCCAAATATGGTCTCAACTACATCAAGCTCGACGGCAACGTCGGCTGCATGGTCAACGGCGCCGGCCTCGCCATGGCCACCATGGACATCATCAAATACGCCGGCGGCAGCCCAGCCAACTTCCTCGACGTCGGCGGGGGCGCCAATCAGGAGCAGATCACCAACGCCTTCCGCATTCTCATGTCGGATGCTAACGTCCGCGCTGTCCTTATCAACATTTTCGGCGGCATCCTCCGTTGCGACACCCTCGCCGCCGGCGTCGTCGCCGCCGCCCGCCAGCTCGATTTCCGCCTCCCCCTCGTCATCCGCATGGAGGGCACCAACGTCGAAGAGGGCCGCCGCATCCTCGGCGAATCCGGCCTCAACTTCGTCGTTGCCGAAGGCATGAAGGACGCCGCCGAGAAGGTCGTCGCCCTCGCCAGCCAGTCATAAGAGGAAAAGCCAACCATGAGCATTCTGGTCAACAGGAATACGCGCGTGCTCGTCCAGGGCTTCACCGGCAGGGAAGCCACCTTCCACGCCCAGCAGTGCATCGCCTACGGAACCAACATCGTCGGCGGCGTCACCCCCGGCAAGGGCGGCACAACCCACCTCGACCGCCCCGTCTTTGACACCGTCGCCGAGGCCGTCCGCGCCACCGGCGCCGACACAAGCGTCATTTTCGTCCCGCCCGCCTTCGCCGCCGACGCCATCATGGAGGCCGCCGACGCCGGCATCCGCCTCGTCGTCTGCATCACCGAAGGCATTCCGGCGCTGGATATGGTCCGCGCGTGGCATTTCCTCCAGCACCATCCCGACACGCGCCTCATCGGCCCCAACTGCCCCGGCATCATCACCCCCGGCGAGTGCAAGATCGGCATCATGCCCGGCCACATCCACCGGCCCGGCCCCGTTGGCGTTGTCTCCCGCTCGGGCACCCTCACCTATGAGGCCGTTGGCCAGCTGACCGCCCTCGGCATCGGACAGAGCACCTGCATCGGCATCGGGGGCGACCCCATCATCGGCACCACCCACGTCGACGCCCTGCGGCTCTTTAATGAGGACCCTCAGACCGAGGCCATCGTCATGATCGGCGAAATCGGCGGAACCGCCGAAGAGGAAGCCGCGGCTTACGTAAAGCAACACGTCCGCAAGCCCGTCGTCGGCTTCGTCGCCGGCCAGACCGCGCCTCCGGGCCGCCGCATGGGCCACGCCGGCGCCATCATCAGCGGCGGCTCCGGCAAGGCCAGCGACAAAATGGCCGCCATGGAGGCCGCCGGCATCATCGTCTGCCGGACGCCCGCCGAAATCGGCCAGCGCGCCAAAGAAGCACTGAAACTCTGATGCCCCCGGCCTGCCGATTTTTGTCCAATTCATGCCACGGCTCGGCGGAAATCAACCCGAATTTCAGTCCATTACGGCACTAATCACACGGTCTTTTTCTTCATAAAGGGAGCAGAATTCTCATGGCCATCGAACGCACACTCGCCATCATCAAGCCGGACGCCGTCGCCGCCGGCAACGCCGGCCGCATCATCTCCATGATCGAGCAGGCCGGCTTCCGCATTCTCGCCATGCGCATGCAGACGCTCAGCCGCCCCCAGGCCGAGGGCTTCTACGCCGTCCACCGCGGCAAGCCCTTCTTTGAGGAGCTGGTCGCCTTCATGACCGAAGGCCCCGTCATCCTCATGGCCCTCGAACGCGAAGACGCCATTGCCAAGTGGCGCGAGGTCATGGGCGCCACCGATCCGAAGAAGGCCGCCCCGGGCACTGTCCGCGCGCTCTACGGGACTGACATTGGCCGCAACGCCAGCCACGGCTCGGACGGTCCGGAAACCGCCGCCTTCGAACTGGCCTGGTTTTTCCGCGGCTCGGAACTCGTCTGAGCCGCCAGCAGGCCTTGGCCGCCGCCCCTTCGCTGCCGGCGACTTGAGCGCACCCGACACAGCCGCGACGGGAGCCCGCCCTTCCGAGGCTTGGCTGGAGCTGGCCCGCCCGGCGGGCGGAAGGCGCCCGATGACCCTCACGCTCCAAGACGTCAACAGGGGTGGAGATTGCCGCGGGCCCGGACGCGCCTGCGGCCGCTCGTCCCCGCATTGCCCAGGTACCCTTCATTCGCGCCTCTGAGGTCTGAAGGACCCGATTTTCGACGGAGCGGGGGCCGGCAGATGGCGGCAGGAGCGGGGCGGGGAGGGGAGGTGCAGACCTTGCGCGCGGCCTCAGGCCGGTTCCTGCTGCGAGAGGCAGTGCAGCGTGCCGAGCCCCCACACCAGATCCAGGGCGTGGATGCCGACCACCGGACGGTCGCGAAAGAGCTCGCCGAGGATGCCCAGAGCCACGCGGTCATTGGGATCATTGAAGGTCGGCACAAAGACGGCGTGGTTGGCGATATAGAAGTTCGCATAGCTGGCGGGCAGGCGCTGTCCGTCGAAGAAGACCGGCGCGGGCATGGGTAGCGGAATCACGTCGGGCTTTGAACCGTCTTCCAGCCTCAGGTCGGCGATCCGTTCCCAGTTTTCCCGGAGGGGCCGGTGATTGGCGTCGCGGGGATTGTCCTCGCGCACCAGGACCAGCGTGCGGGGCCCCACGAAACGGCAGAGGTCGTCGATGTGACCATGGGTGTCATCGCCAGCGATGCCACGGCCGAGCCAGAACACGTTGCTCACGCCGAGAAAGGCGCGCCAGGCCGCCTCGGTATCGGCGCGCGTGAAGCCGGGATTGCGCACCTGGGTTTTGGGATCCAGATAGCACTCCTCAGTGGAAAGCAGCGTGCCGAGGCCGTTCACTTCGATTCCTCCGCCCTCGCACACGAAGGGCCGTCCGTTCCAGCGGGCACGAAACAGCGGCACGCGCAGCCGCGCGGCGGCGGCCTCCGGGATCCTGTGGTCGCGGCGCCAGTTGTCATACCTGGCCCAGCCGTTGAAGTGCATGTGAACGATCGCGCGGCGCGGCGCCGGTCCGCTGCGCGTGACGAAGATCGGCCCGCAGTCGCGCATCCAGCCGCGGTCCAGTGGATGCCGCAGGAAATCCACGCGCCGGAGACTGGCGCCGGCGCGGGCCAGCCAGGAGCGGGCCTGTTGCTCGGCGCGTGCGCCGGCTGTGACCATTCGCACGCGCTCGCCGCGGGTGAGTTTCGCCACCCAGTCGGCCAGGGCCCAGCGGACGGCCTCCAGCTTGCCCGGAAAATCCTCTTCGTTCTGGGGCCAGGACAGCCAGGTGGCCGCATGAGGCGCCCATTCGGCGGGCATCGAGAAGCCGGCCTCGGCCGGCGTGACGCGGGTCAGATCGAGGCCCATAGTTGTATTGTCGATGATCCCCGCCGTCGGCGCGGTTTTCTGATACAAGGGAGTCAAGGCCGATGCGCGCTCTGCTTTGGGCTCTGGTGGCCGCTGCCTGCTGTGCGGCGCCGGTCGCGGCGGACAGCCGCAAGCAGGAGTTTTCCGACTTCACGACGCCGCTGCCGGTGGCCCGTGGAGACCGCCTCGTCATCGGCATCGTTGGCGGCTGGGAGCGGTGGGACAACCCCGTTCGCGCCGTCCGCCGCACGGCGATCGCCATCAAGCGCCGCCGCCTGCCGGGCGTTCATGTGGAAACCGTGGAGAACCACAGCCTGGAACTCGCCGAAGAGCTTGTCCGGCGCGCCTTTGATTTCAACCGCAACGGAAAGCTTGAGCTGGACGAGGCCGCCGACGCAGCGGTGATCCTGTATGGCCAGAGCCTTGGAGGGCGGGCGGCCGTCCGCCTGAGCCGACGGCTGAACGAATGGGGCGTTGCCGTGCCCCTTCTGATCACCATTGACAGCTTCGGCCGGGACTCTTATGTGGTGCCGCCCAACGTGCGCCGCGCGGCCAACTACTACCAGCGCGAGCATCTCTACATCAAGGGCGCGCCCGAGCTGCGCGCCCAGGATCCTGGCCGCACGCAGATCCTGTTCAACCGCAAACTCAGTTTCAAGGACCGGGACGACGTGGAAGCTGAAGAACACAGTTGGCTTCAGCGCTTCTTTCTGGACGAGCATGCGCGTGTGGAGTACCTGGCCGAGGTGTGGGAAGAGGTGGAGAAGATGATCGTCGAGGCCGCGCGGGCGCCGAACGGACGCTAACGGCCGACGGCGGCGCTAGTTTGCCCTGCGGATCCGCACGCCCGCCCTCCGGCCCGGCTGGAAGCGCAGCTCGAGAATGCCGCCCGCATCGGCCTCTGCTTCGAACATTTCTTCGCCGTCCACTTCGATTTCGTAACAAGAGCCCGGATTGAGCCCGAGCACGAAGGCCACCTCCTCCACCGGCTTTTCTCCCTCTGCGGGCGGCGGCGACCAGCCGGTCTCAAACCGCAGGCCGGCGGGAGCGAAAAGAATGCGCACCGGGCCGAGGTCAATGGGCCGCGGCTGCGCCTCCGGGCGCACCAGAATGCGCTTGCCTGCGGCGAACAATTGGGCCTGGCCGTCCAGGTATCCGAACCAGGCGGCATCCTCGTCCCACCCGGACCGCACCAGCAGTTGCCCGCGTCCGTGGAAGAGGTCCGGCATGTAGGTGAAGCTCAGCCCCGGCTGATACGGGTTGGCCCAGAGAAACTCATAGGGGATGCCGAACTCGCCGCGCATCAGGAACCGGTCGATCATGAGCCAGCCCTGAAGGAACTGGTGGGCTTTGGCGTTGGCGTCATAGGCCACCAGCGCCAGCTCGGCGGCGCGGGCCAGCATCGCTTCGCGCAGGTCCGGGTCGCCGGGCGTCCAATAAACCGGGATGCGGTACTCATTTTCCGGGGCCGGCCAGGGCTGCGGATAGTAGCTCAGGATCAGCAACGGCGGAAGCTCCTCGAACCAATGGGCGAGCCCCTCGCGGAGATCGATGCGCAGGTTGTCCCGGACCACATGGATCAGCTCGACCATTGCATAGAGGTCCTCGCGGGTCCGGAAGGGATTACCGCCGCGTCGCAACTGGGGGGCCACGGACCCGGCCCACCAGGCCTCCACCGCGAAGCGCAGTGCATTTTCGGAGGCGCGCGGCTCGGCGTCAGCCAGGGCGATGGCGGCGAAGACGAGCGAACGGATGTGGCGCGCGTCGCCCTGACGGATGTCGAGCGCTGGCTTCAGCCTCCGTGCGATCATCTGGGCGAGCGCCTCACCCGCGGCTGGCTGGCACCAGTCATACACCAGCGCCATCTGGCGGAGCTCGCGCGGATCGGCAGCGTCGGCCCTGGCCGCCCATTCGGCGGCCTCGCGGCAGGCGCCCGGCTGCGAGGCCACCGTGGCCCACAACGCCTGCGCGAAGCCTGGCTCGCTCATTCGGGCCCGGCCGCGCATCAGCGAGTCGAACTGTTGCCAGCGGATGGAGTCGCGCTCGCGCTCCCGCTTGAGCAGCCGCAGGCGGCGCTCGTTCAGCAGCAGCCGCGGCGGGTCCGTGTAGACCAGATAGTCGGGCTCCTGAGGCGGCTGACCGGCCAGGACGGGCAGGGCCAGCGCCAGCCAGACCCAGTGTGTCACCATGCCACACCCCCTGGGTCAGCGGCGGGCAGGAGCGGGCGCAGCGGAGAGATCAAGGCGCGGGGAATCAGGCACTTCGAAGCCAGCGTCGTTGGCATGCCGTTTGCTAAACTCAAAGGCGAATTGATGAAGTCTCTGTAGACCTGCCCTCTGCTGGAACGGGCCAGTGAAAGGACGAAGTGGAGTTTGGATACGTCGTGCTTGCGGGAGCCGGTGTTCAAGATCTCTTCCATTTCGTTTCAGTCGCTGGCAGGTCCCAGCAGAGGGGTTTTTTTCGGCCTGATTCCGTACCTTTATAAGCTGGCAATATTTTAGAATTCTCCCCCTGGGTAGCGGGAAGCGGTCCGGCGGATTCGATGGTGAAGAGCTGAAAGCGGCAGCTTCATCAGGAGCGAAAGGGAACAAAGGCTTTTTCGGATCCGGCGCGACCGCGGCCGTGACCCTCGCCCGGCCCGGGCGGGCCGCATTGGATTGGCTCGTTTCGAGTGACCCCCGCCACGAGGCGATCCAATGCGGCTTTTCTTTGCCGCCGGTCTACCAGCACAGAGTTCCGGTCCGGGGCTCTTCTTCCTCGTTCGGCAGATAAATCGTCTTGCACTTTTCGCACCGGTAAATCTCCGCGTTCGGGCCGAAACGTTCCAGCACCTCGCCATTGTAGAAATACCAGCGTTTCAGGTGCCCGGCGCAGAGTTTGCCTTTCTCGTCCTTCAGCCCGCAACTGCGGATGCGGGGCGCGCGCTTCATGATCTTCGTGCCGTCGCTGAGCGTGCCGACTTCGACCGCCTGCGGAATGGGGCGGGTCGCCTCCGCATACCTCGGGTTTGCCATAAAGACCTCGACGTCCACATTATGTCATACCGGAGCCCAGCCTCTTCTTTCGGAGGCGCACCGCCGCTCCCGGACGCGACCGCGCCGCCACACGCCGGGACTTGTGAGGCCCGCCGACCGCCGCGGCAGCGGGCGGCAGTAGAATTCGTGCATGGTCCCGCTCTCCCGCCGTCAGCTTATCCCGGCCCTGACCGCCGCCGCGCTGGCGCAGCCGAAGCCAGGCTCTGTCCTCTATGTAAGGTTTCAGCATCGCGGACGCGCTGCCTACGGGCGTCTCGAAGGGGACCGCGTACGGCCGCTGTCGGCGGACCCTTTCAGCAACCCGGAGCCGGCGGGGCAGCCCGTGCCGCTGAATGCCGTGAAGCTGCTCTGTCCCTGCACCCCGTCAAAAGTCCTTGCCGTGGGGCGCAACTACCGCTCCCATCTTGGATCCGCACCCGCGCCGAAGAGGCCCGAGTTTTTCTACAAGCCGGTGAGCTGTCTCCAGCACCCGGAACAGCCGATTCTTCTGCCGCCGGACGCGACGGACGTCCACTACGAGGGCGAGCTGGTCATCGTCATCGGCCGGCGCTGCCGCCGCGCCTCGGCCGCCGAGGCCGCCGCGTCCATGTTCGGCTACACCTGCGGCAATGATGTCAGCGAACGGCAGTGGCAGAACGGGGCGGACCGCGACCTGCAATGGTGGCGCGCCAAGGGCGCTGACACCTTTGGCCCGGCGGGACCCGCCATCGCCACCGCGCTCGACCCGAAGAGGGGACTGACGCTGGAGACCCGGCTTAACGGTCAGACCGTGCAGAAACAATCCACCGCGGATCTGATTTTTGACTGCATCGAGATCGTGCGCTTCGCCTCGCGCTACGTGACGCTCGAGGCCGGCGACCTGATCTTCACCGGTACGCCAGGCACCACCCGCGCGATGCATGCCGGCGACGTTGTCGAAGTGTCCATCGAAGGTATCGGCACGCTGCGGAATCCGGTCCGGGAGGGCTGACATTTCAATCCGCATTTGAGAGGTCAGTGTGTGATAACCTGTAGAGGAAAAATGAGCGCCAGGGATGCCGGCCCGCTCGAGTGAGGCCTATGTTCTCCGCACCTACCCTTACCAGGAAGGGGACCTGATCGTCAGCTTCTTCACCCGCGATCAGGGCAAGCTGCGAGGAGCGGCCAAGCGGGCGCGCCGGATGAAAAGTCCCTTCGGATCGGCTCTGGAACGGCTCTCGCAGGTGCGTGTGTCCTACTACCAGCGCGAGAACGCCGAGCTGGTCCGGCTGGACGGAGCCGAGCTGATCCAGAGTCAGTTCGCTCTCGCCGCCTCCTACGAGGCGGGCGTGGCGCTGGACTACATTGCGGAGGTAAGCGAGCAGTTGCTGCCGCCGGCCGAGCCGAACGAGCGATTCTACCGGCTGCTGAACGCAGTCCTCGAAGACCTGCGCTCCAGCGCTGCCTCCGCGCTGCTGCCTGCCGTCTGGCGGGCCGTCACCTACTTCACCTACTGGGCCGTGCGGCTCAGCGGTTTCCTGCCGGAGGCGAACTGGAGCGAGGCCAGCCGGCAACTGGCGCGAACGATGGCCACGACGCCGGTGGCGGCCCTGGCCGCCATCGACTGGACCCGCGACACCGGGGCCGACCTGCGGCGCGCCCTAGAAAGGGAAATCGAGTCGCACATCGAGCGCAGGCTCGTCACTGTTCCTCTGTTGGAGGCGCTTTAAACACCGCATGGATTCCTATCAGGAAACGATCTTCAAGCTGAAGCGGTTCTGGGCAAAGCAGGGCTGCGTCATCCAGGAGCCTTACGACGTCGAGGTGGGCGCCGGCACCATGTGTCCGGAGACCTTTCTCCGCGTGCTCGGCCCCAAACCTTACAAAGTCGCCTACGTCCAGCCATCGCGGCGGCCGGCCGACGGCCGTTATGGAGAAAACCCCAACCGGCTATACAAGCATTCGCAGCTCCAGGTGATCCTCAAGCCCGCCCCGGCCAACGTGATGGATCTTTACCTTGAGTCGCTCGAGGCCATCGGCATCCGGCTCGACCAGCACGACCTCAAGTTCGAGGAAGACAACTGGGAGTCGCCCACGCTCGGCGCCTGGGGCATCGGCTGGCAGGTGATGCTCGACGGGCTCGAGATCACCCAGTTCACTTACTTCCAGCAGTGCGGCGGCGTCGATCTCGACCTGGTGCCGGCCGAGCTCACCTACGGCCTGGAGCGGCTGGTGGCGTTCCTTCAGGACCGCCGGTCGGTTTTCGACATCGAGTGGGTGGAGGGCGTCACCTACCGGGACGTCCGCTTCCTCGAGGAGCAGCAGTTCTCGGTCTATAACTTCGAAAAGGCCGACGTGAAGATGCTATGGGAGCTGTTCGGCCTCCATGAGGCCGAGGCCCAGCGGCTGATTGACGAATACCGCGGTCTCGACGCCGAAAAGGATTTCCGCGAAAAGACGCGTTTCCCGCTGCTGGCCGCCTACGATCACGTGCTGAACTGCTCGCACACCTTCAATCTGCTCGATGCGCGCGGGGCCATCAGCGTCACCGAACGCGTGGCCGTCATCGGGCGCGTCCGCCGGCTTGCGGTGGGCGTGGCCGCGAGCTGGATTGAGCAGCAAAACCTGCTCGAACGGCAGCCGGCGGCGGAGGTGCAGGCATGAGCGGACGGCTCCCGCTGCTGTTCGAGATCGGCGTCGAGGAGATCCCCCACTGGATGATCCGCCCGGCGCTGGGCGAGATGGAACGGATCTTCCGCGAACTCTGCGAATCGTACCGGATCGAGCCCGGCGCGCTGCGGCTGGACGCCACGCCGCGCCGCCTGGTGCTTCGTTCCGACGGGCTGCCGGAACGGCAGCCGGACCGCGAAGAGCTCGTGCTCGGGCCGCCAAAGTCCGCCGGCGAGGGCGCGGCGCAGGGATTTGCGCGGAAAAACAGCGTCACCCTGGCGGATTTAATTGTGGAAATCACGCCAAAAGGCGAATATTTCGCCCTGCGCAAGAAGACAGAAGGCCGCCCGGTGCGCGAAATTCTTGCCGAAATCCTGCCGGAATTGATCCGCCGCATTCCCTGGCCGAAGACGATGTACTGGACGGGCAAAGGCGGCCCGACTTTCATCCGCCCCATCCGCTGGATCGCCGCGCTGTTCGGCGATCAGGTGGTGGAATTTTCCTTCGCCGGCATCGCGGCCGGCGCGCTTACCTGCGGCCACCGGCGCCTGGGAGCGAAGGAAATCGTCTTCGACCACTCCACCTACGAGGAACGGCTGGAGAAGAACGGCGTCATTCTTGACGCCGGCAGGCGCCGGCAGCGCATCGAGGCCCGAATCCGCCGGCTCCTTCGCGGCACGGGGCTGGAATGGGTCCGCGACGACGCGCTGCTTGAAGATCTCGTCTACCTCACCGAATATCCCACCCCGGTCATGGGCCGCTTTGACGAACGGTTCCTCGATCTGCCCCGCGAAGTGCTCACCACGGTGATGCGCCATCACCAGCGCTATTTCACGCTCCAGGACGGCGAGGGACGGCTGGCGCCACGCTTTATCGCCATCATGAACATGAAGGCGGACCGCAAGGGCTATGTCGTCAAGGGCAACGAGCGGGTGCTGGAGGCGCGCTTCACCGATGCGCGCTTCTTCTGGGAGGTCGACCGCCAGCAGACGCTCGAAAGCCGGCTCGAACGGCTCCGCAACGTCACCTTCCAGGCCAGGCTCGGCTCCTACTGGGAGAAGACGCTCGGCATCGTGGACGGCGTGCGGCGGCTGGCCAGCTGGCTTGGCGCGGACGCACAACTGGCCGAACGCGCCGCCTGGCTGTGCAAGGCGGACCTGATCACCGAAATGGTGAAGGAGTTCCCCGAATTGCAGGGCGTCATGGGCGGCCTCTACGCGCGCGCCGATGGCGAGCCGGAGGAAGTGGCCGCGGCCATCTATGACCACTACCTGCCGCAGAGCATGGACGACCCGATCCCACGCACGCTGATCGGGCAGATCCTCTCCGTGGCCGACAAGCTGGACACGCTGGAAGGCTGCTTCGGCATCGGCCTCATCCCCAGCGGCTCGCGCGATCCGTTCGCTCTCCGGCGCGCCGCCCAGGGCGTGGTGAAGGTCCTCGTCGAGGGGCGGTTGCGCGTGGATCTGAAGCGCGCCGTCGAGGAGGGAATGGCAGCCATGCAGCGGCACTTCCCCGAATGCGGCCCGGAGCAGACCCAGGCGCTGTGGGAGTTCTTCCTCGACCGCATCCGCTACTACTTCCGCGACGTGCGCGGCTTTGCCTGGGACGAGGTCAACGCCGTGCTCGCCGGCGACTGGAAGACGCTGCCGGACGTCGAAGCGCGCCTCTATGCGCTAAAACTTGTGCGTCAGACCGAGAACTTCGAGCCGCTGGCCGCCAGCTTCAAGCGGATCCGCAACATCCTCCGGCAGGCCGGCTGGCAGGGCGGCCAGGTCCGGCCGGAGCTGCTCGAGGCCCCCGAAGAGCGGGCCCTATACGAGGAGGCAAGCCGTGTTCTTGCCGGCGTCCGCCGGATGCGCGCCTCGGACGATTATCTCCAGGCGCTGGCGGCGATCGCCACGCTCCGGCCGGCCGTGGACGCCTTTTTCGACCGGGTTCTGGTGAACGCGCCCGACGAGGCCGTGCGGGCCAACCGACTCGCCCTGCTGGGCGGGCTTTTCCAGGAGGTTTCCTCGATCGCCGATTTTTCGGAGATCGTCACGACGACAACGACCGGATGAATTTCAGGAACTTATCCAATCTGCTGATGCACCAGGAGAACGAACTGCCATGAAAAAATATGTCTATTTCTTCGGCGGGGATCTGACCGAAGGCAATGGCTCAATGCGCGATCTGCTCGGCGGCAAGGGCGCAGGCCTCGCCGAGATGTGCCGCGCCGGCGTGCCGGTGCCGGGCGGGTTCACCATCACCACCGAGGTCTGCAACCTCTTCTTCGACAACAACCAGCAGGTGCCGCCCGAGGTCGACGAACAGATCTGGCAGGCGCTGGAAAAGCTGGAAAATTACATGGGCAAGAAACTGGGCGACCCGAACGACCCGCTGCTGGTCAGCGTCCGTTCCGGCGCCAAGTTCTCCATGCCCGGCATGATGAACACCATCCTCAACCTCGGCCTGAACGACCAGAGCGTTGAGGGCCTGGCCGCCAAGACCGGCAACCCGCGCTTCGCCTACGACTGCTACCGCCGCTTCATCCAGATGTTCGGCGAGGTCGCCTTCGGCATCGACATGGCCCACTTCGACGAGGTCTGGGAAGCCGCGAAAAAGAAGAAAGGCGTCAAGCTGGATACCGAGCTCGATGCCAACGACCTGAAGAAAATCGTCGCCGAATTCAAGAAAATCTTCAAAAAATACGCGAAGCGCGAATTCCCGCAGGACCCGAAAGAGCAGCTCATTCTGGCCCGCAACGCCGTCTTCAACAGCTGGTGGTCGCCGAAGGCCACCTACTACCGGAAGATGGAGAAGATCTCCGACCGCCTCGGTACCGCCTGCAACATCCAGGCAATGGTGTTCGGCAACATGGGCGACACCTCGTGCACCGGCGTCGGCTTCACCCGCGACCCCGGAACCGGCGAAAAGGTCTTCTATGGCGAGTTCCTCGTCAACGCCCAGGGCGAAGACGTTGTCGCCGGCATCCGCACGCCGCAGCCCATCAGCGAACTGAAGAACTGGAATCCTGCCGTCTACGACCAGCTCGTCGAAATCACCAGCATGCTCGAGCGGCACTACAAGGACATGCAGGACTTCGAGTTCACCGTCCAGGAAGGAAAGCTGTGGATGTTGCAGACGCGCAACGGCAAGCGCACCGGCCCGGCTGCCGTCCGCATTGCGGTGGACATGGTGGAAGAGGGCCTCATCGACGAGAAGACTGCGGTGATGCGCGTCGCACCATCGCAGCTTGACCAGCTCCTGCATCCGGTGTTCGACCCGGCCTCGCTCAAGAAGCTCACCAAGCTCGCCCAGGGCATCGACGCCAGCCCCGGCGCCGCTGTCGGCCGTCTCGCTTTCACCTCCGATGACGCCGTCACCATGTCCCAGAAGGGCCCGGTCATCCTCATCCGCAAGGAGACCACCCCGGACGACATCCACGGCATGGACGCCGCCAAGGGGATCCTCACTGCCGTCGGCGGCAAGAGCTCGCACGCGGCCGTCGTCGCCCGCGGCATGGGCGTTCCTTGCGTGGTTGGCTGCGGTGCCATTCACATCAACGAGCGCGCCAAGTCGGCCACCGTGGACGTGAACGGCAAAAAGATCACCATCAAGGAAGGCGACTGGGTCTCGATCGACGGCACCACCGGCGCCGTCTATCTCGGCCAGGCCACCACGAAGGAGCCGGATCCGCACTCGCCGGTCTTCGCCAAATTCATGGCGATGGCCGACAAGTTCCGCGGCAAATTCGGCGTCCGCGCCAATGCCGACATCCCGCGTGACGCAAAGGCCGCCCGCGAGTTCGGCGCCGAAGGCATCGGCCTCTGCCGCACCGAGCACATGTTCTTCGCCGAGGACCGTCTCCCGCACGTGCAGGCGATGATCCTCGCCGACAACGAAAAGGACCGCCGCAAGGCGCTCGCCAGGCTCCTCCCGATGCAGCGCAAGGACTTCATCGGGCTGTTCGAGGTGATGGACGGCTTCCCCGTCGTCATCCGCACGCTCGACCCGCCGCTGCATGAGTTCGTGCCCAAGCGCGAGGAGCTGATGGTGGACATCGCCAAGCTCCCCACCGCGGACACGAAGACCAAGCGGGAGATGCTGGCCCGTTACAAGAACTTCGTCAAGGACGTCAAGAGCCTCAAGACCGAGCTGCCGAAACTCCTGCACCGCGTCGAGCAGTTGCACGAGTTCAACCCGATGCTCGGCCACCGCGGCTGCCGCCTCGGCATCACCTATCCGGAGATCACCGAGATGCAGGCACGGGCCATCTTCGAGGCCGCCGTCCATGTGGCGAAGAAGGGCAAGAAGGTCATCCCTGAGGTGATGATCCCGCTGGTGGGGAGCCTCGAAGAGCTTCAGCACCAGAAGGAGATCGTCAAGCGCGTCGCCGAAGAGGTGCTCGAAAAGGCCGGCATGAAGGACCTGAAGTACATGATCGGCACCATGATCGAGATCCCGCGCGCCGCGCTCACCGCCGACCGCGTGGCTGAAGAAGCCGAATTCTTCAGCTTCGGCACCAACGACCTTACGCAGACCACGCTCGGCCTGTCCCGGGACGACTACACCAAGTTCTCGAAGATCTACGAGGAGAAGAAGATCTTCAAGGCCGACCCGTTCGCCGTCATCGACCGCGAAGGCGTGGGCAAGCTCATCCAGATGGCCGTCGAGCTCGGCCGCAAGACGCGGCCCAGTCTCGAGGTGGGCATCTGCGGCGAGCACGGCGGCGAGCCCAGCTCGGTCGAGTTCTGCTACAACATCGGCATGGACTACGTCTCCTGCTCGCCCTACCGCGTGCCCATCGCGCGGCTGGCGGCGGCGCAGGCGGCCATCGCAAAAGAAGAAGGTCTGAAAGGCGAAACCAGCCGCACGGCCTGATTCCGCCTGAACATCGGTAACCGCCTGGCCCCGGCGCCGCTCCGCGAGAGAGCGCCGGGGCTTCCTGTTTTTTCGCGCCCCCAACAGCGAAAAACGGGTTGCTGCAGCGCCGGAACGCAGCGGCAACCCGCCAGGGAGAGAAGAATCCGGAGCGTCTACCTGCGGCCTGTCCGGGCCGGCGCGCACTTCACCCACGCGCGCTTCCTGTGCGACTCAAGCACCGCCTCCAGCAACTGCATGCCGCGCAGGCCGTCGGCGAACGTCGGGTACTCGACCGGCAGCGACGGATCCAGCACGCGCGACCAGAAGCGCCGGAAGAGCTGCTTGTGGCTGTCGTCGTAGCCTTCGCTGTGTCCGCCAGGATAATCAGCGTAAGCGGCCGCCTCCGGATAGAAAAGACTGCCGTCCTTGATGATGATCTGGTTGGGCTCGTTGCGGCGCCCGATCCACAGCTCGTCGGGCCGCTCCTGGTTCCATGCCACGCTCGCCTTGGTCCCGCAGATCATCCACTCGAAGCGGTTCTTGCAGCCGGCCGACACCTGGCTCACCGTGAACGCGCCCCGGCAGGTATCGCCCAGATGCAGCAGCGCCATGCCGAAGTCCTCGGTGTCGATCTTCACCTCGTCATAGTCCTCCGGCTTCAGCGTCTTGCCGGCAAACGTCTCCACCGCCACCTTCGGCTGCTTGCGCGTCTTGTGCACGATCTTGAGGTCCGCGCACAGCGCCGTGATCGAAAGCCCGGTGACGTGCTGGATCATGTCCATCCAGTGCGAGCCGATGTCGCCCATCACCCGCAGCGGGCCGTTGTGCTTTTTCAGGATGCGCCAGTTGAAGTCGGTGTCATAAAGCAGCCAGTCCTGGGAATATGTGCCCTGCACCACCAGAATTTCGCCAAGATCGCCGTGCGCCACCATCGCACGCGCCTGCTGCACGGCCGGGTAATAGCGCAGGTTGTGATTGGTGGCGTGATGCAGCTTCTTTTTTTCCGCCAGCTCAAGCATTTCCTTCGCTTCCGCGGCGGAAAGCGCCAGCGGCTTTTCGCACAGCACGTGCTTGCCCGCGTTCAATGCCGCCTTGGCAATCGGCGCGTGCAACGCGTTCGGAGTGCAGATATGAACGCCCGCAATTTCCGGGTCGGCGAGAATTTCTTTGTAATTTCCCGTGGCTTTCGGGATGTTGTAGGCCTTGGCAAAGCGGTCCGCCTCCTCCTGCGAGACGCCGGCGACGGCGGCCACTTCCACGAACCCGAGCCGGCGGAGATTCTCAACATGGGTCTTCCCCATGAAGCCGGCGCCGATCACTGCTACCTTCAGCTTGCTCATAAAGAATCGTTCCTTTCGAGCCGATAGTCGAATAGAAGGGTGTAGACCCACTACACTCTATAACAACTCGGAGCGGCAAGGCATTATGGTCGTCCGGATGCGGTGGAAACAGGGGTCGGCGAAGGGGAAGCGGCCGGCGCGCAGCCCGGAGCCCCCCAGGCCGCTCACCCGGCAGGAAGTCGAGGGCGGTGTGGCGGCCATTCTCTCGCCCGTTGCGGCGCTTCTGTTCGCGATCTCCCTCTGGCGGCTGGGCCAGGATCTGGGTCTGGCGCGCAACTTCTTCATCGAGGACGGCGCCCTATCCCACTGGCAGCCGTGGTTCGGCCTTTCGGCCTGCGTGGCGATGGTCAGCGCGCGCCTGAACCGGCGCTCTCAGGGCGGCGGGGACAACACTCCCGCTGCCGGCTGACGCCGGCTGCCTGGAGGTTCCGCAGGCGAGTCTACAGCTTCTTCAACGTGATCCCCAGCCCGCCGCCTTCCCGAAACAGTTGCGTCTCCAGCGCCGGGTTCGTCGTCACTGCCCGCATATAGTCCGGCACCATGTCTATGTTGTGCGCCAGAATCAGCCCTCCGGGCCGCACCAGCGGCAGCAGCCGGTTCAGGTAGTCGACGTAGCCCTCCTTGTCGGCGTCGAGGAAGAGAAGGTCAAACGGCTCCTTCAACCGCGAAATCGTCTGGTGAGCGTCGCCCTCCACGACCGTCACCATCTGTTCGACGCCCGCCTTGCGGAAGTGCTCTCTGGCTGTCGCCGCCCGCCTCGAGTCGTATTCGAATGTCGTCAGCCGCCCGCCCGTTTTCTGCAACGCCAGACAGAACCACATGCCCGAAATGCCGGTCGAAGTTCCGATCTCAACCACGTGCTTGGCCCGGCTCGCCTCCGCCAGCAGCCGCAGCATGCGGCCGTCGGCGTTCGGCACGTTCGCGTAGGTCGCGCCCGCCCTCCATGCCTCTTCAATCACGCCCAGGATCCGCTTCTCGCTTTCGGAATTGGCCAGTGGCAGGCTTTCGGCAGAACCAGCGGCCCAACTACCACGAAAACCGCCGCGGAAGCCTCTCTGCGCCCACACGACGCCCGCTGGCGCCAGCAAGCCCAACAGTGCAGACCGTCTTTTCATATCGCATCCCCCAATGAGTTTCGCTTTCGGATTTCCGCGGCCCAGGCTCGCCAGAGGCAGCCGCCTCAACGGAAGAGACGTTCCGCTGCTGCCGTTGTTTACCCGCCGGCCCGCTCTTTACCCGCCTTAACAGAACGGGCCGTGCTACCGCTGTTCAACCCGGATCGTCACCGAGAACGCGCCGCGCAGGTCGCCCGCCTTGTAACCGGTGGCGCGGTCGCGCGGGTAGCGTTCATCAAGAACGGCCCGCACCGGCTCGGACAGCCTCTCCCGCGGGCCGTGGCAGCCCAGGCACATCGGCTGCACCACGATGGGCTTCATGTAGCGCGCATACCGCCGTCCGTTCTCCTCGACGATTTCGAAGATCTCCTCCGGTGGCTGCCCGGGTTTGTAAGCCTTCTCCCACTCCCGCAGGCGCGCCGCCTCCCATTCGTCCGGCTGATCCCTGGAATTGCGCGCCTTCAGGCTTACGCGGCGGATCTCCAGCCCGCGCTCGCGGGCGAACTCATCCGTCACCGTCTGCGCCGTCTCCGAACAGGCCCGCGCCGCACCTTCGTAACCGCCCCGCGCCATCTCCTGCGAGAGCAGTTCCATCAGCACCCGGCCCAGTTCGCGGGCCGCCTGCGCGGCCCGTTCCCTGAGCTCCGGCGCCTGTGCCGACACTGACCCGGCAAGCAGCAACGTCAGCATCCATCGCATGGTTCAGTCGCTCTCCGTAGGCTTCGGCGTCCTGGCCGTCGAAGGCGGCAGTTTCGGCGGACGGATGAAATCTGCCGGAATCTCGCCCGTCAACGTCTTCAGCCAGGTGACGATGCTCGTCACATCGGCAGGCGACAGGTCCTTCCCCAGCTCGTAGCGGGCCATCAGCCGGACCGCCTCGTCCAGCGTTTTCACTGACCCGTCGTGGAAATACGGCCACGTCTTCTCCACGTTCCGCAGGCCCGGCACCTTGAAGAAATACCTGTCCTCTTCGCGCCTGGTGACCTTGGCGCGCCCCTCGTCCTTCAGTCCCGGGTACGGCTCCACCAGCCCCAGCTTCTGATACATGGCGCCGCCGACGCACACGCCCATGTGGCACGTGGCGCAGCCCGTGTCGACAAACTTCAGAAAACCCGCCTTCTCGGCGTCATTCAGCGCCGCCTTGTCGCCTTGCAGGAACCGGTCCCACCGCGAAGGCGTCATCAGCCGGCGCTCAAATGCGCCAATGGCCTTCGCCATGTTTTCGTAAGTGACCGGATTCCTGTCCTGCGGAAAGGCCTTCCGGAACATCGCCACATATTCAGGCATCGATTTCAGCGTCGCGATCACCACCTTTTCATGCGGCATCGCCATCTCCACCGGATTCAGGATCGGGCCCTTGGCCTGTTCCTCCACGTCGGCGGCCCGCCCGTCCCAGAACTGAGCAAAATGGAGCGCGGCGTTGTAAACCGTCGGCGAATTGCGGTCGCCACGCTGCCCTTTGTGCCCTTCGCTGGTCGGTTCATTGTCCACGCCGTACTGGTCCAGTTTGTGGCAACTGTTGCAGGAAAATTTGTGGCTTTTCGAAAGGCGGGTTTCGTAATACAGCATTCGCCCGAGTTCGATTTTTTCGGGCGTGATCGGATTTTTCTGGCTTTCGGCCGCCGGCGGCAGCGGCCGGAACATCTTCAGCCGGCTCTCGGGAACATCCACCGCGACTGCGGCCGGTGCAAGAGAAAGAACGGCGATCGGCAGGATCCACTTGTGCAGCATGATCGGCTTCCCTCCGCTACGTCTTCCATCATCGGCAATCGCAGGGGGGGAATCAAGTATTTCCGGTGCGCAACTCCTGCACCGTGTGGCTGCTGCCCGCTACATTGAAGACATGACCGAACTCACGCTGTACCAGGTGGACGCCTTCGCGCGCCGCGTCTTTGAGGGCAATCCCGCAGCGGTTGTGCCGCTCGATGACCTGTTGCCCGATGCGCTCATGCAGGCCATTGCCGCCGAAAACAACCTCTCCGAAACCGCCTTTTTCATCCGCAGCGGGGACGAGTACAAGCTCCGCTGGTTCACTCCCGAGACGGAAGTGGACCTGTGCGGCCATGCCACGCTGGCCTCGGCGTTCGTCATCTTTGAGTTCCTCGAGCCGCAGCTCGCGCGCGTTGTGTTTGATACCCGCAGCGGGCCGCTCGCCGTGGAACGGCGTCAGGATCTGCTGGCCATGGACTTCCCGGCGCGCCCGCCGGAGCGCATCGAGCCCTGCCCGGGGCTCGTCGAGGCGCTGGGCGGCCGCCCGGCGGAGATCTGGGCCTCGCGCGACTACATGGTGGTCTATTCCAGCGAGCGCGAGGTCCGCGCGCTGCGGCCGGACATGACGCGCCTCGCGCAGGCAGACCGCTTCGCCGTCATCGCCACCGCGCCCGCTGAAACAGAAGGCTACGATTTTGTTTCGCGCTTTTTCGCCCCCGCCCAGGGCGTGCCCGAAGACCCGGTCACCGGCTCCGCCCACTGCACGCTCGTTCCCTATTGGGCGCAACGGCTCGGCCGCTCCGCCCTCCGCGCCCGCCAGGTCTCCCCGCGCGGCGGCGACCTCTTCTGCGAGTGGAAGGGAGACCGCGTAGAAATCGCCGGCAGCGCGGTTCTCTATCTCAGGGGAACGATCCGCGTCTGAAAGGGCGCGGCTCAGCCGCCCTTCCCCGTCACGCCCATCAGCGCGCGCAGCGCCGCCGCCACCTGCGGCTTGCAGAACTGCGTGTGGCCCGGAATCACCCGGTCCGCGTTCAGGTTGATGACCGGCGTGCCGCGGTATTTTTCAATGGTCGCCACGTCGTCGATGTTCACGTGGACACACTCCTCCGGCCCGAGCCCCCGCGCGCCGTTGGCGCCGAGTCCGCCGTACGGATCGTTCGGTCCGCCCAGCCCGGAGGCGTTCTGCTTCCTGAGAAACGAGGCGAACGGATAGGCCAGCCCCACCGCCCTGTCGTGCACAGTGTGCGTCACGCCGATCGACCAGCGCACCATCCGTTCCTCCACCACCGGCCGGAAGAACCCGCCAGGACTGAAAGCGAACTGGGAAAATGCTGCCTGGATCAGCGTCATGGATTCGACCATTGCCTGCCCGTCCGGCCTCCCCAGCGCCATCGCCGCCGCGGTCACCAGCCGCGCCCCGAACGAGTGCCCCGCAAAGTGCGCCTCCGTGGCCGGACACACGGACTTGAGCGTCCGCACCAGCGGCGCCAGTCCGCCCACGCCGACGTCCGCGGCCCGCTCTTTCATGAGGTAATAGGACGTCGCCTCCACGCCCGCTTCCACAAGCCCCGCCGTGTTCCGCCTCCACGGATGCGAGGGCCAGGCGATTCCGCACACCGGCACCGGCCGCAGCGCCTCCGCGAACCAGGCAAAAAGGCGGCCGCTTGCGTAGACGTCGTTCAGCCACCCATGCGTCACGAAAAGCACCCGCCCGGGCCGTTCCCGCTGAATGAACTGAAAGAAACTTTCCCGCTGCGCCTCCTTCAGGATTTTTCCTGAAGCGTCAAAATCAATGCGAAAATAGTCCATTTGATTTCTCCACCCGAGGCGAAAATCCGCCCGTTTATCTCATTTGCAGGGCGCGGAACAGATTCACCAGTCCGCGCCCCTGGAAATGCACCGCCCGCCGCAGATCGGTGGCGGACGCCAGAAAAATCTCCTTCACGTCCAGCGGACGTCCGATGAATTCCCGCCGCACGGAAAGAAACGCGGCCACCGCGCCGGAAACATGCGGCGCCGCCATCGACGTGCCCGAGTCTTCCACGTAGACGAGGCGCCAGTCTGTTCCCGCAGGCGCCTTCGCCGGCGCCGCACAACTCACGATCCGCTCGCCCGGCGCCACCAGGTCCGGCTTCATCCGCCCGTCCCCTGTCGGCCCCTTCGACGAAAAGTACGACACGCCGTAGGTGTGCGGCCGCTCGCGGTGCGTCGAGCCCACCGTGATGGCCAGCTCGGCGTTGCCGGGGTCATTGATCGTCAGATCGAGGCAGCCCGCGGTGACGCCCGTGTGCATCGAGTTTTGCCACCCGTAGCCCGAATTGCCCGCCGCCACCACCACCGACACGCCTGACATCACCAGCCGGTCGATCTCCTGACACAGCGGCGATGCCCCGCAGGCAAACCACTCCGGATCGAACTCGTAGCCGAGCGAGAGGTTCACGCCGTGGATCAGCAGCCGGCGGCCGTGGTCGTTCACCTGCTGTACGTAATCGAGCGCCGCCAGAATGCTCGAGACTTCGCCCGCCCCGTCGGCGCCCAGCACCTTCAACGAGACGATCTTCGCTTCCGGCGCCACCCCGCGCAGTCTCGCCGCCTCCGCGCCCGGCGGCGCCTGCGCTCCGGCCGGCGCGCGCCCGGCGATGATGCCGGCCACATGCGTCCCGTGGCCGAATTCATCCGTCAGCGGCGACCCGCCACCGGTGAAGTCCCTGTGCTCGACGCCCGCGGGCAGCTCGAGATTGCGGTGCTGATCAAAGTGCGCGTGGGGCGCGACGCCTGAATCCGCCAAGGCCCACACGATGCCCTGGCCCGCCGCGCCAAAGCCAGCCAACGCGGCATCGGCCTGGATGGTCGCCAGCGACGAAAGCGCCCGCACCGGATGGTTCAGCCAGATCCGGTAGAGCACCTCGCCGCCGCGCCGCGCCAGATCGAGAATCTCACCCTTCGTCAGCCGCGCCACGAACAGCCCACGCGACTCGGCCCCAATCCGCGCCGCTGCCGGAACCAGACTGAGGAGGTCCGCAGCGTTGGCGCCGTGGCGCAGCTCCAGCAGCACACTGAAGGGATCAGGATGCGCGGCCGTTTCCAGCCGGTCCTGGAGAGCCAGATCAATCAGCGAAGGCTTCAGTCGGGAAGGATCGAAAGGGCGGCTGCTCCGCGGCACCTCGGCGGACCTCCGCCCGTCACGCTCGCCGCCTGCGGCCCGCGGCAGGTCCGCCTGGCGCGCCAAGCCGCTGATTTCACGCGGCGAATTTTTCGCCGCGCGCTGTCACGGCCGCAGCCGCATCAGGGCAGCGGCACGGCGCGCTGGAGCAGATGCAGGATGTTGCCCTCCGGGTCGGCGAAGAAGACCACCTTGTTGCCCTTGCTCTCCGAGGGCTCGCCCAGGAAATGGACCCCCTTGCGCTGGAGCGCCGCGTAGGCCGCCTCGAAGTCATCCACCGTCAGCGCCAGATGCCGCAGGCCCGGCGACTTCATTGTGTTCAGCCCTCGCTCACCTTCGGCCGGAATGAATTCGATCATCGTCCCGTCGGGCGCCTTGGCGAACACCGCCGTCGACCCGCGGTAGTTGATCGTAAAGCCCAGCGTCTCCACATACCACTGGGCCAGCCCCGCCGGGTCCGGCGTGGCAATCGCCGTGTGCTCAATGCCGAGGATCATGACACCCGCCCTCAGCTCACCACGTACGGCGCGCGGTAGTTGCGCGAGATGAGCGCGTTGGCCTCGGCGTCCGCGCCGAAGTTCCGCGCGCGGTCGTCCCAGTGCAGCACCCGGCCCACGCGATAGCTGATGTTGGCCATGTGCACCAGGATCACGCTCGTCGCCCCGATCTCGATGTCCGCGGTCAGGTCCTTGTGGTTCCGCGTGCGGCAGGCATGCAGGAAATTCTCCATGTGGAGCACGGTGGTGTTCTTGCCGCGCTCGGCCTTTACGTCGGCTGCCAGTTCGTTCTTCTCGCCCTTGTAGACCTGGTAGCCGCGCTCGTCGAGCCACATCCAGCCTTCGCTGCCGAAGTACAGGTTGCCCACCGGGTACGTTCCCACGGGCTGGCCGCCCTCGGGGCCGGTGAGCAGCCCGCGCACTTCAAAGGTGATCTGCTTCGGCCCGTAAGAAAAGCTCGCGTACTGCGTGTTCGGCGTCTCCTGGTCGTCGTCGTAGACAAACTTGCCGCCGGTGGAGACGGCCGTCTGCGGCAAGCCGATGTCCCCAAGCGCCCACCGGCACAGGTCCATCTCATGGATGCCCTGGTTGCCGATGTCGCCGTTGCCGGTGTCCCAGAACCAGTGCCAGTTGTAGGCGAAGCGGTTCTTCGTGTACGGCCGCATCGGCGCGGGTCCCAGGAACAGGTCCCAGTCCAGTCCGGGCGGCACCGGCTCCGGCGGCGTCTTGCCGATCGAGCGCCGCCGCTTGAAGCAGAGGCCCTTGGCCATGTACAGCGGCCCGATGATGCCGTTCTGGAGCTGCTGAATGGCGCGGATCTTGTGCGGCGTCGAGCGGCTTTGCGAGCCGATCTGCACCATCCGCTTCGTCTCGCGCGCCACCTCGATCATCTTGTACGCCTCGTAAATGTTGTGGCTCGCCGGCTTTTCACAGTAGACGTCCTTGCCGGCGCGGCAGGCCCAGATGGTGGCCAGCGCATGCCAGTGGTTCGGCGTGGCGATCGACACCGCGTCGACGTCTTTGCTGTCGAACATCTTCCTCATGTCGACATACTCTTCCGCCTTCGGCGCACCCGCCTTGGCCAGGATCGCCTGGCCGCGCTCGCGCGCCGCCTGGTTCACATCGCACAGCCCGGTGATCTGCGCCTGCGGGATCTGGAGGAACGACTGGATGTGATCGCGCCCGCGGCCGCCAATGCCCACCACGCCGATGCGGATCCTGTCATTGGCGCCGATGACCCGCGTCGCCGCCAACGCCATCGTCGCGCCCTGGAAGAAATGCCGTCGCGTCCATGTGCTCATGCCGGTTGCCTCCTCAAGCTCGCCGTTACGGTTTGAACATATCACGGCCCGTCGGCCGTCCGCTGCCGTGCGTGTTCGCAGAAAACTTTCAATTCCTTTGCAACCCCGCCCCGGTTTTGCGCTTCAATAGACACAGGCGCTCGATCGCGCCAGGCCGGGACCGAAGTCGTGGGGGGAGATGTACCATGAGACGGCTTGCAGTCATGCTGTTCGTGCTGGGCTTTGCCCCGTCCGTGTGGGCCAACAGCAGCGGCGCGCCCGCGCAGGTGAGCGGGGCGCCCGGCGAAGGCACCTGCGCGGCCTGCCATGGGGGCACTCCCAACTCCGGCCCGGGCAGCCTTCAGGTTCGCTTCGATGGCTTGATGAATTGGACGCCCGGCCAGCCGGTCAGAGTGAAAGTCACGCTTTCTGATCCCAACGCCACACGCTGGGGCTTTGAATTGACCGCACGCGCCGCTTCCAATCCGAATCAGATGGCCGGCAGCTTCCGGATCATCGACAACACAAATCAGTTGCGGACGGCTGAAGGCAAGCAGTGGGTGACGCACACGCTCACCGGCACGCGGGCCGGCACGACGGGCTCTTCCACCTGGGAAGTGGAGTGGACTCCTCCATCGGACGTCGGCTTCGGCGACGTTGTGTTCTATGCGGCCGGCAACGCGGCCAACGGGAATGGTCAGGCCGATCTGGGCGACCGCATTTATACAACCGCCTGGACAGCCTCTCCCGGTACTCCGGTCAGCGGCCTCACGAAAGTTCTGCCGCAGCTTGCCTTCGGTTCGTCCAGCGACCTCGGCAACTGGGCCACGGCCGTTTACCTGCACAACACGACCGCCGCGCCTGTCCAGGCCACAGTTCGCTTCTTTGCCACCGATGGTTCAGCGCTTACCGTGCCCGGCATCAACGGATCTTCTGCCGCGGTCAATCTCGGGCCCCACGGCACGGGCGTCGTCGAAGTCCCTAACGTGGGCCCGCTCACCCAGGGCTGGGTGCAGATCGAATCCCCTGAAGGCGTCATCGGCTACGGCATCTTCCGGCAGGCGTTGCAGGGCGTGAATCCGCAGGAGGGCGTCGTGCCTTTTTCTTCCAGCAATTCGACGGGAGCGTTCATCGTCTTCGACGAAACGGACTTCGTTACCGCGGTGGCCGTGTTGAACCCGGGCTCGGCGCCGGCCACCGTCACCGTCGTTGCGCGGGATGACACCGGCGCGGAAATCGGCCGCTTCAGCCTGCCTCTGAACCCGCGGCAGCGCGGCGCCTTTGCGGTCCGTGACAGGCCGGAGATGACCGCCATGCGCGGCAGGCGCGGCGTGCTCGAATTCAGCGCCGCCAGCGGCGCGGTCAGCGTGCTCGGGCTGCGGTTCAACGGACTGGCGTTCACCTCCATCCTTCCTGTGGAACGTTGACCGCGGGTGCGGCCGGCGCGTTGCCTGCATTCCGGAAAATCACAACTTCCATGGCCCTTCACTCGCGCTTCTGAGCGGCGACTGGAGCCCGCCGAAGGGAGAGCGGAAGGAGCCTCCATGGCCCTGCTGTTGTCCTGTGCGGTCATCGCGGCTTCGTCCCATGAGGGGGAGTGCTACCCTGAGAAGTTCTGATTCATCATGGGTTGGTTGGGGTCCTTGTATGCCCGCTGGATGGAGCAGTGGGAAGAACGGATGTGCTTCGCCGCCACGAACCGCGTGGTGCGGCCCTTCGAGTGGGGTCTCGAATGGACGACCCACTGGCCGGTGGCACGCTTTCTCCATGCCCAGGACGGACTCCCGCCGCGCGAGCGGCTCCTGCGGCTGAGCCACCTCGCCATCGAACACAGCGAGGAATTCTTCGGCTACCAGCCCGTAACGGACTACCACCTGGCCGGCGGATTGCTGCGGTTTACCTCGCCCGTCCACACGCCGTATGAGGAAAACAACGTGGTCCACGGGCAGTGGTTTCCGGGCAAGAATCCGCGTAAAGCCGTGCTGGTTCTGCCCCACTGGAACGCTCCCCACGATGCCCACAACGCCCTGGCGCGCGCCTTCCAGAAATTCGGCGCGAGCGCGCTCCGGCTGAGCCTTCCTTACCACGACTACCGCATGCCCGCCGAGCTGCAACGCGCCGACTACGCCGTCAGCTCGAACATCGGCCGCACCATTGACGCCACCCGCCAGGCCGTCATCGACATCCGCGCCGCCGCCGACTGGCTGGTCCGGCAGGGCGCCGAGCGGATCGCCGTGGTCGGCACCAGCCTCGGCTCCTGCTATGCGTTTCTCGCCAGCGCCCATGACGAGCGGCTGGTGGTGAACGCCTTCAACCACTGCTCCACCTATTTCGCCGACGTGGTCTGGACCGGCCTTTCCACGCTCCATGTGAAGAAGGGACTCGAAGGCCACATCGATCTCGAGACCCTGCGCGAGCTGTGGCTCTGCATCAGCCCGACGGCCTATTTCGACAAATTCAGCGCAAAAAGAAAAAAATCCCTGTTCCTCTACGCGAAATACGACACGACTTTTCTGCCGGAGCTCTCACGCCAGACGATTGAACTGTGCCGCCGCCACCGCCTCGACTTCAGGGAAGTCGTGCTGCCCTGCGGCCACTACACGCTCGGCGAGGCGCCGTTCAAGTACATCGACGGCTATCACCTGGTGAACTTCGTGCTGCGGAACCTGTGACGCTTCAGCCCGAATACTTCCGGCACAGGCTGCGGAGCTCGCCCAGCAGCCGCGGGACCGCCGCCGCCGCGGGCTCCTTGGCCTCGTATTCGAGCGAGAGATAGCCCTTGTAGCCGCCGGCGGCCACCAGCTTCACCACCCGGTCCCAGTCCTGCGGCCCGCGCCGGCCATCCTCGTAGGTCATCTCGGACTTGACCTGCACGTTCACCGCGTAAGGCACGCACATCTCCATCTGATGCCAGGGGTCCTGCTGGAAATTGCCCGTATCGAGGTTGATGCCCACCCACGGCGAATTCACTTTTCGGACGATCTCCAGAATTCGCTCCGCCCGGGCGGTAATGCCGCCATGATTTTCCAGCCCGAGAATCACCCCGTGCGCCCCGGCGATCTCCGCCCCGCGCTGAAGGCACTCCACCACCCACGGCACGGCCTGCTCCTCGGTGACGCCGTTGCGCAGAGAGCCGCCAAACACACGAATGTGGCCCGCTCCCAGCGCCGAGGCCGCGTCCACCCAGCGGCGGATGTTTTCCACTTCCGCGTCCCGCTCCTTCTGCCCGGCGCGGGTCAGCTCGGTGCGGATCGCAATGGAGTAGATCTGCACGCCGCAGCGGTAGGCCAGCCGCCGCAGCGAATGAAACCATGCCGGATCGGTTGACGGCACCCAGTAGACGGTCATGTCGAGCCCGTCGACGTCCCAATCCACGCAGGCCCGCACCAGGTCTTCGTAGGTCTTCGCCTTGGATTCGAGCTCCCGGCGGAACGAATAGGCGCACAGCGCGGGCCTCAGGCGCGCCTTTTTCGGCAGGTTGTCTGCGGGCTGGGCAACAGCCGGAGCGGCCGGCAGCGCCGCCGCGGCGGTGAGAAAATCGCGTCGGTTCATGGCACTCATCCTACACGGACGAGGATGCTTCCGGCGTCCGCGGCTAGTTCCGGCCGGTGGCGGCGGCGGGCCGCTGGGCCGGCAGTTCGAGCGGCGAGCGGCCGCGGAAGGTGGGCGGGGCGGGGAAGTGAAGCAGATGGGCGATCATCGGCGCGATGTCAATGATGCGGATCTCGGGCAGCGCCGTGCCCGGCGCAATGCGCGGGCCGCTCAGGACGAGGATCGCCTGCATGTCGCGCCTTGTGGGCAGAAAACCGTGCATGCCGCGGGCCGGCCCCTCCGCGAAAAGCTCGCGCTGGCCGCGCGGCGCCGGGCCCGTCCCGGGCGCGAAGTCGAAATACAGGTCCCCGCCGGCCGGGCCGCCAATGCCCAGCCGCGCACCGTCCTGCGCCGGAGTGAAGAACAGGGTGATGCCCGGCGCCGTGGCAAGCGCCCGCCGGACCTGCTCCACCACCGTCTCGCGCGCGGCCAGTGGCACGAGCCCGTTCTTCCAGTCCACCGTGTTGACGAGGATCGAATGATACAGATACACGGCCTGGGAATCGAGCCCCGCCTGCTTCAACACGGCCGGCACCGAAACGAACTTTGACACCGGCGTCATCCCGTGATCGGAGACCCACAGCAGATAATCGCCCCCGTGCGCCAGCCGCGCCAACTCTTCGGCGCCGCGGTTGATGGCGATGTAGCCCCAGCGCCGCCAGGCGCGGGCCTGCGGGTCGCCGGCGCGCGCCGCCGGCAGCCACATGTGGTCGATCTCGTCAGGAAAGGGCAGATAGCTCTGCATCAGCCGCGGATGGAATTTCTTTTCGAGCCACGCCGCATGGCGCGTCATCTGGCGGATGACCAGCTCCATCGCCTCCAGATATTCGGCCGGCGTGATCTGCGCCTTCTCCAGCAGCGCCGTCGGCCCGTTGCCGACAAACCCGCCCGCCTCGCGGAAGATCCCGTCGAGCGGCACCGACGATCCGAGTTCGTGCCACGGCGTGACGTAGAGGCGGAACGAGCTGACGCCCGAACGGAACAGGCGGAAATAGAGGGCCGCGGGCGCAGGACCATCGACGAAAAGCGGCGGACTGAAGCGCCTCGCCAGCGCGCGCTGTCGTGGCGGTTCGCCTTCCGCCGGCGCCGATCGCGCCTCGACCGAGCGTCCGCTTGCCGTGTGGGTGATCCGCGCCGATTTCGCCGTCAGAACCACTCGGAACGTCGCCGGCCCGTGCTCGAACAGCCAGGAGCCGTCCGGCATGCGGCGGCCCGTCTCGGGCGTCCACAGCGCGTGAGGCGCCAGCAGCCGCGTCTGATAGCCGTTGACCACCACGGCGCCCGGGGCGGAATTGAACCGTGTGAACGGATATCCCTGCGTGGGCTGGTGCGCCACCGCCGGGATGCCCGTCCGGGCTGCCGCCACCCAGAACGTCTCCGCCGCGAGTTGTTCGGCGCGGAAGCCGTTGCCGCGTTCCTCCACCGTATGCTGGGAGCGCGGCACGAGCGGCGGCGCGTTGGCGGTAATCAGGTTCAGGTCGCCGTAGCAGCCGGTCCACAGCGCCGCGTGGGAGTTGGCGGTGGTGGATGGGAAGGCGGGCTGCACACCGCGGGCGGCGGCGCCCCGGCGGGCCGTGGCCTTGAGCACGGTGAGTTCGTCCGAAACAGGATCCTCAAAAAATGTTTCCGCGCCAAGCCCGTCCAGCGACACGATGACCAGGCGCTGCGCCCCGGCGGGCAGCGCGGCGAAAAGAAAAAGCGCGGCGATCAGCCGGCGCCGTGTTGTCTGAACCATGCGAGCATCCGTTTCCAGCCGTCCTCGGCCGCCTCCTTGCGGTAGCTCGGGCGGTAGTCGGCGTGGAAACCGTGCGGGGCCTGGGGATACAGAATGATCTCACCCGGCTTGCCCGCATCCCGCAGCGCCTGGCGCATGCGCTCGACGGTTTCCACGGGAATGCCCTGGTCGGCCTCACCGTACAGGCCGAGAACCGGCGCTTTCAATTCCTTGACGACATCAATGGGCGCCTTCGGCTGGAGTTCCGAAGGCTGCCGTGCAACAAGCTGTCCGTACCAGGCGACGCCCGCCCGGAGCCTGGGCTGGTGCGCCGCATACAGCCACACGATGCGGCCGCCCCAGCAGAATCCCGTCACCGCGAGCTTTTCCCCGCTGCCGCCGTTGTTGGCCGCCCAGGCGGCGGCAGCGTCCAGGTCCGCCATCACCTGCGCGTCGGGCACGCGGCTGACGACCTTGCGGATCTCGTCGAAGCTCTGAAGATTGTCGACACGGCCCTGTCTGGCGTACAGGTCCGGCGCCACCGCCAGGTAGCCCGCCTTGGCCAGCCGCCGGCAGACGTCCTTGATGTACTCGTGCACGCCGAAAATCTCGTGCACGACGAGCACGACGGGCCGGTTTGCGCCCTTCTGCGGCATGGCGCGATAGGCCGGCATCAGTCCGCCTTCGGCCGGGATTTTCACCTCGCCGGCCTCCAGGCCTTCGGTGTCCGTGGTGATGGTCTGCGCGGAAACGGGCTGGACGGCCAGCGCGAAACCGGCGGTCAGGCTGCTGACAAGAAAGCCGCGGCGGGCCGTCGGTTCAGGCTCCGGGAACAGGCTTTTTTCGTGGTCTTTCAGATTCTCGTCTGACATGTTCGCCCCTCTGACAGGAATTCGGGTCCCCTTGATTCTACCGGCGCGCGCCGCCTGCCGCAGGCCCCTGGCAGCCTGCGCGCCTACCGGTATTCTTCCCAGTTGATATTGCGCATGTCGCCGTGGCGGAGAAACGCGCGGTGCATGGCCAGCCCGAGCGAGAGCGACAGCGGCTCGTGGCCCTCCTTCACCATGCGCAGGTAATCGCGGAGCTGCTCGCGGTAGTCGGGGTGGGCGCAGTTATCAATGATGAGCCGCGCGCGCTCGTGCGGGTCGCGGCCGCGCAGGTCGGCGACGCCGTATTCGGTGGCGATGATCTGCACCGAGTGCTCGCTGTGGTCCATGTGCGAGCAAAGCGGAACGATGGTGGAAATCCTGCCTCCCTTGGCGGTCGAGGGACAGGAGAAGATCGAAAGGTAGGCGTTGCGGGTGAAGTCGCCCGAGCCGCCGATGCCGTTCATCATCGTCTTGCCCATGACGTGCGTGGAATTCACGTTGCCCGTCAGATCGACCTCGATCGCCGTATTCATGCTGACGATGCCGAGACGGCGGACAATTTCCGGGTGATTCGTGATTTCCTGCGGCCGCATCAGGATTTTGTTGCGGAAGAAATCCAGGTTGGAAGTGACGCGGCGCATCGCCTCCGGCGAGAGCGTCAGCGAACAGGTGCTGGCGAACTGGCAGCGACCGCTTTCGAGCAGCGGGATCACCGAGTCCTGAAGGACTTCGGTGTACATGAGGAAATCCGGCACTTCCGGATGCCTTCCCAGCGCGCCCAGCACCGCGTTGGCAATGTTGCCGACGCCGGACTGAAGCGGCAGAAACGTCTTCGGCATGCGTCCCGCGCGCATTTCTCCCACAAGAAAATCGGCGACATTCTGCCCGATTTTTTCGGTGACCTCCGTCGGCGGCTCGAATGGCGAGCTTTCGTCCTCGAGATCGGTGAGTACCACGCCGGCGATTTTCTTCGGATCGACGACGCAGATGGGCGAGCCGATCCGGTCCGCCGGATGGTAGATGGGAATCTCCTGTCGCGTGGGCGGGTCAGCGGGCTCGAAGATGTCGTGCATGCCGAGCAACGCGGCGGGGTGTTTCGCATTCAGCTCGATCAGCACCTTTTCGGCGAGCCGCAGAAAGGTGTTGGAGGCGCCGACCGAAGTGGTGAGCACGACGCCGCCGCCGGGCGTGATGTCGGCGGCTTCAATCATGGCGAAGTGAATGGGGCCGAGGTAGCCATAGCGGACGAACTGCGGCAGCAGTGACAGGTGCATGTCGACGAAACGCACCTGCCCGGAGTTGATCTGCTTGCGCAGGGTGGCGTTTGACATGTAGGGCGTGCGGAAGCTGATCGCTTCGGCCTCGGCCAGCGCGCCGTCGAGACTCGGTCCGGTGGATGCGCCGGTGAGCACGCCCACCTTGAAGGGGCGCCCGGCAGCGTGTTCGCGCCTCGCCTTTTCGGCCATTGCGAGCGGAATGGCTTTGGCCGCGCCGGCGGGCGTGAATCCGCTGAAGCCGATGGTGGCGCCATCGGGAATCATCTCCGCGGCTTCTTCCGCGGTGAGGATGGGGAACGGGAATGAGGGCATGGGAAATTACTCCTTCGTGTGAAACAGGCTCAACAATTGTCGGGCAGCGGCAAAGCTGCTGATGTGGCCGCGGCGGACCTCTTCCCGCAGCCGCGGCAGGCGCGCGGCCACGCGGGGGTCGCGCTCGAACATTTCGATCAGCCCATCGCGCACGAGCTCCTGCATCCATTCGAGCGCCTGCTCGCGGCGGCGCTCCTGGAAATGGCCGTTGGATTTCATCAGCGCGCGGTGCTCGAGCACCAGGTCCCAGAGGTCGGCCACATGCTCGCCGGTGAGGGCCGAGCAGGTGAGCACGCGCGGCGTCCAGCCGCCGGGCGCGGGCGGGAACAGGTGCAGCGCGGACGCATATTCAGCACGGGCGCGCTCGGCGCGGGCGCGGTTGTCGCCATCGGCCTTGTTGATGGCAATCGCGTCCACCATCTCCATGATGCCCCGCTTGATGCCCTGCAATTCGTCGCCGGCGCCCGGCACCAGCACGAGCAGGAAAAAGTCGGTCATCGCGCGCACCGCCGTTTCGGACTGGCCGACGCCGACGGTCTCGACGAGGATGTTGCGGTAGCCGGCGGCCTCGCACAGCAGCATCGTCTCGCGCGTGCGCCGCGCCACCCCGCCGAGGTGGCCGCGCGACGGCGAGGGGCGGATGAAGGCCAGCGGGTGCTGCGCCAGCCGTTCCATGCGCGTCTTGTCGCCGAGGATCGAGCCGCCGGAGACGGGGCTGGACGGGTCAATGGACAGCACGGCGGTTTTTTCATCGCGCTGTTCCACAAGGTGGACGCCAAGCGCGTCGATCAGCGTGGACTTGCCCGCCCCCGGCACGCCGGTGATCCCGACGCGGCGGGCATTGCCCGCGTGCGGCAGAACGGCCTCAAGGATTTCCGCCGCCAGATCGGCGTCGGCGGGATGGTCGGACTCGATCACGGTGATGGCGCGCGCCAACACCCCGCGGTCGCCGGAAAGGATGCCTTCGATATAGGCCTCGGGCGGGAGCCGCCTGCGCCGCGGCGCAGCAGGATGGTCGGGATGGTTGCTGGTATGATCCATGGCCCAGGCGTTCCCGCTCCGGAATCGTCAAAGATCAGTGTGCCAGACCCGAGTGCAAGGGCAGATCAGGCCGCCGCGAGCGCGGCCAGCACCTTCTGCGCGCAGACCGGGATCACCGTTCCGGGCCCGAAAACCTCCGCCGCGCCCGCTCGACGCAGCTCTTCGTAATCCTGCGGAGGAATGACTCCGCCGACGAAGACGACAATGTCATCGCGGCCGAGCTTCTTCAGCTCCCCGATCAGTTCCGGCACAAGGGTCTTGTGACCGCCGGCCAGCGAGGAGACGCCCACGGCGTGGACGTCGTTTTCCACCGCCATGCGCGCCACTTCTTTTGGCGTGGCGAACAGCGGCCCGACATCGACGTCGAAGCCGATGTCGGCGAAGGCCGTGGCCACCACCTTCGCGCCGCGGTCGTGGCCGTCCTGACCCATCTTGGCAATGAGGATGCGCGGCCGGCGGCCCTCGGCGCGCGCAAAGTCCTCCACCATTTTCCGTGCTCTCTGAAATTCCGGATCTGACAGCGCCTCACTCGAATAGACGCCGGATATTGTCCGGCTCACCGGTTGATAACGGCCGAAAACTTTTTCGAGCGCGTAGGAAATTTCGCCCAGTGTGGCGCGCACGCGCGCCGCCCGGACGCTGAGTTCCAGCAGATTGCCCTCGCCGGTTTCGGCGCAGCGGGTCAGCACGTCGAGCGCCTCGCGCACGGCCGCTGCGTCGCGTCGCGCCTTCACCTCCTGGATGCGGCGGATCTGCTTCTCGCGCACGGCGCGGTTGTCGACCTCGAGCACCTGGATCGGCTCGTCCTGGTCGTACCGGAAGCGGTTGACGCCGACAATGACCTCCTTGCCGGAGTCGATGCGCGCCTGGCGCCGGGCCGCGGCTTCTTCGATGCGCATCTTGGGCAGGCCGGTCTCGATGGCCCGAGCCATGCCGCCAAGCGCCTCCACCTCCTGGATGAGGGCCCAGGCGCGGTGCATCAGCTCATGGGTGAGGCTTTCCACGTAGTACGAGCCGCCCCACGGGTCGACGACCCGGCAAATGCCGGTCTCTTCCTGAAGGTAGATCTGCGTGTTACGGGCGATGCGGGCGCTGAAGTCGGTGGGCAGCGCCAGCGCCTCGTCCAGCGCGTTCGTGTGCAGCGACTGCGTGTGGCCCATGGCCGCCGCCATCGCCTCGATGCAGGTGCGGATGATGTTGTTGTAGACGTCCTGCGCGGTGAGCGACCAGCCCGAGGTCTGCGAATGCGTGCGCAGCGCCATCGACTTCGGATTTTTCGGGTGGAACTGCCGGACGATTTTCGCCCACAGCACGCGCGCGGCGCGCATCTTGGCGATTTCCATGAAGTGATTCATGCCCACCGCCCAGAAAAAGCTCAGCCGCGGAGCGAAATCGTCGATCGACAGCCCCGCCTGGATGCCGGTGCGCAGGTATTCCAGCCCGTCAGCGAGCGTGTAGGCAAGCTCCAGGTCCGCCGTCGCGCCGGCTTCCTGCATGTGATAGCCGGAGATCGAGATGCAGTTGAACTTCGGCATTTTTTCCGCGCAATAGCGGAAAATGTCGCCGATGATCCGCATGGAAGGGCCAGGCGGATAGATGTAAGTGTTGCGGACCATGAATTCCTTGAGAATGTCGTTCTGGATGGTGCCGCTAAGCCGGTCCGGCGTGACGCCCTGCTCTTCGGCGGCGACAATGTAGAACGCCATCACCGGCAGCACGGCTCCGTTCATCGTCATTGAGACGGACATCTCATCCAGCGGGATCTGGTCGAAGAGGATCTTCATGTCTTCGACCGTGTCGATGGCGACGCCCGCCTTGCCGACGTCGCCGACGACGCGTTCGTGGTCGGAATCATAACCGCGGTGCGTGGCCAGGTCGAAGGCGACCGAGAGGCCCTTCTGGCCGGCGGCCAGATTGCGGCGGTAGAAGGCGTTGGACTCCTCGGCGGTGGAGAAGCCGGCGTACTGGCGGATGGTCCACGGCCGCAGGACGTACATGGTCGAATACGGCCCGCGCAGGAATGGCGGCACGCCGGCGGCGTAGTCGAGGTGCTCCATCCGCGCCAGGTCCTCGGCCGTGTAGCAGGCCTTCACCGGAATCTGTTCGTTGGTCATCCAGATGCTGTCGGCGGGGCATTCCCGCGCGCCCGGGGTGGAAGGCAGGAAATCGATTTTCGAAAAATCAGGCCGCATGGCGCTTCATTCCTCCTTGCCGTCGATGCCCAGTCTGCGCTGCCATTCTTCGAGCGTTTCGACAATATTCGAGAAAATGTGCACGAAGCCGGACACGCCGGTCTCACGCAGCGCCTCGATCTGGTCTTTCGGATTGCCGGCCACGATCACCGGCACGCTCACCCGCGGGCAGACATCGCGGGCGAACTCCAGGTATTCCGGGTCAGATGAACACAACACGATCAGGTCCGCCTGCCGGCCTTCGAGCGAGTCTGCCTCCTCGATTTCAAAACCGGCGCAGCCGAAGAAGTTCAGGCAGAACTGCGCGCGCGCCATTTTCATCTTCAGGTCGCCGCGCTTCAGCAGGAGGACTTTCGGCGTCCTGCCGGTGCGCCGGGCATAACGCTCCGTGCGGAGGCGGATTTTTTCGATGGGCCGCGCCAGTCGCCAGGCGGCGCCTTCCAGCGAGCCGGCCTGCTCCAGACGCTTCTCGCCGAGGTCGGGATAGTTGTTAACGCCGACGAGGACGCGGCGGCGGGAGGCGAATTCTTTCTCTTTGGCCTCGCGGGCGGCGGCGATACACGAGTTGACGAACTGCCGCGCCCGCGCGTAGCCTCCCATGGATTCAACCTGCTGGAACAGCTTCCACGCCTCGGCGGCGAGGCTGGCCGTCAGCGCTTCAATGAACCAGGACCCGCCGGCCGGATCGGCCACGCGATCGAGGTGCGCTTCTTCTTTCAGGATGAGCTGGATGTTGCGCGCCAGACGCGCCGGATAGCCGGCCGCCTGCACGTGGAGCGAGTCGGCCCCGGCAAGCACGGCCGACAGCGCCTCGGTCGTCGAGCGCAAAAGGTTTGTCCAGGGGTCGTAGATGCTCTTGTTGGACAGGGCGGTGACGGCGTGGATGCGCGTTTCCGGATCGCGTCCATAAGCCTCGGCGACGCGCGCATACAGCAGCCGTGCGGCCCGCAGCTTGGCGATCTCCATGAAATAGATGGAACCGATGCCGAAGGCGAGCCCGCTCACCGGGCTGCCTTCGGCCAGGCGGTCCGAAGCCTCGGCGAGAGTGAAGGCGAGCTCCTGTACGGCCGTGGCGCCGTTTTCATGATGCACGGCGCCATTGACCACGTCCGCGGGCGGGGGTTCTTCGCTGATCTCCCAGCCGCGCGCAACACAGTGGCGGTACGCGATGCCGGGCAGATGCTCGCGGCGGTAGTAGGGCCGCACTGCGATGCCCTCGGGCGTCTTCCAGACAAGCTTCTTCTCGTAATCAGCGCCCTTCAGGTCGGCCTGGATGGCCGCTTCCCACGCCGCGGTGGGCACGGGCGGAAAATCGGGCAGGAGCCTCAGCTCTGGTTGCAGGGCAGGTCCGGGATCAGGCATGAGCCGCGCCCTCCTGAACGACTTCGATCAGGTACGAAAAATCCTTCGGGTGCACGAAGAAAATCATCGTGCCCCGCGAGCCGGGGCCGGGCTCCTGGGTCAGGTGGAAGCCCCTCTCCTTCATGAAATGATACGCCGCGTGAATGTCTTTCACGCGAAAGGCGAGGTGGGCAAAGCCGCCGCGGCCGCCGTTCTTTTCGATCTGTTTCGCCACGGGCGACTCCGGCGAAAGCGGTTCGAGAAGCTGAATCAGGTTCTGGCTGCCGCCGATGCGCAGCAGAACCTCGCGCACCATGTGCCGGCCGAGCACTTCTTCCCGGTGGATTTCCGTAAAGCCGAGCGCCCGGTACTTTTCCACCTGCGCTTCGAGCTCGCCCGCCGGGACGGCGATGGCGACGTGATCGATCAATTCAAATCCGGCGGATGTCAGATCCTCAAGCACTGGGAATTCCTCCTCGAATTTTCACTCGAATTCGACAAGCACCGCGCCGGCCTGCACGGAATCTCCCGGGCCTACGTTGACTTTTGCCACTTTTCCGGCAATGGGCGCGGTGATATTGGTTTCCATTTTCATCGCTTCCAGCACGAGCAGCGTGTCGCCGGGCTGGATCTGCTGCCCTGGCTGGGCGAGCACGCGGACGACGATTCCGTTGATCGGGCTGCGGCAGACCTTGTTTTCGTCCACCGGGCCGTCTTCCTGCGGCGTCGCTGCCGGGGCGGGCGCGGCCGGAACCCGGGCCGCGCCCGGCTGGATCATGTAACTGGGCGGGAGCTGCGGCCGTGGAGGCTCCGGCTCCCAGGCCTCCACGTCCACTTCATACGCTTTGCCATCGATGGTGATTTTCAGCTTCACGGCATAAACTCCTTTCCTGCTTTCCGGCCTAACCGTGCTGCGGGGAGACGGCGTGGGAGGCCTGGATCGAAACGCGCCCCTGCTGCGCCCACGCCGGCGAGCTCACCAGGCGGATGGCCCGCAGACGGGGCCGCTTGCCCAAATAGGCGGCGACGGCGGCGGAGATCGCCGCCAGGATCTCTTCGGAAATTTCCTCGGGTTCGGGTTCCGGCTCGGCGGCGGGCACCTCGACGGCGTGCGTCGGCGCCGCGGCCGCCGCCGCTTCCAGCTGCGCCAGCTTTTCGGCCAGCGCCGCCAGATGCTGACGGAGCGCGGCCACTTCCTCGCTGAGGCTCTGCAATGTGACCTGGCTCATTTCTGCCTCCGTGTCAGAGCGGAATCAGACCGTGCTTCTTGCCCGGCCGGAACTCGCGTTTCGTGTGAAGGTATTCCAGCGACTGGGCGACATACCTGCGGGTCTCGGCGGGCTCGATGATGTCATCCACCAGCCGGCGGCCCGCGGCGACATACGGGTTGGCGAAAACGTCACGGTATTTTTCGATCATTTCGCGGCGTTTTGCCTCTTTGTCCTGGGCTTCGGAGATCTCCTTTTTGAAGACGATTTCCGCCGCGCCCTCGGCGCCCATCACGGCGATTTCCGCCGTCGGCCAGGCGTAGACGCGGTCCGCGCCGAGGTCCCTGGCGCACATGGCCAGATAGGCGCCGCCATAGGCCTTGCGGAGCACGATGGTCACCTTTGGCACGGTGGCCGCCGAGTAGGCAAACAGCAGCTTGGCGCCGTGCCGGATGATGCCGCCGTGCTCCTGCGCGACGCCGGGCAGAAAACCGGGTACGTCGACGAAGGTGACCAGCGGGATGTTGAAAGCGTTGCAGAAGCGGACGAAGCGCGCTCCCTTGGAGCTTGAGTCAATGTCGAGCACTCCGGCCTGGACGCAGGGCTGGTTGGCGACGATGCCCACCGTGCGCCCGTAAATGCGGGCGAAGCCGATGACAAGGTTGGGCGCATGGCCGGCCTGGACTTCGAGGAAGTCGGCGTTGTCGACCACGCGGAGGATGACTTCGCGGACGTCGTAGCCCTTCTTGCCGTCCACCGGGACGATGGAATTCAGTTCAGGGTTCGGGTCGCAGTGATAATTGCCGGCAAGCTCGGGCGGGTCTTCGAGGTTGTTCGAGGGCAGGAAGCTGAGCAGCTTCTGGCAGATGAGGATGGCCTGGCGGTCGTCTTCGGCGATGAAGTGAATCACGCCGGAGCGGACCATGTGCGCGTCCGGGCCGCCGAGCTCCTCCATGGTGACGCTTTCTCCGGTCACCTGTTTGATGACGTTGGGCCCGGTGATGAACATGTGGGCCTTGCGCGTCTGGATGATGAAGTCGGTGAGCGCGGGAGAGTAGGCCGCGCCGCCGGCGCAGGGGCCGCAGATCAGCGAGATCTGCGGCACGACGCCGCTGAGCATGACGTTGGTGTAGAAGACGCGGCCGTAGCCGGAGAGCGAGTCGATGCCCTCCTGAACGCGGGCACCGCCCGAGTCGTTGATGAAGATGAATGGCGAGCCGGTCTTCAGCGCCTGCGACATTACGTCGGCGACCTTGTGCGAGTGGAGCTCGCCCGCCGAGCCGCCGAGCACGGTGAAGTCCTGGCTGGCCACGTGCACCAACCGCCCGGCGATGGCCGCCGAGCCGGTCACCACACCGTCGGCCGGGACTTCCCTGCCGGCCATCCCGAACAGCGTGGCGCGGTGCTGGGCGAAGGCGCCGGTCTCCATGAACGAGCCCGGATCCACCAGCGCCTCAATGCGTTCGCGGGCGGTGAGCCTGCCTGAGGCGCGGTGCTTTTCCAGTTTGTCCGGGCCGCCACCCTCGTGGATTTTCTGGCGTTTTTTCCGCAGCTCCTCGATTCGCTGCTCCATCGAGAGAATCGACATGGAAAATATGATTCCTTTCTTGCAGAAATTCAGGATGACAACAGGCCGTGACCCGCACGGGCGGCCACGGCGGAATCGGAACTATTGCGCCGGCGCGACGGTCACCCTGTGAGTCCGTTCGCCGATGGTGACGTCGTAAACAACCCGGGTCATCACCGGCGCCTTGCCATTGGCGGCAGGGCCAGCGGCGGGCGGCGCGGCTTCGGGATCCCAGCCGAGGTTCTTCGGGCCTTCGTGCCGTGTGGCGAAAAACTTCGGCGCCACCTGCGGGAACATCGCGTATGTGAGCACGTCCTCGTCGGTGCCGTTGCAGCCCTTGCAGGCGATGGCGGCGGTGCGGAGCTCCTCCCATTCGGGCTTCAGCAGGTCCGCCGGGCGGCAGGTGATGGGCTGTTTCTTCGCCTGGGCGGCGGCGAGCTGGATGAGCTCCGGATTGCGCTGGCCGATGGTGGCCCCGTAGTAGCCGAGCATCAGGTCGGCGAACTCGCCGGTGAGAACCTTATAGCGGCCCATCATCACGTTGAAAACAGCCTGGGTGCCGACGATCTGGCTGGTGGGGGTGACCAACGGCGGGTAGCCGGCGTCCTTGCGGACGCGCGGCACCTCTTCGAGCACCTCATGGATCCGGTGGGCCGCGCCCTGCTGGCGGAGCTGGTTCTCCATGTTCGAGATCATGCCGCCGGGGATCTGGGACTCGAAGATTTCCGTGTCCACGCCCGTAATATTGGACAGGAACTCCTGATAATGCGGCCGGATTTTGTCAAAGTGGCGCTTGATGTTCAGCAGCCGCTTTTTGTCCAGGGATGTGGCAAAGGGCGTCTCTTCGAGCATTTCCACGAGACTTTCCGTCGGATTGTGGCCGGGCCCGAGCGAGAGGGAACTGATGGAGGTGTCCACGCAGTCGGCACCCGCCTCGATCGCCTTCATCAGCGACACCATGGTGACCCCAGTGGTGGCGTGCACGTGCACATGCACGCGCACATTCTCGCCGCAGGCCTCCTTGATGGCGCGCACGAGTTCGTAGGCCGGGGCAGGCTTGAGCAGCGCGGCCATGTCCTTGATGCAGAGAGAGTCGCAGCCGAGGTCGAGCAGTTGCTCGGCCAGCTCGACGTAGCCGGTGATGGTGTGCAGCGGGCTGATCGTGTAACAGATGGTGCCCTGGGCGTGTTTGCCGGTGCGCTTGACCGCCTGAATGGCGCGGCGCAGGTTGCGGATGTCATTCAGCGCGTCGAAGACGCGGAAGACGTCCATGCCGTTTTCGGCGGCTTTTTCGGCAAAGCGGTCGACCACGGTATCCTCGTAGTGCCGGTATCCGAGCAGGTTCTGCCCGCGCAGCAGCATCTGGAGGCGGGTGTTGGGCATGGCCTTGCGGAAGGCGCGCAGCCGCTCCCAGGGGTCTTCATTGAGGAAACGGATGCAGGCGTCAAAGGTGGCGCCACCCCAGCATTCCACGCTCCAGTAGCCGGCCCGGTCGATGTCCTCGCACGCCGGAAGCATGTCCTCGAGGGCCATGCGGGTGGCCATAAGCGACTGGTGGCCGTCGCGCAGGACCAGTTCGGTGACGTCAATGTGTCGGGTAGTCATGGATGAGTGCTCGCTTGGTATGATGCGGCGCCCGCGGCGGTGGGAGGAAGGATTGCGGGCGCCATCTCGTTTCCATAATATCAGACCCAGATATCCTGTTGGGGAACTCAACACATCTCTGTTTGGCAGCCTCGGATGATCCGTATAATTTATTGATAATAATTCACTAATGAGCCGACCGTCAGCCCTCGGCCACTGTGCAGGAATCGCGCCCGTCAACACGGGAACCACTCCGGACGCCCGGCATTGCGGCTGTCATCGGCCGGAGGCGGGGGGCCGGGCCCGGCACCGCGGGACGTGCCTGGGGCGTCTGTGCTCCCGGCCTGCGACACGCCGGCTCAGCGCGGCTGGCCGCCGAGCCGGCGCGCCGTCTGTTCCACGGCACGCAGGAAACGGAGGAAATTGCCGCCGTAGATCTTGCGGATGTCGTCCGGCGTGAATCCCTTCTGGAGAAGCGCGCGGGTCAGGTTGGGCCATTTTGACGTGTCTTCCAGGCCGCGGGGGGTGCAGGTGACGCCGTCGAAATCGCTGCCAAGGCCGATGAAATCGACGCCGGCGATCTTCCGGATGTGTTCAAAATGGGCGACGACTTCTTCGAGCGTTGCCTGTTCGCAGCGTGCGTTTTTCGGCAGCGACGGGTTGATCCAGGGCGAGGTGTCGGCCGAGCGCTGGCTGATGAATTCGCACCCCAGGTTGATCATGACGAGCCCGCCTTTTTTCGCGATGGCGCGGATCTGGTCATCGCTGAGGTTGCGCGGAATGTTGGACAGGGCGCGCGCCGAGCTGTGCGAGCTGAAGACCGGGGCGCGGCTGGCCTCCAGGGCGTCCCAGAAGGTGCGGTCGGAGACGTGAGCGAGGTCCACCATCATGCCGAGGCGGTTCATTTCGGCGATGATGCGGCGGCCGAGATCGTTGAGCCCGCGTTCTTCCTTTTCAGCCGAGGAGCCGGCCCAGTCGAGGTTGCGCGTGTGGGTGAGGGTCATGTAGCGCACGCCGAGGTCGTAGAAGGCGCGCAGCAGGCGCGGCTCGTTTTCGATGGCGTGTCCGCCTTCGATTCCGATGAGCGCGGCGATGCGGCCTTCGCGCCGGGCCGCCTCGATCTGATCGGCGGTGGTGGCCAGCACGAAGTGATCCGGATGGCGGGCGACGATGTCGTGGCGGATGGTGTCGATCATTTCGAGCGCCCGCCGCGCCGAGCCGCCGGTGCGGATCAGGTCGGCGCTGACGTAGGCGGCGAAGAACTGCGCGCCCACGCCGCCCGCCCGGAGTTTGCCGATGCTTGTATGGCGGGCGTCCTGTTCCGAGGCGATGTCCCAGCCGCGCACGGTCCGGCTGGTCACGTCGTTGTGGCCGTCGATGAGCAGTGCCGAGCGGTGCACCGCCATCACTTCGTCATCCGTCCATTTGCCGGCCTGCCCTGCGAGAGGGAGCAGGCAGAGAGCGAGCAGGAGCAGCCGTGACATGGGTCTCATTGTACCGGCCAGCGGCCGCCGGCAACCACGCGTGCCCGGCCGAGCGAGCCGCGGAAAACATAGACCCAGGCATCTAGCGCTGCGCCGTCTTCGATGCGGACAGGCCGCAGCATGCGCGCGAACTGCGGCCCCTCATAAGAGTCGAGGTCTGAAAGAAGACCTGAACGGCGCAGTGCAGCCACTTCGCCGTGGACCGCCGCGTCGTCTTCGTCCGTTTCGACCAGAGCCGGATACGGACCAAAATCGTACAGCCGCCCGCGGACGGTTCCACGCCCGACGAAGACGGCTTCCGACCACAGGCGGCGTGACCAGGGATTGTCGAAGCCGCGCTTGAGCGTACCGTAGAGGAACAGCCGGCCGGCCGGTGCGGGGGGCGGCATGAGCCACATCATAGATCAGATCCAGGCCTGTGAATGATAGCGTTTGCGTCCAGGGTTCGAGGGAGTGATATACTCGCCCTGATGTTCCTGCTTGCATCCGCATTCAGAAGGCTGGCAAGCGGGGCAGAGGGTTCGCTTCCGCCAGAACGGGGCCGCAGGCGGGCCGGTGCAGGGAGTGGGCCTCTGCGGAGCAGAGAAAGGAGGACTGCATGAAGAGAGAGACGCTGTTTCTGGTGCTTGGACTCATGGCGGGCTCTGCCGCGTGGTGTCAGCCGCCGGCGGACTGTGCGCCCAGTGCATACAACATTCCCGGCGCGGCGTATCCATGCATTCACAAGGATGGCAGCGTCACCTTCCGCGTGTGGGCGCCGGAGGCGCAGAAGGTGACGGTGCGAATCGGCAAAGGCATCGAAATGAAAAAGGCCGAAGACGGCTGGTGGTATGCAACCAGCGCGCCACAGCCGGAAGGATTTCACTATTACACGCTGTCGATCGACGGCTCCATCGTGGCCGATCCGGCGACGCGGACGTTTTTCGGCTCGGGCTTTGACAACAGCGCGATTGAAATTCCGGCGCCGGATGAGGACTTTTACCAGCACCGGAATGTGCCCCGCGGCGAGGTGCGCCAGCGCTGGTATTTCTCCACGGTGACGCAGAAATGGCGCCGCGCCTATGTTTATACGCCGCCCGATTACGAGAGCAATCCGAAGGCGCGCTACCCGGTGCTGTACCTGTTGCACGGCTGGGGCGAGAACGAACAGGGCTGGCACAACCAGGGGCGGGTGGACGTGATCCTGGACAATCTGATCGCCGAAAAGAAGGCGCGTCCGATGATCATCGTCATGGACAATCTGAACGCGGTGAAGCCGGGCGAGGACGGCTCCATCTTCAACGCGCGGTGGCTGTGGCCGCAACCACCCGGAGCGCAGCAGCGGCCCGGGCTGGCGGCCTTCACCGGAGCGACCTTCACCGAGATGATGATGACCGATCTCATTCCGATGATCGAGAGAACCTATCGAGTGCGGACGGACAGGGAGAGCCGGGCGATGGCCGGCCTTTCCATGGGCGGCATGCAGACCTTCATCACCGCGCTCGAGAACCTGGACAGATTCGCCTACATCGGCGGCTTCAGCGGCAGCACCGGGTGGCGCCCGGGATTCGACCTGAAGACCGCGCACAAGGGCGTGTTTGCCAACCCTGAGGAATTCAACCGGAAGGTGAAAGTGCTCTTCCTCGGCATCGGTTCGGAAGAGGGCCCGCGCACGAAGGAGTTCAGCGACGTGCTCACGAAGGCGGGCATCCGCAACGTCTACTATGTATCCCCGCGGACGGCGCATGAGTGGCTCACCTGGCGGCGTTGTCTGCGCGAGTTTGCGCCCTTGCTGTTCCGGTAGATCTCCGGGGGCAGGCCCGCGCGCCCGGGCGGGTCTGAATCGTGATAGGCTCTCGGCGCCGGGGCCGTCTGCGCCGGAGAGCGTCGCCGCGTGGCGGCCCCGCAAGAGGAGGAAGCTCCATGCGGATCAGCCGTCGAAGACTGTTGGCGGGACTGGCGGCGGGCGCAGCCACGGCGGCGGGGCAGGCCCGGCGCCTGCCTCCGCGCGTTGAGGAACGCCTCGCGCGGCTGGACGAGGCGTTCCGGCAACCGGTTCTCAAGAAGCACCTGTTTTCGTCTCCGGTGATCATCGAATCACTGGATCTGCTCCGGCTGGATCAGAGTTTTCTCTGCCGCGTGCGCTCGCGGGACGGCGCCGAGGGAATGTCGGTGGCGCACGGCGAAATGCGCAACCTCCATCCGATCTTTCTGCGCAGGCTCCGGCCGTTCTTTCTCGGCAAGGACGCGCGCGAGCTCGATCTCATTCTGGAGCGCGTGTTTGTCTACGATTTCAACTACCGGTTTGGGGGCATCTCGCTGGGCGTCCCGCTGGCGACGATCGAGTTCGCCATCCTGGACATGCTGGGCCGCATCGCGAACAAGCCGGCCGGCGAGCTGATCGGCGAGCTCCATCATCCGCAGGTGGCCGTTTACGTGGCGACCGAATGGCGCGAAAAACCGGTAGAGGAATCGCTGGAGCTGATCCGCAATGAAGTGGCCAAATACGACGCGAAGGCGCTGAAAATCAAGGTGGGCGGGCTGATGTTCATGACCACGGACATGCACGCTTCGGCGCCGCCGGGCAGAACGGAGAATATCATCCCGCTCATCCGGAAAACCTTTGGCGATTCCATGGCCCTGTATGCCGATGCCAACGGTTTTTATACCGTGCCCGAGGCCATTCGAGTCGGCCGGCTCCTGGAAGAATACAAATATCGGTATTTCGAGGAACCGGTGATGTTCGACCACCTGGAAGAGATCCGCCAGGTATCGGAGGCGCTGGCGATCCCCGTCGCCAACGGCGAGCAGGACCATTCCTTCTACGGGTTCCGGTGGCTTCTGGCTCACGATGGGCTGGACATTGTGCAGCCGGACAACTACTACTTCGGCGGCATGATCCGCTCCATCCGGGTGGCGCGGATGGCGGCGGCCTGCGGCAGGCAGTTCATTCCGCACATGTCCGGCGGCGGGCTCGGCTACGTCTACAACATTCAGCTTGTGTCGGTGGTCCCCAACGCCGGAGAGCACCATGAGTTCAAGGGCTATCAGACGCACGTGCGGTTCGAGTGCCCCACGTCGCCGCTGCGGGTGGTGAATGGGAAGATCCGGGTCCCCAGGGGGCCGGGATTCGGCGTGCAGTTCGACCCGGACTGGGTGAAGAAACACCAGCCCGTGACGGCGGCGTGATGCCGCGCGCGGCCCTGAGCCCGCTTTGGGCGCGGGTCAGACGCGGTCGTGATCGGCGCGCCAGTTTCTGATGGCGCGTTTGATGGCGTCCGGCTCCATGCCCTCTTCGGCCGCCCGCCGGGCCAGGTCGACGAACTCATCGTCGGAGGCGAAGCGAAGCGCAACAATCTGTTTCACGCTGAGCCTCGGATCGAGCAGCCGGCCCGCAAGCACGAAATGGCGCAGGTTTTCCTCGGCGCGGATGGCGCGGTCCTGCGCCTTCAGCGCGAAGATGCGCGCATAGGCCGCGATGAAGAACGCGGAGAAGGAAAGCACGGCGATCAGCGAGGCGCTGTACAGACGCTGATGGTCGCCGAGCGACTTCCAGAGATTGACGAGCGACCCGATGCATGTGGCCAGCAGCACGGGCGTCAGCACGAAGTGATAACCCGGCACCAGGCGGGCGTGGTTTGCGTAGTTCTGTTCCTTCATGGATGGGCCTCCAGCCAGAGTGATGCTATCAGGATGCTGGCCCCAGGATGGAAACCGTGGTTCGGCGGACGGCAGGCTTACGCGGCACCGGGGCGCGGGCGCAGGCCGAGCCCTGGCCGGTCCGGCAGGATCAGCCGGCCCTTCTCGACGCGGACGCCTTCGTAAGGGTCGTTGGCGATGAGCAGATTACCGTCGAGGTCGGCGTAGTCTACCAGTGGCGACAGGTGCGCGGCGGCGGTGATCGCCACCGAACTGGAGACCATGCAGCCGAGCATCACCTTCAGGCCGAGCGAGCGCGCGATCTCGATCATGCGCTTTGCCTCGAGCAGCCCCCCGCACTTGTCCACCTTCACGTTGACGCCATCGAAGTAGGGGGCGAGGCGCGGGACGTCGGCCGGGTGGAGGCAGGCCTCGTCGGCGATCACCGGAATGTGGATGCGCCTGCGGATCCAGTTCATGTCTTCGAGGTTCGCCGCCGGCAGCGGCTGCTCGATGAATTCCACGCCCTGTTTCTCCAGCCAGTTGATCTTTTCCACCGCCTCTTCCTTCGACCTGAACCCCTCGTTGGCATCGACGCGCAGCGGCTTGCGCGTGACGGAGCGGACGGCGGCGATCACCTCTTCGTCGTTGTCGAGGCCCACCTTGATCTTCAGCACCGGGAAGTCCTCCGCCTCGCGCACCTTCTGGCGGATGACGTCGGCCTTGTCGATGCCGATGGAAAACGTGGTCAGCGGCGCGTCGTTGCGGTCGAGTCCGAACCACCGCCACAGGGGCACGCCGAGTTTCTGTGCGTTCCAGTCGAGCAGCGCGATGTCGAGCGCGGCCTTGGCGGCGAAGTTGCCCTCGACGCGCCGGAAGACGCCATCCATGAGCTTCACGAAGGCTTCCGGGTGTTGCCCGGCCAGCCACGGGCGGATCGATTCGACGGCGGCGCGGCAGCTTTCAGCACTCTCTTTATAGCGGATGATGGGCGCGCCCTCGCCAATGCCGGTGATCCCGTCGCGCGAGTATTCGACGAAGAAGGTGTCGCGGTACTCGCTCGACGACATCACCGTGGTCCAGGTATGGCGCAGGCGGAGGCGGCGGATGCGGGTCTCGATCCGCGGAGTGTCGTCCGGCGGGGCGGCGGCCAGCGGTGCGGCAAAAACAGGAGCGGAAAGAAATGTTCTGCGGTTCATGGACGTCTCCAGCGGCGGCAGGCCACCAGCAGCCGGCTCCAGGGCTCGTCGCCGAGCCGGCTGATCTGGAGCACCGGCCGCGTGTTCGTGGTCGAGTGGATGAATTCGCCGTTGCCGAGATAGAAACCGGTGTGATTGATCTTCTGCCCGTTCGGGCCGAAAAACAGCAGGTCGCCCGGCTGGAGCTCTTCCCGGCTGATCTTCTGCATGCCTTCCCAGGCGGCCTGCGGCTGGGCGTCGCGCGGCATCAGCACGCCGGCGCGGCGCACGAGCATCTGGGTGAAGCCCGAGCAGTCGAAGCCGAAGCTCGTCGTGCCGCCCCAGGTGTAGGGCAGGCCGAGAAAGCGCTTTGAAAGTTCGATCAGCCCGGCGACGGACAGCACCGGCGGGACGAACAGGACGTCGCCGCGCTGGATCCAGGCCTCGCGCGTGTCGGGCAGCCGCACGCGGATCCAGCGCCGGTCTTCCATCTCCGGCTCTTCCAGGACCTCGAGCCGCGTCTCGTAGGGAACAGTGAGCAGCGGCGCGTGGCGCGTCACCGAAGGCGTGCGGTAGAGGTGTGCGCGCAGGCTGTCGACGAAGGCGACGCGGCCCTTCTCTGCGTACGTCTCGCCCTCGGCGAGCCGGCGCAGCCCGTCGAGGCGCGCCCAGCCCGGATAATCGTCGTGCAGCGTGCGAATGCGCGCCCAGCCGTCTTCGATCTTGTCCACGCCAACCGTCATGCCGTAGCGCGCCTGGCTGACCACGTCGGCGTCTTCTGAGGCGCGCGAGAACATGTTCAGCACGGGCACGGTGACCACCGCGCGCGGCTGGGCGCTGGAAATGGCGGCAAGCAACATGAAGGCGGGGAGCAACACGCGCATCCTACCGCCAGTATAGGAGAGCGCGGATGCTAAGCTGCGGTAGGAATGGGTCTCTCGCGCCGCACGGCCCTCGTTGCTGCTCTTCTGATTGCCGCCGCAGCCGCCGGAATCGTCTTGTGGCGATGGGCGCCCTGGCGGCGGGCCGATGCGCGTGCGCTGCTTGCCGGGCTGCCGCCGGGCGACGGGCTCACCGTGTTTGTGGATGCGCGCGCGCTGCGCCAGACCGGGATCCTTCAGCGGATCGCCGGCGAGGCGGGCGCGGAGGATGCAGAATACCGCCGGTTTGTCGAGGCCACCGGATTCGAGTACCGGCGCGACCTGGACGCGGTGGTCCTGCGGGGAGAAAACGGCCGGCGGTGGATTGTAGTGGAAGCGAGGCTCGACGAGGACCGGCTGCGGCGGTATTTCCTCGCGCATGGGGGGCGCTGTTTTGGGGGACTTTGCTCGATGCAGGGCTCGATGCCCGAGCGGCAGATCTCGTGGGTGCGGTTGGGGCGCAGGCGATGGGGCATTGCGGTCAGTCCGGACCCGCTGGCGGCGGCGGCATTCACGGACGAGGCGCGGAAACCTTTTTCGGCCGAATGGCAACCGCCGGACGCGCCCCTCTGGCTCTACGTGCCGGGTACGATGCTGGAGCCGCCCGAAGGTGCTCCGCCGTGGGTGGCGATGGCGCTGGCCGGACTGCGCGAGTCGAAATGGGTCCTGTGGAGCGCGGGCGCCGGCGGAGGAAAAATCCAGCTCCAGATGCAGGTGGCCTGCCGCGACGGCGAAATGGCCCGGGCGATGGCCGGGCGTTGGGAGGACGTGCTGAAGGCGCTGCGGGAGGCGGCGGCAGCCGCCGGCGACAGGGACTCTCTGCCGGCGCTGCTGGCGCAGGGTCAGGTTCGCGCTGAGGGCGCTTTCGTGAACGGTGGGTGGCAGTTTGACTGGAGCCGGCTGGAGAAGCTTTTCCGGTAGGTCTCAGCCCGCCAGCAGGGGTGCGAGCAGCTTCTCCAGTTCCTGCGCATCGGCAGGCTTTTCGAGTTGATGGATCAGCCGCCCCTGGCGGTCGAGGATCAGCGTCAGCGGGCGGGTCCGCGGCAGCGGGCTGGCGGGCGGTGCAACGACGGCGCCGGTGATCAGCGTCAGGTTCGCCACCGGCTCCGGCATGCCCGGTTCATGCAGGACAAAGCAGATGAGTCCTTCGCGGGAAAGACGCGTATTCAGGTCGTTCAGCACCAACGCCTGGGAGTCGCATTGCGGGCAGGAGGGCTCCCACAGGGTGAGCGCCACCACGCGACCGCGGAAGTCAGCCAGCGACCGCGGCGCGGGTTCGCCCTGCACCTGGAAGGAGAGGTTCAGCGGCTCCTGTCTGGGCACACGGAGACCGCATCCGCTGAGCGCCGCCAGCAGGAGGAAGGGAAGCAGACGATGAAAGGGCACGGGCAGGGAACCTACTGAAGACGGTCTTTCAGCCGGGCCTGGTCGACCAGTTCGTCGAAGACGGCCAGCACCTGACGGCGGAACCGATAAATGCGCCTGGCATTCTCGCGGAACTGGCTGTCGTACAGCGGGTGGGAGAGCCACTTGCGGAACACCTCGCGCGGGATGGCAATGTCGCGGCGCAGCTCTTCGGGGGAAGCGCCGCGGAGAAACAGGCCGTAGAACATGGCGGCCTCGCGCTGCACCTCGATGGGATCGAAGCCGTCGCCAGGAGGCGGCGCCGCCGGTCTCGGGTTGTTCGAGGTCGAAGCCAAGCGAAAACCCTCGGGTCGAAAACCAGAAGTATAAGCGCGGACGGGAAGGACTGGCAACCGTCCCCGTGCGCCCCTTCAAGCCCTCATGATAACGCGGAGCGTGCGGCGAGGGAAGTTCCCGGCGCGCGGGATGGAATACTGAGGAACGGCGCGAACCCAGAGGGGGAAAAGCAGGCGGTGGTGGGCTCGGCAGAACTCGAATCTGCGACCTCTACCGTGTCAAGGTAGCGCTCTAACCAACTGAGCTACGAGCCCGTTCGAGCAGGTTCACTCTCATGGTACCACGGCCGCCACGGCATGCACATCCAGTCGCGCAATGATGGCCGCAAAGCCGGCCGGATCGGCGCTCCACACGAGCGGCGCGCCATCGGGTTCGAGCCTCGACGCTTTGGGTTTCGATCCTCTCCACACCAGCCGAATGGGCCCGACGGCGGGCACGAAGTCCACCGTGGCCCAGTCGCCGGCCACCTGCATTGCGGTCGTGTTGATCAGGTGGACGAGGATCTCGCCGCCCTTGCGCCGCAGCACTACTTCCACCGTAGGCGGGGCTTCCACGCCAACCCGCGGGGTGAAACGGGGCGCGATGAGCGCGCGCGCGAAGGCGCGCACGGACGAATCATGCGCCGCCGCGTAGATCGAACCGATCGGACCTGGCATGACGATCACCTCGCCACGGCCAAGCGGACCGCCCAGCGCCGCGGGCCGGCCATCGCGCGTCGTGTTCAGCTCCGGATATCGCCAGGCGAGCACGTTCATCGCGCCGGGCTCGACGTCCACCCACAGGCCTGTGGCATTGCCGACCACTCCCTGAGCGAGCCACGCCGTCTGGCGCGCGGGTTCGCCAACGGTTTTGTAGCCCAGCCGCGCCGCCAGCGCCGCCGCGTTGTGCGCGCCGCTCACGAGCAGACGGCCGCCGTTACGGGCATATTCGAGCAGAGTGCTGAGACACTCTTCGCCCGGCGCTTCCCAGTCCGGCAGAACCAGGAACGGATAGCCGGCCGCTATGCGGGCGAGCTTCCAGTCCGGCAGCACGTCCACGGACCATTGGCAGGCCAGCAGCAGGTCGACCCATCCGCGCGCCGGGTCGGACAACCGGCCCCAGCCGCCGAACATTCTGTTGCCGGTGCGGTAGAGCGATTCCCGGCTAAAGATCACGCCGATCTGCGGCACGGTCTCGGTGCCCTGACTTGACTTCTGGAGGCGGCGGCAATGGCGGGCCACCCGGGCCATCGTCTCGATGTGCGCGTCCTCAAAGTGTCCGCTGCGCGCGGGGTGGTAGTAGATCTGGAAGCCGCCCGACTGCGCGAGCACGACGCCTGCCTCCTGCATCAACTGCACCGCGGGTTTGAAAATGTGGCCCACCGTATTGGAATCGGCCTGCTGGAAGCCCCATGCCATCAGATCCCAGGGTCTGCCCGTCTGGCCGAGGTAGCGCGCTTCCAGGCGCGCCGTGGAGATGCTCGCGTTGCCGAGGTAGTCGCCGGAAAGGAAGTCCACCGGAAGGACGGGCTCCTCCGGCACCATCGTCGAATAGAGCCAGTTGCTGGCGATCTGGAACTGCGGATGGCTGCGATGGAGCTCGTCGACATAGTGGCGGACGTAATGGCGGAACTGCTCGCGCTGGAATTCCAGCCATTCCTGCCAGTAGGGATCGCCCGGTTTTTTCGGCGCCAGCCGTCCGAAGGCGCGCAGCGCCGTTTCACAGTAGTCCGGCTGCACGGCCCAGCATTCGCCATCGATCCAGGCGCCATCGAGCCGGTATTTCGTTGCGGCCTCGCGCAACTGCGGGATCATCAGCCGGTCGACATACGGGCCGAAGGTGGAGGTGATGCGGTCGTCCGGTTTGCCGTCGGGCCGGATGCGCGCCCAGTCCGGGTGGCGGCGAACGGCCTCGCCGTCCCAGACGCCCGAGAAGTGGATGAACAGCGCGATGCCGCGCTTTTCGGTCTCGGCACGCCAGACAGCGAGGGAGTCGCGCACGATGCCGGGCGCGGAAGGCCCGACCTCGGAGGGCCAGCCGAGCCAGCCGGGGTGGCCTTTGGCATCGTACTGGACGAAATCCGGACGCACGCGGTCGAGCAGGCGGCCCACAGCCTCCGGCGTGACGTCGCGGCCGAGGACGGTGTCCTTCTCGTTCGGGTGGAGGTCGAAGTGGAGCCCGAAAAACGATTCGGAGCGGCGCAGGCGGCGCGGCGCAGCGCCGGCTTGCATGCTGGCGCCGGCAAGAAGCCCGGCGAAACCGCGGCGGGTCAGGTGTGGCGGCGGCATGGCAGATACAATGATAATTCGCATGCCTTTCCAGATCAGCCAGCACGAGCGCGGCGGCGCGGTGGTTCTCGAACTGTCGGGCCGGTTTGTCCTCGGAGAGCCGGTGGAGCAGTTCCGCGCGACGCTCGAGCAGCTTCTCGCGCAGGGCAGGAACCGCATCGTGCTCGACATGCGCGGGGTGGACTACATCGACTCGAGCGCGCTCGGCTGCCTGGTGATGGCGCACACGAAGGTGAGCCGCGCCGGCGGCGTCATGTCGATGTTCGGTCTGAACGAGAAGGGGCTCGAACTGCTGGTCATCACCAAGCTGGCGACGGTCTTCCGCATTGGCGAGACGGAAACCGACGCCATCAATCTGTGCTTTCCGGACCGCACGGCGAGGAGTTTTGACATTCTTGAATTCGTGCGGAAGCACTGGGGCGAAGCCCCGGGCGGCGGGTCATGAAACTGGTGGTGGTGGGCGGCGTGGCTGCGGGACTGAGCGCCGCTTCCAGGGCGCGCCGGCTGGATCCGGCCGCGGAAATCCTTGTTCTTGAGAAGGGCAGCCGGATCTCCTGGGGCGCCTGCGGACTGCCGTATCTGATCGAAGGCCAGGTGTCTTCGATGGATGAGCTGGTGGTTTATGGGCGGGAATTTTTCGAAAAAGAGAGGAATATTCGCATCCGCACGCAGGCGGAAGTCACGGCTGTACGGCACGGCGCGCGCGAGGTTGTTCTCGCCAATGGCGAGCGCATCCCCTATGACCGGCTGGTGTGGGCCGCGGGCGCCCGGCCGGCGCATCGGCGCAGTTCGGATCGGGTGTTTCATCTCCATTCGGACACGGATGGCGAGCGGTTGCGCGGATTTCTGGAACGGGAACGTCCGCGCGCGGCCGCGGTGGTGGGCGGAGGCTACATCGGGCTGGAGGCGGCCACGGCGCTGCGGGCGCGCGGCCTGAAGGTGCGGCTCTTCCACGACGCGACCACGCTGCTCAACCGCGAGGACGCCTGGCTGACGCAGCGCGTTGTGGAGCGTCTGGAGCAGTGCGGCGTCGAAGTGCGGCTGAACGAGCCCGCCGACCCGGACCGGGTGGAGGCTGATGTCGTGATCGATGCGACCGGTCTTCGTCCCAACGTGGAGATTCTGGCCGAGGCCGGGGCGGCTCTGGGACGCACGGGCGCGCTTGCCGTGGACGAGTATCAGGAGACCTCGCTGCGCGGAGTCTTTGCCGCGGGCGACTGCTGCGAGGCGCGCCACATTGTCAGCGGCCGCGCCGTGTGGATCCCGCTGGGCACCACCGCCAACAAAACGGGACGAGTCGCCGGCGCCAACGCCGCCGGGCGGCGCGAGCGTTTTCCGGGCGTGGCGGGCACGTCGATTGTGCGCGTGGCGGGGCTCGGCGTGGGCGTTACCGGCCTGTCCCAGCAGCAGGCGCGCCGCGAAGGCTTTTCGCCGGTGGAAGCGGTGATCGAAGCGCGCGAGCGGGCGCGTTACTTCTTCGGACGCAGGCTCGCGGTACAGTTGGTGGCGGACCGCACCAGCGGCCGGCTCCTGGGCGGGGCGGCCATCGGAGATCAGGGCGTGCTGGCGCGGGTCGACACGCTGGCGGCGGCGCTGGCGGCGCGCATGACGGTGGAAGACCTGGCCGGGCTGGACCTGGCTTACGCGCCGCCCTATTCCACGGTGATGGATCCGTTGCTGGTGGCCGCGCAGCAGCTCCTCCGCATGCTCTGAACGATGGCTACATTGCAGACCTCCGGCTCCGAATGCGGGCATTGCTAGACTGGTGCAAGAAGGACAAGACATGCTCGCGCCGGGAACCGCAGCACCGGAGTTCACGCTGGACCTGCTGGAAGGCGGGCGCCGCTCGCTGGCCGAAATTCTTGAGGCCGGGCCGGTGGTGCTTGTTTTCTTCAAGGTGACCTGCCCCACTTGTCAGCTTGCGCTTCCCTATCTTCAGCGCATTGACGGCGGGGCGTTGCAGATCTATTGCGTCAGCCAGGACGACGCGGAGCGCACCCGTGAGTTCATGCGCCTGTTCGACGTCCATCTGCCGATGCTGCTCGATCCCGCGGCGGCGAAATACCCGGCGAGCCGCGCCTACGGAGTTCAGTATGTGCCGTCGCTGTTTCTGGTCGAGAGCGACGGGCGGATTTTGTGGACGGCCGAGGCCTTCGACCGGCGGGCGTTCGAGGAGCTGGCCAGGCGGGCCGGGCGGCCGATGTTTTCTCCGGACGAGTCCGTGCCGCTCTACAAGCCGGGTTGAGGTTCGCGATTCTAGGATCCCGGCGGGAGTCCGCGCGCATCCATAAGGTCAGCAGGGAGGAAGGAGCGCAACACTGTATATGCCGAAGGTTCAGGAGATTCTCAAGGGCGCAGCCGCCATCGCGAAGGGAATGACGGTCACCCTGCGCGAGATGATGAATCCCATCATTACCGACGATTACCCGGACGCGCCTCCCGTCTTTCAGGAACGCTACCGCGGGCTGCACGTGCTCCAGCGCGACGACAACGGGCTGGAAAAGTGCGTCGCCTGTTTTCTCTGTTCCGCCGCCTGTCCGGTACAGTGCATTTACATCGAGGCCGCCGACAATACCGAACAGGAGCGCATCAGCGGCGGCGAGCGCCATGCGGCGGTGTACAACATCGACTACAGCCGCTGCATCTTCTGCGGCTACTGCGTGGAGGCCTGCCCGACCGACGCGATCACGCACGGACATGGCTTCGAGCTGGCCAGCTACAACACGAGCACGCTGATCTACCGCAAGGAGCAGTTGCTGGCGCCGCTGCCCGAAGGCGCCACCGGCAGGCTCCGGCTGGATCATCCGGTCGCCGTTGGCGACGAAGATCACTGACGCGAAAGCACGCGCCAGGCGCGGCGGGCCACGATCAGCTCCTCGTTGGTCGCCAGCGCTACCACGCGCACGCGGGATGAGGCCGACGAGATCACGCGGTCGCCCGCGACCTCCTCGTTGGCGGCGGCGTCGAGCTCGACGCCGAGAAAAGCCAGTCCCTCGCAGATGGCCCGCCGCAGCGCCGGGCTGTTTTCCCCGATGCCGCCGGTGAAGGCGATGGCGTCCAGGCCGTTCATTGCGGCCGCGCATCCGGCAACAGCTTTCTTCACCTCGAAGACGAACACATCGAGCGCGAGGTGGGCCGCGGCCGAGCCGGCCCGGGCGGCCTCCATGATGTCGCGCACGTCGCCGCCCGCCACTCCGGACAGGCCGGCCAGGCCGCTCACGCGCGACAGTTGCGTCCGCACCTGCTCCGTGTTCCAGCCGTTGCGGTCCATCATGTAAAGCACGGCGAAGACATCGAGGTCGCCGTGGCGGGTGGCGTTTTCGAGGCCCGATTGCGGCGAAAAGCCCATCGTCGTGTCCACGCTGACGCCGCGGTCGATGGCGCACACCGAGCTGCTGCCGCCCAGATGGCAGCTTGCCAGCCGCAGGTCAGCGGGCGCGCAGCCGAGAATCTCCGGCGCACGCAGGCTCACGTATTCGTGAGAGGCTCCGTGAAAGCCGTATTTTTCGATTCCATGATCGGTCCGCCAGTCCTGCGGGACCCCGTACACGCGGGCGTATTCCGGCTTGTTGCGGTGAAATTCCGTCTCAAAAGCGGCCACTAGCGGCACGCCGGGCAGGACGTCGCGGAAGGCGCGGATCGCTTCCAGATAGATGGCGTTGTGCACGGGGGCGGCCAGCAGGAACTGCGCCATGGCCTGTTCGACGTCCTCGTCGATCAGAAACGTGCCCTGGTAGCGCGGCCCGCCGTGGACGGCCTTGAATGCCACCGCGTCCACGGCCGTGTCGCCGGCGCGGATTTCGCGGATGGCGGCGCGGTAGTCCGATACCCGCTCGAAGCGCCCGCGCGCCAGCACGCGCTCCTCTGGCATCGAGAGGATCTGGTACTTCAGCGACGTAGAACCGAGGTTGGGAACCAGAATGTTCATGGATTACCTGCCCGCCGCCAGCCCGAGCAGATTCTGCTGCGCGCGCGCCTGGAACGGGCTCTTCATCTTCGCGCAGGCGCTCCAGTATTTCTGCGCCGCGGCCAGCCGGGCGGCATCCCGCTTCGGCCCCTTGCCGGCCAGGCTGTAGCTGGCCAGCCCGAGATAGAAATACGCGCCGGGCAGCAGGTCGTTGGCAGTGGAGCTTTTCTGGATGACCGGCAGGCCGTCGTTGAGCACCTTCTCGCACTCCCGCCACTTCTCGCGCACGCCATAAGCGATGCCGGCGATCCAGTAGCCACGGGCCAGCGTGTTGGTCTTCTTCGTTTCCCAGTCGGCCGGGGAAACGCCCTCGGGCGCCTCTTTGGCAGGCAGCATCGAAATAAGTTTTTCCGCGTAGAGAATGGCCTTGTCATAGTCCTTTGAGGACGTCAGGTGCGTGTCGGCGGCGAAGACCAGCATGTCTTCGTTGGCGAAGTTTTTCGCGTCGGCGTCTTCGGCGAACTCGAGCGCGCGCTTGAGATCCTTCATCTGGATCAGCGCGATGAAGCCGCGCGCGGCGGTGCGGGCCATGTATTCACTGGCGGGGTTGACCTTCTCGAGTTCCTCGCTCATCTGCACGATCACCTTCGGGTCCGTGCTTTTCAGGGCCATTGCATAAAAGGAGTACTCGGCGCGCGTGGTCACCTGTTTGGCGAAGTCCACTTCGGCCTTCCAGCGCTCGGCCTCGGTCTCGTCCTCCGGTTCTTTCGACTCGATCTTTTTGCGCGCGGCGGCAATGGTCGAGTTGGCCCACTCGACGATGCAGGCCGCGTCGTTCTGCTCCTCGCAGGCCTGAAGCGCGTTGTAGGCGGCCGGCGCGTTGTCCGGCTCGGCGGCGAGAATGTCCCTGGCGGCGGCGATCACCTTGTCAAAGGCCTTCGTCTTCAGCCACAGCGGCTGGACCTGGTTCAGTGCGTACACCTTGCCGGGGCTGTTCGGGAATTTTTGCAGAAATTCCTCATAGAGCTCGATCCTGCGGGCCTCGTCGGATTCCGAGCCGGCCAACTGAAGCAGCAGCCCTTCGGGCGTTGTGGTGTCGATCTGAAAACGGGAGCGTTGGGCGTGGGCAGGCGCGGCAAGCAGAACGGCAACGGCGAGAAGTGTCAGTTTCATGGATGCCTCCCTGTTACGTCTGTTTGATATATTACTGGGTTCTGCCTGGGCCGTCGAGACGGAAAAGGGGGAGCGTGTCGCATGATTCCTACAACGTACGCCGTGACGCTGCTGCTGATGATCGTGTCGATGCTGTGCTGGGGTTCGTGGGCCAACACGATGAAGATGGCCGGAAAGTGGCGGTTCGAGCTGTACTATTTCGACTACGTCATTGGCGTGATGCTGTGCGCCACGCTGGCTGCATTCACATTCGGCAGCGTGGAGACGGTGCTGCCGGAGGCGGACCGCGTGCAGTTTCCGTTTCTCGATAATCTCGCGGTGACGGGCAAGCGGCAGATCGGGCTGGCGATGGCGGGAGGCGCCGTATTCAATCTGGCGAACCTGCTGCTGGTGGCCGCCATCTCGGTGGCCGGGCTGTCGGTGGCGTTTCCGGTGGGCATTGGGCTGGCGCTGGTGGAAGGCGCCATCCTGAACTACGTGATTCATCCGGCGGGCCATCCGGCGATGGTGTTTGGTGGCGTGGCGCTGGTGCTTCTGGCGATCGTGATGACATCGCTGGCCTACGCGGCGCTGGCGCGGCAGCGGGCGCGCGAAGCCCCGCCGCAGCCTGTGGCGGACGCACCGCAGCGCGGCCGCAGGCCGGCGCCCCGCAGGTCCTCGCCCTGGAAAGGCATCGGGCTCAGCCTGGCAGCGGGCGTGCTGATGGGACTCTTCTACCCGCTGGTGGAAATGAGCAAGGAAGGCGACCTCGGCCTGGGCCCGTACGCGGCCGCTTTCTGCTTTGCCCTGGGCGTGCTGGTGACGACGCCCGTATTCAACCTGTTCTTCATGAACCTGCCGGTGGAAGGTGACCCCGTTGGCTTCCGTGATTATCTGGCCGGCACGGGTCGCCAACACGCGCTGGGCGTGCTGGGCGGCGTCATCTGGGGCGTGGGCACCATCAGCAACTTCGTGGCGGCCAGCGCGCCGAGAAGCGTCAACGTCGGCCCGGCCATCAGTTATGCCATCGGGCAGGGGGCGACGCTGGTGAGCACGCTCTGGGGGCTGGTGGTGTGGAAAGAGTTCGCCGGGGCCGAGGCCGGGGTCCGCGTCCGGATCTGGATCATGCTGCTGCTGTATGCCGCCGGGCTGGCGCTGCTGTCGCTGGCGCCGCTCTATCGCTGAAGCAACGCGGCGATGACCGCATCGAGCGGCTCCGCCGAGGGCAGGCTTCCCTGGGCCATCTGGCCGGCGCCGCCGCCGCGCCCGCCATGTTGCTCGAGCACGGCCTTGAGCCGCGTGCCCGCCTGCAAGCCGGTGTTGTGCCCGCAGGCAAAGAGCACGCTGGGCGGGCTGGCGCTGGCGGCGATGAACAGCCCGTCGCCGGCGGCGCAGAAGCTCTGCGCCATGGCACGGATCTCCTCACCCGGCGGGCCCTGGGCAAGGCGCTCGACGTGGATCCGCAGGCCGGCGGCGTCCGGCGCGCACGCATCGTAAAGCGCCTTGCCCCGCAGCGAGGCCAGCTCAAGCGCCAGCCGCCGGCGCGTCTTTTCGGCCTCGCGGGCCTGTTCGAGCGCGCCGGCGGCCGCCGCAGGGACATCGTCGAGCGCCGTGCTGAACAGGCGTGCCGTGCGGTCCAGGGCTTCGTAGTCGGCCCGGGCCCGCGCAATGGCCCGGCCGCCACAAAGAAATTCCACCCGCGTCATTCCGCGGATTTTTTCGGTTTTCCGCACCAGCACCACGCCGATCTGCCCGGTGGACAGCACGTGCGTGCCGCCGCAGGCCGTGCGGTCCACGCCTTCGATGGTGATGATCCGCAGCAGCCCCTCGCGCGCCGCTTGCTTGCGCAGGCCTTCGGCCCGGCGCGAGTCTTCAAAGGACACCCGCACCGGCAGGTCCTGCCAGATGAGCTCATTGGCGCGGCGCTCGGCAGCGGCGAGTTCGTCCGGGGCAACGGAGGCAGTTTCCAGGTCAATGGTGCTGGCCGCTGATCCAAGGTGGAAGCTGGCCGTGGGGTAGCCGAAGAGCTGGTCGAAAACGGCCGACAGGAGATGCTGGCCGCTGTGCTGCTGCATGTGGTCGAGGCGGCGCGGCCAGTCGATGACGCCGTGGACCGTCCCGCTTTCGGGCAGCGGAGCGGCCAGCACGTGAACGATCTCTTCGTCTTCTTCTTCGACACGCGCCACCGGGATGCCGGCCAGCGTGCCGGTGTCGTGGGGCTGGCCGCCGGAGGTGGGGTAGAAGGCGGTGCGGTCGAGAACGACCCGCGTGCGGCCATCTTCGGCGCGCACGACGCGCGCGTCGAATTTCGTCAGGAAGCTGTCCGTGTAGTAGAGCCGCTCGGTCATCCGGCGATTGGCGTGACGGGCGCGCTGCGTCTCAGACCCACTCGAAAGCGCCTTTTCTGTAGGCCCAGACGTAGCCGGCGATCAGAATGGCGAGAAACACCGCCACCTCGGCCACGCCAAACCAGCCGAGTTGCCGGAAACGGACCGCCCACGGGAAGAGGAAAATCGTTTCCACGTCGAATACGACGAACAGGATGGCGGTGATGTAAAAACGCACCGTGTAGCGGCCGCGGGCGTTGGAGGCCGCCTTGATGCCGCACTCGTAGGCCTCCAGCTTAACCGGGATCGGCAGGGCCGGCCGCAGGTATCGGAAGATGCCGAGCAGGACCAGCGGGAAAAGAATCGCACAGATCAGAAAGATGAAGATCGGCGTATATCCTTCCGGCATGGTTTCACTATATCATCGCGGCCGGGTGCGGCGGCGTCGCCTGCTAGAATCGTGATTTGACTGCCACAACCGTCATGCGGAGGCCCGTGCGCCTGCCCGGAATGATGTTCCTGCGCGTGCTGCGGGAACGCAGGTCGCTCATTTACCAGATGGTGCGGCGCGACTTCGAGCAGCGCTTCGTCGGCAGCGCTGCCGGCTGGCTGTGGACGCTCATTCACCCGCTGGTGCTGCTGCTGAGCTGGGTCTTTGTCTTCCAGCTCTGCCTGAAGGTGCCGCCGCCGCCCGGGGCCGGGGACAGCTACACGCTGTTCCTGTTCTGCGGCTACCTGCCGTGGCTGCTGTTTCAGGAGACGGTGCAGCGTTCGGCAAACTCGCTGGTGGAGCAGGCGAGCCTGATCACGAAAACCGTGTTCCCTGCGGAAATCATTCCGGTGACGCTGTTCCTGTCGTCGCTGCTGAGCCACACGATCGCCGTGCTGGTGGCGGTGGTCGTCGTGCGGTGGATGACGGGCCATTTCAGCGTGCTGATTCTTCTGCTGCCCGTTTATACGGCGCTGCTGGGGCTGTTCGCCGTTGGCGTGGGCTGGCTGGCGGCGAGCCTTCAGGTGTTTCTGCGGGACACGGCGCAGATCGTCGTCGTCGTGCTGACAGGCTGGTTCTGGCTCACGCCGATTTTCATTGATGAGTCCTATTTCCCGCCGGCGGCGCGATTTCTGGTGAAGTACAACCCGCTGGCGCTGGTCGTGAGGGGCTACCGGCAGCGGCTGATGACCTACGAGCCGCCTTCGGCCCACGATCTGCTCCTGCTGGCGGCCGCGGCCGGAGCGGCTTTTTTCATCGGCGGCATCTTTTTCCGGCACCTGAAGCGCGGCTTCGCTGACGTGTTGTGAGATCAACGCAGGAGAGAGCCATCCTTCCATGGAACTGACACGACGCGGGCTGATGGGACATCTGGCGGCCCCGCTGCTGATGCAGCGCCGCGGCGGGACGCCGCCGCCGAACATTGTGCTGGTGCTGGCCGACGGACTGCCCGCGTGGATCCTGGGCTGCTACGGCAATGAGGAGATCCGCACGCCGAACATCGACCGGCTGGCGGCCGCGGGAACGCGTATGGCGCTGTGCTTCACGCCGGCGCCGGTCGGGCCTCCCGGACGGGCCTCCCTGTTCAGCGGACGCCCGCCCGCCGGGCACGGCGTGACGGACAGCCCGGCGGACGGCGGAGCTGGGGAAGGGCAGGCGCCGCCCTCGTTTGCGAAGGAGAGCCTTCTGAGCGACGTGCTGGCCGCGGCCGGTTACCGGTGCGGATTCGTGGGCCTGTGGGGCATGGGCGTAGTGGAAAAGCCCGGGCACGGATTCGAATTTTCCGCCGTTCTGCGCCGTCCGGTGCATGAGAATCCGGATCTGATAATTGACGGAAGTGCAGTTTCAGCCAAAGGATATCTGGCAGAAATTCTAACAAAATACGCCAGTGATTTTCTCGCCCGTCAGCAGAAAGACAGGCCGTTTTTCCTCGCCGTTTCCCATCTTTCTCCCGCTGGCCCGCTCGAAGGCCACCCCGGGCGCCACCTGGGCCTGTACGCGGATGCGCGGTTCTCCACCTTTGGCATCATGCCGGCCGCGGCGAATGCCGCCCAGGGGCGGGAATTCCTGGACAATCCGCTGCCGGCGCTCCGCCGCTACGCGGCCGCCGTCAGCGCGCTCGACGAACAGGTGGGCGCGCTGCACCGCAAAATCCTGGGGCTCGGCCTTTTCGACAATACGTTGTTCATCTTTACGAGCAGCCACGGCGCCCTGCTGGGCCGCCACGGTCTCTGGGGGGACGGGCGGGCATCCCGTCCGGTGAACCTCTATGAGGAAGTGATCCACGTGCCGATGATCTGGTCCTGGCCTGGCCGCGTGCCCACGCACAACGTGCGGCCGGAGCTCGTGAGCCTGTACGACCTCCTGCCGGCCGTGGGCGAGGCAGCGGGCGCCGGAGCTTCGAAGGAGCCCCAGGCGTGCAGCCGCAGCTTCCTGCCGGTGGTGATGAACCGGCCGCTGCCAAAGAAAAATCCCTGGCCGGACATCGTGTTTGCCCAGCTCGAAGACGCCGTGATGGCGCGGGACAAGTATTACAAGCTCATCGTGCGCGGCGACGGGCGCGGCGAGCTGTACGACATCCGCAAGGACCCACGCGAGCGCAACAATGTTTATGGCGATCCGGGCTTTTCAACCGTGCGCGCCGGGCTGGAAAAGAAGCTGGAGGCGTGGCGGGCCGTCTGTGGTTGATCAGTCCCGGAACACCGCCCGCACGCCGGCGGGCCCGGCGAAGACGCAGACTGCCGCGTGACCGCAGCCGGGGGCGATGTCCAACCGGTGGGGCGCCTGGAAGCGGAGCCTCATGTAGTTCCAGAACGTGATGCCGCGCTCCCGCCGGTTCGGCCCCTGCGCCTGCGCCGGGCAGCTCCGGTCCAGCGTCGGATCGTCGGTGCGCGTGTCGAGCTCGCCCACCAGGTACGTCACGTCCCTCGCGGCGAACTGCCTGCGGAGCTGCTCCGGATCCATGCCGGCCGCGTAGCCTTCCAGGTTGTCCAGCCCGTAGCGGTACTGGTTGTATGTGGTGCAGTTGCCCGCGTCCCAGTATTTCGTGAACTCACCCTTGCATCCGTCCTGCGGCGAGCAGACGCCGCCCTGGCTGAGCCGGAATTCATCCAGGTAGACATAGCTGGACGGGTTGGCCGGCACATAGCGCACGCGGACATGCATCTTCGGCTCCTGCCGGTTGAATACGGCATAGCGCTGAACGAACTGCCCTCCGGCCGAGTGGCCGGCCACGACCACTTCCTTCAAATCAGGGAAACGCGAGGCGTCGTTGAAACATTCGAGGATCCGGTCCATGGCGTCAAAAGAAGTCACGGAGCCATTCAACGCGCCCAACCCTGCCTTCCAGCCCTCGTTTGTCCAGTACCATTCTCCGGGCTCCACCGGATCGCCCTTGCCTGCCTGCGTCCGCGCCTTGAAATGGGGCGCCACCACTGCCGTCGAATCCAGCCGGTCGGCGGCCGCGGTCGAAGCCAGCGCCCAGCGGAAATAGTCTTCCGCGTTTCGATTCGTGCCATGGACCATCACGTAGCCGCGGGTGATGCCGCGGTGGACGCCGCTTTGCAGGGCGTGAGTCCGCCAGACGAGGATGTGTCCCTCGCCGACCTTGATCGCCTCCGTGCTTCCTATGCCCGCCATCAGGGCGGCGACCAGCAAACCGTTCATGTGTCTCCTGACCCTCCTAACGTATTCTGACGAGTTCGGTGTCCGTGAGCCGGAACACGGCTGCAAAACGGCCCCAGTCCGCTTCGGGCGTCCGCTGGCCGGGATTGCGCGCGCGCCAGACGGCGAGCTGCGGATCGCGCGACTTCAGCCGGCAGAGGAAGGCGAGCAGGTGTGGTTCCTGCTCTGGCGGCGGCAGCGGATCGTCGACAAAATAGATGGCTGAGCCCGGCGGCAGCGGCGGGAGCTGACGGCGCAGCACGTTGCCCGGCGCCACCACCTGGCGCTCCCAGGGTGCGTAGGCGTGCTCGCGGATCCACGCCGAAAGCCACCGGTGCTGCGGCACGAGGAATACGGCGAGCGCGGCCGCGGCCACGAGCGGCGCGAGCCGGCTGCGCGGCGCAGCCCAGGTCAGCAGCCTGTCCAGAAGCAGCCCGGCGAGCAGACACCAGCCGGCGTAAGGAATGTAAAAAGCATAGAAGCTGCGCTGCGGCAGGAACATGAGCGGCAGGGGTGTGACGACGATGAGGCCGAGCGCGAGCCAGGCGGCGCGACGCCGCAGCCGGCAGGCAGCGAGCACGGCCGCGGCCAGCACCACCCAGGCGGCGGCCGCAGGCCAATCCGGCCCGCGGTAGAGCAGGTCCCCGGTGAGCAGCTTCCAGCGGGCGTTGAGGACGGTGAGGCGGAAGTCCGGCTGGTAGGCGGGATTGGCCGGCATCGGCGCGCGCCAGAGCGTCCAGGCGAGCACGGCCCAGCAGACCAGTGCGGCCAGCGCCGCGGCCCGCCACGCCGCACGTCCGGCCCGGGCTGTCCACGCCGCCAGCCCGAGCAGTAACGGAAGCGAGACGCCGATTTCCTTGGACCCCGCGGCCAGCGCCGCCAGCGCCGCTGTCAGGGCAGTGCGGCCCGGCGAAAAAGCAGTGTCGTTCAATCCCCGCAGGTAGACCACAATGGCACCGAAAAAGAAGAGAAAGCAGAGCAGATCATAAATGGTTCCGCTGTTGAAATACAGGTCCTGCAACTGGGCGTGATAGGAGAAAAACAGGCCCGCAAAAAGAGCAGTTTTCCATGAGAGTGAACTCGTGAAAAACAGCCGCAGGGCCAGCCACAGGTTTGCCAGCAGCAGGCCGAAGCAGAACACGCGGTAGGGACGCGGGTGCAGTCCGAAGAGTTCCCACAGGCCCTTCAGCACAAGGTTTGCGGTGGGGCGCTCCCGGCCGGCAAGAATCTGCCCGGGATGAAGAAACGCGACGCCGTGGAGGTTCATCAGGTCGTCCGGCGTGAACCACGCGAACAGCCCGGGCCAGGCAAGCCAGACCATCCACGCGCCCAGCGCCGCCCAGAGGAGCAGGAGCGGCAGGAATCGACCCTGCCGATCCCCGAGGCGAATGCGCCATGGCTGTGACAGGAAATACAACTTCCAGAATGTATCACGCAACCTCCAGCAAAAGACGCGCCGGGGGCGCCTGGACCGCCAGGCGCCCCCGATCGAAGCTGCGCGCGGACGGGGGTCAGAAGTTCACACGCAGGCTCAGTTGGATAATGCGCGGATCGCGCGCTCCAGTGAACTGGCCGAACGACGGGTTCACCTGCTTGCCGGCGGGATCGAAGCGCGCCGTTGTGTCCAACGAGGAGAACTGGGTGTGGTTCCAGGCGTTGAAAAACTCGCCACGGAACTGCACGAAGCGCCCCTCGCCGAACAGCGGAAAGCGCTTGGCCACGGCGATGTCCCAGTTGTTCACACCAGGGCCGTACATGGAGTTCTGCCCGGCGTTGCCGAAGCTGCCCAGCGGAGTGCGCGCAAAGGCAGCCGTATTGAAGTTCCGCTCAAATGTCCGCTTGTCCTTCGGGAGGTAGGTGTCTCCGATGATGGTCACGCGGGCGCCCTCACTTGATCCGGTAATGTCCTGGCCATCGGTGGTGGAGAAGCCGGGCGTGAAGGGCGCGCCGGTGATGAAGGAGGTGATGCCGCTGATCTGCCAGTTGTCGGTCACCCAGCCGAGGTAGCGCTTGTTGAGCCGCTTCCCCAGTCCCGGGATTTCCCAGATGTAATTGGCGACGAAGACGTGCCGCCGGTCGAACGAGAGCGGGCCGTAATTGCGCGAGCGCAGCGGGAAATACGGGCTTACGCCTGACGTGTCGCCGTCGGCGACGCCCAGGGTCTTCGACCAGGTGTAGGCGACGCCGAACTGGAGCCCGCGCGTGAAGCGGCGGTTGGCCGAGAGCTGTAGCGAGTTGTAATTGGAATTGACGCTGTTGGAGCGATAGTTGATATCCGCGTGGCCGAAATAGGGCCGGAAGAAATTGTCCGGCAGCGGGCGGCCCGGATTGGTGGGATCCTGATTGGCTGGATCGAAGCGGCCATACATCGGGATGGGATTGATGTTCCGGCTCGCCATCAAATGCCTGGACTGGCTGCCCACATAGCTCAGGTCGATGACCGTCTGGTAGATCTGGTGCTGGATTCCGAACGAGAAATTCATCGTCGTGGACTGCTTGTTGAACCCGTACAGCATGTTGCTGTTGCTCGGTCCGACGGCGCCAGGCGCGCTGGCGTAGGTGCTCAGGTCGCCATAGTAGAGGGTGGGCGTGTAAGCAATGGGCGGCTGGCCATTCAGGTTGAATGTCGGGTTGCCCTGGAGACGATCCTTGAACATGCCGAACCCGCCGCGCAGCGCCGTCCTGCCGTTGCCGAACACGTCATAAGCGAATCCGACGCGGGGCCCATAGGCCGCCGCGGGGGCTTCGTAAAGACCCGGAGGTGCGCCAGGATCAACACCGCCGATCCGCATTCCATTGGCGAACGTTCCGCTTCCGGGCACGAACAGGCCAATCATCGGGGACGGAGCGTACTGTCCGTTCAGCGGGTTGCATGCGACGCGGCGGTTGGACGAATCGCGGCACGGAACGAACAGCTTCGGCGCCTTCGAAGGATCGTACCGGCTGGGGTCAAAAGACGACAGCGTGCGGTTCAGGTCCTCCATTGGGGGCAGGTGGTAGATGCGGACGCCGTAGTCGAGCGTCAGGCGCTTGTTCACGCGCCAGTTGTCCTGAAGGTACCACTCGACGTTCCAGAACCACCAGTCTCCATCGACACGCTTGTTCGCTTCGGAGTAGCTCTGAATCACGCCGAGCAGCGCGTTCGCAAAGGAGTGATTCGTGTCGTAGGGGTTATTTACGTCGCGACTGAAGTTGAAATTGCCCCGGTAGTTTGTGCCGCCCACCTGGAATTTTCCGGTGCGCTCCAGATAAACGCCGGCCTTGAATGTGTGATTGCGCCAGATCTTGGACACGTTGCCGACATAGCTGTAGATGTCGTTGTAATTCTGATATGGGATGTTGCCCCAGCTGAAATTCACCGGGTTGGCGGGCTGGCCGCCGAAGACAATGTTCGGAGCGTAGTTCTCCCTGATGTTGTCATCCTTGAACCACTGTGGCGGGTTGCCCACCTTGTCACGGGTCATCAGGGATTCATCCACCGGTTTGAAGTACAGGTGGTTGTAACTTTTGCCGTACGTGAACTCAACCACGAGCGTTGGAGAGAAGATCTTGTTCATGCGCACGACGTGGCCCTTGCCGGGCTGTCCGAAGCGCACCGGCGTCAGCAGATAGTTGATGCTGCCATTGACCCACATCCCATAGGGCGTGTCCTGCTCGTCCTTGTCCTTCACGAAGCGGTAGTAGAACTGGAAGGACGGCCAGAAATTCCCGTCGATGCGGATCATGTCCTGCCGCTTCGGATAGGCCCCGGAATACTGGCTGCGGAAATTCCGCTGGTACACGAGCCTGGGATCCGGATCCACGTAATTTGGCAACGGGAAAAAGCTCAGCATTTTCTGCCCCAGCGGGTTGAAGCGCGCCGAAGGGATTACGTTTCCGGGGAATGGCTGACCCGTAAGCGGATCCTTGACCGTGATGAGCGCGCCGTTGGTGTCGCGGGACAGTGAAAAATCGCCTGCACGCTCGAGGGCCGTGGGCATGTTTACAAAGCGGGTGCCATAATCCTTTCTCATGCCAACGTATTCCTGGGACCAGAAAAAGAACAGTTTTGAGCGGTCCGTGTTCCACTTTTTGGGGATATACACCGGGCCGCCGATCGAGTAACCGTTGATCCGGTAGCGGTAGGGAGCCTTCGGCGTGCCAGTCCGGTTGTTGAAGAAGTTGTTTGCGTTCAGCGATTCGTTCCGGTGGAAGTAGTAGGCCGAGCCGTGAAATTCGCGTGTGCCGCCCCTGGTGATCACGGTAATGACGCCCCCGCCGTTGCGGCCGAATTCCGCCTGATAGTTCGACGTCATTACCTTGATTTCGGCAATGGAGTCCATGTTGGGCTGATAGTGGATGGTGGAGTTGGATCCGGTGTCCAGGTTGGTGACTCCGTCCACGGTCAGGTTCTTCTGGTTCTCCCGGCTGCCATTGATGAACGTTCCCCGGATCGAGTCCGGCGAGGCAGTCTCGCGCCGCTGCGAAAAATTGTCCACGACGCCGGGTATCGTCGCGAGGTACGTGAAGAAGTCCCTGCCCCGCACGGCAATGTCAAGGAGCTGGCTTCCGGTGATCACGCCGGACTTTTCTGCGGATGAAGTCTGCACCGCCGTGGCCACGGCTTCGACGCTGATGCTTTCGCGGATTTCGCCGATCTGCATCTGGATCTGGCCCAGCGAGCGGGTCTCCCCGGCGGTGAGGACAATGTCACGCGTCTCGTGCGTCTTGAATCCAGGCAGTTTTGCCGTCAGGTTATACCTGCCTGCGAGAAGGTTCGGAAGCGAGAAACCGCCGTCCGGGCCGCTGCGCGTGCTGAAAATCGCACCCGTTGCCTGGTTGACGAGCGTCACTTCGACGTTCACCAGGGCGGCGCCGGTCGGATCCACGAAAATCCCGGTGATGGAGCTCGACACGTTCTGCGCGAGGCAGGATGTGCCCACAACAATCACGAGTGCTGCCGCCAGCACCCCAGTGATGCATCGTTGCATGGAATCAACCCCCTGGAGGATCTCGATTCAGGGCCGCAGAACGCACCCCGCGTCCTTAAGGCCTGTTCGGAGTTCACATATCAGAAGGCTTCCGGGAATGCAAGAAGATTGAAGAAAAATAATACACGGGTTTCATTTATCCCATGTTGCGCGTCCAGGAACCCGCCATTTCCGCAGCAGCTCATAGGCCACGATTCCGCCGGCGGTGGCCACGTTCAGCGAGCTTTTCGCCCCGCGCATCGGGATGCGCACACGCACGCCGCACACGGACAGCACGCCGTCGGACAGCCCGTCCACTTCATTGCCGAACACGGCGCAGACGGGCCAGCGCGGCTGCCATTCGAACAGGTCCAGCGCCTCCTCGGCCGTTTCGACCGCGGCGAGTTCGTAGCCGCGGGCCCGCAGCATGCGCAGTGGGACCAGCGCGTCCACGTGATACTCCCAGGCGACGGTGCGCTCGGCCCCAAGCGCCGTCTTGGCGAGGCCCGGCTGCGGCGGGTGCGCGGTGATGCCGCACAGGATGAGCCTTTCGATGCCCGCCGCGTCCGCGGTGCGGAAGAACGCCCCGACGTTGTACATCGAGCGGATGTGATCCAGCAGAAAAATGACCGGCAGCCGCGGTTCTTTCATCCCGCAGGCTAGGATAGCCTGAAGCCATGGTCAGCCTGAACGGGGAATCCCTGACACTGGAGCAGGTGGAAGCGGTGGCGCGCCGCGACGAGCCGGTGGAGCTCGACCCGCACGCGGCAAAGCGCATGCGCGCCTCGCGCGAGTGGGTGGAGCAGGTGGCGGCCGGCACCCAGCCCGTTTACGCGGTGAATACGGGAGTCGGCTACCTGGCCGATGAGCGCATCAGCGCCGAGGACCTCGACCGGCTCCAGGAAAACGTCGTCCGCTCGCACGCCGTGGGCGTGGGCGAGCCGCTGCCACGCGAAGTGGTGCGGGCGATGATGCTGATCCGCGCCAACGTACTCGCCAGGGGGCTGAGCGGCATCCGGCCGCTGGTGGCGCGGCGGCTGTGTGCGCTGCTCAACCACGGCGTGACGCCGGTGGTGCCGTCGCGCGGCAGCGTGGGCGCCAGCGGCGACCTGGCGCCGCTGGCCCACATGGCGCTGGTGCTGATGGGCGAGGGCGAGGCCGAATATCAGGGCCGGCGCATGAGCGGCGGCGACGCGCTGGCGGCGGCGGGCATCGAACCCCTCCGGCTGCACGCCAAGGAGGGCATTTCGCTGGTCAATGGCACGCAGGCGATGCTGGGCGCAGGTGTGCTGGCGCTGCTGGACGTCGAAGACCTGTGCGAAATTGCCGACGTCGCCTGCGCGCTCTCGACAGACGCCCTGCGCGGCACGCCGCGCGCGTTCGACCCGCGCATCCACGCCGCCCGGCCGCATCCGGGGCAGGTCCGCAGCGCGCGCCTGCTCGAACGGCTGATGCAGGCGAGCGAGATCCGAGAATCCCACCGCACCTGCCGGCACGTGCAGGACGCCTACTCGCTGCGCTGCGCTCCCCAGGTGCACGGGGCGGTGCGCGATGCCGCGGCCGAAGCGCGGCGCGTGTTTTCCATTGAGCTCAACGCCGCCACCGACAACCCTCTCGTCTTCGACGGCGAGATCCTTTCCGGCGGCAATTTCCACGGGCAGCCGCTTGCGCTGGTGATGGACTGGCTGGCGATCGCGCTCTGCTCGCTGGCCGGAATCAGCGAGCGCCGCATTGACCGCATGGTGAACCCGATGCTGAACGAAGGGCTGCCCGCGTTTCTGGCCTCGCATCCGGGGCTTGAGTCGGGGCTGATGATGTGGCAGGTGACCGCCGCCGCGCTGGTGGCCGAACTGCGCGTGCTGGCGGCGCCCGCCTCGCCCGGCTCCATCACCACCAGCGGCAACAAGGAGGATTTCGTCAGCATGGGGATGACCGCGGCGCTGAAGCTGCGGCAGGCCGTGGAGCTCGTGCGCACGGTTCTGGCCATCGAGCTCGTGGCCGCTTCTCAGGCCATCGAATTCCTGCGGCCGCTGCGGACCAGCCCGGTGCTGGAAGAGTTTCTGGAGCGTCTGCGCGAGCGCGCGCCGGCGCGCCGGGGCGATTTTGCGGGCGCGCCGGTCATTGCCGCCGTGGCCGAATGGCTCCACCGCTGGCGTGAGCTGCCGCGCCCGTGGGCGGACGAGTCACGATGAGAACACATAGTAGCGGGTGCAGCGGCGAAAGCCGAGCCGGCGGTAGAGGTCGAACCCCGAGGGCGACGATTGCAGCACGATCGGCCCCTGCGCGCCACGCCGGCGCAGCCTCTCTACTCCGGCACGCATGATCGCTTCGGCGTAGCCTTTGCCGCGCCACCCGGGCAGCGTGCCCACCGAATAGATGCCGACGGCCCCTGCGGCCTCGATGAAGGCGGCGCAGGTGACCGCGCGCGGGCCAGCGTAGCCGACCAGAATTTCCAGCGGCGCGCCCCATCGGGAGGGGTCGTCATAGACTTCGTGAGCCAGCGGAGGCGGAATGTAGAAACACTGGCCGACGATGTCGGCGAAGTCCAGCCGCGCCCGCGCGTCGGCGGCCTCGCGGATCTGAATCTCCGGCAGCGGCCGCCGCGGCGGCGGCAGCTCGTCGATCTCCATGCCGGGCGGCTCGGCGATGCAGGACATGCCGTGCGCGTCAAAGATGCGGTACAGGCGCCGCAGCGTGCGCGCGCCCACCAGGTGCTCGCAGATCCAGAAGGACCAGGCCCGGCCCAGGGCGCGATAGTGCGCCGCGGCCCTCTCAATGCGGCGGTCGAGTTCGGTCGACTCCTGCCCCGGCGGATCCGGCGCCGGTCCGTCCAGCAGCGCGATGTTGAACACCGGATGCGTCACCCAGCTCGTGATCAGGCGCAGCCCGGGCTCCTGCGTCACCCGCCCGTAGAAGGAAAGCGAGGCGGCCAGGTTGGCCACGTTGCGCTCCCATGCCTGCATGCTCCGTCTGTCATAACAGGGTCACCGGGTCGACGTCCACCACCAGGGCGGTGGCGGGCCACTTCTCGGCGGCGGCGTGGCGCCGCAGCGCGTGAAGCATTTCGTTCAGTTTCGGCCTCGAAAGCGCCTTGATGAGGATCTGGTAGCGGTATTCGCTTTTCAGCCGCGGCACCGGCGCTTCCGCGGGCCCGAGGATCTTCACGCCCTCGCCGCCGGGGCCCAGCACCTGCGCCGCCTCACCCGCCAGGCGCATGGCGCCCTCCTGCGTGGGCGCGCGCAGCAGCACGTTGGCCATGGCGCAGAATGGCGGGTAGCGCATCAGGCGGCGGAACTCGAGCTCCTTTTCATAAAACTTCGCGTAGTCCTGGGCGGCGGCGCAGCGGATGGCGTAATGGTCGGGCGCGTTGGTCTGAATGAGCACCAGGCCCGGCAGGTGATGGCGTCCGGCGCGTCCGGCCACCTGCGTCAGGAGCTGGAAGGTGCGCTCGGCGGCGCGGAAGTCGGGCAGCGAAAGGCCGATGTCGGCGTTGATGACGCCGACCAGCGTCACGTTCGGAATGTCGTGGCCCTTGGCGATCATCTGCGTGCCGACGAGGATGTCATAGGCGCCCTCGCGGAAGCCGCCGAGGATCCGCTCATACTGGTTCTTTCCGGCCGCCGTGTCGCGGTCCAGCCGCGCTACCCGCGCCTCGGGAAAATAACGGCTCAATTCATCCTCCACTTTTTCGCTTCCCGAGCCGAGAAAATACAGATATTCGCTGCCGCAATTCGGGCAGACTTTCGGCACCCGCTGCGCGTAATTGCAGTAATGGCAAAGGAGCCGGTTGTCGCGGCGGTGAAAGGTGAGTCCGATGGCGCAGTTCACGCACTGGAGCCTTTCACCGCAGGAGCGGCAGGAGACGGCGGAAGAAAATCCGCGTCGGTTCATCAGCAGAATGGTCTGTTCGCCCGCCTCGAGTTTCGCCGCAATTGCCTCGCGAAGGCGGCGGGAAAAAAGCTCGCTCCGCCGCGTTTCCAGAAATTCCTCCCGCATGTCGATGATTTCCACCGAGGGCATGGGCCGGTCGGCGATCCGGGCCGGCAGCTCAAGCAGCGCATACTTGCCGCGCTCGACGTTGTAGCGGCTTTCGAGCGACGGCGTCGCCGAACCAAGCACCGCCACCGCGCCGGCGCGCTGCGCCCGGACCACCGCGACGTCGCGCCCGTTGTAGCGGGGCGTTTCCTCCTGCTTGTAGCTCTGGTCGTGCTCTTCATCGACGATGATCAGCCCGAGATTCCGGACCGGCGCGAACACCGCCGAGCGCGTGCCCACGCCGACGCGCGCAACGCCGGAACGAAGCCGTTTCCACTGCTGGGCGCGCTCGGCGTCGTTGAAGGCGGAGTGAAGAATGGCCACCTGGTCGCCGAAACGCGCGTGGAACTGGCCGGCGACGGCGGGCGTCAGTGCGATTTCGGGCACCAGCAGCAGCGCGCCCCGGCCCAAGGCGAGAGCGGCCTCAATGGCGTTCAGGTAGACTTCGGTCTTGCCGGAACCGGTGACGCCATGCAGCAGGAAGGCCTGATAGCGGCCCGCTTCCAGCGCCTGACGGATGGCGTCGAAAGCGCGCTGCTGGGGCGCAGTGAGCGTGTGGCGCGGGCGGGCCCACGACGGGTCGCCCGTGGCGAGCTCGTAGTGCAGGCGGACCAGGTTTTTGCGGGCCAGCGAACGCGCCGCCGGCGAGGCCCCCTTCACCGCGTCCTCCAGTGACGAGAGCCGGTGCGGGCCCGGGTGCAGCTCCAGGTAGGCGAGCAGCTCCCGCTCGGCGCGGGTCAGCTTCACGCCCTCCGCAGGGCGCGCCAAAAATTCCGCCAGCAGTTTGGAGGATGGCGCCCGTAGAGGGTCCCGCTGCCCGGCCGCCGCTTCGGCTTCCACCAGCCCCCTGCGCTCCAGCGAGGCGAGAATCTTCCGGGCGCCCGGGACCTTGCGCGCCAGCGTGGCCTCGGCGAGCGGCCGCGCCTCCAGCGCCCGCAGGATCTCTTCGGCCGGATCGCCGCTCTGCCCGTCGAGTCCAAGCTGCCGGGTCACGTCCAGGCCCTTCTGCGTGAGGGACCAGATGCGGGTGTGGCGCACATCGGCCGCCAGCGGCGCCATCGAACGGAGCACTTCGCCAAGCGGCGCGCAGTAATAGTGCGCCACCCAGCGCGCGAGCTCCAGCATCTCATCGTCAAACGCAGGCTCCGCGTCCAGCAGCCGCAGCGCCTGGCGCGGCTCGACCTCCGGCGGATCATTGTGCACGCGCAGCACGACGCCGGAGAGCTTGCGCGGGCCGAAGGGGACCAGCAGCCGGCAGCCCGGCTGAACGCGGTGACGCAGCGTCGCCGGCAGTTCGTAGGTGAAGGCTCGGTCCAGCGGGGCCGGGACGCTCACGTCCGCGTAGCGGAAAATTTCCTCCGTCATGTAACCTCAGGCCCCTGCGTCTCGCTCCAGAACGTGAAGGAGTTGCTCCATGAAGACCTTTCTCTCTATTTTGACCGTTCTTGCCCTGGCTGCCGGCCTCGCCATCGCCGGCCAGATCGACGGCAAGTGGGTTTCCGAGCGCACCATGAACCGTGGCGGCGAAGAAGTGACCGTCCGCCAGACCTTCGATCTCAAGTCCGACGGCAACAAGCTGACGGGCACCATCACCATGCAGTTCGGCCAGATGGAGCCGCGTACGGTTGAGATCCAGGAAGGCAGGATCGAGGGCAACAAGTTCTCGTTCAAGACCGTGATGGAGACGCCCAACGGCACGATGACCTCCGTCTACGAGGGCACCGTCGAGGGTGACGTGATCAAGGGCACCTCGCGCCGCGAGGGCGGCCAGGGCCAGGGCCGGCCGTTTGAAGCCAAGCGTGTCCCTGCGTCCTGATCCCCAGCCTCCTTTTGCCTGCCTCCAGCGGCTTCCGCGGAAAAAAAGATTTGCGCGAAGCCGCTCTTTTTTTCCGCCAACGCGATACAATCTTGTTGATCTCCGAGACTTTTCGCTGGAGGATTCCATGGCTGACAACATTGCCGTTCTGCCCTACTTCTCCGTGACCGTGCCGAACAAGACCGGTGAAGGAGCGAAGCTGCTCGGCGCGCTGCGCGACGCGGGCGTCAACCTGCTCGGGTTGTGGGCCTACCCGGTGAAGGGCAAGAAGGCCCAGTTTGATCTGGTTCCGGCGGACCCGAAGGTCTTTGCCAAGGCCGCCAAAAAGCTGAAACTCGAGTGCGGGCCCAAGCAGAACCTCATCTGCTGGAACGGCGAGGACCGCCCGGGCGCCGCCGCCGATGCCGCCGCGAAGCTGGCCGCCGCGGGCATCGACATCCACGCCATGCAGGCGATCACGTCCGGCGAAGGCCGCTTCGGCGCGCTGATCCAGCTTGCCCAGGGCGACATCAAGAAGGCGGTCAAGATCCTGTCCGCCTGAACGGCGCGCGCTCAGACACTGACGATCGGCAGGTATTCCGGGGCGTCGGCGAACGGCGCGGCCTCGCCCGCTGCCACCAGATACATCCGTTCGTGCGAGGCAATGGCCGCCGCGCCAAGCTCCGGGTACGGCCGGTTGCAGATGTCCAGGAAACCGATGTTGTAGTTCTCGCCGTCGAAACGGCCCAGCGCGCTCTGATCGTAGAGCGTGAACCAGTGCGCGCCCACGCAGTTCGGATTGGCGGCGGCGTCTTCCAGGTAGACGCGGTAGGCGCGGCCGCGGTCGGCCTGCGTCCTTACATGGCCGAGTCCCGAGGCGGGCAGGCCCACGTCCAGCGCGCCGAAGTGCCACTCGCCCACCAGCACCGGCATGCCGAGCATGGCGTGAATCTTCTCCGACACGTCACGCGGCAGCCGCTGGCGGTAATTGTTCAGGCTGAACACGTCGAAGCTCTTCATGCCCTGCACGGCCCACTCCGGCGGCACGCCCGCCCAGCGCATGCCGAGGTTCAGGTGGTTGGGATCCACCTTGCGGCACGCGCGTGAGAGGGTGGAGAAGTAGCGCTCCACCATCCGGACGCTGAACTCGCGCAGGTCGGGCTGGGACTCCTTCGTCAGCGGCCTGCGCCAGCGGCCGCGGGCCACCTGATCAAAGGTCACATCCATGACCCAGGCCTTCGCGAGCGCCGCCGAGGTCTCGTATTTTTTCGCCAGCCACCGGGCGAGCTCCTCGCGTGTGTGGCAGAGGTCGGCCGTGTAGAGCATGCTGGCCGCAGGCAGTTCGGCCGAAAAGCCCCAGGTGGGTTCGTTCATCAGGAAGTAACCGATGAAGGCCGGGTCCTTCACCGTGTTTTCCAGCTGGCGGGCGTAGTCGGCGGCGTCGTCTTCAAAGCCGGGATGCCAGACGTCCGGGAAGTCGCGGTAGATCATGCCGCAGCGCGCGGCGCGGAAATTGAGCGGACGCACGTAGGGCAACGACGCCCGCGCCGCAAACTCCCACTCGCTCCAGTTGGCCACCGTGTTGAAGCGCAGCCGGCGCATCTCGGCCAGCGCTATCTGCGCCCATTTTTCGCGCCAGCCCTCGCGGCCGAAGACACGGATGAAGTTCGCCGCCAGAAAATTCACGAAACGCGCGCCCGGGCGGCCCGGCAGGCCTTCCATCCAGGCGTCGGCGTATTCCGGCTTTTCCGGCAGCCACTTCAGCGCCGTCTCCAGTCCGTCGGTGCGCGCCTCGCAGTCGACGCGCACGCAGTCGAGCCCCGCGGACCAGAAGGCGTAGCCGTCGGGATCGGCCAGCCACCAGCGGCCGCCATCTTTCCGGACGGTGAAGAAGCCCGTTGCTTCGCCCAGCTTCTTGGCCTTCCAGCCGCCCCAGCGGGAGAACGTTTCCGGCCATTTCTGTTGCGGCGCAAGCTGGAGCTGCACGTTGAGCCGCTGCTTCAGCTCGGCCTCGCCGTGAGTTTTCCCCGGCCATTCGTGCAGCGTGCTCTGGCCGAATTCATCGATCAGCGGCCCTTTCGGCAGCACCGGCGCGGCCATTTTCCCGGGCATTCCTGGCAGGAACAGAAGCTCGGTCATGCACCAGCGGGCGCGGCGCGGCGCCTTGCGGAGGACCGTGAAGGTGAGCCGGTCCACCAGCGCCAGGTCGACGCGGTCGCCGCCGCACAGCGGCTTAAGAAACGCGCCCTCGCGGTCGGCCATCCAGCGGTTCTGGTCGACCAACGCCAGGTCCAGCCGCACGCGGAAGCCGGCCTGCGGCAGCCCGCCGAAATCGAAACGGAACCGCCGGCCTTTTTCACCCTCCGCCAGCGTGATGCGGAAGGCGATGACGTCCCGGCCGTCGATGAGCATGTCGCAGGTGATCGCCTTCGCCCCGGCCAGCAGCCCCGGCTTGAAGACGTACGACATGCCGTCGCCCGGTTTCTCCGCTTCATACCAGCGGGCGTCCTCGATCGGCGTGGCGCCGTCCTTTTCTTCCAGCGCCCCGAGTGTGGTCCAGATGCCCAACTTCTGCGCCCCGGCAGGCAACGGGCCTGCGGCGGACAGCGCGGTCACGGCCAGGAAGGTTCGGCGTTGCATGATGACTCCCCCTGATTCGTATCAGAGGGCCGCGTCCGATGACAAGGCCGTGCCGGCCTCAGCCTGTCGGTCGATCCTTGCACCCTCTGCAACACGGCCGGCTTCTTCGGTGCTATTCCGGCCGTGCATCAACCGCCATGCACTCCGCGCAGCCGCGCCACGCGTGGATCGGTCGCTGGCCGCCGCTCCGGTAGACGGATCCGCAGGACTGAAGTCCAGCGGACTGGCCTGCCGCCCACCTCCAGGGGGGCGAACCGGTAGCGGCGCACGGCGCGCAGCGCCGGACCCCGGAGCAGGGGATGCCCGGAAATCAGCCGGGCGCGGCGGACCGTGCCCTGCTCATCCACTTCAATCGCCACAACCACTTCGCCCGTGATGCCCGCGCGCTCCACCTCCGGCGGAAGCACGGCCGGAGCGCGGTAACGGATGAGCTGCTCCGCCGTAGACGTCGAGACAACCGCTTTTCTCTCCCGCGCCGGCAGGACTCCCAACGCGCACGCGGCAAACAAGGCCGCGGTGAATAACCGTCTGCTCATCGCGCTCCCCCAGGCAGTTAGACATTCGGCGCGCGAGGACGGTTCCCTCCAGCGCCGGCTGGCGCTATAGTAGAGCCGCACCGTCCTTGAGGAGGAACGGCCATGCGAACGCTCGCAAACGCGGTTTGGGCATCGCTTTTCCTGGGCGCGCTGCTGGCGGCCCAGCCGGCCAACCTCAGCGGGAACTGGCAACTGAACGTGGCCCGCTCGAAATGGGACAACGTGAACAGGCCCGTGTCGGTCCTGCTTGTCATCGAGCACCAGGAACCAAAGCTCAGCTACCACGGCACGGTCCTGTATGCCAATGAAGACCAGCGCGAGTTCGGCTTCTCCGGGGCCATCGACGGAAAGCCCTATCCAATGACCAGGTCGTTCGGGCAGGGCGAAACGGTCCTGGTGCGAGTCAACGACCGCACCATCGACTCCACCTTCCGCACTTACGACGGCAACTACGTCGAAACCGCCCGCACCACCGTCTCCCGCGATGGACGCACCCTCGAGCGCCAGCTGAAGCTGGTGAGCCCCGAGGGGACGAAGAAATGGACCGAGATTTATGAGCGGCGCTGATCAGCGCCGGCTGTAAAACGATTCCAGCCGCAACGCGCCACCGGGCGCGAGGCGCTGCTCTGCCGTCCAGTGAATGAAAATGACACCCGGCGGCGTTTTGGCTGTCCACTGGAGAACGGTGCGCGCGGCTTCTTCGAATGAGGCGAAGAAACCGGCCGGCTCAAGCCACCAGCCCGCGCGGGGCAGGCCACCGGCGTCGAGCACAATGCGTCCGACGGGTTCCTGGTCCGGCTCGATGAGCTTTCGCCGAACCGGCCCGGCCGCCTCGTAGACAAGCGTTTCCGCGTCGATGTCCGACGGGTCCGCTTCGGCGCGGTGCTGGACGGCCGCATCCAGGGTCTCTGCGGTTGGATTCGAGAGCCGCGTTTCCATGGCGAGTCCTTTTGCCGAGAGCAGGATCCGGTGGCGCGCCTGAAGGCCGTTTTCGAGCATCGCCGTGAGCAGAACCTGGTCCGGCCCGGAACGCTCCGCATGCCAGCGCACGGGCCAGGCGGAGGAATGACGGTCGCGGTGGATCGTGGCAATGATGCCGCCCGTGTCCGGGTAGCGCAGATCGAACGGCGGCCGGCGCAGCAGCTCGCGTCCGCGGACCTTGTCAAAAAAGCGCACGATACGGCCGCCCAGATCGGGCACAATGTCGGCGCGCCACTGCCGGTTTTCCAATGAAATGACTTCGTATTCCCTGAGTTTGCCGAAGTAATTCTCGTCGAAATCCAGACTGCGCCCTTCATGGAGGCTCCGGATGCCATGTTCGCGCACCCGTGCGAGAAACTCCCGCGCCTCTTTCTGGAGACGGGGCAGATCGGCAGGCCCGTAATGGCTGCCGCGCACCTCGTACCGGAGACCGCGCAGCAGGGCGAGGTATTCGAGCGAAAGGCGGTCCTTGCGGATCCGCCGCCGGACCGCATCGTCCTCCGCCGCCCGTTCCGCCTCGTCAAACAGCCGGAGACCTTCCTCGAGCAGCCGCGGCGAGTAGTCCGGCACGTTGAAGATCCACAGGTGCAGGCTCCGGCCCGCAGGCGCCGGGCGCACCTCGCCGTGCAGCAGGTCAAAGTAACGCCGCATCGGTCCGGCGGCGCGTCCATAGACGCCCTCGAAGAACTCGTCCACCAGCTTCCGCGCGTCCTGCGACGGGTCCCACAGCAGTTTCGCCATCACCCAGGAGCGCAGCCAGGCCATTTCGCCGCCGCCGCCGGGCGGATAGGCGCCCTGCATGAACAGGCCCTTCACGCCGTGCCTGCGGTACAGAGGAATGTCGGCCGCCAGTTCGTCAAAATCGGGAAAGGGAAGCAGGTAATGCGTGAAATTCGTGTTGTAGTGCCAGACATAAAGCTGGTCAGTAATTTTCGCCCATGCCTGAAGATTCCGGTAAAAATAGGCGCTCCGGGGGCAGGCGGCGAAGGAATGCGCCATGCAGATGCCGATCGGGCACAGCCGCACGCGCACGTTGCGCCGCGGCCGCGCGTGCAGCGGCGGCGCTTCCGTGTACCAGTAGGCAAGCGTGTCTATCAGTTTGCCGGGGTGCTTTTTCTCAATCTGTTCGGCAAGCGCATTGACGAAACGCAGCAGCGGGCCGCTGTGGGCGCCGCCCTCTTCCTCTTCCACGCGGCGGCAGCGGTCGCACTCGCACCAGCCCTCCCAGTCGTTCTGCGAGACGGAAAAGATGGTTGCTTCGGGGTGTTCGGAGATCCAGCGCTCCACCGTGTCAATGGCAATCCGCAGCACTTCCGGGTGGGTCAGGCAGAGCTGGCCGCGTTCGCGCCGCCGTTTGCCGTCAACCAGGGAGAAATATTCCGGATGCTGGTCGAAATATTTCTCCGGCGGGACCAGTTGATAGAAGGAATGAACGAACGGGTAATAGCTGACCTTCCCACCAGTGGCGGCGTCCAGTTGCGCGTGATGGCCGTTCGTGCGGTTCCGCGCCGCCCAGTCGCGGTCGAAGGCCTCGGTGAAGAACGGCTCGCGGTACTCAAAGGCGGGCTCCTGGCGCACGTCGGCGGTGGGCAGCGGGATGGTGCGCCGTTTGGGGACGAGCGTCACCTCGGCAGTGAACCAGCGGCAGCCGAGCCGTTCCAGAAACTCGTAGACGCCATACATCGTGCCTCGCTCGCCGCCGCCGGCGATCACAAGGTGCGGGCCGCGCACGGCGATGACGAAGCCTTCAGGGCCGAGGTCCGGCGGCGGCAGGTTTCGCGCCACGCGTTCGAGCTCGCGGCTGCGGCCGATGAGCACCAGGGGGCCGCGCACGCGGCGCAAATCCTCGGCAATAGGCAGTTCGGCGCCGCTGATCTGCCGTAAGAATTTCTGCAATTCTTCGGCGGCGCGGCGCTCGGCGGGCGGCGCGGCGCGGGAGATCACGATCGTGTGGCGCGAGCGGCCTTCGTGGACCAGCTCCGCCGCCGGCAGCGCGCCCGCCGCCATGAGCAGCAACAGCGGAATTCTCATGGTTTCAGCCTCCCGCGCAACTGATACAGCCAGATGAGCGCGCGGTTCATCAGTTCTTCGCCTGCGCCCACATCCGCCGGCGCCACCTGCGGATCGGCCCCGTAGCCGCCCTCGGCGGCGGCCTCAATGGTCGGAAAATACTGGTGATATCCGTTGGAATAGCCGAAAAAGAAGAGCGTTTTCAGCCGGGCCCGCTCCCGCAGCCGTACCGCGTGGCTCGAAAAAAACTCGCCCGAGGCGGCCACCAGGCCGATGTCTCCGTTAATCAGTCCCGCCGTCAGTCTGGGGCGTACGCCCTCGGCATATTCGTCCTGATAATTTCTCACCAGTTCGGGAAAAAACGCCTTCTCATACATCATCGCGATGATGGGGTTTTTCAGGTCGACGCGCGAGGCGAAACGGAACCGCTCTTCTCGCAGCCGCAGCGATGGCCGTTCGGGCGCGGTAGGCGCGAGCGTCCGCGCCAGCTTCACCGCCTCGCGCCCGAGCGTTTCGCCGTAAGCGCGATGGTCCATGCCGCCGCGTTCGGTTCGCAGGTCCCCGGCAGCACCCTGAAGGAAAATGGCCGCCGCACCCATTTCTTTCCGCACCGTCTCCTTGAGTGCTCCAACGTAGTCTGCCGAGAACCTGAGCGTCGAAGCGGGCAGCGTGGTCGGATGCGCCGCCCAGTTCACCAGCAAAGCCAGCGGCTGCCCGTTTTCAGTGTCAATGCGCAGCACGGCCAACTGCGGATCCACGGGCTTCGGCTCGAGCTTTGTGTGCCGGTTGGCATTCATCCCCGTGAGCGTCGCCGCTCCGGCCGCGAGGCGCGCCGGCTGAAGCCTCCCGTTCGCCTCCAGCACCGCCTCGACGATCGAGTCCTCAAGCTGGCGGTAATAGCGGAGCGCCGCTTCGAAGCGGCCGCGCCCGCGTCCTTCGGCGTCGGTGAGTTCGAGCACCGGCCCGTGGTGGGTGTGGCTGCCGCCAAGAATCGACCAGCGGATGCCGGCCTGGGCCAGCAGTCGCCGGCGGATCCGCTCCAGCGAGGCCTCCCCCGGGCTGCGCCCCAGGTCCAGCCCGACAATCGCCAGCTTCTCGCCACCCGCTTCGAGCACGAGCGCGTCGGCATGGAGCGGATCAAGGACGCCCTGGGAAAGCGCATCATGGCGGTCGCCGTAGCCCCACATGGGCACGGGCTCGCGGGGTGTAATGTCGCGCCGCGCCACGCCTGCCTGAAAGCCCTGCCCGCAGGCGGCCAAAGAAAACAGAATCAGACCAAAATGTTTCAGCGCCCGTTCACGCATGGAACTCCAGAACATCTCCGTCCTCCAAAACGTGGTCCCGGCTCACCGGGAGGCCTTCTTCCAGCCGGTCCCGGCGGTACAGCCGGGCCAGCTTCAGGTGCTCGGCAAAGTCGCGGTGGACGTGGCGCGCCGCGTCGAGCACCGTCGAGCCGCGCTTCAGCACGTAGGGCGCATCCAGGTCCGGCTTCCTGCCGGGCGCCTTGGTGTAGACACGCACCACGTCCAGCAGTTCAAAGCAGCGGCGGAGTAACGGTTGCAGCCCCTCGCCCGTCTGCGCGCTTACGGGGAGGCACTCGTAGCGGCCGTCATACAGCTCTGCGAGAACGCGGAAATTGTCCATTCCTTCGGGAGCGTCCACCTTGTTGACCGCCATCAGGCGCGGCCGGGGCAGCTTCCACGCCTCCAGTTGCCGCTCGACGAACTCAATCTCGCTGAGGTCGTCCGGGTCGTCGGCGCCCACCACCAGCAGCGTCTGGTCGGCGCGGCGCAGCACCTGGGCCACCCACGGCTCCACCCATTCCGGCGCCAGCGGCGGGAGATCCACGAGCTGGATCTGCACGTCCTCAAACTGCGCCATGCCTGGCGTGGGCGAGTGCGTGGTGAACGGATAGGGAGCCACCTCCGGCCGCGCGTGCGTGAGCGCGCCGAGGAGGCTGGACTTGCCGGAGTTCGGCGGGCCCAGCAGGGCAATCTGCCCGATGCCTTCCCGCGGAATCAGGTAAAACGGCGCCGCCCGCGCCGGGCCTTTTTTCTGATTTTCCTTCCGCAGTTGCGAGAGGCGGCGGCGGATGTCGGCCTGGAGCTTCTCCGTGCCCTTGTGCTTGGGCAGCACCGCGTACATCTTTTCGAGCGCCGCGATGCGCTCCGGAATCGTCTCCGCGCGGCGGAACTCCTCTTCCGCTGCCAGGTACTCGGGCCCGAGGTTGGCAGGCATGGCGTCCCTGCCGATTGAATCTACCACCAGCGCGGACGCATGGCAGGCCAGGCATTTCTTGATCACTGGCTACTTCCGGCCCCGTTATCTGCTATGCTCAAGCCAGCTCTCGAGATTGCGCTCTCCGGCAGATCCGTTTTTCCGGCCGAGTGCCTGATGAAAAACCGGCGGCGCCCGGCGCCGCCCGCCCGAACGGAGACCGCTTGAAAACCACTCATGTCCTGCACGCCTGGGGCCGCATCCTCCAAGGGTACGCCCCCGCGCTTTCCATCGAAATCACCCGCGAGTGCCCGCTGCGATGCCCGGGTTGTTACGCCTATGAGCCCAACCATCTGGGCGGCCAGGTGACTCTGCGGCAACTGGCCGACTTCCGCGGCCAGGAACTGGTGCGGCGCGTCTTCGCGCTCGTTGACGAATTGCGCCCGCTTCACGTTTCGCTGGTCGGCGGCGATCCGCTGGTCCGGTATCGCGAACTGGAGCAGATCGTCCCGGGACTGATCGGCCGCGGCGTGCATGTGCAGGTGGTGACGAGCGCCTTCCGCCCGCCGCCGCGCTCCTGGAGCGCCCTGCCGAACCTGAACCTGGTCGTCTCGATCGACGGACTCGAGCCGGAGCACAACCAGCGCCGCAGTCCGGCCACCTACAGCCGGATCCTCAAAAACATCGAGGGCAGCCACATCACCGTACACTGCACCATCACCCGGCAGATGGTGCAGCGACCGGGGTCGCTGGTTGAATTCCTGCAGTTCTGGTCGGACGTGGCGGCCGTGCAGCGCATCTGGTTCAGCATTTTCACGCCGCAGCGTGGCGCCGACGCGCCAGAACGGCTCAGCCGTGGGGAACGGCAGAGAGCGATCGAAGAGCTGATTGCGCTGCGCTCCAGTTTTCCCAAATTGGACATGGCCCCGGCCGCGCTGAGGCAGTTTCTCCGTCCTCCCGCCTCCCCTTCGGCCTGCATCTTCGCGAAGACGACGCGGACTCTCTCGGCGGACCTGCGCACGCCCGTCGTACCGTGCCAGCTTGGAGGCGACCCCGACTGCGCCGAGTGCGGCTGTATCGCCGCGATGGGCCTGGCTGCGGTTGGCGGCTATAAGGTGGCTGGCGTGCTGCCCGCCGGCGTGCTCTTCCACGCCTCGCACTGGCTTGGCGGCAAATTCGCCCGCCTCCGCGCGCGCGAGCCGCAGGCGAGGGATCTTGTCCAGATCACCGGCGCCGCCCCGGCAGGCGAAGCCCTGGACGCCTCAGAAGCGTCCCTGTGATGCGGCCCGCGCGTGCGTCCGTCAGACGTCGCCTTCGGTGACCAGCTCCTCGAATTCCTCCAGCACGATCGGCCCGCGCACCAGCAGCTCCTCGCCGTACTGCACGCCCCGGTCGAAGGCTTGCAGGTTCAGGTCGCGGAAGCGGGCCGGCACGCTCTCGGAGACGGACTTGCGAGTCGCCTCCACGCTGAGGGCCTTGGTGACGGCGCACAGGAAGCCCGTCATGATGACGTTCAGCACCATCTTCTTGCCCAGCTCTTCGGCGAAGCGAGTGGCCGGGATGCCGTAGATCCGCAGTCCCTGCGCCTTGCGGTCCAGCCGGACAAGGTCCTCCTCCACCAGCAGGAAGCCCCCCGGCTTCACCTCGGGCGTGAATCGCGTGTACGCCTCCTGCGACATCACGACGAGGACGTCCGGGTGCGTCACATACGGGTACAGCACGGGCTCATCGCTGACGATGAGCGAGGCGCTGGCCGCGCCGCCGCGCGCCTCCGGTCCGTAGCTCTGCGTCATGGTGGCGTAACGGCCCTCGTGGACACTGGCGGCGCGCCCCAGAATGTGCGTTGCCAGGATGACGCCCTGGCCGCCAAAGCCGGCGATGCGGATTTCTGTCAACATTCCTTGCTGCACCCCTCGCTCTCGTGTTCTTCCAGTTGCGGCGGGAATTCGCTGTAGTGCGGGCCGAGCTGCTTCCGCATCCGCGTCAGGTAGTCTTCCCGCTCGCGGTCGACGAACTCGCCGACGATGATGTCGCCGCCCGGCGTGAGCGCGGTCTCCCAGGTCGGACAGCCATGTTTGATCTTCGAGCGCTTCTTGTAGTCGAGCATCGCCTGAAGCGCGTCGCCCATGTTGTTCTTGCGCTGGAAATACGTCGGGCACGGGCTGAGGACTTCGATGAAGCGGAAGCCCTTCTTCTTGAGCGCCTTCTCGATGGTCCGCTCGAGCTGCACCACATGGTAGGCGGTCCAGCGGGCCACAAACGAGGCGCCGGCGGCGTCGACCAGTTGCACAAGGTTCAGCTCGGGCTCGAAGGCGCCGTAGGGCGTCGTCGTCGACAGTGCACTCGAAGGCGTCGTCGCTGCTGCCTGCCCGCCGGTCATCGCATAAATCATGTTGTTGATGCAGACGACCAGGATGTCGATGTTGCGCCGCGCCGCGTGAATCAGATGATTGCCGCCAATCGAGGCCAGGTCGCCGTCGCCCGAATACACGATCACGTTCAGCTCCGGATTGGCCAGTTTCAGCCCGGTGGCGAACGGAATGGCGCGGCCGTGTGTCGTGTGGAACGAATCCAGGTTCATGTAGCCGCTCACGCGCCCGGAGCAGCCGATGCCGCTGACGATCGCCGTCTTCTTCAGGTCGATGTCCTGTTTCAGCAGTGCGTGGGCGAAGCTGTTGACCGTGGTGCCGATGCCGCAGCCCGGGCACCAGATCGTCGGAAGGCGGTCCTGCCGCAGCAGGTCCTCTACGGGATTGTGGACTTCCAGTTCCGTTGTGCTCATTGGGCCCCTCTCTCAATCGCGTCCAGAATTTCGGCCGGATCATGCACCGTGCCGCCGGCGTGCGGCACGCTGATGACCTTGCACTGCCCGCCGGCGCAGCGCTCCAGTTCGATGACCACCTGCCCCATGTTCAGTTCGGGCATCACCATCGCCTTGACCTTCGGAGCCAGCTCCCGGATCAGCTTCTCCGGGAACGGCCACACGCAGATCAGCCGCAGCGTGCCCACCCTGATGCCTTTCTCGCGGGCCGCCTGCACCGCCCGCATCGCCACGCGCGACGTGATCCCGTAGCTGACCACGACGACATCAGCGCCTTCAAGCTGGTCGGCCTCCACCATGACCAGCCGGTCGGCGGCGCGGCGGATCTTCTCAAACAGGCGGGTAATCAGCTTCTTCTGCGTGGCCGGGTTCAGCGACGGATAGCCCCGCTCGTCGTGCGTCAGCCCGGTGACGTAGATCTTGTATCCCTCGCCCGCATGCGCCATCTCCGGCACCAGGTCCTCTCCGGGCTCATACAGGCGGAACTGCTCCGGCGGCTTCTTCGTATGGCGGCGCGGATAAATCGGAATCTGTTCGGCCGGCGGGATGACGACCCGTTCCGTCATGTGGCCGACGCATTCGTCCATCATCAACATCACCGGCACGCGGAATTCCTCGGCCAGGTTGAACGCCTTGATGGCCAGGTCGAAGCACTCCTGGGGCGAGTTGGGGCTCAGCGCGATCACCGCGTAATCGCCGTGCGATCCAAACCGCGCCTGCATCATGTCGCCCTGCGATGGCAGCGTCGGCAATCCCGTCGATGGCCCGCCGCGCTGCACGTCCACAAAGACCACCGGCGTCTCGGTCATCGCCGCCAGTCCGATGTGCTCCATCATCAGCGAAAAGCCTGGCCCGGAGGTCACCGTGAACGCCTTCTGGCCCGCCCAGACCATCCCCTGAATGGCAATCGAAGAGGCGATCTCGTCCTCCATCTGGATGAACAGGCCGCCCACCTCCGGCGCACGCGCGGCGAAACGCTCCACAATCTCCGTGCTCGGCGTAATCGGATAGCCGGCGGCAAAGCGCGCGCCCGCCGCAATCGCGCCCTCGCAGCAGGCGGCGTCGCCGTTGATGAAGTGCGTGCCCGTCAGCACGCAACGCGGATCGGCGTGCATTATTTCGACACCCCCTTGGCCTGCCCGTTGGCCGCCAGCCGGAACCCGAAGATCGCAAAATCAGGACAGTACATGCCACACAGGTTGCAACCGGAACATTTGTCCGGCGCCACCACATGAGGCGGGTGGTAGCCTTTCGCATTAAAGGCGTTGGACAGCTCCAGCACATGCGTCGGGCAAAATTCCACGCAAAAGCCGCAGCCCTTGCACCTCTCGGCCGTGATCGCAACAGCTCCTTTGGGCATCAGCCCCTCCTTGACACAGATGATCCTAGCAATTCGAATGCCAGTCTTTCGGGTGTGGAACTCTTCAACAGGACCACCATAAATCAACAACTTTCCAGATTCGATTCCGCCTCATGGGTGACATCACCCACCCCGAAAGGTGGGGCAACCGGCCGTGTTGGCTCAGCTTTCCAGCACCATGTAGGTGGCCGACCCCTGCGCCACCAGCCGCCCGTGGTCGTCCTTGACTTCCACCGTGGCGAAGCACAGCGTCCTGCCCATCTTCACGATCCTCGCCCGCGCATGCACCTTGCCCTCGCTCACCGGGCGCAGGTAGTTCACCTTGAGCTCCACGGTGGTCGCCAGCCGTCCGCCAAGCCGGCCGAGAATCGCCACGCCCGCGGCCGCGTCCACCAGCGTTGCCGTCACGCCGCCATGCAGCGTTCCCAGCACGTTCAGCTTGTGCGGCTCAATGCGGCACTCAAGGCCGATGCCGTCCCGGTAAACGCGCGTCACGCGCAGGCCGAGATGGCTGTTGAACGAGATGCGCTCCATCAGCGCATTCAGACAGGCCCGGTCGAGGATTGGCGTCCGCAAATCACCAGTGTAGGATAGCCGTAGCATGCCTCATCCGGTCTCTGAAAGGCGCCGTGACGGCGTCCTCATCCTCGTCATCGACAATCCGCCCGTCAACGCTCTCAGCGTGGAAGTGCTGGAAGCGCTCGCGGCCGCCGTCGCGCGCGCCGCCGAGGATCCCTCCATCCACGCCGTCGTGCTCGCCGGGGCAGGGAAGAACTTTGTCGCCGGCGCCGATATCAGCCTCTTTCCGCGCATCGCCGCCGGCGAGATCCCGCCCGTCCCCTGGCAGGACTTCATGAACCGCATCGAGGACTGCCCGAAGCCGGTCATCGCCGCCATCCAGGGGGCGGCGCTTGGCGGAGGCCTCGAAACAGCGATGGCCTGCCATTACCGCGTCGCCACGCGTTCGGCGCAGGTCGGCCAGCCGGAGGTGAAACTGGGTCTGATTCCCGGCGCCGGAGGCACGCAGCGGCTGCCGCGCCTGGCCGGTGTGGCCCGGGCAATGGAGATGTGCGCCTTCGGCGAGCCGCTGCCAGCCGAGGCCGCCCTGGAGGCGGGCATCGTCGACCGGTTGGTGGATGGCGACCCGGTGGAGGCTGCCGTGGAATGGGCGCGCACCGCCCCGCCGCTGCGGCGCACGCGGGACCTCCGCGAGAAGCTCTGCACGCCCGAAGAGGCCGAGTCGCTGGCCGAGGAGTTCCGCCAGAGCGTGCGCAGGAAGATGCCGCACCAGACGGCGCCCGAAGCGGCCATTGAGGCCGTGGCCGCGGCGGCGCGGCTCCCCTTTGAGGAAGGACTCGCGGCCGAGCGCCGGCTCTTCGATCAGTGCCTGCACGGGCCACAGTCCCGCGCGCTCATCCACGTCTTCTTCGCCGAGCGTGCGACGGCGAAAGTGGCGGGACTTCCGGAGCGGACCGCGCCGGTCGAGCGGGCCGCGGTGATCGGCGCGGGGACGATGGGTTCAGGCATCGCCGTCTGCTTCGCCAATGCCGGCATCCCGGTGGCGCTGACCGACGCCTCGCCCGCGTCGCTGGAGCGCGCCCTGGCGGGCATCCGGAAGCAGTACGAAGCGGCCGTCCGGAAAGGACGCCTGGACGCTGCCGAAGCGGCGCGCCGGATGGAGCGGATCCGCGCCGCCGGGAGCGTGGCCGAAGCCGTCGCCGACGCCGACGCCGTCGTCGAAGCCGTCTTCGAGGATCCTGCCGTCAAGCAGGACGTTTTCCGCGCCCTGGACGAGGCGGCCCGGCCGGGCGCGCTGCTGGCCACCAACACTTCGACGCTGGACATTGACGGGATCGCAGCCGCAACAAAACGGCCCGAATCTGTTCTGGGCCTGCACTTCTTCAGTCCCGCGCCGGTGATGAAGCTGGTCGAGGTCGTGCGCGGGCGCGCCACCGCTCCGGAGGCCGTGGCGCGGGCGCTTGAGCTGGCGCGGCGGCTGAAGAAGATCCCGGTGCTTGCCGGCAACTGCTTCGGCTTCATCGGCAACCGGATGTTTCTTCCCTACCGCACCCAGGCCGTCTCCATCGCCGAGCAGGGCGCCCTGCCCGAAGAAGTCGACGCGGCGCTGACCTCCTGGGGCATGGCGATGGGGCCGCTCGCCGTCGGCGATCTCGTCGGCCACGACGTCTGGCTGATGATCCGCCGCGAGGCGCTGCGCCGCGGCGTGCCGCACATCCCCGCGTCCGCGTTTGAGGACGAGCTGCCGCGGCTGGGCCGCCTGGGGCAGAAAAGCGGCCTCGGCTGGTATCGATATGACGAAAACCGCCGGCCGCAGCCGGATCCGGAGCTGCTTCGCCTGCTGCGCGAATATGCCGCCGCGCGCGGCATCGAGCAGCGGAGCTGGACGGTGGAGCAGATCCGCGAGCGCACGCTGCTGGCGCTGGTCAACGAAGGGGCCCGCATCCTGGATGAGGGCATGGCGCAGCGCGCCTCGGACATCGATGTTGTCTTCGTCCACGGCTTCGGGTTTCCGGCCTGGCGCGGCGGGCCTATGCACTGGGCCGAGTCGCACGGCAGGGCGCGCCTGCTCGAACGGCTCCAGGCCCTTTATGACGAAGACGGCCCGTTCTGGAAGCCGGCCGCATGGTGGAGCGCCTGAGCCGGCGCGCGCGTCAGAGCTCCAGCGGCGAAACCGGCACGCGCGAACGGCGCCCTTCCACCACCACGATGCCGCTTTCAGTGACGTGATACTTCTTCCGGTCGGCCTCCAGGTCGTAGCCGATGCGCGCGTCTTCCGGGACAATGACGTTCTTGTCGAGGATCGCCCGGCGGATGCGGGCGCGGCGGCCAATGTCGCAGTTGTCAAAAATGATGGAGTCCTCGACCACCGCGCCGGAATGCACTCGGACGCCGCGGCCAATGACCGAGTTGCGCACCATGCCGCCGGAGAGGATCGACCCGGAGCTGACGATCGAGTCGATCGCCTGCCCGCGCCGGTTCTCCTCGTCAAAGGTGAACTTGGCCGGCGGGTCGTCGTAGCCGGCGGTCCGCAGCGGCCACTGTTTGTTGTACAGGTTCAGCACCGGGCTCACCGCGCGCAGGTCCATGTTGGCTTCATAGTAGGCGTCGATGGTGCCGACGTCGCGCCAGTAGGCGGGCGCGCCCACGGGGTCGCCCGGAATGTGATTGGTGGTGAAATCGTAGGCGAACACGTCGCCCCGTTCCACCCATTTCGGCAGAATGTCGCGGCCGAAATCATGGGCGGAATTTTCGTCGCGCGCGTCTTCGTACAGGAATTTCAGCAACGCGGGCGTCGAAAACACGTAATTTCCCATCGAGGCCAGCACGCGCGTCGGGTCGCCCGGCATCGTGGGCGCGTCCGCCTTCTTCTCATGGAAAGCGAGAATGCGGCCGTCGGGCGCCGTTTCGATCACGCCGAATTCGGCCGCCTGCTCGCGCGGCACGGGAATGGCGGCGACGGTGGCCTGGGCGCGCTTCTGCTCGTGGTATTCGATCATTTCCCGCACGTTCATGCGGTAGACATGGTCGGCGCCGAAGACGGCCACCAGGTGCGGCTCGCTCTGCTCGATCAGGTTGACGTTCTGGAAAATCGCGTCGGCCGTGCCGCGGTACCAGGTCTCGCCGGGAGAACGCATCTGCGCCGGCACCGGAATGATGTAGCGGTCCTTCAGGATGCCGCTGAACTCCCAGCCGTCGCGCAGGTGTTGCAGCAGGGACTGGCTCTTGAACTGGATCAGCACATAGATGGAATGAAGGCCGGAATTGACGAGGTTCGAAAGCACGAAATCGATGATCCGGTACTGCCCGCCAAATGGCACCGCGGGCTTGGCGCGTTCCTTGGTGAGCGGATAAAGGCGCGTGCCTTTCCCGCCGGCGAGAACGAAGGAAAGAACCCGCAGATGCATGACGGCTGCCTCCTCAGGCGTGAATCATACCATCGGATTGCCGAAACATGCTTTCAAATCGGCCCGGCTCAGGCGGGCCGCGCCGCGCAGGCGCGCTCCAGCCGCTCGCGCAGCGCCTGGGCCGCGGCTTCGTCGAGCGGCCGGCCGCCGCGCGTGACGTAAAAGACGTCAATCGCCCGCTGGCCGCGCGTGTCGGCAAGGACAAGGGCAATGTCGCAGCCGAGGCCGGAAATCGCCACCGCGAGATCATGCAGCAATGCGGGCCGGTCCCGCGCGACGACCTCGATGACGGTGGATCTTCCGGCCACGCCGGTGCTGATTGTAATGGCCGGCGGATCCGGGGCCGCCTGCGCAGGCAGGCGCGGCAGCGGCCGCCGCCGCAGGAGTGGCTCGACGTCGATCTGGCCCAACGCGGCGCGCCGCAGCGTTCCGGCCAGCCTTTCCTGCTCGGGCGGATTCAGCTCGAGCGTGCGGTGCGGGTCGGCAAACCGGAAAACATCCACCGCAAAACCGGCCTGATGTGTGAACGCCTCGCATTCGACGATTTCCATCCCGTGAGCCGAAATCGCGCCGGCAAGAGATGCAAACAGACATTCGTGATCCGCCGCCACGATGACGGCTTGCCAGGTCCCGTGGCTGAACGATAGCGAGACCTCGGCGCCGGAGTGTTGTGCCGCCGCGAACAGACGCGCCTCACTTTCTATCTCGACCGGCGTGCGGCTCCATTGGTAGCGCGCCGGCAGGCCTTCCATCAGCGCCCGCGCGTCAGCACTCCACGCTCCCGCCCCGGGGCCCTCCTCAGGCCGGTCCAGCTCCCCTTCGAGCCGGGCGTAGAGCGTCCTGTAGAGGCTGATCAGCCGCGAGAGCCGCCACGCCGTCATCATCCCCGGCCCGACGGCGCTGATGTCGGCGTATGTCAGCAGCACGAGCAGCCTGAGCTGCTCCACCGTCTGGACTCGCCGCGCCAGCGGCTCCAGCACGGCCGGGTCGGCCAGATCGGCTCTCTGCATCGCGTGAGACAGAAGGAGGTGATTGCGGATCAGGAAGAGGACGGTTTCGCCTTCCCGCCCGGGGAAGCCTTCGAGCCGCAGGAAATCGGCAGCGATGGCGGCCGACTCCTCCACGTGGTCGCGGGCCGATCCCTTGCCGATGTCGTGCAACAGCAGCGCCAGCCGCAGTGGCCACCATTCGCGCCGGCACTCCTGCCACAGGGCCGCCACCGGCTGCCGTTGCGGGTCTTTCTCTCTGGCGAGCGCCTCCAGCATCTCCAGGGCGACGTTGGTGTGCTCGTCCACGGTGAACTGATGCGAAAAGTCCGGCACCACCAGATGGTCGATGCGCTCCCACTCCGGCAGCAGCGCCGCCAGCCAGCCGGAGTCGCGCATGGCGCGCACGCCGGCCGCGGCGTGCTGCTGCGCGAGAAGTTCCCGCCAGAACGGTGCGCCCGCCGCCTGGCCGGGGACGCGCGCCCCGGCAAGCGGCTCCAGCCGGCCCGAAGTCTGCGGGGCGCACGCGAACCCGTGGCGCGCAACGAAGAGAAACAGCCGCAGCGGCAGCTCCGCGTCAGTCTGGAGATGGCGCGGGTTGCGGAGGTAGACTTTCCCCCGCAATACGGTGAAGTCTGCATTGGTCAGGCCGCGCGTCCGGTCGAGCCATGCCGACAGCCGGCTTCCCGCTTCCAGTTCCCAGGGCTCGGCCGCGCGCAGGGCCATGCGCAGCACGTCATTGGCGTTCCGGTACCAGCCACGCATCCACTCCGCGCGCGCGTGCGCCCCTCTGCCGGCGCCGGCCGCGGCTTGCTCCTGCGATTCATAATCGAGCACGTTGTGGTCGCGCCCCCGCCGCTCGTGCAGGAAAATGCGCACCTGAGCCACACACGACGCCAGCCCGGTCCATTGCGCCGGAGGCGCCTGTGCGGCGAGCCTCGCCAGCCATTCCACCGTTTGCAGGTCCCGCCAGCCGCCAGGCCCCTCCTTGACGTCGGGCTCGAGTTGATGAATTGTGCCGTGACACCGCGCGTGGCGCGCCCGCATCAGCCGGCACAGGAGAGCGGCGAGCTCATGGCGGCGGCTGTCGACGAACTGCCCCCACTTCGCGGCGAGGGCGGCATACAGCTCTTCATTGCCGGCCAGCAACCGCGCGTCCAGCAGGGAGACCGTCAGCTCGGGGTTGCCCGGTTGCAGGTGACAGCACTCGGCCGGTGTGCGCCAGGAGTGAGAGGCGCGCAGTCCGGCGTCCCACAGCCGCCGGAGCAGTTCCGACAGGCGGTCGCGCTCGGCCGGCGATGCCAGATCTCGGCTGGCCAGCACCAACAGGTCGACATCCGAGTGCGGGAACAGCCGCCCCCGCCCGTATCCGCCGACGGCCAGCAGGGCCAGCGTTGAGCCGGCGAACAGATCGTTCCACGCCGCGCGCACGGCCGCGTCGACGGCCGTGGCCCGGGCTGCCAGCCGGGACAGCGCGTCGTCCGGGCGCAGGGCCGCAGGGATCGGCGCCGGATCAGAGAGCATGCTCGCCGCGGTCGTCGTTGCGGATACGGACGGCCTCCTCGACGGGCAGCACAAAGATCTTGCCGTCGCCGATTTTGCCCGTGCGTGCTGCCGCGGCAATGGCCGAGACGATCTCTTCGGTCCGCTCGGCGCGGCAGAAGATCTCGATCTTGACCTTGGGCAGCAGGTCCACCTGATATTCCTGCCCGCGATAGATCTCTTTGTGTCCCTTCTGGCGTCCGTGGCCGCGCACGTCGGTGACGGTCATGCCCTCGACGCCAATGCGCTTCAGCGCCTCCCGAACCTCTTCTAGCTTGAACGGCTGGATGATGGCTTCGATCTTTTTCATCGGTTCTGCTCCGCTTACGCCTCAAAGCTGTAGCCTTCTTCGCCGTGCATCGACAGGTCGAGCCCGTCGGTCTCATGTTCCGGCAGGGCGCGCAGGCCGCAGGTCCAGTCGGCCAGCTTCAGGCAGACAAAGCTGCCAACCGCGGCGAGCAGGATCGCCACCAGCGTGCCGGCGGCCTGATAGGCCACCTGCATCCAGTTACCGTCCACCAGGCCGAGCGCGGCCGGCTGGCCGGCGCTGTTTTTCAGCGCGTCATTCACCGCGTTGGTGGCGAAGACGCCGGTGAGGAGTGCGCCCAGCGTGCCTCCCGCCCCATGCACGCCGAAGGCGTCCAGCGAGTCGTCGTAGCCAAGCCGCATCTTCACCGCGGTCACCATCAGATAGCAGAACAGGCCGGCCAGAATGCCGATCAGCAGGGCCGGCATCGGCAGTACGAAGCCCGAGGCCGGTGTAATCGCCACCAGCCCGGCCACGCAGCCGCTGATGCCGCCAAGGACGCTCGGCTTGCCGGTGCGGATCCATTCGGCCGCCAGCCATCCGGCAACGCCGCCGGCGGCGCCCAAGTGGGTGGCGACGAACGCCGAGGCCGCCAGCGGCCCAGCGCCCAGCGCCGACCCCGCGTTGAACCCGAACCAGCCGAACCACAGAAGGCACGCGCCGGCAAAGCTCAGCACCAGCGAGTGCGGCCGCATCGGCTCCTTCAGATATCCGGCACGCGGTCCCAGATACAGGGCTGCCACCAGCGCCGAAACGCCGCTCGTGATGTGCACCACCGTGCCGCCGGCAAAGTCGAAGCACGGAATGACGCCGCCGGAAAAGGCATTCAGCAGCCCGCCCTTGCCCCACACCATGTGCGCCATCGGGAAATAGACGAGCAGCAGCCACAGCGAAGTGTAGACGACCATGCCGCTGAAGCGGATGCGCTCGGCGTAGGCGCCGGAAATCAGCGCCGGCGTGATGATAGCGAACATTATCTGAAACGCCATGAACGTCAGATGCGGCAGCGTCGCCGAATAATCCGGGTTCGGTGCCGTGCCGACGCCGCGCAGAAATACGTATTGCAGGCCGCCGATGAATGCGTTGCCTTCGCCAAAAGCAAGGCTATAGCCGGCCACGGCCCACACAATGCTGGCCAGCGCCATCAGAATGAAGCTGTGCATCATCGTGCCGAGCACGTTCTTTCGGCGCACCAGCCCACCGTAAAACAGCGCCAGCCCGGGACCCGTCATCAGCAGCACCAGGGCGCAACTGGCCAGCACCCAGGCATTGTCGGCCGCGCTTTGAGCCGATGCCGCCGCCGACTGGGCCGATTGCACCGCGTCGGCCAGGTCGGACGGGGCGGCGCCGGTTACGGCGGGAGTCAGCAGAAACAGAATCATCTTTTTCATGGACACCTGAACTTCCCTCTCGCTCTTTCATCTCGACGGCGACCGTTGGACGGAGGCCTTGCCGCGCGGGGCCGGGCGCGAACCCGGGACCGCCTGCGGCTGCTGTCCGGACGCAAGGCGCCGGCGACTCCGAATGATTTTCGCCAGACGAGGGCGGGCAGGCTTTCCGCCGTCGACGGATGAGGCGGAATCAGGCAGGAGCCCGACGTGGGCTGATATTTCCAATGGTAGCGGGACTCTGATGCGCCGTCTAACAGAAAATTCTTTTCGGGGCGAGTGAAAAAATGAATGAAGCTGGGCACCGGCTCGCCCTTGTTCCAGTTCCGCTACAGTGGGATATGAATTCCCCTGCGGGCTGCCGTTGTGGCCAAAGCGCATCGGCCCCGCAGCCGGGCGTCGGAGATGCACAGCAACTTCCCGCAGTTTCCCCTGGCGATGCTTGCCGCTTCGGGGTCCGCTGACCGGCTCCCTCTCCAGATGCTTGTCGTTTTCGGTTTCGCCAAGCTTCTGGCCGAGCTGGCGCAGCGGCTGCGGATGCCGGGCGTGGTGGGCGGGCTGACGGCCGGTATCCTCATCGGCCCTTCCGCGTTCGGCTGGGTGCAATATGACGAGCTGCTGCATGCGTTGGCCGAGCTCGGGGTCATGTTCCTCCTGTTTCAGGTGGGCCTCGAGGTGCGTGCTTCGGAGCTGGTGCGCGTCGGCAAGGTAGCTCTGCTGAGCGCCGTGCTGGGCGTGCTGCTGCCGTTTGTGGCCGGCTGGGCAATCATGATGGCCGCCGGTCACCCGCAGATTGAGTCCATCTTCATGGGCGCGGCGATGGTGGCCACCAGCGTGGGCATCACCGCGCAGGTGCTCGCTTCCAAAGGCGTGCTGAGCCACCGCACCGCCCAGGTGATCCTGGCGGCGGCAGTGATCGATGATGTGCTTGGGCTGCTGGTGCTGGCCGTGGTGTCTTCGATGGCGCGCGCCGGCGGCGCCGACTGGGCCGGCCTGGCCACATCGACGGCGGTATCGGTCATTTTCATCGCGGCGGTAGTGAAATTCGGCGCACGCACGGCGGGGCTCGTCGTGCCGAAACTGACGCAGAACCTGCGCGTGGATGAGGCGGAGTTCGCCGTCGCGGTGACGTTTCTGTTCCTGATGGCGCTGCTGGCCACTTACTCGGGCGTGGCTGCCATCATTGGCGCGTTTCTGGCCGGGATGGTGCTGTCGGAGACGGCCTCGCCTCACCTGCACACGCTGGTGCACGGGGCCGGCGAGCTGATGGTGCCGTTTTTCCTCGCCTCCATCGGTCTTCAGATGGACCTGTCCGTGTTCCGCAGCAGCTCGACCGTTTTGCTTGGCCTGGTGATTCTGGCCGCGGCGGTGGCTTCGAAGTGGATCGGCTGCGGCCTGGGCGCGGCCGCGCTGGGCTGGAAGGACGCCTCGCGCGTCGGGGCTGGGATGGTCCCGCGTGGCGAGGTGGGCATGGTCGTCGCGCAGGTGGGCCTGACCGCGGGCGCCATCAGCCAGCCCGTTTACGGCATCGCCGTGTTCATGGCGGTGATGACGACGGTCCTGGCGCCGCCGGTATTGAGCCTGCTATACAGCGATATCGCCGGCAGAGAGTTGCGCCCTTCGAAGGTCGAGCTGGGCTGAGCCCTTCAGCCGGCCGGCACAAAAACGGCCGCTGCCGGGCGCGGCACCACGGGAATCATCGTGAACAGCGGGGCCGTGCGGCGGCGGCGCGTGTCCACGGGGATGGCCGGGATGCGGATGACGGCCATGTCGTGCGAACCGCGATTCAGCACGAGCGCGAATTCCTCATCCGGCGTGATTATGATCGGGCCGGGATCGGTGCCCACTCCCACCACGGCGGCCACCCGCTGCTCGGCGATGCTGAACGCGGTCACCGAGCCCGCCTGGGGATTGGAGACCAGCAGCAGCGGCGGTTCCGCGCAGGCGGCCATCTCGCCCGGCTTGCGTCCGCTGAGCGACGTCTGCGCGATCTCGGTGCGGTATGGATAGCAGATCACCACCGAATCGCTGCCCTCGCCGGTGATGAAGAGTTGGCCGCCGTCGCGGCTGAAACAGAGCCGCTCGGGCACGACGGCGAGCGGAAGCTGGACGACGACGCCCCGGGTGGCTGAATCGATCAGGATGAGCTGCCGCCGGCCCAGCCCGGCGGCAATGGCGAGCCGGCCGTCGGAACGGAACCGCACCGCCCCCAGGCGGTCGTCCACAAGCCTTGGCGGCAGCGGCAGCCGGTTTTGCAGATCCACAAACAGAAGCTGGCCGCCGTCCAGCGCGACGCAGGCCAGCGGCTGCGTGTCCGCAACATCCAAGCTGAGAGGCCGGCCTGTCAGGGAGATGCCGGGCCGCAGGCGCAAGGGATCGAGGTCGAGGGAAACCAGGCGCGGCGGGCTGGACAGCAGCACCCACAGCCGCCCCTGCTTCATCAGGGCCGTTGCCGGTTCGCCGGGCAGCCGGAGCCGGGCTCGCGGGTTCAGAGTGGCGGCATCGATCACGCTGATTGTCCGCGCCCGCGGGCAGAGCGCGTAAACCAGCCCGCGAGCGGCGATCAGCGCCGTTGCGGGCGAGGGCAGTGGAAGCGACCGTTCGAAGGCGAAACGGGCCAGATCCACCACGCCCAACACGGATTCGGCCGCCGACGCCACAATGACGCGCCCCGTATAGCCGCCGGGCCGGCCGCGGCGGCACGCGGCCGCCAGCCCGCCGATCGCCGCCAGAGCCTGCCGCCTCGTCCTCACAGCAGCGCCATCGTCTTGATGCCGGAAACCTCGATCGTTCGCCCGCAACGGGGATTCTTGCATCGCACCTTGTCGTCGATGAGCACCATGTAGCTCTGCGCCTTGGCGAATTTGGCCCGGTCGCGTTCATCGGCCCCCGGCGGCAGCCGGTCCTTCTTGCGGCGCACCAGCCAGGCAAGCTCGTATTCTTCCACGGTCCGGCAATAGGGACAGTTGAGGCGGGCGGGCTTCGTCGTGCGGGATTCCGTGTAAAAGAGCCGCTCGTCCACGATCCTCCATCTTGGCACAACCGCGTCGGCGGCGGCGCAGGAGCGATAATGGCAGCAGTGTTGGCATCCGCTGTCCTGCTTTCCGCCGCGCTTCTGGCCTGGAAGGCGGAGATCGAGCAACGCAACATGGAAGTCGTGGTCGCCGAGGCGCACCGCGCCGCTCCGGGCGCCACGTTCTCCGTCCCCGCCGACACGCCGCGGCTCGACATTCTCTCGGCCTACCTCGCGCTGGAAGATTTCCAGCGCCAGTTTGCCCTGATGCGCGCCACCACCATTACCCATCGTCTGCCGGACCGCCAGATTGCGTTCATTCTGCTCAATGGGGACAGGCGGCCCGAATGGGAAAGGCATCAGGAAGCGCTGCTGGCGCACGAGTTCGGTCATGCGTGGATCCGGGCCCAACTGTATCCGGCGCCCGTTTTCGTTCCCGGCCCGCACGCCTGCCTGGCCGTGCACACCGGCGACATCGTGCAGCATGTGCTCATCCGGAAAGAGCTGGACCGGCGCGGCATCTCCTTTCGCCGACACTGGCTGGAAGATCTGGAGGGCGCCATCCCGGTGATGGAGGCGGCGCAGCCGCCGCCGCAGGATGACCGCTGCGCGCGGGCGCGCCTGGCTGCGGAATGGGTGGACGTGCGGCTCGGCCTCGGCGCCGGCGAATGGCCGCAACAGGAGCGCTACGAGCGCGCCGTGCGCCGTTACATGCCGGAAATCATCTCCACCGTGGAACGGATCACCGCCTACATGAGGAGCATCGATGTGGCCGACCGGACCGCGCACCGGCAGGCGTTGGAGACCGTATTCGGCCTCCTGAAAGACCTCGTCTATTACCGGGCGGAGGAATACCGCGCCTGTGGTACCCTCAAGAAGAAACGGGCCGTCGGCTGACCGCGGCGGCGTGCGCTGCGGCCGTCAGGGCAGCCCATCCTCCCCATGAACATCCGGTCTTTATTCAGTCTGTTTTCTTCGGATCTTGCCATTGATCTTGGCACGGCGAACACGCTCGTCTACGCCAAGGGCAAAGGCATTGTCGTCAACGAGCCATCCATCGTCGCCATCAACAAGGTGACCGGCGAAGTGGAGGCCGTCGGCAAGGAAGCCAAGGAGATGCTGGGCCGAACGCCCGGCAACATTGTCGCCATCCGCCCGATGAAGGACGGCGTCATCGCCGACTTCAAGGTCACCGAGCGGATGCTCAATTACTTCATCCAGAAGGCTCACGGCCGCAAGATGCTGGTGCATCCCCGCATCGTCATCGGCGTGCCCAGCGAGATCACCCAGGTGGAAAAGCGCGCCGTGATCGATTCGGCCTACCGCGCCAAGGCAAGCGAAGTTCACCTCGTCGAGCAGGCGATGGTGGCGGCCATCGGCGCCGGGCTGCCGATCACCGAGCCTTCCGGCAACATGATCGTCGATATTGGCGGCGGCACCACCGACGTCGCCGTCATTTCGCTGTCCGGCATCGTCTATTCGCGCTCGGTCCGCGTGGCCGGCAACGAAATGGACGAGGCGATCATGGAGTACCTGAAGAAGAAGTACAACCTGCTGATCGGTGAGCGGACCGCCGAGCAGGTCAAGATCCAGATCGGCAGCGCCTATCCGCTCGACAAGCCGATGACGATGGAGATCAAGGGCCGCAACCTGATCGAGGGCGTGCCGCGCACCATCGTGGTCACCGATGAGGAGATCCGCGAAGCGCTCTCCGAATGCGTCGCCACCATCATGAACGCCATCCGCGTGGCGCTCGAACGCACGCCCCCGGAACTCAGCGCCGACATCAGCGACCGCGGCATCGTGCTGACCGGCGGCGGCGCTCTGCTGAAAAATCTCGACAAGCGCATCCGCGAGGAGACAGGCCTGCCGGTTTCGATTGCCGAGGACCCGCTGGCCAGCGTCGTGCTGGGCACCGGGCGGATGCTCACGGATTTCAAACTCCTCCGGCGCATCGCGATTGAATAGCGCCGGAGCCGTCAGCGAGGCTGCCACAGGCCGATGGACAGCTTTCTGGGCCGCTACCGCAATCTGAGCGTGCTGCTGCTGCTCGTCGTCGGCCAGCTCATGCTGCTGGCCTTCCAGATCCGCAGCAGTCAGGACGTGCCGCTGATCCGTGTCTGGGTCGCCTCCGTGGTGACTCCTCTGGCGCGCGCCCTCGAAACGGGCCGTATCGCCGCCGCCTCGTTTCTTTCCGAGTATTTCGTCTGGCAGGACGCCGTGCGCGAAAACCGCGAGCTGCGGCGCCAGCTGGGCGAACTGGAACTGCGCAATCAGTTCCTCGCCGCCGAACTCGCCACGGCCGAGCGGGCCCAGGCGCTGGCGCAGTTCCGCGCCCGCATTCCTTCCAAGACGCTCGCCGTGCGCGTCATCGGCTCAGGCGCGGGGCCGGACGCCCACACCGTGTTCATTGACCGCGGCTCCAGCGACGGCGTCATGAAAGGCATGGCGGCGATCACGCCCGAAGGCATCGCCGGCAAGGTGGTGGCTGCCTGGCCGATGTCTTCCCTCGTGCAGCTCATCACCGCGCCCGGCGCGGTGGCGGGCGTCGTTACCCAGAAGCTGCGCCTGCGCGGCTTGCTCCGCGGGACCGGTGGCGCGCTCTGCATGCTGGAGCACGTCGACACGGACACGCCGCCGGAGCCCGGCGAATGGGTCTACACTTCGGGCGCGGATCGTGTCTTTCCGCGCGGCCTGCCCGCCGGGCAGGTGAAGATGATCCGCGAGGGCAGGGCCGGCAAGGAGATCCTCGTCGAACCCAGCGGCCTGAAATCACGGCCCGATGAGCTGATCATCGTCCTCGACGGCGTCCACGGGCTCATCCCGCCGCCCGGCGCGCAGCCCGCCGAAGGAGTGAGTCTTCTCCCCCCGCCGCCTCCGGAGCCCGGCGCGGAAGACACGGCGCCGGTGCGCGGCGCAAACGGGAATCTGCTCACCGATGCGGACCGCCTGGCCGAACGCTATCGGCGGCTCAGCGAAGCGCAGGGCGTGCAGCTCGGTTCGAAGGGCAGAATCCCGGATTTCTCGCGCGAACCCTCGCCGGCCGCGCCGAACGGCGCAACGGCGGCGCCGGCCCCAGCCGCCCCGGCGAAAAAACAGGAGCCGCCCCGGCCGTGAACCGCCTGGACGACAGCCTGGCCGCGGGGCTGGCCGAACGGGGCAAGGCCGCCCGCTACGGGCCGGCGGTCTACATCGCCGCACCGCTGGCGGCCATTCTCTGCCAGGTCTATCTGCCGCGCTTTTTCCCGGCTCTGTCCTACCTCGAGCTGCCGCTGCTGGTCACCATTTATTTCGCACTGATGCGGCGGCGGCCCGCCTCGGGAGCGGTCACTGGCTGTCTCATCGGCCTGGCTCAGGACGCGCTGTCACCGCAGCCGCTGGGCATGAACGGCATCAGCAAGACGCTGGCCGGCTACTTCGCCGCCTCTCTCAGCATGCGCTTTGACGTCGAACATCCGGTGCTGCGCTTCGTGCTGAGCTTTTTCTTCTTCATCTTTCACCAGTTCTTTTTCTGGGCGCTGAGCCGTGGCCTGCTCGGCCGCCAGGTGGATTTCCCCGTGCCGCAGACGGTCATCTACGCCTTCCTGAATTCGGTCATCGCCGCGGCGCTGTTTGGCTTCCTCGACCGCTTCCGGCGCGAGGATTGACCGGCGAACCGGCGCCCCCGGACGCAAGGGCGCCATCGAAGGTGGCGTTACACTAGGTGTAAGGCTCCTGCCTGTCTGAGACGCCGTGCGTTACCTCCGCGCAGAAAAGGATCCTGATTCGTTTCCGGAGCGGCCGCTGTTTGGCGACGAAACCCGCTTCGCCGCCGGCAGGATCGCGGTGTTCCAGTACATCATCGTCACCGTCTTCATTTACCTGCTCCTCGGCTACTGGGACCTCCAGGTCCTCAACCAGGAGTTCTATTCGGAAAAGGCGCAGCAGAACCAGATCAAGAGCCTTCCGATTCTGGCGCCGCGGGGCAAAATTCTCGACCGCGACGGCCGCGTCATCGTCGACAACCACGAGTCCTACCGCCTGATCCTTTCCCGCGACAGCCTCCGTCCGGCGCACCTGCGCCCCATCGCGCTGGGCCTGAACATGGATCCGGCCGAACTGGAAGCCAAGGTGCGCCGTTACCAGAACCAGCCCACCTGGTTCGCCATCCCGCTCAAGGAGGAACTGAGCCCGGACGAACTGGCTTTTGTCGAGGCCTTCCGCGGCCAGAACGGATTTCCGGAGCTTGAACTGATCAGGTCGCAATATCGCGTCTACCCGAAGGAGGGCCTCGCCGCGCACCTGCTCGGATATGTGGGCGAAATCAGCGATGCGGAGCTGAACTCGCCGGAATGGGCCCACCACAACCCGGGCGACCTGATCGGCAAGGCCGGCGTCGAACGCTACTACAACGACCTGTTGAGCGGCGTCGACGGGCAGCGCCAGGTGCGCGTCGACAACCGCATGAACACGCGCGAAGTCCTTGGCGTGAAGGACGCGATCCCGGGCAGGAATCTCCGGCTCACCATCGACCTCGATCTTCAGGTGGTGGCCGAGCTGGCCATGGAAGGCAAGCGCGGCGCGGTGGTGGCGCTCGATCCGCGCACCGGCGAGGTGCTGGCGCTGGTCTCGCGTCCCGCCTTTGACCCGAACCGCTTCGCCAGCCGCATCAGCGCGCGGGAGTTCAACGAACTGATTCAGGATCCGTACCGCCCGCTGTTCAACCGCGCCCTCCAGGCGCAACTGGCGCCGGGCTCCACCTTCAAGCCGATCCTCGCGCTGGCGGCGCTGGAAAGCGGCGCCATCGACGACAGTTTCACCGTGCACTGCACCGGCGGCGCCACCTGGTACGGGCGCTACTTCAAGTGCCACCGCCGCGGCGGCCACGGCACGGTGAACCTGAAGACGGCCATCGCCCAGAGCTGCGATGTTTTCTTTTACGCCGTCGGTAACCGCGTGGGCATCGACACCATGGCCGAATACGCCGAAATGGTGGGCCTGGGCGCCCGCACGGGCATCGACCTTCCCGGGGAGAAGGAGGGTGTCGTGCCATCGTCAAAGTGGAAGATCCGCACGCAGCGCGAAAAATGGTACGCGGGCGAGACGATCTCGGTCGCCATCGGCCAGGGCGCGCTGACGGTGACGCCCATCCAGCTTGCCTATGCGATTGGCGGCATCGCCAATGGGGGCGTCTTCATGCGGCCTCACGTCGTCCGACAGGAAAAGCCGGAGCCGCCGGCCCGCATCGCCGGTTTCCGACCGGAAAACATTCGCAAGGTGGTGGATGGCATGTGCGCGGTCGTCAATGGGTGGGGCACGGCGGCGGCGTCGCGCATCCCGGACATCGAAATGTGCGGCAAGACCGGCACCGCGCAACTGGCCTCCAATGACCTGCTCCGGCTCAAGAACCACGAAGACTGGCACGACAATGCCTGGTTCGTCGGCTTCGCCCCGGGGACGAATCCCGAGATCGTGGTGGCCGTATTGTGGGAAAACGGCGCGCACGGCGACATGGCCGCGCCCATCGCACGCGACGTCATCAAGGCCTATTTCGACAAGAAAGCCCGGATGAAGAAGCTGGCCCAGCCGCCTGCGAGCCTCGCCTCGGCCTGGCTCGCCCCGCCGGCGCTCGACAGGGAGAAGCGCTGATGGCCGTCTACCGCTCGGTGCGAAACCTGGACTGGGCGCTGATTCTTGTCGCGGTCGCTCTCGCCGGCCTCGGCATCCTCCAGATCTACAGTGCCACCATCGACACCGCCTGGCGCGGCGCCTGGTGGAAACAGGGCGTCTATCTCTGCGCCGGCTTCTTCCTGATGTGGCTGATGACCCGCATCGACTACCACACGCTGCTCGGGCAGGTGCCTGCGCTTTACATGATCAGCCTCGGACTGCTGGTGCTCACCCCTCTGGTGGGCGGCTACGTGTGGGGGTCGAAGCGCTGGATTCCGCTCGGGTTCGGCTTCAAGTTCCAGCCTTCGGAATTTGTCAAACTGGTGATAGTATTACTGGTAGCCCGGTATGTGTCCGAGCTGAGATCGGATCGGCTGGACGTCCGGGACCTGGTGAAACTGGGCCTGCTCGTGGGCATTCCAGGCGGCCTGGTGGCGGCGCAGCCGGATCTTGGTACGTCGCTGACCTATTTGCCAGTGCTGCTGGCCGGGCTGTTTTTCGGCGGCATGCGCTGGCAGCACGCGGCGCTGATTCTGGTCGCCGGCGCGCTGTTGATGCCCGTTGGCTGGTTCATGCTGAAGGATTATCAAAAAGCCCGGCTGGAGACGTTCCTGGATCCAATGAAAGACCCGATGGGCAAAGGGTATCAGGTGATCCAGTCGAAGATTGCAGTCGGCGCGGGCGGCATCTGGGGCCGCGGCGTGACGCGGGGTTCGCAGACGCAGCTCCGTTTTCTGCCGGTGGCCCACACCGATTTTCTGATCTCCGCCTTCGCCGAAGAGCACGGTTTTGTCGGCATCCTGGTTGTTTTCGGGCTGTATTTCCTGCTGCTCATGCAGATCGTACAGAACGCGCAGGCGGCGCCCGACCGCGCCGGGATGCTCATCTGCATGGGTGTCTGCTCGCTGCTGCTGTTTCATCTGCTCGTCAATGCGGGCATGGCGGCAGGGCGGATGCCGGTTACCGGCATTCCGCTGCCGCTGATGAGTTACGGCGGGTCGAGCATGTTGTCGGTTTTCATGATGCTGGGGCTCGTCAACAATGTGAGGCTCCGGCGGTTTGCAGCGTGATCTGGAACGAGAGAGCGTGTCCGGAGAGGTGAACCGATCCGGCGGCAGGTGACCGTTGAGAACAGGCATTTCGCAGGCGTGATGACGCCTCCCGTCCGCGCAGCGCTCCGGCTGGCGAGGCGCCCGTCCGGCGCCCGGCCGGGCCCGCGGCGGTTCGTGAAGGTTTCTTGCACTGGAAGGACTGGCGCTTGGGCCGCGGCCCCGGCAACTCCGGCCCTTCCCGCCTGAGCTGGCCGGAACATCTGATCCCTCCTCTCTCCCCTCCAGTCGTTCACGCCTCTGGAGCGGAGGTAGAAAAACATGCCATCGAAGGAACTGGTGGTCAGCCAGAACCGCCACGAAACCAAGGCTGCCATCCTTGAGGATGGACAGCTCGTCGAAATTTATTTCCAGCGCGCCAACGAATATTCGCTGGCCGGCAGCATCCACAAGGGCCGCGTCACCCGAGTATTGCCCGGGATGCAGTCGGCCTTTGTCGATCTCGGACTCGAGCGCGACTGCTTCCTCTACGTCTCGGATTTCTTCGAAGAGAACGCCGACGAGTTCGACCGCGTGCCCGATGAGAAACGGACGCAGGACCGCGGCCGCGGACGGGAGCCTGCCGCCGCGCCCGAAACTCCAGCGCAGGTCGAAGCGGCTCAGACGGCTGAGCCGCGCGAGCGCCGCAGCCGCCGCACGCGGCGCCGTCGCCGCAGCGGCCGCGGCCTGCCGGAGTCGAAGTTCGCCACCCTGGAGGAAACCACCCAGGAGACCGCGCACGCGGAGGGCGGCGGCGAGGCTGAAGCCGAAACCGAAACCGGGCCGGCGGAGGAAATCATCCTGCTGCCCGGCGAATCGCTGGCCAAATACCGCCGCCGCCAGGAAGAGTCCGCCCAGGCCGAGGCCCCGCTCACCAGGACCGAGCTCGAGGAAGCGGCGGAGGAGGCCGCGGAAGAGATCCTGGACCGCGTAGAGGCGCTCGAGCACGGCGCGCCGTGGGAAGAGTCTTCCACGGAAGAAGCGGCCGAGCCAGAGCCCGGGCCGGAACCCGAGCCCGAAGCGGAAGCCGCCGCGGCGGCCGCCGAAGAAGAAGAAGCTGCGGCAGCGGCGCCCGGCCGGACAGCTGCCGCCATCCCGGAGGCTGAACCGCGTGTGGAACAGGCCCCAGTGTCGGAGGAGGAGCAAACCGTAGAGGCGGAGGCCGCTGCTGCGGCCGGCCCGGAATCGGCGCCGTCAGAGCCCTGCCAGACGCAGTCCGCTGAGCCCGACGAAGAAGAAGCCGGCCCGGAGCCGGCTCGCATGCCCGTGAGCCTCACTGCCACGCTCCGCGCCCAGGGCGGCAAAGCCCCGCACCGCATCACCCGCCGTTCGCGCCGCCGCGGGCGCGACCGCGCCACTCAGGCCGAGCCAGCTGCCGAGGTCCGCACCGAAGAACAGGCCGCATCGGTCGAGGTTCGCCAGCCCGCGCCGGAACGCCGCGAACCGGAGCGCCCGCCCCTGCCCTCCATCACCGACCTGCTGAAGGAGGGGCAGGAGATCATCGTCCAGATCGCCAAGGAGCCCCTCGGCCAGAAGGGCGCCCGGATCACCTCGCACATCGCTCTCCCGGGCCGCTATGTCGTCTACATGCCGACGGTCGAACACCTCGGCGTCAGCCGCCGCATTTCCACGGACGAGGAGCGGCAGCGGCTGCGGCGCATCCTCCAGAAGCACCGCGAAGGCATCCCCGGCGGCTTCATCATGCGCACCGCCGGCGAAGGCCGCAGCGAGGAAGAGATCGCCGCCGACATGCGCCACCTCGCCTCGCTCTGGCTGGATATCAAGCAGAAGGCCGAAAAGAGGCGCGCGCCGGCGCTGCTGCACCACGACGTGGAGATCGTGCAGCGCATCATCCGCGACCAGCTCACCGAGGGCTTCAAGGCCATCTGGGTCGATTCCGAAGAGCTCTACGAACAGGTCCTTCAGAACGTCGAACGCTTCCAGCCGGAGCTGCTCAGCCGGGTGAAGCTGTATACGCGTCCCGAGCCGATCTTCGACGCTTTCGGCATCACCCAGGAGCTTGAGAAGGCGTTAAAGCCGAAAGTCTGGCTGAAATCCGGCGGATATATCGTCATCAATCAGACGGAAGCGCTGGTCGCCATCGACGTCAATACCGGAAAATTCGTCGGGAAATCAAACCGCCTGGAAGACACAATTGTCAAGACAAATCTCGAGGCCGTCAAGGAAATCGTCCGCCAGATCCGGCTGCGCGACCTCGGCGGCATCATCGTCGTCGACTTCATCGACATGGAGGAGCGCAAGAACCGCCAGAAGGTGATGCAGGCGCTCGAAGAGGCGATGCGCCAGGACAAGGCACCTTACAAGATCCTCCAGTTCAACGACTTCGGCCTCGTCGCCATCACCCGCAAGCGCGTCAAGCAGTCGCTGGAGCGCACGCTCTGCTCGCCGTGCCCCACCTGCGAGGGCGCCGGCTATGTCAAGAGCGTGACCACCGTCATCGGCGAAATCCTCACCGAGGCCACCAAGTACGCCAAGGTGGTCGACACCCCCAACGTGGTGCTCCGCGTCCATCCCGATGTCGCGCGCGAACTGAAATCCACGTCCAATGACTACCTGGAAGAGCTCGAGGAAATCCTCGGCCGTCCGGTGGTCGTCACGCCGGACCCGCTGCTTCACCCGGAGAAATTCGACCTGGCGTAAGCTGGATTCCGTGCAAGGGTTGTTTGCCTGTTTTCTGCTGCTGGCCGCCGGCGCTTCCGCCCTCAGCGGCCAGCGCATCGCCGTTTACAGCGAGTTCCAGCGGCCGCGCCCGGACGGCGAAATCTGCCGCGCCGACCGCACCATGTCGCGGCGCGAGATCCTCTCGCCGGCGCTGGTCCGCAATGGCCGGGCGTCTTTCATCTTCACCGTCCAGGCGCCGCCGGGCGAACCATACACGGTCTACATCGCCCAGAATCCGGACAACACCGCAGGGGCCACGATTTACCAGCTCGCTTACGTGGATGTGGACGGCGAATGGATCCCCGACGGATTAAAACTGGTAGAACAGCCCGTGCAGGCCGTGCTTGACCCTGGGCAGGCCACACAGGCGTATCTGCTGGACCTCTTTCTGCCCGAATCCGCGCCCGTCGAGCGCTTCCGGCTGGAGATTCAGCTCCACGCCGGCGGAACGTGGGTCATCTATCCCATGGAAATGCGCCCGATGGATCGCGTTGCGCCGGCCGTCGGGCCGCTCCGCGGCCGGCTGGCGCCCGTCGCCGCCCGCGCCGATGAGACCGTCGCCGCCGCGCTGCGGCCGGAACTCTGCCAGACGCAGGAGTCCCGCGAATCCCTGCCGGAGCAAAAGCCGGACACGCTGCGCGCCATCATTCTCAGAAATGCGTTGCAGGATCTGGCGCTCGCCCGCGCCATCCCGGCGGTGGCGCTCGAGCGCCTGCCCCGGGCGGGCGGCTGGGTCTCTCGCGAGGCATTCTGCCAGACACCGGGCCCGGCCCCGCGGGGACCCGAGTGGTGGCTGCGCGTGCGCGGCCATCTCTATCAGGGCCAGCGCGTATCCGAGCTGGAACCGCAGCCCTGAACCGGCCCTCTTCGCCCGCGGCGGTGTATGCTGTCTGTTTCCATGAAACGCGCTTTCCCGGTCTTTCTCGCCTTCCTCGCCATGGGCTTCGCTGACGCAGCCGGGCCGTTTGTCAGCCTGGCGCGGGAGCAGTTTCAGCTCTCCTACTTTGCGGCGCAATGGATCACGTTTTCCGGCTTTGTCATGTTCGGGCTGCTGTCGATCCCCGTCGGGCTGTGGCAGGACCGCACCGGCAAGAAGTTCATCCTGCTGCTCGGTCTGTGCATCATGCTCGCCGGACTGTTGATCCCCGCCGTGTTCGGCTTCACCACGTTCCCCGTGTTTCTGCTGGCCGTGCTGCTGCTCGGCGCCGGCGCCACCACGCTTCAGGTCGCTGGCAATCCCATCATGCGGGACGTCTCGCCCCCGGGCCTGTACTCGCGCAACCTGTCGCTGGCACAGTTCGTCAAGGCAATTGGCTCGCTGTCGGGGCCGCTGCTGCCGGTGATCGCGGCCCGGTGGTTCGGCGCCTCCTGGCAGATCGTATTTCCGATCTACTCCGCCGCTGTCGCCCTCACCATCCTGGCCGTGCTGCCGCTGAAGGTGGAAGAGCAGCGCGCGCCGGACCAGCGGCCGGCGACGCTCGCCTCCTGCCTGAAACTGCTGGGCAACGGATATGTGGCGCTGATGGTTCTTGCGATTTTCTTCTATGTGGGCGCGGAGGTCAGCCTCAGCGCCGGCATTCCGCTCTACCTGAAGGACCGCTTCGGCATTGACATCGCGCGCACCGGCCTGCTGGGCACCGGGCTGTTTTTCCTCGCGCTCACCATCGGCCGTTTCTCCGGAGGCATCCTTCTGAACTGGATGAAACCGAAAGCATTTTTCCTGATTACCTGCCTGATTTCCATTGCCGGACTGCTGGGCATTTTCTTCCCATCTGCCGCCGTTTCCGCTGCCTGTTTCTTCCTCACCGGGCTCGGATTTGCCAATATTTTTCCGCTTGTGTTTTCGATTACCGTCGATTCGATGCCGGCGCATGCCAACGCCCTGAGCGGACTCATGGTGACGGCCATCGTCGGCGCCGCCTTCGTGCCGCCGCTGATGGGCTACGTCTCGGACCTTTCCGGCTCCGCCCAGGCCGGCTTCCTCGTGCCGCTGGCCGCCATCCTTTATGTCACGGCCGCCGCCCTGGCCAACCTCCGCCGCGCCTCTTAGGATCAGAAAACGAGCCATGCCGATCGATGCCTTCACCGACCCGCGCATCGTAATGACGCTCGATGCCGGGGGCACGAATCTGAAGTTCTCCGCCATCCGTTCCAACCGCCTGCTCGTGGAACCAATCTACCTGCCCGCCGAGCCCAACGACCTCGACGCGTGTCTCGACAACATCATCGAAGGCTTCCGCCGCGTGCAGGCGCTGCTGCCAGAGCCGCCTGTGGCCATCAGCTTCGCCTTTCCAGGCCCGGCGGACTATCCGGCGGGCGTCGTCTTCAACGAGAACAACCTGCCAGCCTTCCGCGGCGGCGTCGCCCTCGGGCCGATGCTCGAAGACGTCTTCAGCCTGCCCGTGTTCCTCAACAATGACGGCGACCTGTTCGCCTACGGCGAGGCCATGAGCGGTTTTCTGCCGGAGGTGAACCGGAGGCTTGAACAGGCGGGCAGCCCCAAGCGCTATGCCAACCTGCTGGGCATCACGCTCGGCACCGGCCTGGGCGGCGGCATCGTGCGCAGGGGCGAGCTGTTCATCGGCGACAACTCGATGGCCGGCGAGGTCTGGCTGCTGCGCAACCGGCTCCAGCCGGACTGGAACGCCGAGGAGGGCGCCTCCATCCGTGCCGTGCGCCGCGTCTATGGAGAGCTGGCCGGGATTCCGTTCGAGGAGACGCCCGAACCGAAAGAGATTTTCGACATCGGCATGGGGCGCGCGCCAGGACGCCGCGATGCCGCGCGCGAGGCCTTCCGCCGCCTGGGCGAGGTGGCGGGCGACGCCATCGCACAGGCCCTCACCTTGATCGACGGGCTGGTCGTGCTCGGCGGCGGACTGGCCGGCGCCGCCCCGCTGTTCCTGCCCGCGATGCTCGACGCCCTCAACGGCGTCTTCCCCCGCGATGGCCGCCCCTTGCGCCGAGTCGTCTTCCGCGTGTTCGATTTCGACGACCCGGCGCAGCGCGAGGTCTTCCTTCGGGGCGAGCCGCGCGAGCTCCGCGTGCCGCGCTCGAACCGCACCATCCGCTACGACGCACTGCAACGCACCGCCATCGGACTCACACGGCTCGGCACCAGCGAAGCCGTGTCGATCGGGGCTTATGCCTTCGCGCTGAACCAGCTCGGCCCGCGCGCCTGAAGCGTTTCCCGACGTAAGCAGTCCGCCGTAGTACGGAGGTCCTCTTCGCGCCCCCGGGCAGTAGGGGTTCCGTTCGATGGAGTTTTCCGGCGCCGGCGCCGATGGACGGGCATGCGCACACCTGCCTTCCTGTTCCTTTCCCTGATATTTGCGGGCGCGGCGGCGGCAGCCGCCGTGCGGAGCGTCGGGCCCGGCCAGCCGTATGCGAAGCCATGTCAGGCGCTGGCAGCCGCGCAGGACGGCGACGTGGTCGAAATCGACGCAGCCGGCAGCTACGATGGCGACGTCTGCGCCATCACCCGAAACAATCTGATCATCCGCGGCATCAACGGCCGGGCGCGCATCGACGCTGCCGGCCAGTACGCCTGGGGCAAGGGGATCTGGGTCGTCGCCGGCGACAATATCACCATTGAAAACATCGAATTTTCCGGAGCGAAGGTGCCGGATCGCAACGGCGCCGGCATCCGGCTTGACACGGGAAATCTCATTGTGCGGAACTGCGTATTTCACCATAATGAAAACGGAATTCTCGGCGGATTTTACGGAAAAGTTGTCGTGGAACACAGCGAATTCTACGACAACGGCTATGGCGATGGGCAGAGCCACAATATTTATATCAACTCCGGCGTGGCCGAATTCACGCTGCGCTTTTCGGCCTCGCGCCGCGCCCGCGTTGGCCACCTGGTGAAATCCCGCGCCTCGGCAAACTACATCCTCTACAACCGGCTCACGCAGGAGGACGGCACCGGCAGCTACGAAATCGACCTGCCCAACGGCGGGCTGGCGTATGTGATCGGCAACGTCATCCAGCAGAGCGAGACGACGCAGAACCGCGGCATGCTCAGCTACGGGTTTGAGGGCCTGAACGCCGCTGCGCCGAACCAGCTATACGTGGTCAACAACACCTTCGTCAGCACCCGGGCCGCCGGCGCGACTTTCATTCAGGTGGCTTCCGCAGTGACCTCGCAGCCGGTGATCCGGAACAACATTTTCTCCGGGGCCGGAACCATGACGCTGCCGGCCGGAGCGGTCATGGCCGGCAACGTGACCAGCGGCGACATGGGCTTTCTGAATGCGGCCCAGTACGACTACCGGATTTCGAACCTTTCGGCCGCGCTCAATGCCGGCGTGGATCCAGGCACGGGTTCCGGATACCCGTTGCGGCCGGCCATGCAGTACCATCATCCGCTGTGCGCCGTGGCGCGCTACGACGTGGGGCCCATCGATGCCGGCGCCTTTGAATACGGCGTGATTGAGACCAATCCAGTCTGCGCCGGACCTCCAGCGCCGCCTCCGCCGGCGCCTGATCTCGCCGCGTTCACGCTGTCATCGGCCACGGCGGTCCCGGGCGCAAGCGTCACCGCCACCATCACGCTCTCCAGTCCGGCGCCCGCCGGCGGCGTTACAGTCGCTCTGTCTGCGGCGCCGTCCGGCGTGGTCAGCCTGCCCGCGTCTGTCCTCGTCCCGGCAGGGGCGGCCGGCGCTCAGTTTCTGATCCAGGCAGGCGCCGTCACCACGGAAACCACCGTCGTTGTCACGGCCGCCTGGAACGGAAAATCGCTCCAGACGACGCTCACCATCCGGCCCGCTACGGTTCAGCCCGTGCTGGCGACACTCGGCAAAATCTCCTGTTCGCCGTGCCGTCTCCGCCCGGGGCAGGACTTCTCGGTCACCTTGCAACTGGCCGCGCCCGCACCCTCAGGCGGGGTGCTTGTCAGGATGGCCTCCGGCAGCGCCGCGCTCAAAGTCCCCGCTTCCGTCGTGATCCCCGCCGGCGCCAGTTCGGCGCGTATCAATGGAGCGGTCGACGCGGGCGCGCCCGGCGGCGCCGTCTCGATTCAGGCCACGTCCGCCAATACGCTGTCCGTGGTCGTGACCATCCGACGGTCGCGGTGAGGCGCAGCGCGCCTGTTCACGTTACTCCGGGCGGAGCGGACCCGAGCCGCTCCGCCCGAAAAAAACCATGCACCGGCTCAGGCGCTGGGCACTTCCGTCAGCCGTCCCGTGCGCACGTCGTAGATGTAGCCGTAAATGGCGATGTCCGGCGGAACGAGCGGATGACGGCGGATGCGCGCCACGTCCTCGCGCACGCTCTGCGCCTGGTCGCGGATCGTCAGCCAGTTGATGTAGTCGCCCTCGCGCGAGCCCGGATGGCGCGTGTCCAGGTTCTTCCACTGGCCATCCACCAGTCCGGCGGGCCCGATCGTTTCAGCCAGCAGACCGCGCATCACGTCATCGGTGAAAAACTCCATCCCGCAGTCCGTGTGGTGAATGACGAACCACTCGCGCGTGCCCAGGAGCTTGGCCGAGATGATCAGAGAGCGGATGGCGTCGTCGCTGGCCCGGCCGCCTGCGTTGCGCACCACGTGTGCGTCGCCTTCGGCCAGGCCGGCAAACTTCGCCGGATCCAGCCTCGCGTCCATGCAGGTCAGGATGGCGAACCGCCGCGCCGGCGGCATCGCCAGCCTGCCCTTGTCGCCGAATCCGGCTGCATACCGGCGGTTGGCTTCCAGAATTTCGTTCACGATCTGAGACATGACATGCCCCCCTTCGGCGTGATCATACACGAGGCCGATTCCGGGCAATGCCTGTCCGGGATCGGAGATTGGCGCGCCCGCTAGACTTCCAGCTTCCACGGAGCGCGGTAGCGGGCCTTGAGATACGGCTTCGCCTCGCCCTGCTTCACCGTCCACTCCTTCTCGTCCCAGTCGACGCGCACGCCGGCGCGCATGGACACGTTGGCGAGAATGCAGGTGACCGACGACCGCACGCAGTTCTCAATGTCGGAAATCGGTTTCTCCCGCGAGCGGATGCAGGCAAGGAAATTCTCCCAGTGCGGCACATTGAGCTGCGCCATTTTCGAGTCCTTTTCCCACACGGCGGGTTCGATTTTCGACCCGCGGTTCGGGATCAGCCAGCAGCCGCCGCGGTTGACCACCACCGTCGCCTCGGTGCCGTGAATGGCCGTCCCGTAGGGCCAGTTGCCGAGCAGTGGCATCGGGTTGCAGGTGCGCGACTCGTAACTGGCGAGGAACTTCGGGTAGAAAAACGTCGCCAGCATCGTGTCCGGCGTCTCGCAGTTGTCAGTGACGTAGAACTTCGCTCCCATGGCGGTGACGGCCGTGGGCATCGGATCGTCAAAGGCCTGATGCACCGGATCAATCAGGTGAATGCCCCAGTCGGTCATCGCGCCTCCGGCGTAATCCCAGAAATAGCGGAACGTCGACCATCGCCCGGGGGCCACCCCGAAGCGGTTGGCATTGAAGGGCCGCTTCGGCGCGGGTCCCAGCCAGAGGTCCCAGTCGAGATCCGGCGGAGGGGGCTCGTCCGGCGGATTGCCCCAACGCTCCTTCTTTTCGAGTCCCGCCTGCCAGGTGTGGCAGAAGGTGACGTCGCCGAGCGCGCCGCTCTTGACGAGTTCGGCGGCCTTCTGAAAATAGCCGCCAGAGCGCTGCATCGTGCCACCCTGCACCACGCGCCGGTACTTGCGGGCGGCGCGCACCATCAGCAGGCCTTCTTCGGCGTAGACGCAGGCCGGCTTCTCGACGTAGACGTCTTTGCCGGCCTTGCAGGCCTCGATCATCATGTAGGCGTGCCAGTGGTCGGGCGTCGAGATGCAGACCGCGTCCACGCTTTTGTCGGCGAGGATCTCGCGGAAATCGTGGATCGCCTTGACGTCATGGCCCAGCTTTTCGGCAAGCGCCTTCGCCATCTCGAGGTGAGGCTTGTAGACGTCGCACACGGCCACGGGCTGGAAGCCGGGAACCTTCGATGCATACTCGAGATTGCCGCGCCCCATCTGGCCCATGCCGATGAAGGCGACCGTCACGCGGTCATTGGCGCCGCGGACAGAGCCGGTGAAGAGGTTCGTGGTGAGGCCGGCCGCAGCGGCAGTGGAGAGAAAGCTGCGCCGGTTGCGGGGAGAGGGAGTGTCGTGTCCTGTCATGGGTCGTGCGTTCCGTTTCCAGTGAGCGTTATATCGCATCTGGCCCCCTCCGCGGGGAACTCCGGTGAGCCCTCCCCTCCGGGCGTGCTATCTTGCATGGCATGGCCAGACAAACCGCAGTTCCCAAAAAGCTGAAGAAATTCGAAAAGAAGTATCCGGAGGTCTGGGCCGCGTTTCAGGCTCTCGGCACGGCCTGCCACGAAAAGGGCGGGCCGCTGAACGAAAAGACGCGCCGGCTGGTGAAGCTCGGCATCGCCGTCGGCTCCCAGCACCAGGGCGCGGTGCATTCGGCCGCGCGGCAGGCGCTCGAGGCCGGCGCGAAAAAGGAGGAGATCCTGCACGTGGCCGTGCTCGCCATCACCACCGTGGGCTGGCCGGCAGCCTATGCGGCCATGACGTGGATCGAGGAGGAGATCGGCGCCTGACAGGCGCCGCGGACCACGATGCAGCCGAAAGAAATCATCCGCACGGACCGCGCGCCCGCGGCCATCGGGCCGTATTCGCAGGCGGTGCGCTGGAACGGCCTCGTGTTCGCCAGCGGCCAGATCCCGCTCGATCCGGCCACCGGGCAGATCGTCGAAGGAGGCATCGAGCGGCAGACCGTTCAGGTGCTCGAAAACCTCAGGGCGGTGCTTGAGGCCGCCGGCGCGCGCCTTGACACCGTGCTCAAAACAACCATTTTTTTGAAAAACCTCGACGATTTCGCCAAAGTCAACGAGATTTACGGCCGCTATTTCCCGGAAAATCCGCCGGCAAGGGCGACGGTCGAGGCCGCCCGCCTCCCCCGCGAGGTGCTTGTCGAAATCGAAGCCGTCGCCTTTGTGGCCTGAGGTGACCGCAGCGGGCCTGCTGCCTCCCAACGGCCGCGCCCGCTGTGGATTTACGGCAAAGGCGGAGGCCGGTCAAAGGCGTGGCCATGCGCCGCGTCCGGACCCGAATGGCATCCTGTTTCCCCCTGTGGAAAAGGACGGCGTATCGGTGCCGCCGGGAAGAGAGCAGGCGAAAAAGCGCGCTGATGATTTCCCTGTGCCTGAAAGACGGACCGCAGCGGGTTGTGCGCTACGCGGAGCGAGCGTGGCAGCGCGAACCGGAACGCACCGCGATGCCAGCCACAGCGAAAACGCGCCCCGCAGACATCGCGCCGTCGGAAAATCCGGGCTACCGCAGCCGGGCGTTCAGCTTGCCCACCATCTTTTCGAAGCGCGCCCGCTGCTCGGGCGTCAGCACGCGCAAAATCCGCTTTCTGCCTTCGGCGCGGAAATCGTCCATCTGGCCCTGGAGGTTCTGGTAATAGAGCACGAACTCGTCGAGCACCGTCTCGATCTCTGCCGCCTGCTCCGGCGTCAGGTTCAGCTCCTTCTTCATCATCTCGAGCGTCCACTCGCGCCCGCCGGCCGTCCAGGCCGCCGCAGCCGGTACGCGCGGCGCGAACATCCGCATGCCCAGCGCTCCGACGGCCGCGCCGCACAGAAACACGAGCAGGAGCACGGCCAGCACCCGCGGCGTGTGCCACGTGGGTCCGCAATCGGCGGTGCTCCGAACGCTCATCCCAGGCCCTCCGGCATCAATCCGATGATACAGGCAGCGAAGCCACCTCGCCACCGCCGCTCATGCTCACCAGGTGCGTCAGCACGACCGCGCGGTCATGGCCCGGATCAGCCCCGTTGGCTTCAGGCAGCTCGATGGCGAACACCGCCATCGGGTTGCTTTCGTCGATGACCGGCTGCCCCGGTCCGTTCCACACCGCTGCGCTCAACACCACCAGCAGCGCCAGCATCGCATAACTGAGGCGGCGCCCGAAGGCCGGCTCCAGCAAAGCCGCCCAAATGGACGAAGCCCGCCGCGCCTCGATGCGCTCCATCACCCTGGCGTAAAAGCCGGGCGCGGGGCTCACCGGACGGGGCGGGCGAAGCGCGCCAAGCAGGGCTTGCTGCGCCGGCAACGCGCTCAACAGCCGGCGGCACTCGCCGCAGCCTGCCAGGTGCTGCTCAAATACAGTCAGCCGCCGGCCGGCAAGCGTTCCGGCCAGATATTCCTCCAGCCCGTCAACCACTGGCTCATGCATGGATTTCTTCCCTCAAATCCTAACTCCTGGCAAACGGCGCGTGTGGGAGTCTCTCCGCCGCGGCAGGCTTCTGCCGCCTGCTTCGGACGCCCGTCTGTTGCGGGGTGGCTCCCTTCCAACCGTCCATATGGTTCACAACCCGGAGCCGCACAGGACGCCGCGGCAGCGCTGTGGCTGCCCTGCCGTCCGGAAGCGCTCCCGATGTCTCCATCCTCTACCCCTGCCCGACCTTCAGCGGCAAGCCCTTCCGCTTCAACAGACGTTCGGCCGCTTTCAGCAGTTTCTGTCTTGCGCGGAAAAGCTTCACCTTGATCGTGTTTTCGTTGAGGCCCGTCATCCGGGCCAGTTCTTCCACCGAGTGCCCCTCCACCTCTTTCAGCAGGAGAAGACTGCGGTCTTCTTCCGACAGCCTGCCGAGCAGTTTCACCACCAGGTCGCGCCGCTCGAGCTGCTCGTCGATCAGCGGCGCCGTGTCGGGCTCGCTGCGCTCCATGCCCGGCGACTCTTCATCCCCGAGATCGCTTTCATAGACCAGCTTGCGGACGCGCCGCTTGCGCAGGTAGTCGTAGCACTCGTTGACGGTGATCTTGTAGATCCAGGTCAGCAGCGAGCTGCGGAAATCGAAGCTGCCAATGGAAAAATAGATCTTGGTGAAGACTTGCTGGGCGATATCTTCGGCGTCGTTGTGGTTGCGCAAGATGCCGTAGATGATCGAGTAGACCTTGTTCTGGTAGCGTTCGACCAGCTCGCGGAAAGCGGCTTCGTCGCCCGCCTGGATGCGCTGTACGAGTGCGGCTTCCTCTGACAGACGGTCCTCCACTCGCGTTCTACCCTGACCGGTGAATGCAACCCGAACTCCGCCCGCCGGGAATGGGAGGACGCCAGTGTGTCCACTCATATACTCGGCTGACGTGCGCCAAACCCATGCGGTTTCAGTAAGAAATGCGCGGTTGCCAGAGGCGGCCGCAGCGCACGCCCGGCCTGCTCGCCTCCAGCATTCCCTACCATAGCAGATCCCGGAAGCCGGGCAGCGGCTTCGCGCATCTCAACGTATGAGAGCCGCCTCAGGCGGCGGCATGCTACAATCCAAATCAGGACAAAACCGTAGGAGGTTTGGAACCTCATGATTACACTCACCCCCACCGCCATTGCCAAGGTGAAGGAGATCCTCGAAATGCAGGATCCCAAGCCGGCGGGGCTGCGCATCGCCGTGGTCGGCGGTGGATGCTCCGGGTTTACCTACTCGATGGCTTTCGAGAACAATCCCGGGCTGCTCGACAAGACCTATGACTTCGACGGTCTGAAGGTTTTCATCGACCAGGCGAGCATGCTCTATCTGGACGGCGCCAAGGTCGATTATGTGGAGACGCTCGAGGGCTCGGGCTTCAAGTTCGACAACCCGAACGTGAGGTCCACCTGCGGCTGCGGCTCCAGCTTCCAGGCCTGACCAGCATCCCATCGGCGAAACGAAGGCCGGGCGGCCCGTGCCGCCCGGCTTTTGCTTTCTCCCGCCCACAGCCGCGATGATGAAGGCGATGCAGCCTCCCACGGATCTTTCCTACCTGACCACCGAGCAGCGCAACCCGCGTTCGCGGGACCTGGACGCGCTTCCGACGCTCGAGATGCTGCGCGTCTTCAACGAAGAAGACCAGACCGTCGCCGCGGCCGTGGCCCGGGCTCTGCCCGCTGTGGCCGCTCTCGTCGATGCGGCGTCTGAAGCCCTTCGCTCCGGCGGCCGCCTCTTTTACATCGGCGCCGGAACCAGTGGACGGCTCGGCGTGCTGGACGCGAGCGAATGCCCGCCCACGTTCAATGTTCCGGAAGAGATGGTCACCGGGCTGATTGCCGGCGGCGACTACGCCCTCCGCCATGCCGTCGAAGGCATTGAGGACCAGCCCGAAGCGGGCGCGGCCGATCTGGCCGAGGCGGGCTTCCGCCCGCAGGACTTTCTCGTGGGCATCGCCGCCAGCGGCCGGACCCCTTACGTGCTCGGCGCCGTGGATCGGGCGGCCGCCCTGGGCGCCGCCACCGGCGGCATTGCCTGCTGCGAGAACGCCGAGCTCTCTCGCCGCGTGCGCTATCCGGTGGAAGTGGTCACCGGGCCGGAGGTGATCGCCGGCAGCACCCGCCTGAAGGCGGGCACGGCCACCAAGATGGTGCTGAACATGATCTCGAGCGGCGTGATGGTGCGCCTGGGGCTGGTCTATTCCAATCTGATGGTGAATGTACAGCCGAGCAACGCGAAGCTGGTGGACCGGGCCCAGCGAATCATCATGGAGGTGGCGCAGGTGGGGCGCGAGCAGGCGGCGGCGGCGCTGGAAGCGGCCGGGAGGGACGTAAGAACGGCCATCGTGATGGCCCGTCTTGGTGTCGACCGGGAACAGGCCCGCCGGTTGCTGGCCGACTCGGGCGGCCGCCTGCGGGCGCTCATCGGCTGAACGCCTCGCGCGCGTTTAGCCGCAGACGTTGATGGCGGGCAATGGACCGGGCAGCGCGGCCGCCTCCATCTCCGGCGGGGGCGCATAGCGTTGGCGCGCCGCGCCGCGCCAGCCTTCCAGCAGCGTCCGGACGATCTGCTCGCATTCGGCCAGCGGCTCATCCCGCTGCTCGAAGTTGCCCTGCTGAAGCCGCTCGGTCAGGAACGAATACAGCGAAAGCAGCCGCCCGGCAAGCTCCGGGCTGGCCGGGGGATTCACGCTCTGGGCCAGCTCGGCCAGAATCTCCAGCGCCCGGCTCACCGAGCGCGCGCGCTCCATGGGCTGCCCTGCGGCCACATGCCGCCGCGCGTCCAGAATGCTTGAAAGCAGCTCCTCGTAAAGGATCACAACCAGTTCCAGCGGATCGGCGCCGAGCACGCGTTCGACCGCATGCCCGCCATAAGGGGTGACTGTCATTGCCGTCTATTCCTGCTTTGCCGCGATTTTAAGTCCGGTCCTTCAGATCCTCGGCGAGCCGCAGCACGTATTCCGGCGGGATCTGCTGGATCACTTCTTTCGTCTCCCGATCCACAATCTTCACCACCGGCCGGCGCGTCTCGCGATCCACGCTGATGGTGAGCTCGCTTCGCTGGCCGAGCAGTTCAGCCCGGTTGATCGACTCCACCGCGTGAACCAGCTCGACCTGTTCGGCCCGCATCTGCGGCGTGAGCGGAGTCACCGGGCTGACCGCCGTCAGCTCCGGCATCGTGTCTATTCGGCGGATTTCCACGGGACGCCTCCTTCCAGAGCCGCTCGGGGCTCCCACCCTCCACATCGGCAGGCCCGCGGAAGAGTTTGAGCGAAAATGCGATGGGCGCGGCCGCCTCGCTCAGGCGCCGCGCCCGAAGACCGTCCCGGCCACGGTCAGCCGAGGTTCAGCACTTCCTTCAGCACGCCCCGCTCGCGCTCAATTTTCTTCTGAAGCAGCATGATCGCGTAAATGAGCTGCTCGGGCCGCGGCGGGCAGCCGGGCACGTAGACGTCGACCGGAATCACCTGATTCACCGGGATCAGCGCGTAGTTGTTGAAGACGCCCGTCGAAGTCGCGCAGGCCCCCATGGAGATCACCCACTTCGGCTCCGGCATCTGCTGGTAGAGCTGGCGCACCACCGGCGCCATCTTGTTCGACACGCGACCGGCGATGATCATCAGGTCGGCCTGCCGCGGACTCCCGCGGAAGACCTCAGCCCCGAAACGCGCAATGTCAAACCGCGAGGCGCTCATCGCCATCATCTCGATGGCGCAACAGGCCAGCCCGAACGTCATCGGCCAGATCGAGTTCTTCCGCCCCCAGTTGATTACGCTGTCCACCGTCGTCAGCAGAATGCCCGAGTCCGTTCCGTAGCTGCCCTCGCGGTCGATTCGATCGAACAGCCCCGGAGGCAGCTCGCCCAACTGGATCTGGTTTTCGCGGATCGTGCCGTCCATCGTCAATCTCTCGCTACCTTTCCAGATTACCCCAGACGGCGCGCCGCTTCCGGAATCTCTCCGCCATCCGGCAGCACAGGCCCCTTGCCGGCTGGGGCGGCCGGCGCCGGTCTACTCGCGCAAGATCTTTTCCATCGGCCTGCCCCTGGCCAGCTCGTCCACCAGCTTGTCCAGGCGACGCAGCTCGCGCATCAGCGGGTCGGCAATCTCTTCCACGCGCACGCCGCACACCACGCCGCGGATCAGCGTGCGTTTCGGGTTCAGGGCCGGGGCCTGGGCGAAGAAGGTCGCAAGGTCGTTGCCCGACTCGATCTGCCGCTTCAGTCCCACCTGGTCATAGCCGGTGAGCCAGCAGATGATCCGGTCCACCTCCTGCCGTGTGCGTCCTTTCCGCTCCGCCTTGTTGACGTAGGCCGGATAGACCCTGGCAAACGGCATTGAGAAAACGCGGTGGCGCGCAGGCGGAGTCTGTTCAGTCATCGTTGCCTCGATCCCTCCAGAACAGGAGCGTGGAACCGCGCGCCGAGGTTACGGCGCGGCTGGCGCGTCCGGCTCACGCCGCCGCCTCCGCGCCGATTTCACGCGCGAACTCCACAAGCCTCGCCGCCAGCCGCGCGGCGAGCCCGGGCTCGCGCGCACGGACGTCATATCTCTCCGAGGGGTCGCGCTCCAGGTGGAACAGCTCCGGCGAGCTGCCGGGCGCGTGACGGTACTTCCACGGCCCCTCCCGGATCGCCTCCAGCCGCCGGTCCAGGCAGTAGAAGAACTCGCGCCGCGGCGACGGCGCCGCGCGGGCCAGCGTCGGGCCGAGGTCGAAGCCATCCAGCACGCGGTCCTCCGGCAGACCCGCTCCCGCCAGCTGGGCGAGGGTCGGCAGCAGGTCGAGCGTCGATGCCATGTCGAACACCGTCTGCGGCCGCACCCAGCCCGGCATCCAGAAAATGCCCGGGACGCGCGGTCCGCCCTCCCACGTCGTGCCCTTGGCGCCGCGCAGCAGGCCTGCCGAACCGGTGTGCCAGGGCTCGACTCCTCCGGCCAGCATCCGCGCCGGCAGATTGTGCCACGGGCCGTTGTCGCTCGTGAATACGACCAGCGTGTCGCGCTCGAGCCGCAGCTCTTCAAGCGTGCGGCGGATCTGGCCCGCGCTCCAGTCGAGCGTCTCAATGACATCCCCGTAAAGGCCGCCCCGCGAGCGGCCGCGCCAGCGCGCCGGCGCGCTCACCGGCAGGTGCGGCATCGAGTAGGCCAGATAGAGCAGGAAGGGCCGGTCGTGGTTGGAGCGAATGAAGCGCACCGCTTCCTCGGTGTACATCGGCGTCAACTGGTCCTGCTCTTTCACCTCGCCCACCGGTGCGGTGTCGCGATACAGCCGCAGGGGCCGGTCTGTTTTCACCCACGGCGGAATCATGTCGTTCGAGTAGGGCAGGCCGAACCACGCATCAAAGCCGCGGCGCACGGGCAGGTAGTCCTCGGGCTGAAAGCCGAGATGCCATTTGCCGATCGCCATCGAGCGATAGCCGCGCGGCTTGAGGATCTGCGGAAGAAGAATCTCGCTCAGCGGGAGCCCGCCCACCGTGTCCGGCCCGGTGTTGCCCGGCTGGCCGGCCCGGATCGGATAGCGGCCGGTGAGCAGGCCGGCGCGCGACGGTGTGCAGACCGGCGCTGCCGCGTAGAAGCTGGTAAAACGCGCGCCTTCGGCGGCCATGCGGTCCAGATTCGGCGTGCGGATCAGCGGATGTCCGTAACAGCCCAGGTCTCCCCAGCCGAGATCATCGGCGAACAGGATGACGAAATTCGGCGGCCTCCGCCGTGCGGGCGCGGCCACGGCGGCCGCGCCTGCGGCCGCCGCCAACCACTGGCGGCGCGTGCAAAATGGCGTCATTTGGATCGAACCCTCCCCGGGCATGAGTGCCATTCTGTCACTCTATCCCGCTCACGGGAGGGACCTCCACGCAACGCACGCCCGCCATGCCCGCCTCCGGGCCGGCGCAGCCGGCCCGGAGGCCCAAGTCTGGTTCAGAATCCCAGCCGGAGCCCGAAGCGGAACTCGCGGGACCGCCCCAGGGCGAGGCCGGAATCGGTGGAAAGGATCTTGCCGAAATTCGAACTATTGGCGTTGCCGTTCGGGTTGCCAAAGTGCGGCGTGTTGCTGAGATTGAAGCACTCGGCCCGGAGCTGAAGGTTGAATCTTTCGGTCATGCGGAACGTGCGGAACAGGCTCAGATCGGTGTTGACCACGGTGGGGCCTCGCATCGTATTGCGGCCGACGTTGCCGAAGCGCGCGCCCTTCGGGCGGGCGAAGGCGGTCGTGTCAAACCAGGTGCCGTCGTCGCCGACTTTGCCCAGCTTGGCCACGGACAGCTTTACCTGGTCTGCCGTCTGGAGGTTGCCGGGCATATTCAGGCCCGCCCCGGAGGCAGTGACCGTGAACGGCCGTCCCGAGAAGGCGGCGAAGATGCCGTTGATCTGCCAGTCGCCGAGGATCTTCGCCTGAAGTCCCTCGCTGGCCCACGGCTTGCCCTTGCCGAAGGGCAGTTCATAGATGTAGGCGAGCTGGAAGTTGTGCGGCGTGTCGAAGGATGCGGTGGCGCGGTTGCGGTAGAAGACGCTGGGCGCGTTCCAGCTGAACGAAGTCCAGTCGCTGTAATTGGCCATGTCGATGGCGTGCGAGAACGTGTAGGAGCCCTGAAGGAAGAGCCCGCCGCGCACCCGCCGGTTCAGCGTGGCCTGCATGGAGTGATAGATGCTGTGGGTGCGGCCGTCCCACTCGCGCGTCGTGGCTGTGCGGCCGAACTTGGCAAACAGCGGGCGGCCCTCGTCGCCGGAGCCGGGAATCCAGGAGGCGTTGATGTCGAGGAAGGCGAAGCCGTTGACATTGGCCGAGCCGACATAGCCCACCGAGGCAACCAGTTCCGCCGGTAGTTTCCGTTCGACGATCAGGTTCCAGCTCTGGATGTAGCCGCGGCGCAGTTGAGTGAAGGCCTTCGGGTAGCCCATTTCCACCGATGGCGGCAGCGGCACGCGGCCCTTGCTGATGTCCGGGCCGGGGATCGGAATGATGCCGACGTCCGGTCCAAGCGGCTTGTTGGGCACGCCGGCGGCCACATAATTGGGTCCCGTGGTAACGGGCTGGTAGCCGTTGATGCCGTTGAATTCGGCGGCGATCGTCAGCGGATACCACCCGCGCAGCGCCTGGGCGCCCCAGGGGTGCGAGTGGTAGGTGATGCCGTAGCCGGTGCGGACCACCGTCTTTGAGTCGATCTGGTAGGCGATGCCGACGCGCGGAGCGAACAGCTTTTTGCTGTAGCCCACGCCCAGGTCGCGCGGCAGGCCGCCCCGGCCGCCGATCAGCACCTCGTTGGTTTCGGGATCGTAGGACTCAATGCCCATGCCCGCGGGCCGCGTCCTCGTGGGGTACAGCTCCCAGCGAAGTCCGAGGTTGAGCGTCAGCTTCGAAGTGGCGCGCCAGCGGTCGCGGATGTAAAGCGCATACTGGTTCTCCAGGCTCGCCATCTTGATGTACTGGCTGCTCTTGGCGGCGTAATCGGGCGTCCCCAGCAGAAACGCGGCCAGCCCGTTCCAGCCGTTTTCGAACGAGGGTTCCCCATCCCGGAATCCCACCGTGGCGGCGAGAGCCTCGGGATTCAGTGCGGTCACGCCAGGATCGAAGGCAAAGGCCCCGCGCGGCCCCGCACCCAGCTCCGGCTGCCAGTGATTCATCAGGTGGTGCATGAAGTCAAACCCGAAGCGGATCTCATGCGGCCCCTTGATCCACGTCCCGTTGGCGTTGAACGTATACGACTGGTCGTTGCGCCAGAGCGGATTCCACTCCTCCGTGTTGCCCAGCGCCGTGTAGTCGGAAATGTAGAATGCGGGCATGCCGCTCTCGCGGGGATCGTCACCATTGGTGCCGGGGATGCCGAGCACGTCGCGGCCGAAATTCTTGCCCAGGTCGGGCGGCTGCACGTTCTGCCCGAAGCGCGTCCAGCCGAGTGTGGCGTCGACCAGAAATGTGGGCGAAACCGTGTAGGTCTGGCCGATGGCGGCAAGCTGGACCAGCGTGTGGCCCGCACCAACACCGCCGCCGCCAAGAGCCGGGCCCATGGCCGGACCCAGCGCGGGCAGCTCGGTCACCAGCGCCGTCATCGCCGAGTACTTGAACCATAACTGGTGGCCCGGCGTGCGGTTCCAGTTGACCTTGGCGTCCACGTTGTTGCGGTTCAGCTTCTGCGTGGCCGAGTTGTAATAGTTGTTCAGGTCGCCGGGCAGGTTAGGCTTCGGCACCAGGGCCAGCATTTTCATCATCGGCCCGTTCAGCCGCGAGGGCGGAATCACGTTGATGCGGCCGTTTGAAGAAAACACCGCGCGGCCGGTGCCGTCCAGGTCGCCGGTGAAGGGGTCGAAAACCATACCCTCGCGCAGCGCCGTCAGCCCGCCTTCCGTGGTCCTAACCATGATCGGGTTGCCTCTGGCATCGAGGATCTGCGCGCCGAGCATCCGGCTGAAATCACCGGCCCGGAAATCATCCGTCGGCACGGAAAATCGCCCCGAATAACCCACTCTTTCGAATGTGCCTTCCCAGTCCGTGAAGAAGAAAAGCTTGTCCTTTTTGATCGGACCGCCAAGGCTGTATCCGTCAATATTCCGGATGTTTTTCGGCTTTTTCGTGATCCCGGCCCGGTTCTCATCCCACAGAAACGCCCGCAGGGCGTTGTCCTGGTGCATGGCGAACGCGCTGCCGTGGAACTCGTTGGTTCCCGATTTGGTGGAAACCGTGACGGCCGCGCCCCCGGTCATGCCCTGCTCGGCGTCAAAGGCGTTGGTGGAGATGTTGACTTCGGCGATGCTCTCCACCGGCGGCACATACACCATGTGATGCGGCATCGTCACGAGGATGTTGGCGGCCCCATCGACGCGCGTGTTGTTGGCGCCGCGCTCCTGACCGTTCACGTTGAAGGTGAAGTCCCTCATCGGCGTGTCGATCACGGCGTTCTGGAACCGCCCCGGAGTCACGCCCGGAACCAGATTGATCAGGCTCTGGTAGTTCCGGTAGTTCGACAGCGGCAGGTTCTCCACTGCCCGCGATTCCACCGTCGCGTTCACGTCCGTCTTGGTGGTCTGCAACAGCGCCGCGCTGGCCTCCACCGTCACCGACTGCGTCAGCTCGCCGAGCTCGAGCCGGGCGTCCAGGCGGGTCACGTTGTTAATCTGCACCGGCACGCCCTTTTGCGTAAGCGTCTTGAAGCCCTTGGCGCTGACCGAGACATCGTAGGAGCCCTCGGGCAGGTTGAGGATCGAATAGTATCCAACGGTATCCGTCGTCGCGGTGCGGGTGGTGCCGGTGGCGGCATTCTTCGCCACCACCTGTGCGCCTCCTACCGCCGCGCCCGTCTGGTCCATCACATTGCCGACAAGCGATCCGTACAGCACCTGCGCGTGCGCTGCCGGACCGGCCAAAGCGAACATCGCCACCACAAGCGCGGCCCTGGCAATCAGCCGCCAACAGATTCGCGTTTTCATCTGGATTCTCCCTGGGAGCCTGATTCTGATGAACTTGAATTAAACTTCATCTGCGGGCCCAATATCGGAGACAAAAATCCGAAAAGGGGAGCCGAAAATCACCGCTCGAATTCCGGAGACCCCTCCGGCATCCGAGCCGATGGGACTATACTCAAGCTCATTGCGGGAGTCAAGGCCCATTCGCATTCCGCGGTCTGCCTTGCGGAAACGGGCCTCTCAGCTTCCACGCTGCGTGCCTCAGCCGTTGTCTGCGAGGTGGTGACGCCGTAGAATCGGGGCGGATGCTGTTTCCCGATCCCGCAAAGCGGCCCGGCTTTTACGGCGCGTGGTACCTGCTCATCAGCGCCGGCTTCGCGCTGCTCGCCCTCCGGGGGATGCTGCGCGGGCACCGCCGGCGGCTCACCCTCTTCCGCTGGATCGTGAGCGCAGGATTCCTCGCGCTGGCGGTGGCGTTCCTGCTGCCATGGTGGCGCATGCAGCGCATGCGCCGCGGCGGGCCCGGTCGCTAGTGCCGCAGACCCCGGTGGCTGCGGCGGATCAGCACCAGCATCTTCAGGTTGATGACGATGAAGCGGACGACCTGCCAGGGCAAAAACGTCCGCAGGAAGCGCGTCCACCAGGTGGGCTTGGTGGCATAAAACCACGGGCGCAGATGCGGCGGCAGGGTCTCGTTCGTGCGTGCGGCGTCGGTCATGGCTTCACTCCGGGATCATCCACCAGCCCGGCAGCAGCCGGGCCTTGTACAGGAACATGTGGTGGAGCAGGATCTTGATCCAGTGGCCGGCCAGCCCGATCTCGCCAAAGGTGTAATTGGGGTCGCGGCCGTATTCCGGGTAGCGCTCGTAGTCGGGCACGATCGGAAACACGGTGATCGAGGCCGCCGTCCCGGTAAAGGGATTCGCGCCGGCGCTGGCGACGCAGGCGGCGCCCATCTCGGCCATCGAGGCCGTGTGCGTCGGCCTGCTGGCGCCGTGCAGCATGTCGGTGATGCTGGCCGCCACCGCCTTGCCGATCATCGCTGAAGGCATGCCCGTGCGCGGCGCCGCGGGCGAAATCATCAGCCCGTCCTTGTTGGTGCGCAGCCGCGAGATCGGATGCGGCGGCGCAAACGCAATGCCGGCCGCGAACAGGTTCTCATAGGCCGGGCTCTGATAGACGCGCGGCCAGTCGCGCGCCTTCCATTGCTCGTAGGGTTTCGGCGTGTAGTCCGCGTCCACCTTCATGAATCCGTTGGGCGCAAACACCCGGTCAGTGATGTCCGCCCCGTCGCGCGAAAACGCCTTCATATCGACGCCGCGGAAGGGCGGCAGCAGCATGGCGAAGTCGAAACGGACCTCGCGCTCCTCATTGTCAAGCGTGAGCACGTCGGCACGGCCCGGTTCCACCCGCCGCACGTGAGCGCGCGTCAGCCAGTCGATCTGGCGCTCGGCGAACAGGGACTCGTGGAAAATCTTGCTCGGCGTGATGTAGCCGCCGCGCTTGATGTGCAGCCCGTCGATGCCGAAGTCGCCGAGCTCATACTCGTTGGTGAGATAGAGGATCTCGGCGCGGTCGCGCACCCCGCGGGCCCGCAGTTCAAACTCCAGGTTGACAATGTACTCAAACGCCGCGCCCTCGCACGTGCAGGAGCCGTGGCCCACGCCCACGACAAAGCGGCGGCGCTCGCCGCGCTTCATTCGCTCCACTTCTTCGAGAAACGCCCGCGCGGTCTCCTCCGCGTGGTCGGCCGTGCAGACCGAGTAACTGTGCCTGCCGGGACCCAGGCCGGGCGTCGCATCAAAGTTCAGTTTCGGCCCCGTCGCGTTGACCAGAAAATCGTAGCGGATCTTCTCCCGCTGGCCGCGGCGGTCCTCGCGGGTCCACTCGATCTCCACCGCCGGCGTAGCGCTTTCGGCGTCGCCCTCAGGCCACAGCGCCACCGCGCGCGCCTGCCGGAAATCGATGCCTGCCCTCTGATAAACCGGCGCCAGCGGAAACACCACCTGCTTCTTCCTGAGCAGCCCGACGCCTACCCAGATGTTCGAAGGGATCCAGTTGTATTCGGGCATCGGCGAGACGACAACCACCTCATCCCGCTTCGGCAGCCAGCGGCGTAAAAACGCCGCTGCCGTATGCCCCGCAATCCCCGCGCCCAGCACCACGACTCGCGCCACCCCTGCGCACCTCCTTGTTGTGTCAGGATGCCCGCGCAGAAATTTCGTGACAGAGGATTTTGTCACTACCGTGCCATCTTTGGTGTCTGAAAGGATGTGAGTTCCGCGGCTTACTATCTGCACGACCAGCCCGATGCCCTGCGGTTCGAGGTGCGCGGCCGGCTGGACGCCGAGTTCGCAGCCGAACTTGTCCGATCGGCTGAAACCGCACTATCGATCCGCGCCGGCCGTCCGCTCCTCCTCGATCTGCGCGCGGCGGAGGCCCTGGAAGCGTCAGCTCGCGAAGCCCTCCAGAGGCTGGCCGGCTACGGCGCGCAATTCCTCGCCGCCGGGGAGCACGCTGACGAGCTCCGCCTCAGCCTGCGGCGGGAACCCCGGCCGCTCACAGAACACGGCCTGTCCTTCTGGAAGCGCATGATCTGCCGGCTGTTTCACTGGATCGGTTTTCGTTGTGCCTGTCTGACCTGCACCCCTCGGCGTGCGTGGCTGTTTTGACTTCCGGTCGCCGCAGCCGCGCGCGCCTTCTGGGGGCCAAGGCCCATTTGCCTCCCGGTCAGAACCGGTAGCTGAGACGCACCGTGGCCGTCCGCGGCGGGGCCTGCTCCATCGCTGCGCCGGTGGTGGCGTTGATCCAGATCCGCCGGTCGGTCAGGTTCTCGACATACAGCGCCCCGTCCCATTGCCGGTTGAGCCGGTACGCGATTGAGGCGTCCAGCCGGGTGTAGGCCGGTAGCAGCAGCGGGTCCGGCTGGCTAAACGTGCGCGCGCCGTTGCTGCCAAAGCGCGCTCCCTGGTTCGCCAGCGCCAGCGAGGCGCTCCAGCCGGCCAGCCGCCCTTCCGTGCGCTCATACAGCAGACGGCTGTTCCAGCTCCAGCGCGGCGTCTTCTCGGCCCGTGAGCCCGGAATCGCCATCGTTGCCGCGGCGCTGGCCGGCCCCGATCCGGTGTACCAGGCCTCGATCCATGTGGCCGCGGCCTGCACGTACAGATCATGCAGCAGACGCGTCTCCAGGCTGGATTCGACCCCGCGGCCGCGGCGCGTTCCGGCGGCCTGATAGTAGCGCACGCCGTTCACGTTGAAGTCGTTGATCCCGCTCTGCACCAGGGCGTTGTCGATGCCCGTGTCAAAGTAGCTCACCGTGACGCCCGCGCGGCGCGATGGCAGGTCGAACTTCAGGCCCGCCTCGTGGTTGAACCCGCGCACCGGATCAAACACGTTGCGCCGGCCCTGGAAATCCTCAAGCGTAGGATCCACGGGATTAAAGCTCCGCGAGTAGCTGTAGTACACGGCCAGGTTGCTCCGCAGCCGGTACAGCGCCGAATAGTTCGGAATCAGCTCGCCCTTCCGCACCGGCTCCCCGCCCGGATGCACCTGCCCGTAGCCGAGCCCCACGGTCACCACCAGGCGCTCGTTGAGAAGCCATGTCCGGTTCTGCCAGAACGCGTTCCACGTCGTCGTGTTCGTGAATGGGCCGAAGACGACGCGCGGGTACAGATCGGCGGGCGCGTCAAGCCGCAGCGCTCCCGTGTAAATCTGGATGGGCCAGCCCGCCGGCGGAGCCGCGCCGGCCGGCGACGTCGAGGCCACACCGACGACGCGCGTGAATGCCCCGGCCTGGCTCAGGTTCCTCCAGCCGCGGCCCCGCCGCTCGTAGGACGTGTTGAAGTCGATGACATGATGCCGGTTCCGGTTGTCGCTCTTCGATTGCTGCCGGAGAACTTCATTCTGGTTGACGAGCAGCGCCGCCTGCTGCGCGTTGTTCACCACCGGCGTCCACTGGTTGATGTGGCGGTCATTGCGCATCCAGCGGTAGTTGAGGTTCGCCGTCCAGGCCGCGGCAGGCACGGCGCGGAAGTCAAAGCCCGCCTGCGAAGTGTAGTAACGCTGCTGTCCCGCCGAATGATTGACGCTGTGCGGTGTGAGGTCGGCCGTGTGAATCGGGCCAATGAGACCGTCACTGGTGGACAGCGACGTGGAAGGGCTGATGACCAGACCCCCGCCTGCCGGACGGATCATCGAGCCGTACTGAAACACCGGCAGGATCGTGTACAGCCCGTTGCGATCCAGCCGGTACAGCAGTGAGCCGCGCGTGTAGCGGTTGCGGTCCAGCACGTCGCGCGTGAAGTAGCGCTGATTTTCCGCCGTGAACAGCGCCCGGTATTGTAGACGGCCGTCAGCAGTGACCGCACCCGTGCTGTCGAGGTCGAACATCCCGCTCAGCCGGTCGCCCGGACCGAGGCCCTGACCAGGAATCGCTGCACCCCGGAAATCGAGTTGCGTCGCCCGAACCGGCTGTGGCTTCTTCGTGATCAGGTTGATGAAGCCTCCGGGCGACCCTGCCGGCCCGTAGAGCAGCCCCGCCGGTCCTTTCAGCGCCACCACCTGCTCGATGCCGAAGGTGGAGACGCTATAGCCTCCGCCCATCGCCGCGCCGGTGGCGCCGTCGACCCGCACGTCCTCGGCACCCATACGGAAGCCGCGGGCATAAAAATGGTAGCCGCCCGTGCGCAGGCTGTTCGGCCCCATGCCGGGAACGAAGGCGAGCAGGTCGTGAACGTTGCGGAAGTTCCTTTCCCGCAATTCGCTTGCATCTATCACGGTCACCGAGCGGGGCGTTTCCAGCAGGGCGCCGGCAATCCGTTCCACCGCCTCGGCCGCCTGGTCCGCCGTGGCCACGACGTCAATCGATTGCCGCACGGCCGCGGGCCGCAGCTCAATTTCCGGGTGACGGCCGCTTCCTCCAGCACAAACTCCGCCGGCGCTTTCTCAAAACCGGTCTTTTCCACCGCCGCCACATAGCGGCCCCGCCGCGCGCCGTCCAGACAGAAACGGCCCTCGGCGTCGCTCCTGCCCTGGCCGTCTACCGGACCTGCCACCCGGACCCATGCGTCCTGGACGCGGGCTCCGCTCGTGTCCTGCACAAGAATTTCAATCGGGCAGTGCCCTGCGGCCCCAGCGCCGCCGCCTTCCACGCCATCGCCCGGAGCGGCCAGCACGGCTCCGGCCATCATGCCAAGCGCCGCTGCCTGCGCCAGTCGCCGGATGTAAATGCCTCTCTCTCCCATTCTTCCATGCCTCCTGTTGGCTGCGCGCACGGCGGCATACAATGGGAGAGCCGCCGCGCGACGCGGTGGTGGGCTGCGGACCGGCCTCTCCGTGCCAGCGGGCGCCGGTCCGCGGCGTCCTGTCCAATTCCTTCCCTGATGCAAATCATTTGCATCAGATCAGCCTCAGTCTAGCATTCCGGACTGAAACGGTCAAGGATATTCTGCAAGCTGATTGCGGCTGCATGCGGGCTGTGCCGGCACCGCCCGGCAGCCGCCACAAGCGGCGCCGGGCCGCTATAATGCAGGCATGACGGGCTTGGTGTCGCTGGGCAGAACCGCCGCGCCGGATGCAGCCGTCCTGCGCGAAAAGCAGGAGAAACTGTTCCGCATTCTTCGCCATCTCGGCCGTGTCCTCGTCGCCTATTCCGGCGGCACCGATTCGGCCTACCTGGCCTGGGCGGCCCGCGAGGTGCTCGGCGACAACGCCATCGCCGTCACTGCCGATTCCCCTTCCATCCCCGAGTCCCACAAGCGCGATGCGATCGACTTCGCCCGCCGCTACGGCATCCGCCACGAACTGATCCCGTCGCACGAGTTCGACAACCCTGCCTACGTCGCCAACAACCCGGACCGCTGCTACCACTGCAAAGACGAACTGTTCCGCCGCATGGAGCAGATCGCGCCCCGCTACGGCAGCGCGGTGATCGTGTACGGGGTCAACACGGATGACCTCGGCGATTATCGTCCCGGCCAGAACGCCGCCCTGCTGCACGGCGTCAAGGCGCCGCTGGTCGAGGCCGGCCTGTCGAAAGCCGAGATTCGCGAACTCTCCCGCATGGCTGGCTTGCCCACCTGGGACCGCCCTGCCGCCGCCTGCCTCAGTTCCCGCGTGCCCTACGGCACCCCGGTGACGCCGGAAGTGCTGAAACGGATTGAGCAGGCCGAGGAGCGCGTCCGCTCGCTCGGCTTCCGGCAGTTCCGCGTCCGTTATCACAACGAGGTGGCGCGCCTCGAAATCGACCGCTCCGAAATGGAGCGCGCGCTCACACTGGAAATGTTCGACCGGCTCGCGGAGATCTTCCGCTCGCTCGGCTTTTCTTATTCCGCGCTCGATCTGCGCGGCTACCGCCAGGGCTCGCTGAATGAAACGCTCGGTGCCCGGGCGCAGGCCGGCACGCCGGAGAGTCCGTCATCGTAGCCGCGCTCGTCACCAGGATCCTGGAGAGACTTGCCGACTGCCTCCGGCTGGACGACGAAGAACTGCCCGAGACTTTCGACGACGGTCAACTGCTCGATAGCGTCGAAGCACTGTGCGGCATCTTCGCCTCGCTACAGCACTCCGAGATTGGGCTCTTTACTGGTCCCCTCCGGAATGCCGCCGAAGCGCTCTCCAGCGCTCCCTCGCCCGACACGATGGCCCGGCTGCTCCGCTGGCTGCTGACGGTCGTCGACGTATATCGCTCGGAAATCCGCCACGATCCGGGCGCCGTTCTGTGGCGGCTGGCCGGTCAGTATCTGGAGATCGCCGAGGCGCTCAGTCAGTCCTCCGGCGCCGGCGATCCCGCCTTCCGCACCCTGCCCGCGAAACTCGCCGCGCTGCCCTGGGTGGAAGACCGCCTCCGCCGGATCTCTCAGCATTCCCGGCTGAAGCAGGCCAGGCTTGGCAGCCTCAGGAAGTTCTCCCCAGGCGCAGGCCAGGCCCTGTTGCTCGAGGCGCGCCAGAGCGAGGCCGGCGCCTTCTGTGCGGCGGCGCGCCATGTGCAGAACCGGCTGGAGACCCGGCTGCGCCAGGTGTGGCTGCTCGGCGAGTTCCGCCACGGCGAGCCCTCCGCCACCGAGCTGTACGCGTCAGCCCACGCCGCGCTCTTTCCCCCGATTCATCCTGCGCCGTCCGGCGCGGAAATTCACGGCGAAATGGCGCGCCTCGGCGAACATGCGGATGCGTGCAGTCTGCCCGAAATGGCTTTCTGTTTTCGCGACCCGGAGTGGTTTGCCCGCTATTCGCTCGAGCGACTGATGCCGCCCGATCCGCACGCCTGGGCCCCGCGCTGCATGACGCATTTCGACCGCCTGCTCATGGGCCGCGTCTCCCACTGGTATGCGTATCCTTATCCTTCACTGGCCCGACCCGCTGGAGCTGGCGGCCACTGTTCTGAGGCTCGGACGTCCCCACGATTACGAGCGCACCGCGGCGCAGGCACTGCTGGAATACCGCCTGGTGACGGGTGCGGTGAGCTTTGAGCCGGAATACCTCGGCATTTACCTCGACGCTATTCGCGTCCTGGAATTTCAGTTCCAGACGCACTTTGAGGGATATCTGTTGCGCCTTTACGCCATTCCGAGGCTCAAAAACCCCGGGAGTTGGTGTTGGTATTTTGATGCCCTGCGCCGCCTACACAACGCCGAAATTCCACTGCCTGAGCTCGACGAATTCCGCCAGGATTTCCTGCGCCGCCGGGCGTTTCACAAGGCATCGGGGCTTCTTTATCGCCTGGCCTGCGGCGGAACCATCCAGTAGTCTTTGGCCCCATCGTCACTGCGGAAAGCCTTTCCCCTTCCGTAAGGCGAATGAAGCCGGGGAAAGCCTGCGGGTGCGGGACTCAATGCTCCTGCGCGACATCCGCAGGACTGAAATTGACTCCTCGACGCGGCCGCGCCGCCGTTTCCCACTTCCCGCAGTGCTCGTGCGCTGCTTCACCTGCGGCCCTGAGGTCTGAAAAGAAGTAATTTCCGGGAAAGCGGTCCAGAGAACGCTTGTCCCTTCGTCATGGGTCCGCGTACCGGGGCTGGATCGACAGCACGAGCAGAACCGACAACACGGCCACTCCGGCAAAGATCCCGAAAATCATCCCCAGGGGCACATGATGATCGCGAAGCAGTCCGAACCCCCAGTCGGCCAGTCCGCCGCAACTGATGCTGACCAGGTTCATCAGACCGTAGCCCGTGGCCCGCACCTCGGGCCGGGCGATCTGGCAAAGGATCGGCATGTTGTTCGTGTCGAAGAACCCCCAGCCGACGCCAAACAGGACCAGAAACAGAACCGCGATCCACAACAGCCCCGTCTGTGGCGAATAGCCCACTCCCATCATCGCCATCGCGATCAGAAACGTTCCCATGGCGCTGGTATAAATGCGTCCGCGCACGGTGCGGCGGCTCCAGCGGTCCGCAAGCCAGCCTCCGCCCACGGCCGCGCCGATCGCCGCCAGCATCCAGTACAGCGTCGCCGAGACGCCCGCCTTCCCCTGGCCGATGCCGAACTCGGCCTTGAGAATCGCCGGCATCCAGTCGCGGACGATCCAGCCCGCCATCGCCGGCAGCGTGAAATACAGAACCAGCAGAAGGAAGGAGAAATTGCCGAGCAGCTCCCGCAGCGCCGCCGCCGGCGCCGTCCGCGGCCCGGTCGCCGGGCTGCCCGTCGGCGGAGCGTTCCGCACCAGCAGAAACAGGGGAATCGCGTACAGCGCCCCAGCCAGCCCGCACACCTCGAACATCCAGCGCCAGCCGAGCTCCGGATGGTCGGCCGCATAGCCGCTGAAGCCGCCGATGATCACGCCCGCGTAAATGCCCATCTGATGCATCCCTACGGCGCGCGACCGCGTGGGCCCCAGATGGTAGTCGGCGATCAGCGCCAGCGCCGCCGGAATGTAGAATGCTTCGCTGACGCCCATCACCGCCCGCGTGACAAGAAGCTGCGGAAATGTTTCGGCGTGCGCCGTCGCCCAGGTCACCGCGCTCCAGACAAACAGGCTGCCCGCAATCACGTGGCGCCGGCTGAAACGGTCTGCCAGGTAGCCGCCCACCGGGCTCAGGAACGCATACGTCCACTTGAAGAACGCCAGGATCTTGCCCCAGTTGGCCTCGCTGCCGATGTCCGGGATGTCCTGCATGACGGAAAACTTCATCGCGGCCAGCATCTGGCGGTCCAGATAGTTCAGCAGGGCGACCGGCACCAGCAGCGCCACCACAAACCACGCGTATCCCGGCCGGCGCGGATCCAGAAACTTCATCACGACTTCCCTATCCTATCCGCAACGGCCGTCACTGCGTGCCGATCCGCGCCTCGGGTCGTCTCCCGGCAGCACTTTTGCTATAGCCGTACTCTCCCACCGGAAACCTAGGGTGGTAAAGGTTTCCGCCTTACTCCCCTTCGGTATGCTTTTCCGGTAATTTTTACCGACTCCGGAGCAACAGTCGCCACAACCTGCTGAAATCTCATTGGATTCGATCTGGATCGCGAATTGCAAAACGATTATGCGGAAGGTACCAAATGACGATTGAGAACAACAAGCCCGAGGTCGCCCCAGCACTGGAGCCGCCGGCCAGCCGCATCCCCTGGCTCGGCCTGGTTCTTGGGGCGGGGCTGCTGGCCGCCCTGGGTGGGCTCTTCTATCTCCACAACCATCTGGTGAGCGTCCGCATGGAAACCGAGGCGCTGAAGAAAGAGGTGGCCGCGTTGCGGCAGAACCTGAGCGCGGCTGATGTCAACGCGGTGCAGACCATCGCCGCCCTCCGCTCGGAGCTTGACAACATCCGCAAGGAGACGGAGACCTCCACCGAAGCGGCGCAGCGCGCGGCCAGGCGGCACGCCGAGGCCGTGGCGGCCCGTGTCAGCAAGACTCTTGCCGAGCAGCAACAGGCCGAAAAGCAGCAGATTGTCCAGCAGATCGACGAGATCAAGAGCCGCACCGAGCAGGCCACTGCGCGGCTCACCGACATCACCTCGGAAGTGAGCGGAGTGAAGTCCGAAGTCGCCTCCACGCGCAGCGAAATCGACAAAACCATTGCCGAGCTGCGGCGCGTCACTGGCGACCTTGGCGTCCTCAGCGGCCTGATCGCCACCAACAGCAAGGAGCTGGCTGCCCTGAAGGCGCTCGGCGACCGGGACTATTTCGAGTTCAACCTCGCCCGGAAGTCTGGCCCGCAGAAGGTGGGCGATGTCGTCGTTCAGCTCAAGAAGACCGATCTGAAACGCAACCGCTTCACGCTGGAAATCGTGGCCGACGACAAGCGCGTGGAGAAGAAGGACCGCACCGTCAATGAGCCGGTCCAGTTCTACGTGCCCAGCAAGGCACGGATCCCGTATGAGCTGGTTGTCAACGAGGTCCGGAAGGACGCGGTCGTCGGCTATCTGGCCGCGCCCAAGGTGAAATCGGCCGCGCAGCGGCTCTGATGGCGGACTGAGACCTGGATTTCAAGACCCGGAAAGGAGGGCAGGGCAATGACACGCATGCTTCAGATCCTGACGGTTTCCGTAACTCTGGCTGTGTCGGCGGCGGCTTCCACGCCTGGGCCCGGCTCGCCTTCCAGCATTCGCCCGGGCCGGCCGCCCGATCCCCTGGGCGCGTGGATCGAACCGGCCCTCCTGAGGACGGATTCCGCTCCTGGCGGGTTAAAGGAGATTCCATTGACGACGCTGCACCGGGCAGAGGACATCCGCAAGTGATGCGGCAGACGATTTGCCAGGCATTGTCATTCTGTCTGGCCTGGGCTTCTGCGGGCCTGGCGCAGTCGACGCCGGCCCGCGGAAGCTCTTCCCGCGGGATGGCGGGCGCCCGGGAAGCGCGCTTTCCGGTCCAGGGACGCCGCATGCGGCCCGCGGCGGCGGTTGCCATCCCACAGGAATCGGGTGGCGAAGACGGGTTTGGGCTGTTCCTGCTCAGCCCGTCCACAGGGAATTCGCAGGTTCGTCCGGTGCGTTTCCGAGGCCGCATCGGGCGCCAGGCGCCGGGAACCTCCTCCTCCCGGCTCCCGACCACGCCCGGACCCTCCCCGTCCTTCTCAAACCGCGTACTGTCTACCGGAGACCTGACCGACCTCCGGCCGGGCAGGGGACGCGGCGGATGGGGAGGGGCCGGGGCCGTTTCCTCAAACCGATTGCTCTTCCCGAGCACCGCGAGCCGGCGGGCGTCAGTCTCCGGCTCAGCCTCCAGACTGCGTGTTTCTTCTTCCCTCTTGCAGCGATAGTCAATTGCTGATTGAGGCGGGCCGGATGCCCGGCCCGCCTGTTTTTTACTCGCCTCCGAGCCAGCGCGCCGTGATCCCGGCATAGGAGTCGATGCGCCGGTCGCGCAGGAATGGCCAGTTACGCCGCACTTCCTCGATCCGCCTCCGGCTGCACTCGACGACAAGAATCTGCTCCTCGCTGCGCCCCGCCTCGGCCACCACCACTCCAAACGGATCGGCGACAAAGCTGCCGCCCCAGAACTCCAGCCCGCCGCCCGGCTCGCCCTCGTGTCCGACGCGGTTCACCGCGGCGACATAGACGCCATTGGCGATGGCGTGGCCGCGCTGTACGGTGCGCCAGGCATCGGCCTGCGCCGCGCCGTGCTCCTCTTTCTCAGACGGGTGCCAGCCGATTGCTGTCGGGTATAACAGGATCTCTGCCCCCTGGAGGGCTGTCAACCGCGCCGCCTCCGGATACCACTGGTCCCAGCAGACCAGCACGCCGATCCGCGCGAACGGCGTATTGAAGGCGCGGTAGCCCAGGTCGCCCGGCGTGAAATAGAATTTTTCGAAATACAGGGGATCCTCGGGGATGTGCATTTTGCGGTAGATGCCGGCAAGCTCCCCGTCCGGTCCAAGCACGGCCGCCGTGTTGTGGTACAGTCCGGCGGCGCGGCGCTCGAAAAGGCTCGCCACAATCGCCACGCCGAGCCGTTGCGCCAGACGGCTCAGCCGTTCCGTCGTCGGGCCGGGCACGGGCTCGGCCAGGTCGAACAACTCGGCCCGTTCCTCGCGGCAGAAGTACTCGCTGCGAAACAGCTCCTGGAGGCAGACGATCTGCGCACCCTGCCGCGCCGCCTCCTCGATGCGCGCCTCCGCCCGCTCTGTGTTTTCCTGTAGGTCGCGTGTGCAGCGCATCTGAACAAGGCCCACCGTAAACGTTTCTGCCAAACGCGGATTCGCCATACTCCGATTCTTCCATACGGCACGCGCCTGCCCCCGCATTCCGTGCGAGGCGCAACGGAAAGGATCAGGCTGTCACGGCAACCACTCGCCCGGTATTTGCATGCTGGCTTCCGTTCGAGGCGCGACGGCCAGCCACGGGCGGCCGCAGCCATGCGGCCGTGCTCCTGGGGGGATCAATTCGTGCCGAGAGGCTCGGCCGCGTGCAGGCGCGTCCGGGCCAGCATCATGGCCTGCTGGTAGAAGCCCACCCAGCGCGGTGGCGCGTTGCGGACCTGCTGGAGGCGGCGCCAGGCTTCGGCCCAGCGGCCCTGACGGATGTATTGGGAGACAAGCGCCAGCCGGGCCTCCTCCTGCGCCGGATCCACCTCCAGCAGCCGTTCGAGCACCGGCGTCATCTCCCCTTCCGGCAGGTCCTGCTCGAGCACGGCCAGCCGCAGCAGCGTGCGCGCATCGGCCAGCCCGTGTTCCATGGCGCGCCGCCAGGCGGCGCGCGCTTCGATGAGCCTGCCCCGGCGGAACTCGAGCTCGCCGAGCCAGACGAGCGACTCTGGCCACACCAGGACCGCCTGCCGCAGCCGCGCTTCTGCCGCATCAAAACGGCCCAGTTGAAGAGCGAGCCGTCCGAGCACCGTCCAGACGAGCCCGGCAGGGGCCGGCTCGACGCTGGCCTTCACCGGCGCCTTGTCCAATTTCCACCTTCGTCCCACGGGCCGCGGCCGCCGCAGGAAGGGCCGCATCAACCCCTCGATTTCCTTCTCGGAAAGGTGCTCCACGCCGCGCCACTGCTCCAGCTCCGAGAAGCCGGCCGCTCCGCCCGCGTTCCGCGCCAGCGCCTCCACAAGGGCCCAGCTCTGCGCATAAAAGAGCCGGGCCGACTCCCAGTCCTGATACAGCGCCGCGCCGGGCCGGGCCATAAAGAGTTCCCGCCAGGGAACACGCCGCCCGCCGCGCAGCATCCTCACGCGCCGCTCGGCCTCTTCGCGCGGAGGGGAAGAGAGCGCGTCCGCCAGGCCCTCTTCGAGCCATAGCGGCAGCCTGCGGCCCCCGGCTCGCAGCAGGTGATGGATGAACTCGTGCCTCAGAGCCGGGCGATTGCGTTCTTCCAGCCCGAAGACGACAATGGCACCCCAGTCCGGCCCCGGGGCATACCAGGCGGGCGAGAATGCGTTCAGACGGAACTCGTCGTAGCCGCCTTCTGCCGGCAAGGCGACGATCCGCAGTCGTGCGTCCGCCGCGGCCAACTCGGGCGCGGTTGCTCTCAACACGCCCCGCAGCGCCTCGAGTTCCTCCAGCGCCGCCTGCGCCTGCGCAGGGTCAGCGGCCGTCAAAAGCTCCGTGCTGCCAGCCGTCACACGTTGCCAGACGGGCGCCTCTCCGGCCGCGGCCGGCGCGAAGAGAACAACAAGAACAAGAGCGTGGCGCCACATCGCCTACGCTGTTCCCATCGGCAGAGTCGGGCAGGAAGTTGAGTCCGCCGGGCGTGAAAATCAGCAGCCCGTGGTCAAACTGCGGCACGCTGAGAGAAATGTCGCGGCGAACCGGCTTCCAACTCTTCGGCCAGGCCATTCGCGCGGCGATGTATCCGGCGCCGCGCGACCAGTGGCAGCATCCCGAGTCCGTTCTCGGACGTCTGGAGGGAGCGCTGCCGCCGCCCGGTGGGTTGCATCCGGTCTTCCGGGGCAGGGATCTGTTTAACGGGCCGATCTACGCCATGCTTCGGCTGCGCCTCCGGCCGCGCCTCATGCTCGACTGCCGGCCCGGTTGGTACTTCGACTCGATGAACACCTGCGAGCGGCTCGAGCTGGAAGGCCGTTACCGGAACACGCCGCCTCCGCGTCCGCTTTGGCGCGATGGCGCGGGCCGCACGGCCGGCATCGGAATCTCCGCCGTGGTCGCATGGCGCGAGGGCGGCACGTGGATGGCGCTCGCCGGACGGGTGCAGCCCAAGTCGATGCCGGAACGCGCCGGCCAGATCCATGTTGCGCCTTCCGGAATGTTCGCGCCGCCGTTCTCGGTGACGGAGAACGTGCGGCGCGAACTCCTCGAAGAGACCGGGCTGGCGCTGGAGCCGGGCGCGCTGCAACTGACGGGCGTCGCCGTGAACCTGCTCAACCTCCGGCCGGAGATCTGCACGCTGCTCATCACGGACGCGCGCCCGGCGACGGTGGCGGGCGAAGAGTTTCAGGGACCGTTGATGGCGATTCCCGTGCCGATGAATGCGGCCGGCCCGCCCGCCCGCGCGCCGCAGGAAGCCTTCACCGTGCCGGGCGCGGCAGCGTTGCGGCTGGCCGCACGCCTCCTTCGCACGCGCGGACGCGCCTGAAGCGCGCCGGGCCCGCTTGCGCGCCCCGCCGGAAGCTGGTACGAAGAGGGGAGGCGGAAACACCGTTTCATGATGCGGCACCCTGCCCTGCAACCGCTGTCGCGCGAGCACCACCACGCGCTCGCGCTCTGCGTGCTGGTGGAGCGGGCGCTGCACGAGGGCTCAAAGACCTGCGGCGAACTGGCCAGCGAAATCCGCGAAGCCTTCCGGCGCGACCTGCGGCCGCACTTTGAGGCGGAAGAGCAGGTCCTGCTGCCGGCCATCGAGGGTGACGCGGCGCTGCAACCGCTGTGCCAGCGCGTGCGGCAAGAGCACGTTGAACTCGCACGGCGCGTGGCCGCGCTCGCCGATGCGCCCGGCGAGGAAGCGCTGCGCTCCTTCACCGCGCTGCTCCGGAGCCATGTGCGAATGGAGGAGAATGAGTTGTTCGAACAGATCCAGGCCCGGCTCGGCGCGGAGGCGCTCAAGGAGCTCGGCGCGCGGCTGGCCGCCGCCGGCGGGCCGGCCTGCGCGAATCGAGGCAACTAAGGAATGAGCACCCTGTATGAGTCATCGATTCCCGCCGTGCCGCTGGTGGCGCGCGGGAAAGTGCGCGACATCTACGCCGTGGGCGAGGACCAACTGCTGCTGGTGGCGACTGACCGGCTGTCTGCCTTCGACGTCGTGCTGCCGGATCCCATTCCCGGCAAGGGCCGCGTGCTGACCCAGCTGTCGTTGTTCTGGTTCGACTTTCTCGGCGGGCTCGTGCCGAATCATCTGGTGACGGCCAACGTCGATGAATACCCCGAGCCGCTGCGCGCCTGGCGGGATCAGCTCGAAGGCCGTTCCATGCTGGTGCGCAAGGCGCGGATGATCGATGTCGAATGCGTGGCGCGCGGCTATCTGGCCGGTTCCGGCTGGAAAGAGTACAAGGCGCAGGGAACCGTGTGCGGCATCCCGCTGCCGGCGGGGCTGCGTGAATGCGACCGGCTTCCCGAGCCGATCTTCACGCCCGCGCACAAGGCCAAGTCGGGCCACGACGAGAACATCCCGTACTCGAAAGTGGAATCGATGACCGGCAGGGAGACGGCGGCGCGGCTGCGGGAGCTGACGCTGACCATCTACCGCAGGGCGGCCGAGTACGCCGAAACCCGTGGCATCCTGCTGGCGGACACGAAATTCGAGTTCGGCTGGCTGGGTGACACGCTGGTGCTTGCCGACGAAGTGCTGACGCCGGACTCATCCCGCTTCTGGCCCGCCGACCGCTACGAGCCGGGCAAGCCGCAGCCCTCCTTTGACAAGCAGTACGTCCGCGACTATCTGGAATCGCTAGCCTGGGACAAGACGCCGCCGGCGCCGCACCTGCCGCCGGACGTCATCGAGAAAACGGCCGAAAAATACCACGAAGCCTACCGGCGGCTCACGGGCCGGACCCTATGAACTGGTTTGACATTCTCCTCGGCCTGGTGCTGGTCGGCTCGGTCATCGAAGGCGTGCGGCTGGGCTTCGCCCGGGTGATGATCGGCATGGCGGCGCTGGTGGTGGGGCTTGTGGCAGCGGCCTGGTTTTATGGCCCGGTGGCGGCCTACCTGGCGCCCTACATTCAGTCCAGGCCGGTGGCGCATGTGACGGCGTTTCTGCTGATCCTGATCCTCGTGCAGGCGATGGGGGCGCTCGTCGGATGGCTGTGCGCGAAGCTGTTCCGGTGGACGGGGCTGGGATGGCTGGACCGGTTGCTGGGACTCGCGGCCGGCGTGCTGAAGGCGGCCGTGACCGGAGTGATCCTGGTGCTCGTGTTTTCGGCCTTCCCGGTGGGGCTGCTGCGCGACGCGCTGGCGGGTTCGCGGGCGGCGCCGTACCTGCTGGAGGGCGCGCAGGTGGCCGTGTCGCTGTGCCCGCGCCGGCTGCGCGACGATTTTGGCGAAGCCTACGACCGGCTGCGGGAGATGTGGAAGAAGCGGCTGCCGGCGAGGCGGCTGCCGGCGGACAGCGTCTGATCCCGGTGAAAGAAAAACCACATCAGGTTCCGGGGGCCCAATCATTGACCAGTCATCCATTGTCCAATAAACTAATAGCATGGCGGCCACCTCCAGCCGGCTTCAGCGCGAGATCCGGCAGTCGCGTCCCTTCCGCAGCGTCTGGCACGAGGCCTTCCTCTCCGTGCTGAAGACGGCGGACTGTTTCCGCCGCGCGGTGGCTGAGCTGCTGGCTCCCCACGGCATCACCCCGCAGCAGTACAACGTGCTGCGGATCCTCCGCGGGGCGGGCGGCGAGGCGATGCCGACGCTGGCCATCGGCGAACGGCTGATCGAGGAGACACCCGGAATGACGCGGCTGCTCGACCGGCTGGAAGCCAAGCGGCTCATCCGGCGCGAGCGCTGCCGGCAGGACCGGCGGCAGGTGCTGTGCCGGATCACCCCGGCCGGCCTGCGGCTGCTCGAACGGCTTGACCCGCTCATCACCGGCCCGGAGCAGCGGCTCGCGGCCGCCTGGACGGCGGCCGAGACGAGGACGCTCATCCGGCTGCTGGACCGCGCGCGGGAGGCGATGGAGATGCCGCCTGACATGGCACAAAAAAACAGGACGTCACGAGGAGCAGAAGAGGGATGATGCTGAGAACGGTTGGCTATTTCGCGATGATGCTCGCCGCCGCGCCGTCGCTGCTGGCTGAGCGGTATGCGATCGACGGCTCGCATTCGAAGGCGCAGTTTGCGGTGCGGCACATGATGGTGAGCACGGTTCGCGGGGAATTCACAAGAATCGAAGGCTGGGTCGAATACGACGAGAAAAATCCCGAAGTCATCCGCATCGAGGCGGTGATTGACGCGGCGTCGATCAACACGGGCGAGCCGAAGCGGGACGAGCACCTCAAGAGCCCGGACTTCTTCGACGTGGCGAAGTATCCGAAGATCACCTTCCGCTCGAAGAGCGCCCGGAAGACGGCCAACGGGCTGGCGGTGACCGGCGACCTGACGATCCACGGCGTCACGCGGGAGGTGGTGTTGAATGTCGACGGTCCCTCGCCGGAGGTGCGCGACCCGTGGGGCAATCTGCGGCGCGGCGCGACGGCGACGACGAAGATCAACCGCAAGGACTTCGGCCTTACCTGGAACGCCGCAATCGAAACGGGCGGCGTGGTGGTGGGCGATGAGGTGACGATCACGATTGACGTCGAGGGCGTGCGGCAGGCCGCAAAGAAGTAGCGCACCGGCAGGCGTTCGCTGCGGGTAGAATCGAACAACGGGAGCGGATGTCGAAGCTCCGCTCCCGTTTTTTCTGCTGATGCGCTGGGGATGGCAGCTTGCGGTCCTGTGTGCCGTGTTCTGCGGCTCGTGCCGGCGCGAGCCTGCGCCCGAGCCCGCGGCGTTGCGGTTTGAGACGCGCCGTTTCGAGCGGACGCTGCCGGGATGCGGGGATCCGGCCAAGAGGCCCGAGCCGTGCGTCTCCTTCCGTGTGGTTTGGCCCGAAGCCGCCGGCGGCGGAGCGGCCGAGGTGCGGGCGCGCATCAATGCGGCAGTGCTGGCCGCGCTTCAGCCGGTGGAGGCGCCGCGGGGATTCGACGCCGAGGCCGAGCAGTGGATCGCCGACTACTGGCGTTTCCACGCGGAGTTTCCCGGCTCCGGCGTCACGTACTTTGCGCGCCGCGTGGCGGAAGTCGCCTTTTCCTCGCGCACGCTGCTCACCATCGACATCCGCCGGGACGAATTTCGCGGCGGCGAGGAGCCTGAGTCAACCCGCGAGTTTCTGAACCTTTCGCCCGAGACGGGCCTTTCCGTCGGACTGGCCTCGTTGCTTGAACCCAATGGGATGGAAGATTTGAAGAAGCTGGCCGAGTGGCAGTTCCGCCAGCAGCGGCAGATTCCGGCGGGAAAGGGATTTTCAGAGGCCGGCTTCACCTTTGCCGACGACCGGTTCGCGCTGCCGCGCCACTGGGGCTTCACCGCGCGCGGGCTGGTGCTCCACTACAACCCGGGCGAGGCGGCCTCGCCGAAGATGGGCGCGACGACGCTCCTCGCCCCGTGGAAAGACCTGCGCGGCATTGTCAGCGCTCGGGCGGGCATCCTGCCGCGCTGAAGGCGCCGGCGCGGCGCCGCTTCAGGCCGGGATGACGCGCGGGATGCGCTGCGCGACCGGCGGCAGCGGCGGAAAGTCCGTGGCCGGACGGTCCTGGTACCAGTAGGCGCAGCTGTAGTAGTTGTCTGCGCGGTCGTTTCCGTGGCCGTGCTCCATCGTGTGCTTCAGGTAGCGCGTGAACGTGACCGGATTGTCGCCGTGGAAGCGGTAGCAGCAGTAGCGGCCGCCGGTGCGTTCGGGGCTCTGGATCAGCGGGGCGCCGCATTGCGCGTAGGAGAACGGCCGGGCGTTGTCACGTCCGCCGAAGTTCCAGCTGCCGAGGAAATAGTCTTCGCTGCCGGTGCCGATGATGGCGGGCCGGGTCTCATCATCAATGAAGATCATGTCGTCGCCTTCGCCCATCCAGTATTCGCTGTTCTGGATGACGCCGAGCGTCACGCCCATCAGGTGGCCGCGGCCGCGCGTCTCCACATAGACGTAGTTGAAGCGGCCGTCGGGATTGGGCGGCGTCTTGCCGTCGGGGCCCTTGACGGCAGTGTTGGGAACGGCCTGGCGGTACTGGGCGTGGAAGTACAGCGCATCCGCGGGCAGCGCGGGCACGCGCATGAAGTCGATGTTCGAATAGAAACTGCTGACCTCGCGCGAGCCTTCGTTGGTGACCGTCATGCGCGCGCTGGTTCGGTAAGGCATGACGAAATAGCAGTTCAGCGACCGGCCGGGCGAGCACGACAGCCAGGCGCTCTCGTAGAGAACGTAGTCGCCCAGGTTGAGGCCGAAGAAGTCGCCGATGGGCGTCTCGATGCTGGGCCGCGGCGCGCCGTCCCACCAGGCCCGCAGCACGAGCTCTTTGAGATGATGCACGCTCTGGGCGGCAATGGTGAACCAGATGTGGGTGATGGCGCCCGGGCCCTCCTGACGAAAGATCTCGATTTCCTGGCCGGCCGGGATGGGCCAGCGGTCGCTGTTGCCGCCGGTGGGGTCGTGGCTGCTCTGTTTGAGAGACCGGTAGTTCTGGGCGCGGCAGTAGGCGGGAAGAATACCGGCGGCGATGGGATCGGACGGCGGCGCCGGCGGCTGGGCGGCGGCGCGCGGCGCGGCGCCGAGACCTAGCGCCGCGAGGGCGGAGCGGAAAAATCCTCTTCGTTCGACGCGTGGCATGACGGCGAATCCTCCTTCGAGCGTGAGATAACGGATGGCATCATACCGCAGGCTGGCGCGGCGCGTGCACGAATCCGGTATCTTCGAAAGCGGTCCGGGTGTAAGGTGGAGTCAGGGGCGTACGATGAGACTCCTGGCGCTGGCTGTGCTGAGCGGGTTTCTATTGCATGGCGCCGACCGCGCCGAGTGGCGCGGCAGGGCTGCGGATGCGAAGGTGACGATTGATGCGCGTGCCTACATCGACCGGGACCAGTTGAAGGCCGTGCTGGGCCAGGACCCTGGGCCGAGTATCGTCCTCGTGGAGGTGACGGTAACGCCGGCGCCAGGCACGGCGCTGGATCTGGACCTCGATGATTTCCTGCTGCGTTCGGACCGGGACGGGCAGCGCTCGCGCCCGCTCGATCCGGCGCAGATTGCGGGATCAGCGGTAATGGTGATCAGCTCGCGCGGCGGCACGCAGGGGACGGGCATGGCCGAGGAGCGGCGCGTGCCGTGGGGCGTGCCGGGGATTCCGGGCGGCTCGCCTACGGGCGGCCCGCCGCGAGGCATTCCGATGCCAGGGCAATCGCCGAACGTGGGCACCGCGACGGCGGACACAAGCGAAGCAGTGGCGAGCGTCGAAGAAACCCGCGAGAAAAGGTCCAACCCGCTCCTGGATGCGCTTGAGGCAAAGAAGCTCGCGGGCGGGCGGCTGGAGGGGCCGCGCGCGGGCCTGCTGTATTTCCTCATCGAAGGCAAGGTGCGCGCGAAGGACCTCGAGCTTGTCTACCGCAAGGCGCCGCCGCGGCTGCATATCCGTTTCACGGACGCCACCAAAGCGAAAAAATAGACGGATCCGATGCGCATCGAAGACCTGGATACCCCTGCTGTCCTGATCGACCTGGATGTGATGGAGCGCAACCTGGTCCGCGCCGCTCAGTATGCGCGCGAGCACGGGCTGCGCCTGAGGCCGCACATCAAGACTCACAAGATCGTTGAACTGGCGCGGCGTCAGCTTGAGCTCGGCGCGAGCGGGATTACCTGCGCCAAGACGACCGAGGCGCTGGCCATGCTCGCCTGCGAGCCGCCGGAGCTGCTGATCGCGTATCCGGTGGTCGGCGGGCCGAAGGTCGCACGGCTGGTGGAGCTGGCGAAACATACCGCGGTGACGGTGGCGCTGGACAGCGTCGACGCCGCCAGGCCCATCGCCGGGGCGGCGCGGGAAGCGGGCGTCGAAATTGGCGTGCTGGCCGAGATGGACGTGGGACTGCGGCGCGTGGGCGTGCCGCCGGGCGAGCCCCTTGTGGAGCTGGTGCGCGAGCTATTGAAGCTCGACGGGCTCCGGTGGCGTGGCGTGGCTTTTTATCCGGGCCACATCAAGACGCTGGACGAGGCGGGGCGGGCGCAGCTTGGGTCGCTCCGCGAGGCGCTGTGGTCCACGGTGAGTCTGCTGGCCGCGCGCGGGCTGAAGCCGGAGATCGTCAGTGGCGGTTCGACGCCGCTGTTGTGGGAGTCCCACACGCTGCCGGAGCTGAACGAGATTCGGCCGGGCACTTATATTTTTAACGACCGAAACACGGTGCTTTCGGGCGCCTGCACGCCGGATGAGTGCGCCGCCACGGTGCTGGTGACGGTGGTGAGCACCGCGCCGGACCGGATCATCGTGGACGGCGGCTCGAAGACGTTCAGCTCCGACCGGCTGGCTTCATCGGCCGAGATGACGTTTGGGGAAGTGGTTGGCCATCCGCGGCTGCGCTTCCACAGGATGAACGAGGAGCACGGCTTCATCGAGCGCAATGGCGACGCGGCCGGCTTCCGCGTCGGCGACCGCCTGCGGATCGTGCCCAACCACATCTGTGTGGTCATGAACCTGCACGAGCGCGTTTACGGCGTCCGCGGCGGCGAGGTGGCCGCCGAATGGCGCGTGGCGGCGCGCGGAAAGCTTCAGTGAAGGCCGCGCGAGGCCGCGTCAGGCATCCGCGCTGCGGGGCTCCTCCTCCGGCTTTTCTGCTTCCTCGGCCAGATGCGTGAATTCACGCTTCCGGTGGACGGCGAAATACATCGCCAACACCGTCACCGCCGCCAGCCCGGCGAGAATCATCAGATACAGCAGGCGCAGCACGCCCCGTGTGGGGGCGAACGCCTCCCGGGTGCTCTGGGCGACGAGGACCGTCCAGTTGAGGTTGGGGAATGACTCCTGAAGGCCGGGACTGGCGTAGCCGATGATGGTCTGTTCGCCGCCAGGCAGCGGGGCGATCACATAGCCGGGCCAGCGCGACGGGCCGGCAGCCATGGATTCCTGCGCGGCGGTGAACTCGGGCGACTTCACGTTCATCGACAGCGTAATGTTGGGGCCGTAGATCACTGTGCCGTCGGCCTTGACGAGCAGCATTCGCGAGGTGGGCCCGAGATCGAGACGGTGCAGCAGGGGAAAGATGCTGGAAACTTCGATGAGGGCGTCGAGGGCGCCGATGAATGTGTTGGTCTCCTCGTCCATCACCGGCACGCCGAGGCCGACATAGTGAGACTTGGTCACGTCGTCGTAGAGGATGTCGGTGATGTTGACGGCGCCGCGGCCCTGAGCGTAGATGGCCTGCCAGAAGTCCTCGTCGGCCTGATAATAATCAAGCGTTTTGTGAGTGGCGGCAACGACGGCGCCCTGCCTGTCGGTGAGGGTGAGCCGGAGGAAGCGGCGGTCCCGGTCGCGCCAGCGCACCAGCAGGCGCGAGGCGGCGTTGGAAAGAATGGGGCGGGCATGGAGTTCGCCCCTGGGGGTGTTCCACTCGCGCTCGATCTGGCTGATGCGGTCGCTGATGGCCTGTTCCGACAGGCCGGCGTAGCGGGCGTTGGCCTGTCTGACAGTCTCCACGAGGAGAGGATCCGCGGCGAGCGTGCCGACGGCCAGGATCCGATCGTGGAAAAACATGGCCACATCGCTTGCCGTGAACTGGGCAATGGTGCGGAAGTACTGGCCCCAATGACGGTCGAGCGACTGCCCGGCGCGGCTGACCACGATGAGGCCGATGGCGCAGATCGGGATCACCGTGAGCAGCATTCCGGTGAGCAGGCGCCGCAGGGGAATTCGAAGTTCATACCGGTCGCCAGGCATGGTTTGCCTCCCAAGGATCGTATTGGCGGCCGTCTCCCCGTGCCGGAGCTTCGTCTCCGAGCCGGCCCCGGACGGCCGCCGGTTGTCCGGGCCGGAGGCCGGCCGGCGGCCAGGATCTCGCGACCACAGAATAGGACAGATTCGTCGAGAAGGGAATGGGGTCAGACACCACCGGCCCCATTCAATTGGTGTCTGACACCATCTCGAAAACTCCCGGATGCGCAGGTTTTGAGGCGTAACGAAGATAAAAATGGGTCGTTGGGTGTCTGACCCCATTTGAAATGCCGGTCAGGCGCGCCCAAAAAGGTCTATTGGGTGTCTGACCCCATTTCCGGCGGGTGCGTGGGGAGCGGTAGAATTGCATCGTCCGCCTGTTGGCGGCCGACGAGAGAGACTCATCATGCGAACCGGATTTTTCCGTACCCTGTCGATCGCTGCCCTGATGGCGTTGCCCATGTTGGCGCAGCAGAGCTACTCGCTGCGCTCCCCCGACGGGCGCATTGAGCTGCGGATCCGTGCCGGCGAACGCCTCGCCTGGGACGTGCTGGTCCGCGGCCGAGAAGTCCTCAAGAATTCCACCGCCTCAATCACCGTGGACGGAACCCGCCTTGGTGCACCGTTTCGCGTGCGAAGCGCCAAAGAACGCTCCCAGGATGCCGTGCTGGAACCGCAGGTCCGGCAGAAGTTTGCGCGCATCCGCGAGCGTTACAATGAACTGCGCCTGGAAGGCGAAGGCGGAATCGCCGCCACGTTCCGCGCCTACAACGAGGGCGCTGCCTACCGGCTCGAGACGTCGCTGCCGGCAGAAAATGTCAGAGTCGAAAAGGAAGAAGCCACTTTCCATTTCCCCCAGGATTTTACCGTATATTATCCCGGCGAAGAGAGTTTCTTTTCGCACAATGAGCGGAGCTATACCCGGCACAGATTGAGCGGGCTCAAGGCGGGAACGCTCGCCTCGCTGCCGGTTGTCGTCGATGCTGGAGACGTCAAGGTGGCGCTGGCCGAATCCGACATCGAAGACTACCCCGGACTGTGGTTCCGCACCACCGGATCGTCTGCCCTGGAAGCCGTTTTTCCGCCTTATCCGTTGAAGGAGGAGCTCCAGAAGGACCGCGACTTTCGCGTCGTCGAAAGCGCGCCTTACATTGCTGAAACGCGGGGATCGCGGGCGTTCCCCTGGCGCGTGCTCGCCATTGCGGAAAAGGACGGCGACCTGATCACCAATCCGCTGGTGTGGCTGCTCCAGAAGCCCACGCAGATTCCCGATGCCGGCTGGATCCGTCCTGGAAAAGTCGCCTGGGACTGGTGGAATGCGCTGAACGTTTATGGCGTTGATTTCCGTTCCGGCGTGAACACGGCGACGTATAAATACTTTATCGATTTTGCCGCAAAATACGGCCTCGAATACATCATTCTCGACGAGGGCTGGTACAGGCTGGGCAATGTTCTTGAGGTGGTTTCGGACGTCAACATGGAAGAGATCACCTCCTACGCGCGCCAGAAAAACGTCGGCGTAATTCTCTGGGTCGTCTGGAAGACGCTGGCCGACCAGTTGCAGCCGGCGCTCGACCAGTTCGCCCGATGGGGCGTGAAGGGGATCAAGGTGGACTTCATGCAGCGCGACGACCAGAAGCTGGTCCGCTTCTACCATGACCTCGCCCGCGAAGCGGCGAAGAGGAAGATGCTGGTGGATTTCCACGGCGTCCAGCGCACGGCGATGATGACACGCACCTGGCCCAACATCATCAGCACCGAAGGCGTCAAGGGCCTGGAGTGGAGCAAGTGGAGCCGCGAAATCGAGCCCCCGCACACGGTGATGCTCCCCTTCACGCGCATGGTGCTCGGGCCGATGGATTTCACGCCCGGCGCGATGCACAACGCCGCGCGGGGCAACTTCGCCCCGATTTTCCAGTCGCCGATGTCAAGCGGTACGCGGTGTCATCAACTGGCGATGTACGTCGTCTATGAGAGCCCGCTCCAGATGCTCGCCGACAGCCCGTCCAACTATCTGCGCGAGCCAGAAACGATGGAGTTTCTCGCGCCTGTTCCCAGCGTCTGGGACGACACGGTGGTGCTGGATGCCAAAATCGGCGAGTACGTCGCCGTGGCGCGCCGTCATGGAAACGAGTGGTACGTAGGCGCCATGACGAACTGGACAGGGCGCGAGCTGGAACTGCGCTTTGCCTTCCTCCCTGAGGGCAACTTCGCCATGACCTCTTATGAAGACGGCGTCAACGCCGAACGCGCCGGCCACGACTACCGCATGAAAAAGAGCCGCGTCAACCGGCAGACCCTGCTGAAGGTGAAGCTCGCCCCGGGAGGCGGCTGGGCGGCGCGGATCGTGCCAGCGCGGTGAATGTCGTCGCAGGGGAGGGGCCCGGCGCGCGATCCTGCGGTCATGAGCAACGGCCACAAAGCTTCAGAGAGCGGGGCGGGGCATAGGGCTCTCCGCTTCGTGGTCCTGCTTGGGCTGGTGAGCCTGTTCGCCGACATGACCTACGAGGGGGCCCGCAGCATTGCGGGCCCCTTTCTGGCCACGTTGGGCGCCACGGGCGCCGTGGTGGGCCTGGTGGCGGGATTCGGCGAATTTGCCGGCTATGCGCTCCGGCTGGTGGCCGGCCTTGTTACGGACCGCACCCGGCGGTACTGGCTGTTGACGATCACGGGCTATGCGGTGAACCTTCTGGCCGTGCCCGCGCTGGCTCTCGCCGGGCGGTGGGAGATGGCAGCGGTGCTGCTGATGGTCGAGCGCGTCGGCAAGGCGCTGAGGAATCCGCCCCGCGATGCGATGCTGTCCTTCGCCACGCGCCAGGTGGGCGCGGGATGGGCCTTCGGGCTCCACGAGGCGATGGACCAGATCGGCGCGATTCTGGGGCCGCTGCTGGTGGCTGGAATCCTCGCCTGGCGCGGCAGCTTCCGCGAGAGCTTTGCCCTGCTGCTCGTGCCGGCGTTGATCGCGCTGGCGGTGCTTGCGGCAGCGCGCCTCGCGTTTCCACGACCCCAGGACCTCGAGCCGCGTTTCGCGCCGCTGACAGCCCAGGGCCACGGACGCTCCTATTGGTTGTTTGTAACCGGGGCCGCGCTGTGCGCCGCCGGCTTTGCCGATTTTCCGCTTGTTGCCTACCATGCGGGCAGGACGCATCTGCTCGGCGAGGCCGTCATCCCGGTGCTCTATGCCGTGGCCATGGGCGTCGACGCGCTGGCCGCGCTCGCCCTGGGCCGGATCTTTGACCGCTTCGGTCCTGCCGTGTCGGCGGCCGCGCCGCTATTCGCCCTCGCCTCGGCGCCTCTGGCGTTCCTCGGCGGCCGCGCCGGCCTCTGGACCGGCATGATCCTTTGGGGCGTGGCCATGGGTGCGCAGGAATCCGTCCTTCGCGCTGCCGTAGTCCGGCTCAGTTCTCACGAGCGGCGTGCCACGGCCTACGGAATCTTTCATGCGGTCTTCGGCACGGCATGGTTCCTCGGGAGCGCCGCGCTCGGGTTGCTCTACGACATTTCGCTCTTCGCTCTCGCCGCCGTGGCCGTCGTTCTGGAAGCCACTTCCGCACTGCTTCTGCTCCGCCTGAGGCGGACGGCCTGACCCGGCGCATTCGTCCTGGCGCGGCTG